>JBCCXD010000002.1:0-573456 GCA_039192165.1 Pseudomonadota bacterium | reverse complement strand
TTCCCAGTTCATGCCGCCACCTCTTGGGCTTCGAGCCATGCGTGGACTTCTTCTTCGCGCCAGTACCGGCGGCGTCCGATGTAGATCGGCTTGGGGAAATCCATTTCTGGGGTGTTGAGCCACCGCCACAGCGTCATGTCGCTGATATCGCCGCAGAGTTCGCGTACGTGGTGGGCTTGGATGCGGCGGGTCAGTTTAATCTCTGTCACGGTGCCATGCCTTTCGTGTTAGGTCATGGCACCCCATAAAAGGCAAACTGAACTATGTTTCAAAAGGAGATTTCGCACCTATTTTTTGCGGGATTTCTCCTTTAGCGCCCTCACTTGAGCTTCGACTGATGCGTCAATGTATAGAGCGGAGAAAATGGCGGAGACAAAAGAAGGCCACGCCCCAGTAATCTCTTTTGTTTCGGGGTTTGTCGTGAATGTAGGGCGCAAACCTGTGATGTGCTCGAAAAGTCCAGCGGCCTCCTCTGTGACCTGCGCGGCCGCAATCTTGGTTGCGCCGCGTGCAACATCTGCCTCAATTGGTCCAAAGGCGTGCTGCGCGATTTCAGCTGCCTCTGACAGCTTTGCCTCAAGCGTCCAAAGGTCGGATCCTTCCCGAAAGTAAGCACCAACGGCAGGTTGGTTCATCTGCTTAATATGGGCAACTGTTTTCTCGCAAAGCGCGTTGAGCTTCCGCAAATCTTGATTCGTCTTTTTCTGCGACGCGGGCCTGTTATGCGGTTGTTCTTCATTGCGCCCCCAATTTGAAGCAGACAACAGGTAAAGGGCTTTCCACTCTGCGTCCTCGTCGGTCAACCGATCGCCATTAGGCAAAGAAACCACCGCTGAAATCAGTGCTTGCCTTAGTTCTAACTCGTGATCGGCTGGCCAATCCGGACGCTCGAACCAGCTGGGGTTCATTTCCCGGCCTCCAGCTGCACCACGTTGTCCGCTTTGCCGCCCACGATGTCGCCGACAAAGCGCGCCCAGGCTTCCAGCGCCTTGCGCTTTTCGTCCGCGTAGTCGTGCCGCTGATACACCGCCACTATTCCGCCGCCGGTGCCGCTGACGTGGTTCAAGACCGCTTCTGTCACGCGCACCGGGATACCCAGCCGCGCCATGCCCGTTGCAGCCGTGCGGCGCAGGTCGTGAAAGGTCCAATGGGGGATTTCGACGGGTTCGCCGCGCTCTTCTTCGGCCACCTCTGCCATGTGTTTGGCGATGTTATTCCGGCCCTTGTGAAAACCCTGCACTGGCGTCTCGCCGGTTGTGGTGAACACGTACCCCGTTCGGCTCTTTACACGTTCCTTGGCCGCGAGAACGGCGTTGGCGGCGTCTGAAAGCGGCACATCGTGCACTCGCTTGTTCTTGGTGCGCTCTGCCGAAAGGTGCCACAGATCGCCAGACACTTCATCATCAGTCATTTGTGCGGCTTCATTCAGCCGCTGCCCAGTAAGGAGCAGGAAGCGACCCAGCGGCCCCCACGGCTCCCCTACCCCCTCACAGGCTTCCCAGAACCAGCGGATTTCGTCGTCGCTTAGAACCCGGTCGCGGCTGGCCTCCTTCGCGGGGGCTTTCACGCCCATCATAGGCGACACGTCGATCACGTCGCGCTCGACGCACCAGTTCAGAAACTTGGACAGATGCGCGCGCACCCGGTTAGCAGTTGTCGCGCGCCCGCTGTCCACAATCTCGTCCAGCATGTCGAGAACGTCGCGTTTTGTGATTGTCTGAATATCCCGCTCGCCCCAAGCCGCCACAACGAAACGATCAAGGAACTGCTTCGCCTGCGCTCCGCTTTTCAGGCTGGCCAGGTGCCGCTTGTCGAATTTCTCGACCAGCACCCGGACGCTGTCCCTGCCCTCCTTCTTCGCAGCCTTGTCGCGCTGCTTTGCACCGGCGGGATCGTCGCCATGGTCGATCTTGTCCAACGCCTCGGCTGCAGCGGCCCTCGCGCCCGCCACGGTCATGGCCGGGAAGCGACCCAGCGTCAGCTTTCGGGGCTTACCTTCGTGGCGGTAGCGCACCGCCCAGGACTTCGCCCCAGAAGGCTGCACAACAAGGTAGAGGCCGGTCAAAGCGGGGTCGGGAATTTCGGAGCGCCTTGACGGATCAGGCTTCAAATTTTCGACGGTTTTGGCAGTGAGTGCTCGGGCAATGCAGGCGGCTCCCAGATCAATCAAATGGTCTCCGGGGTAACAGCTGGGGTAACGGGTTGAGGGGTTAGGCGCTGTTACCCCATTGCCTATCAAATAAGGAAATAAGACGCAAATACTAGATATAATAGCGAAAAATAGGGATAGAAAGCTTTACACTGTTAGGTCGCGATTTACCCCAAAAAATAACTGTTAATCAATTGGTCGTAGGTTCGATCCCTACCGCCGGAGCCAATTTCCAAAATAGAATCTGAGGTTTGTGTGTCACGCGGTTCACTGCTGCGGATGGCTAAAACTACGTGTAGACACGCGCAGACAGTTCACAGCTGCATGATTCAATGCGCGAATAGAGCTTGGGTTCATACGACATGACGATCATGGGGCTAGAGGTTTAGGTGCATGCCGCTGGATTGGTTCCAGTTTCAGCACCATTGAGTTGGTGTTTCTCCGATAAGGTTGCGCGCACAGGTTGGGCGCATGCTTGGGGCGTGATGTCGCCGCATTTGAATTCCGCTTAACCCAAATCCAAGGAAAAAAGTCAGTGGTCACGGGCTGAATGCGCTTTGTCAAATGGCGCATTTACGGCTGCAGTTCTTATCGCTTATCGGCGCTGCGGCAAAACCTCACAAACACGGGTCGGTTTACTTCCAAGGCTGCGGCCCAGGCCTGCGGAGCGTCCCGGCGCACGATCGCAGGACACCAGAGCAAGGGATGCCAAAACGTTCACCTGTTGAACAACCCGGTTGAAAATCGATCAGCGGCCAGCGTATCGTTTTTAAAGGTCGCTGGTTTCTTCGGGTTCCTGGCAGGCTCCCACGCAAACTGGCTGGCCGCCTAGGGAGGCATACAAATGACCGTTTACAAACCCGTACGCGCGCTCGAGCGCGGCTTGAAAATACTGGAAACTGTGAACGAGCAGGACGGCGTCACCACACAGGAAATCGCAGACCTGAGCGGCCTATCGCGGTCTACTGTGTTTCGGTTGCTAGAGACGCTCCAGTCTATGGGGTTTGTCGCGCAATCCACCTCGGGCCGAGGCTGGTCGCCTACGCTTTCCTGCCATGCGCTAAGCTCCGGGTTTGATGACAAGTCCTGGGTGGGGCAAATCGCGATGCCTGAAATGATCAAGCTCGGACGCGAGATCCTTTGGCCCATCGATCTGGTGACAATCGACTATGACGCAATGCTCATTCGTGAATCGACCCATATGTTTTCACCATTGTCGTTCGACACGGGAATGATCGGAAAACGCATTCCGCTGCTGCAATCGGCAGGGGGGCACGCCTATCTGGCGTTCTGTCCGGATGACGAACGAGAAATGATCTTCGAGATGTTGCGCAACTCCGACGCGCCCGAGCACGCGCTGATCCACGAAAAGCTCATGATTGATCGGATCCTGGAACGCACTCGCGCACATGGGTTCGGCTTTCGAACTGAAGGCGGCTGGGATCACACACAATGCGTTTCGATACCCATCAGATACGATGATCGGGTGTTGGCATCGCTTACAATCATTTGCCTGAAGTCGGCCATCACCTTCGACGAAATGGTGCGCAGGTTTATTGAGCCTTTGCAGACAACATGCGATCGGATTGGCGCGCTGATTGAGCGGGAAATCGAACCCATCGTTGCGTGATGTTCAAGGTGTGAACGCGCTGGTCAATTCTTGGGCCAAAACCGGGTCTTGCGTGCTTAGCTTGCTCAGAACTGCAAGGACAACCGGAGATGCGGCCAGTCTATCTTACCTGCGCGATTGTCGGAAACTTCACCACTCGCGCGCAAAATCCTAACCTGCCCATCACCCCGAAAGAGATCGCTGACGATGCGCTTGGCGCATGGCGCGCCGGGGCGGCGATTGTTCACATTCATGTCCGAGATCCTGAAACCGAACAGCCGGCAATGGATGTGTCGCTTTACGCCGAGGTTGTGGATCGCATTCGCAATGTCAGCGACGAGTTGATCATCAACCTTACAACCGGCAACGGAGGTCGCTACGACCCATCCGATCACAACCCGCTCGTGCCTGGCCCGAAAACGAATTTTGTGCTGCCCGAACGCCGTGTGGAGCATATCATCGCTCTCAGGCCAGATATCTCTACGCTCGATCTCAACACCATGATGTTCGGCAAAGAAGTCGTGATCAACACGCCCCGCACTATAAAAGTGATGGCTCAGGCCATACGCGAAGCAGGCGCGCGCGCAGAAATCGAGTTGTTTGATTCCGGCGACATTGCATTGATGCACGACTTGATCGCTGAGGGCACAATCGACGCGGCGCCCCTTTGCAGCGTGGTTATGGGGGTAAAGTACGGGTTTGTTCCGCTTCCTGAGACCTTGCTTTATGCGCGGTCCAGGCTGCCACCGGGCGCGCAGTGGACCGGATTTGGGACTGGGCGATGGGCCTTTCCCATGGTTGCCCTTTCGGCAATGAGCGGCGGGCACGTTAGAATTGGATTGGAGGATTCTGCCCGACTGAGCAAGGCACAACTGGCGCCTTCAAATGCCGAAATGGTAAACAAGGCGAAGCGCATTCTCGATGAACTGGGCTATGAACTTGCGTCTGCAAAGGAGACCCGGACGATGCTGGGACTATCCCGATGACGCGCCGAGACAGATCTTGGGTGGGGCAGAGTCATCTGATCTTTGGAGCAACCGAACCAACGCGGAAAAGAGAGAGCTAAGATGCTCAATTTACCGACAAAACTTCCCGTGGTTATCATTGGTGCCGGCCCCACCGGCCTCACAACATCGCTCTTGCTGGCAAGCTACGGCGTGCGGTCTGTCGTTCTGGAGCGAAACGCGCATGCCTTTGAAATCCCCCGTGCCATTGTGCTGGACGACGAGGGTGCCCGAACCTTGCAAGTGTTCGGAGCGGACAAGACTTATGTCGCTCAGGCCATCGTCGGAAATGGCGCAGATTACATTGACGAAAACGGTCAGCGGTTCGGGCGTGTGGGAGCGGGCCCGGAGACATACGGTTTTGCAAAACGTCACTTCATTAATCAACCTGAGATGGAAACAGCGCTGCGCGAGATTGTGTCACGCAACCCGCTCTGTAATCTGCACTTTTCATGTGAAGTATTGGCTCTGGAGCAGGAAGAAGACCATGTTGCGGTTTCCCTCACCGGTCCAGAAGGTGCTGCCCAGACCGTTCTGGCAGATTACGTGGTGGCCGCGGATGGAGGGCGCAGCCCAACACGGGAAACCTTGGGCATTCCGATGCGCGGCTCAACCTACGAACAGGATTGGATTGTAGTTGACACCCTGAACGATCCCGACACCGAGAACCGTTCCCGTTTCTTTTGCTCGAACCAGAGGCCGCATGTCTCAGTTCCAGCCCCGCATGGCGGTCGGCGCTACGAATTCATGCTTCTGCCAGGTGAAACCCATGATGAAGTGCTCGAAGAAACCTTTCTGGCAGGCCTTATTCGTCCATTCCGGGAGATTTCCAGCAAGGATATCCTACGCAAAACCATTTACACGTTTCACGCACGTGTCGCCGATCAATGGCGGAAAGGGCGCATTCTTCTGGCCGGCGATGCCGCTCACATGACACCACCATTCGCAGGTCAGGGCATGAATGCGGGGCTGCGCGACGCGTCTAACCTGAGCTGGAAGCTCGCCTGTGTTCTTAATGGAGGCGCATCGCCAGCGATCCTGGACAGCTATCACGCGGAACGCCGAGGGCCTGCGTGGGCTATGATCCAATTGGCTGTGGCGATGGGCGATATGATTATGCCGATAGAGCGCGATCAACTTGCCTTTCGCCAGCATCTTCTCAAGACCCTGGCCCCCTTCCCGGCGGTCCAGGACTATCTGTTGCACATGCGTTTTAAACCCCGCCCACGATACGACACCGGACTATTTCTTGATCTGGGCGAAGATGATCTGGAAGCCTCGCTCGTTGGCGAGATGATCCCCCAGCCCGATGTAGACTGCGGTGGTCACGTGCGAAAGCTGGACAGTCTGCTTGGCCCGGGCTTTGCCCTCATTGCTCAGGACTGCCCTGGAGCCGAGGCGCTGGCGGGCTTTGTAGACAACGAGTTCATGCACTTGCCTCTCAGCCGCGTCTTTTGTCCCTTCCGTGACGCAGATGGGCCAATGTCGGCTGCACGGACCTCTGACCCGCGGGCCAAACGTCTGCGCACGCATCGTGACGAAATTCTGCTGGTCAGACCGGACCGCTATGTGGCGGCGGCATTTTCGCCGGCTGGATTGGCAGATGGCATGACGCGCTACAAAGCCGTGTTCGGTTGCACATCGTCGCTCGAAACGCGCCCTGCCTCTGCAACAGCATGAGGCTCGCTGACTGATCTTGGAGGCAGAGGTCGCGTCATGGCCTGATGGGCGCGCATCTTGGGGAGGAAGAGTTGAACAGACTTCAAAGGTTTACCGAGCGTCTGGCCCATGCCCTGGCCTTGGTCGGGTTCACCGGGCTTCTGATCCTCGCCATAATGGTTGTGGTCGACATAACCCTGCGCCGTTTGTTCGATTATCCCTTACAGGGCGTGAACGACGTCGCCGCGGTTGTAATGGCCGTCGTTGTGTCAGCGTGCATTCCGAATTCGCTTCTGGCGCGACAGAACATCTCTGTCGACGTGCTTGGAACCATTCTCGGGGGGAAGGCTCACCTTGCAATAAACCTCTTTGCAAGTCTCGCCGTTCTACTGTTTTTCGCCCTAATGACGTGGCAGTTCATTCCTTATGCGGCGTCTATCACGGCAAGAGGCGAGCAAACCTGGGTTCTGAAATGGCCGGTTGGGCCATGGTGGTGGGTGGCCACCATTTTCTTCGTCGTGGCCGTTGTGGCTCAGGCTATGGTCGCACTTGTGGATCTGCGGCGGCTGATGGGATGGGAGAACGGAAACGCGCCCTCCCACGAACAGGGCAACTAGACGATGGATCCTCTGCTCCTGGCCGGGCTCGGGTTTGCCATCATGCTGGTGCTGATCGCGCTCCACGTCCCAATAGGTATCGCGATGGGGTTCGTGGGAATGGGCGGTTTCGCCATGGTTGTGGGTTGGGGGCCTGGCCTGACACTGTTGGCATCTGAGACCGCTGCGACGCTTACAAATCTCAATCTCGCGGTCATCCCACTGTTTATGCTGATGGGCAATCTTGCGGCGTCATCGGGTCTCGCCAACGACGTCTATAACATCGCGCATTCCTTTATCGGGCACCGTAAGGGGGGGCTGGCCACTGCCACCGTGCTCGGATGCGGCGGCTTTGGCGCGATATGCGGATCAGGTGTGGCCACCACAGCGACATTCGGGCGCGTGGCGCTGCCCGAGATGCTCGAACGGGGCTACGCGCCGTCACTTGCAACGGGTTCGATTGCCGCCGGCGGCACATTGGGGATCATAGTGCCTCCGTCAACAATTATGTTGCTCTACGCGATCCTGACCGAGCAGTTCGTTGTCGAACTCTTCACCGCAGCAATGATCCCAGCTTTGCTGGCAATCCTTTGTTACGCAGGCGCGGTCAGGGTCTCGATATTGATCAATCCATCTGCCGCCTCGGAAATTGAAAAGCGGTCTTTTCGCAAACGCATGGAGGCGCTTCGTAACGGATGGGGTGTGATCTTTCTGGCGACCGTAGTTCTCGGCGGCATCTATTCGGGCATCTTTACGGTTAACGAAGCCGCGTCAGTTGGCGTTGTGGTTGCATTTGCTTTTCTCATTCTCCGCAAAGGTATTAACCTGCGAGAACTGGCAAGTGTTCTTGTCGCATCAGCAACAGCCACTGCGATGATCTATGTGATGGTGTTCGGTGCGACCATCTTTTCCTATTTCATGGCAGTTACCGATGCTCCGTCTTTTATCGTGGACGGCATAGCCGGGTCGGGCATGTCTGCGACTGGCGTTATCCTTATGCTTCTGGCTATGTACATCGTACTCGGCGCTTTTTTTGACGAAGTCGCCGCAATGATCATAACCCTCCCGTTCGTGATCCCGCTGGTACAGCAGTTCGGTTTCGATCTTGTGTGGTGGGGAATCATCAACGTTATTGTTATAGAAATCGGCATGATCACACCGCCTATCGGCATCAACGTGATGGTTCTGAATGCAATGCGGCGAGACATTGGGCTCCCCACGATTTACCGCGGGATTCTGCCGTTCTTTGCGGCGGATTTGGTCCGTCTTGCGATCCTGTTTGCTTTCCCTGTGCTGACTTTGTGGCTGCCGTCGGTGTTGCTTTAGGCCGTGAGGTTCACTGGGTGAACGTTGCCGCAAATTTTTGTCAGGCTCGCTGCCACGTCAGCTAACCCGGAATTACGACCCATACCTTGTGTTGTGATTAGGGAGGAAAATCATGCACGCTAAAGTCATATCCGGACTCGCGCTGACTGTTGCCCTTGCTTTATCAGCGGAGGCAGAAGAACTTCGCTTTTCATCTTTTGAACCACCTGTCGCTTTCCTGACAGGTGAGGTCTTTCCGGCATGGGGCAGCCGTGTCGAGGAGGCAACCGGCGGGGAAGTCACAATCAAGATGTTTCCAGGTGGTACCCTGGGCCGCTCCCCAGCACAGCAACTTAAGCTTGTAGAGGACGGCGTTGCGGATGTGGCCTTTGTTGTCCCTGGCTATACACCGGGCGTTTTTCCCGGGCTTTCCGTGGCAGAGCTTCCTTATACCGTTACAACTTCCGCGGATGGGTCCGTAGCTTTGTGGGAGATGCTGGAGTCAGGGCTGCTGAAGGGTGATTTCGATAAGTACAAGATCATTGGTCTTTTTGTCACGTCACCTCAAAACGTTGCATCCACCGACCAGATCCTGATGCCCGAAGACATGAAAGGCAGAAGTTTCCGCGCCGCTTCACCTTCTTTGCTGGCGGCAATTGAAGAGATGGATGCCGTTGCCGTTGGTGGCATCACCGGTCCAACGATTGCTGAAAGTATCTCTCGCGGTGTAATCGAAGGCTCCTTCAACGAGTGGAACGCACTTAAAACCTTCAGAGTTATGGACACTGTCGATCACGTGCTTGAAGTCCCAATGGGCACCACGCCCTTGATGATCGTCATGAACAAGCAGAAATACGAGAGCCTCTCTGACGAAGCAAAAGCCGGCCTCGACAAAGTCTCAGGTGCACCCTTTGCAGCTGTCCTGGGGGCAGCTTTCCACGACAACAACGAGGCTGCGCGCGCTGCAGCGGTTAAGGAAGGCAGAATAAAAATAACTGAACCGGATCAAGCCACTCTGGAAGCCTGGCGCGACGCCACGTTGCCTGCCGTCGAAAACTGGCTGGCAGAAGACCCTGACAATGCAGCTTTGCTTGACGCGTTTCGCGCGGCGATGAGCAACTGAAAGACACCTGGCCACGGCCACAACAGAAGCGGCACGGGAATTGCCATCGGCGGGTGTCGCTTCAACCATCCTGACTAATCGGACAGAACGGGAATTCGATTCATGCGCCTGGTTTCCTTTATTCGCCAAGACTCGACAGCCTCCTACGGCACCACAGACGGCGAGATCGTTCGCGATGCAGGCAGCACTCTGAACGGGACATACAGTGATTTACGCGGAGTCCTGGCTGCCGGAGCAGTTTCTGAACTTGAGGGCTGTGGTCCCGAGATCGCGCTGCGTGATGTAACGCTGCTGCCGCCTGTTCCCAATCCAGACAAGATCCTTTGTATCGGCCTCAATTACATGAGCCATATTAAAGAGACCGGTCGGGACAAGCCGAAGTTCCCGTCGATATTTACGAGGTATCCAAGCTCAATTGTCGGTCATGGCACACCGCTGATCCGGCCTCGTGTAAGCGATACGTTCGACTATGAGGGCGAACTCGCCGTGGTAATCGGCAAATCCTGCCGAAACGTCCCGCTGGCGAATGCCATGGACGTAATTGCGGGATACAGTTGCTTTAACGATGGAACGATCCGCGAGTATCAGACACACACAACACAGTTTTGGCCTGGCAAAAACTTCGAGGCCTCAGGTTCTATGGGGCCGTGGATTGTGACACCGGATGAGCTTGGCGAAATCACGCAGCAGACACTGACAACGCGGATCAATGGCAATGTCGAACAACGAGCCGGAATCGACGATCTGGCGATATCCATTCCAGAGCTGATCGCGTATGCCTCGACCGTCATCACGTTAGAGCCGGGCGACGTCATCGCGACTGGAACACCCGGTGGTGTTGGAAAGTTTCGGAACCCGCAGCTTTACATGACTTCGGGTATGATGGCTGAAGTTGAAATCAGCGGGATAGGCACGCTGGCCAACAGCGTCGTCGACGACACTTGAAACCACTCTGTTTGGCGCCTCGGCTCAACTCTTGAGCCGCCTTTTCTAGACCCATTGAAACGCCCGGCTACCGGCCTTGCTTTGCCAGTTCGCCATAGAGCCAGGGACAGTCTTTGACAGGCGGCGTGCGCAGTCCCTTTCGCGCACTTTCCATTGCCATTCCGCGCATTTGCTGGCGTACTCCGCCATCTTCATCGGGAAGATGCAGACGCTCATGCCCCCAATAGCTCGGTCCGGTATCGGTTTCATGCGGCTCCCAGGTTTCGGGGTCGATTATCCGCCCACCCCAACCCGTTTCGACAAAAAAGCCTGAAGGAGTGTGAGAATAGAAAGAGGTCATCCAGTCATTCGAGTGACGACCCAATGTGAAGGCCACTTTGTCTGAAGTCTGAGCGATATCGTAGCCCTGCCCGACATCGTCCAGATTGTTATATTCAACCATGAAATGGTGGAACCCACGCTTGCCCGAGCCAACCATGGCGAAGCTGTGATGTCTGCCATTGATGTGAAAGAAATAAAGCCCGTAGGGCTTCAAGCCGTAGTCGGAAACTCGGAAGTCCAGCAAGTCGCGATAGAATGGCATCATGACTTCGATATGTTGAACATGCAGCACGGCATGTCCCATACCAAAAGGCCCGGTTTTAAATCCGTCGATCGGGCGTCCTGGTACGAACGGCTCATCGGTCGTCATCGGCGCGTAGACCAGTTCCACCCGATTGCCCATGGGATCGTTGAACCAGATCATATCTTCGACAAGTCGCCGGTCAGCGAGGTCACCCTTTCCCGAATGCACCTCCACGCCATTTGCGTCGAGGCGTGCAGCGTACTGTTCAAGATCCGACGCTTCAGACGTTTCAAATCCCAGGAAAGCAAGGGTTTCGCCAGGTTCATCTGACACGATCAGACGCTGTTCCCGATCATCCATTCGGAAGGCCAAAGACTTGCCCGCCGCGTCAATCTTCTGCATGCCAAGAAGGTTTTGTGCAAAGCTGCCCCAGTCGTCGATCTCGCTGGATCGGACACCAAGGTACGCGAGTGCTGAAACCGCCATGACGACCTCCTTAACGTGTTGCCGAAGACTCTAAAAACTCCGCCTTACAGTGTCCCGGCCGATTGTGAGCACGGTCACCAGGTGGACGAGTGTAGTGGGCGCAGGC
Source organism: Pseudomonadota bacterium (assembly GCA_039192165.1). Classification (GTDB taxonomy): domain Bacteria; phylum Pseudomonadota; class Alphaproteobacteria; order Rhodobacterales; family Rhodobacteraceae; genus Dinoroseobacter. Next base: position 561,909 of record JBCCXD010000002.1, on the reverse strand, counting down.
ACCACCGGCCAGTTTAACCTCATCACAGTGTTCTCTAAGGCCCAGGGTACGGTTCAGGCAAACGCCTGTTTTGCGCAACGGCTGTTCACCAGATGGCCGCGCCAGTGATGGTCCGAGACCCGGATCGGCGGGCATTCTACTCTCGCCGGACGGTTCGGAGGGACTGCCAAGTGCCGATCTCAGATACAATCAACACCCAGATCATCCTAAAGTCGCGACCTGTTGGCATCCCGCAGGTTGAACACTTCGAGCGAACCGAAAGTCGCATACCGGACCCTATCGAGGGTCAGTTTCTAGTGAGAAACCGGTACATCTCGATCGACCCGGCGATGCGCGGATGGGCAAACTTAGCCAAGAATTACTCAGAGCCCGTTGCGCTCGGAGCCGTTATGCGCGCGGTCACTGCCGGCGAGGTGATCGCGAGCCGGCATCCTGATTTTAGCATTGGTGACAGGGTTGTCGGCACGTTTGGGTTGCAGGAATACGCCGTTGACGATGGATCAATGCTGCGTTTCAAAGTTCCGGATCTGCAGGGCGCTGACATTCCTCTGGAGACGTTTCTTGGTGTGTTGGGAAGCACTGGGATCACGGCCTATTGCGGGCTGATGTTCATCGGAGAGCCCAAGCCCAACGACTGCGTTGTGGTGTCGACAGCTGCGGGAGCAGTCGGAAGCGTTGCGGGCCAGATCGCGAAACTCCAGGGCTGCCGCACAGTTGGACTGACTGGAAGCGATGAAAAGGTCGCCCTCTGCAAAGACGCGTTCGGCTACGATGCCGCGATCAATTACAAGACCGCGAACCTGGGTGAGGCCTTGGCGGATGCGTGCCCGGATGGTGTAAACGTCTATTTCGACAATACCGCCGGCGCCATTTCGGACGCAGTCTACGGAAAGCTGGCCGTCGGGGCCCGTTCGATTATTTGCGGTACGGCTTCTGTTGCCGTTTGGTCCCCTCCTCCGGACGGTCCTCGGATCGAAAGGACGCTCCTTGTCACGCGCGCTCGATTTCAGGGGCTTTACACATTCGACTACAAGGACCGATGGCCCGAGGTACAGGCGCAGCTTTGTCAGTGGTTCCTGGATGGCAAGCTGGCGCACCGCGTTGAAATTCACGAGGGAATAGATGTGGCAGCTGGCGCAATCCAGCGCCTGTACAAAGGCAACAACATGGGGAAACTCATGGTGAAAATATAGAGAATCGGTTTGGTCGTTTCTGTCCGTTTTTCAGATCCACTGTTCTTGAAGGGCGTTTTAAACCTCCGCAGACCTTCTTCGCTTTCTTCAACCTGCCCCTCGTTTGGCTATCGCAAGGCGAACCGCAAGCAGTCGCTCCCGGAGTTCTGAAAGGAGGACCAATGCTGCAGCTTATTTTCTTCCCCGGTGCAACCTGCGGACAGAAGGTCCGATTTGCTATGGCGGAAAAAGACGTGGCCTATGAGTCCCGCATCGTTGATCGGGCCTACTTGCAGACCCCTGAATACCTGAGGCTCAACCGAAATGGTGTTGTGCCGACATTGATCCATGACGGGGAGGTTCTTACGGAAAGCTCGGTCATCATCAATTACATTGACGACGCATTTAAGGGGCCGGCCCTTAAGCCGAGCACTGCGCTTGGTATTGCGAAAAACTGGTGGTGGATGAAACGCGCCGACGAATGCCTGGCCATGGTCGGTGTGGCGACCTATGCAATCTCCATGCGGCCAAAAATTTTGGAGAAGACGCCGGACGAAATCAATGCCTACATTGATGGTATACCGGACGCCGCAAAGCGGGAAAGGCGCAGGCGAGTGATCAGTTTAGGGTTAGACAGCCCTGATTTCCCGGCCGCTATGGCAGGCTTACAGATGATGCTGTCCGATATGGAGGCACAGATAACGGAGGATAGCGGTTGGCTGGTGGGCGCAGACTACACCTTGGCTGACACGTCCATGACGCCTTTGGTCTTGCGACTGGATGAGCTGCAGCTCAGCGGCTTGTGGCAGACAAATTACCCGAAGGTTACGCGTTGGTGGAACCAGATTCGCCAACGTCAATCCTACGCCGAATGCGTTGTCAGAACCCCCAACCCGGAGCAGCCTCAACATGCTGCAGCAGGAAAATCGGTTTTGCCTCAGGTCGAAAGATACTTCACCAGATCTGAAAATCAGTCGGGTTTTTAAACCTCCTTTTAGACACGGGGCCCCAGCGCGGGATTGCAAATCAGGTGACGTAAGCGGTCTTGGACCGCATGTGGCAATCTCCTTGGTGCTCTGAACGACAAGCGATGCGCGCGGCACGCTGCCGCGGCGTCTCTTGATCCTTGACCAAACCAATTTGACGGCGTTAGGTGGCTGGGATGGTTCCCGGCGACCAAGGTTCGCCGAGATGAAATGGGAACACGGTGAGGTGTAGCCATCAGGCGCCAAATCCGTGACTGCCCCCGCAACTGTGAGCGGTGAGCGATTCCGTAGAGACCACTGGGCTGGCGCCATACGCAAGCCTGGGAAGGTTCGGAAAAGCATCGACCCGCGAGTCAGGAGACCTGCCATCGCAACTGAAACTTATCCAGGCGGGGTGTCCTGGAAGGAGAAGTCAATGGTCGACGCTTTCGCCGCCGAAACACAGCATTGTTCCGCCTCGTCCCCGCCCGCATGGGGGTGGCGATGTGCCGAAAAAACACCGGCAAATATGATCTTTTTTTAGATCAACGCGATGCGCAAAAGCCCAAAAATAGCGATTGTGCAACATCTGATCTAACACAAACGCCGGTGTCACCGTGACCCCGCGCGACCGAGACCAGCACCGGTCTTTGCGACCGGGCTTCTGTTTGACAGAAATCAGCGTTGCCGCGCTGATTGGCTGCGCTCTTGCCTTTTCCGGGGTGCTCTGGCTTTCGATTCTGGTGGTGTTGTGATGGCACCCGTTTTGGAAGTCCGAAACCTCGCGCTTGGATTTAAGAATCTGACCCTGTTTCGCGGGCTGTCGATGGATGTCGAATGCGGCGCCACACTGGCGGTTCTGGGCGCAAACGGCACCGGAAAGAGCACCTTCGTGAAAACGCTGCTTGGGTTAAACAAACCCCTAGCAGGCAAATTGACCTGGACCGGACAAACCCGACGCGAGGTTGGCTATCTTGCGCAATTGACCGAGTTTGATCGCCGCTTCCCTATCCGTGTTCGGGAGCTTGCTGCGATGGGCGCGTGGCAGAGCCTTGGTCTGCGGGGAAAACTCAATGCCAAAAACAAGCAGCGCGTTGAAAGCGCGCTCGCCGCAACGGGTGTGCTCGATATAGCCGATCAGTCCATCCACACGCTGTCCGGAGGACAACTTCAGCGCACACTCTTTGCACGGGTGATCATGCAGGACGCTCAATTGATCCTTCTTGATGAACCGTTCGCGGCGGTTGACCAAAGCACTGAGGCGCATCTGCTATCGATTATCCGACACTGGCGCAATGAAGGCCGCGCGGTGGTGCTGGTTGTGCACGACCTGTCGTCTGTTCTCGATCATTGCAGCCACGCTTTGCTCCTCGGAGGGGAACAGGCCACTTTCGGTGACGTCGACACTGTTCTCACGCCGGAAAGGTTGGTGGCGCAGAAATATCTTTCGGAAAGCCAGGCATCCTGGATGTTTCGAGGCGCAGCGCGCCAGCGGGAGACAGCCAGTGTTTGAGCTTTTCTCTGAGATGTGGAGCTTTGCCTTTATGCGTCGCGCCTTCGTGGCGACCACGGTTTTGTCTGCATCTGTCGCGCCAGTTGGCGCTTTTCTGGTCTTGCGACGTCTGTCTCTTGCGGGCGAGGCCATGGCCCACGCGATCACGCCGGGTATTGTGATCGGGTTTGTCACGGCGGGCCTGTCGGTGATGTCCCTGCTGGTGGGAGGACTGATTGCCGGCATCGGCGTGGCGATCCTGACTGCCTTACTGGCGCGCAAGACAATTCTACGAAGCGATGCCAGCCTTGCGTCGCTGTATCTCATCGCGCTTGCAGCCGGGATTTTCATTTTGTCCGCCGCGGGCTCGGCCGTGCCGCTCAAGAGCTTCCTTTTCGGATCAATTCTTGGGATTGACGATGCATCGATGCTTCTGGTTGGAGCGGTCGCCACTGTAACGCTTGTTTCATTTGCCGCGCTTCTGAGGCCGCTCGTTGTAAGCACCTGCGATCCGGTGTTTTTTGAGGCTCAGACAAAGCGGCCATGGCTCATCGAGCAAGCATTTATGCTGCTTCTGGTGCTCAATCTGCTCGCCGCGTTTAAGACCCTCGGAACGCTGATGGCGGTCGGACTGATGATCCTGCCTGCAACATCGGCCCGGTATTGGTCCAGTACGATCACCGGCCAACTTCTGCTGGGGTTCTTCTTCGCGCTGACCAGTTGCTGGATCGGATTAACCCTGTCCTATCTGCTTCCTGAAACACCCTCCGGACCAGCGATCGTTTTGACCACTGGCGGGTTTTTCGCGATCTCGGCTCTTTTGGGCCCTCTTGGATTTGGAGGACGGCTGCGCAAACCGTCCCACCAAACATCCTCATCCATTGCGCAAACTTCTACAGAAAAGAGACCTCAATGACTTTCTCCAATCCCCTTTCTGCCGGGGCATTCTCGGCTATTCTCGCCCTCACAGCACTGCCTGTTTCCGCAGATGAAATGAACGTGGTCGCCAGCTTTTCGATCCTCGGAGATATGGTTGAGCAGGTTGTCGGCGATCATGCAACTGTCACCACCATCGTGGGGCCCGACGCCGACGCGCATGTGTATGAGCCATCGGTCGCTGATGCGCAGGCTGTCGCGGAAGCAGATGTGATCTTTGTAAATGGTTTGGGTTTTGAGACATGGTCCGACACGCTGATTGCGGAGTCGGGCACCGAAGGCGAGGTCTTTGTCGCAACCGACGGCATAAAACCAGTGATGGTTGATGGCGAGACCGACCCGCACGCGTGGAACGCGCTTACAAATGGCGTGGTGTACGTTCAGAACATAACTGCCGCAATGTCCGAGGCCATGCCTGACCACGCAGAGGAGTTCACCGCAAATGCCGAGGCGTATATCGCCAAACTTGAAGCGCTCGACGCGGAAACCAAAACAAAGCTCTCCGCGCTGCCGGACAAAAACCGCACAGTTGTGACAGCGCATGACGCGTTCGGCTATCTTGCAGACGCCTATGGTCTGACGTTTCTGGCACCTGTCGGCATCGACACCGAAGCCGAGCCGTCTGCGCAGGAACTCGCTGCGCTGATCACGCAACTTCGCGAACAGGAAGTGGCAGCTTTGTTTGTGGAGAACATCACCAGCCCAGCGCTTGTCCAGCAGATTTCGGACGAGACGGGCATCGAGATTGGCGGCCGTCTCTTCTCAGACGCGTTGTCGGAGCGCGGCGGCCCGGCGACCAGCTACCTCGCAATGTTTGAACACAATCTGGGCACGCTTCTTGAGGCACTTGAGACGTCCGGCGCAAGCTAAAAGATACAAATGGCAGGGTTTCGGTTGCGCCGAAACCTTGCCGATATCGCCCAAAAAAAGGGGAAATCAATGCTACTGGAACGCACCATAGCGCAGCTTGATGTGGGCTTTGTTCCGCAGGATGTCGCGGAGAAGATGGGGCATCTCGGCTACCTGCAGTGGCTGGGTGCGCTGCGCGGCACAGCAAGCTACGCAGGCGAAGCCATGCGCGCCTACAGCTTGGCACAACCGTTCATACGGACCTCGCCGGCGATCGCTGTATTTTGCAGTCTTCTTTTGAACTCTGTCTCCAGCCCACTAAAGCCGCTTGACTTGAAGCTCCCGCCTCGCACGCGTCGCGGAGGCGCAAAATCACGGCGGGATGTTCTGTGACGCATGAAGAACTTTCCACCTGAACGCATCGTGTGCCTGACCGAGGAAACAGTGGAAACGCTGTATCTGCTTGGTCAAGAAGCGCGCATTGTGGGGGTGTCCGGATATGCCGTCCGCCCAAAACGAGTGCGGAAGGAAAAACCGCGCGTCTCTGCATTTACTTCAGCAGATATTCCAAAGATCCTGGAGCTTGCGCCGGACTTGGTGCTTACCTTTTCTGACCTGCAGGCAGACATCGCGGCCGATCTGATCAGATCAGGCGTAAATGTTGTTGCCTACAACCAGCGCGATATTCGGGGAATTCTGTCCATGATCCGCCATCTCGGCGCAACAGTGGATCAGTCCCGCCGCGCTGCACACCTTGCAGACAAGTACGAGCGTCGGCTGGCGCGTATTGCCGCGATGACCTCGGGCAGTTCGCGGCCCGCCGTCTACTTTGAAGAATGGGACTCTCCGTTGATCTCAGGCATCAAGTGGGTGTCGGAACTTATCGAGATTGCAGGCGGCCGAGACGTCTTCGCAGACCTTGCTGAAGAACCTGCGGCAACGGAACGGATTGTAAGTTCTGATCAGGTGATCTCTGCGGCGCCCGACGTGATCGTGGCCTCCTGGTGTGGAAAAAAGGTGCGCCCCGAAAAAATTGCAGCACGCGTGGGGTGGAGCAAAATTCCCGCAGTCAAAGCAGGGCGAATTACGGAGGTAAAGTCGCCCCTAATCCTGCAGCCCGGCCCGGCAGCGTTGACCGATGGTCTCGACGCGCTCGTAGCGGCGCTCGCAACCTGCTCAGAACCCGTCGAGTGAGGTCGCGAAACCGCAGCGGCCAAAGTAGAATATGCCTGTATAAGCAGGCCAATGGCACGGATAGCGCAGACGGGGCGCAGCACGTCCGCAAACCTTTGTGTGACAACTTTATACCTAAGAGAAAAAGGTATCAGGCGCTATGTACGAACCTGTCAAAGAGCTGCGCGAATGATGTCGCCATATTCACTTGCGCTCAGTTCAACTGCGTTCTTCCTGCTCGACGACGCTGCTGACGACTGATGCGCTAAGCTCTCGACTTCCTCCTGTCGAACACCGAGCGCTGCGAGGTGCGGAAGGCCCTCTCTATTTTGCCACGCTTCCAATCCGGAGAATACATCCTGACCCGGGAGCGCAGGAAAAATGCTTTCAATCTCCAAAGCAACATCGGCGAGTTTTCTATGGGCGAGCGAACCCGGCTTCGCTGCCCTTGTATTCTGTCGCAAAACAGGAACGAGCAGACGCCCGCATAGGGCACCATGGGGAGCGCCATACCTGCCGCCCAGAACCGATGCGAGTCCGTGTGCGGCCCCGAGCCCACCGTTTGCCAAAGCTACTCCGCTCGTCAGGCTGACCCAGGCCATGTTGCGCCAGGACGCGGAACTGCCAGTTTCTAGAACGTCTTTGAGCGCGCGGAGCCCAAGCGCGATGTTTGGACGCGAAAGCGCATCGGTAAAGGGTGTCGCGACGCAGGAGGTGTAAGCCTCGATTGTTTGAACAAGCGCATCCAGCCCCGAAGACAATACCGTCTGTCGCGGCGCAGAGGGAAGAAGCGTAGGATCGACCAAAGCTGAAGAAGGAAAAAGGGCGCGTCCGCGCAAACTGACCTTGGCACGCTGAGATGGCATATCCAACACTGCGTTGGCCGTCACCTCTGCGCCGGTACCAGCTGTGGTGGGGACCGCAACACAAGGAACTGCACCGGGAGTAACGAAAAGGTCCGGAGAGAGGCTTGTGAAGTCATCCGGTAGCGTAATCCGCCGGTCCAAACAAAAGGCAACCGCCTTGCCACTGTCGATGACCGAGCCACCTCCGACGGCCACGATTGCATCCACGTCTGCACCGCCAAGCGTCGCCAGTGCTTCGTTGATGGAGGCGACCGACGGCTCCCCTGCGCAGGCGACCTCGACAGGCTCAAATCCGCTGCTTCGAAGCGCGGACACCACAGTGGCAGAGGCGCGACCGCTTGCGCCGCGCATGACAACGACGCACTTCGCGTCCTTGGGAATTTCGTGCGCGATACTCGCACTGACACCATCACCAAACTTCACTTTGGTCGGCACCGAAAAGCTGAATGGCGTCTCCATGGCGCGCGATCAGAACGACATGGTTGCTTGCACGGCCCGTTGCCAGGCGTCGTACTTCCTATTTCTTGTTAGCTCGGGCATGGCCGGGGCAAATTGCCTTTCGAGTGCCCATTGCTTCGCAAACTCATCCCGCCCTGGCAGCACGCCTGTTTTCATGCCCGCAAGCCAGGCTGCACCCAAAGCCGTCGTTTCCAAAACCATGGGTCGATCGACGGGCGCTCCCAGAATGTCTGCAAGGAATTGCATCGCCCAGTCCGACGCGCTCATCCCTCCATCGACCCGCAAGACGCTGTCGGTTCCATCCGCAGACCAGTCGGCCCGCATTGCCTCCAGCAGATCTCTGGTCTGGAAGCCCACACTTTCAAGAGCTGCGCGCGCAAGCTCTTCGGGTCCCGAGTTTCGGGTCAGTCCAAACACCGCCCCTCGGCACTCAGGGTTCCAATAGGGCGCTCCAAGGCCAGTAAAGGCCGGAACAAGAACCACAGATTGTGAGAGATCCGCCGCCTCCGCCAGTGCTTGCGTTTCGGACGCCTCGCGAATGATTTTCAATCCGTCGCGGAGCCACTGAACAACTGCGCCAGCAATGAAAATGGACCCTTCGAGGGCATATGTCGGCTTACCGTCGAGCTGATAGGCGATCGTGGTCAAGAGGCGGTTTTTCGACAGAACAGGCGTATCGCCGGTATTCAGCAGCGCGAAGCAACCAGTACCGTATGTCGATTTCAACATACCAGGCTCAAAACAAGCCTGACCGAGCGTCGCGGCCTGCTGGTCGCCTGCAACGCCGCATATTGGGATTGCGCGTCCGAAGAGATCGCTTCGGCAAGATCCAAAATCGGCCGCGCTGTCTTTGACCTCGGGCAGCATCTCTATCGGTATGTCAAAGAGGTCGCAGATCGTCTGGCTCCAACGCCCTTTACGAATATCATAAAGCATCGTGCGGGCGGCATTTGTGGCGTCAGTCGCGTGCACTCGCCCGCCCGTCAGCTTCCAGATCAGGAATGTGTCGACAGTTCCGAACAGGATCTCGCCGCGCCGGGCCATATCGCGCGCACCATGCACATGGTCGAGGATCCATTTGAGTTTCGTCGCGGAGAAATATGGATCGAGCAGAAGCCCGGTGCGATCGGCAAACATATCGGCGTGACCCGCATCCCGGAGCTCCCGGCAATAGTCGGCGGTTCGACGGTCCTGCCAAACAATGGCATTGTGGATAGCTGTGCCGGTTTCGCGGTTCCAAACAACCGTCGTTTCGCGTTGATTGGTGATCCCGATCGCGGCGATTTCTCCTGCATCAATCGATGCGCGCTCTATCGCGGCACGGCAGGTCGCGGCGGCTGTGGCCCAAAGATCGTTGGGGTCATGCTCTACCCAGCCTGACTGAGGAAATATCTGCGGGAATTCCTCTTGAGCCGTGGCAACGGGGGAAAGCTTTGCATCAAACAGGATGGCTCGCGAGGACGTTGTGCCCTGATCAATTGCCAAAACGTAAGTCATGTCGTCCGCTCTTCGTGTCGTCGAGAAAGGCGCCCGTCTGAAACGGGCGCCCAGGTGGCGCAGGGCGCAAGACGCGCCCCGCACCGGGGAGGAAGCCTAAGCTTACTGCCAGGACTTGATCAATTCGTCATAGGCGACGGTCATTGGTTCTTCGTCCTCATTTTCCAGCTTTGCAAACGGCGCACCGGGCTGCGCGAACCAGTGTTCGGCACCCATTTCGTCGTTCATCACCGGACCCAGGTCACCCTGCACGCCCGCGCGCTCGAGACGCTCCAGCACCGCTTCCTGTGCCTCGCAGAGAGCATCAAGCGCTTCCTGCGCGGTCTTCTGACCGGACATTGCATCACCGATGTTCTGCCACCACAGCTGCGCAAGACGCGGGTAGTCAGGCACGTTGGTGCCCGTCGGTGACCATGCAACGCGGGCTGGCGAACGGTAGAACTCAACCAGACCGCCCAACTTGTCCGCACGCTCGGTGAAGTGATCGCTGTCAATCGTGGACTCACGGATGAAGGTCAGCCCAACGTCAGACTTCTTGAGGTCCACAGTCTTGGACGTGACGAACTGAGCATAGAGCCAGGCCGCCTTGGCACGATCGACCGGAGTCGATTGCATCAGGGTCCAGGAGCCCGCGTCCTGATAGCCGACCTTCTGACCTTCTTTCCAGTAGACGCCATGGGGCGAAGGGGCCATGCGCCATTTGGGCGTGCCATCTTCGTTCATCACCGGCAGACCGGGCTCAACTGTGGCCGCGGTGAAGGCCGTGTACCAGAACATCTGCTGGGCGATGTTACCCTGCGCCGGAAGCGGACCTGCTTCGGAGAAGGTCATACCAGCCGCAGCCGGGGGCGAGTACTTCTGCAGCCACTCGATCGCTTTGTTCACAGCATAAACTGCAGCGGGTGAATTGGTTGCACCACCCCGCGCCACACAGGACCCAACTGGCTGCGAGTTCTCATTCACGCGAATGCCCCACTCGTCCACCGGCAGGCCGTTGGGCTCACCCACGTCTCCCATACCGGCCATCGACATCCACGCATCAGTGTAGCGCCAGCCGAGGGACGGGTCTTTCTTGCCATAGTCCATGTTGCCGAAGATTTCCCCTTCGACACCCATATGGCTGAGGTCACGTCCAGTGAAGAACTCTGCGATATCCTCGTAGGCGGACCAGTTCACTGGCACACCGAGGTCATAGCCATAGGCAGCTTTGAAGTCCGCCATGTTCTTTTCGTCGGTGAACCAGTCATAGCGGAACCAATAAAGGTTGGCGAACTGCTGGCTGGGCAGCTGATAGAGCTTGCCATCCGGGCCGGTGGTGAAGCTGGTGCCGATGAAGTCATCGACATCAAGGGTCGGCAGGGTTACGTCAGACCCCTCGCCCGCCATCCAGTCTGTCAGGTTGCGCACCTGCTGGTAGCGCCAGTGCGTGCCGATCAGGTCGGAGTCGTTGATGTAGCCGTCGTAGATATTCTCACCGGACTGCATCTGTGTTTGCAGCTTCTCAACCACATCGCCTTCGCCGATGAGGTCATGGGTGACCTGAATTCCGGTGATGGCCGTGAAGGCCGGCGCAAGCACCTGGCTTTCATACTCGTGGGTGGTGATGGTTTCGGAGACGACCTTGATCTCCATCCCTTGGAATGGCACCGCAGCATCTACGAAGAACTGCATCTCCGCTTCCTGCTCCTCACGAGACAGAACCGACAGGCCCGCAATCTCGTTGTCGAGGAACTCCATCGCCGCATCCATATCGGCAAAGGTTGGCGACGCCGAAAGCGACAGCGCAATGGCGATCGCCGTGGACGTTCTGAGTGACAAGTTCATGAAATACCTCCCTGGTTGAACTTGGTTTTATTAGACCGGGCAGCTTACAATGCCGCCCGGCTATTCATCAGCGCGGGTTAGACAAAACGAAACACCAAAACGGCGTAAACCGCGCAGATCACAAGGGCCCACCACTGGGCCATATCAGTAAGGCCCAGCCAGGCCAGATTGATAAAGGCTGAGCCAAGAAGCGTAATAAAGAGCCTGTCCCCGCGCGTGGTCTCGATCCGCAGCACGCCCACGCGCGGCGTTTCGGGGAATTTGATCGCGAGGATCGTAAAGGTGATGAGCAGGCTCGCGATCACCATGAAGAAAAATGCCGTCGGCCAGGTCCATGCCATCCATTCCATTGGACTCTCCCCCTTACACCCGGCCCAAGGCAAAGCCCTTGGCGATGTAGTTTCGGACAAAATAAATTACGAGCGCGCCGGGCACGATGGTCAGCACCCCCGCGGCTGCGAGCACACCCCAGTCGATACCTGCGGCGCCTTGGGTCCGTGTCATGATCGCCGCGATTGGCTTTGCGTCCACTGTGGTGAGCGTGCGGCTGAGCAACAGCTCCACCCAGGAGAACATGAAGCAGAAGAACGCGGCGACCCCGATGCCAGAGGCAATCAGCGGCATGAAGATTTTCACGAAGAATGTCCCGAACGAATAGCCGTCGATATAGGCGGTTTCGTCAATCTCTTTCGGAACACCCCGCATGAACCCTTCGAGGATCCACACGGCGAGCGGTACGTTGAACAGGCAGTGCGCCAAAGCGACCGCAATATGCGTGTCGAACAGCCCTACGCTGGAATAGAGCTGAAAGAACGGCAGCGCAAATACCGCAGGCGGCGCCATGCGGTTGGTTAGCAGCCAGAAGAACAGGTGCTTGTCGCCCATGAAATGATAGCGGCTGAAGGCGTAGGCTGCCGGGAGCGCGACCGCGAGACTGATCACTGTGTTCATCACCACGTAAATCAGCGAATTGATATAACCTGAGTACCAGGCTGGATCGGTCAGGATTGTCCGGTAATTGTCCAAGGTCGGGCTGGTCGGCCAGAGCGTGAACGTGCTGACGATCTCGGTGTTGGTCTTCAGGCTCATGTTCAGAAGCCAGTAGATCGGCAACATCAGAAAGATCAGATAAAGCGCCATAACGACGGTGCTGCTTTTGATCTTCGGGAACGAAAGGCTCCTTGCCGCGACTGTGTTAATGGATGCGTCAGCCATGGATCAGCCCTCCCGCTTATCAAGGTTAGTCATCACGGTGTAGAACACCCACGAGATCAGCAGGATCACGAGGAAATACATGATCGAGAAGGCCGCGGCAGGTCCGAGGTCGAACTGTCCGAGCGCCATTTTCACCAGATCGATCGACAGCATCGTCGTGGTGGAGCCTGGCCCGCCACCCGTGACCACGAACGGCTCGGTATAAATCATGAAGCTATCCATGAACCGCAAAAGCACGGCGATCATCAAGACACCCATCATCTTGGGCAGCTCGATATATCGGAACACGTTCCAACGGCTCGCCTGATCGATTTTGGCGGCCTGATAGTAGGCATCCGGGATCGATTTCAGCCCGGCATAGGCCAGCAGCGCGACAAGCGACGTCCAGTGCCAGACATCCATGACGATGATCGTCACCCAGGCGGCAAACGGATCGCTGGTGTAATTGTAGTCAATCCCGAGGCCCGCTAGCGTATGGCCCAGAAGGCCGATATCCACACGTCCGAAAATCTGCCAAATCGTACCGACAACATTCCATGGAATCAGCAGCGGAAGGGACATCACCACAAGGCAGAAGCTGACCCAGAAGCCTTTCTTGGGCATGTTGAGCGCGATAAAAACGCCCAGCGGGATCTCAATGGCAAGAATGATGGCAGAGAACATCAACTGTCGGCCAAGGGCATCCCACATCCGGTCATCGCGGAGCATTTCCTGAAACCACTCAAGCCCTGCCCAGAAGAACTGATTGTTCCCGAACGTGTCCTGAACCGAGTAGTTAACCACGGTCATCAGTGGGATAACGGCCGAAAAGGCCACCAGAACAAGCACCGGCAGAACGAGAAACCATGCTTTGTGGTTGACAGTCTTTTCCATCAGGCGGCCTTCCCTTCCTGGCGCCAATCGTCGACGTACACGTTGACATGCTGTGGATCAAAAGCGACACGGCTCACATCCGGAGATATTGAGGCATCTTCACCAGCGACAATATTGATTTCGCTGCCAAAAAGATCGGCGCGGACAATCTTGTGCCGGCCTACATCCTCCACGCGACGGACTTTGACCGGAAGGCCTTCGCCATCAGTCAACCTCACGAACTCCGGGCGAACACCGAGCTCAATCTTGCCCGACAGGCCTTCAAAGGCTTCGTTCAGTTTAATGGACGCTCCGTGAACATTGGCGGTGGCCCCGTCAATCGAGGCCGGGATCACGTTCATGCCCGGCGACCCAATGAAGTAGCCAACGAACGTGTGCTCGGGGCGTTCAAACAGTTCTTGCGGGGTCCCGATCTGCACGACACGACCGTCATACATCACAACAACTTTGTCCGCGAAAGTCAGCGCCTCTGTCTGGTCGTGGGTCACATAAATCATGGTGTGCCCAAACTCGTGATGAAGCGATTTGAGCTGTGTGCGCAGTTCCCATTTCATGTGTGGATCGATCACAGTAAGCGGCTCATCGAAAAGAAGCGCGTTGACGTCTTCGCGGACCATGCCACGCCCAAGAGAGATTTTCTGCTTGGCATCCGCGGTCAGCCCGCGGGCCCGTTTGTCGAGCTCAGCCTCCATTCCGATCATATGACCGATCTGTTGCACGCGTTCTGTAATGTACTGCGTACTTGCACCCCGGTTTTTTAGCGGAAATGCAAGATTGTCCCGCACGGTCATCGTATCGTACACCACCGGAAACTGGAAAACCTGGGCGATGTTGCGGTCTGCCGTCGTCGCCTCGGTCACATCGACATCGTCAAACAGGATGCGCCCCTGGCTTGGATGAAGAAGGCCAGAGATGATGTTCAGAAGTGTGGATTTCCCACAGCCCGAGGCACCCAGCAGGGCATATGCCTCTCCATCCGACCACACGTGGTTCAGCTCTTTCAGAGCATAGTCATCCTCTGCCGCCGGGTTGAGCAGGTAAGAGTGGGCGAGATTATCAAGTGTGATTTTTGCCATCGTCGTTCCCCCTCAGGCCGCCAGAGCGTAAGATGCCGGCGCGACCAGCTCGCCGTGCTCGCCAAAGATGTAAACGTGGCGCGGATCGAGATAGACCTGCAGCGGCGCGCCAAGTTCAAGGTCATGCACGCCATGAACCAGACCGACCCACCGTTCGCCGTGATGGTCGAGATGCACAAAGGTTTCGGACCCGGTAAGTTCAGTCACGACAAGCTGCGTGTCAAACTCCATAGCTGACGCACTATGGGAGGTGATCTCCACATGATTTGGCCGAAAACCCGCCAGATACCGTCCGTCGGCGAGTCCCTCCATCGGTCCCAGGGCGGGGGCACTTTGACCATCCCCGAACATAATCTTTTTTCCCGTCTTGCTGACCCGCAGGAAATTCATGGGTGGATCACTGAAGACACGCGCCGTCGTTGCGTCGACCGGCTGACGATAGACCGTTGGCGTCGGGCCGAACTGAGTAACGCGCCCTTCCCAAAGCGCGGCAGTTGAGCCGCCCAGCAGCAACGCCTCTTCGGGCTCTGTGGTCGCGTAAACGAAAATCGAACCGGCTTCTTCGAAGATCTTCGGGATCTCTACTCGAAGTTCCTCGCGCAATTTGTAGTCAAGGTTGGCCAACGGTTCGTCGAGCAGCACAAGGCCGGCGTCTTTGACCAGCGCTCGCGCCAAAGCGCACCGCTGTTGCTGTCCGCCAGAAAGCTCAAGTGGTTTGCGATCGAGGAGCGGCGACAGCTGCATCAGATCCGCCGCTTTGCGGACCGCGCCGTCGATCTCATCCCTCGATTTGCCCAGAATGCGCATCGGGGAGGCAATGTTGTCGTAGACTGACATCGTCGGATAATTGATGAATTGCTGATACACCATGGCGACCTGTCGATCCTGAACACGCATGCCAGTCACGTCTTCACCGTCCCAGAAAATCTGCCCCTCCGTCGGCTTATCGAGACCCGCCATCACACGCATCAACGACGTCTTGCCCGAAAGTGTCGGCCCAAGCAGAACATTCATCGTCCCATTATTCAGCGTCAGATTCGTCGGATGGATATGGGTTAACCCATTGACAACCTTGGTCACATTTCTGAGCTCGAGCGCCATGCTCCCCCCTATTCCGCCGCCGCTGGCGGTATTGAACGCACCCTGTCCTGCATCCACAGGTCAAGCCGAGCAATCTGGTCTTTGCTCATCCGCAAGCCCAGTTTGCTACGACGCCAGACAACATCATCTGCGCGTTGCGCATATTCGTTATTCATGAGCCACACCACTTCCCGTTCGGTCAGAGTGGCACCAAAATCCTCGCCCAGATCCGCCGCTACCGTTGCGCCGGACAAAATTCCCTTTGCGTCCGTTCCATAAGCGCGGATCAGGCGTAGTGCCCAGCGCTCCGATAAAAACGGGTGCGCTTTACGCAAGTCTTCGACCAGTGGGCCTACGCCATTCACCGGGAAATCGCCCCCGGGAAGGGGGATGCCTGTTGTCCAGTTGCCCTGTGCTTGCGGGAAAACGGTTTTAATCTCTTCGAGCGCATTTTCTGCCAGGCGGCGAAACGTGGTGATTTTTCCGCCAAAGACATTCAACGCAGGCGCGCCGCGGCTCTTATCAAGCTCCAGAACGTAATCACGGGTCGCGGCGGTGGCACTGGTGGCACCGTCATCGTAAAGCGGGCGCACACCGGAGTACGTCCAGACGACATCGGTGTCGCTGATCGGATCAGCTAAGTATTGATTGATGAAATTGATCAGATAGCTCTGCTCTTCGGGGGTACAGCGCGGTTCTTGCGAGGCGTCGAGATGGTCTGCATCGGTGGTGCCGATCAGGGTAAAATCCATCTCATACGGGATCGCAAAGATGATCCGCCCGTCCGTTCCCTGAAAGAAATAGCACTTGTCATGGTCGAAAAGGCGTCGCGTTACAATATGGCTGCCACGAACAAGCCGAACGCCGCCTTGCTGATTACTTTTCAATGTGCCGCGCAACACATCCCCGACCCAAGGCCCCGCAGCATTCACGACCATTTTGGCGGTTAGTGTCCGGGCATCACCGGTCACTGTGTTCTCCAGCGCCACCTGCCAGATACCGTCGACCACGTCTGCCGAGGTGACTTTCTCTCGCGGCAGGATCGTTGCACCGCGCGCCTCCGCATCGCGCGCATTCAGAACAACGAGGCGGGAGTCCTCTACCCAACAATCCGAATACTCAAAAGCCTTCTCAAACTTGGCATCAAGAGGCGCGCCTTCAGGGGTACCAGCCAAAGTAAGACTGCTTGTTCCTGGCAAGATTTTACGCCCACCAAGATTATCGTAGAGAAAGAGACCGAGACGGATCAGCCATGCAGGGCGTTTGCCCTTCATCCACGGCATCGTCACGCCGAGGACCTTTGAAGTCGGCGTTGCAGTGTCGAACCGCATGCTTTCGTGGTAGGGCAGCACAAACCGCATCGGCCAAGAGATATGCGGCATAGCCTTAAGGAGCGCCTCGCGCTCAATCAGCGACTCGCGTACCAAGCGGAACTCGAAATACTCGAGATATCTGAGGCCACCGTGAAACAGCTTGGTAGAAGCGGAAGATGTCGCCGATCCGATGTCGTTCATCTCGGCTACGGCGACAGACAATCCCCTTCCGGCGGCGTCTCGCGCGATCCCACAGCCATTGATGCCCCCGCCTATCACCAGCAGGTCGAATTGCGGCGTCATTAAGGTTCCTCCCACGCGGCCCAAGAAGCCGCTGAAAATATGTGACAAGAAACGCGCATTATTGGAAGAAAAAAATCTTCGTTTTTGCTCGTTTTTTCTTACTATCTGAAAATAATGAGAAAAATGGCTGCCCGGAGCGCGCTCAAAGCGCGATTTTGTTCAAAAACAGAGAAAACGAACGGGAGATCTGTCAGAGAATCGTGGAATCGAACCTAAACGCGCTGTAAAGGTGATCCGGTGTTTGAGGGAAGCCCTTGGTCCAGACATTCAGAAAGCCCGAGATCATTAAAATTGCGCGTCGTGAAGGCCTGGTAACCGTTGACGGCCTTGTTGCCTATTTTGGTGTGACACCGCAAACGATACGCCGCGATTTGACAGAACTTGCGGATGCCGGACAGCTGGAGCGCGTGCATGGCGGTGCGGTTCTGCCCTCGACGACCAGCAATATCGGTTACCGGGAACGGCGCGAACTCAATCAGTCCGCAAAGGTGGATATTGCGCGCGCCTGTGCAAAGGAGATCCCCAACGATTGCTCTTTGTTTTTGAACATCGGCACGACCACTGAAGCCGTTGCCGAGGAGCTATTGCATCACGAGGGTCTGCTTGTGGTGACAAACAACATCAACATCGCGCTTATCCTGGCACGCAACGAAGCGATTGATGTGGTGGTCACTGGGGGGAATGTGCGCCGGTCAGACGGTGGTTTGATCGGTGATCTCGCAAAACAAACGATCGGACAGTTCCGTTTTGATTACGCTGTGATCGGCTGCTCAGCGCTACACGAAGAAGGCGAGATCCTCGACTTCGATTTTCAAGAGGTCGGGGTGAGCAAGGAAATAATCGCACGAAGCAACACTGTCCTTCTTGCCGCGGATGCCTCAAAATTCGAGCGCAAGGCCCCGGCAACAATTGCCTCCTTGGCTGCAGTAGACGTTTTTGTCACCGACAGGGAGCCTCCCGCCAGCTCAAAGGCAGTGTGCGATCGCGCAGGCACGCGCATCGTCGTTTCAGGGAAACAGATAAACTGATTGGCAGACTACTCAGCCACGCAACCGTCAAGGCAAGAGCAACCGGCTTATTAAAACACCCTGCCCCGCTTCCGACACGCAATCAGAAGGCTGGGGATCTTCACTGAGTACCGTACATTCTGTCTCCCGCATCGCCGAGGCCCGGGCGGATGTAACCATGATCATCGAGGCGCTCGTCGATGGCGGCAGTCACGATAGGCACATCAGGATGATCGCGGCACAGGGTTTCAATCCCTTCCGGAGAGGCAAGCAGACATAGGAATTTGATCGATTTCGCTCCGACGTCCTTCAAGCGCGTGAGTGCTGCGCTCGCGGAATTTGCCGTCGCCAGCATAGGATCAACCGCAATCACCATGCGATCGGCAATATCGGAAGGGACCTTGAAGTAATACTCGACGGCAACCAGTGTCTCAGGATCGCGATAAAGCCCAACATGCCCAACGCGCGCCTGCGGGACAAGGTCCAGCACTCCCTCCAGTAATCCATTGCCCGCCCGCAGGATGGAAACCAGCACCAGCTTTTTGCCCTCGATCATGGGCGCCTGCATTGGCTCAAGGGGTGTGTCGATGGCAACTTTCTCTAACGGCAGATCACGCATGACCTCGTAGGCCAGGAGATGCGAAATCTCTCGGAGCAATTGGCGGAACTCCATCGTCGGCGTTCCTTTTTTACGCATCAAAGACAATTTGTGTTGCACAAGCGGGTGCGAAACAACGGTCACTTGGTCTG
Organism: Pseudomonadota bacterium; assembly: GCA_039192165.1. Taxonomy (GTDB): domain Bacteria; phylum Pseudomonadota; class Alphaproteobacteria; order Rhodobacterales; family Rhodobacteraceae; genus Dinoroseobacter. The sequence goes on along the minus strand of JBCCXD010000002.1, from coordinate 543,059 downwards.
TCATGGGTCAAGAACCTTTCGCTAAAAAACCGTACCGGTAGAGACAATTTCGATCGGCGGTGCGCCACCGGCGCGCTTCTGCTGAGCAAGACGTCGCCCGGTGGCCCAGGTGCCGCCTTCCAGCACTGCCGCCAACGGCATCTCATCGGCGGATTTACCCAGCTCGGCACGTACAAGATCGGCAACGCGATCCAGCAACGAAACTGTCAGTGCACGCCACTCCACCACCAGAGCGCTTTGTGGTGGAACAGGTCCGGGATCCGCAACCTTGAGCTCGAGCACGCCGCTATCGACGAACAACCCTCCATTTCGATACTCGGCAAGCCCGGTCAGTTCTTCAAGACCAGTTACGCTGATCCCAGCGCGCGCCAGAGGCTCCAGCAGCGAATAGCTGAGCCATTGGCTTAATTTGTGGAAAGGCACAAAGCCGGATCTGGGCGCTTGCGGATGGCGCCAACAGTCGCCCAAGAGCCGTCCGTCCAGTTCCAGTGTTCCAGGCCATACAGGTCCCAGGACGTCGAGCAGCGTCATCAGGATCCGCTTGGCTTCAAGGTCCGGTCCAGCGCTGTCGATCAGAAAATCCGCCAGACCTCCAAGCCGCTTTTCCGCTCCGAAGACATCCGGACGGGTTGCCACGACGCCTCCAAGTGCCGAGATCAGAGCGGCTCTGCCCGCGAGACCCTCCAGAGGATTCTCGTCGCTTACCTGAAAGCCCAGCGCAAGATCCCGGGCCGTAAAACCTTTCAACGCGGTCGCATCGCAGGCGCCGAAGCTGCCACCAACGAACATATCGAGTGAAGCCAGTGCCAGCCCCTCGGACCGCGCATAGCGCGCTCCGCTTGCAGGGTCCCGATAAGTCCAAGCCGCACCCGCGCCCGCGTCTAGAAGCACTGAGAGGATTGCAAGTTCGAACTCAACCCGCGCCCGCTCTCGAGGATCAGAGGAAAGGCGCTTTCCGTGGCGCATCCAGCGGTCTTCCCCGTCGATCAAAAAGTGCCGCCAGCGTGCATGGGGCGGCACGTTCAAGTCGGGATAATTGGTATGTATCGTTGCGACCACCTCGCGCGCGCAGGCCGACAAGCGGTCAAGATGTACGGCGAAGTATTCAAGTTCCCCCGCAACCCCAAGATCGAAAAGAGCACTGCATTGCTGGCGAATTGCACCGGGTGACAAAAGCCAGTCGGCCTCAGTAGTCATCGAGGTTTCGACCCTTCGTCGCGCTCAGATCTTCCGGCATCGAAACACTGTCATCAGTGTAGTAGCCAGCCGCCTTTTTCGCATCCATCTCTACATGTGCGTCGCCGGGAATAAGTTCATCTGGGATCGGTATACGTTCCCCAACCGTTATACCCTGCTCGGCCAGAGCGTTGAATTTCATGTCGGACATCGAAACGAACCGGTCAATATGCGTGATCCCAAGCCAATGAAACACGTCCGGCATAAGCGATTGAAACCGCATGTCCTGCACACCGGCAACGCACTCGGTTTTCTCAAAATAGGCCTCGGCCGTATCGCCATCAGGATTTCGCTTACGGGCATTGTACACAAGAAACTTGGTGACCTCTCCTAATGCGCGCCCTTCCTTGCGATTGTAGACGATCAGACCAGCACCGCCGTTCTGCGCTTCCTGAACGCATTCCTCTATCCCATGGGTCAAATACGGACGACATGTACAGATATCGCTTCCGAAGACATCTGAGCCATTGCATTCGTCATGAACCCGGCAGGTCACACGGCGCCCGTCGGTCCACAAGCCCTCAGGCGCGCCAAATATATAGAGTGTAATCGACCCGATAGGTGGCAAGAACACTTTCAGATCTGAACGTGTGACCAGCTCCGGGAACATGCCCCCTGTGTACTCAAAGAGCGCGTGACGCAGAGAAACTTCTGAGACGCTGAGCCGCCGCGCGAGGCCTGGAAGATACCAGACCGGCTCAATTGCAATCTTAGTCACGTTGGCTTCGCCGGCCTCGGTCAGAATCTGACCATCAGGCTTAAGCCGTCCTGCGCTCAAAGCGTCTTTGAACTCAGGCAGCAAGATGCGCGCTTGGGTTATCGCTATGGTCGGCTGAATGGGCGCGCCCGCTGCCAGTTCATCTGCAAACGCGTCCGCAACGATATGGCCGTAAGGATCCAGGGAGACAATGCGGTCCTCCCCCTGCCACTGCGGAAATGGGCCGATGTCAACCGAAGGCCGCGTAAGGGACAGATCCGGACGATGCACAGGGCTCAGATCCCCGCTCGCGACGGCCAGTGCACGGTAAACACCATAGCTTCCCGAATGGGCACCAATCACATTGCGCTTGCCACCGGACAGGCCGCCGATGACCGGTCCACGCGCTTGGGCATGGTCGGCACCCCACTGAATTTCCGGCGGCTTGCGGCTGCCGGTCGGTGGGTGCGTGGCGAGAACGATATGTCTGATGTCAGTCATTGGGTACCGAGAGATTGAGAGGCCAAGTGAGAACGCATTTCAGAACTTGGTCAACCATCCGTTTAGGTCTGGTTCGCAGCGCGCGTCGATAACCGCTTTCGGCGCTCAATTGTTAACCAAGTTCGAGGCTTACCACCGCGAAAAAATCCACCGGCGCCGATGCCTTCGGGGCTTTTCCACGATACATGCGAGCAGTTTTGAAACTGGGCGACATACCGTAAGCGGCACACAACTGCGCCAAAGCGTTCGATGCATCAGGCACGTCAAGTACAACAGGTCCGGGAAAAAGGGTTGCCGCGTGCTCTAGCAGACGCCGCGCAGTTTCGAGGTCGCGCGCAATCAGAGGCCCGATTTTTGCTCCCTCTCGGCACCGACGCACAGTGCAGGCCCCTTGAAGTTGCCCCGCCCTTTCCTCTGTCAGCGTAACGCGCGTCTTCGCCCCTGCGAACCAAGCTTGCAGGTAAGCAGACTTGTGCGTTCCGGATGCCGAGCCTTCGAGGGCGATGAGCTCCGGAATATGGTGGTCTTGCACCGGTCTGATTTGTGCATGTTTGGTCGCGGGCACAGTTCCGGAGTAGCGCGTTGTGCCTCCTGCGCTTACAAATCCTGATTTTCGATAGTTTTCCTGCTGGTCTGGGACCCCGTCCAATCCAACAACCCGGTCTCCGGCATGCATAATTGCATGGTTCCATAGCGCAAGTCCAACACCCTCGTGACGACGCTGCGGCAGCACAATATAAAGCCCAAGGAATGCAAAATCCGGACTGTGGTTGACCACGGAAATCGCTGCAACCGGAACCCCTTCGTCACAAGCCACAAAGAACCCGTTTGGGTCGGCCTCAAAGAAAGCGGCTGCATCATCCAGGCCTGGGTTCCAGCCCTCACGGGCTGCCCAGTCCAGGACCAAGCTCAGATCGTTGAGGGTAGCGGTGCGGAAATCAGCCATTGCAAAGGACCCTAGCATAGAGAGAGAGCTGCATCGACTTGATCCAGCCGCCAAGGACAGAAGGAACGCAAAAAAAACCGCGCGGTCCTCAGCGGATCCCGCGCGGCTCCTGTTTGATACAGTCTTAATTTGGTCCCAGCAGCTTCTTGGCTTTGCGCCCGGGGACCCGTTTAAGCTGCTTCCGTTTCGCCCGTTCTAAGCTGAAGCAAGCCTTCGATCCCGAGATTAGTGAAGATGCCGGTCGTAACCTGGCCAAGATGCTCGTTATAGGCCTTGATAGGTTCGCCCATGCCAATCCGGTCAACCTCGGTCCGCAACGGCCGCTCACCGGGCCGGGTTGCGATCACGCCTGTCACGGCCTCGGCGACAAGTTGCGGGTTCTGCTGTGGGTTTGCGCTCAGAAACTCCTCGAAGCCTTCAAGAGCCGCCTTCGGCGCAGCTGCCATCTCTCCGTAGCCCGCCTCTCGGTCTTGGGTTGAGGGCTTCAGAAGGTTGTCGAAAAACCGCGTTGGGAACCCGCCTGGCTCAACGAGAGTTACATCGACGCCGAACTGACTGAGTTCGACGCGATAATTCTCTGTCATCGCCTCGAGCGCCCATTTACTGGCATTGTACGGGCCGTAAAACGGCAGCGTGACGCGCCCAAGCAGGCTGGAGATGTTCAGGATCAACCCATCGCCGCGTCCACGCATATCGGGCAGCACGGCGCGGACCATCCTTTGAACGCCAAAGACATTTATGTCGAACAGCCGCTGGAAATCCGCAGCCGTAAAGCTTTCTTGCAGACCGTGAGCGCCGACGCCTGCGTTGTTGATCAGAACGTCAATACTTCCAAGCTTGTCAGTCGCCGCTGCAACGCCCGCCGAGACGGAGTCCTCGTCCGTCACGTCAATTTCGACGACATCGACGCCCATCGCGCCGAACTCTTCTTTTGCAGCCGCGTTGCGGCCGTCAATGTCCCGCATTGACCCGACAATCTTGTGTCCGGCCTTTACCAGATCAGCAACGATCAGTTTGCCAAATCCGCTGTTCGCACCTGTGATCAGAATGTTCATTTTCAATCTCCAGTTTGTGCTCAACCCGGTTGAGCTGGTGTCATGGGTTGGAGATACGAGTTGCATTCGAAGAAGAACAGTCAGATAAGATTGAACCCATGGTTCAAAATATTAGAACGCTGGGCCTCCCTGCCCTTTTGAGCTTCCACACCGTTGCGCGCGAAGGCGGGATCAGTGCTGCGGCAGAACGACTTGGCATCGCAAAATCTGGGGTTAGCCGCCATGTGGCGCAACTCGAGAGCCATTTTGGTGTGCGTCTTCTTGAACGCGGTGCGCGATCTGTCAGGCTTACGCGGGTGGGGCAGAAGCTGGACGATCGCATCAGGTCCCTTCTTGCGGAGATCGATCTGCTCGAAGACATCGCGCAGGAGGAAAGCGTCGGAGTGTCCGGGCAGGTCGCGATGGCGGCGACCCCGGAATTTGGCGGTCTTATCGCGACAGAACTCTTTCCCATTCTGAGCGCCTCTCACCCGGATCTGACCTTGGTCATGCGACCGGACTACGCTTTCGAGGATATGCAGGACCCCAGCACAGATCTGGCGTTTCGGGTCGGCACCTTTAAGGATGACCGCCTTGTTGCCCTAAAACTTGGCGGGTTCCAGCGTGTTCTCGTCGCGGCGCCAAAGCTCCTTGAACACTGCACCTTGAAGACGCCCGCGGATCTTGCACAACTGCCCTGCCTCACATTTCGCGGAGACCGTCCGGGTGCGACATGGCGCTTCTTGTCCCAAGAGACTGAAGAACAAGTCGCAGTGAGCGGACCCATTGCAGTCAGGAACTTCGGGATCCTGATGCAGCTCGCGATCGCCGGACACGGGGTCGCGAACCTGCCGGAATTTATGCTCGGCGACGCTCTGCGGACAGGAGCACTGGTCCGTTGTCTGCCTGAGATGTCGCAGAACGATAATCCGGTCTATCTGACCTTCCGACCCGGGGCGCGGAAAATCGCCCGGATCGCGGCGGTGATTGATCAGGCCTGCGTCACGTTACCAGAGGTTCTCAAACGCGAATGGCTGTAAACGGCAAAAGACGGCCCGGCTGGGAGGGCGAGCAGGATGCGAAAGCCCTCTGCGGCAACCAGGTACGATATGATTTCAGATCGCAGCCAAGAACATAAGGAATAACCATGGCCCACCCTGCACTCACGCCAGACTCTGTTGCGCTTGTCACCGGAGGCGCCTCAGGTATCGGACGCGCAGCAGCGCTGAAATTTGCAACAATCGGCATGCGTGTCGTGATAGTCGACCGCGACGCAAAGGGCCTTTCGGAAGCTGGTCAATTGCTGAGCGCTGCCGGCGCGCCGGATGTAGTTGAAGCACGTGTCGACGTCGCTGACCGGGCGCAGCTTGAACAGCTCGAGGCAGACGTGGCGTCGCGCTTTGGCGGGGTCGATATCTTGATGAACAACGCCGGCATTGGCGGCCGTTCATCCTGCATGGGCCCGCTGGGGTCCTGGCAAGAAATGCTGGGCGTAAATCTGTGGGGCGCTATACACGGCACGCAGGTGTTCGCGCCGCGAATGATCGCCCGCGGCCGCCCTGGCGCTATCATAAACACTGGATCTAAGCAGGGCATCACCACACCTCCGGGCAACCCCGCCTATAATGTCTCCAAGGCAGGCCTGAAGGCGTTTACCGAAGCGCTCGCGCACGAACTTCGCAACACGGAGGACGCGCAAATCACTGCGCATCTTTTAATTCCGGGATTTGTCTTTACCGGGATCACCGGCCTGTCCGAAAAGCCAGACTCTGCCTGGACGGCTGATCAGACTGCAGCCTTCTTCCTGGACAGCCTGAACCGGGGCGATTTCTATATTCTTTGCCCGGACAATGACGTCCCGCGCAAACTTGACGAGAAACGTATCTCCTGGGCGGCGGGGGACATCATAGAAAACCGCCCTGCGCTGAGCCGGTGGCACCCTGAATACCAGACAGCATTCACTGCGTTCATAGAAGACGAACAGTAAATCGCATCCTATGGACGTTTGGTGCACCCGGGGCCGGCGGTAAGACAAAAATATCCGCTGCAGCGTCACGTCGGTCCGGTTTGGCGGCCCGCGGATTTCCGCTATTGATTTTTTGTCGCGCGCAAAGATTATGAAAGCTACTGTCAAATTCAGCTTCGTTTTCTCAAAGCCTTGAACGCATGACCAAGATCAAGAATATGGAAGAGTTTGCTGCGGTAAGTGGGATTTCCCGCCCAACCGTGTCGAAATACTTTCACGACCCAGCAAGCGTACGCGTGACAACCCGCGCGCGGATAGAAGAAGCGCTCGAGAAATTCGACTACCGCCCGAATATCTTTGCCATCAACCAGAACCGGAAGTTGACCAAGAATGTAGGTATCGTCGTGCCCTACCTTGCCGACCCCTTCTTTGCAGAAATCGCACGTTTTCTGGAGCAGGGCTGCATCTCAGCTGGGTTTCGGCCAACACTGTTCAGCTCTTACGGCGAACCAAAACTGGAAAACGAGATTCTCGACAGTCTCCGGTCTTTAAAACCTGCCGGTGTCTTGCTGGCGCCGCTCGGGCGCGCTTCGGACAAGTCCTGCATCGAGCGGTTTTGCCAGGATGTGCCTACCGTCCTGTTCGACAGCAATCTTGAAGGAATAGGTGCCGCATTCGTCGGCTCAGACAATTTTAGCTTTGTATCTCAGACTGTTGAGTACCTTACCCGAACGGGCGAGCCCCCCGCTTTCTTCGAAATGCGCACGCCCGCAAACCCAAACGCAAACAAGCGGCGCAGGGCCTACATCCAGGTAATGGAGCGGCTGGGCTTCGAGCCTCAAGTAATAAAGATCGACGGCGAGGGTTGGGCATTCGAAGAAATCGGACGCTTAGGAGCCGGCAAGATGCTGCAGCAGAATGTGCTCGAAACCGACGCGGTGCTGTGCAGCAATGACCGGTTGGCCATAGGACTGTTGTCTGCGTGTTACGAGCTGGGGATTCGCGTCGGGCGGGAGAAGGACTGCGCGCTTCGCGTTGCGTCGAATGACAATCATCCATTCTCGAGATTTACCTGTCCTGCGCTTACAACAGCCGCCCATGACTACGATAACGTGGCCGCTAAAAGCGTAGATACTCTCGTGGAACTCATTGAAAGCGGTGGGAAATTCCAACGCCGTACCGAAACGCTCTTCCCCGCGCGCCTCATTCTGCGGGACTCAGCCTGACAAAATTTTGCGCGCGTAAAGTTTTTATTGACGCCGCGATAACTTTGGCAGTACCGTTTCTGCACAACATCCAAGCTTCAGGGAGGAAACGGATGTACTTGAAGAACGCACTTCGTGCGGCGACTGCGCTTACCATCGCAGCGACCGCAGCGGCCCACGCCCAATCCATTACCATCGCGACAGTCAACAACGGTGACATGATCCGGATGCAGGGCTACACCGACACGTTTACCGAGCAGACAGGTATCGAAGTCGAGTGGGTTACGCTGGAAGAGAACGTCTTGCGGCAACGCGTGACGACCGACATTACCACCAAGGGTGGACAGTTCGACATTATGACGATCGGGATGTACGAAACACCGATCTGGGGCGCCAACGACTGGCTCGTTCCGCTTGATGGATTGTCCGACGGATATGACGTCGAAGACATTCTGCCCGCTATGGCCGGTGGTCTGAGCCATGACGGGACGCTCTATGCGGCGCCATTCTATGGCGAAAGCTCCATGATCATGTACCGGACCGACCTGATGGCAGCGGCCGGGCTCGAAATGCCGGACGCGCCGACCTGGACCTTCATACGTGAAGCCGCAGCAGCCATGACAGACCGCGAAAATGATATCAATGGTATCTGTTTGCGTGGGAAAGCCGGCTGGGGCGAAGGTGGAGCGTTCATCACTGCCATGTCTAACTCCTTCGGAGCGCGCTGGTTTGATGAGGACTGGAAGGCGCAGTTCGACACCCAGCCGTGGAAAGATACGCTGGAATTTTTTGTGGGCATGATGAACGAATCCGGCCCTGCCGGTTACGCGACCAATGGTTTCAACGAAAACCTGTCGCTGTTCCAGCAAGGCAAATGCGGGATGTGGATCGACGCGACCGTCGCAGCCTCTTTCGTGACAAACCCTGATGACTCGACTGTGGCAGACAGTGTGGGATTCGCACTGGCCCCCGACAATGGGCTTGGAAAACGTTCCAACTGGCTCTGGGCCTGGGCGCTGGCAATTCCCGCAGGAACTCAGCAGGAAGCAGAAGCCAAGACCTTCATCGAATGGGCAACTTCGAAAGACTATATCGAGCTCGTCGCGGCGAACGAAGGCTGGGCCAATGTTCCTCCGGGCGCTCGGACCTCGCTTTACGAGAACCCCGAGTACCAGAAGGTTCCGTTTGCACAGATGACACTGGATTCAATCCTGTCTGCTGATCCAAACGACTCGACTGTCGAGCCAAGCCCTTATGTCGGCATTCAGTTCGCGGCTATTCCAGAATTTGCGGGCATTGCAAGCCAGGTGAGTCAGGAATTCTCTGCAGTCTATGCCGGTCAACAGACTGTGGATGAAGCGCTTGCCAAAGCGCAGGCGATCACCACTGAAGAGATGGAAGCTGCAGGCTACTGAAGCGTCCCTCCCGCGGGTGGGCGGCTCCCTGCCCCCTGCACCCTTCTTCCCAAACTCGCGTATATCTCACAGGCTGCAATGTGCCTGAACCGAGAGGATTTGCGTCATGGCGACCCAACATTCCCGATCTGCCGCGCGCCTTATGATGGCCCCCGCCGTGATCCTTCTTCTGGGATGGATGCTGGTGCCGCTGACGATGACACTCTACTTCTCCTTCAAAAAGTACCTGCCCCTGCGCGGCGGCGACCTGGGCTGGGTGGGATTTGAAAACTACGTCCGGTTCGTGTCCTCCAGCGCGTTCTGGCCCGCGGTTCAGGCCACCCTTCTCATTGTCGGTGGTGTTCTGGTGATCACAGTCGCGCTTGGCATTCTGCTGGCAATGCTGCTGGATCAGCCAATGTGGGGACAGGGTGTCGTTCGTATCCTGGTCATCGCACCGTTCTTTGTGATGCCCACGGTCTCCGCTCTGGTCTGGAAAAACATGTTCATGGACCCGGTGAACGGCCTTCTGGCACATCTGTGGCGCTTCTTCGGAGCCGAACCGATCTCATGGCTGTCCGAAGCTTCGATGACATCGATCATCATGATCGTTTCCTGGCAATGGTTGCCCTTCGCCACTTTGATCCTGCTGACAGCCATCCAGTCGCTTGACAGCGAACAGCTCGAAGCTGCCGAGATGGACGGCGCCTCGCCACTCAACCGCTTTTGGCACATTACTTTGCCGCATCTCAGCCGCGCGATCACGATCGTGATCCTGATCCAGACAATTTTCCTGTTGTCTATCTTCGCCGAGATTTTCGTAACAACCGGCGGCGCATTCGGCACCCGGACCCTTACCTACCTGATCTTCCAGCGCGTGCTGGAAAGCCAGAATGTCGGGCTTGGCTCCGCGGGCGGCGTCTACGCTATCATCCTTGCCAATATAGTCGCGATCTTCCTGATGCGCATCGTCGGCAAGAACCTGGACGCGTGAGGAGGATCTGACCATGGCACGCGCCGTCACAACAAACCGCAAGATGATCAATACAGCGATTGCCTGGGCAGTTGGCCTTCTGATCTTCTTTCCGATCCTCTGGACGATCCTCACCTCATTCAAGACAGAGGCGCAGGCGATCGCAAGTCCACCGATTTTTCTGAACTTCAACTGGACGCTGGAGAACTACGCCATTGTGCAAGAGCGCTCCGATTACATGCGTTTCCTCTGGAATTCGGTTATCATCGCCGGAGGCTCAACCATTCTGGGCATTATCATCGCTGTGCCAGCCGCCTGGTCTATGGCCTTTGTCCCCTCCAGACGAACCAAAGACATCCTGCTTTGGATGCTGTCCACAAAGATGTTGCCCGCTGTTGGCGTCCTTTATCCGATCTACTTGCTTTTCATCAATCTGGGGCTGCTCGACAGCCGTGCCGGGCTGGTGATGGTCATCATGCTGATCAACCTGCCGATCATCGTCTGGATGCTCTACACATACTTTCGCGAAATTCCAGGCGAGATCCTGGAGGCGGCCCGCATGGATGGGGCCACGCTGAAGGAAGAGATCCTGTACGTGCTTACACCAATGGCTGTCCCTGGGATCGCCTCCACCCTTCTTTTGAACTTCATTCTCGCCTGGAACGAGGCATTCTGGACACTGAATCTCACAGCCGTTGACGCGGCGCCGCTCACCGCGTTTATCGCCAGCTACTCCAGTCCGGAGGGCCTGTTCTTCGCCAAGCTAAGCGCGGCGTCGACTATGGCCATTGCGCCAATTCTGATCCTTGGCTGGTTCAGCCAAAAACAACTCGTCCGCGGCCTCACCTTCGGCGCCGTGAAATAAGGAACTGACCCATGGGACGTATTCAACTCAAGTCCGTGACCAAAAGCTTCGGCGACGTTCAGGTCATTCCACCTCTCGACCTGACCATCGAGGATGGTGAGTTTGCGGTGTTCGTCGGTCCATCAGGCTGCGGGAAGTCAACCCTGCTGCGGCTGATCGCTGGGCTCGAAGACATCACAACCGGCCATATCGAGATCGACGCCGCCGATGCCACCGATGTTCCTCCGGCGAAACGCGGCCTGGCGATGGTGTTCCAGTCCTACGCGCTGTACCCGCATATGTCGGTGCGCAAAAACATCGCCTTCCCCCTGCGCATGGCAAAACTTGATCAGACTGAGATCGACAAACGGGTCGAAGGCGCCGCGCAGGTCCTGAACCTGTCTGACTATCTTGACCGTCGGCCCGGACAGCTGTCGGGTGGTCAGCGACAGCGCGTCGCAATCGGGCGGGCTATCGTGCGGGAGCCAGCGGCATTTTTGTTCGACGAACCTTTGTCGAACCTAGATGCAGCGCTGCGGGTCGGCATGCGACTGGAGATCAGCGAACTCCATGAACGCCTGAAAACAACGATGATCTACGTCACACACGACCAGGTTGAGGCAATGACCATGGCGGACAAGATCGTGGTTTTGCAAGCCGGCGTAATCGAACAGGTGGGCAGCCCACTGGACCTATACCACTCGCCCCGCAACGAATTCGTGGCAGGCTTCATCGGCTCTCCAAAGATGAACCTGATCAAGGGAAACGAGGCCGAGAAACATGGCGCCGCTACCATTGGCATCCGTCCTGAGCATTGCGATGTCAGCAAGACCGAAGGCTTGTGGAAAGGCGTGGTAGGCGTTGCCGAACATCTCGGCTCCGACACGTTCATCCACGTGCACGAAACAGGTTTGGCCGATATGGTCACAGTTCGAATTACCGGAGATATCTCCGCAAGGCATGGCGACACGATCTACATCTCGCCGCAAATGGATCAGCTTCATCGCTTCGATGGGCAGGGTCTGCGGATGACATGACGCGGCTTGCAGGCAAAACGGCTTTGATTACCGGGGCCGCCCGGGGTATCGGGCTGGCCTTTGCGAAGGCCTACATTGCCGAAGGAGCGCGCGTCGGTCTTTGTGATATTGATATCGCCCAGGCGGAGGCAGCCGCATCCAAGATCGGCCCTGACGCCCTGGCTGTTCAGATGGACGTTACCGATACGGACAGCATCGAGCGGGCGATCTCGCAAATCTCTGAAGCCTTTGGACCAATTGATATTTTGATTAACAATGCTGCCGTTTTCACGGCGGCGCCGATCGTCGAAATTGAACAATCCGACTACCAGCGCGTTTTCGATATCAATGTGGCAGGCGCCCTGTTTACCCTTCAAGCCGTGGCGCGCCATATGATTGCGCACGGTGTTAAAGGCAAAATCATCAATATGGCCTCGCAGGCGGGGCGCCGAGGCGAAGCGCTTGTCGCTGTCTATTGCGCCAGCAAGGCAGCGGTGATTTCGCTGACGCAATCAGCCGGCCTGAACCTGATCTCAAGCGGGATCAACGTGAATGCCATTGCGCCCGGTGTGGTGGATGGCGCGCATTGGGACGGGGTGGATGCACTCTTTGCAAAATACGAAGGCAAAGCCTTGGGACAGAAGAAGCAGGAAGTCGGCGCGGCAGTGCCGTTCGGACGCATGGGACGCGCCGAGGACCTGACTGGCATGGCGGTGTTTCTTGCCTCCGACGAAGCGGATTATATCGTCGCACAGACCTACAATGTCGATGGCGGAAACTGGATGAGCTGATGCGCGCAGACACCAGCCAAGAACCGCTGATCAAACTCAGCAACCAGACCCTGCGCGATCTTCCGGGCGAGGTGCGACGTCCACACTATGATCGCACCTCTCTTAAGCCTGGGATCGTCCATATCGGGCTGGGCAATTTTCACCGGGCACACCAGGCCTGGTACATCCATCGCCTGATGCAGACCGGTCAGGCACTGGACTGGGCCATCATCGGCGCCGGGGTTCGACCGGGCGATGCAGCAATGCGCGACAAGCTGAGCGCGCAGGATTTCCTTACCACGCTGATCGAGCTCGACCCGCAAAACGTGGCTGCGGAAGTTACCGGCGTAATGATCGACTTTCTACCTGTGGAGACTGGCAACGCGCCTTTGATTGGCGCGATGGGCGATCCAGCGATCCGCATTGTGGCGCTTACGGTGACCGAAGGTGGCTACTATCTTGGCACCGATGGCGGGCCGAGCATGTCACACGCAGATTTCCAGCACGACATCGCACACCCGGACGCACCCTGCACTGTTTTCGGAGCAATTGTCGCAGCATTGAAGCTGCGCAAGTCCGGCGGACACGCGCCTTTCACTGTCCTGAGCTGTGACAATCTTCAGGGCAATGGCGCGATTGCGCGGCAAGCCGTTGTCGCATTGGCGCGGGCGACGGATGCAAGCCTTGCAGACTGGATTGAGCAAAATGGCGCCTTTCCGAATTCAATGGTAGACTGCATCGTTCCGGCGACAGGGCCGAAGGAAATCGCGCTTGCCCGTGACTTTGGGATCGAAGACGCAGCACCTGTAACGCATGAGAACTACAGGCAATGGGTGGTGGAGGATGCGTTTTGCTCCGGGCGTCCCCCCTTGGAGGATGTCGGCGTTACAGTAACCCCAGACGTGCATGCTTACGAGGCGATGAAGCTGCGTATCCTTAACGGAGGGCATCAGCTTCTTGCGAATGTGGGGGAGCTTCTGGGCTTACAAACAATCGCAGATTCGATGTCGCATCCAAAAGTGGCAGCCTTCTTTTATGAGACGCAGAATAACGAGATTACGCCCTTTGTGCACTCAGTTCCGGGCACCTCTCCTGCCGACTATCTCGTGCTCGTGGCAAAGCGTTTCGCAAACACAGCCATTCATGACACCAACCGGCGCGTGGCCTTTGATGGATCGTCTCGGCACCCGGGGTTTCTGCTTCCCTCAGTGCATGACGCACTGGCCGTTAACGCGGGCGTTACGGGGCTCGCCCTGGCAGAGGCGTTCTGGGCGCGCATGTGCGCCGGAACACGCGAAGACGGTTCAGACATCGCGCCAAACGACCCCAACTGGGCGCGCCTCACGGGCGCCGCGCAGGCAGCCCGAAACGATCCGGTGATCTGGCTTAGGCAAACCGCCCTTTACGGCGATCTCGCCGACACGCGCTTCGCGGGCATATTTGCAGACTGGTTGAACCTGATCTGGAACGCAGGTGCAGAAGCAGCGCTCGACAGCTTTTCAAGCATGTCGCAAACCGCGTAATTGGTCCGGGCTATACGCTGCTTCGGCTGCGCCATCCAACGAGGTTGAGTGCCGCAAAGATAAGTGTTGCAACACAGACGATCGACGGTCCGGCGGGCGTATCAAAGACATAGGCAGCCTGCAGCCCCGTAACAGCGGATGCAGCGCCAATTATTGCGGCAATCGCCGCCATCGCCTCGGGTGTTCGGCTGAGACCTCGGGCCGCGGCTGCAGGAATGATCAGAAGTGCCGCAATAAGGATGACACCGACGACCTTGATGGCCACTGCAACCGTAATGGCGAGCGCGACCGTCAGGATCAGCTGTTCCCGTTTGGGATTAAGCCCGCTGGCATAAGCAAGTTCTTCGTTCAGGGTTGATGTCAGGAGAGCCGACCAACGCCAGACGATGAGAGCAACCACAATCGCTGCTCCGCCCCAAATCACCAAGAGATCGCTTCGCGACACAGCAAGAATATCGCCAAAAAGATAAGCCATCAGATCGATCCGGATCCCAGATAAAAACGAGACCGCAACCAGTCCGAAAGCCAGTGCAGAGTGCGCAAGTACGCCCAGAAGTGTGTCCATCGCGTACCCACGCCCCGCCAGCAGTGTCACTGTCAGCGCCATGACAAGGGCTACAACCACAGTGCCCACGAAGATGGAGATTTGGAATGCAAGCGACAGGGCCACGCCGAGGATGGCCGCGTGCGCTGTGGCATCGCCAAAATATGCCATGCGACGCCAGACGACAAAGCAGCCAAGCGGGGCTGCTGCAAAAGCGACGCCAACGCCCGCCACCATGGCACGGGTCATAAAGTCATCAAACATTACTCGGCCGCCTCATGGCTGTGCAGCTGATCATGATCATGCCCGTGGTCGTGCTCATGCCTGTAGAGCGCAAGGGCACCACCTGTACCGGACCCGAACAGCGCCCGGTATTCCGGTGCCGAGGCCACGACTGCTGGCGTGCCCTCGCAACAGACATGCCCGTTCAGACAGATCACACGATCCGAAGCGCTCATAACAACGTGCAATTCATGGCTGATCATCAATATGGCACAGCCGGTCTCGCGCCGTACGGTCTCTATCTGATTGTAAAACGCAGCAGACCCGAGCTGATCGAGCCCTTGCGTGGCTTCGTCCAGTAAAAGGACATCGGGCGTATTGATAAGTGCCCGGGCCAGCAGAACCCGCTGAAACTGCCCCCCCGAAAGCTGAGACATCTGACGCGGCAGCAAGTCCGGCGCGCCCGCGGCATCAAGTGCTGCCTTGCACTCCGCTTTTGTGACAGTGTCGGTCAGGCGCAAAAAACGACCTACTGTAATCGGCAAGGTGGGATCGATATGCAGCCTCTGCGGCACGTAACCGATCTTCAGGCCAGTTTGCCGCGAAATCTCACCTGTGGCCGGGGTGACTGCGCCGATGATCGCCCGCAAAAGACTCGTCTTGCCGGACCCGTTCGGCCCGACAATGGTCACGATCTCGCCCGCGTCCAGTTTCAGCGCCACGTTGCGCAAAACAACTTTCGCGCCGTAGGCGACGCCAAGATTTTCAACTGATATCAGGCTCATGCGTCGACTTTATCGAGGCAATCCGGGCAGATGCCCTCGGCCTCCACAACCGTTTTCTCGATCTGGAAACCAGCCGCCCGGGCCGCTGCGCCAAGCGCGCCCTTTGACGGCACGGATTGCGCTTCAGCCACAGCGTCGCACAATCTGCAAATCATGAAGGCCGGTGAGTGTGTCTTGCCGGGATGCGCACAGGCCACAAACGCGTTCAGCCGTTCTATCTTGTGGACGAATTGATGTTCGACCAGAAAATCAAGCGCACGGTAGGCTACAGGCGGTTGTGATCCGAACCCTGCATCTCGCAGCATATCCAGAATAGCGTACGCCCCGAGCGCGCGGTGCTCGGTCAGCAGAAGATCCAGAACCTTACGGCGCACGGGCGTGAATCGCAGCCCTTCATTTGCGCAGCGCGTCTCAGCGGCCTTGAGAGCATCCGCCACGCATGCCTCGTGATCATGCTTTGAAAATCCAATTAGGCTCGCGTCTTCGGACGACATTTCAGGCGCCTCTCTTGTCATGTTATTTCGTATCATTTATACCGCTCTCAATGTTATAAAATCACATAGAGGTTCTAATGTCCAGAAAGCTGCTTCCTCTGTCTTTGACCGCTGTCCTGATGGGAGGAACGGCGATGGCAGACACACCGAGTGTTGCCGTCGATATCGCACCGCTTCATTCGCTTGTTTCACGGGTCATGGAAGGCGTCGGGACGCCCAATCTGATCATCCCAGCCGGGGCATCGCCACACCAGTATAGCCTCCGACCTTCGGAAGCAGCGGCGCTGCAAGAGGCCGACGTTGTTTTCTGGCTTGGGGAGGATCTGACGCCTTGGTTGGAAGATGCGGTTGAAACGCTCGCTGAAGGCGCATCTGTAACGGCACTTCTGGAGTCCGAGGGGACCGTCCTGCACGATTTCCGGGAGGGCGCTCTGTTTGAAGCGCATGACCATGGGGATGAAGAGCACGGTCACGAAGACCATGCCGACGGCGAAGATCACGACCACGATCATGACCATGAAGAGGTGAAGGCCGAGGCGCACGACCATGATCACGATCACGATCACGAACATGAAGAAGTGAAGGCGTCCGCCGACGCGCACGATCATGACCATGATCACGACCACGAAGAGGTCAAAGCCGACGCTCATGATCACGACCATGACCATGAAGAGCATGCCGAAGCGAAAGCGCATGACGATCACGATCACGAAGAACATGCCCATGAGGGACATGACCACGGCGAACATGATCCGCATGCATGGCTGTCACCGCAAAATGCGTCGACCTGGCTAAATGTAATCGCAGCGCAATTGTCTGCGGCGGACCCGGACAATGCCGGCGCCTACTTCGCAAATGCTGCCGCTGGAAAGGCCGAGTTGGAAGCGCTCACCGAAGAAGTCAGCGGTATTCTTAATCCGGTGAGGGGCGGAAGCTTTGTGGCCTTCCATGACGCCTACCAGTACTTTGAAATGGATTTCGACTTCCCGGCCTCTGGCGCAATTTCGCTTGGAGACGCCTCAGATCCGAGCCCGGCTCGCATCGCAGAGATCCAAGGCCGTGTCCGCGAAGAGGGCATAGGCTGTGTTCTGGCGGAGCCGCAGTACAACCCGGGGTTGGTCGCGACTGTGCTCGATGGAACCGACGCCAGCACGGCTGTCATTGACCCACTCGGGGTTGATCTGGAACTGGGTTCAGAGCTCTATCCGCAACTTATCAGAAATATGGCGACGACCCTGGCGGAATGCCTTTAGGGATCTGATAGCCCTTTCGGCCGGTCGTAGCTGTCACAGGCATCGACCGGCCTCTGAGACATGAAAGCGCTGGCGGCCTGCTACGTGGCGCCCCTACCCTCATAAACCGGCCAACAGACCAGCATCTTGATCTTCACGCCTTTCTTATCTCCATGAAAAACAAACGCGATGAAGAAAGCCGTCACATCTGAAGAGTTATGTTGTCACGCAGTGAAGTGATCATCCGCTATGGAACAGGCGCAACTGCCTTTTGGCCGAATGATCCGGCGGCGTCGCATGGATATTAATGGCATGAATATGCACTTAATTACCCATATTAATGCTGATTTTACACGCCAGATCTGCACCCAGAAGTGCTTGGAGTCAAAGTATGGCATCTCTCCAACAGCGAACGAACAGCCAAGTGTGACGACGGTGTCGACCAGCGCTCCAGTACTTGCAATCGGACCGCCGAGGCAGGACGAAACGCTCCCGGCTTTCTTTCGCTATTCTCCATCGATAGCTGGTTTCGGTGCGGCGCACCTGGTTCTGCTTCCTGACGCTGAGCTTGATCCAGAGGACGAGGGCTCGTGAAGCGCAACCTCGGACAAACCCGGCTTCGAAAGCACCGGCGCAACGAAGACTCTATGCGGGAGTTTGACCGTCTTCCGCCAGCGCTACGGATCTGGCTTGCGAATGCAGCCTTGCCCTGGCGTCCCCGATCGGTTTTGCGGGCGTACAACCGCGCTCTGGACCGTACCGGCGATCCGGCAGGTGCCTTGAACGAGTTGGAGCGTTTACAGGATATCCAACTGGCCAAAGACAGGGCCTGAGTGCCGCGGCCCTTTTCTGTGTAATTGATGGCGCCCAGACGCAGCAAAAGCCTGCGCAAGGCCGTTCTCATCCTCTGTTGCCAAAAAACCTTGCAATAAGAGGTACATTCATCATTCTATCAAATGATTGATTAAAGGCGTGGCCAATGGCTTTAGAGGATATCACTCTGGACTGTGTACATGACACGGCGCAAAGCGACGTTGACCTTCCCACAGATGCAGTCCTTCAAACTGCGGCTTCGATGCTGAACGCGGCTGGCGATGCGTCACGCCTGCGATTGCTGCTCAGACTGGCGCAGGGCCGGCGCTGTGTGAGTGAACTTGCAGAAGCAGAAGGTGAAAAGCTCGCGACCGTCTCCGCAAGACTTAAGCTCTTGCACAGTGCGCGCCTTGTGTCCCGTCAGCGGGAAGCGAAACACGTTTACTACGAGCTCGCGGATGACCACATCAGCTGTCTTGTCCGTGACCTCCTCAACCATGCTGCCGAAGACACTCCGCAGCGCTGAGAAGGAATGATCGGATGACCAAATGCACCAATCCTCAACACGAGAACCATAATCATGATCACGGCCCGGGCTGCGGTCACACTGCGGTGCGGCATGGGGATCACATTGACTACCTTCATGATGGTCACCTGCACCATCCGCATGGTGACCACGTTGATGAACACGAGATCGAAGTGTCGCCCACCAATCCCGATACCTGTGCACCTGTTCATAAAGATGCTCTGGGGCATGAGGAAGGTCATGTGCATGGCCCCGGATGCGGACATGAAGTCGTCCCCATGGCGGCCATACCTGCTATCTGGTGAACGGTCGGCTTCATCATCCGCATGATGGCCATTGTGACGATCACGGACCGCTCGAAGTCGTATCGTAGCGCGGTCCTTGCGCAAAAAGCGGCTTCGCTAAGCGTCTACTATTGGCATCGCGGCTCCTATTGGCCGCGCGACAGGTCTCTAGTTGCTTCGAAGCTGGGCAATATCTGGCACGCAGGGTTGACGCGGTTCCGGCATTACATTGGCTCCGTCGGCGCGGCGTACTCGCGACCCGCCAGCCTGAAGCTGAAAATCCGGAGACGAGAGCTTGCCCGACACATCAAAAGGCCAGGCGCTCCGTGCAAGAGGTCGGCCCACCGGGCGTGCTTCGGCTCTTAGGTTTATAGAATCCTCACGCCAGTTGACCGTGCCGCGCGTAACCACCTGCACCTGACGCGTCTCAAGAACCACCTGATCAGACGACAATGCGCCAGCTTCGACCTGCATGGGTGCCACCAAACAGGTGATTTCTGTGCGTCCCTCGCGGCGCGCTTCCGAGAACAGCCAGGGGAAAACACCGAGCCCGGCCAGTTCCAGCAGGCTGGTAGATACTGCACCATTCGACATCCGCACCGTGGCGCGCCCGCGCATCGTGTCCACAAAACTCGTGTCGCTGCCATAACGACCACTCAGGTCAAAACTTCCCGCCAGTGTTCCGGATGCATCCAGACGTGGCCCGATCAATGCCAAGGCGTCGCGCAGATCCCAGCCACCGGCCCTTCCAGACACCTGCACGCGGTCCGGGGCGTCAATCACGTTCATATTGACAGCCGCGTCGATCTCTCCGGCCCCATATTTTAACCGGATGGGGGCAAGTTGCGCTTTTCCGCCAGACGCGGTCAGCTCACTGCTAATACGGGCGACACCTTTGACCCCGGACAATTGCGCAATCTCAATTGCAACGTCGACGTCCATGTACCGCAAAACACTATCTGGGTCGAAAAGGTCTGCGAGTTTGGGATCGTCAAGTTCCGGCAGTATCAAAGGTTGCACATCGTCCTGCGCCAGAAGCGCTTCGAGACCACCATCTGTTGCGCTTGCATCATCCGGGAGCAAGAGCGGCTGGACGAGAATTTGATTGGTCGACGCGGCAGCGATGTCGTCCGGCGGGTCGGAGGGATCATTCAGACTGGAAATATCCTCCAAAGCCTGCATCAGCTTTTCCAGATCCGACAACAGCAGCGCTGCACTGCGGATTTCGCCATCAAGCTGCAAGGTGCGCTCGGTCTCCGCCAAAGAAAAATCGCCCTCCAGATCGGAGCCTCCGGCCGCAAATCGCATCGCAAAATCAAGCGCCTCTAAACTGCCCTCTGCGGTCATTCCTACTTCCAGCGGAGAGAGATCGATCGGCTCAAGGCCAAGCGCTGCAAAAAAATCTGCGCCATCCTCGACCCTGAGCGAGTAGGACAGCTTTCCGGTTTGTCTTTCCGGGTCTTCACCACTTTGCGCGTTTGCCTGGAAAGCCCAAAGATCCGTATCAACGACACCCAGTTCAAATTTTCTGAGACGGCCGAAACCATCACGATCGTCAAAGGCGAACGCACCCGAAACGGTGCCAAAGGCCTTTGCTTTTTCCGGCTCGATCTCAGTCAAAAGCAGGGTCGCGGGCGCCGACACCGCCCCTTCGAACGCAAACTGCGCCAGGTTCAGCGCATCGAGGAGTTCGCCGGTGGCGGTGATATAGGGCGTATCCGGAGGACCTGCACTGAGTGAGATGCGAGACAATGCGAGTTTGTTGTCCGGCGTTCTTTGGAGGCGCCCAACAGAGACGGGGCCGAACTCGTCAACCGACTCGGTGAATGCGTTGGTGCGAAGAATCGCATCTTCGATTGTAATATCTCCGCCCTGCCCTTCTATGCGGGCGCTCGCAGACAAAGGGCGGATCTCCGAAAACCGATCGGCACGTGGCGGGGCTTGGTCCTCGGGCACAAATCGGAAATCAAGCGCAATATCGACATCGTCGAGCGCCTTAAAGTCACCGATAGCGCCGGTTGCCGAAAAAGCGCGGCCTTCATCCAAATCCATTACAATAGAAATATTGCTGACCGAAACGACCCCGTTCTGTTCAGCTACATCGGCTGTAAGTTCCCCCTCCCCTTCCATCGCCCGGTCGAGCTTTAGAACATCCAGCAGATCGCCGACATCCGGGGTCTTGACGGTTAAACGCCCGTCGTAACCGCCGTCTGTACGATCAGGATAGATGTTTCCGGTAAATAGTAAGGAGAGGCTGCCAATCTCGAAATCCGTGAAGAACGGACCGTCTCGGTTGTAAGCACTCTGGCTGGTGAAGGGTTGACCATTCAAAGTCCCGTTGCTGGCAAGCCGGAGGGTTTCGCGCGCGAGATCGCGCTCAAAGGTCATGTCACGCAGCTCGTAATCAAAAACAAAACCGCTTTTCTTATCCTCAACACGCCAGCGGACATCACTGAGCCGCTCCGTGCGCTGGAGCACAAAATTCAAAAGCGTTTTGGCTTCGAATGCGCGCGTCACAGCATCCGAAGCTGCTTCGCCTACTTCACGTCCGGCGCTCGCATTCAGAGCTTCTGGCGTTTCTCCTGTGGACCAAGTGTTGCGACCGTCATCGACTTGAATGAGGCTCACAGCCAGACCGCTTACGACGAGGCCGTCAAATTCACCCGCTCCCTTCAGAATATCACCCAGCTGAGCTCGCAGCGATACGTGCTCCAATTCCGCAAGGGGCATGTCGGGCAGCTCTATGCTCGGAATCGAAGCATTCTCCATCTCAACCGTAATTGTGGTGCCCAGCGATACGCGCACCGTCCCATCGATAACAACAGGCTGCCCGATCTCTTCAGACAAGACCCTTTCGGCAAGTTGGCTTCGGGCCGCATTGAACACAGCACTGTAGAGGACAACCCACGCCACGAGCAGCAACACGATCGGAGCGGCAAGTACAAAGAAAATCAAACGTTTAGCCTTTTTAGAGATACCAGCTCCTTTCCGCGTCCGCCCAGTGGTTTGTCTTGCTGTAACGCTAGCAGGTCGCTCTGCCGCTCCAAACCCGAAAACGACTTCCTGTCGCGGCTCATTTCAAAACAAGACGATCAAGTCCCAATTCAGGCCCGGTTTTCGCCCCGAAATCAGTTTTATCTTGCGTCAGCTTGCTTTTTGTCGCTTCTCTCGCGGCGCCAACCATTCCGAGCGAAAGGCTGCCCTGTGAGTGCACTCAGTCCTGCCAAGCTATCCGAGACGACTGCGGCAAACTCCGCCACGGACGCCGCAGATGTATACGGTATCGACCGCTGGGGGCATGGGCACTTTGATATTCTGCCCGGCGGTGATCTGGCCTTGCGCAATCCTTTGGACCCGTCCGCTGCACCGCTTTCCTTGATCGAAATTGTGCGCGACTTGCAGGCACGAGGGATCGAAGCGCCGCTTCTGCTGCGCGTGGGCGACTTTCTGCGCTCAGCTATGCTCGAAGTTCACGGTGCCTTTTCATCCGCAATCGAAAAGGCAGGATATAAAAACACCTATAGCGGTGTTTTCCCAATCAAGGTGAACCAGCAAGCGCAGGTGGTTGACCGGATTGTAGAATACGGGCGTGAAATGGATTTCGGGCTGGAGGCTGGCTCAAAGCCCGAACTGGTGGTCGCACTTTCCCATCAGCTCGCCAAGAATGCCTTGATCGTTTGTAACGGGGTTAAGGACGCGGAATTCATCCAACTCGCGACACTATCGCGAAAGCTGGGGTTCAACACCGTAATCGTCCTCGAGAGCCCGAAAGAAGCCGATACTGTTATTGAGGTCTGCAAGGATCTCGACGTGGAACCGATGTTGGGTGTGCGGGTCAAGCTGACCAACATAGTCGGAGGAAAATGGGCCAAGTCGTCAGGCGACCGCTCGACATTTGGCATGAATACCGAGCAGCTTGTCTCTGTCATGGACAAGCTTCGAGAAGCAGGCATGCTGCATTGCCTGAAGCTGCAGCACAGCCACCTTGGCAGCCAAGTGCCAGATGTGAACGATGTACGCCGCTCGGTCACCGAGGCCTGCCGCTATTTTACAGAGATGTCGCGTGAAGGTGCGCCCCTCACCCATCTCGATCTGGGGGGAGGACTGGGCTTTGACTACACCGGCGAGAAACGCGCCGCCGAAAACTCGATAAACTACACGGTCGAGGAATACGCCACCAACGTGGTGGAAATCGTAGGATACGCGATGGACGGGGCGGAGATTGCCCACCCGGTGCTGGTCACTGAAAGCGGGCGCGCCGTGGTGGCCAGCAGTTCGATGCTGATCTTCACCGTTCTTGAGGCGACGCTTTACGATGCGCCAACGCCCAGTGCTCCGGAAACTGGCGACCACCACCTGATGAGCGATCTGGCCGCTGTTGCCAACTACCTCGCTGCAGACCGGTTGCAGGAATGCCTCAACGACGCAACGTTCTATCGGGACGAAATGCGCGCGCTTTTTGTGAGAAACTATATAGACTTGCGACAGATGGCGCGGGCTGAGCGGCTGCACATGTGGTTGATGACCCAGATTCGTGCCCTGGCTGCGGAAGTTGACGACGGCTCCGACTTGCATCAGCAGCTTGAAGAGATGTCGGACATCTATCACTGCAACTTCTCTCTGTTTCAGTCTTTGCCGGACGTTTGGGCGATCGATCAACTGCATCCGATCACTCCTCTACAGAAGCTCGACCAGATACCGGACCGCCGGGCGATCCTGTCAGACATTACCTGCGACAGCGACGGCAAGATCGACCAATTCATCCTGTCAGACCGGGTGGCCGGCGCATTGCCGGTACATTCGCTCACGGAAGACCAGCCCTATTATATGGGAGTTTTCTTCGTTGGCGCATATCAGGAAACGCTTGGGGATCTGCACAATCTATTTGGCGACACCAATGTGGTAACCATCGAGTTTCTCCCTGAAGGCGGCTTCGATCTGGCCCACGAACAGGAAGGCGACACCATCGCCGAGGTGCTGAGTTATGTTGAATACGACCCGACTGACTGCATCCGGGCCTTCAGGCGGATGGTGGACGCCGCAACCGCATCCGGGCGCCTGACCAGTTCCGAGCGACGCGATCTTATGCGGGCCTTCCGAGAGTCTATCGCAGGCTATACTTATTACGAATAGCACAGGCGCCGCACGCGGCAGGGAGGATAAAATGGGCAATGTGTTGGTGATCGGCGCGGGCGGCGTCGCCTGGGCTTCCGTCCACAAGATGGCGATGAACACCGACATCTTCTCGAAAATCACGATTGCGTCGCGCACGAAGTCGAAGTGCGATGCCATCGCTGCCAGCGTTAAAAACCGCACGGGCGTCGAAATTGCCACGGCGTCGCTCGACGCAATGGATGTCGACGCAACTGTAGCTCTGATTAAGGACACCGGTGCCGAGGTTCTGGTGAATCTCGCGCTGCCCTATCAGGATCTCAAGCTGATGGATGCCTGTCTCACGGCCGGGGTTCATTACCTGGATACGGCGAACTATGAACCGGAGGACGAGGCGAAATTCGAGTACCATTGGCAGTGGTCATACCAGGACAGGTTCGCAGACGCCGGGCTCACGGCGGTCCTTGGGTCAGGATTTGACCCGGGCGTCACGTCCGTCTTTGCAACCTGGCTCAGGAAGCACAAGCTGAAGACACTCCGGCAGATCGACATTCTCGACTGCAATGGTGGGGACAACGGGCAAACCTTTGCCACCAATTTCAACCCCGAGATTAATTTACGGGAAGTGCTTGCCGACGTCCGTCACTGGGAGCGCGGGACATGGCAGGTTTCGCCTCCAATGACCACAAAGGTTGCATTCGACTTCCCCGAAGTGGGCGAAAAGAACATGTACCTGATGTACCATGAGGAGCTCGAAAGCCTCTCGACCCATTTCCCTGAGATAGAGCGCGCGAGATTCTGGATGACCTTCGGGGATGAATACATCAAGCACGCAACAGTTCTGAACAATGTGGGCATGACGCGGATTGACCCGGTGACGCATAACGGGGTGGAGATCATTCCAATTCAGTTTCTGAAGACGCTTCTGCCTGATCCCGGCGATCTGGGTGCGCTGACGAAAGGCAAGACGTGCATAGGCGACATCGCGACAGGACAGGCCAGCGACGGCTCGGGTGAAAAGACCTTTTACATCTACAATATCTGCGACCACGAGGAGTGCTACCGTGAGGTCGGCAGCCAGGCGGTCAGCTATACCACAGGCGTGCCGGCGATGATTGGAACCGCAATGGTACTGAAGGGCATCTGGCGCGACTCCGGCGTCTGGAATATGGAGCAACTCGACCCGGATGCGTTCATGGAGATGCTCAACGAAAACGGTCTGCCCTGGCAGGTGCACGAGCTCGATGGGCCGGTCGACTTCTGATGGAAGATAGCGGGCTGATGCGAACGCAGGCCGGTGATCCCGGCGCTTTCCGAAGCTTCGATCTGTCGCGCGTGCCCAGCCCCTGCTTTGTGATCGACGAGATTGCAATTGAGCGGAACCTGAGCATCCTTCGCACGGTCGCGGATGCCTCTGGCGCGCGGGTTTTAGCCGCTTTGAAAGCGTTCTCGATGTTTTCGGTCGCGCCGCTGATGTCTCGGTATCTCGACGGCGTTTGCGCCAGCGGTCTTTACGAGGCCCGGCTTGGCCGTGAAGAGTATGGCGGCGAAATCGCGACCTTCTGCGCCGGGTACAAAGATCACGAGCTAGAAGAAATTCTGGCGCTAAGCGACACCGTTATCTTCAATTCCCCCGCACAAAAAGACCGCTTTCTCCCTCGCATCAAGGCAAGCGGGCGTGACATCAGCGTCGGGCTCCGTCTCAATCCAGAGCACGCCGAAGGTGAGGTCCCGAAGTATGACCCGGCCGCGCCCTTCTCAAGACTGGGGGTCCCGCTGTCGCAGCTAAAACCGGAAATGCTTGAGGGTGTCGATGGGCTGCATATGCACACGCTGTGTGAACAGGGGTTCGAACCGCTCGACCGGACATGGTCTGCGATTGCGCCCCGACTCGCTCCAATGCTGGCGCAAATCAAATGGTTCAACTTCGGCGGCGGCCACCATATTACCCGGGCCGACTACGACCGCGACGGCCTTTGCGCCTTTCTCCGCAGATTGAAGCGCGAGACGGGGCTGAGCTTTTTGCTCGAACCCGGAGAAGCGGTGGCTCTCGACGCCGGGATTCTCGTTGGCGAGGTGCTCGATACAGGCCTCAACGAGGTGAATATCGCGATCGTCGATATCTCCGCGACCTGTCATATGCCAGACGTGATCGAGGCACCCTATCGACCCGCGATGCTGAATGAGGCGACTGCAGGAGCAACCTACCGCCTCGGCGGGCCGTCGTGCCTGGCGGGCGACGTCATCGGAGACTACACGTTCGCGACGCCCCCGCAGGTTGGACAGAGGTTCGCCTTCCTCGACCAGGCGCACTACTCAATGGTAAAGACAAACACTTTTAATGGGGTAGCTCTCCCTTCAATCGCGCTTTGGAACTCGGAGAGCGACAACCTGCGCATCGTTAAGTCCTTCGGATACAAGGATTTCAAGGATCGCCTTTCATGACCGGCGCTGTTTTCCTGGACAGTGAACTGACGCGCGCCGAGCGTGGGCCTGATGCGCTTTTTCGCGTGATTCCGGTCCCCCTCGAACGCACGGTCTCGTATGGCGCAGGCACCGCACAAGGACCGGCCGCGATCCTGGAGGCGTCCAATGAGCTGGAGCGCGAAATCGCTGGCAAAACACCCTGCGCGCAGGGAATCCTGACCGAAGCCCCGCTTGGTTGCACGGGGCCCCTGCCCGAGGTTATGCAAAGGCTCGAAGCGCGCACGGAAGCCTCGGTTCGGTCAGGCGCGATCCCGGTCACACTCGGCGGGGAACATTCACTGACCTATGGCGCGGTGGCCGGCGTACGAAAGGCGTGTGCTGGACCCGTGGGAATACTACAGATCGATGCCCATGCGGACTTGCGGGTGGCCTATCAAGGCGAAAGACACTCCCACGCCTCGGTTATGGAGCTCCTGACAGGAGAAGGCACGCCCCTGGCGCAATTCGGCATTCGTGCACTTTCGGCTGAAGAACGGAAGCTGCGGACTGAGCGCGGCGTGTTTTTCCGGGATGCCGAGGCGCTTGTCACGGACCGCATCAGCGCGGTTGCCCTGCCCGAAGACTTCCCTGAACTTGTCTACGTGAGCTTTGATTTGGACGGTCTCGATCCATCGATTATGCCCGCGACCGGAACACCGGTACCTGGCGGACTCGGCTTCTACCAAGCGCTCCATCTGATCGAAAACGCTCTGCAAGGGCGACGCTGTGTTGGCTTTGACGTTGTTGAGCTGGCTCCAAATGGCCAGAGCGCTTGGGACTTCACGGCGGCGACTGTTGTGTATCGATTGATGGCCGCGTGCCTGTAGAAACGTCGGGCCGCTCAAAGCGGGTTCATAGCGCCTGCGGGCGGGACTGTTTCATCGCGATGGACAAGGATTGGGGAGGTCTGATCGACCTGGCCCAAGCACCTTACTCCATTGTCAGAACAATTTTGCCGATGTGTTTTTTCTCCAGGAACGCCTCTTGCGCATGCGCAATGTCGCGTAGGGCATAGGTTTCCGCGACCACGGGTTTAACCTCTCCGCGTTCGATCCGGCCTACGAGGTTTCCGAACACCTCTGGATCCAGCACCGTGCAGCCGAAAAGGCTCAGGTCCTTGAGGTAAAGCGTGCGCACATCAAGCGTAACCATCGGCCCGGCGATCGCCCCTGAAACGGCGTACCGGCCCCCTGGGCGTAATACCTCCAACAGCGTTGGCCAAGCTGACCCCGCCACAAGGTCTATGACCACATCCACGCTTGACGGGCCAAGCGCTTCCACCAGTTGCGCACTGCGGTCCATCGTCCGGGAAGCGCCCAGTTCTCTTACCTTATCGGCCTTGGCAGAACTTGTGACAGCAACAATTTCAGCGCCGCGCGCTTGGGCAAGTTGAACAGCGGCGGAGCCTACGCCGCCCGATGCACCTGTAACCAGGACGCGATCTCCGGCGCCAACCTTGGACCGGGTCAGCATGTTTTCGGCCGTTGAGTAAGAGCACGGGAAAGACGCAAGCGCGATGTCGCTCAGATCGCTGGTGACAGACACCGCGTGCCGCGCAGCGACACGCGTGAACTGCGCAAATCCGCCGTCGCATTCAGATCCGAAATACCAGGGCGCAGGCAGGTCACGTCCGTTCGCTTCCCGCAGGGACGGCTCGACAATGACGCGCTCTCCGATTCTGACAGGATCGACTCCATCGCCAACTGCCACAATATGCCCGCAGACATCTGCCCCCTGAATACGCGGAAACTGCAAGGCTTCGCCGGTCCAGCTTGCATCATTGGGCGATGCGTTCTCGGACTTCGAATACCACCCGATGCGCGTATTGATGTCGGTGTTGTTGACGCCAGCTGCAGCAACCGCAATCACCACGTCTCCCGGACCCGGATCAGGCGTGGGGAGATCGTCCCGCCACTCCAGATGCTCGGGTCCGCCATGCCCAGTAAGCACAACGCCGCACATGACTTTTGGAAGCTGCATCGCGGTCACTCCTTCGCTGCAGGCAAAGCGTTGTCCCGCGCATTTACGCTGTCAACAAAGGACACAAACGAAAGGCCCGCGGGAACTTGCGGGCCTTTCTTGGAAGTCTAGCCGCCGAAATCATCCAGCATGATATCCTCGCGATCCACACCCAACTCAAGGAGCATATTGATCACCGACTGGTTCATGATCGGGGGACCGCACATGTAGTACTCACAATCCTCCGGGTTGGGGTGATCCTTCAGGTAATTCTCATAAAGGACATTATGGATGAACCCGGTATGGCCTTCCCACTCATCCTCCGGCAGCGCATCCGACAGGGCGACGTGCCACTCGAAATTGTCGTGGTCCTTTGCCAGACCGTCGAAATCCTCGACATAGAACATTTCGCGTTTCGAGCGTGCGCCATACCAGAAACTGATCTTGCGGTCCGTGTCGATCCGGTTGAGCTGGTCAAACAGATGGCTGCGCATCGGGGCCATGCCCGCGCCACCACCGATAAAGACCATCTCTTTCTTGGTTTCGCGCGCAAAAAACTCGCCAAACGGTCCTGAGATTGTGACCTTGTCGCCTGGTTTGAGATTGAAGATATAAGAAGACATCTTGCCCGGTGGAATTCCGTCGCTGCCCGGCGGCGGTGTAGCCACGCGGACATTGAGCATGATAATGCCCTTCTCCTGCGGGTAGTTCGCCATGGAATAGGCACGCTCAATCGGATCGCTCAGATCAGACGAGTACTTCCAGAGGTTATACTTATCCCAATCTTCGCGGTACTCCTCTTCCACGTCGAAATCCTTGTACTCGACATGGTGTGCGGGTGCCTCGATCTGAATGTATCCACCCGCGCGGAAATTGACGTCTTCGCCTTCAGGCAACTCAAGCACCAGTTCTTTTATGAAGGTCGCCACGTTGTCGTTTGACCGAACGGTACATTCCCATTTCTTGACGCCGAAAACCTCTTCGGGAACTTCGATATCCATGTCCTGTTTAACCGCGACCTGACAGGACAGGCGGTCGCCACACGAGGCTTCTCGTTTGGTAATGTGGCTTTCTTCTGTTGGCAAAATCGAGCCGCCACCCGAATGAATGCGGACCCGGCATTGGGCACAGGTGCCGCCGCCGCCACAGGCTGACGGCACAAACAGCTTCGCCTCGGCCAATGTCTGCAGCAGCTTGCCGCCTGCCGGTACGGAGATCGTTTTCTCACCGTTAATCGTGATGTTCACATCACCCGTGGAGACGAGCCTGGAGCGCGCCGCCATGATTATGCTCACCAATGCCAACACGATCAGCGTGAAGAGCAGAATTCCCAGTCCGAATGTTGCCATTCTTAGGCTCCTGTCAGAGTTTCACACCGGAGAAGGACATGAACGCCATGGCCATCAAACCAGCGGTGATGAAGGTTATGCCTAGGCCCTGAAGGCCATCGGGTATATCGGAGTACTTCAGTTTTTCGCGTACGCCCGCCATTGCGGTGATGGCCAAGGCCCAACCAAAGCCTGACGACACACCGTACGTGACGCTTTCTGCAAAGTTATAGTCGCGCTCGACCATAAACAAGGACCCGCCGAGGATCGCGCAATTCACGGTGATCAGCGGTAGGAAAACCCCCAACGCGTTGTAAAGTGGCGGGAAGTACTTATCGAGAACCATCTCGAGGATCTGCACCAAAGCGGCGATTACACCGATATAGGAAATCAGCCCAAGGAAAGTCAGATCGACCTCGCCGAACCCCGCCCAGGACAGCGCTCCGGGCGCGAGAAGGTAGTTCAGGATAAGGTTGTTCGCCGGCACGGTGATCGCCTGGACGATCATCACAGAAATACCGAGCCCGATTGCTGTCGAGATCTTTTTCGAGACCGCAATAAACGTGCACATCCCGAGAAAAAACGACAACGCGAGATTTTCAACGAAGATTGCCTTCACAGCAAGGGAGACAAGACCTTCCATCAGTGTGCCTCTACCGTCTGGATTTTGTACTCACGCTCTTCCACCTGCGCCGGCTTCCATGTGCGGAAGGCCCAGATGATGAGCCCGATGATGAAGAACGCCGAGGGTGGCAGCAGCAGCAGCCCGTTCGGAACGTACCAGCCACCGTTGTTCACTGTCTCCAGAATGGTGACACCGAAGAGGCTACCGGACCCGAACAGCTCCCGGATAAAACCGACCAGCATCAAGATCAGCCCGTAGCCCAGCCCGTTGCCGACCCCGTCAATGAAGGACGCAACAGGCGGGTTCTTCATCGCGAAGGCTTCCGCGCGCCCCATTACGATACAGTTCGTGATGATCAGACCCACAAACACCGACAAGGTCTTCGATATCTCAAACAGATAGGCCTTGAGTACCTGATCCACGAGGATCACGAGCGAGGCGATGATCACCATCTGCACGATGATCCGGATCGAGCTGGGGATGTGGTTCCGGATGATCGAGATAAACATCGACGAAAAACCGGTCACGAAAATCACCGCCAGCGCCATAACGAAAGACACCTGAAGCGATGATGTGACAGCAAGCGCCGAACAAATCCCAAGGACCTGCAACGTGATTGGATTGTTATCGACCAGCGGATCGGTCAGCATCTCTTTGCGTGTCTGGCTCATCAGAGTACTCCCGCTTCGAGGTTCTGGAGGAAGGGTTCATATCCCGCCTCCCCCATCCAGAAGTTGACGAGGTTATCGATGCCAACGGTGGTCAGGGTCGCGCCGGCCAATGCATCGATATGATAATCCTCACCGGCATCAGGCGCGGTTTTGGCAACCGTAATCGCCAGATTGCCCTCCTCGTCTTTCAGCCGTTTCCCAGACCAAAGGGCTTTCCATCGCGGATTGTCGACTTCCCCGCCGAGTCCGGGGGTTTCCGCGTGCTCATAAAACTGAAGCCCGAAGATATCGTTCCCGTTCGCCTCAAGCGCGATAAACCCGTAGAGCGTTGACCAAAGACCGTATCCATGCAGGGGGAGCACCACTTTGTCGAGCTCGCCGGCGTCGTCGCGAAGCAGGTATATTGTCACGAATTTCGACTGCCGTCCGATGGACGCCGGATCGTCGTCAAGCGCGATCGACAGTTCCGGATCGCTGGCGGCAGCCCGGTCGTCGAAACTCGCAGCATCGAACTGGTCGGTGAATGTGCCAGTTGACAGCTCCAGCACCTGTGGCTCGAAAACCTCGAACGCCTCAACCACATCGACGCCCGGCTCATACATGCCCGCGACTTGCAGAATATTGACCTGCTTGTCCTTTAGCTTGTTGACCTCCTGCACCGGGCGCAGGGCCACTGCCGCTGCAGACACACACATGGAGGCCACGAGGCAGACCGCCACAGCCATGAAGATCGTTTTTGGCACTGAGTCGGTCGGAAGCTCTAGGAACCGACGGACAAAACCCTTTTTCTCTTGCGTTTCCTCAGGCATGGCGGCGTGCCCTCCGGCGAATATTGGCCTGCACCACGAAGTAGTCGATCAGCGGGGCAAAGACGTTGCCAAACAGGATCGCCAACATCATGCCTTCGGGGAAAGCCGGGTTGATGACGCGGATCATCACGACCATGAAGCCGATCAAAGCGCCGTAGATGTACCTGCCCATATTCGTGTGGGAGGCGGAAACAGGTTCAGTCACCATAAAGGCAAGCCCAAACGCGAACCCGCCGGTCACAAAGTGCCAATACCAGGGCATTGCGAACATCGGGTTGGTGTCGGATCCGATAAGGTTCAGCAGCGTGGAAAAGAAGATCATGCCACCAAGGCAGCCCACGACAAGGCGCCAGTTTGCGATCCGGGTAATCAGCAGAAACGCAAGGCCCACCATTGCTGCCAAAGCTGAGACTTCGCCCATGCTTCCCTGCACAAATCCGAGGAAGCTGTCCATCCAGGTCGTGCCCTGCGCAACGATTTCCTGATACCCGTCGCGGGCCGCAATCGCCAGGCTGGTTGCCCCGGAAAATCCGTCGACCGGGGTCCAGATTGTATCTCCGGACATCTGCGCGGGATAGGCAAAGTAAAGGAAAGCCCGGCCGGTCAAAGCAGGATTCAAGAAGTTCTTTCCGGTTCCACCGAAGACCTCCTTGCCAATCACAACGCCGAAGATGATACCCAGCGCAACCTGCCAGAGCGGAACATCAGGTGGCAAGATCAACGCGTAAAGCATTGATGTTACCAGAAAACCTTCGTTTACCTCGTGTTTGCGTACGGTCGCAAAAATAACCTCGCAAATCCCTCCTGCCACAAGGGTCGTGATGTAAATCGGAAGGAAATACAGCGCGCCATGCGCAAAGTTTGCAAGTGGATTGGCCGCATTGAAGCCGATCCCAGTGCTTTCAATCAGCCACGCCCGCCAGCCGCTGTGTCCGAACGTTTCGATCGCAGTGTTGACCTGGTAACCGACGTTATACAGGCCGACCAGAATACAGGGGATCGTTGCCATGACCACGTAGGTCATGATCCGCTTCATATCGATGTATGACCGCGCATGGGGCGCTGCGGTGGTCACGGTTTTTGGTGTGTAAAGGAAACTCTCCACCATCTCGTAGATGGGAAAGTATTTCTCGTACCGGCCGCCCTTGATGAAGTTCGGCTCAATGCGATCGAAGAAGCTTCGCAATCCCAAGACTTCAGCCCTCCTTCTCGATCTTTTCGAGGCAGTCCCGCAGTGCCATGCCGTACTCGTACTTGGCCGGGCAGGCGAAACCCACGAGGCCAAGATCCTCTTCGTCCAATTCAAGCGCCCCCAGGGCCTGGGCGCTGTCCGTATCCATTACCAGAAGCGCCCGCAAAAGCTGAGTCGGCAGAAAGTCCTGCGGCATTAATTCCTCGAACGTTCCGAGTGGCACCATCGCCCGGCGGCCCCCGTTCATGTTCGAGGTCAAGGAATAGAGCTTCTTTGAGAACGCCGACCCCAGAACGGGCTGCACCGCATAGCGGCTCGGCATAGGTCTAATCCATCCCATCGGGGTTTGTTTTCGATCTTCCTCGATGACTGTAATCTGACGGTCATAGCGCCCCAGAAACGCATCTGCTCCTGCCGCAGCGCGGCCACTGAGTATTGAACCGGAAATGAGCCGTGGGGGCACGGCATCATCAAACTCACCATCCGTCAATTCGACAAGAGATGCCCCCATTATCGTCCTGAGCAGACGCGGATTTGAACAAAGTGGACCAGACAGAGCCACAACACGCTCTGGGTTCAGTTTGCCGGTCTTCACGAGCCGGCCAATGGCGATAACGTCCTGATACCAGATGGTCCAAACGATCTTCGACGCGGTCGGCGGCTCGAGAAAATGAATATGCGTGCCGGGAAGACCTGCGGGATGCGGTCCTTTGAAAGCCGCCTCCTCAACGCCTGGCAAATCACCACCGGGGATCTCGGCGCCACTAGCATGGCACAGATAGGTTGTGCCCTCTGTCAGTTTGGAAATTGCGGAAACACCGGCCGTAAAATCCTCCGAGGCCTCGGAAATTACCAGCGCAGGGTCCACCGTCAGGGGTTCAGTGTCCATCGCCGTTACGAAAATCGCAGAAGGTCGCGTGTCCGGATCGGGCACTTTGGAATACGGGCGCGTCCGAAAAGATGTCCACAGGCCCGAGGCGCACAGTTTTTCGGCGAGCCCCTCTGCGGTGTCGGAATTTCCGACACTCGAAAAATCGACGTCTGCCGCGGCACCCGGCATCGATTGAATCTCGACACTGATCAGCGCACGACGCGCACCTCTGTTGATCGCTTTCACGCGGCCAGACAAAGGAGACGTCACCATCGCAGTTGGCGTATCCTTGTGCGCGAACAGAGGTGTGCCCACAGACACTTCATCGCCTTCTTCAACGCTCAGCCTTGGCTTCAAGCCAATGTAATCACTTCCTAAAACTGCAACCGTAGATACTTTCGGCGCCTTGTCTATCTCCTGCACGGGTGCGCCTGTGACAGGAAGGGTCAGACCTTTCTTCAGGGTGAACTGGTGCATGTAGACGCGCTCCTGGCTATTGCGAGGTGCAGATTTCCGAGACAAGTGTGACCCGGCACTAGTACGGACATGCTAAAGTTCCCATGCTTTAATTGTCTCCGGGCCACTATGTCGCAACTTACATTCAGCTTTTATGCTGCTAGTACGGGGCATCCGTCTTCAAAACAAATAAATGAGGTGGTTCGAAAATGCTCACGCGGCGTACATTCCTCATCGCTCCGATCGCGCTCGCAGCGTGCAAAGGATCTGCATCCGACATTCTTGACCTCAGCGGCACAACGATGGGCACGACGTACAATATCGTGGCTGTCGATCACGCGAAATCAGTCTCGAAGCCAGACCTTCACGCAGCGGTTTCGCAAGTCCTGAACGATGTGAACGCACAAATGAGCAACTGGGACCCAAGCTCCGAGTTGTCTCGCTTCAACGCATCCTCGAGCACGGCGCCGTATACCGTATCGCCGGATCTGCGCGAGGTGATGACCGCAGCGCAAGACGTCCACCACGCCAGCGATGGACAGTTTGACGTGGCACTTGGGCCGCTCATCGAGCTGTGGGGCTTTGGCGCGCGCGGCGCGCTTGGTGCCACACCTACCGATGCCGAGATCGAGGATGCACTGGCGCTGACAGCGCAAGGCGCACCCGTTGAAATCGGGCGCGACACTCTGCGCAAGTCAAACGCCGAAACCCAGATTTATGTTGCCGCCATCGGCAAAGGGCACGGCGTAGACCGCGTCGCTGCTGTTATGGAGCAGTTCGGGATCAGCGATTATATGGTGGAGATCGGTGGCGATCTTTTCACTTCTGGACGCAATCCTGATGGGTTGCCTTGGCAGATCGGGGTGGAAACGCCCGACGCACACGACCGTAGTATTCAGCAGGTCGTTGGCGTCACCAACCGTGGCATGGCGACATCCGGCGACTACCGCAATTATTTCGAACAGGACGGCGTGCGATACTCGCATTTACTCGATGCGCGCACAGGTCGCCCCGTCACGCACACCACCGCCTCCGCTACGGTTCTGGCGGAAAATGCGATGCTCGCGGATGCATGGGCGACCGCAATGCTGACACTGGGTCGCGATCGCGGTCTGGAGATTGCAGAGGCGCAGAACCTTGCCGTCTTGTTTGTGGAGCGTGACGCCACCACATCTGATATGCGCTTCACCGCCACACAAAGCAGCAAGTTCGCCGCTTTACAGGCTTGATCGGATCGGAGAGGTCTCGTGCAGACGTTCGTTTTCGCATTTGGACTGATGCTGCTGATTGTCATCGGCATGTCTTTGGGCGTCATGCTTATGGGCAAGCGGATCAAGGGCAGTTGCGGTGGTCTGAACGCGATCTCGGATGCTGACCATTGCGTGGTTTGCAACAAAGAAATCGACCCCAACAGCCCCCTGAAAGAACGTCTGCAGTGCCCGCGCGCCCGAAAGATGATGGCGCAGATGGAGGCAGAGGGCCAGAAGGCCTGATCCGCACCTAATTCGGCACAACCGGGATGAACCCGACAACAAGCAGGCAAGTGGCCGCGACCAGGCCGAAGAACCAAAGCTGCCAGTGTGGGCCAGACGCTTTCCAGACGCGCCTGTAGCTGTAGCCTGCCATTACGGCAGCTACAAAGATGAGCGTTGCCGTAAGCGGCGACAGCGAAAATGCGCTAATTGACACGGGCGGGTTCCCTGACAGGGGTTTGCTGGTCTATCCTTGCCTGCACATCACATACGAGCCGCTCATGCAAGGAGGCCCCGCCAATGCCAGCTTCGTATCAAGCCCCGAAACGGGGGGACGCCAAGGCCGCCAAGAAAACGGTGAGCCAGTCAGTCAGTTCAAACCTGACGCAAGACACGGCGAGTGTCCGCAACCTGATTTCTGGCAAGGGCGGGTCCGTATTTTCGGTGGCGCCCGACGATACATTGGCAGATGCGGTAGGCGTTCTCCGAGACAAGGGCATTGGGGCACTGGTCGTCACGGACGCCGCCGGTGCATTGCAGGGGATCCTGTCGGAGCGCGACATCGTGCGCAAACTCGCGGAGACGCCGGGTCAGACCCTCCCGCAAAAAGTGTCCGAGAACATGACCAGCAAGGTCGAGACGTGCACACCGGATGACCTTCTGATCGATGTGCTGCGCCGGATGAGCGAAGGCAAGTTTCGGCATATGCCAGTGGTTGAGAACGGAACACTCAGCGGTATGATTACGATCGGCGATGTCGTAAATTATCGCCTGAAAGAGCTGGAGCACGAAGCCCTTCAGCTCAAACAGATGATCGTCGGCTAGAGAGCCTCGCACCTCATCCGAGAGTTTTGTTCAATGCGCTCAGGCCTGAGCGCAAGAGAGCGTCCGCGCCTGCGTGGTCCCGGGCTTCTACATAAAGACGCAGTTCAGGCGCATTCCCCGACGGTCGGACATGGACCACGCGCCCGTCCCGCAGTGTCATTCGGACGCCGTCCACCAGGTTTACCGAAGCTTCAACCGCATCCAACTGAGACAGGAAGGCCGCGCGCGCGTCTGCGCTTTCCCGAAGTTTGGTCACGAATGGCTGAGACCGCTCCTGCGGGACTTCCTGAAGACGATCGGCCATCGTCACCACAGGGGGTTCCTGCGCAACCCGCGCGGATACAGCCCCCTGCTCGGCCGCGATGATCGTCATCACGATGGGCAGTACGCAGTCCCGTGTTGGCAACGGGGCAAGCGGCCCGGCAGGCCCCAGTGCTTCGAACCCAAGCAGGAAGCCACCATTCGCTTCGTAGCCCACCACATCGCCGCCCAGAGCTTCCATTTCTGCAATTACGAACGGCGATCCGATCCGCGTTGTTTCTACGCGAGAGAATCCCTTCTGCGTGACACCGGAGTTTGACGAGATCGGCGTCACAACCGCTTGCGCGCCCAAGGCCTGGGCTGCGATTTGCCCCATAATATCTCCGGGGACAATCGCACCGGTTTCGTCCGCCAGCAGCGGGCGGTCGCTGTCGCCGTCAGTCGAGACGAGCGCGTCGAGTTTATGGCTCTCGACCCAGTCCCGAATGGACTTCCGTGTTTCAGGATCAACGGCCTCTGTGTCGACGGGGATAAAGGTTTCGGAGCGGCCGAACTCGATTACCTCTGCGCCCATACCCGCCAGCACAGCGCTCAGATCATCCCGCCCCACAGCGGAGTGGGCGTAGAGACCTATCCGCCGCCCTTCAAGCGCAGATGGACCGCATGCGGAAATGTATCGGTTTACGAAGCGCTCGGACACATCGGGCGCGGTAGATATTGCTCCGGTTTGACCGGCAGGGGCCCGGCCCAGCGCAGATTTTATCGCAGCTTCATCTGCTTTGGTGATCTCGCCTGTCCGGGTGTAGAATTTGAGCCCGTTCCGATCGGCCGGGATATGACTTCCTGTCACCATTACCGCCCCGGCGCCCGCCTGTCGCGCCGCCAGAGCCAGCGCAGGTGTTGCAACCGCCCCGCAGTCGACAACATCGACACCTTCGGCGCGGGCGGCAGCAATGACGCATGCGGCAATCTCAGGGCTGGAGGGCCGCAGATCCCGACCAACGAAAAGAGCGGCACCACCATCGCAAGCCCAAAGGAAAGCGCGGATATGGTCTTCTACAAGCGCTGGTGTCAGCTCGGTAACGAGCCCCCGCAGGCCGCTGGTTCCAAATTTTGGTGGCATTTGTTGATCTTCTCATCGCTGTCCGTCTTCAGTGTTGAACGCGACATGCTTTGAAGAGGCAAGCGTAAACCCAATCAGATTGGCCCGGCAAAAAGATATGCTAGGGTTTGCGTCAACCACGTGGCCAAACCAAGAAATGATATGAAGCGCCTTCTGACCTGTCTGTACCTGGCTCTGGCCACTGCGCCCTCGGCAGCGGAAGAATGGGGCAGCACTGGCCTGTGGAAGATCCTTTTGCGAGACGGCCCGGTAAACACCTGCTACGCGATGCGGCAGCTTCCAGATGAAAGTATCGTGGAGATTGGCTTCGCGCGGGAGCGGGGTCGCGGCTATTTTGCAATCTACAACGCGGCGTGGACACACCTTGAGGACGGTCGCAAAGGCGTCGTGGAGTTCGATTTCGGAAATGCCCGGTTTGCAGGTGAAACCGTGGGCCGGATCGAGAATGGCTTTCCGGGCGGTTATGCTGCTTTTAACAATCCTGCCTTCGTCGATGCCTTTGCGCGTGGTCGATCCGTAAAGATCATCGGAACAGAGGGCGCCGAGTTTGAGCTGGATCTGACGGGCACCCACAGGGCGATTGCGGAGATACGAACCTGTGCCGCTGCGCAGGGAGATCGACCGAAGCAGTAGAAAGAAAACCAGCCAGATCAAAGACAAGCTTACCGCAAGCAACCAATTGCAGCTTGGATGATCCCGCCACGCGGGCGCGTTCTACACGTCCAGTGTGTGCTGTTGCTCCCAACGGCTGAAATGCGAAACAAAGCTGTTCCATTCCTCGTGCTTCAGCTTCAGGAAAGCTGCAGAGAATTCCTCGCCCATCGCTGCTTTAAGCGCTTTGTCTTTGTCATAGGCGCGCAGCGCATCCAGCATATTGAGCGGCAGTTTCGCCGCCCCCCGTGCCTTGTGGCCCTCGGAATACATGTCGATGTCGTAGCGTTTGCCAGGGTCCGCCCCAGCTTCAAGACCGCTTAGACCGGCAGCGATGATGACAGCTTGCAGCAGATAGGGGTTGGCCGCACCATCCGCCAGGCGCAACTCGAAACGACCGGGCCCGGGCACTCGGACCATGTGCGTGCGGTTGTTGCCCGTCCAGGTGACCGTATTTGGTGCCCAGGTTGCACCCGAAGCCGTGACCGGCGCATTCAGCCGTTTATAGCTGTTCACCGTTGGGTTGGTGATTGCAGCCATCGCCTGCGCATGCTTCATGATCCCGCCGAGAAATGCGCTCCCTTGAGCCGACAGTCCGAGCTCGGCTGTTGGGCCCTCGCCTATCTCGGTCGCAAACGCATTGGTCTTGGCCTCTGCACCGGGCGCATCCCACACCGAAATATGCGTGTGGCAGCCATTTCCGGTCAGTCCTTCAATCGGTTTCGGCATAAAGGTGGCCCGAAAGCCGTGCGCTTCAGCAACGGATTTCACCATGAACTTAAAAAAGCTGTGCTTATCCGCGGTCGCGAGTGCGTCATCGAACTCCCAGTTCATCTCGAACTGGCCATTGGCATCCTCGTGGTCGTTTTGGTAGGGGCCCCAACCCAGTTCGAGCATGTAGTCGCAGATCTCTCTCACAACGTCGTAGCGCCGCATCACAGCTTGCTGGTCGTAGCAGGGCTTGGCCGCAATATCATAAGGATCCGAAATTGCGTCGCCAGCGGGCGTCAGCAGAAAAAACTCCGCCTCGACCCCGGTCTTGACGTGCAGACCCTGATTTGCCGCCTTATCGATCAGTTTGCGCAGAACGTTGCGCGGTGCCTGGTCAACCTCTTCCCCCTCCATGACCGGATTTGCCGCGACCCAGGCGACCTCGGGCTTCCATGGCAACTGGATGACCGACCCGGGATCCGGAACCGCCAGCATGTCGGGATGGGCCGGCGTCATATCAAGATATGTGGCAAAGCCGGCGAAACCTGCGCCGTCTTGCTGCATGTCAGCAATGGCCTGAGCCGGGACCAGTTTCGCCCTTTGCCCCCCAAACAGGTCCGTGAAGGAGATCATGAAGTACTTTACGCCCTTGTCGGCGGCGAACTGGGCAAGGTCAGTGGTCATGCAAAGATCTCCCTTTAAGTGCTTTGTTTTATTGGAATCAATAACCCGAACCGGGCTTGCCGGGGTACCAATCGGTGCCCGCGAGCGGCACCTGCGCCATGGCAGCCGCCTCCATCGTCAGCGCGCAAAGGTCCTCTGGTTCCAAACTGCGCAGATCGTTGTGCCCGCACGCGCGGGCTATCGTCTGTGCTTCAAGCGCCATGACATTGAGGTAGTTTCTGAGGCGTCGCCCTCCGTCGACAGGATCAAGCCGGGCGGCAAGAGCGGGATCCTGTGTCGTGATCCCCGCCGGGTCTTTGCCTTCGTGCCAGTCATCATAGGCGCCTGCGGTAGTGCCAAGGGCCTTGTAGTCTTCCTCATATCTCGGATCGTTGTCGCCCAGAGCCACCATCGCGGCGGTACCGATCGAAACAGCATCTGCCCCGAGCGCCATGGCTTTGGCCACGTCGGCGCCGTTACGGATGCCTCCCGACACCACCAGCTGCACCTCCCGGTGCAAGCCGAGGTCCTGCAGGGCTTTTACAGCAGGGCGGATGCAGGAAAGAGTGGGGATTCCGACATGCTCAATAAAGACATCTTGGGTTGCCGCGGTCCCGCCCTGCATGCCGTCAATGACCACGACATCGGCCCCGGCTTTCACAGCAAGTGCCACGTCGTAATAGGGGCGCGTGGCACCGATCTTGATATAGATCGGAACCTTCCAGCCGGTAATCTCGCGCAGCTCCAAAATCTTGATTTCCAGGTCATCAGGACCTGTCCAATCCGGGTGGCGACAGGCGGACCTTTGGTCGATGCCCTTCGGCAGGGTGCGCATCTCTGCCACCCTGTCATCTATCTTCTGGCCAAGGAGCATGCCCCCGCCGCCTGGCTTCGCCCCCTGACCGACAACCACCTCGATCGCGTCGGCTTTGCGCAGATCGTCGGGATTCATGCCGTAGCGCGACGGAAGATACTGATACACAAGTGTTTTTGAGTGCTCGCGCTCTTCCGGCGTCATCCCGCCATCCCCCGTCGTGGTGGAGGTGCCGGCAAGCGTAGCGCCGCGCCCCAGAGCCTCTTTGGCCTGCGCTGAAAGTGCGCCGAAACTCATACCCGCAATGGTCACTGGAATGTCCAGCTCGATTGGGTTCTGCGCAAACCGAGTACCGAGGGTGACGCGGGTATTACAAGTTTCGCGATAGCCTTCCAGCGGGTAGCGCGACACGGAAGCGCCGAGGAAAAGCAGATCGTCAAAATGCGGAACACGCCGTTTGGCTCCACCGCCGCGAATATCGTAAATTCCAGTGGCCGCTGCACGACGGATCTCGGCGTTGACCGAATTGGAAAACGTTGCAGACTGGACCGGAACCGTGCGGGGGATTTCACTATTCATCGCGCGCACACCTCAATATGCATTATCGACGTCAAAGTTATAGAGTTTGCGGGCCGACCCGTACCGTCTGAAATCCTCCGGTTTGGCATCGCTTTCGGCACGCTTCAGAAGGTCGGCAAGCAAGTCCAAATGCTCTGGCCGCATCTCCTTCTCTACACAATCAGCGCCAAGGCTCTTCACCGACCCGCGCACAAAAAGCCGCGCCTCGTAGAGCGAATCTCCCAGTGCGTCGCCTGCATCCCCACAAACGACAAGGGTGCCCGCTTGTCCCATGAACGCGGACATATGGCCGATACTCCCATGCACCACGATGTCGATCCCCTTCATCGAGATACCGCAGCGCGAACTGGCATTCCCCTTGATGACCAAAAGCCCGCCCCGGCCTGTTGCGCCTGCATATTGGCTTGCATCTCCGTCGACGATCACCGTGCCTGACATCATATTTTCTGCCACGCCGGGCCCGACCGATCCCGTCACTCGGATCGTTGCCTGCTTGTTCATCCCGCCACAATAATAGCCCGTCGATCCAGCGACCGTGATATCGACCGGGGCATCAAGGCCGACTGCAATCGCATGGCTTCCCTTGGGATTGAGCAATTCCCAGGGCTCGTTCGGCGTTGTTCCTGATAGTTCATGAAGGGCGGTATTGAAGCCCCGCAGTCCACTGGACTGAAGATCGTATGTCGGCATGTCAGTGTGTCCAGAAGTATACGGTCGCGGGCTCAGGCTCCCAGACATGGGCAGCCTCAATTCCGGGCAGGTTCACCAGAGCTCGGTATTCTGAGCCAAAAGCAACATACTGATCGGTCTCAGCCATAACTGCTGGTTTGCACGCGATCGGGTCGCGCAACACGCCAAACCCATCCTTTGTGCCCACGACAAAAGTGTAAAAGCCATCCAGATCGTTCAAGGCACTTTCGAGCGCCTCCCCCAAGCTTGCACCATTGCGCATTTTCCACGTCAGATAGGCCGCGCCAACCTCGGTGTCGTTCTCGCTTTCAATACGGACCCCATCGCGGCGCAGTTTCCGGCGCAACGAATTGTGGTTCGACAAAGACCCGTTATGAACAAGGCACTGATCGGCACCTGTCGAAAACGGATGCGCGCCTTCAGTTGTCACGGCGCTCTCGGTCGCCATCCGTGTGTGCCCGATGCCATGGGTGCCTGCCATACCACCAATTGCAAAGCGGTCGGCCACGTTCTGCGGTAAGCCGACCTCCTTGTATATTTCGATGGACGCGCCATCGCTCATAATACGCAGCCCCGGTACAAGGTCGCGCAACGCAGCGCGCGCCGCATCTGTCTTGTCTGCAGGCAGATGCAGCAATGCGTGAGTATCGTTCGTTTCCAGAGTAACCGCAGTGTCAATCGCCGCTGAAAGCCGCGTTGCAAGATCTGGATAGACGGCGGTGGGCTGGTCGACCTGGACGGTGAGCTTTGCCTGCCCCTGCACCTCGTCGCGATACACCGCAATGCCCGCACTGTCCGGGCCGCGGTCGGTCATAGTCACAAGCATATCAGTGAGCAGTTCGCCAATCCTCGCCTCAAGCGCTTTGTCCTTCAGAAACAGACCAACAATTCCGCACATCTTGCTTGGTTTCCCTCAACGCAACTCCCTGCCCCGAATATAACTGCTGGGAATATTTTTCAACCAAGATGAAACTACGCCGTGGAAGGATCGCTGTACGAAATCACGGAGAGAAACCTGATCGGCAAGTCGATCAGCTCTTCCGGCCCGTGCGGCGCATCCGCATCGAAAAAGAGCGTATCACCCGCCTTGAGTTCGAAAGTGCTGTCGCCATGACGATAGTTCACGACGCCTTCCAGCATATAGATGAACTCCACACCGCTGTGCTGAAATGTCGGGAAGCGATCGGACTGGTCGGTCAGAATGATCAGATACGGTTCCACGAGCACATCATCCGAACGCGAAGAAAGATGACCAAGAAGCTTGTATTGATGGCCAGCGCGCGTGCCTTCCCTGACAATTTCGACGCCCTCGCCCGCTTTTGTATGCACAACCTCCCGCTTCTCTTCATAGCGACGAAAGAAGGATGTCAGAGGGACATTGAGCGCGCTTGCCAGGGCCTGCAGAGTGGTGAGCGAGGGAGACGTCACCCCGTTCTCTATCTTCGAGAGCATGCCGATCGAAAGGCCGGTTTGCTCCGAGAGCTGCGCCACCGTAATACGCTTGGCCTGCCTGCGCGCTCGAACCTCGCGACC
The DNA here is from genome assembly GCA_039192165.1 of Pseudomonadota bacterium. Classification (GTDB taxonomy): domain Bacteria; phylum Pseudomonadota; class Alphaproteobacteria; order Rhodobacterales; family Rhodobacteraceae; genus Dinoroseobacter. The sequence goes on along the minus strand of JBCCXD010000002.1, from coordinate 499,243 downwards.
GATTGCTAGCTCTAGATTCCGCTCCCGCTCCGGGTCGACACTGTGAGGATTCTGCACAGGATCGTGCACCGGCGGCATCACCTTGGTTTTGTGTGGCATTTTCCGGCTCCTGCAACGTCTAGAGCCGCAATGTAGCTTGCTTGGGATGCCGGGCGAAGAGGCGAGGTATGATGGCAGCAATGGCTCCCTTGACCCGACGAGTATGTCGGACCTCCTGATACTGCACGTCAACCGTGCTCAGGGACCAAAAACGCGTCAAAGACTGTCGATGCGCTGTTCCACGTTAGGACATCGCGAGCCCGAAGTGTTCCAGCGCTTTTTCAGCGATGAGAGGACCACCGGACTCCGGCACAAAATGGCCTCCTTCGGCGATCTCCGGCGGGGCGGGACATCCACGGATCACAGTGCGCATATAGTTCATAACGTCCGGTCCGAGCATTTTATCCTACGGTCGCGTTGGAGCGGTGTGAAACGCCTGGCCTCTTAGGCAATTCTTATGCTGGAAGCAGAGGTTTGGAATAGCATTCCAGCCTCGCTCGCGTGATGCTTGCGTCAATTTCAGAAGGGTTGGAGACGGAAAACATGTCCGGGAAGAAAACGGTTTTGGTGATCTCGGCACATGCTGCGGATTTCGTTTGGCGCTGTGGCGGCGCGATCGCCCTGCATACGATGCGCGGATATGACGTCACCGTGGCGTGCCTGTCCTTCGGCGAGCGCGGAGAGAGTGCGCGGCTTTGGAAGGAGCGGAAGTCATTGGAGCAAGTGAAGACGATCCGCAAAAACGAGGCCGAACGAGCCGCCGCTCAGCTGAACGTCCACGATATTCAGTTTCTGGATATTGGTGACTACCCACTGGATCTGGGTCGGGATGCTCAGGATCGGATGGTTGATATCATCCGGTCCGTGCAACCAAATTTTATGATCAGTCACTCCCAGTATGACCCCTACAACACCGATCACATGCGGACGACCGAGTTTGCCTTAACCTGCCGTATGGTGGCGCAGGCCTGGGGCCACAATCCCGGCCAGAAAGTGCTGGGAGCTCCTCAGCTCTACTTGTTTGAGCCGCATCAGACCGAACAGATGGGATGGAAGCCGGATACATTCCTCGACATTACTGAAGTATGGGATCAAAAACGCGCCGCTATGGAATGCAACGAGGGGCAGATCCACCTTTGGGATTATTACACCCGCGTTGCGCAGCAACGCGCCAATCACTTCAAACGGAATTCCGGCGGGATGGCCGGAGGACGCGACTGCAAATATGCCGAGGGCTTTCAGTCGGTCTTCCCGCGCACCGTTGATGAACTTTGACCGCCGGAGGAAAGATATTGACGAACGCCCCCACCAATCCGAGTTTTGACATCGCGCATCTTGCGCATGTCGAGATGCTGACCAACAAGTTCGAAGAAAGTCTGACCTTCTTCACCGAGGTCTATGGCCTGAAATTGTCAGGCTTGGACGATACCAGTGCTTATTTGCGGGCCTGGGATGACTATGAGTATCACTCCTTGAAGCTGACCCGCTCCCACACCACTGGTGTCGGTCATATCGGGTATCGCGCCGCAAGCCCCGAAGCGCTGGAACGCCGCGTGAAACTGATCAACGACAGCGGTTTTAAGGTGCATGGGTGGAGTGATGGAGACATGGGTCACGGGCGGGCTTTCCGCTTTGAGGATCCGTTCGGCCATGTCTTTGAAATCTATTACGATACACGTCGCGCCGAACCAGGGGCTGCTGGCGCTTCTGCCCTGAAAAACACCGCCAGCCGCTTTACCGGTGCAGCGCCGCGCAGGCTGGATCACCTGAACCTGCTGGCCTCGGACGTGACCGAGTTCAGACGTTTCATGGAAACCTGCCTGGGCTCGCGCGTGACGGAATATATCGCGCTTGATAACGGTCGCCTTGGAGGCTGCTGGTTCACCGTGAACAACAAGACCTATGACCTGGCCTGCACCGAGGAACACGGTGGCGGAAACGGACGGTTGCATCACGTGACCTATGCCACCGATCAGCGTGAAGATATCCTGCGCGCCGCAGATCTGTTTCTGGAGGCCGGGGTACATATTGAAACCGGGCCCCACAAACATGCCATTCAAGGCACATTTTTCCTTTATGTCTGGGAGCCTGCCGGAAACCGGGTAGAACTGGCGAATGCCGGTGCGCGCCTGATCCTGGCGCCCGATTGGGAGCCCGTTTGCTGGACCGAAACGGACCGCAAGAAGGGCCAGGCCTGGGGTCTGAAAACCATCGAGAGCTTCCATACTCATGGTACCCCGCCAGTGGGAGCGGTGTGATGAACGTCGTTGTTCAAAACGTCGAGCGGGCGGATCCCGATCTGATCCGCCGTCTCGGCGCGGCTGGGGTCGCCACGGTCCACGAGGCTCAGGGGCGCAACGGCCTGATGGCTGCGCATATGCGTCCAATTCAGCAGGATCTGGCCTTGGCAGGTTCGGCTGTCACGATTTCTGCCCCGCCAGGTGACAACTGGATGATCCATGTCGCCATCGAACAATTGCAGCCGGGCGATACGCTGGTGCTGGCACCCACTGCGCCCTGCGATATGGGGTATTTTGGCGACCTTCTGGCAACTTCTGCGCAAGCACGTGGGTGCCATGCGCTGATTATTGACGGTGGTGTCCGGGATACGCGCGATTTGAGAGAGATGAAGTTCGGCGTGTGGTCCACCGCAGTGTCGGCGCAAGGGACGGTCAAGGAAACCCTTGGGTCCGTCAATGTGCCGGTGGTCTGCGCCGGCGCGCTGGTCCACCCCGGTGACATTATCGTCGCAGATGATGATGGTGTGTGCGTTGTGCCGCGCGACACCGCCGCTGCGGTGATGGAAAAAGCCCAGACCCGGCTTGACGCCGAAGAGGCCAAACGCCAGCGGTTGGCTGCAGGTGAGCTGGGGCTCGATATCTACAACATGCGCCCCCGCTTGGCCGAGAAGGGCCTGAAATATGTCTGAAGGCATCCCGGTCATGTGGATGCGCGGAGGGACGTCAAAAGGCGCCTATTTTCTTGCCGCTGACCTGCCGGACGAACCGCGCGAGAGAGACGCGCTGTTGCTGCGCGTTATGGGATCCCCTGACCCGCGACAGATCGACGGAATTGGGGGCGCGGATCCGCTTACATCCAAAGTCGCGATCGTGAAACCCTCCCAGCGGCAAGGCATTGATGTGGACTATTTGTTCCTGCAGGTATTCGTGGATCAGCCAATTGTCTCGGATGCGCAGAACTGCGGAAATATTCTAGCCGGCGTCGGCCCCTTCGCAATCGAACGCGGGGTTGTTCTCGCGCGCGACGGCGAAACCCGCGTGAATATCTATATGGAGAATACCGGTCAGACAGCGACTGCCAGGGTCCATACACCGGACAGGCAGGTCACCTATGCGGGTGATGTCCAAATTGATGGCGTTCCAGGGACAGCATCGCCTGTGGCAATTGCATTCAGGGACATCGCCGGGTCGAGTTGCGGCGCGTTGTTCCCGTCGGGACGGATTGTGGATGTCATCGACGGTGTCGAGGCGACCCTGATCGATAACGGCATGCCTTGTGTGATCCTGCGGGCCGAGGAGTGCGGGATTACCGGAGCTGAAACCCCGGTTGAGCTGGAGGCGGATGACGCTCTGCGAAAGCGTCTGGAGTCGATCCGTTTGCAAGCTGGTCCGATGATGAATCTGGGCGACGTGGCGGAAAAGTCGGTACCAAAAATGACGATGCTTTCAGCTCCCCGTCAGGGCGGCACCATTTCTACGCGGACATTCATCCCCCATCGGTGTCACAAAACGATTGGCGTACTCGGGGCAATAAGCGTCGCAACTGCCTGTCTGACCGAGGGCGCAGTCGGCTACGAGCTGGCCGTGCGCCCGCCCGGAAATCCCAAAGCGCTGCGCATCGAACACGCCACCGGTGAAATGACCGTGCTGGGAACGCTGGAAAACGGCAAGTTAATCCTTGCCGAAGTCTTGCGGACAGCACGAAAGCTACTGGACGGCAAGGTGTTCTCCTAGGGTCGGCCTGTCACGGACACTTGTTTCCAGCGTTCCAATTTCTCTCCGCTTTCAATAAGAAATGGCTATAGGCTGGTCTGGCTTCATCATTGGATTGCCGGCCATCGAGGGGAGGACTCTGTGTGTTATCTCGAAATCTGAGGCATTTCCGGGTGTTTCTGGCCGTTGGGGATTTGCGCACGCCGACCGCTGCCGCTGAACGATGCCTCGTGTCTCAACCAGCGGTCACACAGGCACTGGCCAAGATGGAACGCGAAGCGGGAGGGGATCTCTTCAAGCGCACAAGGCAGGGTTTTTTCCTGACACAGCGCGGCGAAGCGGTAGATGCCCGCTTGCGGCGTGCGATGGATCACTTGGATGCGGCCATGGCCGAAGTCTCGCTGCGGCTTACAGTTACCGCAACCTATGCCCAGCTTCAGGCGCTGATCGCGATGACCGAAGCCCAGAGTTTCATGCTGGCAGCGCGCAATCTGGGTCTCGCGCAACCGACAGTGCACCGAGCGGTCTCCCAGATCGAACAGGAAGCAGCGCGATCGCTTTTTGAGCGCACCTCCTTCGGGCTTGTTGCAACACGCCCATGCCGCGAGATCGCACAAGCGGCCCGGCTCGCGTTCGCAGAGTTCGATCAAATAGATGCGGATTTGGCTGACTTCGATGGGCATGAAGTTGGAAGTATTCGGATTGGTGCGCTGCCTTTATCGCGTGCCAAACTGTTGCCGGAAGCGATTGCCCGGTTCCGCAAGTTGCGCCCAAATCAACCGATTACGGTGATCGATGGGACATACAAAGAGATGCTGGCCGGATTGCGTAACGGCGACATTGATTTCTTACTCGGGGCCCTGCGCGATCCGCTTCCGGTCGAGGATGTTGTTCAGGAGTTTTTGTTCACCGATTTCCTTGTGATCCTGGCAAGGCCAGGACATGAACTGGAAAATGCATCCGGTTTGACACTGGAGACACTGGTCGGACATCCTTGGGTGGTTCCCCGCCCCGGCACACCCACGCGCGAGCAGTTTGACACACTGTTCGCGGAACGCGCCATTCCAAAGCCCGACAGCATCGTTGAATGCGGCTCTATTTTGCTTATGCGGGAACTCTTGTCCAAATCCGATCTTTTGGGGTGTATCTCGGGCCAGCAGGCGCGGCGCGAAGTGCAGACCGGAACACTGATCGAGCTGGATGCCGGGATAGACTGGCCGGGGCGCGATATCGGAGCGACCTATCGCAGCGGGTGGGTACCAACGAAAGCGCAGGCGCTGTTACTGACCAAATTAAGAGAGGTGGCGAGGGCCTAGAAGTTCTATAGCTTTTACTTATCCATTGCTGATGCCTTCGAATTGGTGTTGTCAGCCGCAAATGAGCAGAAGAGTTCAAAGCTTTCGTGCCATTGGCCTCGCGATCTTCGTGACCCCCAAAACGGTGGCGCATCAGGCCGCATTCTGGAGAGGACCATGCAATATCATCTCAATGGATTTACGCCGGGTGACCCGAATGTACATCGGTCTGCGCAAACTTGGCGGGAGCCAGGAGGCGCCATTCCGGAAACGGTGGATGTTCTGATTGCGGGGTGTGGACCAGCAGGCCTTTGCCTTGCCGCGCAATTGGCCGGGGTGTCCGGGATCCGTACAATGATTGTTGAGCCAAAACTGGCGCCTATGGAAAAAGGCCAGGCCGATGGCATCAGTGTTCGGTCAATGGAGATGTTTCAGGCCTTCGGCTTTGCAGAAAAGGTTAAGCAGGAATCCGTCTGGATCAACGAGACCACATTCTGGACCCCCCTTCCCGAAAACCCGAGCCATATTCACCGTGCAGGACGCGTGCAGGATGTCGAGGACGGGATGAGCGAAATGCCCCATGTCCTTATAAACCAAGCGCGGGTGCATGAACTGTTTCTGGACATAATGCGAAATGCCCCATCGCGGCTGGAGCCTGACTATGGGTTCAAAGTCGTCGATGTGGCTCTGGATACCGAGGCGCAAGACTACCCGGCAACGGTTACGCTAGAACGGACGGATCCCGATCATGCCGGGCAGCGCGCAACGGTTCGGGCGCGCTACGTCGTGGGATGCGACGGCGCTCGGTCCAGCGTGCGCCGCGCAATTGGCGGCAAGCTTCACGGCGACGCGGCGCATCAGGCCTGGGGGGTTATGGATGTTCTGGCCGTGACTGAGTTTCCAGACTACCGGATGAAGGCGCTGATCCAGTCCGGAAACGGGGGAACCATGCTGATCCTGCCCCGGGAAGGCGGCTACCTGGTGCGGCACTACGTAGAACTCGAACGCCTGGGCGAAGAGGAGCGCGCCGCGGATCGCGGGCTGAGCATTGAGGATATTATCGCCAAAGCCCAACAGATCTTTGCGCCCTACCATTTCGATGTGAAGGACGTTGTCTGGTGGTCGATCTACGAGATTGGGCATCGACTGACCGACAAATTCGACGACGTCCCAGAGGATGAAGTGTCTACGCGCAATCCGTGTGTCATGTTGGCGGGGGATGCGTGCCATACTCACAGCCCGAAGGCCGGCCAGGGTATGAACGTCTCAATGGGCGACACATTCAACCTGGGCTGGAAGCTGATTTCTGTGCTAACCGGGCGGGCCGACCCCTCCCTTTTACACAGCTATAGCGGCGAGCGTTGGGCTGCGGCCAAAGGGTTGGTGGATTTCGATCATGAATGGTCGCGCATCGTCGGCACCAGGTTTAATGATGACGCAGTTGAAGAGCTTCCGCGGTTTGCCCGCGAGTTCAAAAAGAACCTGCGGTACACCTCAGGTCTGACGATCCAATACAAACCGTCCGCTTTGACAGGCGAAGCCACCCACCAGGCGTTGGCAAGCGGTTTTGATATCGGCATGCGATTTCATTCTGCGCCCGTGATCCGTCTTGCCGACGCCAAGCCGATGCATCTGGGGCATATCGTTGAAGCGGACGCGCGCTGGCGGGTTATTGCGTTTGCGGGGGCTGACGACACTGGCCACGAGGGCGGCGCCATCAATGACCTGTGCGACTTCCTTGAAAACGCTTCAAACTCGCCGGTCCGGCGTCATACTCGTGAAACTGAGGACGTCGACGCGCTGATCGACTTCAGAGCAGTGTTTCAGCAGGGGTTTCGCGACCTTGAATACGCGGAAATGCCCTCCATGCTGCGACCGCATAAGGGACGCTTTGGGCTTTGCGACTACGAAAAAGTATTCTGCGCCGATGTGAAACACGGCGAAGATATTTTCGAAACGCGTGGCATCGACCGAAGCCAGGGCTGCATCGTTGTCGTACGCCCGGATCAGCATGTGGCCAACATTCTACCACTGGACGCATTCGATGAACTGGCAGAGTTCTTTGCCGGGTTCCTGCGACAGGCCTAACGCGCAGCCGCACCACTGCGTAGCATTCGCTTAAGGGAGAAACGCGCCAAATTGCACCTTCTCCGCAAAGGAAGTCTGGTGAAACAGCCATAATTAGGATCCCACGTTTTAGAATACGATTAGCGCCAGCTTATCCAGGTTCGAATGCTTCGAATTGGTCTGGCCAGCAATAATCAGGGACAATCACCGACAGTCATTTCTTGCAAATGATGTGCGCGAGCCGATGAGGAGGAGATTTCATGCGCCTGACAATAACACTGGCTGCCGCCGCCTTTGGCCTGTTGGCCACAGGGGCAGATGCTGAGGAACTGTCCCTTGCGGACTTCCAGCCGCCGCAACACTTTGTTTTGGACTCGGTCTATGGACCGTTGAACGATGCGATCTCCGACGCCACGGGCGGAGAAGTGACCCTGCGTGCCTACATGGGCGGTGAACTCGGGCCCGGCCCGAAGGAACAATATAACAGGGTTGTTGATGGCGTTGCAGATCTGGCCTTCGGTCTGCCCGGCTATACTGCGTCGAACTTTCCGACAACCCTTCTGGCTGAGCTGCCAGGGGTAATTGCAGCCGATACCGGCACTGCCGCCATTGTCGAGAATAAGGACCTGCTGTCGGACGAATATCGCCGCGTGGTCCTCGTCGGGCTGTGGAACAATGCACCCAACCTGCTTTTGATGGGGGACAAGCCGATCAAGAGCATGGACGACCTGAAGGGGCTGAACATTCGGGTGCCGTCACGCAATGCCGGGCTTGTCGTTCAAGCCTGGGGAGCAAACCCGGTGTCGATGCCGGCCCCCGGGATCTACAACGCGATGCAGACCGGCGTTATCGACGGCGCAATGACCGACGCAACTACTCTGGGCGCGTTTCGGCTGGCTGAGGTTACGAACCATGTGACCATGGGGATGGACACGACAATCTCGCTGTTCTTCCTGATCATGAACCGCGATGTGTTCTCTGAGCTGTCCGATGAGCAGCAGGAGGCAGTTCTGGCGGCCGGGCGACAAGCCTCGCTGAACGGCAACGCGGCATGGATGAGCATTGCGGACAAAGCCCTGACGGGATTTGCCGCGAGTGAGGGCAAAGAGGTTATCACCTTGTCGCCCGAGGAAGCCGCGCGTTTCAACGCAGCCTCGGCTGCCGTGGTCGAGGAGATCGTCGCCGAGGCGGAGGCAGAGGGCATCGCAGCCCAAGCCTACATCAGCGCGCTTCAGGGCGGGTAACAGCTTGGCACTGCTCAAGGAACCTTCCTGGTCGGGTCGCATCGGCCAGGTGCCTGTTCTTTTGGCAGCTGGCGCCGGCCTCTGTCTGATCACCATGGTGGTCGTGGTGGTTTTGGGCGTGGTCATGCGATACGCCTTTGGCAGCCCGCTGCTTGGCGTGAACGAGATCGTGCAAATGACCGCCGTCGCTCTGGCTATGCTGGCACTTCCGCATTGCACCAGTTCGGGCGGTCATATCCGCGTCGATCTTTTCGACGGCATACTGGGCCGGGCCGGGCGGTTCCTGAGCGACCTGCTGTTCCGGGTTCTTGCGGTCGTGGCTCTTTACTTTCTGTGCCGACAGGCCTGGAAGAAAGCGGCAGAGGCGATCGAGTTCGGGGATGTCACCAACATGCTGGAACTGCCAATCTGGCCGTTTTACGGAGCGGTATTCGTCGGCATGGCGCTGTGTGCGCTGGTCTATGCATTGGAAGCCTTCGCCCTGGTTGTCGGATGGAAAAGCGCTGATGACTGACCTGATAATCGGGATTTGCGGTATCGCGGCGCTGTTTGTCCTGATGATCCTGCGCACGCCGGTTGCCTTTGCCATGTTGCTGACGGGTTTTTTCGGCATCTGGGCGCTGGACGGATTGCGCCGGGCTACGGCGATCATGTTCACCGAGGCCTATTCGTCGGTTTCGAACTACAACTTGATCGTGGTGCCGATGTTTGTCCTGCTGGGCAACATTTCGTCCGAGGCCGGCTTCAGCCGCGCGCTCTATGATGCCGCGCATGCCTGGGTCGGACGCTTCCGAGGCGGGCTCGCCTCGGCGTCGGTAATCGGCTGCGCGGCGTTTTCGGCAGTCTCCGGCTCGTCCGTGGCGACAGCGGTCACCATCGGGCGGGTGGCCTTGCCTGAAATGAAACGCTTTGGCTATGCACCCGGACTGGCAACCGGCTCGATCGCCGCAGGCGGTACACTGGGCTTTCTGATCCCGCCCTCCACAGGGTTCGTGATCTACGCAATTCTAACAGAGGAATCTATCGGTCGCCTGTTTATGGCGGGCATTCTGCCAGGTTTGCTGATGTCGAGCCTGTTCATTCTCGCCATCTGGCTGGTCACCTTGCGCAATCCGCAGGCAGGCCCGCCGGGGAAAACTGTCCCGTTGGTCGAGCGCATCCGATCCTTTGGGCGGGCTGCGCCTTTGCTGGGCGTTATTGTGATCTCCATCGGCGGGATCTATCTGGGCGTCTTCACACCGGTCGAAGCCTCGGGCATCGGTGCCGGTCTTGTGATACTGCTGGCCGTGGTCTCTGGCAGGATTTCGCGGCAGGGATTTGTCAAGGCGGTCCAGGATACGGTGCGCACTTCGGCCATGCTCTACATGATCGTGATCGGCGCCAACGTACTGAACCCATTTCTTGCCATCACCGATATCCCACTGGCATTGGGCGAAATGCTGACCAGCTTCGGATTGGGGGCTTATGGCACGCTTGCGCTGATTTTGCTGAGCTACGTCGTGCTGGGCATGTTCCTTGATGGGCTGGCCATGTTGGTTGTGACCATACCGATATATTTCCCGGTGATACTTGGCCTTGGTTTCGATCCGATCTGGTTCGGCGTTGTCGCTGTTATTGTCATCGAAATGGGAATGATCACGCCGCCCGTTGGCTTGAATGTGTTTGTGGTCCGCAGTGTGGCTGGGAACGTCCCGCTTGCAACGATTTTTGCCGGCGTCTTTCCCTTTTTGCTCGCGATGCTTGTGACACTTGTGCTGGTCATCTTGATCCCAGGAATCGCTCTCGTCATCCCGAACTCGATGTTCGGTTGACCGACCGCATCGAGCAGATTTCCCTTTTCAATGATGCAGGCGCTTTTCTTGCCAGCGGGGATCCGCGGGGCAGTGTTGGACCGATTTCCAGCTAAAGTTTCATAGGTCATCCGCCCAAACCTATAGAACCGAACGGACCTCGGTGCGCGAAGCCGTTTCCAAGGACTATACGCGTAACCTAAAGCGCCTTCTGGTCAGACGGCCGAACGTTCTTGGATCTCTGGTCAAACCGACCTTGGTCGTTTTGGTCTGTACAGACGATAAGCGCGTTGAAAAAGAGCGAGCCTTAAGATGCGGTCAGAGTGAAACGAGTCTATGACTGCGTCCTTTCGCAGGAAACTGCTAAACGTGATCGGATGTCCGGGGAGGTTTTTCAGCAATTCTTCGAAACTGTCTCAAGTAACAAGGAGACATCCCAATTCCCCGCATCTGAACTTTCATACCTCTTTTCGGAAACCTGGCCCTGCTCGGATCGCTACATCTGTTGACCGTTTATGAGCAGACCTTGCCGCATAACCAGACAGCGCCGACTGCGGTCGTTTGTTCGAGTTTGCATTCCATGCCGATCTGCTTGGTGACGAGTAAGCCGAGGTTTGCAAATGATATGGAAAGCAATGCACCGCAACGGACAACACAGCAAAGACGACTGCGCGACCGACAATCAAGCGTTGGGCTATGCATTCGATATTGCTGGTGTGAGCAGCAGTGAACCCTGGTGTCTCTAAAGCTCGGTTTGCGTTGCGACGCTGACAGTCTGGATCAACGCACGCGGCTGTGTTGAACACGGAGCAGCAACCTAATGAGAGAACTTGACACAAAATGTATTACAAAGTACGTATTACGTAATACAGGAATGTACCGTTATGGCGATTAAGAGTTTTGCGTGCAAACACACGGCGGCTCTGTTCGCAAGAGAGCGTGTCAGACAGTTTGTCAACATTGAGAGAGTAGCCTTACGGAAACTCAAAATGGTTCACGCAGCTGCACGACTTGAGGACTTGAAGTCGCCACCAGGGAACAAACTACACCCGCTTACAAAAGACAGAGCGGGGCAACATGCGATCTGGATCAACGATCAGTTCCGGGTCTGCTTCAGATGGAACGATGGAGATGCATATGATGTCGAAATCACAGACTACCATGATTGATCCGGTTTCCCCGGGCGAGATTATCGAGCAGGAATATCTGGTTCCTCTTGATATGACCGCACGCCGTCTGTCCCTCGCCATCGGCAAACCGGAAAACACGATTCACCGGATCATTAGCAGTAACCAGCGGATCACGCCCGACGTGGCAATCCGGTTGGGACGTGTGCTCAAAACGACTCCTGAGTTCTGGCTTAACCTGCAGCAGCATTACGATCTGGAGATGGCAGATCACACAGCTGCTGACGAACTGGAGCCGATTGCTACTTTGGCATAACCACACACGTTATAGCACCCCAAATATCGGCCAAGGTATGGGTCGGGCTGCCAGATGGGCGTCTCAGCCCTTATTTTATTGATGTTAGTGGCGGACAGGAAGGGATTCGAACCCTCGAGACGGTTTCCCGCCTACGCACTTTCCAGGCGCGCGCCTTCGACCACTCGGCCACCTGTCCGCCGATGGGTCTATCCCAAGCAACCGGAAAGGTGCAAGAGCCGAAGCGCCAAAGACGGGCAGAAAACCTAGATGTCCAGCAAAAGGTTCACGCGCCTGTTCTGACGCCCTTTTTTCTCGATCTTTCCCAGTGCGATACGTCCGATCTCGGCGGTGCGCGCAACATGCGTGCCACCGCAGGGCTGCAGATCGATTTGCTCTGTCTGCGAGCCGATCCGCACAAGGCGCACCCGCCCGGCCCCCATGGGCGGCTTGACGGACATGGTTTTGACCAGTCCGGGATTTGCTTCAAGTTCGGCCTCAGTGATCCATTGCTCGGTGACCGGGTAATCCGCCTCGATCAGCCGGGTCAGTTCTGCCTCCAGCGCGTCACGGTCTTCCGGCGCATCCGGCATATCAAAATCAAGACGACCTTTCTGAGCGGAAATAGCGCCTCCGGTGACGGGCAGAGGAATGACAACTGAGAGCAGATGCAACGCGGTATGAACCCGCATGTGCCGGTGCCGCCGGTCCCAGTCCAACGTAAGTTCAACCTCGGCCCCTATGGGCGGAAGAGCGGTGATCGTGGCCGGGACATGGGCAATCTTGCCGTCCTGCACTTTTACTGCGGTGGCGAGGTCCACCTTGCCGCCGCTCCAGAACAACGTGCCCGCATCCCCGGGCTGCCCGCCACCGGTGGCGTAGAATACGGTCTTGTCGGTGACGATGCCGCCTTCGGGCGTGATCTCCACCACCCGCGCGTCACACTCCTTGGCGTAGGGATCTGTCTGAAAGACACGGTCGGTCATACGTCAGTCCTTGAAGACCGTCGGAAGACCCCGCCCATCCCCGTCAAGCCATGCAGGCACCGGAAGGTCCTTGGCGCGCAAAAAGTCCGGGTTGAAGAGCTTTGACTGATAGCGCGTTCCGTAGTCGCACAGGATGGTTACGATCGTATGGCCCGGCCCCAATGCACGCGCCATGTGGATCGCACCCCCGATGTTGATACCGGACGAGCCTCCCAGGCACAGCCCTTCATCCTGCAACAGATCAAACACGATGGGCAGCGCTTCAGTGTCCGGGATCTGGAAAGACATGTCAGGGGTGAAGCCTTCAAGATTGGCTGTGATCCGCCCCTGCCCGATCCCCTCGCTAATCGAATTGCCCTCGAGCTTATCAACCCCGGGGTTCAGCAGACCAAAGACCCCAGAGCCCAGAGGATCAGCCAAACCGACTTTCACGCCTCTTGGCTGCAAGGCTTCGGCAACCCCGGCGATGGTCCCGCCCGACCCGACGGCGCAGATGAACCCATCCACCTTGCCATCGGTTTGCGCCCAGATCTCTGGCCCTGTTGTTTCCACATGCGCGCGTCGGTTTGCGGTGTTGTCGAACTGATTGGCCCAGATCGCCCCATTTGGTTCGGTTTGTGCAAGTTTCTCTGCCAGTCTGCCAGAATACTTCACGTAATTGTTCGGATTTTTATACGGGACCGCCGGCACCTGAACCAGTTCAGCGCCGGCAAGACGGATCATGTCCTTCTTTTCTTCCGACTGAGTCTCAGGGATGACGATCACGGTTTTAAACCCCAGAGATGCCCCCACAAGCGCAAGTCCGATGCCGGTGTTGCCTGCGGTGCCCTCGACAATCGTACCGCCCGGACGCAGATCCCCGCGCTCTATCGCATCCTTTATAATATACAGCGCCGCGCGGTCCTTCACGGATTGTCCGGGATTCAGAAATTCCGCCTTTCCCAAAATCTCGCATCCGGTCGCTTCACTGGCCTTGTTCAGGCGGATCAGCGGCGTGTTTCCGATAGCGGACGCCAGGTCGCGGTGAATTTGCATCGGGACACCCTTTCTTGAGACTGCGCTCCTCTTGCTACGCGCGAGGTGGACGAGGCGCAAGGCCCCGATCAGACCTGCCCGCGAAGTCGATCCCGGTGCGCCTCGAGCCAGAGCGCGGACAGAAAAAGCGGGCCATTCTGAATGCGGCCGTTTCGGGTCATCATTAGAAGCTCGTCCCGCGAACAGAGCATTGCTCTTATGTCCTCACCTTCCTCCGCCACGCCATAAATTCCCGCCTGTGCGTCCGGCAAGTCGCAAAGACCGACATAAGACGCTATGTATTCCGTGAGTACACCGGGCGACGGATAGTATCCTCCGATGAACTCAAGCGATCTGAGGCGCACACCGGCCTCCTCCCAGGCTTCCCGATGCGCGGTTTCTTCCCAGCTTTGACCTCCATCCACACGCCCTGCGATCGGCTCCAGCACCCAGGGCTGCAGGTCACCGCGCGCATATGCGCCTATCCGAAACTGGTCCACAAGCAAGACACGATCCAGTTGCGGATCGTAGGGCAGCACCGTGACAGCATCCACCGCAACCAGGGCCGCGCGCTTGACTGGTGCGCTCAGCCCTCCTGCAAATTGAGGAAAGCGGAGCAGGTGTTCCTCCAGCCTGAAAAACGCATCATAGGGAACCGTGGTCTCGAGTGACTCTAACGCTGCCAGATCCGGGACACCGGCCCTCGCCGGAGAAGGCCGGGACCGCGCGCTCAGGCGGGTCTGCGCCCGCGCTTCCAGAACCGGCCACCGAACGGCAAGTTCAGCTGGCGTGACACGGCCCATGAGCTGCATTGCTACGCGCGCAACCTCCCTGGTCAGTTCCCCGTAGCTGGCCTGCCAATTGGGGAGCGACCAGGGGGTAGAACTGGGCGTTAGCGCGTCCTCTTCGGGCAGATAAATCTGCGCAGGCACTGTCGTGTCTGCCACAGAAATGTCATATTGCGCCCGCGTATACCCAAAACCCAACTCGTAGAAGTCAAAGCGGGCCATCTCCGAGTCGGTCAGATCCGACAGCAGAAGACCTTCGGACTGGATCCCGGGGCTCGGAATGCAGATCGGAAAATCCTCGCCCTCTACGAGAAACACCCCGTGGTCAGCCAAGGTGGCCGGTCTGGCGGGCAGGTCACGGCCCGCAACAATTGACAGCAATGCGCGATCCCGCAATGTGCCAAACACAAAAAGCGATGTCATCCGCGGACCATCCCCCAGCGGCTGGACGAGATTTATTCCCAGACGCGCCCCGCCCAACTGACGAAGATCGCGCCGATTAAAATACCGCCGAGCAGAACCGTAAGTACTGGCGGCTGAACCGCCATTTCTCCGAAATATATCATCAAGTTAGCGATGTCTGTCACGGCTTCAATAGCGCCATTGTAGCGCAGCTTGATGGAGCGTTGATACGCTTCTTCCCCGGCAATGAAAAACATCGTTGTGATGAACATCAAAACAACGGTTCTAAGGGATAACACCAGCGACTGACGCAACGTTGCGCCGGGTCTTGCGCCGGCGAGAGTCCAGCCGAAATAGACCCCGGACAGTGCGGCTATGGGAACAAGAAGGCCAGGCTGCCGCCCGTCGGGCAGCCCCGGAATGCCGATCCAGGCGGCAAAGGCGCCTGTGATTGCAAAGAGAATGGCCCCAAGGAGTTTTGCACCCGTTGGCATCGCGCGTCCTGTTCTACCCCCACCGCAGCTCGAATTAGCCCGGTTTTGTCACCGTGATCTGCGTTACGTCGCAGTTTCCGTACTGAAAGGTAGCGGCACAAGATGTCAGATAAAAGTTCCACATGCGGCGAAATCTGTCATCGAACCCGAGACTGGAGACTTCGTCCCAGCGGTCGTTAAAGACCCCGTGCCAGCGGCGCAACGTCTGGCTGTAGCTTTCGCCAAACTCAATGGAACGCTTAACCTCAAGGCCAGCGCGCCGCACCTGTTCACGCAAGATCGTGGGCCCTGGAAGCATACCGCCAGGGAAGATGTACTTCTGTATGAAGTCGACCCCATTGCGATAGATCTCAAAACGTCGATCCTGCACTGTGATGATCTGAAGAGTGGCGTTGCGCCCCGGTTTGAGCCGTTCTCTGAGCGTGTTGAAATACGTGGGCCAGTACTTCTCGCCAACGGCCTCAAACATCTCGATAGAGGCGATGCCGTCATAGAGCCCGCGCTCATCGCGGTAGTCTTGCAGTTTGATCTCTACCTGATCGCTCAGGCCCGCCTTGGCAATCCGGTGGACCGCGTAGTCGTATTGCTCTTTGCTGATTGTGAGTCCGGTGACCTTCAGCCCCCGTTCTTTGGCAGCATACTCCGCAAATCCGCCCCAACCGCAGCCGATCTCAAGCACATGATCGCCGGCCTTGGCGCCCATTTCATCAACCATAGAGGCGTATTTTTTTTGCTGCGCTGTCTCGAGGCTTTCCTGTCCCGTTTCAAACAGTGCCGATGAATAGGTCATCGTGTCATCGAGCCACAAACCGTAAAACTCGTTACCGAGGTCGTAGTGGTAGGAAATGTTCTTCTTGGCCTGCTGCTTGGAATTCGATCGCAGCCATTGCCGGGCCTTTTCAAACACGCGCAAGAATCCCATTCCGGGAAAGGCGTCATAGATCTCATCATTGTCGGCGTGAATAAGATCCATGAAGGCCTGTAAATCGGGCGTGCTCCACCAGCCCTCGAGATACGCGTCGCAAAACCCAAGGTCGCCTTCGCGGATAAGGCGCGCAAAAACATCAGCGTTGTGGACATGTAACTCGGCAACCGGGCCTGGCACCGCGCCTTCTGCCCGAAACCGGCGTCCGCCTGGTAAAACAAAGTCAACGCGCCCGTGGGACATTTTCTGCGCCTGATCAAACACAGTGGCGAAGTACCGGGGCAAGTTCGGCTGACCTTTGGTGCTGGTCAAAGGAGGCTCTCCGCTGCCTTTTGTACTTGCAAGCATTTGCATCGTTATCCTCTCGTCCCTTGTCACAAACCCGATCTCCGCGGATCAGCGGCTCGACTGTTCGTCAATGGCCCGTTACACGAAATATGTCAATTATGCAGCGGCCTTACGTGCTTGATAGGCCGCCAGAGCGCGCTGCCGACCTTCGTCCAACGCCACGACCGGTTCGGGGTATGGCGCGTCCGGTGACAGGCCCCAGTTTCGGGGTATCGCATCAAAGTAGCTCAGCGCTGTTTTGCTTGGAGCGTCGTAGAGTTCTGCCAGCCACGCACGTTGATAGGCCCCGTCGCGATCGAATTTGTCGAGCTGCGTGTCAGGGTTGAAGACGCGGAAGTATGGCGCCGCATCTGGACCGGAGCCTGCTGCCCACTGCCATCCCATGGCATTTGCTGCCGGATCCCAGTCAACAAGACACGCCTCGAACCACTTCAATCCGACTTGCCAGTGCGTCATGAGATGTTTGGTCAGGTATGACGCCACGATCATCCGACCACGATTGTGCATCCGCCCGGTGACGTACATCTCGCGCATTGCGGCATCTACAAACCGAACACCCGTGCAGCCCCGCTTCCAGGCTTCGGCCTCCGGTCCGCCGTCCTGCCAGGGAAAGTTGTCCCAGTCAGGCCGCCAGTTCCCGCTGGCGATATGCGGCGTGTGAAACAGCAGATGGTACGAGAATTCCCGCCAAACAAGCTCCTTCAGAAATGTCTCCGCGCCGGGCTTGCCCTCCACCAGAGCGCGCTGTCCCGCTGCCCAGACTGTACGTGGGCTTATCTCTCCATAGGCCAGGTTTTCACTCAGCCCCGAAGTGCCCTCAACGCCAGGAATATCGCGCAATCGGTCATACTCGGCCACGCGCCCCGCAATGAAGGCCTCAAGCCTGTTCAGGGCCGCGTCTTCTCCGAGTGTCAGGTACGGGCGCACAACATCTCGCCCGCGCCGCATACCCGCTCCGAGATCCCAGTTCGAAAGGGTGTCGCTTGCCGGCCATTCCTCCGGCGGCGTCAACCTGGCCGGGCTTGGCGCCGGTGCCCCCGGATCGCGGTTCCGCACAGACTTCCAAAACGGCGTGTAGACCTTGTAAAACGCCCCTGCCCCGGTCGCGACGGTCCAGGGTTCAAAGAGCAGATGCCCGCCATGGCTTTCTGCGGTGAGCCCATCTGCCTTGAGACCTGCCTTCACGGCAGTGTCGCGCGCTATCTGTGCCGGATCGTACTGCCGGGTCCAGTGCACTGCGCGCGCGCCGGTCTCCGCTATCAGACCACGTAGCTCCTCCAGCGCGTCGCCCCGGCGCAGGATCAGACGTGACCCAGTTGCCTCAAGCTTGGTCGCAAGTGTTTCCAGTCCCAACCCGAACCGCCATTTTGGCGCAGCACCACACCCGTCAAGCACTTGGTCGCAAATAAACACCGGAAGCACCGGAGCGCCGCTTGCCAGGGCTGCTGCCAAAGCCGGATTGTCGTTTAAGCGCAGATCTCTGCGCACCCACCAGATAACAGGGGATATACCCATTGCGCCCACCTAAATGTCTCCGTTTGGCGAGATGGCGCACAAGCGGAGTCGGTCAAGAGAGCGTTTTCTGGCCAGCTGTGCAGCCGCCGCCGAAGGACAGGTCTTAAACCCGGCAAAGTATGTTAGTGTGAGCCCCGGGGCGCAATGGCACTGGCCGCCTTCACTTCCCAAGCATCCATTGACCCTCAGGCCAGAATGCATGGTAGGCAAAGGCGAACATAACATCGTGAGGCACGTCGCGACCCTCAGCATCGCGAACGCGGATCGCGCCCACATCACGCCCCTGGGAAATACGCTCGGCGTCGAGGGCCGAAGCCTTGCCCGCCGTCCAGGTAATTGTCACACCGCCTTCGGTCAGTTCCTCGACATTGGCCAACCGTTCCAACGGCCACGCCTGGTCACCAACACGGACAACCCGTGCCAATGCCGGGATTCCATGGGGCGGTTCCTCTCCGGAATACAGAAACGGCCGGCGCGAGCTGTCGTAGTTCACGTATGGATTTCGCCCATAGGCACGACGCCACTGAGGCTCCGCCATGACCAACCCGTCCGGGTTGCGCATCTTGAAGGCGGCGTAGCTTTCCATCCAAGTGGGAAGCTGTATCAGCACCTCGCCAGTATAAATTCCTACGATGCCTTCACCGATGGCCTGCTGCCACCAGCTTTCAGTTTCGCGGTCGTACATGACCATGTCGGATTTACGCAGCTTCCCGGTGACGCCAAGTGTCAGCTCAGCGTCGCCCACACGCCGGTCGAACGTTATTGCAGAATTGCACAAGGGGCAGAAAGTGACGGCTAGCGGCACTCCGCCCACCGTGTCATTCACAATCTCATGCCACATCAGATAGCGGATCGGATAGGCGCGCGGTTGGGCACCCTCGATCTCGACGGCGATCACCGGCTCCCGGTCATCGATACTGGTTTTCTGGTCAATTGTGACAAACTGGGGGTCGCTCAGCGCTGGGATGCCGTCTTTCCCCGGCCCACCGGACATGATCTCGTTCAAAGGCACGGAATGCACTTCGAAATCCGTATCCGGCCACTCATGCCTCCAGAAATTGGGATCAGCAGACACTGCTGATACACCGAGCGTCGCTACCATTGCCGCCAGGCAAAGGGGTTTGGCTAGAAACTGCAGTCTCATGGGGGTCCTTCCGTCCAGTTCCCATTAACATGGCGGGGAGCCCCTGAAATCGCTAGCCCGCCACACGGAGGCGTGACGGGCTTTGATCCACGCTTACTCGGTAACGCGCACCGAAACCATCCGGTCCGGCGCGCCCACAACCGCGCCATTGGGGCCCGTGCCGCGCTTGATCTCGTCAACGATCTCCATGCCAGAAGTCACCTGCCCGACCACGGTGTACTGCCCGTTCAGAAACGGGCCCGGCGCAAACATGATAAAGAACTGGCTGTTGGCGGAATTCGGGTTTTGAGCCCGCGCCATGCCGACCGTTCCACGTTGATAGGGCACGTCGGAGAATTCGGCGCGCAGGTCTGGTCGTGCGGAGCCCCCGGTGCCAGCGCGGCGCATATCCGCGCCCATCTTGCCGAATTGCACATCGCCGGTCTGGGCCATAAACCCGTCAATTACACGGTGAAACACCACGTCGTTGTAGGCGCCTTCCGCGGCCAGAGCAGCGATCTGCTCCACATGACCCGGCGCAACGTCGTCGAGCAAGTCGATCACGATCGTACCGTTCGCGCCCTCTCCGGCAACATCAATCTCGAGCCCGGTGGCAAGCGCTGGCGCTGCGCACAGGCTAAGGACAAAAGCGAGACTACGCATCCGCGGCCACCTTCACCGTAATCATTCGGTCCGGGTTCATCGGCGGTTCGCCCCGCATGATCTTGTCAACAAACTCCATCCCGTCGATCACACGGCCATAAACCGTGTACTGACCGTTCAGGAAGTGGTTGTCGTTGAAATTTATGAAAAATTGCGAATTAGCAGAATCCGGGCTTTGGCTGCGAGCGGCGCCCAGTGTGCCCCGGTCATGCGGCAGTTTGGAAAATTCTGCCGGAAGGTTTGGCAGATCAGAGCCACCCGTGCCCGCCATGCGGATATTGAAATCCATTTCTGCGTTCCCGTTTGCAACGTCACCGGTTTGCGCCATGAAACCGTCAATCACGCGATGGAACACAACGTTGTCATAGGCGCCGGAACGCGCGAGCTCTTTCATGCGTTCAGAATGCTTAGGCGCCACGTCGGGCAAAAGCTCGATCACCACGGTGCCGTCTTTCAGCTCCACCAGAATTGTGTTTTCGGGATCCTTGATCTCGGCCATCTGGCCCTCCTGTTGGTCTGCGTTCGCGGCGGACCCTAGTGCGCTTGCAACCCGAGGGAAAGGCCTTCGAGAAACCAGTGTTGACGCGCAGGCGCTCTTTGGCCCAAAGGTTGCCAGAGCTGAGCAGACTGGAGACCCCGCCATGAGTTGGAAAACCCTCGACGATTTTGATCTGTCAGGCAAAACCGTGCTGACCCGGGTGGATATCAACGTGCCGGTCGAGGACGGCAAAGTAACAGATACAACAAGGATTGCGCGGATCGTTCCCACCGTGAAGGACATTCTCGCGGACGGCGGGCGCGTGGTTTTGCTGGCGCATTTCGGTCGCCCAAAGGGCAAGGTGGTGCCGGAGATGTCTCTGCGCGTGGTCCTGCCAGCGCTCGAAGAGGCTCTGGGTCAGCCAGTCCTTTTTGTGGAGCAACCTTCGGCCGAATGGATCTCCTCACAACCTGCTAATGCTGTGATCCTGGTTGAAAACACAAGGTTTGCGGCCGGTGAGGAGGCCAACGATCCATTCATGGCCAGCTTTCTTGCAGGCCTTGGCGACATCTATTGCAATGATGCCTTCTCTGCCGCGCATCGCGCGCATGCCTCCACGGAAGGTATCGCGCACCACCTCGCGTCTTGCGCTGGCCGCCTGATGCAGGCCGAGCTTGAAGCGCTGGAATCCGCCCTGTCAGCGCCTAAACGTCCACTGGTTGCGGTTGTGGGGGGTGCGAAGGTGTCAACAAAGCTCGAGCTCTTGGGCAGCCTCTTGGAAAAGGTCGACGACCTGGTGATCGGTGGCGGTATGGCCAACACCTTTCTGTTGGCCCAGGGCAAGCAGATTGGCACTTCGCTGGCTGAGCGCAACATGGTCGGAACAGCGCTGGATATTCTGGAGAAAGCCGAAGGGACCGGATGCACCCTGCATCTTCCCATAGACATCGTGGTGGCGCGCGAGTTCAAAGACGGTGCCGCGCATGAGGTCTGCCCCGCAGACGCATGTCCGTCTGACGCCATGATCCTCGATGCTGGTCCGGAGACCGTAGAAGCCTTACGCATGGTTTTCGCTCGGGCCAGCACCCTGATCTGGAATGGCCCGCTGGGCGCTTTCGAACTCAGCCCGTTCGATGCCGCCACCAACGCCGCTGCACAAGCGGCGGCAAAAGCCACGGAGTCCGGCACTCTGATCACTGTCGCCGGTGGCGGCGATACCGTGGCCGCGCTCAATCGTGCCGGGATTGCGGAATCTTTCACCTATATTTCCACTGCCGGCGGCGCGTTTCTGGAATGGATGGAAGGCAAAACACTGCCAGGAGTCGCTGCACTGGAGCAGGCATAGCAACACGATTGATTTTACTTGACGCTTAAGTTAGAGCCTCTAACATTCTCTGTATAACACGCGAGGATGTGATGAAGACCTACACTCTGATTACAGGCGCCTCCCAAGGGATTGGTGAAGAATTCGCAAGACTGGCTGCGGAAAAAGGGCACAACCTGATCATATCCGCACGAAACGAAGCTGCTCTGAATACACTGGCTCAGGAGCTTTCCGCGGAGGTGGATGTCGTCGTCCTGTCCGCCGATCTTTCCGAACCTTCGGCCGCGCAGGCCCTCTGGGAAGCTGCAAGTGAAGGTCGCCACATCAATCGGCTCATCAACAATGCGGGCTACGGCCTGAGTGGTCCGATTACCGCATTCACAGCAGATGAGCACGATGCGCTTTTGGAAGTGAATGTAGGCGCATTGACCCGTCTCAGCCGCTTTGCAATCGGGCACATGCAAGAAGCAGGTGGGGGAAAAATACTCAATGTAGCCTCGCTGCTGGCATATCTTCCGGCGCCGTATTTCTCCACCTACGGGGCCAGCAAGTCCTACGTGCTTGCCTTCAGCGAAGCACTGTCAAAAGAGCTTTCCGACAGCACGGTCTCGGTCACAGCCCTCTGCCCCGGCCCGACACAGACCGGATTTTTCGATCGTGCGCAAATGGACGGTACGAAAGCCGCCAACAGTGCGATGCAAAGCGCACCAGACGTGGCGCGTATTGGGTGGGATGCCATGGAAGCCGGCCGGACCGCCGTGGTTCCCGGCTCGCAAAACCGTTTGCTGGCTTTTGCAACCCGGTTTGCGCCGCGCAACGCGCTTGCCTCAACGGCCGCACAGCTCTTTTCGAAGCCCTGAGCAAATTGTTAGCGCGACCACAATTGCAGGCCGCGCGCCCCTCCGATAGTTCCGATCTCAACGAAAGAAGAAAAAGATCGGAGATCCCCAATGTCCATGGCAGACAAGATCCGCGGCGGCCAAGGTTTTATCGCAGCTCTCGACCAGTCCGGGGGGTCGACACCGAAGGCGTTGAGGCTCTACGGCATAGACGAAGGCGCCTATGGCAATGACGCGGAGATGTTTGACCTGATCCACGAAATGCGCTCGCGCATTGTGGCGGCCCCTGCCTTCACTGGCGAGAAAGTGGTTGGCGCGATCCTCTTTGAAATGACGATGGATCGCGAGTTTTCCGGCAAGTCTTCGCCCGCATTTCTCTGGGAGGACAAAGGCGTTGTGCCCTTTCTGAAGATCGACAAGGGCCTGGAGGCTCAGGCAAACGGCGTGCAGCTGATGAAACCAATGCCGGATCTGACCGCGCTGTTGGAGCGCGCCCGCGAAAAGGGTGTGTTTGGCACCAAAGAACGCTCTGTCATCGCAGAGGCAAACCCCGAAGGAATAAAAGCCATCGTCACCCAGCAGTTTGACATCGGACATCAGGTCCTGTTGCAGGGCCTTGTCCCCATTCTGGAACCCGAGGTTTCAATCTCGATCCCAGACAAGGCAGAGGCAGAAGACCTTTTGCTGGCCGAAATCCTGGACCACCTCGACACGGTACCGGAAGGCCACCAAATCATGCTCAAGTTGACCCTTCCCAGCAAGGCGAACTTGTACAAACCTCTGGTAGATCATCCCAAAGTAATGAAGGTGGTGGCTCTGTCCGGCGGATACACCCGCGACGAGGCAAACATGAAACTGGCTAAAAACACCGGCATGATTGCATCTTTTTCGCGCGCGCTGACAGAGGGCCTTTCAGTCCAGCAGTCCGACGGAGAATTCAACGGGACGATCTCCAGCGCGATCGACAGCATCCACGCGGCGTCGGTCGCAGGCTAAGCGGTCGCTTCAGAAAGGCCCCGAGGCGGCCGTCGAGCACAATACGCTCTTCAGGTAATTTTGGGGATTCACACCCGCGAATCACTATGTTTATATGGTCGCATCGCCCGGAAGAGGCGTATCGAGGCAGACCATGACGCAAAGCTCCAAATCGTGGGCCCTTCACGGGGCCCTGGTCACTCTGGGCGCGCTTCTCCTGGGCGCGTACTTTGTTATGCATGCGATTCAGGGGGAGTACGGGCTTTTCAACCGCATCCAGCTGGAGGCCGAGGAGCAGCGCCTGATCAAAGAACTTACTGCTCTCGAGACGGATCTGGCCGCGATTGAAAACAAGACCCGGCGGCTTTCTGACAGCTATCTAGACCTTGATCTTTTGGATCAACAGGCCCGCGACATCCTCGGCTATGCGCGCGCGGACGAAATTCTCATTCAATAAGCGTTTTCTGTTGCATTGACCGCTTGGGCAGACTCGTTTAGTTTAACATTAAACTAAATGCGTTTTTTGTGGGAGGACAACGCATGGCGGCGCGGAAAGCGACGAAGAAACCCAATATTTCCAAGGATGAACTGCTGCATTTCTACAGAGAGATGCTGCTGATACGCCGGTTCGAAGAAAAGGCGGGACAGCTCTATGGCATGGGGCTGATCGGTGGTTTTTGCCACCTCTATATCGGACAGGAAGCCGTTGTTGTCGGGCTGGAGGCCGCGGCGTCCGAGGGCGACAAGCGGGTCACGTCTTACCGCGATCACGGGCATATGCTGGCCTGCGGGATGGACCCCAAAGGCGTGATGGCCGAGCTCACCGGGCGCGAGGGCGGCTACTCCAAAGGCAAGGGCGGCTCGATGCACATGTTCTCGAAAGAGAAGCATTTTTACGGCGGTCACGGCATTGTCGGCGCGCAAGTGCCGATCGGCGCCGGGCTTGCGTTTGCCGATAAATACCTCGGCAATGACCGTGTCACCTTTGCCTATTTCGGAGATGGCGCTGCAAATCAGGGCCAGGTGTATGAGACTTACAACATGGCAGAGCTTTGGATGCTGCCTGTTATTTTCGTCATCGAAAACAATCAGTACGCGATGGGCACTTCAGTGGCGCGCTCAACAAAGTCACCGTCTTTGTGGGAACGTGGCGCCGCTTACGGCATTCCGGGCGAGGAAGTGGATGGCATGGATGTGATGGCCGTCAAATCCGCCGGCGAGAAAGCCGTCGCGCACTGCCGCGCTGGTAACGGACCATATATTCTTGAAGTAAAAACATATCGGTATCGCGGTCACTCGATGTCGGACCCGGCCAAATACAGGACCCGGGAGGAAGTCCAGAAAGTGCGAGAACAACGCGATGCGATCGAGCATGTGCGGGAACTTCTGCTGACCGGAAAACACGCGACCGAAGACGATCTCAAATCGATCGATAAAGACATCAAGGCGATCGTGAATGAGGCGGCAGAGTTCTCCAAGGAGAGTCCGGAGCCGCAGCTTTCCGAGCTCTACACTGACATTTACGCAGACGCCTGAGGGGGGAAAGCAGATATGGCAACCGAAATCCTTATGCCAGCGCTGTCCCCTACGATGGAGGAAGGCACGCTGGCCAAATGGCTGGTCAAGGAAGGCGACGTCGTAGCTTCGGGCGACATTATTGCGGAGATCGAAACCGACAAGGCAACGATGGAGTTTGAAGCCGTCGATGAAGGCATTGTCGGAAAGATCATCGTGTCCGAAGGCACAGACAACGTAAAGGTCAACGCGCCAATCGCCGTCTTGCTCGAAGATGGGGAGGACCTGTCCACAACATCTGTTTCCAGCTCCCCCGCCGCGACGGAGGCTCCAGCACCCTCCGACGCTGAAGCGGTCGTAACCCCGGCCAAGATCTTGATCCCGGAGGAACCCGACCTGCCCGCGGGAACAGAAATGAAGACCCAAACCGTTCGCGAAGCATTGCGCGACGCTATGGCAGAAGAGATGCGCGGCAACGAGAATGTTTTTCTGATGGGGGAAGAGGTTGCCGAGTATCAGGGCGCCTACAAGATCAGCCAGGGTTTGTTGGATGAGTTTGGCGCACGCCGGGTCATCGATACTCCGATCACGGAACATGGGTTTGCCGGTCTTGCGGTCGGCGCTGCATTTGGTGGACTGAACCCGATCGTGGAGTTCATGACGTTCAACTTCGCCATGCAGGCAATGGATCAGATCGTTAACTCAGCCGCAAAGACACTCTACATGTCCGGCGGGCAGATGGGGTGCCCGATTGTTTTCCGCGGCCCGAACGGAGCTGCAGCGCGCGTGGCCGCCCAGCACAGCCAGGACTATGCGGCGTGGTACGCCCATGTTCCCGGGCTCAAAGTGGCGATGCCCTATTCCGCATCGGACGCAAAGGGTCTGCTCAAGACCGCAATTCGCGATCCGAACCCTGTCATTTTCCTGGAGAACGAGATCTTATACGGAAGATCCTTCGATGTACCTGTGCTGGACGACTACACCGTCCCGTTCGGTAAGGCGCGTATTTGGCGAGAAGGCTCGGACGTAACCATCGTTAGTTTCGGAATTGGCATGACCTATGCGCTAGAGGCCGCCGACAAGCTTGCCAAGGACGGGATCAGCGCCGAGGTGATCGATTTACGCACCCTGCGCCCGCTCGACACCGCAACAGTCATCCAGTCGGTCCAGAAAACCAATCGCTGTGTGACGGTGGAAGAGGGCTTTCCAGTCTGCGCGATCGGCAACCACATCTCGGCCGTTCTGATGCAGGAAGCTTTTGACTATCTGGATGCTCCGGTGATCAACCTGACAGGCAAGGATGTCCCTATGCCCTATGCTGCAAACCTCGAAAAGCTCGCTCTTGTGACTACGGACGAGGTAGTCGCAGCCGTGAAAACCGTGACCTATCGTTAAGGGAGGCAAGCATGGCAACCGAAATACTAATGCCCGCGCTGTCGCCCACGATGGAGGACGGAACGCTCGCAAAATGGCTGGTAAAAGAAGGGGATACAGTTTCGTCCGGCGATCTTCTGGCGGAGATTGAAACCGACAAGGCAACGATGGAATTTGAGGCCGTAGACGAGGGTGTGATCGGTAAAATCCTGATCAGGGAAGGCACAGAGGGCGTCAAGGTGAACGATGCCATCGCAATCCTGCTGGAGGAAGGCGAAGAGTTAAGCGATGCACCTGCCGCGGCACCGCCTGCACAGCCCGCCGCGTCGACCCCTGTTCCCGAAGAACCATCGGAAGCCGCACCAACCCCAGTCTCATCTCCAGTCTTACCGACCCCAACCTCTCCGGGCGGCGGACGGATATTCGCATCCCCTCTGGCCCGCCGGATTGCTGCGGACAAGGGACTGGATCTTAGCCAGATCAAAGGCACTGGCCCACGCGGACGGATTGTTAAAGCGGATGTTGAAAATATGTCTGCGCAGCCGGTTGCAACGCCCGCTCCAGCCGCGGCCCCGCAAACCACGCCCCAACAACCCGCCAATACATCTCAAGTACTCGCGGCCTACGAGGGCAGAGCGTATACAGAAATACCCCTCGACGGGATGCGGAAAACCATTGCCGCCCGACTGACCGAGGCCAAACAGACCATTCCGCATTTCTATCTGCGCCGTTCGGTGGACCTCGACGCGCTTTTGGCCTTCCGGGCCCAACTGAACAGCCAACTCGAAGACAGCGGCGTAAAACTCAGCGTCAATGACTTTATAATCAAAGCTTGCGCACGGGCTTTGCAGATCGTTCCGGACGCGAACGCGATCTGGGCGGGCGACCGCATTGTGAAGATGGATCGCTCTGATGTCGCCGTCGCGGTAGCGGTAGAGGGCGGCCTGTTCACGCCGGTGCTACAGGACGCAGATCAGAAGTCTATCTCAGCTCTCTCCGCAGAAATGAAGGACCTTGCAACCCGGGCGCGCGACAGAAAACTTGCGCCGCACGAATATCTTGGAGGGAGCTTCGCAATCTCAAATCTTGGCATGTTCGGGATCGAGAATTTTGACGCCGTTATAAATCCACCGCACGGCGCTATTCTTGCGGTTGGTGCGGGAGCCAGGAAACCAGTGATCGGGCAGGACGGCGAGGTCACAACCGCAACGATCATGTCGATGACCTTGTCGGTAGATCACCGGGTTATCGATGGCGCGCTCGGAGCGCAGCTTCTAGATGCGATCGTAACGGGGCTGGAAAATCCGGTCCTGATGCTGGCCTGACAAATCACGCAAAATCCCGGGCCTGTGCACCGTAACTATGCCTGGTCGAAGAACTGGTTCATCATCACAGACGGCTGGTCACACCCGGCTTCACCAACGATCCGCGAGGGTACACCGGCGACTGTCTTGCAAGGGGGCACATCCTCCAAGACCACGGAGCCGGCAGCAATCCGCGAGCAATGCCCGATCTGAATATTGCCGAGTACCTTGGCGCCTGCGCCGATCAAGACCCCATCGCCAATCTTCGGATGCCGGTCGTCGTCTTCCTTGCCGGTGCCGCCAAGCGTGACCGAATGCAGCATAGATACATTATCGCCAACCACCGCGGTCTCCCCGATCACGATGGAGTGCGCGTGGTCAATCATAATGCCCTTACCGATCTGCGCTGCAGGATGGATATCTATCCCGAACGCTTCGCTGGTGCGCATCTGGATGAAGTAAGCAAGGTCGTGGCGCCCCTCCGAGTACAGCCAATGGCCAACACGATAAGCTTGGATCGCCTGATACCCTTTAAAGTAAAGCAACGGCTGCATAAACCGGTGGCAAGCTGGGTCGCGTTCAAAAACTGCAACGACATCCGCGCGCGCCGCAGTGCCCAACCAAGGCTCAGCCTTATAGGCGGCATCGGTGATTTCACGCAGAAGCTGACCTGACATTTCCGCCGACGAGAGCTTTAAAGCAATCCGGTAGGACAGAGCTTTCTCGAACGTCGCATGATGCAGAATGCTGGAATGCACCAGTCCGCCCAAAAGCGGTTCTTCTTGAATAGCTAACTCCGCATCCGAACGGATACGGTCCCATACCGGGTCGACTGCTTTTAGTGTTGCGGACGGTTTTGCCATAGTGGCTCCTCGAGGCTCGTGGCCAGAACCTAGGGGTTTTAGATCAATCAAACAAGGATTGCTGCGTTCAACACTCGAATTTGAATGCCCAAAAGTCCCTCAGACTGGGGAGGGCACCCCCAATTGCAGAAGATGAAGAACCAGCGCGATCTCGCCTGCTGAAAAGTCTCCCGACTCTGCTGTCAGCCGCACATCCGTGTCTGAATAATATGTCATGGGCGTCCCTGTCAGTCCGAGCGCATAGGAATTCAAACCGGTCCCAAGCCCAGAACCATACCGATCTGTGGCGCCCGCTACACCCAGCCGCCATGTGCTCAGGGTTCCGGAAACCTCCGAAGTAACCCGCCCGGTTATGCCAAAGACAACGCTGTTGGCAGGAATTGTCAGCAACGTCGAATTGCTGGCACCGGGGTAGACCTGATGCGATATTTCCAAGGGCGTGAATTCTGTGCGCACGCCTGAAGCAGAAGTATCGGAAGCCAAGGATACCCAATTAGAGCCGTCAAACACTGCGATTGTCTGAGCATCCGCGAGAAAAGCACGCCATCCCAAACGCGGCTCAATATAGACCCAGCCTCCATTCGCGTAGGTCGCGAGGTGCCCGCTAAAATTCGACCAGGGCTCCTGCGCACCCGATGGAATTGCGTAAACTGCACCTTCTGGCGGCGCAACCGGTGGCACTGTCTCAGACGTAGACTGCAAGACGAGCTGACATACCGCGTCGAGGCCGACAAAAGCCTCGTTGACGGTGACGTGCTTTTGCGATTGCGCCGCCTCGACCAGCGGCAATCCAAGGTTGGAGGTACTAGGCATCGACTGATATCCTCTTCCATGCGCCCGGTCCGAAGCGCTCGGATACTTGCGCAACTTCAATCTGGAAAGTGGACGGGCTCCCGTCTTCAATCCACTGTGTGGTCGTATAGGTCCATT
Organism: Pseudomonadota bacterium; assembly: GCA_039192165.1. Lineage (GTDB taxonomy): Bacteria > Pseudomonadota > Alphaproteobacteria > Rhodobacterales > Rhodobacteraceae > Dinoroseobacter. The sequence continues at coordinate 469,573 of JBCCXD010000002.1, read as the reverse complement.
CCGCAGAAGACAGATCCGCTGTCCGCAGAATGCTTTGATCCGCACCCAAAACACGCAACCGATACGCTTCTCGCGCTTCGCCAAGGGGCACATCTTCAAGGTCCCAGCTGTCGCCGCCGCTGCGTGTGCGACGCAGAAACGTGATCTGGTAGCCGTCTTCGGTTTTGGCGCAGCGCAAATGCGCAGGCGCATAGGGACGCAGGCCAACGCCTTTGAAGACAGGCGTTTCCAGAACATAGCTCGGATCATCGCTCGGCTTCTGCGCCGGGCCGATGCGGTAAAATCGTGGGACAGACAATGTGTCCAAAGCCACAGACAGCGGTCTGACCTCAAGTGTCAGCAACACGACGTAGCTGCCAATTGGCCAGATCTCGGGCATGTCCGCGTCAGATCCAAGCTGTCCGCGCAACCGGAAAGACAAATCAAATATGTCCGGAGCTACAAGGGAGGCGTCTCTGAACTGGAAGATCTCCCAGCCCTGAGGCGATCCGTCTCCAATGGCCGCCACATTTCCCCCGCGCAAGAGTGCTGCTTTGGAAATACTCGACGGCGTGCCCTGGGTAAATTCTACGCGCAGCCCGGCGCCACGGTCCCAGAGACCAGGTTGAGCCCGGCGCAGTTCTGTTTTCGTGACCCCCACCGACGCACTGCTGCCCACCAGCTCGTCGAGAGTGTAGCCCGCATCCTCAAACGAGCTGTAGACTGCGACGCTGCCGGGCCACGGTCTGGCGGCAACCGCGATACGCGGTGCATGATCCGGCACATCTTCGGTCAGCAACGGCGCGTCCAGAAAGAGCGGGAAAACCGGCAAGACTGGCTGAAAAGGCGTCACCGGCGGCAGCACCTCCACAGCATCACTTGGCTGATAGACTGTACCCGAGACGCGCACCGCATCCAGCGTCCGGAGCATCCCCTCTTCTATACGGTCCACGCGATACACGGCCTTACTGCCCTGACCATCGCTCAGCGCAAATACATCGCCTGCATCGATTGCACGATTGGACATCGGCAGGGCAAGGCGGACGGTTTCTCGCGCCACTCGCGCTTCCGCCAACCAGCGCTCGGCGGTTGATTGCGCCTCCGAATAGGTCAGGCTCAGCGGGAAGCTCGACTGCGAAACCGCTTGGGTTCCGTCGCCGGGCAAGACCGCCTCGGCGGCGCGGTTGGCATAGTCCCCACCCTCTTCGACGTAGTGCAACTGGACGCGGCCGGATAGTTCTGCCTCAGGCACCCGCGTGCGTTGAATTCGGCCTTCGAGCTCCGGATCAAGCGCGATACACTCTTCGCTGATCTCCAGCGGAAGCTCGTTCCGACGGGTGCGAAACACAAGCTTGCCGCCTTTTTCGACAACCTCAAAGCCATGCACAAGCATAAGCGGTTGCAAAGCAGACCGGGCGCTTTGGACGTCCGGAACAGTAAATCCACGTACCAGCCCGTGCAGCTCCGAAACATCATAGTTGGTCAACCCGGCTTTCTCGCAGATCTCGGCGACAACGTCCGCGAGCGCCTGCGCTGTGACGCGGCCATTCAACCAGTGGCCCCGCGCGTAGTTAACGCTGTCTGTCCACAACGACGAGGTATTGGGAAAGAAGGGAAAGGGGCGCGCGTCCCAGGTCCAGGCATGGATGCGCGTGGTATCCACCATGGGGCCTCCGTAAACCGCTGAAATCGGATTGTTTTCCAGCGACGTCCAGTGGTCGAGAGTTGCTGTATAATAGGCATGCTGGATCAGGTCGTCCCGGCGACCGCTTGAGTACTGCGGCAGCGCAGACTCCGATGACATCAAATCGACAAACCGGTTCGGCTCATTGGTGCCCTTGTCGACAGCAGCACAACCAATTTCCATGAACCACACCGGCTTGGCTTGGGGCATCCAGGCCGTGGGCTGCGTCGATCGCACCCCGCCGATACGCTCGTGGTGCGGCTGCGACCACCAGCTTTTGATATCCTTGTAGCGGTAGATCCAGTCTTCACCCGCCAACCCATCGACTATCGGCGTGCGCACCTGCGCATTGCGATCCGAGAGGCTTTTGTAATACCAGTCAAAGCCTTCTCCCCCCGCCACATTCCCGCGCAGATAGTCGACAGAGTGGATTACCCCGGCCTCGACATCCGCATGGTCAAGACCGTCCCGCCAGTCTGAAAGCGGCATGTAGTTGTCGATCCCGATAAAATCGATGTCCTCATCGGCCCAGAGCGGGTCGAGATGAAAGAACACATCGCCGGATCCGTCCTGCGGATGATACCCAAAATACTCGGACCAATCCGCCGCGTAGCCGATTTTGGTGTCCGGGCCCAGGATGGCGCGCACGTCGCGTGCCAGTTCACGCAGGGCCGCAACAGCGGGGAAGCTGTTGTTGTGTCCACGGATCTGCGTCAAACCCCGCATTTCCGACCCGATGCAAAACGCGTCGACACCGCCCGCTACTTTGCACAAATGCGCCTGATGCAAAATGAAGTGGCGATAGCGCCAGTCAGGGTCTTCTGTCCAGGAAACACGGCCGTTCTGGGTCGAAAAACCTGTACCAGCGTTGCCAAAAAAGGCGGCCACTTCTGCTTCGGCGTTGGCGGTTTGATCCGAGCTGAGTTCGGAGCCTGGCGCAGCTTCCAGTGTGATACGGCCGCGCCACGGCATGACAGGTTGCTCCACGCCCACACCATAGGGGTTAGGTAAGCCGTTACCGGCGATCTGATCCATAAGAATAAAGGGATAGTAGGTCACCGCCTGCCCGGCCGCCTTCAGCGCCTGGATCGCTTCGATAACAGATACATCATTCGGCGTGCCGCCGTAGATCGGCCTGTTGTCCACCCGTGGAACGATCTCCAACGCATCGCGACCTCGACCGCCTACCGAATAAGGCTGTTGCGCGGCATCATAGTCTTTCTGTTCGACCTTTGGGCGGATTTGGCAGGACCCGCACCGCAGATCATTGCCGAACCAGCTCACCACAAGCGAGACAGCCCGGCAGTTCGGCACCTCACTGGTAAGGGTCTCAAGCGAGACAGAGAAATCGGATTTTCCCGATGGGGAGTTAACATTGATTGAAGTGTTGCGCCCCGGGGTCGCAGACCAGTGAACCGCAGATGCCGCAAGGGCATATTCGCCCGTCCCCGGAATCATAGCGACACCAGGGATGCGGGATGCCAGCGGCACAGCGCCTGAGGGGGGCTGCGCCGGCCGGTAGACTTCAAAGGAAAACTGAGGAACCCGGTTCCCGAATTGCCCCAGATCTAGGTCCTCGATAACAACATAGGCGGTTCCCCTGAACGCCGGTACGTTTCCCGCGCCTTCAACAGCTTCGATTTTTGGATCAGGCATTTGGCTTTGTGCGCCGGTATAGACCCGCAGATTGAGGTCCGATTTTGCAATCTCCATACCATCCGCCCAAACGCGACCAACCGATTGAATCACGCCCTCGCCCAAAGCAACAGCCATGGAAACCGAGTAGGAATAGGTGGTCACCGATGGCGTCGAAGGCGAGCCCTTACCGCCACTGCCACCGGTGGTCTGGGCGCTTTCCAGAAAACGGGACGCCCAGATCACCTGGCCGGCAACGCGCATCTTGCCGTAAACGACCGGCATGGGTGCGCCTTCGGCCGCATCGGACAGCCGAAACCGTTCGACCCGCGCCGTCTCCACGGCCTCAGAGCCGGATCCCAGAAGCCTTTGGTCAATCGCCTGCCCGACGACCGCCCCGACCGCTCGCCCGATGAGGGAGGCCGATAGCCCAAAAGCTGTTCCTCCAATCGAACTGCCAAGGGCCGCGCCTGCGGCGGAAAGCACGAGTGTTGCCATCAGTGGACCTCTTTTGGAAAGGAAAAGCGCGCCACGACGCGGCGGGCCCAAGGCTGCGACAACGGGCTTTCAACAACTCCGTGGCGCATATAGGCGTGAATAAAGCGCGCTTCGGTCCCAACCGCCGACTGGATGCCCAAATGCTTGGCGACAGACCCGTCTCGCATCCGAAACAAGATCAGGTCGCCGGATTGCGCTGAGTCCAATGGTTTCGCGAGCAGGTGACGCGCCGCGGCGCGCCAAAGCGCCTCGTCTTGCTGTGGCTCCGACCAGTCCTGGGTATATGGCGGCACCTGTTCGGGTTCAGCGCCATAGATCTCAGCCCAGATTCCGCGAACCAGGCCGAGACAATCGCAGCCTGCCCCACGCTTCGCTGCCTGATGCACATAGGGCGTGCCCAGCCAGCTTCGCGCCGACGAGACGACCTTTTCACCGGGGTTCATCCGCCAAGGCTCCCGCCATCATTTCGCGACCTCGATGTAGGATAGCTCATCAGCCAATCCTCGCCGGGCAGGAATGAAAACCCTTGAAAGTTTAAAAGGTTCTTGAACTTAAGCTGGCATGTCTCCCGACGCTTGTCGCAGCCCGCGATCAACCGAAGGCGGTCACCCGGGCGCGGCACGATCCCAAACGCTTCCCAAACCTCGATCTCCCTGTGGCTGTCGAGCCAGCGATCATTCTTTATGCTCCGTTGCAGCCCCACCGCGTCACCGCTCAGGACTTCGAGCACTCCGCGCTCGAACCACCGAAGGTCATAATCAGCCAGCAGGGGCAGCGTGAACACCGTCCCGTCTGTGTCTTGGTCAAGCTCAAGCTCTACCGAAACCTGCGGATCATCCAGATTGATCCTGCACGCACTGTCGCCCAGAACCGCCGAGCAGTCTTTGCGATAGATGCGCCCCAATGGCTTATTGAGGCTTTCTGCAAGCCCACGCAACTCGGCACGAAAGGCCCCGTCGATTTGCTGGGTCTCACCTATCGTGCCGCGGAACACGAGCGTTCTGACCTCGGGCTGCGACCAGTTTACCAACCAGATCTCGACCTCTGCGCCATCGTACCGCCCCCCATTCAGATCACGTTCACTAATCGCAAAGTCCGACAGCGCCCCGATCGCCTCCGTGTTGTCGACCGACAAGCCTGTTGTTTGCCGAAGTGCGGATGCAGACAGGCCGGTGTTGGCTCTGAACTCAACCCCATCGAAAGACAAGGTCACGTCGTGATCCGTGAATCCCTGTACTGCGCCGTCCCTGCGCCGCAGGACCCAGCATCTGCATACAGTGGTCAAGCCACTGGCGAGATGCGCATCCAGTGTCAGGTCATCGCCACTCATACCCGGATCTCCACCACTGGTACGCTTGGAATGTCTCCTGCCTGAAACGAAGCCACAGAGGTCTGGATCCGATCGGTATCAAAGCGCACCGGCACATCGAATTCAAAGCCTGCAGATACCAGAGCCCCCGTCGCGGGGGCATCCTCGAAAATCACCAAACCGCTGTTGGTATTGACCGTATAGTGAACGGCCTCGGCAAGCTCGACACCATCGATCCCCGCTTTGACACTTCCGGCGGCGGGTTTCGTGATCGGTCGGTCATAGACCTGGGCCCCGGATCGATACGATTTCACGAGCTGAAATTCTGTTTTTTGTCCGTCACCGAACCCGATTTCCTGGTCCTCAAAGGTCACATCCTCGGACGGCTGGCAGCTTTTGAAATCTGACCAGTCCTTCCAGCGAAACCCAAAAAGCTGTCCCTGGCGCGCTTCGAAAAACCCGATCAGCTGTTCGATGTCGTCAAGCGCGCGCATGCCCACTCCGGCATCATAGCGCCGCCTCGATTGCGCCCAGGGCGTGTTGCGCTCCTCGAACCCGTTTGCAAGCGAAACGATCTCTGTCCGGCGCTCTGGCCCCCCAACCGATCCAAAACTCAGGTTTGCCGGGAACCGCACATCATGAAACTGCATCTCGATCTCCTTACCGGTTGCGTTGACCAAGGCTCAGCGCGCGATTGAGGTCCGAGGCGACCTGGGCACGAGAGCGCCGAAAGCTCTCTGCGTCCGGTGTCGAGATATTCATAACAACCTGAACCGGGCGCGCGGCTGGACTGTCGCTCATACGCACGCCAAGCCGACCATCCGCACCGCGCGCCAGCGGCATGATCGCTTCCGGACCAGCCTCTCCCATGAGCCCGGTTGCACCACGCATCGGAAAGGATGTCGGGGCGGTAACGATACCACCGCGCGCAAAAGGCACGACCTGTCCTTGCGTGAATGCGCCCCCATGGGAAAACCCGAAAAGGCCCGATACAAGACTTGTGACACCTGAAGTAATGCCTGTTTCAAGCGCGTTCTGGACAGGCTTTATAGCTGTGCTGTAGGCCGCGTTGGCCATTGAACGCGCCACGTTTTTGAGCGCATCGGAAAGTTTGCCGCCCTCGAAAGCAACATCATCGAAGGACCGACGCAGCCCGTTGCCAACACTGTCGCCTAAAGATGCGGCTTCGCGTTCGGCAAAAAGCATGCCCTCCCGCATACGCCGCAACTCGCCATCAAACGCGGCCGCCACAGCGGTTGCGTCCTCGAAGCTTTGATCAAGCTCCGACATGCGGTCTTCAAAACCGCCGAGATTGTCGTAGTCACTCATCTGAATTTCCCCTCGCCCGATCCGGAAACGCGCGGATCAGTTCTTCGAGCCGGGCACGGCCCATGGGCGCCTCTGCGCTCTGGTCCATGCCCATAAGCAGCATCAATTCAACTGGGGTCAGGGCCCAGAATTCCGCCGGGCGCAGGCCGAGACCCTTAAACCCTACCCGCATCAGCCCGGGCCAATCGAAATGGGTCATTCCGACCGCTCGGATGACAGCGAAAAGGCCCGCGCCAGAAGCTGCGCAGCCGCCCTCGCCGCACCGACGGGACCACCTTCGATTTCCGCAGCGGCCAGAGCGGCCAGAGTGAGATCGCTTCCGCCACCCTGCAATCCGGCATGGAGCAGCAAGATCACATCCCGCGTCCGATAAGCGCCCGTTTCAAATCGCTCTACCAGAGCAATCAGCGTGTCCATCTCAAGCGTCGCCTCAAGTTGCGCTAACGCGCCCAGCGTCAGTTTCAAAACCCTGCGTTTGCCATCCACGGTCAGCGCCACTTCTCCTGCATAAGGGTTCGCCATACCGCTCAGAGTGCGTTGAAGGTCAGCTGGCCGGCGGATGCGATCGTCATCTCATAGGTCGCCTCGCCATTCTGACTGCCCGCATACTCAATCGCAGTGATCATGAATGGCCCCGCGACAGTGCCAAAATCCGGTATCACAACCTGAAACGAGGGTACCTCGCCATCAAAAAAGATCTGCCGCGCGCGCTCGTCAGTGTTTTCGTCTCGGAATACACCGGAGCCCGAGATTGAAGCGCTTTTTACGCCAGCACCCCCCAGAAGTTCGCGCCAGCCCCCTGCACTTTCCAGCGATGTGACATCAACCGTTTCAGTGTTGAAGGTGATACGCGTCGCCCGCAGACCTGCGATGGTCTCAAAGGTGCCGGTGCCGGTCATATCGATCTTGATCAGAAGATCCTTGCCTTTTTGCACAGCCATGGAGCTCTCCAAACTAAAAGGTTAATCGAGGTCGATGCGCGCCCGGAAGCGCAGATCGATCTGGCGCAGAGCGCCATTTGCAAGGCGCCGCGCCTGCGCGCGGCGAAAATCAAGCAGGCTTACCTCACCTTCCGGCAGAGCAAGCGCGGCATCCTGAAGGGCCTCAACGACAGCGCCTGAGACCTCCTTTATCGTCTGAAACCCACTGGCATCCGTCGTGACGCTCACGGTAAAATCGTGGCGTGTAGACCGTCCTGAACTGTCACCAACCTGAACGGCGGTCTCCGGGCCAAGCGTGACGTAGGTTCCTGGCAATGTACCCGAAGGCACCTGATCGTAGACCGCAGAGCCCACCAGCGAAGCGAGGGTGGTATCAGTCACGAGACGCTGAAAGACCGCGGCCTGTAACGGTCCCGAACTTGTATAGCTCATGCGCCAACCTCCTCATCGGCAAAACAGGTCAGAAACCGCGCATCCGGGTCGCGCTCTGTCACCGCCAGAATGCGATAAATTCGGCTGCCGTCCCGAAAACGTTGGTCGGGTTTGGGGCGCTGTGGATGTCCTGCTGGCGCACCTCTGACCGTGATCCGAAGGTTAGTCAGCGACACCATTGCTGCGGGGCGCCGCGCTGCCTCGCGCCCTGTCCGACTGTCTATCTGTGCCCAGAGCGTTCCCAAGGTCACCCATGCCTCGGAAAATCCACCAGCGCCGTCCGGGGTTTGCTGGCGCTCTTCGAGCTTCAGCATACGGTTGAGCTTCGGCGCGGTCATGCCCTGCGACCTCCGAAAAGGCGCAGATCCCGGAAAGCTTCGATAAGCACCCGAACCAGATGCGGAAACCCCGTGTCAGGTGCCCCAGACCGGGTTTCATAGAAATGCGCACCAAGCACCATCACCGCCTGGGCAAGGCTCTCCGGCACATCCTGCCAGGCCGCGCCATACCCTGCCTCGAAATGAATCTCTGCATGGCCGTTTATGGGGATCTGGGGCAATGTGCTGTGTGCCTTGATCCCGGCGCGATACGCGTCCGGCACGACGCTGTAAACGCTGCCAGCAAGCTCAGATGCCGCGCCATCCGAAGTGAACAGCACAACACTGCTGACCTGCACCAAGGGACCGCGCAAAATGGGTTGGAACACCGGTCCCGCCCACTCCTCTAAACAAAGCTTGAACGCGCGTCGGAACAGCGCCTTGCCAGTTCTGTATTCGATCGCGCCGATCGCGGCCCTTAGGGTGCTTTCGAGCAGTGTGTCCTGTAGATTGTCATCCGGGAACCCGCTGCCGAGGCGAAGGTGCTCCCTGAATTGCTGCAGGGGAAGGGCCTCCGATGGAACCGAGGTCTCTTCAACTATGTTCATTGACAGTCTCCAAATCGGGCAGTCCTTACCGATACGGCAAGGGCGTGCGCGCGGCGCTACTCGGACGGAGGGAACAGCTAGAAACACCGCAGACTTGCGCACGCCCAGGGTTTCGCCTGACAGGCGAAACTTCGGGGCTTTCAGAAGGGCTTAGAGGCCTTAGCTGATAGCGAACTTCAGCAGCTTAATTGCCGCAAAATCGGTCACGCCTCCGCCAACGCGCTTGGTCGCATAAAACAGCACATTGGGCTTGGCCGAGAAGGGATCCCGCAAGATGCGGAGGTCAGGACGCTCAGCAATGGTATAGCCCGCGCCGAAGTCGCCAAACGCGATTGCGGCTTCACCGTTGGCAATATCGGGCATGTCTTCGGCAATCAGAACCGGATAGCCCAGCAGTCGCGCGGGCTCACCTGCCGCCAGTCCGTCGGACCACAGGAAGCGGCCATCGGCGTCTTTGATCTTGCGAACGACGCCTGCGGTTTTCGAGTTCATCACAAAGGTCCCGTTTGCCCGGTACCGTGCGCCCAGGGCGTAGACCAAATCGACGAGCGCATCCGCTGGCGCCGATGCGCTGAACGCGCCTTCGACCCCCGTTGGCACGTAGCCAAGATTGCCCCAGGTCCAGACACTGTTGTCCACATTTGGCGCTGTCAGGAAGCCAGTTGGCTTATCGACGCCATCACCGCTTACAAACGCAGCCGCTTCAGAGCGCGCGAACTTGTCAGCGATGCGGGTCGCAAGCCAGCCCTCAATGTCGAAGGCACTGTCATCGAGCAGGCGCTGAGATACTTTCGGCAGCGCCGAGAGCTCATGCAGCGGAATTGAAATCCGATCGATCTGCGCTGTACCGGTCTCTGTCTGATCAGCGGTTTCCGACGCCCAACCGGCATCGGTCTCGGTGAAGTCAACAAGAACGTCATAGGCACTTGCTTCTACAGAGACGACAGAGGCCGCCGCCCGCAACGAGGCTTGCGACTTCAGTACAGATTTCACGGTCTCTGAGGTCTGTGGGTCCACAAGGTAACCGCCATCGGCCGCAACTGCGGACGACATCGCCTTTTCCTCGATCTGCAAGCCGCGCAAAGCATCGTCATCGCCCGTGCGGATGTAGGCGTCGAAGGCCTTCTGATGGGGGGCCGCTTCCACAGCGGCACCGGACAGCGCGGGACGCGCGGGAGAGATAGACTTACGATCCAGCATCTGAATTCGCTCTTCCTGTTGTTGAAGTCGGGATTTCATCTCGGCCTCTCGGCCCTTGATCTCGCGGACAAGCGCCGCCAGCTCGGCTGAGACTTCAGCGATCGGAGAGGTCCCCGAAGCTGCGGCGTCCCGGGCCGCTTCCTTGCCATGCGCCTGAGCGCGTTGGACAGTTTCCATGCAGTGTCTCCTTCTCAGCGGCCAAGCGCCGCGCGGGCGCGCCTCAGCGCCACGGCCAGAGACTGCAGTTCAGCCTCCGGATCGCCTGCCTTTGCGCCCAGTCGCGCCTCGGGCAGCATGGGAAAAGTCACCAGCGAGACCTCCCATAATTCCACTTCCGCCAACCGGCGTCGGCCGTCCTGATCGCGTATCGCACGCTTTGTGCGATACCCAATTGAGAGCCCGTCGATGGCCCCCGCTTCGATCAGGCGTGCCGCTTCCCGGCCTTTGGCGATGTCGCCCAGCAAACGCCCTTTGACCAAAAGCCCCTTGGCGTCCTCGCGAATTTCTTCCCAGATTCCAATGGGCTGTAGCGGATCATGTTGCCACAGCATCTTCACGCTACGGCCACCTGCCTTTAGGGATTCAAGCGAAGCCGCATAGGCGCCGGGCTCGACAATATCTCCGCCCTGATCGGGTACTCCAAACAGGCTGGCATAGCCGGCAATGGCCAAATCCTCGCCCAGCGCAATCTCGTCGCCAAACCGGCAGAACTTCATCTCAAGCCCGCTCACTGAGCGCGGGTACGCCTCCAACTCACTCATTTGGTGTCCTTTCAAACCGCTCAGGCCTCCGCCTCGCGCGGGGGCAAACCCAAAAGCGCGCGCTTCTCCGCGGTGCTCAGAAACTCGGCCGAAGATATGCGGGTCCATTGCGCATCACGCTCTGCCGACAGTGCCGGGATCTTGTCGAGATCGGGCGAAATCGCCAGCTCATCGCCGGAGATTTCCGACAGCCAGTGCCCGAGCGCTGCCGTGACTTTCTGAGCCAGGGGCAGAACAGTCAGGCGATAGAATGCCCGGTTTGCCTCCTGGTAATTGGCATAGGTTGCATCACCAGGGATCCCCAGCAGCATCGGCGGGACACCGAACGCCAACGCGATCTCTCGTGCCGCACAGTCCTTGGTTTTCTGAAACTCCATGTCGGTCGGGCTAAAGCCCATCGGTTTCCAGTCTAGCCCACCCTCCAGGAGCATCGGGCGGCCCGCGTTCCGCGCGCCTTGGTGGAATGTCTCAACTTCTTCGACAAGCCGCAGGTGCTGCTCGGGGCTCAAACTCCCTTCACCGTCCGCACCGCGGTAGACCAGAGCCCCCGACGGGCGCGCTGCATTGTCGAGCAACGCCTTGGACCACCGTGTAGCTGCAGAATGCACATCCAGAGCCGCTGCCGCAGCCTGCATCGGGGCAAACCCATAATGGTCATCCTGGGGGTGAAACGCCTTTATATGGCAAATCGGCGTCCGCCCCGCCTCAACATTATAGAGGTGTTTGTTCGCGCCGACACTGTATTCATAGGCCACAGGCCAGCCGTCAGGCCCCGGCACGATCCGGACCCGATCCGATCGCAACACATGCAGTTCTGCCGGCAATTCGGCATCTGCAAAGACGGCCTCGACATAGCTGTCTCCCGAGAGCAGAAGCTGCCCATAGAGCGCCTCAAGAAGCTCCGCGCGCGACTGACCGCCATTGGGACGAGAGGTCAGCGAGATCCAGGGATGCTCTTCGTAGCGGCGTTTAGTGTCCTGAAAGGTGAGCGGCAGGGCTGCGGCGGCCTCGGCAATCATCTTGACCACACGAAAGCCCACAGGGTTCCCGTTGAAGCCATTCCGCGTGAGCGATCCGGTATCACGCGGGCTCCACGCCACCCGCCCGGAGGAAGCCATCGCCAACAAACGGCCCGCAGACGATGCCTTCGCCTCCGCCGATGCGACAGGTGCGGATGCAGAGCTTTTCTTGAACAGATTGAACACCATGCAGGATGCTCCCTTCATTGACTCGGGAAACGGCAAAGGAAATCACCCAAGCACCGCAAGGCGTGGGGCAAATCGCCGGATACTGGGAATTTCAGAGCGCGCGCACGCGCGGGTTTGCCAAATGGTCGCTCGGCAGGATCATCAAGTCATGCAGCGCCCAAACCAAAGCGTCGACCCGATCAGGGCTGCCTGTGCCGCTAAATCCACGGGTCGTCATCTGACACATTTGATCTTCGAGTGCGCCAAGCCCGCGCAGGTGATGCACCCGCCCCTGCTCGTAGAGCGCCGCCACCGGCTCAGCCCGAGCAGACTTGCCCCGCGCCGCCCGCACAGCTTTGTAGGACAACAACGGCTCCAGCTGGCGCAGAACAGTTTCGACCAGATCACCGCCCTGATTGACTTCGGCCACCAAACGATGCGCCGCATGACGCCTGCAAGCCTCGATCGCCGCCTGTGCCCATTGCAAAGGGGTGGAAGCCTCGACTGAGGCGTCTTCCAACACATATGCCGTCCAGCCTTGTTTCGGCCCCTTGTTGGTGACGCCCGCAACGATGATGCCACAGGCGTCGGAACCCGCATGCCCGGTCATTGGTGGGTCCACTGCAACTACGATCCGGTCCATTTCGGGAGCGACGTCGAGCCGCGCGTCCTCAAGCCCGCCTGTGGACCACAGCGCCCCCTCAACGTCGCTCAGAAGAACACCCTCCAGTTCTTGCCGACCCAGTCGGGTCCCTGCATAGCGGGCCCTTATCTCTTCAATGAAGGACGCAGCAAGGTAGGCCCGGTTCGCCTCGGTTGGCGCATGGGTCATCACGGTCGAGGGTGCATCGAGCAAGCGTTTCAGCCCATCCGCATTTCGTGGCGTTGTGGTCACCACAGCTTGCGGCGCGTCCCCTAGACGCAACGCGAACTGCAGATTGTCCCAGACCTCCTCGGCGCGCCGCCATTTTGCCAGCTCGTCCGCCCAGGCCGCGTCGAATTGCGGCCCCCGCAAGCTCTCGGGGTCATGGGCGGAAAACACCTGCGCAATCGCGCCGTTCGGCCACACAAGCTGACGCCGACCTGCCTGCCACTCCGGCATCCTGTCCGGCGGCGTACAGTTCATGATCCCGCTCTCGCCAAAAATCATCACCTCGCGGACTTGATCGAACGTTTCGCCGACAAGGGCAACGCGTCGGGCCCGCCCGGGATCACTCGCCCGCGCACCTTCGACCTGAGCGCGAATCCACTCGGCGCCCGCACGTGTCTTACCCGCGCCGCGCCCGCCCAGCACCACCCACGACCGCCATTCGCCCTCCGGTGGTATCTGATGCTGGAGTGCCCAGAAATCGAACAGATAGGGCAATGCCGCCAATGTCTGATTGGTCAGGCTGTTTAGAAATGCCTCAGTCGTCTCCTGCGTCTCGGAGGCGAGCCAAGCGGCTCCCGATCTCAGCCCGGGCTGCGCCGAGATCGAGGCTTCCGGGGGCGAGCTCTCCTGACAACTTGCGGCATTCGTCGGCAACACGGGCTTCCTCCCTGATTACGGTCATGGTGACCTCGCGCAGGTCTTTCAACTGACGCTGCAACTCGGTTTTGTTGATGCGATCCGTCGCATCGCTGTCGGCGATCCGCTCGAGCTGAGCGATCGCATGGTGGATCTTCCGCCGCAGGTAGCTGACCTGATCGGTGGCAGACGCCAAAAGGCTCACGGGATCACCCGTGCCAGTTTCGGTAATCATGGAATGCTCGCCCTCATGCTTTCCGCACGAGTAAAAACGAAAAAACGATCGCGGAGGGGTACCCCGGATCGTTTGCCCACTTCTTCTAGCTTGCCTGAAGATATACCCTAAGGCGTTCGATGAGTCAATAGATAAACTTCAGGTTGTGCGTACGCAGATCAGTTTGACCGGCGCTCAGCCTCAATTTCCCGCCATCTTGCGACGTTGCGATTGTGCTCTGCCAGGGTCTCAGCAAAGGCATGTCCACCCGTGCCATCAGCTACGAAGAAAATGTAATCGGTCTCGTCGGGATTGACCGCCGCGAGGATCGCATCCCTCCCGGGATTAGCGATTGGCGTCGGAGGAAGACCTGAAATAACATAAGTATTCCAAGGCGTTTCGGCACGAAGCTCACTCCTGCGAATGCCGCGCCCCAAAGTGCCAACTCCACGCGTAATGCCATAAATGACCGTCGGGTCGGTTTGCAGACGCATGCCTTCTCGCAAGCGGTTTACGAAAACCGAAGAAACGACGCCGCGCTCATCCGGCACCGAAGTTTCCTTTTCAATGATGGATGCAAGGACCAGGGCCTCTTCCGGCGTGGTAACCGGCAGATCGGATTGTCTTTCGTCCCACGCTTCTGCCAGGATTCGCTCCTGTGCCTCGCGCATCCTTGCAAGCAGTGAGGCCCTGCCCGCATCCCGCGTCACATCATAGGTATCAGGAGCCAGAGTGCCTTCCGGTGGCAGTGGTCCGATCTCGCCACTCAGGAATTCGGCTTTCGAAAGCGCGTCAGTAATCTGCCAGCTTGTAACGCCCTCCGCGACTGATACGCGGAATGCCATTGGTGTACCGGAGGCCACCAGTTCGGCATAGACCTCCGGGGCTTCCGCACCGGCAGTCCATGTCGCGACCTCGACAATGCGGTCCTCTCCTGGGATGCGCTCGCGCAGCCGCATTTCGGCATCGGCAACGCGGATTACATAGGTCGCAACAAAGCGATAGGACGACGCAGCCCCTTCACTCAGCAGCGCCAAGACGTCCTGCATCGAAATGCTTGCAGGCATCTCGTAATTCCCGAACTTCAAATCGTCGTCGAGTTCAGAATACTGTGCGCCGAGCCGGAAGATCGACGCAGATGAAATGATGCCTTGCTCCTCGAGCGCTTCAGCTATCCGGCTTAGACTGGCGCCGCGCGGAACCTCAAAGAACGTCGGGGCCTCAAGCGGTCCAGACGAGGTGAACTCACGCTGCCCCCAGGCCACCAAGGCAATAACTGCCAAAAAACTCACGATCAGGATCGTCAGCATGTTGGAGGCCAGCGCGCGCCACATCAGCGATCAACCCGCGCGACCAAAAGCGAGGCGTTCGTGCCCCCAAACCCAAAAGAGTTGGACAAAGCAAAGGTAATATCGCGTTCTCGTTTGGCTTTTGGTGCCAGATCAAGCGCCGTCTCAACGGCGGGGTCATCCAGGTTCAGCGTAGGTGGTGCGACCTGGTCGCGCACTGCAAGGATCGAGAAAATCCCCTCGATCGCCCCCGCGGCCCCTAGCAGATGCCCCGTTGCCGATTTGGTCGAACTCATCGTCGCACGGCCAACGCCGTTGCCCAGAACGCGCTCTACGGCGCCAAGTTCGATCGTGTCGGCCATGGTCGAGGTGCCATGGGCGTTGATGTAATCCAGATCCGCCCCGGTGATGCCCGCGCGCTTGATTGCCGCGCGCATAGACCGCTCGCCACCTTCGCCGTCCTCAGACGGTGCCGTGATGTGATAGGCATCGCCCGAAAGACCGTAGCCCAGCACTTCCGCATAGATCTCGGCGCCCCGTGCCTTTGCGTGTTCGTACTCTTCCAGGATAACGACACCCGCGCCCTCGCCCATTACAAATCCGTCGCGGTCCTTGTCCCAAGGTCGGCTCGCCGCCTGGGGATCATCCGCGCGTTTGGTCGACAACGCCTTACAGGCGTTGAAACCCGCAATACCGATTTCAGAGATCGGGCTTTCCGCGCCCCCCGCGACCATGACATCCGCGTCGTCCAGCGCAATAAGCCGCGCTGCATCACCGATGGCGTGAGCACCAGTTGAGCAGGCGGTCACGACCGCATGGTTCGGCCCCTTGAAGCCATGCTTGATAGACACCTGCCCGGAGGCAAGGTTAATCAGCGCACTCGGAATGAAGAATGGCGAGACGCGGCGCGGGCCCCGCTCTTTGAGCAGAACCGCGGTGTCAGCGATGGCCGATAACCCACCGATGCCAGATCCGATCATGACGCCGGTGCGTTCTTTTTCTTCATCGGTTTTTGGCGCCCAGCCGCTGTCGGCAACGGCCTGATCAGCGGCGGCCACAGCATAAAGGATAAACTCGTCGACCTTGCGCTGTTCCTTGGGCTCCATCCAGTCGTTAGGATTAAAGGTGCCGTCAGACCCGTCTCCGCGCGGGACCTCGCAGGCATAGGTTGTGGCAAGATGGCTCGCGTCAAAGCGCGAGATCGTCCCAGCGCCGGACTGACCGTCCAGCAGACGGCTCCACGTCTCTTCGACCCCACTGGCAAGCGGGGTCACCATTCCCAACCCGGTGACAACAACGCGACGCATGCTCGATCCCTCGTCTTTGGTTATTGCGTTTGGGGACTTGATATACGCCCAGCCCCTACCGGAACAAGATGCATCCTGAAAACCGGCGGACTGCAACCGGCGGCGCAGGCCTCTGGCTCAGCCCAAAAAGCAAAACGGCGCCCGTCGGGCGCCGTAGCGAATGTCATCACCCTGAAAAATCAGGACGCGTCTGAGATAAACTTGACCGCATCGCCAAAGGTTTGAATCGTCTCTGCGGCATCATCCGGAATTTCGATGCCGAATTCTTCTTCGAACGCCATCACCAGCTCAACCGTGTCGAGGCTGTCTGCGCCAAGGTCATCGATGAAAGAGGCATTCTCGGACACCTTGCCTTCTTCAACACCCAAGTGCTCTACAACGATCTTTTTAACGCGATCTGCGACGTCGCTCATATCAAGTCCTCATACGTAGTCTCGGGAATCTGCCCGATGTTTTCAGTCCTGGCCCCGTTCGGACCATGTTGGTTTCGCGCTCGGCAAATTCAAGTCTGCCGCGCCAAATCTGGGCGCCCTATATCACACAGTTACGCAAAGGCAAACGCTTTCGCCGGGGCCAAGATAGAGCGGGTTAAGCCCTCTCAGATCATTGCCATTCCGCCGTTTACATGAAGCACAGCGCCGGTGGTATACGCCGCTTCCGGGCTTGCCAGATAGACCACAGCGCTCGCGATTTCGGCCGGCGTGCCCATGCGTCCCGCCGGGATTTGCGACAGGATTTTACTTTTCTGATCCTCGGTCAGTTTGTCTGTCATCGCCGTCTCGATGAACCCCGGCGCAATCGCGTTCACAGTAATCCCGCGCGAGGCAACCTCATAAGCAAGGCTCTTTGACATTCCGACCATGCCCGCCTTGGAAGCTGCGTAGTTGCCCTGCCCCGGGTTGCCGGTGGCGCCGACGACAGAACTGATGTTCACAATGCGTCCCCAGCGGGCCTTCATCATCCCGCGGAGCACACCACGGCACAGCCGCATTGTTGCCGTCAGGTTCACATCGAGAACCGTCTGCCACTCCTCGTCAGACATCCGCATGAAAAGGTTGTCTCGCGTTATTCCAGCATTGTTGACGAGAATATCTACGCTTCCCAGGGCGGCAGCGGCAGCTTTGGGCAATGCGTCGACAGCCTCTTGATCGCTGAGGTTGCATGGTAGCACATGAGCGCGATCGCCAAGTTCGGCGGCGAGCGCCTCAAGCGGGGCCTCTCGCGTGCCTGACAGACCGACCGCTGCACCCTGTGTGTGCAAGGCTCGGGCGATTTCCGCGCCTATACCGCCCGATGCACCGGTGACCAATGCCGTTTTACCTTCCAGATTAAACATCACGCCTGCTCCCTGCCCGCCGCAATAGCGGCCTCCACATCTGCTGAACTCCCGATGGCGCGCGTTTCGATCGACCGATCGATGCGACGGACCATGCCGATCAACGCTTTGCCCGCGCCGATCTCCCAGATCTCGGTTATCCCTTGCGACGCCATGTACAGAACGCTTTCGCGCCAGCGCACCGCGCCGGTAACCTGCTCGACCAGCAAATCGCGGATCAAGGCCGGGCTTTGCACAGCTTCGGCCTTCACGTTCGACACCAATGGCACTTCTGGCTCTTGAATATCCACATGGCTCAGCGCTTGGGCCATCACTTCGGCAGCTGGCGCCATCAGGGCGCAGTGAAATGGCGCGCTGACTGGAAGTAAGACTGCGCGTTTTGCGCCTTTGGCCTTCGCAACCTCCGTTGCTCGCATCACCGCGGCCCGGTGTCCGGACACCACAACCTGACTTGGATCGTTGTCATTTGCCGCGGCACATACCTCACCGCCAGCGGCTTCTTCAGCCACCGCCCGCACCGCATCGATATCGAGCCCGAGAATGGCCGCCATGGCGCCCTCGCCGGGAGGTACTGCCTTTTGCATCGCTTCTCCACGGGCACGCAGCAAAACCGCCGCGTCGCTGACAGACAGCGCGCCCGCTGCGGTCAGCGCAGAGTACTCGCCAAGGGAATGCCCGGCCACAAAAGCCACACTCTCCAGGCTCAGACCTTCGGGTTCAAGCGCACGAAGGGCCGCAAGCGAAGTCGCCATCAGCGCCGGCTGCGCATTTGCTGTCAAAGTCAGGGTCTCGATATCTCCGTCCCAGATCAAATCGGACAGCTTCTCTCCGAGTGCTGAGTCGACTTCATCGAAAACCGCTTTGGCTTCAGGATAGGCCTCGGCCAGATCCCGGCCCATACCGATGGCTTGCGCCCCCTGTCCCGGAAAAACGAATGCGCGGGTCATGCTGACCTCCTTCTTGGTCGTTGGGCGTTGCTTAACCGAGGCTCTGCGCGCTGGCAATCGCGGGCCGGTCTGCGAAACGACGCACACGTGATGTGCCGACTCGGGAATTGCCGTGGTACCTATGGAGTTTAAATTTGGACAAGATCGATTTGGAGCTCTCTGAATGTCCAGCCCAGCCACAAACGCCCTCGCCGCGACCCCAGTAAGCAATACCACGCAAGCCTACGGTCGCGTCGCAAAAACCTTCCATTGGCTGACAGCCCTGTTGATCCTCACCGCGATCCCGCTCGGCATCGTGGCAAACAACATGCCCTTCGACACGAGCGAGGAACTGGCACGCAAAGCGTTCGTATTCTCGATGCACAAAACCGTAGGTGTTACAGCCTTTTTTGTCGCTCTGGCACGAATAGCCTGGGCTCTGTCACAAGTGCGTCCCGCACCTCTGCACCCGGACCGGAAAATCGAGACACTGGGAGCAGAAGTCGTTCACTTCACACTTTACGGGGCAATCGTGTTGGTGCCGCTCTCGGGATGGATCCATCATGCAGCGACCACTGGTTTCGCACCGATCTGGTGGCCGTTTGGACAGAACCTTCCTCTTGTTCCCAAATCAGACACTGTGGCAGAGACCTTCGCCGCGCTTCATGTCATCTTCGAACGGGTTCTTATACTCGCGCTTTTGCTGCACATCGCAGGCGCGTTGAAGCACCGGTTTATTGACGGCGATATGACGCTTGCGCGGATGCTGGCGGGGACGCCTGCCCTGCCGACCTTACCAGAACACAAAACCGGATTTGTTCCGCCTGTCGGAGCGGCGATTGCCTTTATCGCGGCGGTCGGCGTCGGCGCCGGACTTGGTCTTTTCGCTCACAAGGAGCCCGTCACAGAAAGCGCAACACTCGAAGCGGTCGCTTCAGACTGGGTTGTTCAGGACGGGACACTTGGGTTCAGTGTTGCGCAAATGGGGCAACCTATCAACGGTACCTTTGGCGACTGGACTGCAGCCATTCGCTACGACGAAGCGAGCGACACAGGGGACGTGGACGTGACCATCTCGATCGGCAGCCTGTCGCTCGGACAGGTCACAGGCCAGGCTCTGGGTGCAGAGTTTTTTGATGCTGCAACCCATTCAACCGCAGTCTTCACCGCCGATATAGCGCCATCGGAGGGCGAAGATGGCACAACACATACTGCGACAGGAACGTTGTCCCTGAAGGGTGTTGAATTGCCTCTCACCCTGCCGTTCACACTCAACGTCACCGACGGCACAGCGGTTATGTCGGGCGCGGTGTCTCTTGCGCGACTCGACTTTGGAATTGGACCGAACTACCCGGACGGGTCGCAGGTGGGCCTGGAGGTCACCGTGAACACCGAACTGACCGCCACTCTGACGGAATAACGCACCCTGCATGACGCCTGCGAAGCGACGCATCGCGCACCCCTAGAACAAGAAAGTCCCGGACGTTGGTCCGGGGCTTTTGCAGTTTGCGTGAGTGGTGCAGCTTAGCTGTCGGCTATTGCAGCCTCTAAGGAAATCAGAACCTCAACTTCGTCGCTGACGAAGGGCGCGAAGTTTCCAACGTTAAAGTCCGAGCGCAAAAGAGTTGTGGTGGCATCAAAGCCGGCCCACTCTTTGTTGGCCATCGGGTGCATACCGGTCGCGTTCAGTTTGGCGTCAAGCACAACAGACTTGGTAATGCCGTTGAGCGTCAGATCACCCGTGATCAGCGCAGTGTCATCCCCAGTCACTTCGATGGATGTCGACGTAAAGCTGACCGTCTCATCATCACCTGCGCCGAAGAAGTCGTCGCCCATGAAATGCGCGAACCGAGCTTCCCAGCCGGTGATCATAGAGGTGACAGGCATCGAAACGGAAACCGAGGAGGCGGCGGGGTCATCCGCATCGAACATGATTTCGCCCTCGAAACCCGAAAACATGCCGTAGGTCGTGGAATACCCGAGGTGATTGTAGGAAAACACGATCTGGCTGTGAGAGGCATCGAGATTATATTTCTGCGCATCTGCGAAGGCTGAAGTGCCCAGCGCCAGGAGCGCTGCGGCCGAAAGCGGGAGGAGTTTCATCAAGGTCTTCCTTTGTGCGAAATAGATATCTGCCAATTTGGTCGCGCATTGGGGAAGAACAACTCACAACAAAGTCACAGAAACTGTGCGAAAATCCGCAAGCCTTTGAAGGAGCGGCGCGCTTGTCTGGTCTAGAGCGACAAAAGCCAGGCCAGAAAGGCGCTAAATCCACCGGTCGAACCTCCGGCAGACGCCCCTGCAGCTCCCGAACCGCCGCCCGAAGACCCACCGCTGCTTCCACCTGAAGAGCCGCCGGAGGAGCCCCCTGACGACCCGCTGGAAGATCCACTGGATGATCCGCCGGAAGACCCGCCAGAAGATCCGCCTGAGCTGCTGTTTGCGCCGCTGCCAGAACTGCTGCTGGAAGAATCGCTGGACCCACCGCCTGCTGGGGCGCCCGAAGCGCCGCCGCTGGCGCCTTCCGAACCTCCCGCGCTTTGCCCGGATGACGGAGGTGTGGCGCCGCCACCACTTACGCTTCCTCCACCGCTGCTGGCTCCTGCACTGCCACCGCTGCCAGAAGCACCGGAGCCGGAGCTGCCTCCTGTGGGGCTGCTTCCTCCGGTATGCACACCACCAGGCACCGGGGGGGCATTGGCGGGGTCATTGAGGCTGCTGTAATCGGAAGGCCCGGCCGCTGCTTGTGAATTCGCGGCTTGTAGGTTCGAACGGTTTTCTATCTCGCGCGCTTCGGCCATCGCACTCGACAGCTGTTGGGATGTGTTATCGCTGGGCGCTTGGGTCGCATCTCGCACAACCTCGACAGCCCCGATCAGGACCACAACTGCCAAAAACGACAGTGGCACGAAATCGGCTGTCACGGCTCCGCTTTCCTGGCGCCGAAAAGGCGCCACGCGGCGCGCAAGACAATGAATCAACGACACAAAAGGCATCGCACCGGTTCCCAGATTTTAAATTAAACTGGACATGCCGGAAAAAAGTGCCGGTGAGACGACCCGAATGTGCAGACAAGGTGATCTCTTTGGCGCCCGAAGGACGTGTTGCTGGTCCCGGACCCGGCTGGCACCCTAGCCCGGCAAAAACCACTGATCCGTGACCGCTTCGTCGTCGCGGACGTTCTGCGGGTCGGCCTCAGAGGAGTCAGCTTCTGAATCCAGACTTTCGACAGATATCGCAACGCCAGTCCGAATGATCTCGGTATAACGTGTCCCACCAGACGCGCCACCAGACGTTCCGCTTTCCGAAGGCGTCCCGCGTCCCGTGAAAGAGCCTGGAACCCCGTCATTTTGAGGTATTTCGGCGGTCTGAACGCCCTCTCCCGATGGACGATCCGCAGCGTTGGGGATTGCCAAACCCGTCTTTCCAGGAAGCCTTGTCTGAATCTCCAGTTGACCCATTGTCGATGCGATCTCATCTGACGAAGAGTCCAACGCGGCGGTGGTGACAGCCACAACGCCAAATGCAAGACCTATGACAGCTGCAGCCAAGGGGACGAAGTCGACGGCGACCGCACCACTTTGCGAAACAGCGAAAGCGCGAAGCCGCAGCGCACCGCGCCGCTTTAACGCGCCCGGAGAATACCGACCGGGGAACTTGGAAAACATATTGTACTCACACTCTGAACTTACACCGGCCACATTCGCACAGGTTGAGCCCGACCAAGGGGTGTTTCCTCAAATTCCGGTGATCAGGATGCCGAGACTTGGTCAGTTTTTCGTCGACAGGTAATACCCTTGCGCTTTTGGCAACAATCGTTATACCGCGCGGGTCCCAAACCGATTGACCCCGCGTGGCCTCTCGTGTGCGGCCGGGACAGGTTTTAAGCCGCACTATGAAACACGCGCAGAAAATATGGAGAGCGCATGCCCCTCTACGAGCATGTCTTTATCTCGCGTCAGGATCTGTCCAACGCGCAGGCCGAAGGTCTTGTTGAACACTTCGGCACAGTATTGTCCGACAACGGCGGCAAAATGGTCGACAGTGAATACTGGGGCCTCAAGACGATGGCCTACAAGATCAATAAGAACCGCAAAGGCCACTATGCCTTTCTGCGTACAGAAGCCCCTGCGCCTGCTGTTCAGGAGATGGAGCGCCTGATGCGCCTGCACGACGATGTGATGCGCGTTCTGACCATTAAAGTGGACGAGCACGCTGAAGGCCCTTCGGTTCAGATGCAGAAGCGCGAAGAGCGTGGCGAACGCCGCGAGCGCCGCTGATTCAAAGCTTGAGATAAGGAACCCAACCCATGGCAGCAAAACCATTTTTCCGCCGCCGCAAGGTCTGCCCCTTCTCGGGCGACAATGCACCCAAGATCGACTACAAGGACACCCGTCTGCTGCAGCGCTATATCTCTGAGCGCGGCAAGATTGTCCCGTCCCGGATCACCGCCGTTTCGGCCAAGAAGCAGCGTGAACTGTCCCGCGCCATCAAGCGCGCGCGCTTTCTCGCCCTGCTTCCCTACGCTGTGAAGTAAGGAGCGAAGCACATGCAAGTTATCCTTTTGGAACGCGTGGCCAAGCTGGGCCAGATGGGCGAAGTGGTCGATGTGAAACCCGGCTATGCGCGCAACTACCTGCTCCCGCAAGGCAAAGCGCTGAACGCGTCTGATGCCAACATCAAGCAGTTCGAGGAGCAGAAAGCGCAGCTTGAGGCACGTAACCTCGAAACCAAGACCGAAGCCGACGCTTTGGGCGCAAAGCTGGATGGTCAGCAGTTCATTGTGATTCGATCCGCGTCTGATGCGGGCGCCCTATATGGCTCGGTAACCACCCGTGATGCCGCTGAGGCCGCCACTGCCGCCGGCTTTTCGCTGGACCGCAAGCAGGTTGCTCTGGCGCGCCCGATCAAAGAACTGGGTCTGCACCCTGTTCATGTGACGCTGCACCCCGAGGTCGATGTTGAGATCGTTCTTAACGTCGCGCGGTCGACCGAAGAAGCGGAGCTTCAGGCGTCCGGCAAGTCGATCCAGGAACTCGCCGCAGAGGAAGAAGCGGCGGCCGAGTTCGAGATTGCCGAGCTGTTTGACGATATCGGCGCGGCCAGCGCGGAAGACAGCGAGCTGGTGGAGACCGCCGAAGACAAGGCAGAGGAAGCGGAAGACGAAGATCCGCAGCCTTGAGCAAACGCCTGAGTTTTCACTGCGAAAAGGGCTGCCTTGGGCGGCCCTTTTTTTGCATGATCCACAGGCGTCACACAACCTAAAGTTTAACTAATCCTTTCGATACTCGCAAAATACGCGTAGGCTGATCCAGCTGGCTATGTGTGATGTGATGCGAACAGAGTCCGAGGCTTCTGAGAAGACAAGCGACGGCACCTCCGTCACCGCGAAGGTGCATCTTCGGTTATTGTGCGTGACCGACCTTCACGCTCATGTGCTGCCCTACAATTACTATATCAATCAGCGCTCCGAGAGCGTCGGTCTCGCGCGGACGGCAAGCCTCATTCGCGCCGCGAAGAAAGACGCCGGGAACACGCTTGTTCTGGACAACGGGGATTTTCTCCAGGGAACACCGCTGGCCGATTATGTGGCTGAAACCTCCGGCCTTCCTCCGGGCTCTGTGCACCCCGTTATAAGCGCCATGAATGCCGCTGGCATCGAAGTCGGAACGCTCGGCAATCACGAATTCAACTATGGACTTCCCTTTCTTGAGCGATCGCTCGAGGGTGCCGCCTTTCCAATCGTCTCTGCAAATGTATTCAGACCGGCCCGGGGCAACCGCAGGCAACGCGAGACTCTCCTCTCCCCTTATGTCGTTCTGAACCGCAAGGTGCAGGACACTGCAGGCCGTGAGCACCCTCTGCGCATAGGTGTCATCGGATTTGCCCCGCCGCAGCTTGTCGAATGGGACAGCGCTCTGCTGGCCGGGCAGATTGAAACCCAGGATATACGGGAGAGTGCCCGGCATATGCTGCCAAGGCTTCGGGCCGAAGGCGCCGACCTAGTCGTTGCGCTCTGCCACTCTGGCTTTGGGTCACTGGACCCTCAGCAAGGCGCCGAGAATGCTGCGCTTGGGCTGGCGCAGGATGGCGGGATAGACGCCCTGTTCGCGGGCCACGCACATCTGGTCTTTCCGTCAGCCGATTTTGCCAGTCAACCTGGTTTGGATATTGCGGCTGGCACTGCCGCAGGGGTTCCGGCTGTGATGGCGGGTGCGAATGGCAGTCAGCTTGGAATTATCGATCTCCAGCTCAAAAAAACACCGCAGGGCTGGTCCGTGGGATCTTCTGCGAGCAGCATTGCGTATATCGCTGAGCGCCCGGACGGACAAAGCCCGGTCGGAAAAGTTGGATGTGATCCGGCGGTAAAAGCCGACGCGCTCGACACGCATAGGGCGACATTGGTTCATATTCAGCGGCCGATCGGGCGGATAGAGGCGCCGCTTAGCTCCGCTCTGTCCGTGGTCGCGCCCTGCCCCTGTGCATCCCTGATCGCGCATGCACAGAAATGGTACTTCGAACAACATCTGACCGGCCCAACACTGCCTTCACTCCCAATCTTGTCTGCGGCGGCGAGCTTCAAAACCGGCGGCCGCGGCGGGCCGGAAAACTACACCGACATTCCGCCCGGGCCGTTGTCCTGGCGCCATGCTTCGGATCTTTATCCATTTCCAAACCGGCTTTGCGCTGTGGTTGTAACCGGAGCGGAGCTCATTCTCTGGCTGGAGCGCGCGGCCGGGATCTTCAACAAGATCGGTGAGGGCGACACGGATTGCGACCTGCTCGACGCCGAATTCCCACCCTACAATTTCGATCAGATTATTGGCCTGAACTATATAATTGACCTGAGCCAACCGGCGCTTTTTTCTCCGGACGGCAAAAAACGCGCCGGGACCAAGGGGCGTATTCAGCAGCTGCGCTACAAAGGCAAACAACCCCATCCGGACGAGCAGTTCCTTGTGCTAACAAACGACTACAGGGCAAACGGCGGTGGGCAGTTCCCCGGAACGGGTCCGGAGCGGATGGTCTACACCTCAGCGGTGCTGAACCGGGATATCCTGATTTCATATATCGAAAGCGCGACCAGCGTCCCGTTGATCAAGGAAGATACCTGGCGCTTTGCCCCGGTTTCTGGTGCGTCGGCACTTCTGGACACGCATCCGAGGGTTGACGCTGACCTCAGGCGGATCGACCATGTGAGACTGGACCGACTGGGGATGACAGACGGTGGATTTCAGCGCCTTCGGATCTACCTGGCTTAGTCCGTCAGGGGTCAGCTTTGCGGCTGGAATCGCAGCACCGCGAGGCCTGCCGTATTGACCAGAACGAGCCCGCTCTCACTAAGAACAAAGCCAGTGCTTTGAGAGACGGCGTCCAGGACGGCACGCTCCAACTCCATTTGCTCTGGCGGACATGCCATCAAGGTCCCGGCCATATTATCAGGAAAGGCCACGGTGCCGTCGCTGATCTCTGCGCGCCCACGAAACGTATTGCATCCCGAAAACATGCTAAACTGGCCTTCCCGTTCGAACTGCAAGGTTGGCCGGGTATCGGTCACAAGCAAACGCCCGGAAACCTCAAATGCCTGCCAGGTTTCGCCAACCAGAGCCGCCATCGTGGGGGCAGGCGCCGAGGCGGAAGCCGCTTGCAAGGTCAGATCCGCAGAAGTGCCAGCGCCACGCGTCAGGACTGGATAGGCTTGTGTGGTCCGGAAGATCACCCGACCTGCCGACATTATTTTCGCCGCAACCGTATAGGAGAGGCGGTCATCGATCAGCGCAGGATCAAAGGACAGATTTGCCACGAATGGGACAGAGGTCATCCGGAAGCGCTGCATGGACAAGCGCTCCGCTGCGACGTCCATGCGCGACGTGTCGAGCAGCTCAAGCTCCAAGAGTGCATCGGGCGGCAAGGCAATGCGTTCGCGATATGTAACAGAAATCTCCAGCATATGTTCCTCTGCGGTAGCGCTGATCGCCATCAGCATTCCCAGGAACAGCGCTACCATACCAGCGATGGTCTTTTGCATTTGCATGCCTCCCCACACCTTTTTCTGTATGCTGCCACAGAGCGTACAGAACACAAGCGCAAGCGCGCGTGGTCCACACACGAAAAAAGGCCGCCCCGAAAGGCGGCCTCTGGTCTCAATGCGCACGCGCTTGATCAGATGTCTTCGTCGAGCGCTTCGACTGCTGACTGAAGATCTTCCTTTGAGACCTCTTTCTCGGTCACGTCGGTCAGCTCGAAGATAAAGTCGACAACCTTGTCCTCAAAGATCGGAGCGCGCAGCTGCTGCTGCATTTGCGTGTTCTTTTGCACGAATTCGAAGAACTCGCGTTCCTGACCCGGGTACTGACGCGCCTGGTTCATAATGGCTTGCGTCATTTCCGCGTCTGTCACGGTGATTTCGTTCTTCTGACCAAGCTCCGCGAGAAGTAGCCCCAGGCGCACTCGCCGTTCGGCAAGCGTATTGTGCTCGTCTGTGGTTTCGATCTCCGGGTGGTCGTGGCCTTCGACATCGGGGTTTTCTTCGTGCCAGAGCTGATGTGCGATCTGTTTCGCCTCGGTTTCCACAAGCGAGGGCGGCAGATCGAACTTCACAAGCGTATCCAGTTCGTCCAGCAGCTTGCGTTTCATGACAGCCCGGGCCGCACCGGCGTACTCAGCTTCCAAACGCTCGGTGATTTGCGTCTTCAGCGCATCGAGGCTTTCCGCCCCGAACTGTTTGGCCATTTCGTCGTCAATCTCGGCGGCCTTCGGAGCCTTGACCTCTTTCACCGTGCACTCAAAAACCGCGGCTTTGCCCGCAAGGTGTTTCGCTTGGTATTCCTCAGGAAAGGAGACTTCGACACTCTTTTCATCGCCCGCCTTGGTTCCAACCAATTGCTCTTCGAAACCCGGGATGAAGGAGTTCGAGCCAAGCGTCAGCGGATAGTCTTCCGCTGCACCGCCGTCGAAAGGCTCTCCGTCGACCTTGCCAAGGAAATCGATCACGACCTGATCGCCGTCCTTGGCCTTGCCTTTCTTGGTCTCAAAGGACTTCGCATTCTCCGCGAGGTTTTCCAGCGCCTCGTTGACAGATGTCTCATCCGCTTTGGCGACCATCTTTTCAAGCTTCACCCCAGAGAAATCGGCCTCCGGCACGTCAGGCAAAGCTTCGTAGCTCAGCGCAACCTCCACGTCGTCGCCTTCCTTCCAGTCCTCGTTGGTCATCTTGACCTGGGGCTGCATGGCTGGTCGATCGCCGCTATCCTCAAAATGTTTGGACATCGCGCCATCGATCGTTTCCTGCATTGCTTCGCCCAGCAGACGCGGGCCAAACTGCTTCTTTAGAAGTGCCATCGGGACTTTGCCCTTGCGAAAGCCTTTCATCTCGATCTCTGGCTGCGCCTCAGCCAGCTTCTCGTTGACCTTGTCGTCCAGTTCGGTGGCTGTCAGCGTGATCGCGTAACCACGCTTGAGGCCTTCGTTCAGGGTTTCAGTGACCTGCATTGTATTCCCCATAGGTTCAAAAGCGCACCGGCTGGGGTGCGCGCAGACATTTGCGGCCTTCTATTTGCCTCGCCCGCTGCGTGCAAGAGGGGTTTGCGCTCTTTGCGCAAGGCAGGTGAGTTAGAACCTCCACCGCGCCCCGAAGAGCACCGATTTCAGATCCGCATAGTCTGTGCCAGGCTCCTCGAAGGAATGCTCTCGATAACTCAGATAGACCTCAATTCCATAGTCGTCGATGTTCTGGATGACGCCGATACCCCAGGCAGCGCTGTCCGACCCGTCGGTTTCGAAATCACTTCCTGAGTAATAGTCCACACCAAAGCCGGTCGTTCCAGCCTTCCAGAAATTCGCATCATAGGTCGCCTGAATGTAGGCCCAGCTTGGATCACTGCGGCCGTCGCGGCTGTCGTCCCTGGTACCGTAGCCGGCTGCAAACCCGAGACCGTTGTTCAGTAAAACGCCTCCGGACGCCACCCAACTCGTGGTTTCGCCGCCTGCGTCGCGGTCGCGGTATTGATAGGCCAGCCCGGCAGATACCTGAGTGTTGGCAATTTCCTGATCGTAGTACACGCCGATGTCGGCGTAGGTGTCATCATCGTCCGAGGAGAGTTCGTTGGTGCCGTAGGCGGCACCAAGCGTAAACCCGTTCAACTCCGGCGTGTCATATCGCACCCGCGTGCGGCGCGCGCCATCGAAGGTGCCGAACGTGTCTTCGACCCGAATACCCGACAGTGCGCCGGCGCTGTCTCTGAATTGAAAGAAACCGTTCGCATCCCCCGTATACTGGTAGATCAGACCGGATGCCTCCCCCAGCGAGATTTCAGCTGCGCCGTCGGCAAACATGCTGCCCTGACCGAGATAGAGCTTGCCCCATGACCCCTCGAAAGTGAAATCTATGAAGCGAATATCGGTGCGCTCCCAACTGCCAGCTCCCGATTTACGGCCCAGTTGATCATATTCTGAGGTCAGCGCGAAACCGAGCGCAACCTCGCCGCGAAAACCGATCATAGTGTCCCCGTAAGGCTCGGAAATACGAATACCCACCCGGCTGTTGGACAGATCGCTGTCAGCAACGTTGTCGGTGGTTGAAGTGCCATCATCGACAGAAACATAAGCCGGGTTGAACTGACCATAATAGCTCACCGTACCGCCACGTTCGTTGGTGAAAGTCGGACCCGCGACCGCGGCACATGCTCCGAACACAAAAGCACCGCATGCAAGTCCGGCAAAGAAAGATTGTGACGACATATCAGCCTTTCGCTTCGAAGAGTGGAATGCCGTGGACCGGTCGGCGCACGCTGCACACTTGTAACATAAATTCCGAAGACTTGCCGTGACAGACAGCTGGCAGTGCGTGATTTTTCAGGGGTCAGCCTTCAGGGTCTCTGGCTTCGACCCACGCTGCATTGCCGTTGCTCTTCACTGGCGGTTTGGTGGTGTAGGTTCGCCGGTCTGGAAATGGCAGGTCTCAAGCATCAAGAACTGCTTTGAGCGGAGGCGACGCTGTGCAGAATTTGCTCAAGGCACCAGGTCACGGCCGGGTTTCTCAGATCGCGCCGATGTCGCAGGAGTTTTATATCGAAGGACCTGAGCGCAAGCGGAGGTGGTTGCGCGACCAGGTCAAACCTTCGGGCATGCTGTTCGACAAGGCGCGCAGGCAGGGTTGCGATGAGGTCGGACTTGCCGAGCACTGCAAGGGCCGGCATGAATTGCGGCAAGGACAGCGCAACGTGACGGGTTTTGCCGCTTTCGGCCAGCTTGTCGTCCACGACACCGTGTCGCGATGCGTCGGAAGCCACCAGCAAATGATCCGCGGAAAGATATTTCTCCAGAGTCAGCTCGCCTTGCAACAGGGGATGCGCAATCTTCCCGACGACAAGATAACGTTCGGTTCTCAGGTTGGTTGCCGCGAGATGGTCAGGACTCTGGCCAAAAAACCCGATGGCAAGATCAAGCGCCCCGTCGGTAAGGCCTTTGATCGCCTTAGACGAAGACAGTGCCTGAACCGACAAAGTGACATTTGGCGCGCTTTGAAAAACGCGACACAGCACATCAGGTAGAGTTGCCGAAAGCTCGCTGTCACGCGCTGACAGACGGATATGAGCACGCGATGTCTTTGGATCAAAGACAGCAGGTCCCGCAAGCGATGCCTGCAACGCGTCGACGGCCGCACGGATGTCAGGCTCAATTGCGCGTGAAAAGGCTGTAGGCTCAAGGCCATGCGGTCTGCGCAGAAACAACGGATCGTCAAAAATGTCCCGCAATCGCGCAAGAGCGTGACTGATTGAAGGTGCCGTCAGACCAAGTTCTGACGCAACCATCGACGCCTTGCGGTGCCGCATTATCCCTAAAAAAACCAGAAGCAAGGTCACATCCAGCCTTCTGAGTTTATTTTTATCTAATTCTGACATGCACTTTATTCAGTAACATCTATGGCAACGATTGCCTATCTCTGGTCGGCAAGCGGCATCCGATTTTGGTGGCCGCGAAATGGCAGGGCAAAATGATGGGCAAATGCATCCGAACACTAGTCACAGGTGCCGCCGCGCGGGGGGCGAACCCGAAACAAACAACGACGCTGATTTCAGCCGCTGAAACCCTGAACATCTCAAAAGTAATTGCCACTTAGCTAGGGAGTCGGCGCAATGAAAAGACTTTCCGTAAAACTGGCCGCGGCAGCATTCGCCCTGCTTCCATTGGCATCGCATGCCGACACCTATGTTTTGGTGCACGGCGCTTTTCAGGATGCGTCTGGTTGGGCGCAGGTTGCAGATGCTCTCCGGTCCGAAGGCCATACTGTCACGGCCATCGACCTTCCCGGGCGTGACGCCGAGGGGGCGGCTGCGCAGGCAATCACGCTGCAGGACCATATCGACGCAACTGTTGCGGCCGTCGGAGCGGCGGATGAACCGGTCATTCTCGTCGGCCACAGTTTTGGCGGTATGATAATTTCGGGCGCCGCCGAAGCTGCCCCGGATCGGATTGAGCGCCTAGTTTACCTGGCCGCCTATGTACCGCAATCCGGAGAGTCGATGGAGAAGTTAGCCCTGTCGGACAAAGACAACAGCTTTCAGGAAACCACCTTCGTGATCGCAAAAGACTATTCGCACGCAACCCTTTTGCCCGAACACCAGGTACAGGTTTTTGCCCAGGACGCGACAGACGATCAGGCAGCAACGCTTCAGGCATCGATGATCCGTGAACCACTGGCACCTATGGCAACGCCGGTTGTATTGACGGACGAGAGCTTTGGCAGCGTTAAAAAAGCTTATGTCAGAACACTCGACGATCGCACTGTATCGACGCCTCTTCAGAACATGATGATTGACCGCGCAGGTATCTCGGTGGTGCGCGACATTCAGAGCGGTCACGCACCTTACTTGACCCAACCCGAAGCGCTCGCGGCCGCTCTTCTGGACCTTCGCTAGCTCAACCGGACTAAACGCATTTGCCTTCTACCGGGGCGCCTTCGGGTGCCCCGTGATCCGTTGCACGGATTTGTTTTGATATGCGAGGTCGTCCTGTCGCCGGGTCTGTCCCATGGATACGAAGGCCATAAGGACACTGGCGATTATCGCACCTTGCTGAGAAACAAGCGAAAAACCGGGCGAAATCCGCTGTGTCTGCAGGGCAGGTATTTTCGTTTATGACATGATCGACACAACGGGGGTGGTACCCGCCTCGAGCAGTCGGGAAATCAGTATCAATTTCAATATGGTGCGGGTGGAGGGACTTGAACCCCCACGCCCGAAGGCGCCAGAACCTAAATCTGGTGCGTCTACCAATTCCGCCACACCCGCAGTCCCGCGGCTGTTAGCAAACCGCATGGCCCATTAAAAGGGGCAATTGCGACGGACACGTTTTCATGACAGTAACGACTTGGCCCGTATAGTGTCAGGCGGTTAAAAAACGGCGGGTCACGGTCAAAGAGCCGCCGAAGAAGTGTGAGCAGCGATGGCCGACTATACGATATGGGCTTTGGCCGCCTCGTTTGTAACGGTGCAGTCTGACACCGATGACGACCAGATTCCTGACACCACGCCACCGCTCGAAAATCCAAACGCACCCAATCTTCTGTCCGGCTGGTCGCAAGGCGCTGGCAGTCATCTTTTCGGATCTTCAGTTACCGACCCGCGATACATTACGCTGCAAAGCAACAGCTGGGTGCCGATTGAGATTTCGGACGACGGCAGCGATGATAATTTTGCGGATAACGACACAAACCAGACTCTTACAAATGAAATCGTATTCGGTGGGACCACCTACGCAGCCGGCCTGACTGTAGAGGCGGAATACACGCTTCAGCTTGAATACACGGACGATGACGGCAACACAGAGATCTTTACGGCCATTGGGTTCAATATTCGCGAACCGGGTTCACCGGCGGGGAATACCTATGGCACCACCGAAGGCCTCGCATTCATTGGCGCCTTTCCCCCGGTTGGCGAGCCCTTGCGTGTCGTCGGCGCGAGTGAAGGACCCGGAAGCACATCGACCCCGGCAGATGACTACGCAGTGCCCCCCTGTTTTACGCCGGGGAGCCTGATTGAAACGCCTGACGGGTCGCGCCTCGTGGAAACACTCCGCCCCGGAGATAGTGTTCTGACCCGGGATTGCGGTGCCCAGGAGGTCACCTGGTCCGGCGCAGTGGCGCTGGACAGTACACGCCTTGCAGGCAACCCGCGTTTTCGTCCGGTTCTGATCAGAGCCGGAGCACTCGGCGCTGGCCGGCCCGATCGGGACATGTTGGTGTCGCGCCAGCATCGTGTCTTGCTGCGCGACTGGCGCGCTGAACTGCTTTTTGGTTCCAGCGAAGTGCTCGCAGCCGCGGTGGATCTGGTGAATGACCGCGACATCCTTCACGTCTATGATCTGGAGCCGGTTACCTACATCCATTTCATGTTCGACCGGCACCAGATCGTGCGCGCCAACGGACTTTGGACAGAAAGCCTGCGCCCCGGTCCTGCGGTTCTCGCCACACTCGGGCGCGCCGCGCAGGAGGAGCTTTTTGCGCTTTTCCCGGAGTTGCGCGGGGCCGACAAACCTCCCTTCGCCGCCGCGCGCCCCTTGTTACGCGCCTGGGAAACGAAAGTGCTGACTGACAGCTAACCCGCGGCTTCCAACGCACGCAGCACTGCTGGGATCTGTTCCGGCAAATCCTCTGCGATCAGACCCGGCCCGAAGTGGCGCGCCGCCTCCACATGCAGCCAGGCCATTGGGGGGGCCGCGAGGCTGGGATGCTGCTGCTGAGTCAGACGCCCTGCAATCATCCCCGCAAGCACATCCCCTGCCCCCGCCGTCGCAAGCCATGGTGCTTTGCGGGCGTAAGTCGCGGCATGGACAAACGCAAAGCCCTTGGGGTCAGCGATCACCGTGTCGACACCTTTGAAGAGCACCGTCGCGCCGAAGCGGGCGGCTGCGTCCAGCGCCACATCTACTTTTGAGATCGCGGGTCCCTTAAGTGACAGGCTGTCTGGCGCAATCGGAACCTCTTGCAGCGCGACGCCGAGACCCTTTTCCCTGCTGATGCGATCCCGCGCCCGCGCGCGCAGTTCGGCGGGATACAACAGCGCATCGGCCAGATCAGGAGCAAGCCTGCGAAACTCGCCAGCGTGGGGCGTGAGGATACAGCGGTCGTGCAGCTTTTTTTGCAGAAGCGGGTCTTTGGCCAGAAGCGACAGCGCATCTGCGTCGAGCACCGCTGATTTGCCACTTTCCAGAACCGCCAGAACCTTGGCAGCATCTTCCGACGTCAAGCCCAATCCGGGACCAATACAGACGGACGTGATACGCGGATCATCAAGACAGCGCGCCAGATCAACGGCTGTCTCGGTCTCCTGTAGCATAACAGCTGTCAACTGAGCGGCGCATTCTGGAAGTGCCTCTGACGGCGCTGCAACGGTCACAAGCCCCGCACCAACGCGAAGCGCTGCCCGCGCTGCAAGCCGCGCGGCGCCCGTACGTCCGCGACCACCTGAAACCACAAGGCAGTGCCCGTGGTCGAACTTGTGGCCTTGGACCTTCTCGAAACTCAGGAGTTGCGCGATTTTGTCATTGGCACAAGGCGTCGCCCAAGTGTTTCTATCCACCAAACGCACACGGGAGGGTCGAACTATTTTAGACAGACCTTTTTGCGACGCCCTACGCCCACGCCATTGACTCAGTCCGAGATCAACAACTGCAAGCTGCCCGCACGCGCCCGGCCCGTCCGCGAGAAAATGTCCGATTTTGGGGCACTCAAAGGTTACGGTGAGACCAGCGAGCGGCACAGAACTGCTGAAGGGTTCTGATCGCCCTCCGGCCAATTGCCGACCGCTGTCGATACAAAGTCCGGAGGGGGCATCGATCGCGACTAGCCGCGGGTTGAAGAAGCCAGAGTCTCCACCACTGCCGCCCAGATAGCAAAACAGGTCGAGCAAATCACCTTCTGGCGCACGAGCGAGTCCGGTTCCGAAGACTGCGTCGATGTAGAGATCCGCATCCGGACGATCGCGCCAAGCTTTATAGTCCAGCGGCATTGCATCCCCGCCCCATGCTTTGGCCATAGCCTGAGCATCGGGGGTTTTTGGAGGGGTGAGCGCGTGCACTTCGACGTCCCAACCACGCTCCGTCAGAAGCCGCGCAACGACGTAGCCGTCTCCACCATTATTGCCCGGCCCGCAAAGGACCGACGCGCGGTGCGCCCGTTTTGCCAGCTCCGGTCGCCACTTGAAGACTTCTTCAACAACGCCCCGTCCGGCGCGCTCCATCAACTCAAGGCCGGTCACTGCGCCGCTGTCCATCGCTGCCGTTTCAATGGCGCGCATTTGCGCCGCTGTAAGCAGTTCGGTCATTCACCCAAGATCTGTGTTTTCATATTGCATAAATTATGAGCACGCTGCACAAAATTCACACGGCATAGTGCAATTTGCCAACCCGCTTAACATAGAGCCATGGTAGCGAATTGTGGACCGGAAATGAAAGTGGTCTGCACAGGACGAGCGAAGGAAAGGGAGTCGGGGGATGAAGAAAGTCGAGGCGATCATCAAGCCGTTCAAGCTTGATGAAGTCAAAGAAGCCCTTCAAGAAATCGGTGTCCAGGGTCTCTCGGTCGTCGAAGTCAAGGGGTTTGGCCGTCAGAAAGGCCACACCGAGCTTTACCGTGGCGCCGAGTATGTCGTCGACTTCTTGCCCAAGGTAAAGATTGAGGTCGTTCTTTCGAACGATCAAGCAGATCAGGCCATCGAGGCCATCGTAGAGGCGGCCAAAACCGACAAGATCGGCGATGGTAAGATCTTCGTGTCCAATGTGGACCAGGCGATCCGCATCCGGACCGGAGAAACCGGCGAGGACGCGCTCTAAAAAACTCACCGGCGTAGGTAACGCCGACTAAGCAACCAGTTAGAAATCGACTGAAAGGGAAAGGTCAATGAGCAAAGACGCTGTTCTCAAGACCATCAAGGACGAGGAAATCGAATACGTCGATATCCGCTTTACGGACCCGCGCGGCAAGCTTCAGCACGTGACGGTAATGTCCGATCAAGTGGATGCCGACTTCCTCGACGAAGGGTTCATGTTCGATGGCTCGTCCATCGCGGGCTGGAAGTCGATCGACGAGTCCGACATGAAACTGATGCCAGACACCGAGAGCGCGTATATTGACCCGTTCTATGCCGAAAAGACGCTGTGCGTGCACTGCTCTATCGTCGAGCCCGACACCGGCGAACCCTATGAGCGCGACCCGCGCGGCACCGCTGAGA
Organism: Pseudomonadota bacterium; assembly: GCA_039192165.1. Taxonomy (GTDB): domain Bacteria; phylum Pseudomonadota; class Alphaproteobacteria; order Rhodobacterales; family Rhodobacteraceae; genus Dinoroseobacter. The sequence goes on along the minus strand of JBCCXD010000002.1, from coordinate 433,883 downwards.
AAGCCGAGGCTTACCTGAAATCTTCCGGCATCGGCGACGTGTCATACTTCGGCCCGGAAGCCGAGTTTTTCCTTTTCGATGACGTGCGCTTCTCCACCGAGATGAACAAGTGCTCTTTCGAAGTCGATGCCCAGGACGCGTCCTGGAACACCGACACCGAATACGAGATGGGCAATATGGGCCATCGTCCAGGCATCAAGGGCGGTTACTTCCCCGTGAACCCCACCGACGCATCGCAAGACCTGCGCTCGGAGATGCTCTCGACCATGAAGCGCATCGGCATGAAGGTCGACAAGCACCACCACGAGGTCGCCTCGTGCCAGCATGAGCTCGGTCTGATCTTCGGCTCGCTGACACATCAGGCAGACGAACTACAAAAGTATAAGTATGTGATCCACAACGTGGCACATGCCTACGGCAAGTCAGCAACCTTTATGCCCAAGCCGATTGCAGGCGACAACGGCACAGGCATGCACGTCAACATGTCGATCTTCAAGGACGGGAAACCACTGTTCGCGGGCGACAAGTATGCAGATCTGTCCCAGGAAGCGCTGTACTTCATTGGTGGCGTTCTGAAGCACGCCAAGGCGCTGAACGCGTTCACCAACCCATCCACCAACTCCTACAAGCGTCTGATCCCGGGCTTTGAGGCACCGGTTCTGCGCGCCTACTCCGCGCGCAACCGCTCGGGCTGCGTGCGTATTCCCTGGGCCGAGAACCCGAAGGCCAAGCGTGTCGAGGCCCGTTTCCCCGACCCGTCGTCCAACCCGTATCTGTGCTTCGCGGCCCTGCTGATGGCTGGTCTCGACGGCATCAAGAACAAGATCGATCCGGGCGAAGCGTCCGACAAGGACCTCTACGATCTGCCGCCGGAAGAGCTCGCAGAAATCCCAACGGTCTGTGCCTCCCTTCGTGAAGCCTTGGAAGCCCTCGAAGCTGATCACGAGTTCCTTCTCGCAGGCGACGTGTTCACCAAGGACCAGATCGAAGGCTATGCCGAGCTCAAGTGGGAAGAGGTGTATGCTTACGAGCACACGCCGCACCCGATGGAATACAAGATGTACTACAGCTGCTGATCAACCTCAGCGCGAGTGGAAAGGGCGCCTTTGGAGGCGCCCTTTTTCTGTCAAAAGCCCTGAAAACGGCCTTGCAATACCCCGAAGCCTGCCCGGATGCGCCACATTTTTTCCTTTTTGGATGGCGATGGTTAACTCAACCGTAACCGGTATCGGGCAACAACAGCGCCTGTACCGGTACGCATCAAAACGGTGCTAAAGCCGGGAAGGACGTAGAAATGTCGTACGGGAATTTAGAGGCTTCTCTTGAGACGCAGCCGCAGCCGCGTCCGAGCGCCATGAAATTCAGCTGGCAGCGCGGCGCAAAAAGTGCTGAGACACCAGTCCAAGACGTTCCGACCGACTATATTGTGCACAAAATGCGCAGCACGCTACGTCCGGAAATAGGTGTTGCGCCACAGGAACTCCGTGCCATTCGCTTTGTCGAAGTGTTTCTTTTTCTTGTGTTTTTCCCACTGGGATTTGCGCTTAACCGCTACAATAAAGTGTTTGGCCCAAGCCTCGCGATGTCCGTCATGCTGTTCTCGGCCTGGTGGGGTGTCGTACTAAGCCTGATCTACCATCTCTAGAACGGAGTGGTCCTGGTTTGACAACAAACCAGTAGGGCGCGGAAACCGCGCCCTTTTTTGTGCCTGAAGCACGCATTTTTGTCGCCGTTCGGCTTAACACGTCCTCTCACCCTTCCGTGACAGCGCTGACATAAGCCTTGTTCGCTCTGCATGCGCCCCCCATCCTCGGAGGGCAACGGAAAGGCCCTATCTATGCCGACTGAGAGACTGACATTTCCCGGCCACAGCGGCGATACGCTTGCGGCACGGCTTGATGTGCCAGATGGCCCGCATTTGGCAACGGCGCTTTTTGCGCATTGCTTCACCTGTTCAAAAGACATCCCCGCGGCACGCCGGATCGCCGCGCGCCTTTCGGCGATGGGCATCGCCGTGCTGCGGTTCGACTTTACCGGTCTGGGCCATTCCGGCGGCGAATTCCGTAACTCCACTTTTTCGTCAAACGTGGCGGACCTCAAGCTGGCCGCTGACGCGCTTGTAGCCCGCGGAATGGCTCCGACACTGCTGATCGGCCATTCGCTTGGCGGTGCGGCTGTCCTGAAGGCAGCGCGGCAGATCAGGGGAATTAAGGCCGTTGCAACGATCGGCGCACCGTTTGATCCTCAACATGTCACGCATAATTTTGGGGACAGTGTCGCCGAGATTGCGCGGTCCGGGGAGGCGGAGGTTTCACTCGGCGGCCGTCCCTTCCGCATTCGTAAGAGCTTTCTCGACGATGTTGCAGCCGAGGAACTGGCCCCCGAGATTGGCGCTCTGAAAGCGGCACTTCTGGTATTGCATGCGCCGCGCGATGAGACCGTCGGCATAGAGAATGCGACCGAGATCTTTCTTGCCGCAAAGCACCCCAAGAGCTTTGTCACACTCGACAGCGCGGATCACCTCATCACGCGGCCCGAGGACGCTGACTATGCAGCCGAGGTTATTGCAGCCTGGGCTGGCAGGTACCTCGACCTGCGCCCGCCTGCGCCGCCCCCCGGCGCCCCGGAAGGCGTCACGCGGGTTGCCGAAGCCGACCCGCACGGGTTCTTGCAGGACGTCAATGCGGGGCCCCATCATCACGTTAACGCCGACGAGCCCCTGGCCTATGGCGGCACCAACCGGGGCATGAGCCCCTACCAGCTCGTCGCGGCAGGCCTTGGCGCCTGCACCTCGATGACCCTGCGCATGTACGCGCGCCAGAAAGGCTGGCCCCTGACCCATGTTGCAGTGGATGTGCTGCATGACAAAGTACACGCCCAAGACGCAAAGGCTGCGCTTGACAGGATTGACCGCTTCATCCGCCGGATCCGGCTTGAGGGCGATCTCGACGAGACACAGCGCGCGCGTCTTCTGGAGATTGCCGACAAATGCCCGGTGCATCGCACGCTGGAGGCTGGTGCAAGGATCGAAACCGAACTCCTGGTTCACGAACCGGCATGATCTTCTTCTTTGCAAAAATACTCCGGGGGTGAATGGCCCCAAGGGGCCAGAGGGGCAGCGCCCCTACTCCCGCGCAAACGCTGAGACCATCCGGTAGTCCTTGCGCGGTCCACGGACCTCCCAAACCGAACGCCATGCGGGCCAGTTCTCGAACGCATATGTCACGTCGTAGCGGTCCGGAGCACAGTCATGCCCGGCACGGGACGCGCCAGTGAGTTCGAAAGAGTGAAACAGGCGCCCATCGTCGAAATAAACCGCAATCTGGGTATCTTCCATACGCCAGCTGTAGCGGCGTGTGGCCGAAAAGCTCTGGCCAGCAGCATGCAACTGGCCGGTTTCGTTATAACGGAGCCCCTCCGCGTCGCGCGTAAAGATGCCAACCCCTTCGAACCGCGCGTCCGGCCCCAGCCGGTCTTCGATTCTGCGCTGGATCCGCCAGCGTCCTTCAAAATCGTCCAGCCCGCCCGGCAACGCCATGCGACGCCTCCTTCCCTTGCCGCGCCCTGCGCCCTGTCCTACAAGCCGCGCCAAACGCCCACAAGCCAAAGGCCTTCCAATGATCCCTCGCTATTCCCGTCCCGACATGGTCGCCATCTGGTCGCCCGAGGCCAAGTTCCGCATCTGGTTCGAGATCGAGGCGCATGCCTGTGACGCCATGGCACGGCTCGGCGTGATCCCGAAGGAAAACGCCGAGGCGGTCTGGAAGGCCAAGGATGTAGAGTTCGACGTGGCGCGCATAGACGAGATCGAGGCGGTGACCAAGCACGACGTGATTGCCTTTCTGACGCATCTGGCCGAGCATGTCGGCTCAGAGGAGGCGCGTTTCGTCCACCAGGGAATGACCTCGTCTGATGTGCTGGACACATGTTTCAATGTACAGCTGACACGCGCCGCCGACCTGCTGATTGCAGATCTTGAGGCTTTGCTGGCGGCCCTGAAGCGACGCGCGATAGAGCACAAGACCACAGTGCGTATCGGGCGCTCTCATGGGATTCACGCAGAGCCCACCACCATGGGGCTTACCTTCGCCCGGTTCTATGCCGAAATGGACCGCAACCTTAGCCGCATGCGCGACGCGCGGGCCGAGATCGCAACCGGTGCAATTTCCGGCGCGGTCGGCACATTTGCAAATATCGACCCCGCGGTTGAAGAACATGTCTGCGAGCAGCTTGGCCTTGTTCCCGAGCCGATCAGCACACAGGTTATTCCACGCGATCGCCACGCGGCGTTCTTTGCCGCGCTCGGCGTGATCGCATCTTCTGTCGAAAACATCGCGGTCGAGATCCGGCACATGCAGCGGACCGAGGTGCTGGAGGGCGCGGAATTCTTTTCGATGGGCCAGAAAGGTTCGTCGGCTATGCCGCACAAAAAGAACCCGGTTCTGACGGAAAACCTCACAGGGCTCGCCCGCCTTGTCCGCTCGGCGGTGATCCCGGCGATGGAGAATGTCGCTCTTTGGCATGAGCGCGACATCTCTCACTCGTCGGTTGAACGAATGATCGGGCCCGATGCTACGGTCACTCTCGATTTCGCACTGGCGCGCCTGACGTCTGTGATCGACAAGATGCTGATATTCCCGGAGAATATGCTTGAGAACATGAACAAGTTTCCAGGCCTCGTTATGAGCCAGCGCGTTCTTCTGGCCCTGACGCAGGCGGGCGTGAGCCGGGAAGATGCCTATGTGTACGTTCAACGCAATGCTCTGAAGGTTTGGGAGCACCGGACCGACTTCAAAGAGGAACTGCTGAATGACCCGGATGTGACCGCCGCGCTGAGCCGTGAAGACATCGAAGACAAGTTCGACCTCGGTTATCACACCAAGCATGTTGATACGATTTTTGCCCGAGTTTTTGGCACTGATTGAGCAAAACAGGCGCTGTGATAGCCAGATCCGCGAAAATCCTTTGCATCGCGCAAACTCGTGCTACCCTCTCCTCACGTTCAACAGGGAGAAGACAATGCGCATCGCAGCAATCGCGACTGTACTGACCTTGACCCTTGCTCCGGGTCTGGCTTTGGCCGAATGCAACTGGGGCAAAATAGACCAGCAAGCTTCGGTAAGTTGTGCCGATGGCAAAACCTGGGACGCAACGGCCCAGACCTGCGTCGACACGATGAGCTAACCGGACCGGATAAGGTTCTCGTTTTTCAGTTTTATCAAGATGTTACGGCCTGCATCAGTGCGGGCCGTTTCCTTTTTCATAAGTCCTGCTAGCTTGCCCCGGAGCATAAATCTGACCGGAGCGAACCAATGCGCGCGGCTTTTCTGACCATTGCCCTGATCGTCCCTTTGGCCGCTTTCGCCGCTGGTGGCGGGAGCTTCGCGCCCCCACCCCCGACCGAAACCACAACGAAATGCTCCGGCGCCCAGGTCTGGGACAACAAAACAAAAAGCTGCGTCGACAGCCGAGATAGCAGACTGAGCGATCAGGACCGCTATCACGCTGTGCGCGAACTGGCCTATGCCGGTTTCTATGATCGCGCCAGCGCTGTGCTCGCGACTTTTGAACATCCGCAAGCCAGTAGGCCGCTCACCTATGCAGGATTTATCGCCCGTAAGACCGGTAATACCGCCGCGGCCTTTGGATACTACGAGCAAGCACTTGCTGCAGACCCGGACAACCTGTTGGCCCGGTCCTATTTGGGACAGGGCTTTGTCGCTGTCGGCAATCTGACAGCCGCCCGTGCGCAATTGCAGGAGATCCGTGCCCGTGGCGGTCGCGAGACCTGGGCTGAGTTCGCGCTTGCGACCTCCATTCGTACCAGCCGGGGCTATGCCTACTGATCCAATGCTGGTCTCAGTAACCGGACTTTAAAGCCGGTCTGTCACACCCCAAGGAACACTGAGTATACGGAGTTTCGGCACGTGAATGCCCCCGCAGATCCGGTTGACGCAGAACCCGTAGTGCAGGTTCTTAGCCCGCGCCAGAAGGCTGCCGTAATCCTGCGTGTTCTGGTCGAAGATGGTGAAACCCCCGACCTTACAGCAATGACGCCAGGACAGCAGGCGCTGTTGACCGAAGAGATGGCACGCCTGAAACCCATATCCCGCGCAACGCTGGAAGCCGTTATCAGAGAATATCTGACGGCGATGGATGAAGCCGGGCTTTCCGTGTCGCAGGGTCTTGCATCTGCACTCAATCAGTTGTCGGGGCATATCTCGGCCGAGGTCGAAGAAGAGCTGCGTTTGCGTGCAGGTCTTGGCGAAGTACTGGGAGTCTGGGACCGATTGGCGGCCTTACCGCCTGACACGGTCCTGAAGCTTATCGACGGCGAAAGCCCGGAGGTTTGTGCGGTGGTGCTCTCGAAGATCAAGGTGAGCGTTGCCGCCGAAATCCTGGGGTTGATGCCCGGCGCCCGTGCCCGTCGGATCACCTTTGCCGTGTGCCAGACCGAACAGATCGCCCCTCCGATCGTGGAGCGTATCGGCGAGATGCTTGTGGACCGGCTGGAGGCGATCCCACCGCGCGCTTTCGCGCGGAGCCCGGATGCAAGATTGGGTGACATCCTGAACTCTTCGGCCCCCGACACACGTGAGGACGTGCTGCTTGGTCTCCAGGAAAGCGATGCTGGGTTCGCGAATGCTGTGCGGAAGGCAATTTTTACATTCGCGCATATTCCCGCGCGTCTGGTGCCGCGCGATGTGCCGGCCCTCCTGAAGGAAGTGGATGGCGATATCCTGGTGCGCGCCCTGAAAGCGGCCGAAGAGCGCGAAGCCGAAACCGCCGCCTTCCTTCTGGACAACATGTCAAAGCGGATGGCCGAACAACTGCGCGCGGCCATGGCGGACCTGGACGCTTTGTCCGAAAAGGACGGAGACACAGCTATGACAGAGGTCGTGCGCACCGTCCGGAAGCTGGAGGCAGAGGGGACGATCATGCTGCTTCCCCAGGAGGACTGAGCGCCCCTTGCGTCGAGCGGTTTGCTGAGTACGTTGGGCGCATGACTGCTGAGCCTGCCGAAGATCCTTCCCGCCCGCCAAAAGCCTGGTTTGACATGGGTGGCGACACCGCAGGCGCGATTGATCCCGATGAACATGACTACGCCTACTGGGAAAAGCGTGTCGACGCCCTTGTGATCTTGTGCCAAAAGAAGGGCTTTTTTACTGTCGACGGGCTGCGGCGCGCGCTTGAAGATATGGGGCCTGAGGCATTCGAGCGGCTGAGCTACTACGAGCGCTGGGTCGGCGCATTGCGCCGCAACCTGGTAGAGACGGGCGTTCTGACGCCAGAGGAATTGGCGGTGCGTATGAATGAAATCGCTCAGCGCGGCACCACATACGGCGACGCAACCGAAGGACCGACCCGTGACTGAGCGGGTCCGCGTTAAGTCCTGGATGCCACCGGGACATATCCGCACCCCCGCTTATCTGCGTGGGAAAACTGGCGAGATAGAACGCCGCTTGCCGGCTTTTCCCAATCCAGAGCTTCTCGCGTACCATCGTCCCGCGCCATCGGTGCCGCTTGTTCGGGTCCGCTTCACCATGCAAGAGGTATGGGGCGCAGAGGCTGAAGGCCCCGACGATGTAATAGAGGCCGAAATCTTCGCTCACTGGCTTGAGACCGTCCCGGAGGAGCCACAGGATGCCCCATGACCATTCTCCGCACCCGCATCGTCCCGATCAGGATGGGCCGCTCACCGACGCCCAGATTACAGAGATTGCCATTCGCGAATTGCTTATTGAGAAAGGCATAACGACCGCTGCGGAAGTAACCGCAGAAGTGGCAACGATGGACGCGCGCACCCCTGCTCAAGGCGCGCGCGTGGTGGCCCACGCCTGGACAGATGAAGCCTTTAAGTCCCGGTTGCTGGCAGACGGCACCGCCGCTTGCGAAGAGCTGGGTATCGAAATGGGAACGCTGAAACTTGTCGCGTTGGAAAACACCGAGACAGAGCACAACGTGGTCGTGTGCACGCTGTGCTCTTGCTACCCACGCAACCTGCTGGGGCTCCCGCCGGACTGGTATAAGTCGCGTGCCTACAGGTCACGCACGGTACGTGAGCCGCGGGCAGTTTTGCAGGAGTTTGGAACGACGCTTCCGGAGGGTGTGTCGGTACGCGTGCACGATTCCACGGCCGATATGCGTTATCTGGTCATCCCGCTACAGCCGTCCGGCACCGAGCATCTGGATGAAGCCGGGCTTGCTGCGCTGGTCACACGAGACGGCATGATCGGCGTAAGCCGAATATAGGTTCAACGCACGCGAGCGGCGCCGACAACGGGACCCATACCGGCTTTTTGAACCACCACAGCAGCGTTTTCACCTTCGGGCATCTTGTGACGGATCGATTTGCGTCCAGATCCATCCCACTTGCCGAGATCAACGAAGTCTTTGACCGTATTTGCGTAGGTGATGGTCTTGCCCGCATTCTCGCCGCGCTTGATGGAGACCGTTTCCTCATTGGCGTAGCCGACCAGGCTGACCCGATAGGTGCCGCTGTCGCGCAGTGACACCAAAGTGATGATCACGTCACTGCCGGCGCGCTGCGCGGTGACCGAAATCTCGTCGGGCGCGGACCGATGTTTTTGGATAACGTTGGCGACATCCATCGGCTTATAGCCAACAACATGGTCGATTCCGCCGATCACCATCTGTGGCGTGAACACGCTTCGGTGTCCCGCAGCGCGGCCATAGTCTTTCTGGCGTTTTGAGTATGCCGGATCAGCGAACATGTCTTTCCACCCGATATAGTCCCAGTAGTCGACATGCAGCGCGAGCGCGATGACATCGTCATACTCCGCTGAAATCTTTTGCAGCAATGCATCTGCAGGAGGGCACGATGAGCATCCTTGCGAGGTGTAGAGCTCGACAACCACAAGTTTGTCCGCCGCCTGTGCAGGCGCAGGTTGTGTCAATCCAAGCAGGGACGCAGCAAGCACCCCGAGTGAGAAAATGAGTGGACGCATGAGTGACCTTCTTCCCGGTGATCCCTAGGTAATCCTTTCCCGGGAAGATAACCAATCAACGAATTGCGAGATTTCGAAAGAACACACAGCTGTGATTGGTTCCGGAGCATTGTTCATACCCGCAGGCATAGTAATTGTATACAACAGTATACTTATATCTCTAAGATGCGGCATAACCCTTGATCGCCCGGCGCGCGGGGGTTTATAGCGCAGCCAGCGAGACCCTTAACCAAATAGGGAGCCAGTTCATGCCCATCTCCGTAGGCCAGGATACGTCAAAGACCCGAAAGACACTCAGCATCGCGGGCCAGTCAATCGACTATTATTCAATACCCGCCGCTGAAGCAGCTGGCCTTGGAAAGTTCTCTGATCTCCCTGCTGCTTTAAAGGTGGTGCTTGAGAACATGTTGCGGTTTGAGGATGGCGGGCGCACCGTATCGGTAGACGACATAAAGGCCTTTGCTGAATGGGGCGAAAAAGGCGGGCAGAACCCACGAGAAATTGCATACCGGCCAGCCCGTGTTCTGATGCAGGACTTCACCGGTGTTCCTGCCGTGGTAGACCTTGCTGCGATGCGCGACGGGATCGTGGGTCTCGGCGGAGATGCCGAGAAGATCAATCCGTTGAACCCTGTTGATCTGGTGATCGACCATTCGGTTATGATCGATGAGTTCGGAAACCCACGCGCTTTCCAGGTAAACGTGGACCGCGAATACGAGCGCAATTTGGAGCGCTATACGTTTCTGAAATGGGGGCAGTCCGCTTTTGACAACTTCCGCGTGGTGCCACCCGGCACAGGGATTTGCCACCAGGTAAACCTTGAATACCTTGCCCAGACTGTCTGGACCGACACCGATCAGAATGGCGTGGAGGTCGCGTATCCGGACACGCTTGTGGGAACCGACAGTCACACAACGATGGTCAACGGTATGGCCGTACTTGGATGGGGCGTCGGCGGGATCGAGGCCGAAGCAGCGATGCTCGGCCAACCGATTTCGATGCTGGTCCCCGAAGTTATCGGGTTCGAACTGACAGGCGGAATGGTTGAAGGAACCACCGGTACCGACCTGGTTCTAAAAGTCGTGGAGATGTTGCGCGAGAAAGGCGTGGTCGGGAAGTTCGTCGAATTTTTTGGTGCTGGTCTCGACAAACTGCCACTGGCAGACCGGGCGACCATCGCAAATATGGCGCCCGAATACGGCGCAACCTGTGGGTTCTTTCCCATTGATGGCGAAACTCTCCGTTATATGCGCAACACTGGTCGCGACGAAGCGCGCATCGCCCTCGTTGAAGCCTATGCCAAGGAAAATGGGTTCTGGCGCGGTGACGATTACGCGCCAATCTATACCGATACGCTGACCCTCGACATGGGCACGATCGTGCCAGCAATTTCTGGCCCGAAACGCCCTCAGGACTTCGTGGCACTGACCGACGCACAAACTGCGTTTAAGAACGAGATGGCGGAGACCTTTAAACGCCCGATGGGCGAACACTTCGCTGTGGAGGGCGAAGACTACACAATGGAGTCAGGCAAAGTTGTCATCGCCTCAATTACCTCCTGCACCAATACCTCCAATCCCTATGTCATGATCGGCGCTGGTCTTGTCGCCCGCAAGGCAGCCGCTCTTGGTCTGGACCGCAAACCGTGGGTAAAGACATCTCTCGCCCCAGGTTCGCAAGTAGTCTCCGAATATCTGGAAGCTGCGGGACTCCAAGAGGATCTCGACAAGATTGGTTTTAATCTTGTGGGCTATGGTTGCACGACATGCATTGGCAACTCCGGCCCGATCCAGGCCGAAATTTCAGATGCAATCGCCGAAGGCGACCTTGTGGCAACCGCGGTTTTGTCAGGCAACCGAAACTTTGAGGGCCGCATCAGCCCGGACGTGCGCGCAAACTACCTCGCCTCCCCGCCGCTAGTCGTGGCCTATGCCTTGGCTGGCACGATGGATATTGACCTCACGTCCGATCCGTTGGGCCAAGACCAGGATGGCAATGATGTTTTTCTGAGAGACATCTGGCCCAGCACACAGGAGATCGCGGAACTGGTCGAGCAAACCGTGACCAGAGATGCTTTCATGACGAAATACGCTGACGTTTTCAAAGGCGATGAGAAGTGGCGGAGTGTTGAGACGACCGACAGCTTAACTTACGACTGGCCGGCCACGTCGACCTATGTGCAAAATCCGCCCTATTTCCAGGGAATGGGCGAAACGCCCGGGACGATCAGTGACGTGAAGGACGCCAAGGTTCTGGCGATCCTGGGCGACATGATCACCACCGACCACATTTCTCCGGCCGGTTCTTTCAAGGAAAGCACGCCCGCCGGGCGCTATCTGACAGAACGACAGGTCCAACCGCGCGAGTTCAATTCCTATGGTTCGCGGCGCGGCAACCACGAGATCATGATGCGCGGCACCTTCGCCAACATACGCATAAAAAACGAAATGCTCGACGGTGTAGAAGGCGGCTATACGTTGGGCCCTGATGGCGAGCAAACCTCGATTTTCGAAGCGGCGATGGCCTACAAAGAGACGGAAACACCCTTGGTGATTTTCGGCGGCGCGCAGTATGGCGCGGGTTCTTCGCGCGACTGGGCGGCGAAGGGCACAAGCTTGCTGGGCGTAAAGGCTGTAATCGCTGAAAGTTTTGAACGGATCCACCGCTCAAATCTGGTTGGCATGGGTGTTATCCCGTTTGAGTTTACCGGCGGAGATACCCGAAAGACTCTGAATTTAAAGGGCGACGAGACTGTTTCGATCACAGGGTTGGAAGGTGACCTGTCACCGCTGAGCCTTGTGCCCTGCACGATCACCTATGCCGATGGTACAACCAGGAACATCGAACTGAAATGCCGGATCGATACCGAGGTAGAGATCGAATACATCGAAAACGGCGGGGTGTTGCACTACGTGCTGCGCAACCTTGCGAAGGCACCTGTTGCCGCCGAGTAAGTGTAAGCCTGAAAGGTGCGGATAAACGCCCCTTTTTAAGTGGGAGTTCGCGAAAGCGCTTCGCGTCGGGACCGGTTCACTCCGCTGCCTCCTGAGACCTTGCAGCCTCCGCGCGGCGGTCTTCAAAGGCGCGCAGCGCTTCTTTGACCCTGGCGCCCTGATACAGGGTCCAAATCACAAGCACTCCAAGCAGTGTCAGCGTGAACGCGTAGGCTGACAGAACTTCAATCGCGTATTTTCCGAGATCTGGCATCAGGCCATACGCTCCCTCAACTGCAATGCCCTAAGCCGCCGCGCCCGGATCTCCATCCGGGTGCGCAGCAAAAGCAGCGCCACAAACAAAAGCACGAAGCCAGCAAGACAGAAGAGAAGCGGATGATAGAAAACATCGGAAATGTTCTCTTCTTTGTCGAGCGACAGGGTCGCCCCCTGATGCAGTCCCTGGTTCCAGAACTGCGCAGCATAGCGGCTCAGTACGGCAAAAACCGATCCCACAAGGCAGAGGATTGATGTGAGGTCCGCTGCGGTGTCTGAGTCTTCAATAGCTGCCCACATGGCGATGTAGCCCAAGTAAAATAAAAACAGAATCAGAAATGACGTCAGGCGCGGGTCCCACTCCCACCACGTGCCCCACATGGGCTGTCCCCATATGGCGCCCGTGAAGAGCGCAATGACCGTCATAGTGGCGCCAATCGGGGCCGCAGCCTTTGCCGCGAGCGCACTTACATGATGGCGCCGGATCAACCAGATCAAAGACGTGGCAAACATCATGACCCAGATATTGATTGCCATCATGGCCGCCGGGACATGAAGGAAGATTATTTTGACCGTTGAGCCTTGCCGGAAGTCGTCGGGTGTAAAGAAAAAACCCCAAGCCAGCCCTAAAATGAGGCAGGCGGCGGCTAGCCCGATGACCCATGGCAGAACCTTGGACGAGGTCTCCATGAATTTTTTAGGGTTGGCATATTCCCAGATCGACATGCGAGAAACGTAGATGCTCGGGTTCAAGGCGGCAACGGGACATCCGCGCGCGGGGTCAGCGAAGGTTGATACGGATTGCCGCAGCCGCAGCGAAAGGCAGCAGCGCCAGCGTTCCCAGCGTTATGCCAGACAACATCAAGAGCGGCGTTGTATTTTCGAGGCCGTCTACAGCGCGCCGAACGGTTTCTGCGCCAAAGATCAGGGTCGGCACATAAAGTGGCAGCACCAACAAAGACAAAAGCAACCCCCCCCGTTTGAGACCCACAGTCAACGCGGCGCCGAACGTGCCTATCATGCTAAGTGCAGGGGTGCCCAGCGCGAGCGAGACAACAATCCATCTGTATCCAGTCGGATCGAGGTTCAGCAAAACCCCCAATAGAGGAGCGACAAGCGTCAGCGGCAGTCCTGTGGTCAGCCAGTGCGCCAGCGCCTTTGCGGCAACAAGACCCTCAAGAGGCAACGGCGAGGTTACCAGCAGATCCAACGAGCCATCCTCGTAGTCCAGCTGGAAAATCCGGTCTAGGGACAAAAGACATGCCAACAAGGCCCCAACCCAGAGAATCCCGGTCGCGACCTCGCGCAGGATGCCTGTATCCGGACCGACGCCGAAAGGCACAAGGACGATCACGATCAGAAAAAACGCAAGACTTAGGCCGAACCCTCCACCAGCTTTAACCGCAAGCGCGAGATCACGAACCAGAAGCGCCCTCACAGGAAGGCCTCGTCCAGAAACGGCTGCGATGCGCTGTCGCTTGCCTTGAACGGCGCAAGGTCGAAAATCTGCGTGTCCAGCCCAAGCTCAATATGCGTTGCCATAACGGCTATTCCACCGCCATCGATATGCCGCGCGACCATGGCGGCAAAAAGTGCAGTGTTTGCGGCGTCAAGCGACACTGTCGGTTCATCCAGGACCCAGATCGGGCGCCCCGTGACCTCCATCCTCGCCAGACCAAGACGCCGTTTCTGACCTGCGGACAGGTCTTGCGCCTGCCGGTCGAGCAAACCAGTCATATCGAAAGCTTCGAGCGCCCTCCCGATGCTCTTGGTTCCATAAATCTGCGCCCAGAATCTCAGGTTTTGCTCAACACTGAGCGGACCCTTCAGCCCGTCGGCATGGCCTGCGTAAGCCACCGCGTCTTCAGGCATCGCAATGGTTCCTTCCAAAACCGGTTGCAGACCCGCGATTGCGCGTAAGAGCGTCGTCTTCCCGATCCCGTTCGGCCCCCGTATCACAAGCGCTTGCCCGGCCTGCAGGGTAAAGCTGACCCCTTCGATCACGCGCAGGCCACCCCGGGCGCAGGCCACATTGTCCACCACAAGCTCCATTGCTCTGGCTTAGCGGATGACACGTCTTCGCGAAAGGCGATTAGGCCCCTGCCGCAACAACTTACGACATACTGTGTACCGGAAAGAGCGCCAGCCCGACGCGCCGTCCCTCGGACAAAAGGACATTATAGGTCCGACAGGCCGCGGGTGAGGACATTACTTCGACCCCGATCCCCATTGCCTCCAACGCTGCCCGAAACGACGCGGGCGCGTGGGCAATATCAGCGCCCATGCCGACGAAGAGCACATCGATCTCAGCGTTGGCAAACGCCGCGGTGTCGTCAAATCCATCCCAGGCGGAAACGCCCGAGGGCAGAACCGCAATTGCGCCTTCATAGACCGCGCCGCCGAGCCGGAAGAAACCGGGGCCATAGCCTTCTACCGGAAGCGCGTTGGTATAGCTCACTTCGTTCAGGCGCATCTTCGTTTCCCTTGTTTCCGAAGCGACAACCCGATCAGAACGGCCGCTCCGGTTATCACACAGGCGCCAGAGCGACAGGCACCGGCACGACTGGCGCCGCCGACAGACATTCAGGCATCTACGTTGGCGAACTGATTACCCTTTTCAGGATCTTTGGGTTCGCGATTAACCCCAAGAAGCAGCACCACATTCTTGGCAACAAATACTGATGAATATGTTCCCACAATCACGCCCCAGAAGATTGCAAAAACAAAACCGCGGATCACGTCACCGCCAAGCGCCAGCAATGCGATCAGCGCAAGGAGCGTCGTGCCCGACGTCATGACTGTGCGGCTCAGGGTTTCATTTACCGAGAGATTCATCACGTCCCGCAAAGGTTTCTTCTTGTATTTAATAAGGTTTTCACGGAGCCGGTCAAAGATAACCACGGTGTCGTTGATCGAGTACCCGATAATGGTGAGGATCGCGGCGATCGTTGCCAAATCGAACCGGATTTGCAGCAGGGAAAAGACCCCGATCGTCAAGATCACATCGTGGACCAGAGCAGCGATTGCCCCGACCGAGAACTGCCATTCGAAGCGCAACCAAATATAAATCAAGATCGCTACCATAGAGGCACTCACCGCAAGAACGGCGGTCAAAATAAGTTCTCCGGAGACTTTGGGTCCGACAGATTCAACAGACGGGAACGTCATGTCGGGATCAACGCCGCGCAAAGCACCCTCTATAGCCTGAATGGTTTCAGGCGGAACGCTTTCCTGGCCTTCCTGGGCCTGGATACGGATCATCGCAACATTTTCGTCTGGCCCGAAGTTGGGATCGAACACCTCGGTGATCGAGACATCCCCGAGCCCGAGGGGTTCTATCGCCTGCCGGTAAGACCCCACATCCACAGGCTGCGCGCTCTCGGTCCGGATCGTGGTGCCACCAAGAAAATCTATCCCGAAGTTCAGGCCAACAGACAGCCACAGCAGGATTGATGCGATAATAGCAAGCAAAGAGGCCACAAGTGTGAACTTGGAGAACCGAAAGAAATCCCAATTTGTTTCCGAGGGAACAAGCTTCAGGCGCATCTCAGACCTCGATGGTTTTTGGGCGGCGGCGATCAAACCAGGTCACGATCAACAACCGGGTGACAAAGATAGCCGTGAAGACAGAGGTGATAATTCCGATACCGAGTGTCACTGCAAAGCCCCGCACCGGACCGGCGCCTAACGTAAAGAGGATCACGGCGACGATGAACGTGGTGATATTGGCGTCGATAATGGCGCTTAGCGCGCGCTGATAGCCCTGTTCAATCGCGCGCGCGGGTCCTCGGGCTGTTTTCAGTTCTTCGCGGATTCGCTCGAAGACAAGCACGTTGGCGTCCACAGCCATACCGATTGTCAGTACGATACCTGCAATTCCCGGCAAGGTCAGGGTTCCCCCGATCAACGACAGAATGCCGAAGATCATCGCCACGTTCAGCAGAAGCGCGATATTGGCGAATATGCCAAACAACCCATAGCTCGCGGACATGAAAACCAGCACAGCACCCAGAGCAACAAGGCAGGCAATCCGTCCGGCATCGATGCTGTCCTGACCAAGCTCCGGACCGATCGTGCGCTCCTCCAGAAACGTCATTTCGGCCGGCAATGCCCCTGCCCTCAGCAGCACGGCAAGCTGGGTACTTTCCTCGACGCTGAAGTTCCCCGTGATGATCCCTGATCCACCGGGAATGTGAGACTGGATGACAGGCGCGGAAATCACTTCATCGTCCAGAACAATGGCGAACGGAGACCCGATATTCTCGGCAGTGTAGTCGCCGAAAAGGCGCGCACCTGACGGATTGAAGCGAAAATTCACAGCTGGCAGACCGTTCTGGTCGAAACTGGGCTGGGCATCTGTAAGCTGGTCGCCCGAAACCACCGGTGTCCGCTCGAGAATATAGAAAGATCCCGGCTCATCGACTGACGGCAGCAACGTGTTCCGCGGCCCGGGATCGGCTGTTGGGTCAGATGTTCGGTTGACCACCGGATTGAAAGTCAGCTTCGCTGTTGTCCCTATAATCTCCTTCAGCTCTGCAGCTGACCCGATTCCGGGCACTTGAATCAGTATACGATCCTCTCCTTGCCGCTGGATCGTGGGCTCGCGGGTCCCGACCTCGTCGACGCGGCGTCGGATGATCTCAAGGCTCTGCTGAATTGTACGGTCGTCGGTGGCGCTTTGCTCCGCTTCTGAGAGCCGGACAATCACGTCTGCGCCCGACGTCGTAACTTCGATATCCGAGGAACCAACCCCGGTCAGGGTGGTTACAGGTTGTGCGAGCCCACGCACCACCTCGGCGGCGCGCCCGATCTGGTCGGGCTGGGAGATCCGCACCCGCAACTCATCAGGCGCAGTTTCCTGGCGGCGGATCGTTCCAACGGTGGCGCGTTCAACACGCAAGGCGTCACGCACCTCCGGCCAAAGTGCGTCCATGCGCTCGGCATAAACGTCTTCAACCTGGACCTCGGCCAGCAAATGGGCGCCCCCCCGCAAATCGAGACCAAGGTTAATCAGGCCCGAAGGCAAGAAGGACGGCCAAGCCGCCAGTTGATTTGCAATTTCCCCCTCGGGTTCTGCGCCCCGTTCGACGAGGGCTACCGCATCGTTGTGTCCCTCGACCTTGGTGTAAAACAAATTGGGCATAGCGAGCATAAGACCCAAGGCCACCACACCCCAGATCACCACCCGCTTCCAAAGGGGAATATCGAGCATCAGTGCTAGCTCGCCGGTTCAGTTTTGGTGATGACCTGCTGGATCGTATGGCGCACAACGCGTACTTCGGTGCCGCTGGCAATTTCGACTTTCACTTCATTGTCGTCGACCACCTTGGTCACTTTGCCGATCACACCGCCCTGGGTGACCACCTGGTCCCCGCGGCGCAGGGCTTCGACCATTGCCTTGTGTTCCTTGACCTTCTTCTGCTGTGGACGGATCAGCAGGAAATACATAATCCCGAAGATCAGGATCAGCGGTACGAATGAGGCAAATGCGCCACCGGCGCCGCCTGCAGCCTGGGCATAGGCAGGAGTTGCGAACATCTGAGGTCTTTCCTTGTCTTTAGATCGGCAGCAGTGGACCCACCCAGCCGCCTGTTCAATCGGCGCGCACCCTAACGGCGAGGCGCGGGCGCTTCAAGGCAGATAAGGCCCGGCGGCGGTCTCGACAAGCGGCACACCAGGTATGCGCCCGCGGACCCGGATTTGCGCCCGAAAGAACAGCGCAGTTTTCAATCCCGCTGGCAAACTGAAATCACTCTTCGAAGGTCGTATTCGGGCTTTCCCGCTCCAGTGTGCTGTGTCCGCGAGCGCCGCGGGGCTCGGGAACGTCATCGGGCAGAACGAAGGTCACCGCATGGGCCCCGGTCAGGCCAGCAGGCACAGTGAAACCGTCGGTCACACGGAAAGACACAGGCGCGCGCCCAGTCCAAAGCCCTTCCCGTTCATAGCGATAAATCAGGCCGTTGTTTCGGATCGCGTCATCGCCGGCCCCGGTGCGGTAAGTTGTTCCATTGATGGTGACAGACCGGCGCGTCCCACCAACGCCATCGATGCGGCCATCTCGTGGGAGCGGCTCCAGAACACCTTCCTCGACCAGGGTTGCAAGCCCGGCATATTGGGGCAGTACGGGATGCGCGCCCACCTCGCCGGGATAGGTGACAAACCTCGGATTAAGGCGGACCAGACCTCCGGGGTTAAAGCGCAGGAAATGCACCCAATACTCCGCATTCGGACCCGACAGATCAATATCAATGGAGGTCGGGAAGCGTCGCCGGGGAGCGTTTTCCTGAGCGCCGAGGTCGACCAAACCAAGCGAATAATCCGTCACTACGCCGGCGGGTGCGCGGCGCAGGGCCGTTCTGTAGAACGAAATCGGGTCGGGATTTTCAGCAGAAACTGGCTTCCACAGCTCGAGATGGCAGGATGGGTCGGTGCGCACCAACCGCGCGGACCGCGCACCCAGCAGACCGATCGGTCCCCGGGTCTGATAGACGACTTTCACGCGCCGCGACGGGTCTTCGATATCGAGGATCGTCGCGTTCTGAAAGGAAGCGATCAGACGAATATCAGATCCTTCCTCTGGTACGGTGATGGCAACCACTTCGACCGCTTCGTTACGGTTTTCGAAATGCAGGTTGGACAGGGCCGCGCCCTCGAAGCCGCCGATCACGTAGTAATTCAGGCTTTCGTCTCCGCGCGGCCAGGGGCAGGTCGGCCCTTCAATCTCGCGCGCCGCTGTACGCGCCCGGCCAAACATGAACGGAGGTGGAGCTTTCCGCATCCTGTGTGCGGCCGTGCGTTCGTCGGGATCAATAATCCCGTTTCCATTTCCATCAAATGCCGCGTGTAGCTGACGCGCGAGCGCGACCATTTCCCGTTCAGAGATAACAGTGTTATTGTCCAGGTCATGCGCCAGACTGGGCGCCATGCGCGGCACTGGAACCGTGGTCGCGCGGGCATGGCGAGCGATCTCACGCGCCTTGACGTTTGCTTCGTCGAACGACACTGCAGTGTCACCGTCGAGATCGCGCGTCCGCAAGTAAGCGGCGGTCTTCTCGGCGATATGGGCTTCGATCCTGTCCGGACCTGGTGCCGGGTTTGGGCGCTGCAGCGGAGTACCGCGATACGCTGACCGTGTAAATGCGACCCGCAGCTCTTCGGGTGTGACTGTGAGATCGCCATTCAGATCGTGACTGAGAAACTCTTGTATTTGCTTTGAAAACTGTTCTGCCTCCCAGGCATCCACGTACATCTGCCGGTCTTTGAGCGAATACCCGGGTTCGCCGTCCAAATCGTTCTGACGGAAGAGATCAAGATATTTTGGCAGGATCTCCTCAAATTCAGAGACGCCATCATCCAACCCAAGAACATCTGCCATGAATTGAGCATCAGTGCGGGGAAAGCCAGAGTCCTGCGCCAGGGCAGGCGGCGCAAGCAGAATTGAGGTTGTCAAAAATACCAAACGCAGCATGGACGAACCATGCACAAGCATTGTGGCGACAGTTTGGTAGCTCGGGCCGTTGGGGCTTGGCGTATTGAGGCTGCTGGATGACGCTTCGGTTGAGCCTCCCGCAAAGGGTACTCTGCATGCGGCGCAAAACTTCTGGAAAGCCCCCTAGCCGCTTGCTGGTTTCTGCGCCATAAGCCCTGCGCAAGATCAACCCTTTCTGAGGACACCATGCACGATATTCGTCAGATCCGTGAAAACCCCGAGGCCTTCGATGCCGCCTTGACCCGCCGTCCTGGGGTTTTGCCGATGTCTTCAGAAATTCTCGCAATCGACGCGGCACGACGCGCGAAGATTCTTGCGGCTGAGACCGCGCAGGCAGAGCAAAACAAGGCCTCCAAGGAAGTTGGTGCCGCAAAGGGTCGAGGAGACAACGCGGAATTCGAACGCCTGCGTTCGCTTGTGGCAGACAAAAAAGCCGAGACTGCACGTCTCAAAGATGAAGCCCTGGCGGAAGACACACGATTGGCTGACTTGCTGATGGGCCTTCCAAACCTGCCTTTTGAGGACATTCCCCCGGGCGAAGATGAGGACGACAACGTCGAGATCAAGCGATGGGGTACGCCCCGCAGTTTCGAGTTCACGCCCAAGGAACACTACGAGCTTGATTCGGTTATCCCGGGCATGGATTTCGAAACGGCGGCAAAGCTGTCAGGTGCGCGCTTTGTGGTGCTGTCGGGCGCTATCGCGCGCGTCCACCGTGCGCTGGCGCAATTCATGATCGACACTCACGTCGAGGAAAACGGTCTGGCAGAAACCTGGACCCCTGTGCTGGTGCGTGACGAAATGATGTATGGCACCGGACAGTTGCCAAAATTCGGTGAAGACAGCTATCGCACCGAGGACGGGTGGTGGCTTGTGCCCACCGCAGAGGTGACGTTGACAAACATTGTGAACGGCTTGGTTGTCGAAGAAGACTATCTGCCCCGCCGCTATGTCGCGCACACTCAGTGTTTTCGCTCCGAGGCTGGAAGCGCCGGGCGCGACACTGCAGGTATGCTCCGTCAGCATCAGTTCGAAAAAGTCGAGATGGTCTCGATCACCCATCCGGACGCGAGCCGTGCTGAGCTCGACCGGATGACCGGTTGCGCCGAAGGTATACTGGAGGCGCTTGGGCTGCCTTACCGCACGGTGGTTCTCTGCACCGGAGATATGGGCTTCGGAGCGCGCCGCACCCATGACATCGAGGTTTGGCTGCCAGGACAAAACAAGTATCGCGAAATCAGCTCTATCTCGGTGTGCGGCGACTTTCAGGCCCGCCGGATGAACGCGCGCTTCAAACCAGATTCCGGCGGCAAGCCTGAGTATCTGCATACGCTGAACGGTTCGGGATTGGCAGTCGGACGCTGCCTGATTGCCGTACTCGAGAACGGCCAACGCTCGGATGGATCCGTGGCGCTGCCCGCGGTTCTGCATCCGTATCTCCGTGGCAAGACACAGATCGCGGCGAATGGGGAGCTCAGCTGACACACGACTGCCGTTTGATCCGCTGCGCGCGTCTGCCTATTCTGCCATTAGAAAGCTCAGGGAGGTACTGGCTGGATGAAGCTATTGGTCACTGGCGACATCCATTATGCGCTTCGGCAATATGACTGGTTGTCGAGCGTGGCCTCCGGATTTGACGGCGTTGTCATCGCTGGTGACCTGTTGCAGGTTGCCGCCACAGTCGAGTTGAACGCGCAAATCGTCGTTGTGCGCACTTATCTGCGCAGTCTTTCAAAGCAGACCAAGCTCATCGTCTGTTCGGGCAACCATGACCTGAACGCCAATAGTGATACTGGCGAACGTGTGCCGGACTGGTTTGCAGATCTCGGGTCGCCGGACATCACGGTGGACGGCGAACGCACTTGGCTTGGCGACACACTGGTGTCGGTTTTTCCTTGGTGGGATGGACCAGATGCAAAGACAAAGATCGAAGCTCAGATGGCCGAAGATGCGCACGAGCGTCGAAGGACTTGGATCTGGGCCTACCATGCGCCGCCTACAGATACGCCCACAAGCTGGGGAGGCCATCGGCATTTCGGCGACCCAGAACTAACGCGCTGGATCGCAAAATACGCCCCCGACATCGTATTTTGCGGACACGTCCACCAAGCCCCTTTTATCAGCGACGGCGCCTGGGCGGACCGGATTGGCGAAACATGGGTGTTCAATATGGGCCAGCAACCGGGTGATGTGCCAAGCCACATTGTTGTGGATATCGAACACTCACGCGCGATATGGAACTCGATTGCCGGTGCTGAGGAACTGGATCTTTTAACGCCAACTGAGAAGCCCGTCGCGGTATCAGCCGAGCCGGAATGGCTCAAAGCCTAGGATCGTCGTTGGTATCCGGCGAGGGATCGGCCGGTGCGCTACTGGTTTGCTGCATCATAAGCTCGTCGAGGATCTGGTCCATGATGCCAAAATGGTCCGCCCTGTCAGAGAATTGGGTTTTGAAATCGGCCAGATAGCTGGTGGCATGGTAAAGCCGCTGTGCAAGAATGCGCGCTGTATGTACCGCAAGCTCGTGGTTTTCTTCGATCAGTGCCTTACCGTTCTCGGAACACAGCGCGCGTACATCATCGATCGCTACCACCGATGCACTGGCGGGAATTCCCAGGAGCGCCGACATCTCCCCGAAGACCGCGCCCTCATTGGAGATTATTGCGACCTCACTGTCACCTTTGCGGATGGAGACACGCCCCGAAACCAGGATCAGAAGCCGACTGACCGGCTTACCTTCGCTAATCAGCGCCGAACCTGGCTCGAACCTGACTTCCGGGAGGGCCGCACAGGAGGTGAGGATAGACGACATAAAAAAGCTCCGGCTGCTTCTCACAAAGCCTACGCTGCGGGGCTCTTGCGTCAATAGGACGTCTCGCGGCGAAAGTGATCGGGCGCCTGTGCTTTCCGCTCGCCTTCAGGGATGTCCACGTTAGTGTGGCGCCTGAGGCATCAGAAGCAAAGGACGGGCAAGGCATGACGCAGATCACGCGCCGGGCGTTTGGGATGGGGCTCGCAGCCCTTGGTATTTCGGGCTGCAGTGCACCGCCAGACCGCACCACACTCTCAATCGCCGGTCTTCCCACGGACCTTCAACCCACTCGAAACGCAGGCTACGATGCCTGGGTGGCTTCATTCAGGTCGAGAGCGATCCAAAAAGGGTACTCCGAGGCGCTACTTAACGAGGCTTTTAGGGGCACCGGATATCTGACTGGCGTTGTATCGCGCGATCGCAACCAGGTGGAGTTTCGCAGATCGCTTGAAGACTATTTGTCGATTGCAGTCTCGGACGAACGCGTATCGCGCGGTCAAGCGGCGTTCGCGCGCCATGAGCAGACGCTTAGGGCGATCGAGCAACGCTACGGAGTGGACGCATATATCGTCACTGCGATCTGGGGTCTTGAGAGCTTCTACGGAGAGCGCAAAGGGAATGTGCCGGTTATCTCGGCGACATCGACGCTCGCCTATGACGGGCGGCGTGGGCAATTCTTCGAACAGCAATTGTTGGCGGCGCTGGAGATTCTGGAAAACGGAGATATTCCCGCTGCCGACATGACCGGAAGCTGGGCAGGCGCGATGGGTCATACCCAATTCATCCCAACCTCTTACCTTGCGTTCGCGGTGGATTTTACCGGGGATGGACGACGCGACATTTGGGCGGACGATCCCAGCGACGCGCTGGCCTCCGCCGCGGCCTATCTCAGCCGCAACGGGTGGCGCACCGGCGTCAATTGGGGCCGCGAAGATGCAGGGGGCGGTCTTCAGCCTCAACCCGGCGGTCCGAGGTTTTCGGTCTCACAAAACTTCAGCGTTATCAAACGATACAACAATTCGGACTCCTACGCGATCGGAGTAGGACACTTGGCCGACCGGATCGCGGGCGGTCCGCCTTTGCGTACCCCTTTCCCACCCGATGCAAACGGATTCACCAAATCTGACCGGGTTGCGCTTCAGGAGGCATTGACTTCCGCAGGATTCGACACGGGCGGCGCAGATGGGGTCATCGGACCGAAAACGCTGGATGCGATCCGCCGCTATCAAAGCAGTTCTGGGCTTCCTGTGACCGGAAAACCGTCGCGCACGCTTCTCAACCGACTCCTGTGACGGGAAAAGCGCACTGCGATTTCTTTCCTGCAATTCCATAGGTTAACGAACCCACGGCGGGTGAACAAAACCTCTGGGTTACGCGGATTGTGGCGAGATTGCGTCCGGTACTTGTCATGAAATTGACAAAATGGGGCAAAAATGAGATTTTCACTTCAACGTCGTCATGCTATGCGGCGGATGAGATGCCTCCACTGGGGTGAGGCGTGTGAGTAGGTCAGCGGAAGTATAGCTGCGGTACGAGCTTCGTTGACTGCACGTGTGTGTACCTAGGAGGGTATAATGAGACCCGTAAATAGATTAATGCAGGGCGTCGCGATGACGGCTGTCCTCGCCGCCGGCTCGGCATCGGCCACAACCATTGATATTTTAAGCGTGTCGGGCATCTGGACAAGCGCCACAGGGTCCGGCGGAAGTATCTCTTCCGGAACAAATGTAATCACCTGGGGAACGCCAATACTGACCGATCCTAGTGGCTATAGTTTCGAGGCCGAGGAATATCCTAATACACCTCCGCCGACAGATGTGGCGCTGGGCGAAGTCTTCGACATCGGCACGTTCACTCATATGAACCAGCGGATTACGGGCACGACGTTGCTGGACGCCACCTTGGAAGTCGAGATTTCATTTACAATTGATGGTGTGACGCCAGCAGTCGTAGCAACTTCGACCTTTGATTTTTCCCACGAGGAAACACCGAACCAGCGAGACGGGGACACTATTTTTCAAGTCCAATGCCCCTATGATGGACTGAATGGCCAAGGCCTAAACGCAGAAGGATGCGCGGACCGCGTGGTTGCCGAAACGAACGTGGAATCAAGCACGCCGTTCAATGTAAACGGCCAAGACTACGTCCTGACGTTTTCGGGGTTCAAAGTCGGCGACGATATATTTGAGTCGTTCATCACAGAAGAACGTAAAGATAACGAAGCCACACTTACCGCGAAACTCGAGGCGGTCCCGTTGCCTGCAGCTGGCTGGCTGTTGGTCGCGGGTCTTGGCGGGCTGGCTGCGATGAAGCGACGGAAAAAAGCACTCGCAGACGCTTAAATCCTCGGAACCGATTTATAAACGGCGCGCTTTGTTCAGCGCGCCGTTTTGCGTCAACGCCCCAGAATGCGCATGCCCCGGTCAATACCTTCCAGCGTCATCGGCACCATGCGTTCGGCGCCGAATACGTCCTGGATCAAGCCGATCGAATGGGTGTATTGCCAATGCCGCTCCGGCACCGGGTTGAGCCAAATATTACTTGGCCATTGATCCCGCGCACGCGCGAGCCAGACCTGGCCCGCCTCTGCATTCCAGTGTTCATTCGCGCCTCCGGGATAGGCAACCTCGTAGGGTGACATAGACGCGTCGCCCACAAAGATGCACTTATAGTCTGAACCATAGGTGTTCAGCACATCCCACGTCGGGATCTGCTCGGACCAGCGCCGACGATTGTCCCGCCATAAACCTTCATAGAGGCAGTTATGGAAGTAGTAGTGCTCAAGATGCTTAAACTCCGAGCGGGCCGCGGAAAATAGCTCTTCCACCATCTGGATATGATCATCCATTGATCCACCGACGTCGAGGAACAGGACCACTTTGACGGCATTGTGCCGCTCGGGCCGGGTCTTAACGTCAAGATATCCATGCTCGGCCGTCGCGCGGATCGTTCCATCCAGATCAAGCTCTTCGGCCGCACCGGTACGGGCCCATTGGCGCAGGCGTTTCAGAGCCACCTTGATATTGCGCGTGCCAAGCTCGACGCTGTCATCAAGGTTGCGAAACTCCCGCTTGTCCCAGACCTTTACCGCGCGGCGATGCCGGCTTTCTTGCTGGCCTATACGCACGCCTTCTGGATTATATCCATAGGCTCCGAAAGGCGAGGTACCAGCTGTGCCGATCCATTTGTTGCCACCCTGATGGCGACCTTGCTGTTCCTTCAAACGGTCTTTGAGGGTCTCCATGAGTTTGTCGAACCCGCCCAAGGCCTCGATCTCCGCGCGCTCTTCTTCGGTAAGGTGCTTTTCCGCAAGTTTCTCAAGCCATTCCATTGGCAGGTCTACAGACTCGAGCACTTGCTCGACACCGATATCCTCCAGTCCCCGAAACGACGTGGAAAACGCTCGGTCGAAACGGTCGAGATGGCGTTCATCTTTGACGAGCGCAGCCCGGGCGAGATAGTAGAAAGCCTCCACATCATAGGTGGCCAACCCCTGCCCCAGACCTTCCAGAAACGTCAGGTGCTCGCGCAGGCTGACCGGGACACCTGTCTTTCGCAATTCCGCAAAGAAAGGCAGGAACATGCGCTCAGCCCCCGACTGCCATACGCTCAACGACAATAGTGGCGATCAGTCCAATAACGGACCACATGATTGCAAAAGCGATTGCGTATTGCGCGATGTCCTTTTTCAGCCCACCACGTTTTTTTGCCAGCCAAGCCCCCCAGGCGCCACCGCCCAAAGCTCCCGCAATCACCAACATGTACTAGCTCCCTTGGCCACCCTGGCGAAGTCCGGGAGGTGGCAAAGAGGCAATCTCGGCCAGCCGCGCCCTTACCTGCGCATCGTCGCCGATGCCATAGCGTGCCCATCCAAGACTGTCGAGACGAACGGCTTGCCCCTCGCTCTGTCGACCGAGTAAATCAAGCGCTTCCGCCTTCATCATCAAAAGCGTCGAGAGCAACGCGGCGTTTTCTGATTGTTGCACAGCCGGGAGCGCTGAGTTCACCAGACGCAGCGCCGTCTCAGCCTGCCCGGTTGTCAGAGCAAAAGCCGCAATCTGCATGGTGACATGTGCCTGCTGGACTTCCGTTCCGGATGCTTCTGTGTAGAGCCCGCCCGCCTGAACGAATGAAGCAAAGGACAAATCCGGATCGGACGCCAAAGCCAAACGCCCGAGCGCGAAATAGGAAAACGCAAGGCGGGTGTCATTAAAACCGGCCTGTTCAGCAATTCGTACTGCGTCCACAGCTTTCCCTGCGCGCTGACGCGATGGTGTACCGGGCCCGAGTGCGGCTTCGATCGCCTCGATCCAGTCGCGCCTTTCGTTGGAAGGCCGCGCAGGTCCGCGTTGCTGTCCTGCCGGGTTAAGCCGTGCGAGAATGCCAGGCAAGCGGGCTTCAACGTCGCCGGGGCTCATACCCGACCGCAGCTCCGGAGCATAGGTTATCCGCAGCATGAGCATGTCGAAGCTGGTCAAAACCGGGTGAAAATTATCGTCATTGAAGACCGAGTTCTCCAACCGGTAGAGATCGTTGAGCGGGCCAAGTGCCTGTGCAACTTCCTCGTGCAGGCAATCCCGCACCTCCTGAGGACTGACGTCATTGGGTATGAAAATTGCTGCAAGCGTGCGGGTTTCCAGTTTTGTCCAGTTTACCCGGTCCGACCGTCGGTATCGGACGAACTCGCGCCAGCTCCCGACATTCGGCACGACAAAGCATGCCGCTTGGGGCACGAACCTCTGGATCTGACGGCGCGGCAGAGTTTCGATCACAATCTGCGGAGTCTCTCCAAGACCGGCGCGCGCGATATCGATCCCGGCCTCCCGTTGAAGTCTATCGATCAGACGCGCGAGATCAGGGGAGAGCGTCGGCGGCGGAGTACCTTGCGCGCGCACCGCCACCCGAACTGGTCCTTCGAACCTTGTGAAGGTCTCCAGTGGCCGGCCAGACTCCATGCGGAAACTGAGATCCATGAAATCCGCCGCAAGTTGCCGGTTCGACCCGCGCACCGGGCCTGGCTTGTAGGATGAAAAGGTTTTCATCGGCGGTAGATCTACCGATTGAGGCGCGCGGCGCGCGGCGCTTTCCGGCGGAGCTGCACAACCGGCCAGAAAGGCCAGCGCCATCAGGGCTGCCGCGATCCTCACGCGACTGGCCGCACGTACTTGATGAAAGGCGTAACCTCGGCGATCTGGTCGTACAGTCGCCTCGCTGTCTCGTTAAATTCCTGCGTCAGCCAATAGACAGAAGCGGCCTTGTCGCGGTCGGCCTGCGCATACACAGCTTCGATCAGTGCGCGCCCTACGCCGCGCGCGCGCGCCGCCGGTACCGTATAAAGATCTTGCAGATAACAGACCGGCTCCCGATGCCAGCCGTGCCGATGATAAATGAAATGCACCAGCCCGAGTGCGTCCGACCCATTCCACGCAATAAACCCGTTGTAGTCGGTGACACTTGGGTCGATCAGCCGATTAAATGAAGTCTCATAGACCTCTGCGCATAGTACGGTTTCGTAAAACGCCAGATACCCTCTCCAGAGTTCTCGCCAAACGGAGTGGTCGTCGGCCGCAATAGGGCGCAGAGTCAGGTCTTCGGAGCACATGTTATCCACAATGGAGCGGCCACACTTTTCTGGCAAGGGTTGTGCGGTCACTGTCGCGTGCGCGTTGAAAAACGCCTATCGGCGTTGCCCGCGTGCCATAAACGCCAATCTCTCGAAAAGAGCCACGTCCTGCTCGTTCTTCAAGAGCGCCCCATGCAGTTTGGGTAAGGCGTTTGCGCCATCGCGTTTGAGGTCCTCGGGCGACAGATCTTCCGCCAGCAACAATTTGAGCCAGTCCAAAACCTCGGACGTCGATGGCTTCTTTTTCAGTCCCTGAGTTTCCCTGATTTCATAGAATTGTGTAAGCGCCGTGCTCAGCAAAGCGCCTTTAATCCCGGGGTGGTGCACCTCAACGATCCTGCGCAGCGTGTCTTCATCTGGAAAAGCGATGTAATGAAAAAAGCAACGGCGCAGAAAGGCGTCCGGCAACTCCTTTTCATTGTTCGACGTAATGATCACGATGGGACGATGACGGGCCCGGATCGTCTCCCCCGTTTCGTAGACGAAGAATTCCATCTTATCGAGCTCTTGCAGAAGGTCGTTTGGAAACTCGATATCTGCCTTGTCGATTTCGTCGATCAGAAGGACAACTTTCCCATCGGCGTCAAAGGCCTGCCACAGTTTCCCCCTCTTTACGTAGTTCGTTATGTTATGGACACGCTCATCGCCCAATTGGCTGTCCCGCAATCGCGAGACGGCGTCATACTCATAGAGCCCTTGCTGCGCGCGGGTCGTGGACTTAATTGCCCATTCGATCATCGGCAGCCCAAGCGCCGCAGCAACCTGACGGGCAAGTTCCGTTTTGCCGGTGCCGGGTTCACCCTTCACAAGCAACGGGCGTTCAAGAGTAACCGCAGCGTTCACCGCAATCTTCAGATCGTCGGTCGCAACATAATCTTTGGTGCCGTCAAAGCGCATTGCGCAGGCCCTTTCACGTTCGTGTTTAAGAGACGTTACATCAATTTAGAAATCGGCGTGCAAGGCCCTATATGTGCTTCACATTGTGTAGGAATCTGAGTATGGGAAACGACATGGGAGGGAGCCGGATGTCAGAACTTCAGACAGCTGATGAAACCGGCCATCACGAGGGAGCAGATATGAAAGTCGAAACCTTTCTTCCGGACGACTATCGCCCCGCTGAGGACGAGCCGTTCATGAACGACCGCCAGCTGGAGTATTTCCGTCGCAAGTTGTTAGCGTGGAAAACTGAATTGCTGGAAGACAGCCAAAACACAATCTCGGAGCTGCAAGGCGCTGCGCGTAACATTCCTGACGTGGCAGACCGGGCCAGCGAAGAAACGGACCGGGCTCTCGAGCTGAGGACCCGTGATCGCCAACGCAAACTGATCTCCAAGATCGACTCGGCACTGCGCCGGATCGACGAGGGCGAGTACGGCTACTGCGAAGCGACCGGCGAACCGATTTCGTTGAAACGACTGGATGCGCGGCCTATCGCGACCCTGAGCCTCGAAGCACAGGAGCGCCACGAGCGGCGTGAAAAAGTCCACCGCGACGACTGATCGGCGATGCAAAAGCGCCACAAGTAAACGAACACCGAAGGGCAACCTTCGGTGTTTTTTTCTTTCCGGCTTGGATGCGCCGCACCCAGACTGTAGACCCCAGATATGGTGTTGCTGGGACGCGAGATCACAGTTCTTGGGGCGGGCATTGGCGGGCTGACGGCAGCGCTTTGCCTTGCGGCACGCGGTGCACAGGTCCGCGTTCTCGAGCAGGCAGACGCGATCCGCGAAGTTGGCGCGGGTCTTCAGATTAGTCCGAACGGTTTTCGTGTGATGGCGGGGCTCGGGCTTGCTGAGGATCTAAAGAGCAATTCGATACTCTCTAAGGCAGTAGTTCTTCGTGACTACCGTGACGGCGCCGAAGTTGTTCGGATGCCGCTCTCAAGCACACCTGGCTTTTTCCTTATACACCGGGCGGATCTGATCGAGCTTCTGGCCGGAACAGCGCAAGCAGTTGGCGTGACGCTGGAACTTGGACGCAAGGTCGATCAGGTGGTGTTCGATAATGGCGACACGCCCCAAGTCCGCTTTGCCGATGGTTCCTGCGAGGACGTCGAACTGCTGGTCGGCGCTGACGGGCTTCACAGCCCTGTGCGCCGGGCAGTCCATAAGCCCGCGGACCCGTTTTTTACAGGCCAAGTTGCATGGCGGATGACGCTGCCGCAGACCCAACCGCCGGAGGCTTGTGCGCAGGTTTTCATGGGGCCGGGTCGGCATCTTGTAACCTATCCTTTGCGCAATGGCTCAGAACGCAACATTGTGGCGGTCGAGGAACGCCAGCGCTGGACTGCAGAGGGCTGGAGCCACCGTGATGATCCGACGCGCGTGGCCCGGGCCTTTGCAGGGTTTACACCCCGTGTCCGGGGCTGGCTTGAATCAGCCCGTGACGTCCATGTTTGGGGCCTTTTCCGGCATGAAGTGGCCCCGGTCTGGCACAAGGGTAAGGCCGTAATTCTTGGAGACGCGGCGCACCCCACCCTGCCCTTTCTGGCTCAGGGAGCAAACATGGCCATCGAAGATGCGTGGGTTTTGGCAGCATGCCTTGCGGAAGCGGACACCGATGCGGATGCATTTGCCCGGTATCAAAGCCTGCGGCTGACACGGGTGCGCCGCGCGGTTTCGGCGGCTAACACAAACGCGTGGGCCTACCACTTACCCGACGGTGCAGTCCGCACCATGGCGCATGCCGGGTTGAGAATACTCAATCGTATCGCACCGGCTGCGCCACTGCGAAAATTCGACTGGCTATATACGGCGGACGTTACAGCGAACTGATCTGGTTCTGCCAAAAGCGCAAATCAGGCAGCAAGTTCGACCCAGACCGGGACGTGATCAGATGGCTTATCTCCTCCGCGAACGGCCGCATCGATCTGGCAATCGCGCAGCAAATCGGCGCATTCCGGCGTCAGCAAAAAGTGATCAATCCGAATGCCATCATTCCGTTGCCAGGCTCCAGCCTGATAGTCCCAGAACGAGTAGTGCCCAGGCCCTTGGACACGCGCTCGGAACGCCTCGGTAAACCCCAGGTTGAGGATTTCGCGAAACGCGGCGCGCGACGCCGGCATCGCCAAAGCATCGTTCTGCCAGACCTCTGGCCGCGCCGCATCTTCATCCTGCGGGATGATGTTGTAATCCCCCGCCATCAGCGCTGGCTCTTCCGCGGCCAATAGCATTTCCGCGCGGGATTTCAGCCGGGCCATCCATTGAAGCTTGTATTCGTATTTTGGTCCGGGAACTGGATTGCCATTGGGCAGATAAAGCCCGCAAACACGGACCGGCACCGTTCCCATGACGGTTGCTTCGATCCAGCGTGCCTGCTCATCACCGTCGTCGCCCGGAAGCCCGCGCGTAACGTCCTCCAGCGGGAGTTTCGACAAGATGGCCACGCCGTTGAAACTCTTCTGGCCATGCGTCTCGACCACATAGCCCATATCCTCAAAGATCTCGCGCGGGAACGCCTCGTCTACCGACTTGATCTCTTGAAGAACCACCACGTCAGGCTCTGCAGAATTCAACCAGGCGGGCAGCGCATTAATTCGAGCCTTAATGCCGTTAATATTGAATGTCGCGACTTTCATAGCTCTACCTCAACCTGTGGACACCCAAGCAGAGCTGCGTAGGGTTGTCCATCAAAGGCCTGAAAACGCGCGTTCATCTGCCATCGTTTTCTGGCCTAAAGCTCTACGATGCGCACCGATCGGCCTTCTGTTCCAAGAGCGATCTTTCCTTCGCAGAGACGTAGCGCATCCTGACCAAAAACTTCGGATCTCCAGCCACGCAGCACCGCGCCCGTTCTTTCGCCAGCAGCCAATGCGTCGAGTTCGGCGGCAGTTGCGATCATGCGCTGGGCCACCCCTGCATCCTCGGACTTCGCTTTCAGCAATACCCTCAATAAATCCGCCAAGGCTGAATTGACCTGGAGCTTGTCGCGGCTGGTATCGACCCTTGGATACTCCTCAGAAGGCATTGATTTAGCAGCCGAAACAGCCGCAAGGATGCCATCTGCGATGTCGCCTTTGCGGGCATCGCGCAGCAGCAGGCGTGACTTTCCAAGGTCCTTGAGTGAGGATGGCTTGGTAGAGGCAAGTTCGAGCAGCGCGTCATCCTTGAAAACCCTGTTTCTGGGCATGTTGCGGGTCTGCGCATAGGTCTCGCGAAACTCGGCCAGAGTTTTAACAGCAGCCAGGAACTTACCGGACGTGGTACGCGTTTTCACTCTGCGCCAGGCGTCCTGCGGCTCAACGACATAAGTCTCGGGCGACAAGAGCGTCGAGAGTTCCTCTTCAACCCATGCACGCCGGTTGTTTGCCTCAATCTCAGACGACAGAAACTCATAAATCACACGCAGATGGGTGACGTCGGCCAGCGCATAGGTTTTTTGCGCCCCTGACAATGGACGCCGCGACCAGTCGGTGAAACGAGATGTTTTGTCGAGTCCGTTTTTTGCAATCTTGCGGACCAATGTCTCGTACCCGACCTGCTCTCCGAAGCCGCACACCATCGCCGCGACCTGGGTGTCGAATAACGGCTGCGGTAGTACATCGTACTCCACAAAGAAAATCTCGAGGTCCTGGCGCGCTGCGTGGAACACTTTTGTGACGTCCGGGTTCCTAAAAAGCGCTATCAGCGGTTCCAGGGACAAGTCTTCGGACAGCGGGTCGATCAGGACTGCGCTGTCTTCGCCGTCTCCGGGATAGGCCACCTGCACCAGGCACAGTTTGGCATAGTAGGTCCGTTCCCGCAGAAACTCGGTGTCGACAGTGATGTAGGTATGTTCAGCCGCGCGGTCGCAGTAGGCGGCCAGCGCTTTGGTCGTAGTGATGACGTTCATGAAGTGCCAGATTGCCTTCTGTTCTTGTTGCTCTTTTGCCCCTGCCGGACCGGTCTAGTCCGTTTCCTCGAAGAAATACAGGGGGGGCCACGCGTCAAAGTGCGCTCAGGGTAAGAATATTGGCCGACGGTCCCCGTCTGCAAAGCGCCGCAGAACCGCGGGATAAAGGCGGTGTTCTTGCTCCAGCACACGAGCGGCCAGGGTGTCGGGGGTGTCCTGTGGCAATACTGGCACGCGGGCTTGCCCCAAAATCGGGCCGTCATCGAGCGCAGGCGTCACCTCATGAACTGTGCATCCGTGTTCAGCATCCTGCGCTTCCAGCGCGCGGGCGTGTGTGTGCAAACCTTTGTATTTAGGCAAAAGAGATGGGTGGATATTCAACATGTGCCCGTCCCAGCGCTTCACAAAACTCTCTGTCAAAACGCGCATGAAACCGGCGAGACAAATGATATCCGGAGCCGCGGCATCCAAGGGCTTTGACAAAGCAGCTTCAAATTCTGCGCGCACCTTTCCGTAGGGTTTGTGGTCAACGGCCGCTGTCGGAATACCCAGCGCCTTTGCCCGGGCCAATCCATATGCGTCCGGATCATTCGAGGCGACGAGCACGGGACGCGCGGGATGGCCGTTGGCCATGCTCTCGACCAGCTTCAGCATGTTCGATCCGCCACCGGAAATCAGGATTGCGACGCGTTTGGTCACACAAGCGCCCCCGCGTAGGTTACGCCCTCACCCGGCACCACGGATCCCAACTGAAAAACAACTTCACCTTGAGAGGTCAGCAACTCCGTCAGACTGGCCGCCTCTGCCGCTTCGACGACAAGAACCATGCCGATGCCGGCATTGAATGTCTTGAGCATTTCGGCCTGCGCCATCCCGCCCTCAGATGCCAGCCACGCGAACACTGGTGGAAGCGTCCAGGCGTTCAGATCAACCTTCGCGCTCAGACCCAAGGGCAAAACGCGTGGCAGGTTTTCGGTCAGGCCACCCCCCGTGATATGCGCCAAACCGTGCACGCCTCCGGCCCGGAGCGCAGCAAGCGACTGTTTGACGTACAAGCGGGTCGGCGCCAACAACGCGGCGCCGAGGGAAAGATCAGGAGCAAAGGGCGCAGGTTCGTCCCAGCTCAGCCCAGTGACTTCGACGACCTTTCGGACCAGAGAATACCCGTTGGAATGTACGCCATCCGAGGCAAGACCCAGGAGAATATCGCCATCGGACACGCCTGACGGAAGCTCGGCGCCGCGCTCCATTGCGCCGACCGAGAAGCCAGCCAGATCAAAATCGCCGCCGGCGTACATTCCCGGCATCTCAGCGGTTTCGCCGCCAACCAGTGCGCAGCCTGACAACTCACACCCCCTGGCGATACCGGAAATGACCGTGGCCGCATCGTCCAGATCGAGTTTGCCGGTTGCAAAATAGTCCAGGAAAAACAGCGGCTCAGCGCCTTGGCAAACCAGATCATTTACACACATCGCCACAAGGTCGATGCCGATCGTGTCGAAATTTCCTGTATCGATGGCAATCCGCAGCTTGGTGCCGACCCCATCGGTCGCCGCCACGAGTATCGGGTCCTGAAACCCGGCCGCATTGAGGTCAAAGAGCGCACCGAATCCACCAAGGCCAGCCATAACGCCCGACCGCGCCGTGGCTGCTGCGGCAGGCTTGATGCGATCGATCAAAGAGTTGCCGGCATCAATATCAACCCCGGCGTCGGCATAAGTCAGCCCGTTCTTGCTTGCGCTCATCGGCATCTCCGGCTCTAGCGTTGGGGCCTGCTAGCACCCCACGGACCGACTGTCCACGCAGCTTTCCCTGGTTGCTCTTGTCCGCTTGACCGGCGCGGTATGTCTGATATCGAAGAGGCGTCGGGCCTGTAGCTCAATTGGTTAGAGCAGAGCGCTCATAACGCTTTGGTTGCGGGTTCAAGTCCTGCCGGGCCTACCAAATCTCAATGTAAACAACGACTTAACCGACACATAGTCCACTATCGCGCGCATTTAATTTCAATGTGTGACAGGAAATCTGGATCACGAATCCCGCTGGGATTTGGTTCTTCTCCCTCGTTTGGCAGTACGCAAGGACACTGACTGCCAGGACCCAACTCACCCGTCTCGATTTCAGTGCGAACCGCGGCGCGAGGGGT
The DNA here is from genome assembly GCA_039192165.1 of Pseudomonadota bacterium. Taxonomy (GTDB): domain Bacteria; phylum Pseudomonadota; class Alphaproteobacteria; order Rhodobacterales; family Rhodobacteraceae; genus Dinoroseobacter. The sequence goes on along the minus strand of JBCCXD010000002.1, from coordinate 398,808 downwards.
GACCTCCGTCTTGAAGAGCTCGTTTTGTTCTGGAAATCCAGAGAAACGCCGCGCCTGAGAGAGCAACCCGGTATGCTAAAGTATTTGATCAGGCCTGTTTCGTGCATGACCAGCCTGCGGGAAGGGACATATCACACGCCGATCGCAAAGCTCTGATCCTGTTAAGCTGCGTGCAGAACAAAGGGGCCGCAACCATGCACTAGGATCCAACTGGCGCGAGCTTCGCAACTCCCACGCTCGCCTCAGGTTCTGCGGCCATCAGCGGCTTTTGCTGTAGAGCGCGCGCGCGCAACTCTGTCCACGTGTCATTCTTCGCACCGCCTCCGGCGGTAAGAACCATTTTGGGGAAAGGGCCGCCCCGCTCTTCGATGGCGCGATAGCACTGAGCTTCAATCCGCGCCATGCCTTCCAGCATCGCCTGTAGAAAAAGATGATCTTCTGACGGACGGGGGCTGAGGACTGGGGCGAGATCGGCGTTATTGATCGGAAACCGCTCGCCTGTGGATAAAAGCGGATAGAAATCGAGCCCGGTGGGATGAGAGGTGTCTATCCTGCCGCTCAGGGTCTGCAGCTCGTCGCCGGTAAAGTAGTGAGCGAGGACAGCACCACCTGTGTTGGACGCGCCGCCCGCAAGCCAGATGTCTTTGACGCGATGTGAGTACAGGCCAATCCCTGGATCGTCGATCCGCGTTTCACTCAGCACTTTCACCGCCAAGGTCGAGCCGAGGGAAGTCACCGCGACACCAGCTTCCAGAGGTGCCGACGCCAAAAACGCGGCGATGCTGTCGGTTGTTCCAGTATAGACCATGGTACTTGATGAAAGGCCCAGCGCGTTCGCGACTTCCGGGTGGATGTTGGAGATCGGCGTTCCAACCGCAAAGCACTGCGGCAGGAGTGATACGGCAAAAAGCTCTGCAATCCAGTCTGGCCACTGCCCGGCCGCAGGATCAAAGCCGGTTTTGAGCGCATTGTTCTGGTCCGAGACACCGGGGCGCCTGGTGAGTTTCGCCGCAATGAAGTCTGCCTGGTGCATAAGATAGTGGGGCGTGCGTTCCGCGACAGACTGCAGACGTATTGCGCGCGCGAGAGCGGAGTTCGTGCCTTGCGTGATGTGAGCAGGCGGCGCAATACCCGCAATCTGTTCCGCTTCTGCGTCAAATCCTTTTGAGTTGTACATCAATGCCGGGCCAACCGGGCGGATATCTTCATCGGTCAGTAGCATCGTGCCGGACGTCCCATCGACAGCCAGCCCGGTTACATCTGTAGCGCTGTATCCCTTGCTTATAAGGCTTTCGACAAGTGCCGTCAGGCAGGTTTGCGTCGCACTCCACCATTTTTCAGCATCAACATACACCGATGCTTGAGCTAAGTGCGGCGCCCGCGCGGTAACCACAACCTGATCCTGCAAATCGATTGCGGCAGCTCGTATTCCTGAGGTGCCGATATCGATACCGATCCTGAGGCTCATGAGCGGGCAGCCAACGCCTGCCGATACTTCTCTGCATCCCAATTCAAGAGGCTGGCTTCAGCTTCGGTCCCGATCGGGTTAAGAGCCCAATCCTCCGGCACGCGAGACAAAAGATCCGATATGCACTGAAGCATCGCTTTCTGGCTAGCGGTTGCGCCAGTGCGCAAAAGAACGCCCTGCCCTTCTTCCACAACTGCCGGCGGTGCACCGTCGTGATCCTGCAAAGGCAGTGCCGGACCCAGAAAAACCACGTGGTCCGGGTAATAGCTTCCACAGGCAGCCCTAGAGCAGGCAACCGGGTTGCACGCAATCCAGCTTTCCTTGCTCCAGACGAAACCTTGCGGTGCAGCGCTCTCCTGCAGACATGAAGTGGACGTCAGAACCGGCATCTGCAGTCTGGTTTCAACGTCAGCCACAAGGTCTGAGACCTCATCGACAGATGCTCCGCAACAGATCAACCCATGGTTTTTGAGGATTATCACGCGCGTTTCGGTGTCTGAGTTGAGCAATATCTGCTTTGTCAGGGGCAAGCCTGGCTTGGCATAAGGAACAACGGCATAAGGGAGACCCTGCAACTTGGCTGCTAAAAGCGCCAGCCCCTCTGAACTGGTTGCATGAACAAGCGTCGCCACGGAGTGGGTATGCACAACGACAGCATGAGGCAAAGCTGCATGAAAGGTGGTTTCGATAGATGGCCGCAAACCAACAGATGGATCTAAAACCGTGGTCTTGCAGCTTCCATCCCCGACTTCTTCGCGGGCTTCCGCAGCAGCCGCTTTGCGATCGACGGCAACGAAAATTTCAGAGCTTTCTGCATTCGCCAATTCCGTGCCAGACGCTTTGATCCACATCACAGCGTCGTCTTTGATCGAGGTGTTTCCGCCGGGCCCCTGAACCTGCAGCGGGTCCTGGCCGAGGCGCGCGGAAAGCGCACGAAACGCTGATGTCAGCAAGTGCGGGCGCGTGGTCATGAGAGCTCCTTGATGCTGAATGTCGGTGGCAAAACGGCGTGGGAGGCACATAGATCAGACAGAGTCTGTTCGCGATCTCCGGATGCAAAGCGCTCGGCATAGAGCCCGTTCTGCACCAATAGACTGTCCCAGCCGACGTTTTGTGCGCCGGCGATATCGTGCTCGAGACTGTCTCCGACCATTAGAATTTTATCTGCCCCCAAGGCGGTCTCAAGACTCTTGAAGACCGGGGCATGAGGTTTTCCATAGAAGACAACCGCTCCTCCGGACTCCTGATAAAAATGCGCAAGTGCTCCTGGTGACACTACAGTCTTCCCCCCACCGCGCGGGCTGGCCCGGTCCGGGTTCGAACAATATACGGTCAGATTCTCCTGTAAGGCTTTTTCAAGGACTTGCTTCCATGAGGCTGCGCTGGATCCATCTGGTAACCCCATTAGCAAGATGGCCTCGGCTGTATCGACTGATGGGGAAAATACCACACTGTCCAATCCGTCGGCCCACGCAGCTGCGTCGCCGGGACTACGTTCTATCGCAAAGAAATGAGAGTGGGGTACCTGCGCAGACCAAACGTCACGCCAAAGCGCTTCTCCGCTGGTCATGACATATTCAAACTGCGCCTCGGCAAAACCGATGCGTTTGATTCTTGTTTCGTTTGGTTCTGCGCGTTTTCCCGAGTTTGAAAGAACAGCAACCGGTAGGCCCGCTCTGTTGAGCGCCGAAATCGCCGCGGGCGCTTTGCTGTACGGTGCCGAGCCATCGTGCAGGACGCCCCACTGATCGAACACTATGGCATCGTATTGCGATGCCACCTCCTCAAGGTGTTCGATGAAATCGGTCACGGGGTTACGATTCAGCCATATCCTTGGGATCGACAAGCCCTGCCAGATAAGCGGGAACATCCTCAGGCTTCATAGCCTCAGAGGCCTTACTCGCCGTGTCACCTGGCATATCACCGAAGTAAAATTGGAAACCTGGTAGATACCTGCGCCGCTTGCGGAGCGGCATCCCCTCAAATGGGAAAACATCCGATCGCGCATTTGCCTGAAAGTCGTGACAGGGCAAAACATAGTCGGCGCGCTTGTCAATTTCTTCCACCGACTTCCATCCCTCCCAGGAATTCACAAAGCGCGCCGGAACCCAGTAACGCCACTTCTCGGATGGGTTCGGTTCCAGGTTGCGCTCGACAAAAATCGCATCCCCTGCGATCACAATATCGCCCGCAGAGGTCGCCACGGTCACACCCATATGGCCTACGGAATGGCCTGGAGTGTGGAACATGGTAATGCCCGGCAGAACTTCACACTCATCGTCCACAGCTTCGAAGACACAGCCTGCATAGGGCGGCTCAATATCCAGGATGCCACACTCGTAGGTGCGGTAGTAAAGCGGCAGCGGGTTATAGGCCATCTCGATCTCGCCCTTTGGCGCTATGTAGCGGGCGTTCTTGAATTTCTTCATATTCTGCACGTGATCCCAATGCAGATGGGTGAAGACGATCGCATCAATTTCGTCAGGGTGTACACCAAGTTTCTGCTCAAGATGGTCGTGGACTTCGAGGCATCCGCGCTTGTCGCATTTGTGGTGGTATTTTGTTGCGCGTTCTTCGTCGCACAGCCCCGTATCCACCAGAATTTTGTACTCGCCCGTGTCCACGTAGTAGCAATACACAGGGTTCCAGTATTTCTTTCCAGCCGGGCCTTTCCAGAAGATATAGGTCCCCAGATCCGCTTCGAGCCAGCCGGTGTTGATTGGATAGATCTTGGTCTCGGCAATGCCCATCTCGCGCTCCGTCGTCTTGATTCACTTTGTATACAAAGAAATCAAACCGCACACATTTGCAAGGGGCTTTCTCCGCCACCTGTTCTCTTAGTTGGCTTTGAGTGTCTCGATAAAGCTTGCGGTCATGTGATCGCGCATGGACCTCGACGCTGCCGCAGAATCTTCTGAAAAAATGTCGTTGATAAGGTCTTCATGATTACGGGCAGATGCGAGAAGATCCTCGGCGCTTTCAAATTTCTTGGCGCGAAAGGGGCCTGTCCGCCGACGGAATTCTGAAGCAATTTCGGCAATATAAGGATTGCCTGTCGCATTGTAGATCGCGAGATGGAACGCTTCGTTGGCCCTAAGATAGGCGGAGCGGTCTCCTGCCTCGGCTGCTGCTAAACACTCACTTTGAGCTGCTTCAATCTCAGATCTACTCAATAAATTAAGGCGTTGAGAGACTATACGTGCGCAGGCAGCTTCTATCTCATGCATGGCCTCGAATATCTGACTCAGCTGTTCGCGAGAGTATTCCGCAACGAAAACGCCACGTTTCTCCCCCTGCACCAGAACACCTTGCGCAGTCAGACGCTTCAGCGCCTCGCGTACAGGTGTGCGGGACGCGCCAAACCTTTCTGCGAGGCCTGTCTCATCCAGTCGCTGACCAGGTGCAAGTTCTCCGGCACTTATCTCATCCAGAAGTTCCTGCTCGATTCTATGGGCAGCGGAAGACCTATGCGCGTCGACTTTTTCATTTATGTTCATCGGGTTTGCCTTGCTGAGCTCACTTTAGCTTTAATCGCGCTGGGAGAGAATGATCATTTTGTATATTTACATTATGGTTTGTATACAATCTACTCAAAAAAAAGGGACAGGGATTCTATGCCTCAAATTCGCCTGGACAATCTCGTCAAACGGTATGGCGCGGTGGAGGTGCTGCATGGCATCGAGCTGGAAATGGCCGAGAACGAGTTCACCGTTCTGGTTGGACCTTCGGGATGCGGAAAGTCGACCACGCTTCGCATGATCGCGGGACTTGAGACAGTCTCTGATGGCGAGATCTATATCGACGGTAACCCGGTCAAGGACCTCGACCCCAAAGACCGGGGGCTGGCGATGGTTTTCCAGGATTATGCTCTCTATCCCCACATGGACGTAGCCTCCAACATTTCCTTTGCGCTCAGGCTTCAGAAGCGCCCCAAAGCTGAGATTGATGCGAAAGTGCGCGAAGTGGCCGAAGTTGTCGGCTTAACCGATTTTCTGGCGCGCAAACCGGGCGCTTTGTCTGGTGGCCAAAGGCAACGGGTCGCAATGGCTCGCGCCCTGGCCAAAGACAGCGAGATTTTCTTGTTCGATGAGCCTTTGTCCAATCTTGACGCCAAGCTGCGGGGCCAGATGCGTGCCGAGTTGGCAATCATGCGACAGCGCGTCCAGAAAAATATGATCTACGTGACCCATGATCAGATCGAAGCCATGACCCTGGCTGATCGAATTGTCGTGATGCACGGAGGATACATCCAGCAGCAGGGCATGCCGGAAGAGCTTTTCAAGAAACCTGCGAACAAGTTCGTCGCCGGATTTCTGGGGTCGCCACCGATGAACTTCCTCAACGCGACGTTGGTGCGCGACGGCGATGCGCTTATGGCGCAAGGGTCCGCGTTCAAAATTACGATCCCGCAAGAAACAGCGGGGCGGTTGCCCGCCAATCAAGCGGAGGTGATCCTCGGCGTGCGTCCGAGCGATTTGAACTACAACGCAGAGGCACCTGATGCAGAAGCCTTCGATCTTCAGGTAAAAGTCTCTGAGTATGTGGGCGCTCAATCGGTCCTGCTTTGCGAATGCGGCGGCGCGGATATTACGGTTGAGCTGAAGTCTGAAACGCCGATCGCGTTGGGCGAGACCTTGCGCTTTGCGATCAGATCCGAAGGCATCCACTTATTCGATCCAAAAACAGAAATGGCGCTATAGCGCCTACGATTTAGCAATTGGGAGGAAAACAAATGCTAAAATCACTGAAACGGGCCACAGTCGGCGCTGTGTCGGCGGTTGCACTGACCACAGCGGCGTTTGCTGGTCCTTATGACGAGTTTGAAGGTGAAACTCTGATTGTGAACTTCCCGGCGCACCCGCATTTCGATGCTGTGATGAAGATCTTGCCGGAGTTTACGAAGCAAACAGGGATCGAGGTCGAAGTTGACCAGCTTCCTTACCTGAAAATGCGGGAACGCCAGACACTAGAACTGGCACAAGATGAAGGCGAATACGACCTCATTGCCTATGTGGTCTTCTCAAAAGCTGACTACGTATACGCGGACCAGCTTGAAAACCTCGCCAAGTACTTCATGAATCCGAAGCTGGCCAACCCGGCCTATGATGCAGATGATCTGATCGACGGCTACGTGTACAACATCGGATTTGCCGGCGGCGGTAAGGGTTATCTCGAAGGGAAAACAGGGTCGCTGTTCGGTATCCCTTATGGATCCGAAACCTCCATACTCGGGTACCGCAAGGATATCTTCGATAAGCACGGTCTTGAAGTGCCCGAAACATATGATGAAATGCTCGAAATCGCGTGCAAAATCCCGGAGCTTGAGCCGGGCATGGGCGGGCTGTCCTCTCGAGCGGCTTCAGGCCATCATGCAAGCCACGCCTTCCTTCTGCATCTTGCCCCACTTGGCGGTCGCGTCTTCGATGACGAGTGGAACCCGATTGTGAATAACGCGGCGGGCATTGAAGCCGCAAATGCCCTTAAGACTATCGTGGACTGCGGCCCAGAGGGCGCGGCAAGTTTCGGTTTCGGCGAAGCGCTTGGCAGCTTCCTGAACGGCGATACTGCCATGTTCCTCGACACGACTGTCGTGGCCGGTCAGATCAATGACCCGAGCAAGTCGCAGGTTGTTGGGAAAGTTGGCTGGGCCATGCACCCAATGGGCGTGCGCCGTGGTTCGCAGACCGGAGGCTTTGGCATCGGAATTCCCGCAAATGCTGAAAACAAAGAAGCCGCGTTCTTGCTCATGCAGTGGCTGACCTCGAAGGAAGGGGACAAGCTCGTGGCCCTTGCGGGTGGCAATCCCTCGCGCTTCTCCACTCACGCCGACGCTGAGGTAAACGAGAAGTTCCCGCATATGGCGACATTCGGTGAGGCGCTCCAGCATGCCGATCCGGATTGGCGTCCGATTATCCCTGTTTGGGGCAAGATCAACGCAGATCTTGGAACGACCCTGTCAAAGGTTCTGACAGAAGACCTGGACATTCAGGAAGCACTGGATGGCGTCGCTGAGCGAACCCAGGCGGTGATGGAGGAAGCCGGGTACTACACCTGGCAATAACTCCTGCCTCCTCATGCGGCCCGGGTAAGATCCGGGCCGCATTCCCCTGACGGAGCGACGACCGTGAATTCGCAAAGACTGAATAGACTGACGCCATATATGTTCATGGCTCCTGCCGCCGTCATTATGGCGATCGCGCTGCTTTATCCGCTCGGATACATGATTTATGGCTCTTTCCGGGACTGGAATCCAAGCCAGGCGATCGGCGAGTCTGAGTTTGTTGGCTTCAAGAACTACATCACACTTTTCTACGATCCCGCGTTTAGAGAAAGCCTCTCAGTCACACTGACCTTTGCTTTCGCGGTCGTGACGGCCGAGCTGATTATCGGGGTGGGTCTGGCGCTTTTGCTCGACCGCAATATTCGCGGCATGTCGATCCTGCGAACGCTGTTTATCCTACCCATGATGATCGCACCGGTGGTTGTCGGCCTTATGTGGCGATACATGTACCACCCAACCGTGGGCACATTTAACCGATGGCTAAAATCCTGGGGATTTGAGGGTGTCGACTGGTTGGGTCAGCACGCCCTCTTGTCCGTAATCGTCGCCGATATCTGGCAATGGACACCGTTCATTTTCATCCTGTCGCTCGCCGCGTTGCAGTCGCTTCCACGCTCCGCGCTGGAAGCCGCCCGGATCGATGGCGCAACGGCGTGGCAGCAGATCTGGCACATCAAACTTCCGCTTATGATGCCGGTACTTGTGGTGACAGCTCTCCTGCGCTTGATCGATGCTTTCAAGGTCCTCGAAGTGATCCTCGTCATGACCGAGGGCGGACCGGGTTTGTCGACTGAGATTGTGGCATTACGGATCTCCCGAACAGCAACCGAGTTCCGGGAGCTGGGGACTGCAGCTGCGATGTCCAACTATCTCTTGATCCTGCTGCTTGCTCTGACAGTCGCGATGTTTGCCATCACCCGGCTGCAGGAGGCCCGCGCAGCGCGGCTGGCAAGACAGATTCAGGAAGAGGGATAAGAGCATGACATATGACCGCCAGAACCCCGCGTTCTACGCACTTCTCGTCGCTCTAATTTTGATGGCCGTCGGGCCAATTTTTCTGATGTTTGTCAATTCGTTTAAGCTGGACGTCGACATCATCGGAGGCACAACAGGCCTTATCTTCCTGCCCACCATCCAGAACTATGAAACAGCCCTTTGCGATGTGCTCTGGTACGAGCCTGAGCACCTAGACTTCTGCTCTCTGAAGTTTGGCGGCGCTTTCATCAACTCGTTAATCATTGCGCTCATTTCAACGCTTCTGACGCTGGTTATTGGCTGCATGGCAGCATATGCGCTAGTGCGCTTCCGCTTTATGGGACGTGATACTGTGTCGCTTACGACGTTGATGGTTCGTATGGTGCCGCCTGCGGTGCTGTTGGTTCCGGTGTTCGGACTATGGAACAACGAGTTTTGCCTGGACAGAGATGGACTGATCGGTGGGGCGATCCGCGAAACATTTGGCGGACGCGGGGATGTCTGCCTTGCCGGCACCCACTCGGGGATAATTCTCATCTATGTCGCGATGAACCTGCCGTTCGTAATTTGGATTTTGCAGAGCTTCATCGTTCAGGTTCCCCGGTCTTTAGAGGAAGCAGCGAGGGTCGATGGCGCCGGCCCGTTTCAGGTTTTCTTCAAGATTGTACTTCCGCTCATCAAACCTGGCCTTGCGGCGGCAGCGATCTTCACGTTTCGCATCGCGTGGAATGAATACCTGCTGGCATCCGCGCTCTCAGACCGGAACACAAAAACCGTCCCAATTCTGATTGTGAACAACATGAGCGAGTTCAACGTGGAATGGGGGGTCATCATGGCGACAGGTATGCTTTTGGCCATTCCTCCGATTATCTTCACACTCTTTGCCTCTCGGCAAATCATCACTGGCATGACCGCGGGTGCGGTAAAAGGGTGATCCTGTGAGCGAAGCGGAAGTACTGGTTCTCGCGACTCTGGAAACGAAAAGCGAAGAAACGGCCTATCTGGCAGCCCGCATCGAAGAACACGGCGTGACCGCTCGGGTCATTGATATTTCTCTCGCGAGCGAGGGAGGCGCGCTGGATGAAGGCCAAAAGCTGGAGGCTATCAACGCTATCGCATCGCGGACACTTTCAACGATCGAGGCACAACTCGACACAACGGTACATGCCGTTGTTGGTCTGGGCGGGGGCACGGGAGGCGAGATTGCATTGCGCATCATGCGCGCGCTACCGATCACCTTTCCCAAAGTGCTTGTGACGACCCTGCCCTTTGATCCGCGCTTCGCCGTCTCAGACAGCTCTATCGTTTTTGTACCCACACTGATCGACATCTGCGGATTGAACGCCACCCTGCGGGAAGTGATGGAAAATGCAGCCGCTTTGACAGCCGGCCTGTGCACCACGCGGCGTCAGGCCAACGCCTGTGTCAAGGACCCTTCCATCGCCGTGACCGGCCTTGGCGCGACAGAGGGCGCGGTCAAACGACTTACGCATGCCCTCAGCGCGCGAGGACAGGAAACCACTGCATTCCATGCCAACGGTTTCGGGGGCGCTGCTTACGTCCGGTTTGCAGAGCGCGGCGCCTTTAATGCTGTCATCGATCTCACACCCCATGAAGTCACGCGCATACATGTTGCTGGGGCACATGTACCTATGCCAAAGCGGTTTTCGGTCGCACGCGACCTTCCACACATCATGCTGCCGGGTGGCGTAAATTTTATCGGGCTCGGCGAGAAATCCCTCGTGCCGCCAGAATACCTGAGCCGGCCACATTATGCGCATTCAGGATACTTTACGCATGTCCAGCTTACTCCCGAAGAAATCGCAAAGGTCGCGACGGTGCTGGCGGATAGCCTAAACACCGTAAAAGGTCCCGCAGCATTGGTCGTGCCGATGGGTGGGTTTTCCCATCAGGACCGCCCGGGTGGCGCAATAGAGGATGCAGGCCTCCGGCAGGTCTTTCTCGATCAAGTCTCAGAACGCCTGCACAACACAGTCACACTCGAAGTACTCAGTGCGGATATATCTGCGCCGGAAACGACACAGAAAATTCTCGAACTACTGGAAAAATTCGAAGCCGTTTGAAAGGGTTTCTGATACAAATGTCTGATATCGTTGACAAAAAAGATGCGCTGATTGCGACGGCAAAACGTTGCTTTGATTTGCGGCTACAAACAAACGCCGGAGGAAACCTTTCGGTCAGACTCGACAGCATGGATGCAATTATCATCAAACCATCGGGTGTCGGGTTCAACGAATGCACGCACGACAATTTGCAAATTGTCCATCTCGACGGAAAGATCGAGCCCTCCCCGCACAAGCCATCAAAAGACTTGGATTTTCATCTCGATCTCTACCGCATCCGGGACGACATCCGCGCGGTCGTGCATTGTCACAGTCCGTGGGCAACTGGATATGCAAGCGCAGGTCTGGAAATACCCTGCCTCACTGTTCAGACGATCGAAAAAATTGGACGCATGCCCCTCATTCCTCTGTCGGCTCAGGGGGGGCCGCAAACGGATAAGGAAATCAGCCCGGTCTTTCGAGATCCAAAAATCGTCGCTGCCGTTCTCGCAAATCACGGCACAATCGGTGTCGGGGGGACCCTTATGAAGGCGCAGTACCTCGCCGAGATTATCGAGGAAACAGCACATATTGCGTTTGTCCGCGACACGCTTATGGCGGCGCATGGAAAATCTATCGCCGACCTGCCCAAATACGGGACAGCGGCCGACGCAAGAGAGGCGATGGCAAGATGATAAGCATTGGCCAGGCGAAAGGTTTGCAGGCTATCGGCGTGCGCCAGACAGAGTTATCCGTCTTCTTAAACCGCTCAGCTACCACCTCTGTCCAACATAGATATAGACAAGGTCATCGCCCCTGTCGTTCCGGCTGACATCAACCGAGAAATCGACCGGAAAATTGCGCGACACACGATAGCGGACGCCAAGACCAGCGGCCAAATTGGCGTCATTGTCCCAGAGGTCGTCCACCGTTTCGCCAGACCAGCCGACGCCAGCAAATACCACGCCGCCTATCCTTTGCGTAAAGCGCTGCCTCACTTCAGCCTGAAAGGTCAGCGTCCGATCATCCAGGAAACGCGTCGCATTGAAGCCGCGGAAATTATCAGTCGCCCCGATCGAGCATTTATCGAAGAACGGCGTGTCCTCGGCAGCAGCACATGCTGTGGCGCGTGCTGTCATCACGGTACGGTCCCGAGGCGTGAGATAACCGTCAATCGTTCCGAACATCTTTTCATATCTGCGCTCGTCATTTTCCAGATCTCCGCCGCGCATCAGTTCGCCGTAGAGTCGGAACCCGTTGGTTGGATAGTCAGTGTCGTCGCGACGGTCCCAATCCGCAGTTAGGCTCACATTGACGAGCTCAATCCTGGCGTCAGGTTGCAATTCCGGGGGCAAAAGACCCCCAGTCTGGAGATCGAGCCCAACACTAGTATCGAGGTATCGAACCCTGGTCCCGAACGACAGGTTCTGGGTCACACCATAAGCAAGACCGACGTTCAGAAGCTGGCCAGTCTGTTTCAGAGGGATTGTGATGTTGTCGAGAATGAAGTCATAGCGGAGGTCCGCATCCCCAATCAAAAAGTCGAGCAACCATTTGTTTTTACCAAAAGCTATGTTGGCGAGAGCTGCATAAGCCTCGGATCCCTTTTCGGTTCCCAGCGCACCGATCCCAACAACCGAAGTCCGCGCCTCCGGATCCAGTTTGAACAGGTATCCACCGCCCAATGCCAAGCCTCCTCCAACGCCTGGGCTGGAAAAGGGAACCGGGACCGCAACAAAGTTCCCATTCCGAAAACCAACGATTTCTTCGGGATCATCCGGAAGAGTTTGCGCGAGCGGTTCTGTGACAAACTCGGTGGTCTGCGCTCGTGCAATGGGCGCGTCCGCGCAACTCAATGCGCAGGTCACACAACCTATAAACAGAAACCGAACCGCCATGAGCTTTCATATTGATGGTATATCCTGTGATGCCAGCTTGGGCCGGTAAGGTCCATGTCGCAGCGCCCCCCTTGGCCGAAGTGTTGTTAATCGAATGCGTGGGCATCCAGGCTGGCCAAACACAATCCGAAGCGGCCCCAATGCGGTCAAGCACCGAGTGCTCCTGCAGGAAAAGAGCTCGCTTCCGCCGCTCAGTTATCGCGGTCCAGGACCGTATTGGGCGCTGGCCCGAGCGAGTCGCGCTCAACTATTCTGGTCAAAAGCGGCCCTTCAACGGGCGCCTCTTCGCCCTTCAGAAGACCCGCGATCGCCCGGGCGGCCTGCCGTCCCATTTCCCGATGGGGGACATGGACCGTTGTCAGAGCAGGGCGCACGATCCGAGCAATTTCAATATCGTCGAAGCCCGTAACGGAAACATCACCGGGCACGGACAGACCAAGGGACTGCGCTTGACCCAGCGCCCCAACCGCCAGAACGTCATTTCCGCACAGCACCGCGGTCGGCCTCGGTTGCAAAGACAAAAGCTCCCCCATCGCCTCTGCGCCGTTTTCGACAGAATAGGGTGTCTCGATCACTGCTACTTTTTGAGGATCCAAGCCACGTTCAGCGGTTGCGTCCAAAACAGCCTGCACCCTATCGCGTGCCCGGTCATTCTCTGCCTGTGGCGCGGAAATCACAGCAATATGTTCGTGTCCGAAGTCAAAAACGCGTGCCGCCAATGCCTTCATGGCCGTGTGATTGTTGAAACCCACCGCGACGTGTCGGCGGTCTTCTTTCTGCGACCACGAGATGACATAGGGTGTACCACGCTGTTCAAGCTGTGCGTAAACGGAAGCTGAACGTTCAAACCCGATCAGCAGCAATGCATCTGCGCCCCGCGCCAGAAGAGTTCTGATCTGATCCTCCTCCAAATCAGGGCGGTACGAGGAGCTAGCCACCAGCAGAGTTAGTCCATGCTTTGCAAGTTCTTCCTGAAAAGCCTGAAGCCCCCGCGCAAAAATCGCGTTCTCCATCGTGGGAATGATTGCGCCGATCGTATTGGTTCGTTTAGCGGCGAGTGCGCGGGCCCCAAAGTTCGGTGCGTAGCCAAGCTTTTTGACCACGGAAAGCACCCGGTCTCGGGTACGGACGGTGACTTGTTCCGGCGAGTTCAGGCATCGGGATACCGTCGCCGTCGAGACCCCGGCTGCGTCCGCAACATCCTGCAGTGTCGGCTGCGTGATCCCATTTCTTTTGGGCGTTCGTTCGCGGGTCCGTGGCGCTGTTTTTCGCGACTGTTCCATATCTGCCCCAAGGCAACACAGATACGCACTTTATGGCTAAGTGCCTGATCTGGAAAGACCCATTACAGAATATACACATCCTTGCCAGATTGAATGTAAGCGCTTACATTTATCACGAATCGGAAGACTTGGGAGGGTCAACGATGTTTCTGATCTTGGCTGCTGTCTTCTTCGGCATCTACGTGACCAACGTTTTCCTGGGTGCAACTTCCAGCTCGGCCTTCATGGGCGATGTCGCTGAAATGGTCACGCTCTTCATCGCTGCGATTTTCTTCACGGTCGCCATCCTGAAACGGGAAGCCGCAGCAAAATCACAAGACAACAAATCGGAATAACGAGCCGTAAGGGAGGAAAATATGGATCGTGCAAAGCAAGAGATCGCGTCAGTTGAAAGGCGCAATTTTCTAAAACTCGTCGGCACAGGCAGCTTCACGGCCGCAGTGGTTGCGGGTGCAGCCGGAACACTCTGGTCTGATGCAGCAGTAGCGCAAACCGCAAAGGAAGAGCGGGATCGCGAAGCGGCGGCCGATCATACAATGACACTGGCCACAGCTTATGTCCTGGGAGCGTCGCGCAGCTATCCGATTATGCAGCTGGACCTGAAAGAAAACATTCAGAACGCGACCAACGGCAAGGTCTACGTGAAACTGGCGCCTGGCGGTCAACTCGGCGCGGGCGGCGCGCTTGTCCAAGCCGTTCAGGGTGGCACAATCCAGTGCGCGCAGCATTCGTTGTCAAACTTTGCCCCGTTTGCAAGTGCTGTTGACCTGATCAACATGCCGTACTTCTGCGGCGCGAACCAGCGCTTCGTAAATCTGGTGACCTCGGACGCGTGGAAGAACGAAGTACACCCCAAGGTCGAGGCTGCTGGTTTCAAAGCGCTGTTCTATGTTGTGATTGACCCGCGGGTTGTTGCGCTGCGCGCAGGCGGCGGCGGACCGGTTCTGACCCCCTCCGATCTCGAAGGCGTCAAGTTCCGCGTGCCCGGCTCAAAAATGTTACAGCAGTACTACCGCATGGTGGGTGCGAACCCCACGCCAGTGGCTTGGGGTGAAACGCCCTCGGCGATCAAGCAGGGCGTCGCGGACGCACTCGACCCATCTGTTGGCGCGCTTTTTGTTTTCGGCTTCAAAGACATCCTGAGCCATGTCACGTTCACTCAGGCAGTACCGGACAGTCAGGTCTATTCCATGAACCTTGAGTGGTTCAATGCGCTGCCAGGCGACGTGCAGGAAGGCATCGAGTTCGCGGGCGAGCTGACCGCGCACCAGAACCTTGCCAAAGTGCCATCGGCTCGGGCCTATGCGATGGCCGAACTGGCGAAAGCAAATGTGGAATTCCACTCTCTCAGCGACGATCAACTGTCGCAGTGGAAAGACGCGGGAGGGTTCCAGCGGTCTGAATGGGACGAGTTCAAAGTCGAGCTTGCCGGCTCGATGGACACGTTCAACAGCCTCGAAGAGGCCGCAGGCACGCGAGGCAAATACTTCGTGCATGACGCATAATGCTCATCAGGCGAAGCCGGAGTTTTCGGCTTCGCCTCCCTGATTTGACCCCGGAAGTTGAGCTGCCCCGTCACGGGTGGACTGCCAGCCCAGTAGTGGGAGGACCCGATGCATCCAATTTTGCGAACCCTGAACGAGAATGCGGAGCGATGGCTGCTGCTGATGTTCTACGTCATGTTGGTGGCCACGATGTTTATCGAGGTCATGCGGCGTGAAGTCCTGTCTTACTCCTCGATTTGGGGCGAAGAGATCGTCCGATACTCGTTCATCTACCTTGCATGGATTGGTGCGGCAGCGGCCGTAAAAGAGCGTGGTCATATACGCATTGACGTCATCCTGCAGTATGTCGGACGGCGTACTAAGGCGCTGCTTTATATCTTCGGCGATCTCGTCATGTTCTTGGTGGCCGTGATCGCGGTCATCTATTCTCTTGAAGTTGTTCATGTCGCCTGGAAATTCGGATCAGTGACCGACGGTCTCCGTATCAGTCGGGTCTGGTTTCTGATGGCTGTTCCGGTTGGTTTCAGCCTTGTGATCCTCCGCCTTGTTCAATCTTTCCTCCGCGACGTCGCGGACCTTCGTGCGGGCCGTCCCGTCTACGAAGGCGACAAACTGTTCGACTAGGGGGACCGCGGCATGCTTTGGAACCAACTCGACCAAACCGTCATCCTGGGGTGGGATTTCTACGGCCCGGTCATCATGTTCGTCGTACTTGTGGCGCTCGCTGTCCCGGTCTGGGCGGCAATCGGAGCTGCAGCGATCACAATGCTTCTTTGGTCCGGCGCACTACCGCTGGGACTTGTCGGTGAAAAACTCTTCTCAGGCATCGACTTTTTCGCCCTCACCGCTGTGCCTTTGTTTATCCTGACCGGGGATGCGCTTGTGCGCACCGGACTGTCGCGGAAATTCCTCGACGTGGCTGAGGCCCTCACACAATTCGCCAAGGGCGGCTTTGGCTCTGCCACGGTTCTGGTCTGTGGAATGTTTGCCGCAATTTCCGGCTCGGATGCTGCTGGTGCTGCTGCAGTTGGCCGAATGACGATCGATCGGCTAGTGGAATCCGGATATCCGCGCCCCTATGCATGCGCGCTTGTCGCGGCAGGGGCCTGTACAGGCATCCTGATCCCGCCATCGATTGCCTATATTATCATTGGCCTCGTGCTGGGGATATCGGCCTCAACACTGTTCCTGGCTGCATTGATCCCCGGACTCGCAATCTTGCTGTCCATTCTCGCGACCAACATCATCATGAACCGGCTCTATGGCTGGGAGGGTGGTGGAAACATCAGCATGGGCGAGTACTTTTCGCGCCTCGGCGCGGCACTGAAGTCCGGCTGGTACGCATTTTTGGTCCCTGGCATCATCTTCTATGGCATTTTCTCGGGCCGGCTGACGCCCACCGAGGCTGGCGCAACAGCTGTGGTCGTGACCATCATCATGGGGTTCATCCTCGGCACATTGAAGCTGAGCGACTTTCCCGCCATGCTGGTGAGTTCCGCCAAGGTGAATGGGGTGATCCTGCCGATTATCGCTTTCTCAGCACCGCTCGCCGAAGCTTTGGCGATCATCGGAGTGCCTCAGGGTTTTGTTGCCGCGGCAAGCTCTGTCAGCGAAGAACCGTGGGTACTGATACTGATGATGATGGGTATCTTGATTGCCTCCGGTTGCGTGATGGAAACGACACCGAACATTGTGATCCTTGCACCGATCCTGAAACCACTGGCAGACAGCATAGGCATGAACGAGATTCAGTTCTGCGTCATGATGATTACAGCGCTGGGAGTTGGGTTCATCACGCCGCCGCTTGGGTTAAACCTGTTCGTGGTGTCGGGCCTGACAGGCGAGTCGATCTTAAAGATCGCCTATCGCGCCATTCCCTTCGTCCTGTTTATGCTTATTGTGACGTTGTTCATCGCCTATGTCCCGGCGATTTCAACCGCACTTCTTCCGGATATCTACAAGTAGGACACTCACAGATGCCCAGAGAGTATCTCAAGAAAGCGACGCTGACCCCCAAAAGCGATGCGTCTGAGACCAAGCAAATCGTCCGCAGCATCCTCGACGAGATCGAGGCAGGCGGAGACGAGGCAGCCCTGCGCTACGCCGCCCAATTCGACAAGTACGAAGGCGAAGTCATGCTGTCGCCCGACGCAATCGAAGCTGCAATCGCGCAGGTCCCGGAGAAACTGAAAGCGGACATCCGGTTTGCGCATGCGAATGTGAAAAAGTTCGCAGAAGCGCAGAAAGCGACTTTGAAAGACATCGAGGTCGAGGTGGTCCCCGGGCTGATTGCCGGCCAAAAGAGTATTCCGGTAAACGCTGCAGGCTGCTATGTGCCCGGTGGTCGGTACAGCCACATTGCCAGCGCGATCATGACCGTGACGACCGCCAAGGTCGCAGGGTGCAAGCATATTGTGGCCTGTTCCCCCCCACGCCCCGGCGTCGGAATTGCCCCTGCGATCATCTACGCGGCACACGTCTGCGGAGCCGATAAAATCATGGCGATGGGTGGTGTTCAGGGGGTTGCGGCGATGACCTTTGGACTTTTTGGTTTGCCCAAAGCGAACATCCTTGTTGGCCCCGGAAACCAGTTTGTTGCGGAAGCAAAGCGTATGCTGTTCGGACGCGTGGGCATTGATATGATCGCAGGCCCGACGGACAGCTTGGTTCTGGCTGATGGCAAGGCCGACCCGATGATCGTAGCTGCTGACCTCGTCGGTCAGGCGGAGCATGGTTACAACTCTCCGGTGTGGCTGGTGACAGATGACCGCAATATGGCGGAAGAGGTTATGCGCCTTGTACCTCTGCTGATTGATGACTTGCCAGAAGTGAACAAAGACAATGCGACGGCCGCATGGCGCGACTATGCAGAAGTCATTGTTTGTTCAGATCGCGAAGAAATGGTAGCCACATCGGACGACTATGCGCCTGAGCACCTGACCGTGCAGGCAGAAGATCTTGATTGGTGGCTCGACCGCCTGAGTTGCTATGGATCTTTGTTCCTTGGCGAGGAAACGACCGTTGCCTTTGGCGACAAAGCTTCGGGGACAAATCACGTTCTGCCAACATCAGGTGCCGCGAGCTACACCGGCGGCCTTTCAGTGCACAAGTATATGAAAATTGTGACCTGGCAACGCGCCACAAAGGAAGGCTCCAAGCCGGTTGCCGAGGCCACTGCGCGCATTTCCCGGCTCGAAGGAATGGAAGGGCACGCCCGTACGGCAGATATCCGATTGCGAAAGTACTTTCCCGGCGAGAACTTCGACCTGAGCGTGGACGACTGACCATACATGACCCAAGCTTCCGCCTCTTCAACCCTATTTGACCTGACGGGTCGAGTGGCTTGTGTGACCGGGGCGACATCCGGTCTCGGAAGACGGGCCGCAAGCGTACTGGCACGCGCTGGGGCGGCGGTTGTGGGTGTGGCGCGCCGCGAAACAGCTCTACAGGAATGGCAAGCCGAAGCAGGCGGCCAGACAGCGACGGTCGCCAGCGACGTCAGCGTTCGCGGTCGGCTGAATGAGCTGGCGCAAGCTGTAGCCGAGCCTTTTGGCGCTCCTGACATCGTTGTACATGCAGCAGGCATCAACACACGAGAAAAAGCAGATAGCGTCACGCCTGAGGGATGGGACAAAACACTGTCGCTGAACCTTACGGCGCCGTTCTTTCTCAGCCAGTCGCTCGCACCCGCGATGGCAGAGAAAGGTTGGGGGCGGATTGTGACCTTCGCTTCACTGCAAACGTGGCGCGCCTTTCCCGGAGGGGTCGCTTACGGCGCGTCCAAAGGCGGGATCGCGCAACTAACTCGGGCTATGGCAGAGGCCTGGTCGATGCAAGGCATCAACGCAAATGCGATTGGTCCTGGCTTTTTCCGCACGGAGTTGACTGAGCGCGTTTTCGAGAACATAGAGCTCGCCCAAAAGCTCGCCGATCAAACCTGTATCGGTCGGAACGGAGCCCTAGAAGATATTGATGGACCCTTGCTCTTTTTGTGTTCGGACGCCTCGGCGTATGTGACCGGTCAGGTCCTCATGGTTGACGGAGGGTTCACCGCAAAATGAAGGCCCTCGTGTACACTGCTCCCGAAGCGCTGGAATTCCGCGAAGTGCCCGAGCCTGAGGGCACCTCTGGCACCCAACTGGTGCGCATCGACAGCGTCGGCATCTGTGGCTCGGACATGCACGCCTATCTTGGCCATGACGAGCGACGCCCTGCGCCGCTGATCCTCGGACATGAAGGGTCCGGCTTAATCGCAGACGGACCACGCAAGGGCGAGCGGGTGACGATAAATCCGCTTGTTACTTGCGGTACCTGCCCCGCGTGCCTGTCGGGCCGCGACAACCTGTGTGAAACACGTCAGATCATTTCGATGCCCCCGCGCGAAGGGGCCTTTGCACAATTTGTGACTATGCCTGAACGCAATCTGGTCACTGTGCCCGAGGGGATTTCGCTTGAGAAGGCGGCACTGGCCGAACCAATCGCGGTCAGTTGGCATGCTGTTCGGCTTGGTCTGGACGCTTTGGCCGACAATAGAAGCGAGTCTGCACTTGTGATCGGGGGCGGCGCAATTGGCGTGGCCGCGGCGATCAGCCTGATCGCACAAGGCGTAGAGAAAGTGACGCTTGTGGAGCCAAATGGAATTCGGCGCGCCTATCTTGGCCTGACAGCAAGCTACGACATTGCCGCACCCGAAGACGTTGAAGCGATGCAGTTCGATATTGTGATCGACGGCGTAGGGTACGATGCCACGCGGGCCAGTGCCTCCTCCGCAGTCCGTCCAGGCGGCGTGATACTCCATATTGGTCTAGGCGGGGGATCGGGTGGTCTTGATATCCGCCGGATCACCTTGCAGGAGATCTCGTTTATCGGCACCTATACATACACTGCGCAGGACTTTCGCGACACTGCGAACGCGATGTTCGACGGCCGTCTTGGTCCTCTGGACTGGGTGGAAACCCGGCCACTGTCCGAGGGAGCGCGGGCCTTTGCAGACATCCGCAGCGGCAAGGTCGCTGCCCCGAAACTCATACTCAAGCCTTGACGAAACTGGAGACCAAAATGTCCGAAATCCCCCACCTGCTTGTCCACGAGAAGGCCGACAACGTCGGCGTGGTGGTGATCGAGGGGCTGACAGCCGGCACCGATATGCTTTGCTGCATCACCCACGATAACTCCACCTTCCGACTGACTGCGAAACACGACGTTCCAATTGGTCACAAGGTGGCCCTGGTTGATATGAAAGCCGGTGACACCGCCATGAAGTATGGCGAGGACATCGGAAAAATCATCGCGGATGTGGGTCAGGGTGAGCATTTGCACACACACAACTGCAAAACGAAACGCTGGTAAGGAGGCCGGAAGATGGCATCGAAATATTCCAACATCACCTTCAAAGGCTTCAGACGTGAAAATGGTCGCGTGGGCGTCCGCAACCATGTGCTTATCTTGCCGGTGGATGACATTTCCAATGCTGCCTGCGAGGCAGTGTCCAACAACGTGAAAGGCACACTCGCGATCCCGCATGCCTATGGTCGCCTTCAGTTTGGCGAAGACCTTGAGCTGCATTTCCGTACTATGATCGGAACCGGCTCCAACCCGAACGTTCATTCAGTTGTCGTGATCGGCATCGAGCCAGGCTGGACCAAGCGCATAGCAGACGGCATCCGCGAGACGGGCAAAGAAGTTGCGGAATTCTCGATCGAACAGAATGGAGACTTTGAGACCATTCGTGCGGCAAGCTGGGCGGCCAAGGACTTCGTGCATAAGGCAACGGAAGTTCAGCGCGAGGAGTGTTCGATCTCAGAGTTATGGGTGTCCACGAAGTGCGGTGAGTCCGACACGACCACCGGTCTTG
Organism: Pseudomonadota bacterium; assembly: GCA_039192165.1. GTDB lineage: Bacteria > Pseudomonadota > Alphaproteobacteria > Rhodobacterales > Rhodobacteraceae > Dinoroseobacter. The sequence goes on along the minus strand of JBCCXD010000002.1, from coordinate 377,701 downwards.
GCTCCTGCCCGACGGTCGGCAACATGTATGACAAGCTGTTGCCGGAAGGGATTACCGGCTTCTTTGGCGAGACTTCCGAAATTACCGGCGCGGAACACATTTGCCAGAAGCGCGCTGTCAACGAAGAAGTTGGTGAGCGCTGGTACAAGATGTGGAAGGCGTATCAGGACGATGTGATTTTCGCTCATCAGACCGATGATCTGTCGGACAGCCAACCTACAAAGGGCAATATCGAAGGAGGGTTGACAACCATTGAAGAGAAGGCCCTCGGCAACCTCGAGAAAATTGGCCGCACATCCCAGTACATTGACATCTTGGAGCCAGCTGAACAGCCGCAGTCAGGCGACGGTCTTTATTTCATGGACAGCTCTTCAGCAGCAGCAGAATGCGTAACCCTCATGGCGGCAGGCGGCGCGGTCGTGCACACCTTTCCGACCGGACAGGGCAATGTGGTTGGCAACCCGATTGTTCCGGTGATCAAGATCACGGCGAACCCTCGAACTGTCCGGACCATGGGCGAACATGTAGATGTGGACGTCTCAGGCATTTTGCGTCGCGAAATGACCATCGACGAGGCCGGCGACGCGCTGATCGAAATGATCCGCCGGACGGCCAATGGTCGGAACACTGCCGCTGAAGCTCTCGGTCATCGCGAATTCTCGATGACCAAGCTCTACCGCAGCGCGTAATTCAAGACGGGCGCGTCCTTGGCGCGCCCGTCTGACCAAAGCCACATGAGCCAAGACACAGACACCCTTTCGCTAGATGAAGCCCGCGCGCTTTTGCGCGCGGCGTTCGAGCGGACCGGCGTACCTACTGATCGAGCCAACAGTGTCGCCAAGGCCCTGGTCGCAGCGGAGGCAGAGGGGCAGGTTGGTCACGGCTTTTCCCGGCTTGAGGATTATGCAGCGCAAGTCCGCAGCGGAAAGATCATCGCAGATGCTGACATCAGTATAGAGCGCCCTGCCCCGGCGAGCATCGTGATCGATGCGGGATTCGGATTTGCTTTCCCAGCCCTAGACCTGGCCATAGACCTTGGAACTTCGGCGGCTCAGACGCAGGGAACCGCGTCAGTTGGAATCAAAAATTCGCACCATTGCGGCGCACTATCCGTAAGCGTGGACCGGATAGCTCAAAAGGGTCTGGTCGCGATAATGGTTGCCAACAGTCCAGTTGCGATTGCGCCTTGGGGTGCAAAAACTCCGGTCTATGGTACCAACCCAATCGCTTTTGCCACTCCACGAAGTGACGGGCCTCCTCTGGTGATCGACCTTTCTCTTTCGGTTGTCGCGCGCGGGAAAGTGCTGAACGCCAAGAAAGCCGGGGCCGACATTCCGGAAGGATGGGCGCTCGATACCGAAGGCAAGCCGACAACGAACGCTGAGGCCGCGCTCAAAGGCTCGATGCAGCCGATTGGCGGACCCAAGGGCACCGCTCTGGCATTGATGGTAGAGGTCCTTTCGACAGTGATGACCGGGGCAAATTTCAGCAAGGATGCGGGCTCTTTCTTTACCGCCGATGGATCACGGCCGGGTGTCGGGCAACACCTTACCCTCTATCGCCCCCCACAGGAGCTGGACCTCTTCACGGCACGGCTTGAAGAGCTTCTGAGCCTTATCGACGCTCTGGAAGGCACCCGGCTTCCCGGCGCACGCCGCCTGGAGGCGTTTGAAAAGGCAAGGAAAAATGGAATTTCTGTTCCAAGAAGGTATTTGGATGTCGCAAATAGACTCGCCGGGCGTCTCGCGTAGTGCAGGTACCCCACATCAGGAGATGGCATGTACGAAAAAATTCTGATCCCGATCGATCTCGACCACGAAGAGCTCGTGCCCTCGAAGCTGGAACTGGCGCGACGTCTTCTGGCACCGGGAGGGCGCATCACACTGATGGCGGTGCTGGAAAGCGTGCCAGGGTATGTTTCGGAGTTTGTTATGGACAAGCTCGACAATCATCTCACAGACAAAGTTGGGGGTGTATTACGGAGCTTCGCCGATGGCGATGATGTGGACATTCACGTCTGCACCGGGAAGCCCGGCGTCGAGATTTCGCAGTATGCAGAAGACGCAAAGGCACAGCTTATTATCGTCGGGAGTCACCGTCCGGGAATACGAGATTACTTTCTCGGCTCGACTGCCGCACGGGTTGTCCGCCGGGCGCCATGTTCCGTCCTAGTTGCGAGACCTTAAACCGTGCGTAGACAAGCGGCTCTCAAAGCGCTTAGGGTTCGAACATCATAAAAGGTTCAAGTTTAGAACTACTGCCAAACAGGGAGATAACGAATGACTACCAAAACACTCAAAGCAGGCGTTTCTGCAGCATGTCTTACAGCGCTTGTAGCGGGTCCGGCATTTTCTGCAGATATCGTGATTGGCGTACCCAACTGGGCGTCTGTGAACGCGACGGCGCACGTTCTTGAAGTTGTGATCGAGCAGAACCTTGGCCTCGACGTCGAGCTACAGAACGGCACCAACCCAATTGTATTCGAGGCGATGGACAAAGGCTCAATGCATGTGCACCCCGAGGTCTGGATGCCGAACCAGCAGAACCTGCACGACACCTATGTGAAACAGAACGCCACGGTCGTGATGAACGAAAACCCGGTTCAAGCCGAGCAAGGCATGTGCGTCCCGCGCTACGTTGCCGAAGAGATGGGCGTTTCCACGATCGAGGATCTTACGGATCCAGAGAAAGCGAAAATCTTCGATCTAAATGGAGACGGCACCCCTGAGGTTTACATCGGCGCGCCTGGCTGGGCCTCAACGGTGATCGAGCAAATTCGCGCCAAGTCCTACGGCTATGACGCGGTGTTCGAGCTTGAACAGTACGAAGAAACCATCGCGTACGGCAATCTGGATAACGCGATGAATGCCAAAACGCCCTGGATCGGCTTCTGCTACAAGCCGCATTTCATTTTCGTCACCTATGACATTGTGATGCTGGAAGAGCCGGCCCACGATCCAGCAACCTGGACGATCGTGCAGCCGACCGACGATCCCGATTGGCTCGACAAATCAGAAGCTTCGACCGCGTGGAACGGAGCTACACTTCACCTGCACTATTCCAAGGAACTGGAAGAGAGCTATCCAGAGGTCGCAGCCTTGTTCCAGAACTACCAGATGGACGGCGACTCTCTCAGCGCAATGGGTAAAGCCTTGTCCGTCGACGGACAGGAAGCGAGCGACTTCGCGCAAGAGTGGGTCGCTGCCAACGAGGACCGGGTTCTCGGCTGGCTGACCAACTAGGCCCCCGATATCAGGCCGCCGCGACCCACATCGCGGCGGCCTTTCTCATCAATAGCAGCCGAAAGACGGCAATCGGGGGATTATATGGAAGACGCAGTCGTTAAACTGGACAGCGTATGGAAAATCTTCGGGGCCCAGTCCAGCGACGCGATGAAAGCGGTGCTAAGCGAGGGGCTCACGAAGCCACAGGTTCTGGAACGATTTGGCTGCGTGGTCGGCGTGCAGGACGCGACCTTCGAAGTCGCGCGCGGAGAAATCTTCTGCATCATGGGCCTTTCGGGTTCTGGCAAGTCGACCTTGGTGCGCCACATCAACCGGCTCATCGAACCAACCGCTGGCAAGATCGAGATTATGGGCCAGGATGTCTCCGCTATCTCTGCAAATGAGCTTCGTAGAATTCGGGCGCAACAGATCGGGATGGTGTTCCAGCACATGGCGCTCATGCCGCATCGCTCCGTACGAGACAACGTCGCCTACCCTCTCGAAATCAGAAAAATCTCGAAGTCGAAGCGCTGGGCCGTGTCGGACCATGCACTTGGGCTTGTGGATCTGACGGGCTATGAAGACCGACTTCCAAGGGAACTTTCCGGTGGCATGCAACAGCGCGTCGGGATCGCACGCGCGTTGGCTTCCGATCCTGAAATCCTGCTCATGGACGAACCCTTTTCGGCGCTCGACCCCCTGATCAGGCTTCAATTGCAAGATCAGTTTAAGGCGTTGGTCGCACAGCTAAGAAAGACAACGCTTTTCATCACCCACGATCTGGATGAAGCGATCCGCATCGGACACCGCATCGCAATTATGAAGGACGGGGTTATCGTGCAGATCGGAACTCCGGAAGAGATAGTGATGAACCCCGCAGACGACTATGTGCGGGAATTTGTACAGGGCATTTCGAAGCTCAAGCTCGTCAAAGCCCACTCGATTATGGAGCCGGTTGAAAGCTACTCTGGCGCGCTGGAGGGCGCTCCGCGTGCAGATCACGGCGCGGACCTCGACCAACTGATTGATCTGGCCGTGGGGACGGAGCTCCCCGTGGTGATTACTGATGCCGGCAGCGATGTTGGAGTTGTAACCAAGCCGCGGTTGCTACGCGGTATTCAAGGGGGCAAAGATGACTGACGCAGCAATGGAACTGAAGGTTACCGCCGCCTCCGACATTCAGGTTGATACCGATGCTCTGGACGCCTCGATCAATGAATTCGCGGGACCGAACGGCGACTACTATTGCCACGCATTTCACAAGATACACGATTCCACCGGGTTTCTGCCGACCACGTTCAACATGTGGGCCGCGATACTCGGGCCGCTCTGGTCAGCCTCGCGCGCGATTTGGGGGATGTTCTGGGCCTTTCTGATCTTGGAGATTATTGCTTGGGTCCAGATAGGCCGCGGCGCCTGGGGCAACCCGGGTTCGGAGTTTTTGGACCGCGCAGCGACGCAACAGGGACGCGCCGACGAATTCTATGAACGCGCGCAGGCATCCACTGAACAAGCGGACGTAGACAGGTTCACGCAACTTGGGGACAACCTTGCACGTGCTGCTGAGACATCTCTGGAACGTGCGGCCGCTGCTCAATCCGAAGCGTTTGGGATCATGATGACCGGCCTTGTGATGTTGGTAGTCTTTAAGCTGATCCAGGGTTTTTATGGCAACAAAGTCTATGAGCGACAGTATTCGCGCTGGCGGATCGATCCCGATAGCGTCGAAAGCGGACGCACTCAGCGCAACATGCTCCTTGGTGGCGCGTTAACCGCGGCGATCGGACCGCTGATCGTCTACAAGTTTACCTCAACAGCCGAACTGCCGTTGCTCGACAGCTTCCCCGAAGACGAGGCGTCCGCGCTGATCCTGGGCGAGGGTAACGGGAGCTTGTTCTCAACGCTCGCAACGTGGATGGAGGCGCGGATAGATGCCGCCGCTATCGCGGGCGGAGATGTTTTCGACGGGATTGTGGCCGGTGTACGTGGGGTTCTTGATGCTCTCACAATTGCCCTGATTGACACGCCCTGGCCAGTGGTGATGCTGGTTATTTGCGTGGTTGCATGGCGGTCCGCAGGCCCGCGCGTTGCAATCTTCACCGCCGCAGCCCTCGCCTATACAGCTATGCTGGGCTATTGGGATCTTGCCATGGAAACCGTCGCGCTTGTCGGCGCGGCAGTGATCCTGTGCGTGGCAATTGGAATCCCACTGGGTATATGGTTTGGAAAATCCCAACGGGCCTACAAAATCGCGGAACCTGTTCTGGACCTCATGCAGACACTTCCTGCATTTGTATACCTGATCCCGATTATCGCGTTTTTCGGCACCGGGAACCCGCCGGGTATTCTGGCCACGATCATCTTCGGCATGCCGCCCGTGATTCGACTGACCGCGCTTGGAATGCGCGGCGTACCGGAAAGCATCAAAGAAGCCGCTGTAGCTTTCGGCGCGTCTAAATGGCAGCTTCTGAAAGATGTAGAGATACCACTCGCCCTCCCGTCGATTATGACAGGCGTGAACCAGACCATTCTGATGTGTCTGTCCATGGTGGTGATCATCTCACTCATCGGCGGCGGCGGGCTGGGAAAAGAAATCCTTGAGGCTCTGCAATACGCAGCGAAGGGTCCAGGTCTGCTCGGCGGGTTCGCCATTCTGTTCGTTGCGATGGTTATGGACCGGATCGTACAGGGCGCATTCCGGCGCGCGGATCAAAAATAGGTTCTGGCACCCACTATGCCTGTATCTCCGCCGCTGGATCTATCGCCGAAGGTCTCGGACGAAGTGCGCAAGACCACATGCTACATGTGCGCCTGCCGCTGCGGTATCGATGTGCATCTAAAAGACGGGAAGGTCGCCTATATCGAGGGCAATCGTGACCATCCCGTCAATCAGGGTGTGCTCTGCGCCAAAGGGTCGGCGGGCATCATGCAGGTCAACGCCCCCTCGCGCCTCCGCGCGCCGCTGAAGCGTGTGGGTCCGCGTGGTTCAGGAAAGTTTGAAGAGATCGGCTGGGACGAGGCCTTGGACATCGCAGTGGGATGGATGCAACCCATTCGCGAAACAGCGCCGGAAAAACTTGCCTTCTTCACCGGACGCGATCAGTCGCAGAGCTTTACGAGCTTCTGGGCGCAAAACTTCGGCACTCCAAATTATGCGGCGCATGGCGGCTTTTGCTCAGTGAATATGGCCGCTGGCGGCATTTACACGATGGGCGGGGCCTTCTGGGAGTTTGGTCAGCCGGATTGGGATTACACCAAGCTCTTCATGTTGTTCGGGGTTGCCGAGGACCATGACAGCAACCCCATTAAGATGGGTATCGGGAAAATTAAGGCGCGCGGCGCAAAGGTTATTGGGGTCAACCCGGTCCGCTCTGGCTACAATGCAGTGGCAGATGAATGGGTCGGGATCACACCCGGCACTGATGGACTTTTCATCCTCGCGCTGGTGCATGAGCTGATGAAGGCTGGCAAGATCGATCTGGAGTATCTGGCTCAGTATACCAACGCGCCTGTTCTCATCGATCATAAGACCGGGTTGTTCTTACGAGACGCAGACGACAAACCGCTGGTTGTTGACAGTGTGACGGGCGCGCTTTCCCCATTTGATCAAAAAGGCGTGCGTCCGAGTTTGTCGGCCACACACAATGGCCATCGTACCGTTATGGCGCTGATGGCGGAAAAGTACCTCGACCCCCGATATGCGCCTGAAGCCGTCGCTGGTCCCTGCGGCGTTACTGCCAAGAAGATTAAACGCATTGCGGCCGAACTCGCCCGTGTTGCGTTTGAGGAAGCTGTTGTACTGGACCGGGAATGGACCGATTTCCGAGGCGACCGTCACACACAGATGATTGGGCGCCCGGTATCTATGCATGCGATGCGGGGGATCTCAGCACATTCAAATGGGTTCCAGACCTGCCGTGCTCTGCATATTTTGCAGATCCTGCTGGGCACGGTCGAGACACCAGGCGGATTTCGTTTTAAACCCCCCTATCCCAAGCCGGTCGAAGCCCACCCGTCGCCGCATTGCCATACCCAGCCCAACTGCCCGCTGGACGGCCCGCACCTGGGATTTGTCCGCGGGCCCGACGATCTTGCACTTAAAGAAGATGGGTCGCCCGCGCGCATCGACAAAGCCTTTACCTGGGAAAACCCGATGTCAGCCCACGGGCTGATGCATATGGTCATCTCAAACGCGCATGCCGGAGATCCCTATAAGATAGACACGCTGTTTCTCTACATGGCGAACATGTCCTGGAACTCCTCCATGAACACGCGCGGCGTGATGGAGATGCTGACCGACACGGACGAAAATGGGGAATACATCATTCCTCATATCATCTACGCCGATGCCTATAGCTCTGAGATGGTGGCCTACGCAGACCTGATCCTGCCGGACACAACCTATCTCGAGCGCCATGACTGCATCAGCCTTCTGGACCGTCCGATTTGCGAAGCCGACGGTGCTGCGGATGCCATCCGCTGGCCTGTAATCGAACCCGACCGCGACGTGCGGGGATTCCAGACCGTTCTGGTCCAACTTGCAAATAAAATGAAATTGCCCGGGTTTACCGATGATGCGGGCAGTGCAAAATACGCCGACTATGCCGATTACATCGTACACCATGAACGCAAGCCGGGCATCGGTCCATTAATGGGGCACCGCGGCGAAAGCGGCGACAAAATCGGGCGCGGCGCAGTGAACCCGGATCAGATGGACAGCTATATTGAGGACGGTGGCTTTTTCGTTCACCATGTTCCCAGTGAAGGCGCTTACTACAAACCGTGGAACATGGCCTACCAGAACTGGGCAGTGGAACTCGGCCTCTTTGACGCCCCACAGCCCTATCTGTTCCAGCTTTACTCCGAGCCGATGCGTAAGTTTCAGCGCGCTGCGGAAGGGCATGGCAAGCGCCAGCCGCCAGACCATATGCGAGAGCGCCTAAAGCAGGTCATGGACCCGCTGCCATTCTGGTATCCCCCATTCGAGGACGCCCATATCGACACGGAGGAGTACCCGATCCACGCGCTCACGCAGCGGCCGATGGCAATGTACCACTCTTGGGGCACACAGAATGCCTGGTTGCGCCAGCTCCATGGCGACAACCCGCTCTTCATTCCGAAGGAGCTCTGGGATGAACACGGGTTCCAGGACGGCGACTGGGCGCGCGTTACGTCGGCACACGGGGCCATAACCGTTCCTGTTGCGCTGCAGGCGGCACTGAACGGACGCACTGTCTGGACGTGGAATGCAATCGGAAAGCGCAAGGGCGCGTGGGCCCTGTCAGACGACGCGCCGGAGGCCACGAAGGGTTTTCTGCTTAACCACCTGATCCACGAGCTGCTGCCTCCGAAAGGTGATGGATTACGCTGGTCGAACTCGGACCCGATTACCGGTCAGGCCGCCTGGTTCGATCTGCGTGTGAGAATTGAAAAGGTTCGCGCACCTCTCGAGGCGCAACCGAGTTTTGACGCAGTCGCCTCTCCGGTTGGTCAAGGTCCCTCTGCGTTGGCCTGGAAAGTTGGAAAATGACGCCGGTCCAGCGCACTCTGCTGATAATTCTCGCGTTCGTCGCGGTCAGCGTGGGCTCTTTCATCTGGTACATCGCCACGTGGGATCCAGCAGAGAACGACCCGTTGTCGGTTTTGATACCGCAGTTTCATCAATTCATTTGGGCAGACTTTCAGTCCGCAGCCAGCCATGTTTGGGAACAGACCACATGACAAGCTTACCAGAAAAAACAGATAAAAAGATGGGGTTGGTTATCGATCTCGACACCTGCGTCGGTTGCCACGCGTGTGTTATTTCCTGCAAAGGCTGGAATACAGAAAACTACGGTGCCCCTTTGTCGGATCAGCGTCCATATGGCGACGAGCCAATGGGAACATTCCTCAACCGTGTGCACTCCTACGAGGTAAAGCCCAGCGCGGGTCCGGCACAGACAGTCCATTTTCCCAAGTCCTGCTTGCATTGTGAAGACGCACCCTGCGTTACCGTGTGCCCGACCGGGGCCAGCTACAAGCGGACCGAAGACGGGATCGTACTGGTCAATGAAAGCGACTGCATTGGCTGCGGGCTCTGCGCTTGGGCTTGCCCTTACGGCGCGCGGGAACTGGATCTGGCCGAGGGAGTGATGAAAAAATGCACGCTTTGCGTGGACCGGATCTACAATGAAAATCTGCCCGAAGTGGACCGAGTGCCGGCTTGCGTGCGGACCTGCCCGGCCGGCGCGCGGCATTTCGGAGACTTTGCGGACCCTGAAAGTAGTGTGTCCAAACTAACCGTCGAACGGGGCGGTATGGACCTGATGCCTGAGCTGGGGACCGCTCCTGTCAACAAGTATTTGCCGCCACGCCCCAAGGATAGCTGGGAAGACGAGAGTATTCTCGCGCCCTTGCTCGAGCCGGTGGTTGAGGATCCGAAGGGCTTTCTGGGCTGGATCGACAAGCAGCTGTCCCGCCTACCGGGCGACGGCAAGAGCAACGCCTAATGCATCCCGCAGCTTCGGTCATCGCTTTTACGACCCTTTCGGGTCTTGGCTTCGGACTACTAACCTGGCTCGGCATTGACAGCAGCCCACCGACCGGTTGGACAGCGTTTGCGTTTTTCTTTCTGGCTTTTGCACTTTCTGTTGGTGGCTTGATCTCTTCTACGTTCCATCTCGGTCGCCCAGAAAGAGCGTGGAAAGCATTCACTCAATGGCGCTCAAGCTGGCTGAGCCGTGAAGGGATTTGTGCCGTCGCAGCCTTGCTCGTTATGGGGCTTTATGCGGCGCTTCTTGTCTTTACCGGCACGCACATAGCTCCACTTGGTTGGATCGGCGCTGTGCTTAGTCTTGGCACGGTTTTCACGACCTCGATGATCTACGCACAACTCGCAACGATACCGCGCTGGAACACGCCACTCACCTCGGTTGTTTACCTTGCCTACGCAGTTAGTGGGGGGGCGCTCCTGTCGGGACGTGTTTCGTTGGCGATACCTCTTCTGCTGGCCACGCTCGCGATCCAGATTTTGTGGTGGGCGCAGGGTGACCGGGCGTTTGACGCGCGGGGGTCCGATCTGGGCACCGCAACCGGACTGGGCGATCTCGGCACGGTGCGTTCTGTCGCACATCCCCACACCTCGCCAAACTACCTGATGAAGGAGTTCATCCACGTGATCGGACGAAAACACGCACAGAAGCTGCGCGTAATCTCCGCTCTATTGATGGCGGTCCTGCCCGTGATCCTGCTGATGATACCTCTTGGACATCTGACAGCAGCACTGGCGGTTCTGTCCCATGCCTGCGGCGTTGCCGTGAGCCGTTGGCTCTTTTTTGCCGAAGCCGAGCACACGGTCGGTCTTTACTACGGGATGCGGTAAACCGCCCGCTCAGAAAGGCGGCACACATGGTTCGACCGGATGGTTGCTACAAGCCAGTGATGCGATACAAACAGGGTCATCGCATCAGATAGCGCTTTTTAGTTGGCATTGGCTGAATCAGCCCACACAGAGCACGGGCGCTTCAGGAATAATCGGCGCAACCCTGGCAGACTGGGCACCAGGTTTAAGCAGCATGTCAGTAGCTGCGGGGCAGACCCAAAACATGCTGTCCGATATAGCCAAAGATCATATTCTTTGAGATCGGCGCCGTTTGGTAGAGACGCGCTTCGCGCCATTTTCGCTCAATGCCGTATTCGCGCGCAAATGCGAAGCCGCCGTGAACCTGCATACAGGTTTCGGCCGCGGCCCAGGACGCATCTGCCGCCAGCAACTTAGCCATATTTGCCTCTTCGGCCGCCTTGCCACCACCGTCAAAGATGGCGGCTGCCTTGTTCACCATCAGCTCTGCTGCACACATCTTGGCGTAGGCCTCGGCGATCGGGAACTGCAGGCCCTGGTTGGCACCAATGGGCTTGCCAAAGACCACGCGGTCATTTGCATAGTCCACCGCCTTGCGGATGAAGTATTTTGCATCACCGATGCACTCGTAAGCGATCAGAATTCTTTCGGCGTTCATGCTATCGACAATGTACCGAAAGCCTTTGCCTTCTTCCCCAATCAGGGTGTCAGCGGGGATCTCAAGATTGTCGATGAAGACTTCGCAGGTGTTGTGGTTGATCATTGCGTCTATTTTGCTGAGGCTGAGCCCATTGCCCAACGCCTCGCGCATATCCAGCAGGAAGACAGACATCCCGTCCGAGCGCTTCTTGCATTGATCGGCCGGCGTGGTACGGGCCAAAAGCAACATCAGGTCGCTTTCCATGGCGCGGGACGTCCAGACCTTCTGACCATTCACGATGTAGGTGCCGCGCGCGGTTTTCTCCGCCCGGGTTTTGAGTTGCGTGGTGTCCGAACCAGTCGTCGGTTCGGTCACGCCAAAAGCCTGAAGTCTCAGGTCGCCGCTGGCGATCCCTGGCAGGTATTTTTGCTTTTGTTCCTCAGACCCGTACCGAAGAACTGTCCCCATCGTGTACATCTGGGCATGGCATGCAGCTGCGTTGCAGCCAGTGTCGTGAATGGTTTCCAGAACTGCACCGGCTGCCGACAATGGCAAACCAGACCCACCAAATTTTTCGGGGATCAGCGCGCCGAGAAATCCGGCCGCCGTCAGCGTTTTCACAAAATCGGTCGGATAGGCGTCCCGTTTGTCGAGATCGTTCCAGTATTCATTCGGGAAGTCCTCGCACAAGCGCGCGACCGCCTCGCGGATGTCGGTCCATTGCGGGCCAACGGGCATGGAGATCGCATCTGTGTCGATCTGGTTCATCGGGGTCGTCCTCTCAGATGATATTGGCTGCTCGAAGCTCGGCCACCTCTTGCGGGCTTAGGCCGTACTCGATCAAAATCTCGTCGTTGTGTTCACCGGCGTCCGGTGCGCTTTTGTAAACGCTGGCGGGGGTTCGAGACATTTTGATGGGCTGCGCAACGAGGCGCGTTTCTCCCCGGACGGGATCGTGTACAGGGGCCGCCATCCCAAGGTGCTGAACCTGCGGGTCCGCGAAGACCTGATCCATTTCGTAAATTGGTCCCGCCGGCACGCCGCCCGCTTCAAGAACGGTTACCCAGTCTTTGGTGAGCTTCCTCTTGAAGATGGGACGCAGATGCGCCCATAGCGCTGAGCGATGCTCCCTTCGATCCTCCAGCGTCGCGTAATCAGGGTCGTCGGCCAGCTCTGGCTCTCCGATTACTGAACAGAACGCCACCCATTGTCCCTGCCCTCCTACGCCAAGGTTCAGGTATCCGTCTGCTGTCTCCACAACGCCCATTGGCACGACGTCCGGATGGTCATTGCCAGCGCGGTGCGGCACCTGATCTTCGACAAGGTATCGCGCCGCCTGAAAGTCCATCAGCGCGATCTGCGCTTCAAGCAGTGACGTCGACACCCATTGCCCCTCACCGGACCGCTCCCGCTCCGCGAGTGCCACGAGAATGCCTGTTGCCGCATAAATCCCAGAACTGCTGTCGGCGATGGCGGCGCCTGCGCGCGTCGGGGTACCCTCAGGATCGCCTGTAACGCCCATGAGCCCGCCCATGCCCTGCGCAATCTGGTCGAACCCGGCCCGCCTTGCGTAAGGGCCGTCCTGCCCGAAGCCGGAAATCGAAGCGAGGATGATCCGTGGGTTCACTGCTTTCAGGTTTTCGTAGTCGATGCCGAGCCGATCTTTGACGTCTGGGCGGAAGTTCTCAACGAGCACGTCGGCGGTTTCGACCATTTTCATCAACACCGCTCGCCCCTCGGGCCTTTTCAGATTGAGTGTCAGCGAGCGTTTGTTTCTGTGAAGGTTCAGCATGTCAAATCCATGCCGCGCGCCATTTACACCTGCGTTCGGATCCACACCTGAAGGCGCCTCGATCTTAATTACATCGGCACCGAAATCGGCAAGGACACGGCAACAGGTTGGGCCCGCGCGCACGCGCGTCAAATCAAGCACCTTTAGGTGCGACAGAGCAGCGGATTGTGCAGTCACTCAGCAACCTTTCCCAAAGACATAACTTCCGTGCCGCCTGCTGCGTCGGCAGACATGAACCAATCCCCCATTTGGCTGGAGGTGACAAAAACCGTGTCGTCCCGCGCCTTGAGCAGATCGAGCGCCTGTTCGAAGTGTCGGGCGATATGCGGTACCCCGATAATATGCGGATGAAGCGCAAGTGTAAGGATCCGTGGCTGCCCCGTGCGTGCAGTCTCGGCCTCGTAGATCTCCAACGTCGCTTCGACACGCCTGAGGTATTCGTCGGTGGAGCCGTTCTGTATGGCATAGACCGGCACATCATTCAGCTCGAATGTATAGGGCAGTCCGACCAGCGGTCCCGTTTCGGTTTTCATCCAGACCGGCAGATCATCGAGGGCCCAGTCATGCAGGAACTCGATCCCCTCTTCTTTCAGAATGTCCGGCGTATCGAAGGTTTCGCCCAGACCACACCCAAGCCATGCGCGGGGCCGGTTGCCCTGAACTTCGGCCAATCGATCGAGGCTGCGCCTTATGACATCACGTTCGTTCTCTACCGCCTTCAGGCTCTGCTGGAACCAACCATGGCCAACAAGCTCCCACCCTGCATCGACAATAGCCGACATGAGGCTTGGATACACATCGGCCACCTGTGCGTTGGTGAAGGCCGACGCCGGGATGTCACGCGCCGCAAGCATGTCCATAATGCGGGGCATGCCGCAGCGCATACCATATTCTACCCAGGCATAGTTCGGCACATCGGGCGGCGCAGGCGCTGCGCCGTGCGGGGCCGGAATAATGCCGCGCGGCATCGGGCGATCAAACGGCCAGTATTCGATGTTCATCACAACATGAACGATCATTTGCTTGCCGTTGAGCGGCGGGAGCAGCACGCGATCGCGCGCGAACTGGTAGGGGACGCGGGGGTTCGACCACATGGACGGCGCCTCAGCTTGTGTGCAGGCGAATAGCCTCGGGTTGCCAATGCAGCCGCACTGGATCTCCGGGCGTCGGCAGATCGTCGACCGCATCAGAAATCGTGCGAGAGGTCATTTCGACCCCGTTTGGCAAGCGCACCAGATGCGAAGTTGTAAGCCCAAGATACACAGCTTCATCATAGCTGCCGAGGATTGAGTGCCCGTCACCGGAGTTGTTTGATCCATTTGCGCGGCTGAGCTGAACAAGCTCGGACCGGATCGACAAATCGACCGGCTGGCCGTGCGTGACCTCCTGACCGCGTTTTGCAACAACAAGCTGCGATCCCGCCACGTCAACTGTGCAAGAAACCCCGTTCACATTGGAGATCTTTCCAGACAAGATGTTGTTCTCGCCGACAAAACTCGCGGTGAATTTCTTAACTGGCGCCCTGTAGATATCGCGAGCCTTGCCCTGTTCGACAAGGTTGCCATCAGCCACCAGCGCGATCCGGTCCGCGACCGTCATCGCCTCCTCTTGGTTATGGGTGACATGGATAAAGGTGATACCCACCTTTTCCTGAAGATGTTTTAGCTCAAGGCACATGTCTTTGCGCAGCTGTGCGTCTAACGCTGCAAGGGGCTCATCCAGAAGCAGGATATCGCGATCAAGAACCAGCGCGCGGGCCAATTGCACGCGCTGCTGCTGACCGCCGGAGAGTTCATGCGGTTTGCGCTCTGCGAACCCGCTCAGGCCAACCACATCCATCATTGCCGCGGCCTTTTCTTCGGAAGATCGCCTGTCCATCCCGGCAACCTTTAGACCATAAGCTACATTCTGAAGCACCGTCATATGCGGAAAAAGCGCGTAGGCTTGAAAGACCATCGTCGTGGGACGTTTGTCCGGCGGAAGGTGTCCCATCTCCTGCCCATGCAACAGCACTTCACCTTCGGTTGGTTTGTGAAAACCGCCTATGGTGCGCAGCAGTGTTGTCTTGCCGCCGCCGGAAGGCCCAAGAAGAACGAAGTACTCCCCTGCTGCTATGGTCAGGTCAACATTCCGAAGGGCCTTCACCGGGCCATAGTGCTTTGAGAGGTTTTTCACCTCGACGGCGGGTGGCATGTCCTTGGCAATAGTGGTCTCAGACATAGGGTCCCTCTTAGCTCGACATGACCGGTTCCGCCTTCGCACGTGCCATACGTGTCAGGCTTTCGGTCCGGATTAGGGTAAAGACAATGATGCTGCCGATGATCGCGATCGCTGTGAAGGCAACCATGGAAGACATAGCGTAGCTTTGGGGCGACATGCCGGTGTTCAGCATCTGACTGATCAAAACGGTCGTGAAGGTGTCAAAGCCACCTTTCAGCAAGCTCGTCCGTGTGTATTCGTTGAACACCAGAATGACGCAGAACGAACACGCGCTGAAGACGCCCGCGCGGATCTGGGGGAACTCAATGTCCCAAAACGCGCGCCAGCCATCGGCGCCACAGGCACGCGCGGCTTCGGTTTGTTCGGTCCGATACCGCCCCATCGTGATCAAAACAACGATGAAGGCGTAGGGGATGGTGTAGATGATCAGACCGACCACCGCCGTGAAGAAACTCAGTCTAAACCAGCCGTCGAAGATCGTCGTGCCGAGCTGATCTCCCAACCAAATGAAGCTCGCATTCAGAGACTTGAAGTAAACAAGCAGTGCAGAGCCCAGAATGTCCGGCGGAACGAACAAGGGTGCCAGCAGCAAGAACACAACGGGCAGTTTGTTCTGCGCAGTCTTGTAATACTTCGCCGCCAGAACAGCGAAAGGCACAGTGATACAGGTCACCACAACCGCAAGCGTCAACGTCCAGCGGAGCGCATTCAGCAGCAAAGTGTCAGAGAAAACGAGCCGGTACCATTCCAGGGTGAAGTCATAAGAGCGAGCCCCGAACCCGTTCGCATTGAACGAGATGTACATCACATAGAGCACTGGGCTCATCAACGTGACAACCAGCAGCAGCATGTACAGCCACTTGAGGCGATAGAGCCAAGGATTGGCGTATTCGTCGGTCACCTTCGGCCCCTCAATTCAGCGGTGTCAGTATTTTTGTGAGGTCGAACAGCCGGTGGCCCAAATAAAGAAGACCCATCAGCGTCGCCATCATGATTGCGCTCACCGCCATGGCTAGCGGAAAGTCGAGTGCCGTGATTGCCTGTGTTGCAATCAACCCCGCGTTGACCGCTCCTGGCCCGCCAAGGATGTTGGGCAGCAATGCCACACCGAGCCCATTGACGAAGATGAAAACTGCACCCGCAAAGATGCCCGGCGCAGCCAGCGGCAGAATGACATCCTGGAACCGGCGCCGGAACCCAACGCCCAGGTCGTCGCAAACTTCGAAGATGTATTTGGGAACCGCCTCCATTGCCAGAAAACCTGCGAAGACAATGAACGGAAGGAAGCTTAAAACCTCGCCAATCACCACGCCAGTATGCGTGTAAAGAAGAGAGGTGATCGGCTCATCGATCAGCCCCCAATCCAAAAGAGTCGAGTTCACCAGGCCATTGCGCTGCAGCACCGGACGCAGCGCAAAAACCCGAATAATCTCGGACACCATAAACGGCAGGATAAACAGCAAAATGACGCGGTGCTGCGCCACTTGTGGGATCGACCGTCGAATAAACACCGCAATCGGAAACCCAAAGATAAAGCAGATGACCACAGCCACCGCGGAGTACTTCATGGAAGTTAGGAAGTTCTCGAGACGCGCTGAGAAGAAGAAGTTATGATAAGAGAAAAGCGTGAAGCCGGGCTCCATCCAGAACATCGTGCGTTCGAAGAATGAAAAAACGACTGTCAACGCCATCGGCAGCGCAAAGAACACCACCATGAACGCGAGTGGGAGATAGAAAGCACAGCGGCCAAGGCGCGCGCGCCAGACCGCTGAAAATTCCCCGGCAGGGCGTGCTGCCCCGCCGGGTGAGTTGGTCGTGAGCGTTGCCACGGTCAGGCGGCCTGAACCTGTGCCCACCAATCCTGATACGCGCGGATATTGGTCGGGAAAACGTTCTGCCAGGCGTTGCCGCCATTCGCCATCCGCGCCTCTTTCCTTGCCAACCGGTCCACCAGCGTCGACTTTGTATCATCGTCAAAGTCTGCGGGGTTCGCCTCGATATAGTCGTTCACACCGGTCATTTGCGGCGTGAAGCCCAGCCCGGCCAGTGTGCGCGACCCGAACCAAGGATCAAGGTAGAGGTTCGCCAGCGCATAGAAGGCGTCTTCCATGCCGCGCTCCTGACCCCCGCGGGTCAGCATGATCACATTGTTCCAGCTCTGGTGTCCTTCGGTCATAGTGCCATACCGGATGTCGGCCCCGTTTTTGCGCGCGGCGACAATCTGAATTGGTTCCCAGCAGGACGACACAAGCACTTCCTCGGACGCCAGAAGGTCAACGCCGTTCTGGAAACCGTCCCAGAATGTCCGGAAATGCCCTTTCTTTTTCAGATCAATCAGGAACTGACAGACACCTTTTACCTCGGCCTCAGTCATATCTGACGCGTTTTCGATATCCTGCTTGCCGGACTCTTTGAGGTAAATCGCGGTGTTGGTGAGCGTCGGACCATAGTCGTTCTGCATCGCCGCGCGACCTCGGAACTGCTCGTCAAAAAGCGCTTCCCATGTATTCAGTTCCTCACCCACAACATCATGGTTAAATGCCAGGCTGTCCGCGTTCGAAATGTAAGGAACCGCTACAAGCTTGCCGTCGTAGCGTATTGTATCGTAGGAGCTTCCACCCTCTTTGTAGCTCTCAAGAAGATTGCCCCAATTTGACATCCGGCTTGGGTCCAGTTCCACAATCGCGTTCTGAGACGCCAGCGCATCTTCCATGCCGCCACCGTTATCCGTCATGGCGTCATAAAGCGCGTTGCCGTCGCCGACGACCATTTTCTGAATGGCCTCATCCGCGCGGGCCGACTTGGCAATGTTGGCGATTGAGATGCCGGACTGGCTCTCCATATCTGACCAATCCTGGTTTCCGACACGAGCAATGCCCGGCGCCCAAAACTTGAGTGCTTCGGACGCCATAGCGCGGCTGCCCAATGCGGTGGTCGCTGTCGCTGCGCCTATAAGTGCCATGAAATGGCGACGGTTGAAGTCGAGCTGGTTCATCCTCGAAACTCTCCTGTTGATGCCGCATCCCGGACGGCCTTGTTTGATTTTAAAGGTGGGACAGACCGGGCACGTGTCCGTTTAGAATCGAGTGATCCCCTTCGCTGGCCTGCACCGCACCCGAGATGCTGCCATTTTTCCCCAAGTGCGCGGGACTGCTCCTCCGAGAGCCCGCGCCCATATATCCATCGCAAAGGTAGACTGGCGCAAAGAAAAGGAAAGTGCATTTTGTCGACAAAAAATTTCTGGTGACAATCACAGCCGATGGATCTCGTTTTTTACGAATTATTATATAAATTTCAGTTATTTAAGAGATCATTTCGGATCCATAACTTTCGAAAAAACTCATCGGCGGGAGTGTATGTGGGGTAATTTCAGCATCGATTTTGGCTTTTCCGATCTATAATTGTATACGAAAATGGGGTGTTCTTCTTGTCGCTTTCAACAGGGTTGATAGCAGGCTGCGACCGGCCTGTAGCTTCGCAGGATTTGTCTCACGCGGCGAAACACTTGCTTGACTGGCTCGGCACGGTGATCGCGACGCGTGGAACAAAGGCCAACGTCCAATTTGGCGAAGTTGTCGGAGCATCCGCTGGTGCCGTCTCAACTCTGCGCACGGCTGGAGATGCCCCTGAGAAGGCCGCCTTTGCCCTCGGTGCACTTGGTTCCTTGCTGGAAATGGACGACCTCGACCGGACATCCATTTTGCATGCCGGAGACACCGTTTGCCCGGCGGCTCTGTGCGCGGCTCTCGAAACCAATTGCTCGGGTCCACTTCTGCTGACCAGTCTTCTCAAAGGATATGAGATATCTATACGGATTGGGCGCACCGCGGCGCGCGGGGGCTACACGACCTGGTATAACTCTTCCGCCTGTGGGGTCTTCGGCGCCGCTATGGCCGCCAGTTGCGCCAAAGGGTTAACTACCCTGCAAAGCGCGCATGCTCTGGGACATGCCGGCATGCAGGCCTCAGGCCTATGGCAAGCACGACTGGAGCCCGGTTTCGCGAAACAAATGGCGACAGCGCATGCAGCGCGCGCAGGGATAAGCGCAGCACGCGCTGCAGAGGCCGGTCTCGCCGCGCCGCTTGAGATACTCGAAGGCAACCTGGGCTTCTTTAAAACCTTTTTTCCGGAGGCGGAGGTTGCGTCGGTTCTTTCCACGCACTCAACTTCCTGGCTGCTTCATCAAGTGAGCCTGAAGCCTTGGTCGGCCTGCCGCCACACCCATCCCGCAATCGCCGCGGCTTTGGACCTGCAGAGTACTTTGAAAGACCTGACCCTGCTGCGAGATATCTTGGTGGTCACCTATGGCCCGGCAATTTCTTTCTGCGACCGACCTGATCCGCAGAATGCGCATGAGGCCCGCTTCAGCCTGCAACACTGCGTCGCCCTGGCACTTTACAAAGGAGCGCCTGAACGAGCGGATTTCGAAGAGCCCGCGCGGCGTAATGTGCCAGCGCTCGTCGCGCTGCGTGAGAAAATCACACTTTCTGAGGACCCGGAGTACACACAAGCCTTCCCTGTGGCCTATCCCGCAACGGTAGAGGCAACTGACCAAAACGGACATCGTATTAGCGTTCATGCGCCGCATGCACCAGGAGACCCGGAAGCTCCGTTGACCGATGCAGAGGTGACACAAAAGTTCGTTGCCAACTGTCATGATGGGGGTATTCCGCCGGAAGTGGCAACCGCGCTGCAGGCGGCAGTCCGTCACCTGCCCGACGCATCCGACCTAAGTGGTCTCAGGCGCGCGCTGAACGAGATTCCTATGTCGACGAAAGCAAGGACATACGCATGAAAGATCTTAAAGCCGCGGTCCCTTATCACGATCTCGACCCAGAAAAAGGGTGGGAACAGGTGCCCGGAGGCGCGCCCGGGGTCGAACAGAAGATGCTGTCCGGGGATTTGAACGAGACCAACAAGCGCGGAGTGCGTACGCGTCTTATCCGTTTTCAACCTGAAACAATCGCGCCAAACGAGTTCCTTCACGACTATTGGGAGGAAGTTTACCTGATCGAAGGCACATTGATCATGGGGTGCGATTCCGATGGAAAAGGGGGAACAGCCCATACCGCACCGGGTTATGCGTGTCGTCCACCGGGAACACCCCACGGTCCCTTTGCATCACCCGGCGGCTGCCTTTTTTTCGAAATTCAATACTACATCTGAGGCCCGCAAAATGGATATGAAAATCGAAGGTCAGAAGGTCCTGGTCACTGGGGCCTCTAAGGGGATTGGCCTTGCCACGGCGAAAGCCTTTGCAGCGGAAGGCGCTTTGGTCACGCTGGTTGCGCGCGATGCGGAGCGGCTGGCAAAAGCGCAAACAGACCTGATGACAGAAACTGGCGCAAAGGCAGATCTGGTGGTTGCAGATTTGGCTACCGACGCAGGACGCGAAGCGCTGCATGCCGGTGTGGCGACACCAGATATTCTTGTGAACAACGCTGGCGCAATCAAAGCCGGCGGTCTGAAAGACCTTTCGTTGGACGACTGGCGTGAGGGCTGGGAGCTGAAGGTGTTTGGATACATCCATCTATGCAAGCTTTTCTACCCGGACATGGCCGACCGAGGCAGCGGCATCATTCTAAATATTATCGGCATGGGCGGCCGGGCCACGCGCCCCGCCTATATTTGCGGCGCTGCTGGAAATGCTGCTCTGATTGGGTTCACCCAAGCCCTTGGGGCAGAGGCGCAAGCCGCCGGTTTGCGCGTTCTGGGGATCAACCCCTCTCCCACACTGACGGATCGCATGGCGCGGTTCTTCAAAGGCAAGGCGCGGGCAGAGCTGAGCGATGAAAGCCGCTGGGAAGAACTCATAGATCCAGATAAATTTCCGTTTGGCCGTCCAAAGTCGCCGCAGGAAGTGGCGGATCTATGCGTGATGATGGCCTCGCCAAGGATCCAATACCTGAATGGCACCGTTGTCGATATGGACGGCGGGGGGCAGTGGACAGGGAGAATATGATGGAGCCAGTACAGAGCAGCGAAGGATGCGTTTCGCTCGATCAGAAGGACTTGATTGCCTACATAACGCTAAACAACCCGGGTCGCCTGAATGCAATGCGCTTGAGCATGTGGCGCGGGTTGGCCGAAACCTGCGAAGCGTTGAAATCGAGCAAGATACGCGTGGTTATCATAAAGGGCTCTGGAGCGCGCGCTTTCTCTGCCGGCGCGGATGTTTCGGAGTTTCCGCAAGTCCGCTCAACCCCAAAAGATATTTCTTCGTACAACGCAATGGTTGCTCGTGCACTGCAATCCTTGGCTGCGCTCCCAATGCCCGTTATCGCCGTAGTCCGGGGTCACTGCATTGGCGGTGGGCTCGAAATCGCGCTGCGCTGCGATCTGAGGCTGGCTGCGGATACGGCGCAGTTTGCCTTCACGCCGGCCAAGCTCGGTCTCGCTGTTGGTACCGAAGAAATCGCCGCGCTTGCTCACATTGCCGGACCAGCTGCAGCGGCGGAGCTTCTCTACACGGCCCGCCCGGTTCCGGCGGAACGGGCCGAACGCTGGGGGTTGGTGAACCAGTCTTTCCCGTCTGATTTGCTTGAAGATGAGGCGGCACGGATCGCTGACACCGTTGCCTCCAACGCGCCATTGACGCTGCGCGCGGTGAAGGCAGGGCTCCGAGCATTTAGCAGGCCTGGTGACAAAGACGCAGCGCGGCATGCAGAAAGCCTTGTGGAAACCTGTTATGCGAGCGCGGATTATCGTGAGGGCCAGGCGGCCTTTGCCGCCAAACGACGCCCAGTATTCCAAGGACACTAGGACATGGAGCTCCACGCCGCAGTCGGGCGCAGCGAAATCGCTCAGGACCGGATCGATCTCCGACAAGCCATCCATATGCAGCTGGCTCTGGACGCCGCGCCGTCTCTCGCGGAGGGCGACGCCTTGCCGGCGTTCTGGCATTATCTCTATTTTAACCCACAGATCCGGGCTTCCGCGCTGGCGAAAGACGGGCACGAACGGCTGGGCCGCTTTCTCCCGGATCTCGGCTTGCCACGGCGCATGTGGGCTGGTGGAAAGGTTGAATGGCGGCGTCCTTTGACCATCGGATCAAGAGCCAGGAAAACCTCCAGGATTGATGATGTAACCCAGAAGACAGGCCGCTCCGGGCAACTTGGCTTCGTCACAGTCACACATGACATCGAGGACGAAGAAGGAACCTGTCTGATAGAGACCCAGAACATTGTCTATCGCGACCCGCCGGCTCCAGGTGCCCCAAGTCCAGCGCCGCCAGATGCTCCAAAAGATCCAGCCTGGCGGCGTTTCATTAAGCCAGACCCTGTCCTGCTTTTTCGGTACTCAGCGTTGATTTTTTATGGGCATCGCATTCACTACGACGCTGACTACACCCGGGATGTGGAGGGGTATCCGGGTCTGGTCGTGCACGGGCCATTGACTGCGACACTGTTGGTCAATTTCGGAGAGGAGCATGCGCCGGACAGGCGCCTGAAGACCGCCCATATTCGCGCGATCAGCCCGCTCTTTGCGCCAAACCCGTTTGTGATCGAAGGCAAAGAAGAAGGCGACGCGCTGCAGCTTTGGGCACGGACCGAAGAAGGCAAGCTCGCCATGAAAGTCACGCTTGAGTTTGACTGAGAGAGCCCGCCCGTAACAGAATATCAGCCAAAGAAAGAAGGGTCCGCTCGGAACCCTGAGGACCTATAAGTTGCACGGATTGTGGCAAATCCCCGCTAGGTATCGGCACGGCAAGTGCAGGCAATCCTGCAAGATTTGCAATCGCAGTGAAGTCTGCCTGCGACGACGGCGGCTTTGTCCCGCGTGGAAAAGCCGGGTCCGGTGTTGTCGGGGTCAACAGGACCGTGTTGTCCGACACTGCCTGCCGCAATCCCTCGGCAGCGCGATCGCAAAGTGTTTGAGCTGCAGTGATCTCTTCCGCCGAAAGGCGCTGACCAAAGGCCAGAGCTTTCTCGACCGCCCGACCCGCCACCGGTTGATCGGCAAGCGAGTTGACTGCGCGCGCGCAAACGAGGCTGTACGCCGCCATACGCACGGGTGCTGCGGACCAACCCGCAACCTGCAGCCGTCCGGACCAGCGCCCTTCCTGTTCGAACAACATCTGTGCCTGCTCTAAGGCGTCAGCGACCCCCGGGTCGCATACGACCTGGGCCCCTGGCATCGCAGATTTGACAGACGCATGCCTCGTCTCAGCCTCGGCACCGAACAGATCCAAGATGTCGTTGAGAACCCTTGTCTCTCGCGCCAAAAGGCCGACGGTGTCAAAGCCCTCTGCAAGAGGAAAGACGCCGCCCATGGGCAAAAGGCCCGGGCCGGGCTTTAGGCCAAGGACGCCACAATAGGATGCTGGAATACGCACAGAGCCAAGCGTATCGCTGCCCAACGCCACTTGCAGGGCTCCGCTCGCCACCGCTGAGGCTGCCCCCCCGGAGCTGCCTCCGACGCTGCGCCCTGACGCTTCCGGGTTTTGCGTCGCGCGAAAGCCTGAGGTTTCGGTTGCGGCCCCGAGTGCCGCTTCGTCCATTGTCAGCCGGCCCAGCATTACGGCGCCGGCTCGCCGGAGGACCCCAACAACCTCCGCATCATCGTCTGCGATTTCGGACGAGCGCCCCCGGATACCAGCCGTCCAAGCTTGCCCCGCTACCGAGATATTCGACTTAACACCCACAAGGAGACCCGAAAGCCGACCTTCCGACACAGCCTGGTCTCTGTCCACTGCAAGGGACTCTGCCGGAGCTTCCAGAAACGAGAACATGGCGTCGCGTTCGGCAGCGCGGGCGATTTGATCCGCAATTCTCAAAGAATGCCTGCGGCTTCCGCCAGTGCCAGACGCGCCTGCATAGCGCGGATAACGGGCTTCTCGATCAATGTACCGTTGCGCACGACCAGTCCGTTGGGGGCGGCCTCGAAGGCGTCCACAATTTCGCGGGCCTCGTCGATTTCCTCAGCCGCAGGTGTGAAGGCCGCATTTATGCAGGCAATGTTTGAAGGGTGAATTGCAGCTTTACCGGAAAACCCAAGTGCTTTTGCACGCGTTGCGGCCTCTGCAACAGAAGCGACATCTTTGTAGGCCAGAGCGGGGACGTCGAGTATCGGGCGGTCCGCCGCGCGCGCTGCATGCACGACGCGTCCTCGGGCATAGGCAAGGCTCGCGTCCGAACCGTCGATGCCCAGCTCTGCGCTCAGATCCACCGCTCCGAAGACAAGGAATGCAAGACGCGGGCTGGCATCAGCAATGCTGTAGACTTGTTCCAAACCAGCGGCGCTTTCGATAAGCGCGCCAAGACGCAAACCGCTTTGTACGGAGTCCAAGGCTTCTGCAACAATCTGGACATCAGCCGCAGCGTCAACCTTGGGCAACATCAGAAAACCACTCTGAGGTGCAGCTGCGCAAACGGCCACCATATCGGCGAGACCCTCAGGCGTTCGCAGACTATTAATCCTCAACCCGCGCCACGGGATGTCGCCTCCGGCCGTCATCCAAGCCAGTGCCGGAGCCCGCGCTTCGGCCTTCTGGTCGCGTGGCACCGCATCCTCGAGATCAAGACAAACCGCATCTGAATGGGAGCTCAGTACTTTTTGGTACACAGAGGCCCTGTTGGCCGAAGCGAAAAGTAGCGAACGGATAACGGGAAAAGACATCATTCCGCGGCTTGGACAGGTTCGTGCTCTGCAATTTCGGTCGGTGCCTGAACGCGTTCGGTGACCTTTGCCGCCCCTGCCAGTAAATGTGCGCCCATTACCTTCTCTGCCCATTCCGGTGCTTTCGCTTCGATGGCATCAATCAACTCCGCATGGTGGTGAAGGCTACGCATCAAATCAGCGTCTGAATAAATACGGTAGGTGCGGACCACCATTCCAACGTCAAATGCCATGGTCATGAGCGCGGTCAAACGCGGTGACTGCGCCGCGCGCAGAATAATGCGGTGGAAAACCTCGTTTGCTTCGGTCAGAACCTTGTAGTCATGGTCGGTACGCGGAGGTGTGTGCTTCTGCATCTGAGAATGCACGTTACGAAGTTCTTCAATGTCTTCAGGCGTTGCGTTCTTAGCCGCCCGTCGCGCGGAATAGGCTTCGAGAATGCACCGGATCTCAAAGATCTGCGCGATTTCATCTTCCGGAAAGTGAGCGACACGCGTCGTGTAGCCCGACTGCCTGTCGACAAAGCCTTCTAGGATCAGTCGACCAATAGCCTCCCGTATGGGCGTTCGGGACAGTCCAAGGTCCTTTGAAAGCCGCTTTTCGGTCAAGCGCTCTCCCTCTGCCAAAGCACCCGAGACAATCTGAGAACGGATTGCACGATATGCAGCCTCAGCTGCGTTCATTCGAGGAAGAGTATCCGACATAGAGGCTCCGCTGCAGCGCCTGCTTCAGAGGCGATATCCAAAACTTAGCAATTTCGTATACCAAATCGAGGGGTTTTGGAGAAATGCGGGGTATTTACAGCAGCATTGCATGCCAAAGGTGCCTAGCCGCTATGGCAAAAAACGGTATATCGACCTAGCTGCGAACCTGCGCTTCACAGGAGGTTCACGCAAGGCAGACTACAAAAGCGGCGAGAAGAGGCGTGCAATCGGTGCGCCGACACGAACTTTCCAGGGTTGATCGGAAAGCTGCTTTTCCAATTCGAAAGACCGCGCGAAGTCACGATCCAGCATCTTTTCCGCCTCGGACGCGGCCCGTTTGTCAAAATAGACTGCCATCGCTTCAAAGTTTAGGCGAAAGGACCGGTTGTCCATATTGGTCGTCCCCACGGCCACAAGAGCATCATCTACCAAAACAACCTTCTGGTGCATGAAGCCTTTGTTGTAGCGCATCACCTTAACCCCGACCGAACGAATCTCGTCGAAATAGGCAAAGGCTGCGAGCCACGAAATCCTGTGGTCAATGACTTCGGGCACAAGTATCCGAACATCTAACCCCTTTAAGCTGGCCAGTTTCAGAGCGCTTAGAACATCCGTGTCAGGCACAAAGTATGGGGAAGCGATCCAGACCCTTTCCGTAGCTTCGGCAATGCATGAAATGAAAAAGAGCGCACCGGACTCCAATTCATCCCCCGGTCCGGTGGCCACAATCAGCGCCGTCATGTCGTCCGGATCAAGACCAGCCTCCCAATTGAGCTCGTGGAAGAGGTTTTCTTCCGTCGCCCAATGCCAGTCTTCACAAAAGACAAGTTGAAGCTGTGAAACCACGGGGCCGGTCAGACGTAAATGCGTGTCCCGCCAGTCTTCGCCATAGCGAGGGTTAAGTCCCTTATATTCATCTCCGAAGTTCAAGCCTCCGGTGAATCCAATATGCCCGTCTATAACGATCGTTTTCCGGTGATTGCGGAAGTTCAGCTGAAACCGGTTCTTGGGCCCACGCGACGCCTTGGGGTTCACGAACTCCACGCCGCCCGCGCGCAACTTGCCAAAATACTCAGGTGGCAGCTTAATGCTTCCAATTGCGTCGACCATAAAGCGCACGGCGACCCCGCGCGCTGCTGCCGCAATCATTCGTTCGGCAAGCTCGCGCCCCACTCCATCATCATTCACGATGTAAGACTGCACCAGAACATACGACCCGGCCCCGTCAATCGCCGCGAATATCGCTTTAAATGTCGCCTCGCCATTTTCGAGCAGGTGAAAGCCGTTGCCTGCGGCATCCGGCAAGCCTCCGATCTGTTCAAAAAGCGTCGTGTCGATCTCGGGATCTGAATGAGGCCGATACCGGTCCCGGTAGGTCTCAACGCCATGAAGCACCTGCTCACTGGCCCGTCTGCTCACGATAAACCCGTTCAGCCTGTGATGGCCGAGAAACAGATAAAGCGGGACACCAAGATAGGGTGCTGCGATAAGAAATATTGCCCAACCGACAGAACCTTGCGGCGTGCGGGAGGTTTTTATGGCGCGCCATGCAAAGGTTATGGCGACTATCTCCAAACAGATTAGTGCCAAAATGATCAGTGTATCTGCCATTGTCCCTCCCAACGCCGACCCACATTGAAGTGTTTAATGAGAGCAAATTGCTGGCAAGTGCTTATTCTCGATGCTGGGACGGGCTTGCGCAAAGTTCGCAGGCAAATCTTGCTGAAATGCGGTGAGCTTGTAAGCTGCTCCATGGCACTCAAAACCAAGTATATTTTCAGGACCATACCATGACGCCCAGAGACTCCGTTGCAGACCTAATCGACCGCATGGGCGAAACGATCATCGGGCAGCGAGATGTTATAGAGCGCTTGGTCATAGGCCTCCTGGCAAATGGAAACCTGTTGGTCGAAGGGCTTCCCGGACTTGCAAAAACGCGCGCAATTAAAGCCATGGCCAAAAATCTCGAAGCGGAGTTCTCGCGCATCCAGTTCACACCTGATCTGCTGCCATCGGACGTGACTGGCACCGAAGTCTACTACCAGGAGAAAGACGGAGGGTCATTTCGTTTCGACCCGGGGCCAATCTTCGCCAATATCGTACTGGCGGACGAAATTAACCGGGCGCCGGCCAAGGTACAGGCCGCTTTGCTGGAGGCCATGGAGGAACGCCAGGTAACTGTGGCTGGCACAACTCACAAAATGCCACCGCTTTTTATTGTCATGGCGACACAGAACCCCATCGAGCAAGAAGGCACGTATCCTTTGCCGGAAGCCCAGATGGATCGCTTTCTTATGCACGTGATGATCACGTACCCCCCCGTCGAAGACGAAGTGGAGGTGATACGTCTTGTACGGAGCGAAGAAGCGACAGCGCACAGGCCGAAATCTGAAACGGACGAGCCATCTAAAACCCCGATACGCGACGCGATTGCCCAGGATGCCGTGTTTGCCGCGCGTGCAGAGATTGGACAAATTCATGTCTCCGAAGCGATGGAGCGGTACATGGCGGATCTTGTGTACGCGACCCGCACTCCGGCGCAACTTAGCGAAGATCTGGCCCGTTGGATCGAGGTCGGGGCCAGCCCGCGGGCCTCGCTGGCGCTGGACAAATGCGGGCGCACACATGCCTGGCTCAACGGACGCGACTACGTCGATCCGCAGGATATACGCGCCATCGCCCACGATGTGTTTCGCCACAGAATCTCGCTCAGCTACGAGGCACAGGGCGACGGAAAATCGGCTGATGATATTATCGCCGAAATCCTGCGCGTTGTTGCGCTTTCCTAGCGTGTTTCGGAGGTCGGAATTCAATGGCGATCGAGACCAGATCTGACCCTCGCATTTATGTCGACGTGGACCATTTGCGTCGGTTGGGGGCCAAAGCACGTGCGCTGAGCTTCCTACCGCGTCAGCCGTCTCATTCTGTGCTGAACGGGCGCCATGCATCGCGTCTGCGAGGGCGCGGGCTGAATTTCGAGGAGCTACGAACCTACAATCAGGGAGATGATATCCGCACAATCGACTGGAAAGTGACCGCGCGGACCGGCGAACCCCACGTCCGGGTTTACACGGAAGAACGTGATCGCCCTTCCCTTCTTCTGGTCGATCAACGCATGTCGATGTTCTTCGGCAGCCAGATGTCCATGAAGTCTGTCATTGCAGCAGAGGCTGCGGCCATTGCTGCCAATCGGGTGCTCGCGCAGGGAGATCGCGTTGGTGGTCTGGTGTTTGGTGACACGGCAATTGCAGAACACCGGCCCGTTCGCAATACAAACGCATTCAATCGACTGCTGGCGTCTATTGCATCTGCAAATTCCGCGTTGCGCGCGGATGCGGCGGTCAAAGTCCCCTTGCCACTCAATCAGATACTCGGTCAGGCCCTTCGGATAGCAAAAACGAACTACCTGATCCTGGTATTTTCGGATTTTGAGGGCCTCAACGCAGATACAGAGCGGCTGCTCCGCGCATTGTCGCGCACCAATGACCTGATCCTTTTCAGTGTCGAAGACCCACTGTCGCACGCGATGCCCAGGTCTCTTAAGCTCACTGTGTCCGACGGTGACCTGCAGGCAGAGATCGACACAGCCAACGGCGCCGTGCGTCAACGGCTCGAAGACGTAATGGAGGGACGGCTGGCAAGCCTTCACCACTGGGCCCGCCAGTACGGGTTCCCCGTTGTGCCGCTGACGACGACCACGCCCACACTCGATCAGCTATTGCAGCTCTTCGGTCATAGAGGCGCGACACCATGAGCGAAGAGTTTGACGGCTTGGGTCTTGTTGAGTTGATCGACTTGCTGGAGCCTGTTCCTGCTCCGCCGCCGATCTCTATGGTTCCCCAAACGCAAGGCTGGATTTGGCTCGGGCTTTTTGCTCTTTTTCTGGCTTTCAGAATGGCTAGGCGCGCACAGCGAAATCACGCAGCAAATGCCTACAGGCGTGCCGCCTTGAAGGAACTGGTCGACGTTGGCGACGATCCCGCGCGTATCTCTGGCATTCTGCGCCGCGCCGCCCTGGAAGCCTTCCCACGCGCAGACGTCGCAGGCCTTTCCGGCAGCAACTGGCTCGACTTTTTGGACAACAGCTTTCCCGGAAGCGGGTTTCGATCCGGCCCCGGAGAAGTGCTTTCGGTTGCGCCCTATCGCGACAGTCCGGAGCCGGTTTTCGGCCTCAATGCCCTGGCAAGGGAATGGATCCGCCAACATCGCGCCGCCAGGGCTGTGCAATGAACTATGTGCTTGCTCTCCCATGGGCTCTGGCGCTTCTGCCCCTGCCCTGGCTTGTCTGGCGCTTTGCGCCACCGCGCCGCGAACGTGTTCGCGCAATTCGCGTACCATTTTTTCGCATGATAACAGATGCGGCAGACATCGAACCGAGCGCAGGAGCTGCTGTCCTGTCCCGGAGCAAGATCCAGATGACGGCGGCGGTCGCAATCTGGCTTTGTCTCGTTCTCGCGCTTGCGCGCCCAGAAAGACTGGGCGAGCCCATCGTGATTGAGACCGCGGCGCGCGATATCGTGCTCGCGCTCGATATCTCAGGATCTATGGATGATCGCGATTTCGTTGCCGAAGACGGCAACCGTATGCAACGCCTCGAGGCGGTCAAAGAAGTGGTCGAACAGTTTATAGATGCGCGCGACAGCGACCGTATGGCGCTGATCGTGTTCGGCACGCGGGCGTTTGTGCAAGCGCCGTTCACCGAGGATTTGCAGAGCCTTAAGGGGTTTCTGGATCAGACCGTGGTCGGCATGGCTGGCCCTAACACCGCACTGGGCGACGCGATTGGCCTATCAGTCCGTACATTTGAGGCCAGCGAGGTCGAACAACGCCTGTTAATCCTACTGAGCGACGGGGCAGACACCTCCAGCAGGATGACACCGATCAATGCGGCCGAGATAGCGGCCCAAAACGGGGTCACGATCCAGACAATCGGAGTTGGTGATCCGGAAGCCTCCGGAGAGGACAGGGTTGATCTAGCCGCCCTTCAGGACATCGCCGACCGCACTGGCGGGGCATTTTTCTATGCAGGTGATGAAGCGGCACTGATCGACGTCTACACGCAGATAGACGCCCTGAACCCGCGGGTGGTGGAAACAACGTCGTTTCGGCCAAAGGAAGACCTGACGTTTATCCCTGCGAGCGCCGCGCTTCTGATTCTGCTTTTAACCGTATTCGCGTTGCATACCCGCAGACCGAAAACCGAGGCGCGGGTGTGATGGACGCGTTGGAGTATTTTCATTTTCTGCGTCCGGTGTGGCTCCTGGCTTTACCAGCAATCGCGCTTTTGTGGTACCGCATCCGACCTAGCAAAAAGGCCGCTGAGGTCGATACGGATGCAATCGCCCCGCACTTGGCGCGCGCGTTGCGGGTTGGCGACAGCGACAAGCGCACCTTCTATCCGATTGATGGCGTGGCACTGGTTGGAGTGCTTTTGGCCATCGCAGCGGCAGGACCCGCCTGGACAAGACTACCGAACCCTCTGGTTTCAGAAACCGCGCCTCTGGTTGTGGCGCTGAAAGTGACTGAAAGCATGGAGACCTCCGACCTTGCGCCGAACCGGCTGGAACGCGCACGATTCAAGATCCTGGACCTTATCGGCAGTCGCGCTGGGGCCCGCACCGCACTGATTGCCTATGCCGGATCCGCGCATCAGGTCGCCCCGTTGACCGAGGATCCGAATATACTGCGGCCTTTGCTCGAAGGATTGTCGCCTCAGGTCATGCCAACGCCCGGAGATGACGCGACCGCCGCTCTGACCCGCGCGGTAGACATACTGGAAACCTCGGAAACACCGGGCGCCGTTCTATTTGTACTCGACGACTTCAATCCCGCTGACGTCGACGCATTCACCGCCGTGCGCGATCCCCCGCGTCCCCCCATCGTATTCCTTGTGGCGGCACCCATGAGCGTCACCCTGCCCCAGCTTGATCGCATTCCGAACGCGACTGTGGTGCAAATCGCTTCTGACGACAGCGACATCGCCGAGATCGAGCGTAATGTTCGCTCAGCACATGCGGCCGCGCTCGCGGCCGACGAAAGCCTTGCCTGGGACGATCGGGGCTGGTTGCTGCTCTGGCCCGCCGCCCTTTTGGCCGCGCTGTGGTTTCGGCAAGGATGGACAATGCGATGGGGCTTGGTCTTGCTGCTGGCCGCGCTGTCGTCAGCTCCTGCACCGGCGCGCGCGGACGGGTGGGTCGACTGGTTCCTTACCCCGGATCAACAAGGACGGCTGGCCTTCGATAACAAGGATTACAGCCGTGCCGGAGAGCTGTTTGAAGACCCGATGTGGGCGGGCTACGCCAAATACAGGGCGGGTGAGTATGAAGATGCCGCCGAGGTTTTTTCCAGGATCAGTACAGCGGACGCAGCCTTCGCCCAAGGGATGGCACATATGCGCTCAAGAGGCTACCGCGCAGGCGTGGCGGCGTTTGAGACCGCGCTGGAGCGCCAGCC
This sequence comes from Pseudomonadota bacterium, assembly GCA_039192165.1. Lineage (GTDB taxonomy): Bacteria > Pseudomonadota > Alphaproteobacteria > Rhodobacterales > Rhodobacteraceae > Dinoroseobacter. The sequence continues at coordinate 345,711 of JBCCXD010000002.1, read as the reverse complement.
GGATTTTCCAGAAGCAGAGCGAAACCTGGAAATCGCACGCGCCATTGTCGAGTATGTTGAAACTGCCCGTGAACAGTCGGACACCGGAGAGCAAGGGATCGGTGCCGACGAGATTGTGTTTGACAATGAATCGGGACGTGGGGCCGAAACCCAGATGGAGGCGCCGGACGAGGATGCAGCCCCCGTCACCGCGGACCAGTGGCTGAGCTCAATCGATACGGAAATGGGCGATTTTTTGCGCTCCCGCTTTCTTCTGGAGAATGCCGAGGATGATCAATGAGACGCCTTTTATCTCTGATGGCATTTGTACTCTGTGGGTTCGCGGCTAACGCTCAGGAGCCGCGAGTGACAATCGAGCTCTCCGAGCCGGAAACGCTTGTCGGACAACCTCTGAACCTGGTGGTTGAAATTCTGGTGCCGACGTGGATGCCAACACCGCCAGTGTATCCGACTTTCGAGGTCCCCTCCCTTATGGTGCGGCTTCCGGAACGGTCCACGACCTCCATCAGCGAACAAATTGACGGAGCGACATGGGCCGGTGTCCGGCGAAACTATCGGCTCTATCCTCTGGTCCCAGGACCCTTCAGGATCCCACCGCAGGCGCTCACGCTTACCTACGCCGATCCTGAGTCCCGTGAGCCAATAATGCTGGAAGTCCCTTCGCCCGAAGTTTCTTTCAGTGCGGTCGTACCTGAGGCAGCCAGAGCGCTGGACCCCCTGATCGTAGCGAGCGGCTTCACGCTCGAACAGAATATCGAAGGCGAAAACACCCTGGCGCCGGGGGACGCGGTAGTAAGAACAGTGCGCGCCACGATTAATGGAACAACCGTGGTCATGGTCCCTGCCCTCGTATCGGCAACTGAAACGCCGGGTCTGCGCAGCTATCCTGCGGAGCCAACGATAACCGAAGCCGAAGAGCGGGGCCTGCTTTCAGGGACACGCGAAGAGAAAGTGACGTATCTGGCGCAAGCGAACGGAGCCGCGACACTGCCGGAAATCCGATTTGACTGGTTCAACATCGAAACAGGCAATGTCGAAAGTGCATCCGTTCCAGCATTTGATGTGACCATCGAAGGTGTGGTTGGCGCGGCGGAGCAACGCGCAACTCGTGAAACCTTGCTTCGCGTTGGCGTGGTCCTCGTCCTGCTGGTGGCCATCGCGCTCTCGGCGCGTCGGTTTCAACCGTTAGTTTTGACACGCATCAGAGCGCTGCGAGATCGGTGGCATGGCTCGGAGCGTTACTCGTGCAGACAGCTCCAGCGCGCAATCCGAGACAGAGATCTGAACGAAATCTATCGGACGCGAGAGCTTTGGAAAACGCGTGCGGCGTTAAGCGACGGCGCGCTGCGACCGTTGGCAGTGGCGCTGACTGAGGTAGGTGCAGCAACCTATGGAAACGGCGAAAGAGACGCGGATGGCGTTGCTGCTTGGCGCGACGTGGAAACTGCCTTCCAAACAGTTCGCCGCGAAAAGAAGCGCTTTGGACGAACTGCTGGTGCAGGCCGACTACCGCCTCTTAACCCGTTCTGATGAAGTTATTTGCAGCGCATCTGTGTCCGGAGCGATAGTCATGCAGAGCTGCCAGACCGCGCGCGCATCTACCAGACTGCGACTGTATGGCCATTAGAAGTACCCTCGCCATGTGGGAACTCTCTGCAAAAGCGCTGCGGTCCTAAAACGCCGCACTGCCGCCACCAAGGCCTTTGTCCCTGCCGCATCAACACTCTTTCCCTGCCGCTTCAAGCAGGGCTATCATCCAGAGCATACACTTCGCCGACGTCCACCCGCAGTCTTGGTTGACGCTCTAAATTCTTCTTCAAATCAAGAAAATATCATAATGGACCTGACCGAACTTATGGAAGACTTGGCGCGACGCCGAGACGAACTGAAGTTGCAACTCCATCTCGGGAGCAAGGAAGCCGAAGACGAGTGGCAAGACCTCATGTCGGAGTGGGATAAGTTCTTGACCCGCGCCGAATTTGACAAATCCGCAGAAGAAATCGGCGATGCCGCCCGCGAATTGGGCCTCAAGATGAAAGCCGCCTACGACCGACTGAAGAAGGACGGGTCTTGAGCGCGACGCAGGAGCGACCCGAACTCACTTCCGGGATCAGCATTGGCGATCACGAATGCTCTGACTGTTCCGCTTGCGATGGGCAGTGTCAGTATGTTCGTATTGGTGGGCTTTGGCCGTTTCGCGCAGTGCGATGTCCAGGCTGCTCGTTTTCGGGATAGGTGGCAGGAATGGGGTTTGGCTGAACCATACTTGGGCTGGCTGTGGAGGAAAGATCAGAGCTATGGCAACGAAAGCGGAACTTGAAACAGAGTTGGCGCAACTCAAGGCGCAGCTGGCCGCAAACAGCACGTCCAAAGACCCTGAGCCAACCGAAGCTCTCTCGACTGAGGGCGAAACACAGCCAGAGCTCGAACTTTCTGAAGATATGCTCAAGGACCTTGCGAAAGAACTCGAAACTTTTGCAAAGGAAAAACCGATGATTACCCTTCTGGCTGTGTTCCTCGTGGGGTATGTCGTTGGCCGCGCGCGTTGAAAGGACAGAACCGATGAACCGGATCAGCCGAAACCTCTCAATCATTGTCCGCTCCGAACGGTTGATTGCACAAAGGCGTTTGGCGGTGCTTCGCCGTCAAACTGTAATAATGGCAGCTGCCGGGGTAGTCGCAGGAATTGGCCTTTTGCTGCTAAACGCAGCGGCCTATCTCGCGCTGTCGACCATGGTATCGCCCGCCGCCTCAGCCTTGATTGTGGCCCTGGTCAACATCGCGCTTGCAGCGGTACTGATCTCTGTCGCAACAAACATTAACGCTGAAGCAGACGTGGCTCCGGTGGCAGAGGTGCGAGACCTCGCGGTGGAAGATCTCGAAGCGGAAATAAAAGGCGCAACCGATGAAGCGCGCGAACTGGCTGATAGTGTTCGCCGCCTAGCGCGTGATCCGTTGGGCATCGCAGGTTCAGGTGCTGTGGGTGCGATCGTGAGTGCTGTTTTGAAGAACCTGAAGAACTAAGCTGCGCGACAGCAGTTTGAGCTGGTATTCATGTTGCGCGTCGGCATTAGGGTGCACCGTGTTGCGTCCATATCGAACCGGCAGCAGCCAAGCCTTTCAAAGCCCTTATAGAAGCTCAGGTCATTTCACCGCACAATCATAACGGAGCATCTTGCGCGGCGGGCGACCCGCGCGGCAGTGGAACCAAGAAAAAACTCCCGCACGCCGGACGCGTGCGAGGTGATAACAATGCAATCGACATCCAGACGCTGTGCCTCGTCCAGGATCTTGCCCGCAGGATGGCCATTGACAATCACGGGGTCGACCTTTGCGATCCGTTGGATTTGTTCTTTTTGACGGTCTAGCTCCCACTTGATCACGTCGTTGGCCTGACGGTCGGGGAGGTATTCCGCAAGGTACCTCGGCGGCACCTCAAGAACCGTCAGCACGTGCAGCGTCCCGTCAGGACCAAGAAACTGGCGCGCCACTTCGAAGGCCGAGGCCGCGTGCTCAATATCGTCAGGAGCAACAGGAACCAGCACGTTCTTGTACATGGCGGATCTCCAAGCTAGGCGGTTTGCAGATGGCGCAGGAATACTTCGAATTCACCCGGCGCCATCGCAGTGCTCTCGGCTGCAGCGGGAAACGACCCATCAGACGCTGCTTGCCGGAATGACCCCAGGGCACGACGGCGCTCGGCGCGTATTTCCTCTTCTAGACGAAGGATGTTTCCGAAAGCGCGGGCGTGTCGTGGCTGGCTCTCGTTCTCGCCACATATGTCGTTCTGAAAAAGATATATGACGTCCGCACCAGCACCCGATCCCAAAGAACTCGTGATCAGCGATGTGCGACGCGTGATCTCTGCCATCACGTCGGCGCAGATCACCTCGGCCTCAACGGAAAACGCACCTGCATCCTCCATTCGGCGAAACGCCTGCCACACCTCTGCCGCTTCTTCGGATGATTTGCCAATCGCCCGAAGCCCTCCGGCCCAGGTCGATTTCCGAGGCACGAGACCCAGGTGGCACATGACCGGGATATCCTCGCGCGCCAGAAGTTCAACGATATGCGGTCCGCGCGCTGTATAGACTGAATCCGCGCCGTCTTTCATTGCCGCGAAGGCCGCCTTCAGCACATCAGCTTCAGTCGGATAGTCGGGCAACCCCAGCGCGGCCGTGAAAAACATGTCCGGAGCACCACAGCGCACATCGCACGTATTTTGCGCATTGCCCATGATCAGGTCGATTCCTGCCTCGGAAGCTGCTGCGGACTCTTCGGCAGAATTTGCTGTTGTCTGGGTGAGCTTCGTTTTGCCCTTCAGGGCGCGAAGATCTGCGACCGTGTAGTTGCGCACAGCCGGGCGCGCATCCCAATCGTAGATACGTTTCATGACTGAACGTCTATCTGGATGAAGACTGCGTCGTCCTCGACCTTTACAGGATAGGTTCGCAAATTCACACAGGCCGGCGAGCGTTTGGCCTCGCCTGTGCGATAGTCGAATTGGCCGTTATGGCCGGGACACTCGATTACGTAATCCATCACCAGCCCGTCTGCCAGATGTACATCTTCATGGGTGCAGAACCCGTCGGTACAGAAAAACTCATCGTCCGGACTCCTATAAATGGCGAATGTCCGGTCGCCTTCATCAAAACGGATCAGGTCCTCGGTTTCGATCTCATCGGTCATGCAAGCTTTGGTCCAGGATGTCATGGGTGCCTACTCCGCTGCAATTGCCGGGCGATGATAGTCGGGCGTAGCTCCAGCTCCGTCAGGAAGCGGGCGCTTTATGTAGTGGTCGAAGTCGCGCTGCTGACGGATCACTGCAGGGATCATTTCCCGGTATGCGGCACTCAGAGACGGATAGGCCGGCGGGCAATCGCCTTTGATCTCCTCATGAAGAGCCGGAAGGGCATAGAAAGGCACCATCGGGTACATGTGGTGTTCAACGTGGTAGTTCATGTTTGAATAAATGAACTGGAAAAACGGGTTGAGATATACGGTACGCGAATTCAACCGATGGTCCGGAATATCCTCGGCAAGCCCAGCATGTTGGGTAGTGGCGAGCAGATGGTGCAACCAGGATCCGTAAAAAGACGGAAGCCCGATCAGCATCACCGGAAGAAAACTCTGCAGGGCCAAAGAAAGCAGCACCACTCCTGCCAGGATGGCCAGTTGAATTCGGGAGGCCAGAAAGGTCTTGGACCATTCTGGCTCGGGAAGAAAAGTCTTTTCCGCCTCCGTCAGTTGACCAACAGACAGCCGCACCATTTTGCCGAGCTCTTTGAGCAGTGCAGGTATATAGAGCAGGTTCAGAGCCCATTGCCAAAGGCTCGGAGGACGGGGAAACGCAATCTCGGGGTCGCGCCCGACAACAACCGTTTCAGTATGATGCCGGGTGTGGCTCCAACGCCAGAGATTTGGGTTTCTGAGCGACATAAAGGCCGTAAGCTGATAGAATACGTCATTCAACCAGGGCGTCTTAAAGACCGTGCCATGCCCGGTTTCGTGCCAGCGACTGTCTGCGCCTGAGCCGTAGAAAACGCCGTAAACGATCGCCACGGGCACCGCCCACCAGCTGCCCCATGTCGCGACAAGCAGCGCCCCAAAGAAAATAACGCAGCCCATCCAAATACCGTAGTTTATCAGACCTGGGCGGTCAGAGCGTCGCATTAACTCTTTGAGCCGCTTGCGCGGGATTTTCGTGGCGTACCAATCGGACAGCTGGAACCCGTTGGCGGAGTTTTCTCCGGTCAGACTATAGTCTTTTGCTTGGCTGGCTAGCGACATCGCGTCCTCCATTCGCGTTAAAGAACAAAGGGAGGCTGAGCCGCGCCAGGTCAATCAAGCGCTTGATAGTTTCTATCAGTGCTATCACCATTAGGCGCAAATGGCGTGATAGGAATCATCAAATGTCGGACAAACGCCGCGTGACCATGCAAGATGTCGCTGAGAGGGCTGGTGTGGGCGTTGCGACAGTCGATCGCGTTCTAAATGCACGAGCACCTGTGACTCCGGACACTGCGGCGCGCGTTGTGGCGGCGGCAGAAGCCGTTGGCTATCACGGAAAAGCGATGCTCAGACATCGGCTGGCTGAGCTGGCCCCGGTCTGCAAGATGGGATTCCTGCTCCAGAAAGAAGGGAAGTGGGTCTACCAGAGACTTGCAGAGGCTCTGCGGGCCGCAGCTTCTGCCTGCCACAACGTCCGTGCGGAGCCGGTATTTTCCTTTGTCGGCAGCCTGTCCGCCGCCGGTCTCGCCGCGGAAATAGAGCGCATGGGCACTGAGGTCGATGCTTTGGCAGTTGTCTCGGTCGATCACCCCGCTGTCTCTACCGCGATCAAAAGCTGTACGGCACGCGGCGTGCCGGTGTTTGCGCTGCTCAGCCCGCTCAGTTCACAAGACATTGCTGGGTATATCGGAATAGACGGTGTTGCCGCAGGCCGAACCGCCGGATGGGCAATGGCACGAATGGCTCCACCAGAAGGTGAGATCGCCGTTCTTTTGGGTTCGCAGCGCTACCTTGGACAAAAGGCAAGCGAACAGGGCTTTCGCGCGGCTTTTACCCAGTATGCACCGAACCGAATAATCCGAGATACGATGATCTATCTCGATGACGAGGCTGTGGCCTACAGTGCGGCGCTCGAGCTTCTCGACCAATGCGAGACGATGGCCGGGCTTTATCACTCGGGCGGGGGCGTCGGTGGCGTTGCGCGTGCCCTAGAGGAATCCGGCAGGGCAGACCAGATTACCTATATCTGCCATGCGCGCACCCCCAATAGCGAAGCCGCCTTGAGGTCCGGCATCGCAGATCTGGTGATCTCAGCCAGCTTTGATCGGATCGCCTCGACAGTCGTAAGCCTGATGGCAAACACGGTGCGGCTGGGCGGCGCCGGCGTGGTGCCGGAACATGAGCGGTTTGAATTACTTACTGTGGAAAGCCTTTAGCCGAACGTTGCACCGGTGATGTTTTCGCGCGTAATCACACCTGTAAGAAGTGCGCGTGGCTTGAACGGTCGACGCTCAAGATGCGCGCACAGCGCCTCTACGACTTCTTCGGCAACAAGCCTCATGTTGACATGCAGCACGATATCTATCGTCCCGTCCAAAAGGAAACCCTGCGTCCGTGATGTTAAGTTATGGCAAATGAAGACAGTGTCGTCCGCGCGTCCGGCTTCGCCAAGGGCGCGCGCGATACCCAGATTTCCACCACCTACGTTGTAGATCCCGACAATGTCGTCGCGCTCGGCCAGAAGTTCACGAACAGCACGGTAATTCCCTTCGGCATCGTCCTGCGCGTTGCAGGTGACAATTTCTTGAATCTGCGGAAATTCGGTCCGTAGGGCCAGCCGAAAGCCCATTTCTCGGTCCTCATGGCTGCGGTAGAGCTGGCCTGATGTCACAACCACGGCGGCGCCGGGCCGCTGTGTTAGGCGCCCCATCACATATCCGGCGGTCCGCCCTGCGGCGCGATTGTCGAGACCAATAAAGCCGATCAGAAACGGGTTCTCGATCTGCGAAAGAAGCGCAAGCGACGGAACCTTCAGCCGGTCCAGCTCGCGCACCGCATCGTGGACGCGCGGATCGTCTAATGCCTGAAATGCAACTGCGTCAATGCCATGTCCAGCTGTGGCGAGCAGCTTTCGTGCAAGAATGCCGGGCTCCATTTTCTTCGTATAGACGCATTCGACCGTTGCAGTACCGCGCGTTCCGAACTCAAGAAAGCATTGGCCAAGGAACTCTGTCGAAGGGCCGGCATCTTCAGGCAAAAGCACCCTCAGGCGCCAAGGCCGCGCAGGACGGTTTGGCACAGCACCTGCTTCGATTGCTTCCTTGGCCTGCAACACACGTTGGCGGGTCGCGGGCCGGACACTTGAACGGTTGTGCAGAACGCGGTCAACAGTCGCTACGCCAACACCGGCGAGCTTGGCAATCTGGGCAACCGTCGCTCGGCGCTTGATCTTGTTCGGAGCGGTATCGTTGAGTTCTTCCATCATTTTCCATCAAAACGAGCCCTGATACGATAGAATATCCACCAAAATCTATCAATACCACCAAATCTGCGGTTTTTGGTTTACCAGAGGAACCCAGCTTCGCACAATCTGCGCCACGATAAACCCTTAAGGGTTCAAGGGAGGAAGATATGTCATATACCAGCCTGCTGTCGGCGAGTGCCGCCGGCATAGCTCTTTTTGTATCAGCCGCCGCAGCGCAGGATTTCACCTTCCGCTATGGCAACGCGCAGCCTGAAACAGCCATTCGCTCTATGTCTATGGTGTTTTTCGAGGAACAGCTCGAAGAGCGCTCCGGAGGGAGAATTGAAGTCGAAAACTTCTTCGGTGGTACGCTCGGCAACGAACGCGAGATGATGGATCAGGTGACTTCGGGCCTGTTGCAGGGGACCCGTGGGGGGTTCTTCGCAGACGCTTCAGGGGCCTTCAACATTTACCAGCTTCCATTTCTGGTCGCAGGCTGGGACGAGATGGAATGCCTCGTCGCATCGGAGTTTACCGACGGCATTCAGGTTCGCGCTGCGGAGAATGGATATCACGTGCCCGCAACCGGAATTAGTCAGGGGTTCAGGGCCTACACCACCAACGCACGCCCTATCACTAAAGTCTCAGATCTTGATGGGCTACAAATTCGTGAGCCTCAGTCAGACTTGATGATCGCAACGGGCACAGCGCTGGGGTCCGTACCGGTCGCCATGCCATTCTCGGAAGCCTATCAGGCTTTTCAGCAAGGCGTCATCGACGGTCAGCACAACCCTCCGCAAAACATCTGGGACTTCAACATCCATGAGGTTCAGGACTATCTGTCACTGACCAACCACATGACAGGCCCCGACCCGCTGATTGTTAACAAGGCATGGTATGATGGCTTGCCGGAAGACCTTCAGCAGATGTTCGACGAAGTCGCGGTCGAGGCTTTGGCAATGTCGGATCAGCTTTATCGCGAAGCGGAAGCGTCGGTGATCGACGATCTCGCTGAGTTCATGGAGATCAACACGCTCACGGCGGAAGCCCTTGCTGAGTTTCAGGAAAAGGTGCAACCCGTGTACCAGCAAATGATTGATGCGGGACACTTTTCCGCTGATGATATCGAGGCCGCACGCGCAGCCGCGCAATCCTGCAGCTAACGTGATCCTCCCAGAGCGCGCGGGGCAGTCTGTTATGCCTCGGGCGCTCACCTGTCTCTCGAGGGCCTGACCATGAAGACGATTGCCGCGGTCGACGCTTGGCTCACTTACATCGTCGAGACCGTCATGGTTGTGCTCTTTGCGATTTTCCTTGTTATTGTCTGCGCGAAAGTGCTTCTCCGCCCGTTTGACCAATCGATCTACGGGGTCGATGAACTCGTCAAAATCGCCTTTCTGACAACCAGTGCGCTCGGTGGGGCAGTCGCGATCAGCAAGCGCGAGCATATTGCCATCACTTTCTTCATCGAGGCCCTGCCACGTCCATTGACGATGGCCCTCTACATCTTTGGGCTTTTGCTGATCGCTGTTATGAACGCCGCGCTTCTTTATCTGTCCTTCGACTGGATTGCCGGACCCGGTGGAAACATTTGGCAGCCATTTGGAATGCGGCAGGCCTATGTATTTGTCGTGGTCCCCATCGCCTGCGGGTTGGCGATTTTCTATTGCGTCGCGAAAATCGCGCTTACGCTGAGCGGCGACGAGAGCATCGACCGCCTCTGGATGCCTGAGGACTGACGTGCTTATCCTCTTTGGCTCCCTTCTAATTCTGCTGATCATCGGCGTTCCGATCGCCTATTCGCTGGGCTTGGCAAGCCTTGCCTATTTCTTGATTGAAGCGCCTTTTGGGACCGGCTTTGTGATCCAACGCTTCTTTGCTGGGATCAACAATTACGCATTGGTGTCGCTGCCGTTTTTCATCTTGATGGGCTTGGTGATGAACTCCGGTGGCATCACGCGGCGATTGCTCGACCTGTCGATGTTCTTCGTCGGACGTCTGAAGGGTGGCTTGGGTCTGGTGAATGTTGTCGGGTCCATGATCTTTGGAGGTATTTCGGGATCGTCGGCGTCCGATACCGCGTCGATCGGATCGATCCTGATCCCCGAGATGGAGCGGCGCGGATACCCGAAGAACTTTGCAGCTGGGATCACTGTCGCCTCCTCAACCATGGGAATGATTATCCCGCCTTCGGTTCCGATGATTATCTATGCAATCGCCGCTGAGGAATCGATCGGTCGTCTGTTCCTTGGTGGAATAATTCCCGGCCTGATGGTTGGGGTGTTCCAGCTCCTGATTGTCTGGCGCATCGCATCAGCTCGGGGCTTCCCGACCGAAAATGTGCCCTTTACGCTTGAAGAAGGACTGCGTCAGTTTCGAAGATCTGCCGCTGTGGCGCTTATGCCTGTGCTGATTGTCGGATCGGTGGTTTTTGGTTTTGTCACGCCGACTGAAACTGCGGGAGCAGCGGCGGTCTATGGGTTGATTATTGGCTTTTTTCTGGTCGGCATCTCGGTGTTCCGTGATCTTCCAGGCGCGATGAGAACCGCAATCATAATGTCCGCCAAGATCATGATGATCATAGCGTTCAGCCAGGTATTCATCACGGTGCTGGCTCTGGAACGGGTCCCCGACAGGCTTGCCGATCTGATCGGAGGCCTTGGATTGAATGCGACGTCATTTCTGTTGCTCACTGCTTTTTTGATCCTGCTGGCCGGCACGTTCATCGATGTTAGCCCCGCTATCCTTCTGTTGACCCCGGTTCTGCTGCCGGTTGCCGAGCAATTCGGAATTTCAGGGGTACATTTCGGGGTAATCATGGTGTCTGGCCTGGCGGTTGGGGCCTGCACGCCGCCCGTTGGGAATTGCCTGAACGTCTGTGCTGCAATCTGTCGATTGCCCATAGGCACCATCTTTCTCGGCGCAGCCCCGTTTCTGCTCGGCAATGTCGCCGTTCTCGCATTGATCTGCGTATTTCCCCAGCTGGTTATGTGGATTCCGAACACGGTCATGGGGCCATGACATGACTTTTGAAGCGGGCATTGGAGTGTCTTTCGGACGTGCCCGTCACCGCATTTCGCGGCGGCTGAAATCTCCTTAACTCGAGGATGGGCGACGCTCGCCCGCAAAGAAAAAGAGGTGCGTCATGCGCGTTTGTGTCATCGGTCTTGGCGATATGGGCTCGGGCCTGGCCAAGAACCTGCTCAAAGCGGGGTTCGAAGTTGCCGGATTCGATCTGAGTTCGTCGCGGCTAGCGGCTCTTTCCGAGATGGGCGGCCAATCTGCGCCGAGCATCGCCGCCGCCGGCGCAGAGGCTCAGGTCGCCTTCGTCATGGTAATGAATGGCGACCAGGCAAAATCGGTGATCCTGGGCCCGGACGGGCTGGCTGCAGCAATGCCCGGCGGCGGTGTCATCATTCTGACCGCCACCATTAAACCAAGAGAAGCACGTGAGATCGGGGATGCGCTTGCGGGTGGTTCAGTCTCGCTTATCGACAGTCCTGTTTCCGGCGGTTTTGGCGGCGCCCAAGGCGGTACGCTTACCATGATGGCTTCGGCAGCCGACGAAGTTATTTCCCGCGCGAGACCAGCTATGGAAGCGGTGTCGTCTACGATCCATCACGTTGGTAAGGATCCTGGAATGGGACAGACGGTTAAGGCGTGCCTTCAGACCCTGATCGGATCAATCTTCTCAGCCACGTTCGAGGCCGCCGTTTTGGCAGCTAAGGCAGGTGTCAAAGGAGACGATCTCTACCGTGTATTCTCGACGAGCGGAGCAGGCTGCGGCTGCACCAACACCGCGCTCGGGCACATAATTGACAGAGAGTTCGAGCATACCGGAAGCGGTATTGGCACGATGCACAAAGACCTGACTATCTCGCTCAACTTGGCAGAAGAGCTGACGGTGCCAATGCATATGGCCGCGGCAGCAATGCAGATCTTCCACGCCGGCAAGTCGAAATATCCGGATGCAGACAACTGGGTGTGCGCACGCGTTATTGAAGAGATCGTCGGGGCCGAACTTCATCGGGAGGGAGCAAAATGAAACTGGGCGTTATTTGCGACGGGATCAGCCGGGATCTGCGCCATTCGATTGATGTGATGGATGAGTTCGGGCTCGACTGGGCCGAACTGCAATTTGTGGGCGACACAGAGGTGGGTGACCACAGTCCCAACGAAATCCGGGAGATCGACAAACTGCTGCGCGATCGCGGCAAACCGGTCTCTTGCCTCAGCCGCCACATCTTCGCAGGCATGACGGGCGCCAACCGGCCGGGCGATGAATTGCATACTCGTCATATGGACGCGCTAAAACGCGTGATGGACATGGCCCACATTGTGGGCAGCCCACTTGTACGGATCATGACCCCTAAGAAAGAGCAGATACTCTGGGGTCGAAACGGAGCCGAGCGCTGGAATGTCGCCAAAGGCGCCTGGGATGCGATCCTCCCATTGATCGCACCGGCGGTCGATGCGGCCCGCGCCGCGAACGTTACGTTGGTGGTTGAGACCGGCAACGGAACAATGGTCAACTCCAATTATACCGGCCGCAAGCTGATTGACGACCTTGACGCCAAGGACGCACTCAAAATTCTCTGGGATCCAGCGAACAATTGCTGGTGCCACGAAACCGCTTATCCGGATGGCTACCAAGAGACCAAGGGCGGCTATCTTGGGCACATCCACATCAAGGACATACATGTCGACACACCACGTGCCACTCTTGAAGTCCGCCGCATAGGTGAAGGCCAGCTGGCCGATCAGTTCCAGCCAATGGCCGATGCGCTTCGCCAGGACGGCTATGACAACGTGATTTCATTGGAAAGTGTTTATCACAATGGGGACGGCGATTTTGAAAATGGGTTCCGCCTGTGCATTGACCGCTTCAAAGCGATTTTCGGGTCGTGAAGCCAGACAACCATTGAAGCCACCTGCTCAATATTCCGGCACGTTGGATTTGATTTAAGCAATAGAACCGCTCCAAAGGCGCAAGAATCTCGTAAGCCACACGATACCCAAGAGCTGCAAAACTCCAGCTTTGCGAAGTCTGTGCCAAGACAAGGTTCGTCGCCTAGAAAACCCCTCTCGAAGCGTCAGGGCCTTCTTTTGTGGCGTCACGACGATCAGTCTACTTTAGCAAGCGGTGCGGTTTCACCTCGCAGGTTCGGCGAGCTGACACATGTGTGGCGATTTGAGGTTTTCTCGGCCTGTATACCTACCCGGCGCGACAAGCCGGCGCCTGTATTTTAAGAACCTATGATACAAAATGGGCAACACCATCGTTGGTTCTTGCGCCCATGAATTAGGTCTATGATGCGAAGGCTCAGAGGAATTCGAACCGCTCTCTGCCGGAACACAAACGATGCAGAGAAAACCAAGGAAAGCGAGGTTATCCTTGGCAACTGGTAAGCCAGGTGACGGCATTTGCTTCAATTTCCATGTCTGTTTCCAGTTTGGGGATGCCCCAAGGCGCGAGCACCATTCTGAATGCCGCTTGGGCTCAGCTTTGAACATCAGATTTGGGGTAAGGCAAACTATACTCAGGCATTTGTGAAACCTGATTTCTGATTAAAAAACTAGACGAATCCTAAATCTCGCCAAATACTTACAAAAATTGGTTTTTGAGGGCTTGCTATGCGTACTGAAAATGCAATTGCCACAGCCTGCGTGCTGACATTGGCTACGACACCGATCGCTAAGGCTGATATTCACGGCGCGATCATTGGACTTGGGATCCTTGGAGCGATCGCAACCCAAAATCAGGGTCAGTCCCGCTCCGGGACACAAAATCGTAGCGGCATTTCCCAAGCGCAGCGGCAGCAAAACCGCAATGTTCAGACAGCTCTGAACAATTTTGGATTTCCAGTGGGCACTGTAGATGGTGCACTTGGACCAAGATCGCGCGGTGCCATAGGCGATTATCAGCAATACATGGGATATCCGCGAACGGGTTATTTGACCGATCAAGAGCGTGGTCTGTTGCTCGAGTCTGACAATCGGGTTCGCAACGGCGGCGGGCAGGCCTATCCACAGGTCGTCGCGCAAGAAGGCACAAAAGGTCTGCTAAAGGCGTTCCGAGACCCACAGTGGGCGGCTCAGTTTGGCGCCACCAACTTCCCGAACCCACAGGTTGCGCGCGGCACTCAGGTGCCGGGCCAGTATGGAAATCCCGGCACTGTCGGGGTTCAGGGCGGTGTCGGTGTTCCCAATGCGATCCCTCCAACAACAACAACGCAGGCGGCAGGTACTGGGGTCGTGCCACCGCTGGCGATTCCGCCGCTCAAGCCAATGGGCCAAGTTAACAAAAGCATGGCGGAACGCTGCGAACTGGTGACCTTGATAACTCAAACCAACCAGGGGACGATAAAGGCCGTTTCGATGATCGACCCGGATCAGGCGCTCAGCGAAAAATTCTGTGAGGCGCGCAGCTATGCCATTTCGGTCGCGCAAAGCTTCGCAGCTCAGTTGCGTGTCAGCGATGACCAACTGCTCGGCTCTTGTGGTCAGATCGCCGAGGCAATGACGCCCGCCCGCGAAATGCTGGGGAGCAGCGATGCGCAAGCCATTTCGGCGAAAGTCACCGAAATCAGCCAGTCTATCGGGCTTGGCGACCCCGCCAACGCAGACTCCTACGGTCAGCTTTGTCTTGGTATCGGCTTCCGTCAGGACGATGCGGACATAGCGCTATCGGGCGCCCTTATAGCGTTCTCGATCGGAAAGTTGCCCTATGGGGAGATCATGGGCCACCATCTCCGTGAAGGGTTTGGCGTTACCGCCAATCCTCAGGCCTCAATTGGCTGGTATGACGCAGCACTTAGTGCCCTGGAACAAAACGCGGAACCGGCTTTCCTCCCGTCTCAATCGGCGGATCGCGTAGCTGTTATGCGGGCGGCGCTCAAATCCGGAAGGCTTCAAGCCGGCGCGGCGCCTGGACTTCCAGCCGTTGTGCCTGCTGGTGGCGCAATACCTACGCTTCCGACCCTGCCCCAATAGGACGCAGTCGGGGCGGTGTTCTCATCGGCCCGGCATATGTGCCTGCTCTATGTCTCGGTGCTGACGAGACAGCAATCCGGACGAAATTCGTGAAAACCCACATCGCGGCGATAAAACCATGGTGGATGGACCAGACCAGTTCCACAGCTCTGAAAAGCCCGGCAACCCTCGGACCTTGGCATGGCTGACTTCTTCCTGGTAAAGGCGCCGCTCCATATGGAAAACTGTCTGTCTCATGATGGACAACTCGTGCTCGACCAGTACCCGCAACTCGTGGAAACACTTGTTCGCCTGTCGCCTGGGGCCGAGGCGCTTTTTGCGGAGCCTCTCATCAGTCGTGGAAATGACCAGGCCGCGGCCTCGGTGTCCTGGTACGCAGATGCGGATGGCAAACCGGTACCATTGGATCGGCTAGACGCTTCAGCGCGCGCAAATGTCGTGGGTCGCCTGACCAGCCGATTGTCGCCTCTTATTGAGCACCTTGATGACCCCCATGACGGGGCCCTGTTGTCCCGTGCGCTTTATACCCTCGACCCGGAGTCGGTCACCTCTGTCTCCGGCGATCCTGTCATCCTGAATTGGGGAATGCTGCCGCAGGGTTTAGAACGCGATCGTAGCGCGCGTGCGACCCATTTTTCGAAGACTCTGGGCTCTGTTCTGGACCTGCCATCTCCACCGCCGCTCGGACCTTCCGAGGCGCGAAATTTTGCAGATAAGCTGGCAGCCCTTTCGGCAACAGAAAGCGGCAATACCGAAGCTGGACCGAATAAAACGGCTCCGAAGGTTTCTGCGCAATCGACGTCAACTCTGAATCCAGCACAGACTGTCGGCGGTGGCGGGCAATCCGGAGGTGTTGGACCCAATGATAAGGATGAGCCACCCCGCGCAGCGGGCCCTCGTGGGTGGGTTCCGCTCGCAGTGTTGCTGGCACTCGCAACGGCGGTCTTGGTATGGCTTTTGCTGCCCGGCACGCGGATTTTCCCGCAGGATATCGGTGATCAGGCAATCTCCGACGAAGCTGCGGCTGCACTTACACGGGACGTGAACAACGCGTTGGAGGCACGTCTTGCAACCCTGCAAAACGCCATCGATGGAGCGCAATGCCACGCCGACGGAACGCTGCTGATGCCCGATGGTTTTACGATCGAAGGACTGTTGCCGCCCAACCCAAGGGATCCAGATGATCGCGCGGGCGCGATAAGACCCGCCGATCCAACACCAATCCTGCCGCCTGAGCCTCAGCGTATCGCGCCTCCCGGAGTGGACGAAGCGAGCATGGGTATGGGCAACCTGTTGGCGCATATCGAAGAGCGCACGGCCCTGGTCATCACTTCAACGCCAAGTGGTATTGGAGTTGGTACTGGCTTTTTCGTGGCTCCTGACTTGCTGGTCACGAATTACCACGTGATAGAAAGCGGAGGGGCGGACAGTATCTTTGTAACCAACGATCGTCTCGGTGAACTCAGCGCCGCGCAGGTACTCAGCACATTGGGGCCACTGCAAACCGAAGGTGGTGACTTCGCTTTGCTGCGCGTTCCAGGGGCATCCTCGCCCGCATTTGACATCTTTCGCTCAGACGAAAGCCTGCGCTTGCAATCCGTGATTGCCGCGGGGTATCCCGGTGACCTTCTCAGGACGGATGCAGAATTTCTCCAGTTGCGCAACGGAGATCTGAGCGCAGTACCGGAGCTCGCAGTAACAGATGGGTCGGTCAGTGTTGAACAAACGATGTCGCCTCGGTCAACGGATGTCGTTGTTCATTCCGCACCGATTTCCACGGGCAACTCCGGAGGGCCGCTGATCGATACCTGTGGGCGGGTTGTCGGGGTCAATACATTTGTCATTCAGGGGCCATTGCGAAATCTCAATTTCGCTCTGGCGAGTACGGAGCTTTTAGACTTCCTCCAAGCTGCCGGAGCGCTGCCCAACGTGGTGTCGCAGCCTTGCAGCCCTCAGGTCGCGCGTCCCGTCGCCCCGCCCGCTGCAGCGATTGCGTCCACGGCACCTGCGGTCGTTGCACCTCCCTTGGAGCAAGAAAACATCCAAATCCCAGCTCTGCCGGGGCTGGCGCCTCCGTCGGAGTAGAACGGCCTGATGGCGGACGCATTACGCACGAACAGTTCGATCGAGGGATTGAGCCCGCTGGGCACCCCGCCGCAGCGCTCTTATGAACTGATCAGCGGCACCGTGAATGCGCAACTTAGCAAGGCGCACAGCGCACTGTTCGCCGAACCTGTCGCCACCCAGTTTGGGGATCGTTTCGACTGGTACCCAGCCGTTGAAGGGAAGGCTCGGGTTTTTTCATCACTTGATGAAAACGAACAATCAACTGTCCAAAACCGGCTCGAGAAGCTGATCAGTGATATTCGCGAGATAGCGGACGCCTATTCTGCGTCAGATCTTGCCGAAGAGCAGCGCTTAGGAGAGGCGCTCGCAAACGCTTTGAATTACCCGGGGCCCGATTGGGTCTATGCGGTTGAAACAAAGACGGGTGACCTGCAGCCGGTTCTTGTCAACTGGGCTTGGGTCTCGGACCGCCAGGAAACCGTTAAGGGAACGCTTACGGCGCCGGACAGAGGAAAGACAGCCAAACCAACTGCCACGACCAACGCCGATGCACGCGCAGCGACCGGGTCAAGAGCCGCGAGCTCGAAACCGCTGGTCCTGCCGATGTGGCTTTTTGGGTTGGGTTGGCTGATCTTGGCTTTGTTGCTGGGCGCGATCCTGTGGCTTCTGGTTCCCGCATGCGGACTTCGGACGCCGTTTTTCATCTCCAATTGCCCGGCGGTGTCGGAGGCCAGCGAAGAAGGCCGAAAAACGGCAGAACTTCAAAATCAGATTGCAGCGCTAGAACGAAAACTTGGCATCCTGGACAGATCTTGCCAGCCGGATCCGATGCAACAGGCAGGAATTCCGCCCTTCCCAGCCCAGGACTTGCCGACTGCGTTGCCGGATATCGATGCGCGACGTGAGCAGGCAGGGGCTGAATTGGGTGACCTGACAATCACTCTGGCTTGGGACAGTACCGACGACATGGACCTATATGTGACCTGTCCTGCAGGCGTAACGGTGTGGCATCAGCAGCGGTTGGCGTGCAACGGCCAGCTCGACGTGGACAGCAATGTCGGCGAAGCGGTTCCGGAGCCTGTTGAGAACACCTTTTTTACTGACCCTCTTGCCGGAACATACACCGTCAGAGTGAACATGTATGCGTCACGAACCGGAGGCGGTGAAACGCCATTCACCGTGCAGATACGCTCGAGCGAAGGGGTTGAAAACCTGACCGGGATCGTTTCAGGTCGGTCACGTGATTGGACGCATTCCTTTAATTTTGGGGGACAATAATGCTGCAAGACCGCGCCAGGCGGCTTCGGAAGCTGGTCAATCTCGGCGAGGAGATCACGCTGGTTCCGTATTCGGGAATCCAGATCCTTGACTTCGGGTTCGATGTGAATGCGCTGGATGTCCGTTCTTTCAGCTTTATTGAACGGCCAGAAGCCGGGGCGACAGAGGCGCATAGAACGCTTTATCCTCTCTCGGGGGAGGCTGAAGCGGATGCCAAGGTTCTTGCAGGTGCGACTTCGGACGACAGTGAGTATTCAATCCGTCCCGTCGCGGCGCTCGAGCCGTTTCTCGAAAAATGGGTTCCGGTTCCTGTGCTCAGGCTAAAGAACCAGCGTGGTGCAGCTGGTGAAGAAGTCTACGACGCCGGACCGTCCAGCTGGGCACGGATGCGAACAGTCGAGTTGCCTGAACCGGACCCAGACACAGGTCATACGCACAGGGTACAACTGGCGCTCGATACTGCCCTGACGGACCAGGATCAGAGCCACCACTACGTTGCTCCGGAACGCGCGGACAGCGAAAAACCCCGGGAATTCCGCCTGGTGTCGGATCCCGCAGCTATGAGCTGGTTTCTGCAACGCCTCGAAGCAGATGAAGATGGCAATGCCCTGGATCTGCAATTGTGGGTCTCGGACTGGCTGAAAGAGATGTTTTTGGAGTTTAAGCGAGCGGAACGTCCAGGTCGCGCCATCTCGGAAGAGAACTTGCCCTACATGTTTGAGCATTGGGCGCGCTATTTGTCTTATTTGAAGCTGATCCAAAAAGCTGTTGCACCGCCAAAGATGCGCTTTGCCAATACTGTGGCACAGCGCGACGCGGTCACACCTGTCGAAGTCGATCTTGTTCTCGACATCGGCAATTCGCGCACTTGCGGCATCTTGATCGAAAGGTTTCCAGGTGACACTCGCGTGGATCTCGCCAGGTCATTCCCGTTGGAAATCAGAGATCTTTCGCGCCCCGAATTCCATTACTCGGGATTATTTGAGAGCCGGGTCGAGTTTTCGGATTTGCGTTTCGGAGATGAACGCTACGCGTCGCGGTCTGGACGTCGGAACGCTTTCATGTGGCCCAGCTTCGTTCGCATGGGGCCCGAGGCGATGCGCCTTGTTCAGGCGGAGGAAGGCACGGAAACCGCTTCAGGCCTGTCGTCGCCCAAGCGCTATCTTTGGGACGAAGCCGCTGTTTTGCAGGATTGGCGGTTTCACAACCATTTCGATCCCAACAACTTGCCGCGCCCAGTACGGGCCGCCATGCGCAATTTGAACGAGGCGGGAGACGTGCTGGCTCAAATAAAGCGGGAAATCAGCGACAAGCTACGCAAACCGCGGAAGAGCACGCCCATGACGCCGGCGATCCGGCCAAGGTTTTCGCGTTCCTCGCTGTTTGGATTTATGCTGGCCGAGGTCATTGCCCACGCCATGATCCAGATAAATGATCCGGCCTCAAGGTCGCGCCGTCCGCAATCTGACCTGCCACGGCTTTTGAACCGCGTAATTCTCAGCTTGCCAACGGCGACCTCTGTGCAGGAACAGGCTATGATCCGGTCCCGTGTTCAAGGCGCAATGATCCTTGTTAAGGAGATGTTGGGGATCGTCGACGGCTCAAGCACAATTGCGGTGGAAAATAAACCGGAACTGCTGGTCGATTGGGACGAGGCGAGCTGCACCCAACTGGTCTATCTCTATTCGGAATTGACCCAGAAATTCGACGGTAGGATCGATACCTTCTTGCAACTGAAGGGAAAACAACGACCGGGCACCGCAGTCGGTACCGCCCCATCGCTTCGACTGGCCTGTATCGATGTCGGGGGCGGGACAACGGATCTTATGATCACGACCTACCAGGGCGAAGACAACAAGGTTTTGCATCCCAGTCAAACGTTCCGCGAAGGCTTCCGCGTTGCGGGCGACGATCTCGTACACCGCGTTATCAGCGCGGTTCTGCTTCCGCGACTTCAAGACTCCATCACTGAGGCGGGAGGAAAATTCGTAGCCGAACGTATGCGTGAATTGTTCGGAGGTGACATCGGTGGCCAGGAACAACAGACCGTGCAGCGACGGCGCCAGTTTTCCCTTCGGGTTCTGGTACCACTTGCTGAGGCAATTTTGTCCTTGTGCGAGAGCGTGGACGAAGCGGACAGGATAGAGGTGCAGGCGGCCGATGTTCTGGGCCTTGCGCCGACGCCAACAGCTGATGCTGAGCAGGAAGCTGGTGCAGAGACTGCGGACGACGAGACGCCGCAGCCCAAGCCTAAGGTTACCGACGAGATTCTCGAGTATCTCGAGAGGTCTGCGGCCCAGCTTGGCGCGCAGGGTTGGCGCCTTGCTGATCTCAACTTGACCGTCAGTCGCGAAGATCTGGACGCCATTGCACGCGAAGTTTTTCAGAAAGTGCTCGGCAACATGTGTGAAGTCATCGACCATCTTGGGTGTGACGTGGTGCTTCTGACAGGACGGCCGTCCCGCCTGCCCGCTGTCCGCTCGATTGTCGAAGAGATGTTGGTCGTTCCACCGCACAGATTGATCTCGATGCATCGATATAAAACCGGGAACTGGTATCCCTTCCGCGATCCCGTTTCGCAACGCGTGGGCGATCCGAAATCGACCGTCGCTGTTGGAGGCATGCTGATCGCGTTGTCCGAAAGCCGGATACCCAATTTCAAAGTTACGACCGGCGCATTCCAGATGAAGTCAACGGCGCGATTTGTCGGCGAGATGGATACCAATGGCCAGATCCCTGAGCACCGTATTCTGTTCTCGGACATTGATCTGGATGCCAAGAAAACTGCACAGGATCCGATTGCAGTTGTGAAGATGTACTCGCCCGTGTTCATCGGCTCCCGCCAATTGCCGCTGGAGCGTTGGACCACAACTCCTCTCTATCGACTTGATTTCGCGAATTCGTCGATCGAAGGGCGCAAGAAACCTATTAAGGTGGAGCTTGTGCGCGAAGATGACGATGTGGACGATGTTGAAACGTCTTTGGGCAAACTGCGTCGCGAGCGGGTGCGAGAAGTCTTCCGCGTGGATGCGGTCGAAGATGCCGAAGGCACTATGATGAAAAACGAGGACGTGATCCTTTCACTTCATACGCTTGGTTTCGAAGACGAATACTGGCTCGACACCGGCGTTTTTCGGATATGAGCGGGGGGAACGTATAGATGGCTGATGCAAATTCCCTCGCAGATCGCTGCTTGAAGGTCGCCGAGCTTTCGCATGACGCACTGGACTGGATCAGTGATCCTGAAAATGCCGAGATGGTGGACCGACGCGCAAAGACGCTCACGCAACTGATGCGGAAATCCCGGCGCCGCGCGAACAAGCTGGCAAATTCGGCGCGCACACGCATGTCAGTGAGCGTTTTTGGTCCCTCGCAAGCCGGCAAATCGTTTCTTGTCTCGGTCCTGGCCCGCCCGGCAGACGGACGCCTCGTCGCTGATTTTAACGGCCCAGGGGGAAAACTCGATTACATTCGCGAGATCAACCCAGAGGGAGAGGGCGAATCCACCGGACTGGTAACGCGCTTCACAATGTCTAAGGAGCCAACCCCAGAGGGTTTTCCGATCAAGCTGCAGCTGCTGTCCGAGGCAGACCTGGCACGCACAATTGCCAATTCGTTCTTTAATGACGGCGATCAATCAGAGCCCACGCCAGAACCAGAGGACCTTGCGTCCCATTTTGATGCTTTCCGGGGACGGGTCGGGAGTGCGCCTGTGCCCGGGCTGTCCGAGGATGAGATCTACGAGATCGGGGACTATTTTGCCACCACCTTCGTCAAGGCCGCCTACGCTGCAGCACTGCGCACCTTTTGGGAGGAAGCTGCAGAAATGGCGCCCAAGATGGCGGTTGCCGATCGTGCGAAATTTCTATCGATCCTTTGGGGTGGCCATGAACCTTTGACCGCGCTCTACCTGCAACTTGCCGAAGCCCTTCAAAAGGTCGGCCACGCGCAAGAGGTGTTTGCCGGTCTGGACGCGCTGACCCCCCGCGAAACCTCGATAATCGATGTGAAAACCCTCCATGGATTGTTCGGAGGCGGCGATACGGATTTGCTGAGGTTGCGTACGCCGGATGGCAGAGAGGTCGATGTTCCGCGTTCGGTTGTCTGCGCCCTGGCCGCAGAACTGGTGTTTCCCATGGAAACACAGCCGAGCCCGCTCTTTGCGGAAACGGATCTGTTGGACTTTCCCGGTGCGCGAAACCGATTTGAACAGCCCTTGTCTAAGACTCTCGCAAAACCTGAAGAAACGGTCAGCCAGCTGCTTTTGCGTGGAAAAGTGGCCTATCTTTTTGATCGATACGTAGAAAATCAAGAAATAACGTCGATGCTACTCTGTGTACCGGATAGCAATATGGACACACTCGATTTGCCCGGGCTGGTCGAAAATTGGATTGCGCTGACGCATGGTGCGCGCCCTCAACAAAGAGCCGAAACCGACTGTATTCTGTTCTTTGTAATGACGAAGTTCGACAAGCATCTTGGCGAAAGCGCCGCGGGCGGCGGCGAGTCTTCGCGCTTCCAGCTGCGCATGAAAGCGAGCCTTTTGGACGGGTTCGGCGGTAAAATTGACGACAGTTGGGTAAACCAATGGACACCCAATACACCGTTTCAGAATTGCTACTGGCTGCGCAATCCGAACTATTTTGTCGAAGGGCTACTCGAGTACGACGAAAACCAGCGGGAAGTGGCCATTCGGGCGGAAAAAAAGGCGCGCGTCGAAGAGCTCAAGGCAGGGTGTCTCGAAGCGACGTCCGTGCAACGCCATTTCAAAGACCCCGAGGTCGCATGGGACGCCGCGCTGAAGCTGAATGACGGCGGTGTCGGTTACCTGACGGCGCAACTGACCGAAGTATGCAAACCCTTTAGCAAGTATAGACAGATCAGTTCGCAGACCGAGAAAATCGCGCGCGATATGGAGCTTGAGCTAACAGGCTTCTATGTTTCGGACGATTTCGAACAGCGAGAGGCAGAAAAGAAGAAGGCAGCCTACGAGATTATAGATTGCCTGGAAAATACGCTACAGAACCACAGATTCGGGGCTTTCCTTTCGGCGCTCTGCGTCGAGCAGGATGTTGTACAGGACAGGCTTTCGCGGGTGCCGAGCTCGATCCGAATCTCGAGCGCGGTGAGTTCGGTTATGGACAGACCGGCGATCTCAGCTGGTCCCAAAAGCTTGTCACGCCCGGGCCGTCCTGGACGACCTGGACCTTCCCCTGCAGTGCAAGATGTTGTCGAAGACGTGCCAGCTGCAACGACGCCGAAGATACGCACGATGACGCCGGAACAGTTTCAAGCTGACACGGCGATTGAGCTTTGGGTCGAGGGTCTGAATTTCTTTCGCGAGGATGAGCGGTTGCTCGAAACGCTCGCACTCACGCCGGAGGCCGCTTCGAGCCTTGTGGCAGAACTGGTGCATGGGCTGCGGCGCACTGGCGTCCGCGACGCTATGCTCGAGGAACTGCGTGCCATCGCTTATGGCAACACTGTGGATCAGCAAGCCGCGCCCGCCGCCATTGTATGTGCCGAGGCCATCAATCACTTCGTATGTGAACTTGGCGCCCAAAGACTGCTCGAAGACGCGCGCCCGCGGATCGAAACGCCGGATGGATCGATACGATACGCTTTCACGCCAATACCCGCGCCGGACAAACTTGACGGCCTGCCAGAATCTCCGCGCGCGTCGGCAGAAGAGACCTGGACTGACTGGGTTTATATGCTCGAGACCCTGTTTGTTGGCAACGCAGGGGACACCGACGCTGGCGAGATCAATCAGGAGCAAAACCGGAACCTTGGACGCATCCTGCGCGGTTTGGCTGGTGACGCAGTCGGGGACACGGCATGATCAGCGTTCGGCCCGACCCCAAGCACCCTCGCGGCGGCTTTGCGGTACTTACTTTCGAAAGCGCTGCCCTCACCTCGGAAAGTGCATCACTTGAGGTGTTTGATCTTTATAATGAACGGTTTCTGGGCGCGAAGGGATGGCAGCCCGAGAAGCATGTCTTTGGGCCGTATCCGGTGGAGATTTCCGCCCAAGAGGCCTCTTTAGTCATCGGTCCTGAGATCGTTGACCAGATCGAAGAGTTTGCGGCCCTACGGCTCACAATCGGCTCGGTGGTCGCAGAGATCAGTTGGCCAGACGACATCGTACACGCACCCAAAGCCGCGACGTCGGACAACGCTATCAAGGTTGGCTCTGGTCCGGATGCTGCAACACCTGCCGCGCCAATTAAGATGAAGGATCCGTCCCCGGAACCCGAGGCACAAGTGCCGAAGGAAGCTCCAGAGCCAGAGGAAGTTGAAGAAAGCAACGATCCGACACCGCTCGAAGCGACGGTGAAAGAAGCACCCGGCGGCCGCTCAAAATCCTTGGCGTTATGGGCTTTGGCTGGAGTCTTGGCGTTTGCAGGACTCGCTTACTTTCTTTTTCAGGACAGCGATCAGCCCGCTGAACCCGTTGTCGAGCCCGTAGCACCTGTGACTGAAAACCCACCAGCAGTTGCTGCAGCACCCGATCCATGCTCAGACGCTGAATTGGCCGCCGTCGCTAACGAGAGTTTTGAAGCGCTGACCGGTGCGTTAAGGAATTGCGGTGGGTCCCTGGGCCCTGACGCGGCGCTTGGTCTTATTGAAGAAGCCGTGGCCGAAGGGGACGCCGCCGCGCTGGCTTTCTTCGGAACACTTTACGATACCGGACAAACCGATCCCGTTATCGAAGAACAGATAGGTCTGACCTTTGGTGACAATCCGGCTCGCGCGGCAGAGTACTATTCTCGCGCAAGCAGTGCCGGATCGACAGAGGCACAAGCGTTGCTGGCTGGCGTGTGCCGATCGCTAATGCTGCGAAACGACACGCTGAGTCTCGGGGCGTTGGAAGACTACTGTGCAGAATAGAATAAGGAGGCCTAAAATCGTGCCGCGTATTCTACATCTCCTGTTTGCGATTGTTTTTCTGTTCGCTGGGTCGATTGACGCGCACAGTCAGGCGCAGCGTCCTTTGCTGCTCGAAGGCACGCAAACCGTGTTTCAGCGCGTAGTCACCAAACCGGGGGCACTTCTACGCATGGCCCCCGACGGTCCTGTAGCGGCAGAGCTGTCCGCATTCCAACCTCTTTATGTCTACCAGCGTCAGAACGACTGGCTTGCCGTCGGCAATACCAATGCGGGCGGGCCAAACGGCTGGATCAGCGCCCTCGAAGCCGTCAACTGGAACCAGAACATCGTGGGAGCGTTCACCAACCGGGCTGGACGGCAAAGACAGTTCTTTTTCGACAGTGAAGACCAGTTGCGGTGGCTGCTGGGGCACGAAGCTCAGTTGCAAGTCCAGGAACGTCTGCTTGCTCAGGCTGATGCCGGGATCATTGAGGGCGCCGAGGGTGTTGTCGCAATCGAACCCGAGGAATTCGTTAACATTCGAGAGGAACTATACCTAATGCCCATTCTCGACTTTGTTGAGGATTTGCATCCGGTAAATTACGAGGATGTCTTGCTTATGAAGGTAGCCTCGGTGCCGAAAAGGGCCGAGGTCCCGGAGAGCCCACAGAAAAAAGGAACGGGCGGGGAATTTGACGTCGGCATCGTGTTCGTTCTCGACACGACGCAGTCGATGGAGCCTTACATCGCCGCAACACAGGCGGTGCTGCAACAAACCGTGCGCGAAATTAGCGGCACAGAAATCGGCAAATTGGTGAATTTCGGTGCAATTGGATTTCGCGACAGCACCGATGCTGTACCAGAGCTGGAGTATCGAACCCGTACGCTGATCCCCCTGTCACGTCGCATAGATCAGGCGCCCGTTGTCGAAGCCATCGCTTCGGCTTCGCAGGTTGCGCGCGCTAACTCTCCGGGGTTCAACGAGGACAGTCTTGCGGGCGTCGAAGATGCAATAGACGGGATTGACTGGGAGCAACTGCAGGCCGGAGACCCAATTGATGCTCGGTACGTAATACTTGTGACCGATGCAGGCCCGAAGGACCCGCGGGATCCGAATGCGCGGTCAGAGATTGGAGTGGCCGAATTGCAGGCAGATGCTGAGGGCCGCAACATAGTGGTCATGACGCTCCATCTGAAGACCCCGGCCGGGGCCAACGGCAACCATGCCTACGCCGCAAGCCGTTACCGGACACTGTCAAATTTCGCCGAGCGAGAATTCTACTTTCCTATTGAGGGCGGTTCTGAGGAGGCTTTCTCCGCAACTGCGCAGCGTCTGGTTACAGCACTAATCGACCATGTGCGTATTGCGAGAGGGGAAGAGACTGTTCTTGCAGACACAGAAGTGGATGAGGATCTTGTCGCCCTCGGTCGTGCCATGCGCCTTGCCTATCTCGGGTCCACGCGCGGCACGCAGGCACCTGCAGTCATTGAAGGATGGGTGTCCGATAAGGCGGTGGAGGCCCCTCGTGAAACGGTGATTGAGCCGCGCTTGCTGGTCACTAAAAACGAACTGGCGACGATGGCTGAACTGCTCGACAATTTGGTGCGCTTGGGTGAGCAATCCCGCGATACGCAGGACGCCTATACCTTTTTCGGGCAAGTGCGCGGGGTGGTCGCTGATATGGCCCAGAATCCTGACAGGCTGGTAAATCCTGATTCAGAAACCTTGGGCGGTGCTTTGGAGTATCTTGAAAGGCTGCCCTACCAAAGCCAGCTCTTGCAGATGACCGAAGACCGTTGGGGCCAGTCTGCGATGCTCCGGCGGTCGGTGATCGATGGTATGCGACAAAAGCTGGTGCAGTACCGGAAATGGTTATTCGATCCGACGGTCTGGACTGCTCTCTACGAAGGAGCTCCAGACGGTGAGCTTGTTTATGCGATGCCGTTTGACGTGTTGCCGTGACGGAGCGTCCGGATGCCGCTTCCCTGACGCTGGAAGACCTTTCGGTCACTTTGAGGGACGGTGACCGCGCTTTTCGAATGTCCACAGGCACGCTGCGCCTGGAAGCAGGGGACATTCTCGGCCTCTCCGGCGGATCGGGCACTGGCAAAACCCTGCTTCTCGAGGTGCTCGGATTACTTCGAACGCCCGACCAGGGCGGTGTCTTTGCTCTACAAACGTCGGAAGGAACGCTGGATCTGGCTTCAGGCGCGAGCGCTGCGCGCACGGCCCAACTCCGGGGCCGGTATTTCGGCTTCGTCCCTCAGACGGGGGGCCTTTTGCCGTTCCTTTCGGTGATCGAGAACATACGGCTCAGTCAGAAGATTGCGGGTACTCTGGATCCAGTATGGCTTGAGCAGCTGGTCGACCGGCTCGGACTTGAGGGCCTGCAACGCCTGCCCCCGTCTGCGCTTTCGATAGGTCAGCGCCAAAGAGTTTCAATTGCGCGTGGTTTGGCGCACAAACCGATTTTCGTCATCGCAGATGAGCCGACGGCGGCCCTGGACCCTGAAACGGCCCGGACAGCGATGGCACTGCTGATCGAGGCGGCAGATCTTGGCGGATCGGCCGTCATTATCTCGTCGCATGACCACGGTTTGTTGGATCAGTTTTCGATGCAGCGCTGGCATTTGTCCATGGCCTTGGACAGCTCAATCGAGCGGGCACATTCGGTTCTCGCGCCCTTGACCCGACCAGGTGCTGCGGCATGAGGCTGTTGGTCGGTCTTGCATTAAAAGATTTGGTCCGCGACCGGATGCAGTTGGTCTGCAACATTGCGGTGCTGGCGGGTGTTCTTGTCCCGTTGCTGGTACTGCTCGGCGTGAAAAACGGGGTCTATGATGCGCTGATCGGACGGCTGCTGTCGGACCCCGCTGCCTTGCAGATCGACACGTCTGGCAATCAGCGCTTTACGACTGAGGACGCAGAAGAAGTGCGCAGCTGGTCCGAAAGTGGCTTTGTCACCCTTAAAACGCGGTCCCTCTTTGATTTCGTGAATGTGCGCGAGGTTGGAGGACGCGGCAAACGCGACGCAATCCTTGTTCCATCCGGAACCGGGGACCCGACGCTTGGGGGCGTCGCGCTGCAGGAAGGGCAAGCGGTTCTGAGCGCATCACTTGCCGAGCAACTCAACCTTGCAAATGGCTCTGAGATTCAGGTGATCACGCAGGCTGAGGACAGGCCTCGCCAGTTGGCCGTGTCGCTAGAGGTGGCAGCGATCTTGCCTGCAGAGTTGATGGGCGGTCGCGCGGTTCTTGCCGACCTGTCCGTGCTCGATCTGGTCGAAGCTTTCTATGATGCGTACGCTTTGCCGGAGCACGGAATAAGCGAAGGACGCGATCTTTCGCAGCGCACGGCCGACTTTGAAGGGATGCGCGTTTTTGCCGTGGACATAACGCAACTCGCTCAGCTCCAAAATCGGATCGAGGCGCATTTCAACACGCGCACAGAGGCCCGTACGGCTGAGGTGGAGAGCGTTTTAAACCTCGGCCGAAACCTCGACCTAGCGCTTGTGATGACAGCTTGCGTAGCAGCCGTCGGTCTCGCTGCAGCGCTTGTTTTCGGATTCTGGTCCGAGGTTGCACGCAAGCGCCGCGTACTGGCGACACTGGCCTTAATGGGACTGAACGCACGCAGCCTGTGGGTGTTTCCGCTGGTTCAGGCACTTGCCTGCGGCGGACTTGGCTTAATAGTGTCGTTTGCACTCTATGCTGTCGCGGCAAGGGTAGCGACTGCGCTCTTTGCTGCTGGCATGCCCAGCGAGCAATCGCTGGTTTCTTTGTCAATTTCGGAAACTATGGTGATCTCCTTCGGGGTGCTTGCCTTTGTTGCCGCAACCGCTCTGTTTGCAGCGCGCGCGGCATCGCGGGCAGATCCAGCCATGGTTTTGCGGGAGGGCGGTGCATGAGCTGGGTTTGGGTTGTGGCCGGGATGCTTACCTGGACAGCCGGTGCTTCCCTGTCGCAAGAGGCCATTGCCCCCCTTGAGTTACCTGCGCAGGACCAAGCGAAGTCTTCGGAATCCGAGGTCTGGGGCGCTGACCTCGTTGACCCCGGAACGGTGCGAGTTGGCGCTGCGCCTGCGGATCTGATCCTGCCCATGCCCTGTGGCGGCGGTATGGCATTTCAAAAAATTGCAGTTCCGGTCGACCTTGAAAACCCACTGGACGATCGACGATTTCGCATGGGCCAGTCCGAAGCCCGAACAGGTTTTGCAGACTATCTGAGCCAAGCCTATTTACGTGGCGCCTTTGCCGAGCAGGATGCGGGCTATTCTTATTACTATATCGCCAGATACGAATTGACGGTCGCACAATACCGGGTCCTACTCGGGGACTGTGACTCCCAGTTGGGCCCGCGCGACAGTATTGCCAAGGGCGATCTGAGCTGGTTTGAGGCGGTGGATATTACCCGCCGATATACAGAATGGTTGCTGCAGAACCGGCCTGAGGCACTTCCCACCCAGGCTGAGCGGCGGGGCTTCCTACGTTTGCCGACAGAGCCCGAATGGGAGTTCGCAGTGCGCGGCGGGGCCAGCGTCGATACCGCGCTTTTCCCAGGTCGACATTTTTTTGCGACCGGAAGTCTCGGGGATTATGCGCATTTCCAGTCAGGCGGTCGTTCTGCCGACAGTCTGCGCCCTGTCGGTCTACGCCAACCAAACCCGCTTGGGCTCTTTGACGTATACGGGAATGCAGAAGAGCTGATGCTTGAGCCGTTTCGCATGAACGCGATCGGACGCGCACATGGCCAGGTCGGTGGATTGGTAACCCGTGGAGGGGCCATCGATGCTGAAGCAAACCAAATCTATACAGCTCAGCGGCGTGAGTACCCAATGTTCAGCCCGCGGTCCGGGGCTGCACTGGCCGGGCGGTTTTTTGGCCTGCGCCCGGTCATAGCGGCGCATATCGTGTCCGAAGCAAGCTACGACTCGATCCGCGAGAGGTGGATCGAGCAGGCTGAAAGCGGTACTGGCGACACTCTTGCGGTCGACCCGCTTGCTGCGCTCGACCGCTTGACCAGAGACGAGCTGGACCCGAGGCGCAAGCAGGCTCTTTCCGAAGTTCAGCTCGAATTCCGCGTCTTTCAGGAAAGCACCGAGTTGTCCTTGAAGCAGGCGGCAAAATCGTCGCTGCTGAGCGGGGCTGCCTTCGTTGAAACCTTACTCACCGATACCATGCAAATCAGCGAACTTGAAAGAAATGCGCGGGCGTTGCGGGATCGGCTAGAGGTCTCAGTCGGTCCTCAGCGTGAGCAATTGATGTTCTCGTTCAGGGCTGCGGTCGAGCGCCTGACAAACCTGCGTGCCGAGCAGCAAACATTCCTTTTGTCTTACCGCGCTATGCTGGAAACGCTGAGCACCGATTTTCCCGAGGCGACGCGCAAGGCTGCCTATGAGACTTTGACGACCGATCTTTCCGAAGCCGGTCAGATGGTTCTTCTTGACCCGCTCGCGAAATTCTGGAGCGATCTGGATGTCTATGTCGATCAGCCCGATATGTCCCTTGAGCAACTGCTCGAGCTGGCGATCGCCGGATAAAGACTAGAGTGGCGGGCTTTTTCGCGTTGGCATGTTGTCGGGCAATTGCGGTTCGGGCGCAATTTCGCTGTCGATGTCGAAGCGACTGTCGCCCGGATCGAAACTTGCGGAAATGTAGGGACGCTTGCGCCCGCCACCAGGTTTGTCAGCTGCCTCCACGAGGGAGTAGAGCTGTATCTGTGTTCCGGTAAATGTTGTGAACTGACCTACAGGCGCCTCGCCCTGGTTCGGAACTGACTCCCAATGCCGCAATAACACAATCGGCTTTACCGGCATGAAGCTCGTCAGCAAAGCCTCACCCAAGAATTGGCCGTCGGTCGAGGGGTTGGTTGTCCCACTGAAGCTGGCATCCGGAAGCAACCCTCGCAGCGCAGCATTCGCGCCGACCTGCCAGCCACTGTGATCTGTCCCGATCAAAACGCCGCCTCCGGCCTTCGCGATGGCGGTCACCTGATTGGCCAGAAGTGCGGCGCTGGAGTCCTCAGCCCCTGGAAATCTCACCTGAGGGACCCCATTGACCCTCATGGAACGAATACCAAACGAGCCATCGAGCATGATCGCGGTTCTACCAGCTGCGTAGAACTGGCGAAGCGCCTCGCGATCCGCGTCACCAATTGCGGAACCGCGGCTTGTGAGGTCAAGGATCAGCACTTCTGTGCCCGGGTTATCCCCTAAGGCTGATGCCAGCGCACCCCTTCGCTCGGACCGCACATAAGTAGATCGAAACGCGGTACCATTTTTTACACTGTTCAACCAACCCGACATTTCCTGCCGCAATGCGGAGGTAAAACTGCGGTGCTCGTATGAGCCATTGAAAAACAGTATGTTAATCGGCTCAGCGCTCAAACGCCCCCCTGCGAGAAGCAAAACGCCAACGAATAGGATAAGACGCGGAAAAGACATGGCTGACCCAAGAAAGAAGCTCTAGCCCCGTCAGGCTACAATCGCTTTTTTCTCTGGCAAGTACAAAGCTTCGTTTTCCTTATAGGATTTGACCTGAACCGAAAGACAAGCAAACATGTAAGAGTTTTTTGGGTCGAGGATTGAAAAAGATGCCCTCGAGAATCTTAGTGATAGCTTTGGGTTTCGGGCTTGTTGCTGCATCTGCTGCTTGGGCGACACTTGCACTTCAAGCGTGTGCTGTGAGAGCGCCATTTTTGCCTAATTCCTGCCCCGGCGAAGCCGTTGAAGCCGCGCGCGCAGATCTTGCAGTACAGTATGCACGATCCGAAGACCTTAAGTCCCAAATCGCAGCGGCTGAGCGTGAATTAGCGCGCATTCAATGTGTCGCGGCGCCAGCCGACCCCTATGCGCCCTTTGACCTGAATGCTTGGCAAGCGCGCGAGCTGACCGCGCTTTACGGATGCTGGGCGTTGGAAAGCTCTTACGCCACACGCGATGTAGATACCGATGAAGTCATCACCTACGGCACCTGGCAAATGTGCTTCGACGGAGTGGGAAAAGGACGTCAGATCATGCGGGGGAGCGACGGTTCGGAGTGTTCAGGGCCCGTGCGTGCGGAATACTCTCCACAGGGAAGCTTGCAAATTGTCGAGAGTGATAATCTGGCTTGTAGCGATGGTGGGTACATCCACCGGCGCGACATCGCTTGTGGTTTGAGCGGCACAGGTCTGCAATGTGAGACCCGCCAGCCGGAAACCGGCGGCGAAGCCTCGCTTGGGATGTCCAAGATTACGCAGCCACTCTAGATTATTCAGAATTCGTAGTCGCCTCGGATGACATCCTTTTCGCGATAGTTAAGCTGCCCTTTACGCAGCACTGGAACCAAGCCGCTCTTGGAGAGCGACGTGTCATATCCCGCTTCAAAGGTTTGAACTTTTGATAGAGCGTTCCGCTGCGAAGTGGGTGGGGACTTAAGACTAGACGGCAACCGTCGCCAATTCCTGATGTGTGAAGACGCCTTTGTCCCCACATCGTTTGGCTGCCCAATTCACTTTGGATTTCTCCCAACCGAACCTTCACTCGATGTCACAAACTGGTGGTGTTGCGAGTTGCCCACCTTTGAAGGCAGCCGCCATTCCGGCATCGAAACGCCACGCTCCGACTTCTGGTGCGTTGCGAATTCGGCTCTCAGCTTACCGGTGAGAGTTCTAATTCAGTATAGCAGCTATCGCTCCAAATCGAGCTCCGACGCCACCCAATGCGTTATCATTCAAGTCCTCCTAAGCCTGTTGAAATCAGCTTATCGTTGCAGAGGTGACGGATACGAATCATCTGAACGGGAGGATGCGATGAACGATATGGCACCTTATGGTAGCCTTACAGTTGGCGAAGAAAGCTCGCCAATTGCCAAAGGCTACATGCCGGGTTTCGGAAACGACTTCGAAACCGAGGCTCTACCGAACGCGCTGCCAATCGGCATGAACAGCCCGCAACGCTGCAACTACGGCCTTTATGGTGAGCAATTGTCGGGCACAGCTTTCACCGCCCCCAGCCACCAGAATGAACGCACCTGGTGTTACCGTATCCGGCCATCGGTGAAGCACTCCCATCGTTTCAAAAAGATCGAACTACCCTACTGGAAAAGCGCGCCGAACATTGATCCAGATGTCATTTCCTTGGGACAATACCGATGGGACCCGGTTGAGACCAAGGACGGCCTTAATTGGATCAGCGGCATGCGTACCATGACCACAGCGGGCGACGTTAACACACAAGTTGGCATGGCGACCCATGTCTACCTGGTCACAGAAAGCATGGTCGACCAGTACTTCTATTCTGCCGACAGCGAGTTGCTGGTCGTACCTCAGGAGGGACGCCTTCGGTTCTGCACGGAACTTGGCATCATCGATCTTGAACCCAAAGAAATTGCGATCCTGCCGCGTGGTCTACTGTATCGTGTCGAGCTGATTGATGGTCCCGCGCGTGGTTTTGTTTGCGAGAACTATGGACAGAAGTTTGAACTGCCGGGCCGTGGTCCCATTGGCGCAAATTGCATGGCCAACCCACGCGACTTCAAGACCCCCGTTGCGGCCTTCGAAGACCGCGAGGTTCCGTCAACGGTTACCATCAAATGGTGCGGACAGTTTCACGAAACGAAGATTGGGCACTCTCCGCTCGACGTGGTCGCGTGGCACGGCAACTACTGTCCGGTCAAATATGATCTGCGGAACTATTGCCCGATTGGTGCGATCCTCTTTGATCACCCCGACCCTTCGATCTTCACAGTGCTCACTGCCCCATCTGGTCAGCCCGGGACGGCAAATATCGACTTTGTTCTGTTCCGCGAACGCTGGATGGTTATGGAAGATACCTTCCGCCCGCCTTGGTATCACAAGAACATCATGTCCGAGCTGATGGGCAACATCTACGGTGAGTATGACGCCAAGCCACAGGGCTTCGTTCCCGGAGGCATTTCCCTTCACAACATGATGCTGCCGCACGGTCCGGACAAAGAAGCATTTGAGAGAGCATCAAAGGCGAACCTCGGCCCCGACAAGCTCGAAAACACGATGTCGTTCATGTTCGAAACCCGCTTCCCGCAACATCTGACGACCTTTGCAGCACAGGAAGCACCGCTCCAGGACGACTACATCGACTGTTGGAGCGACATTGAGAAAAAGTTTGACGGCACGCCGGGCAAGAAGTGACTGCGATCCACCCGCCGCAACCGAGCCAAGGAAATCGAATGCTCCTCATGAAGTCCTGGGTGGACTCCGCCAACTCTGCAGACTGCCCGTTTCCGCTCAACAATCTGCCTTACGGCGTCTACTCAGCCGCTGATCTCCTACCGCGTTGTGGGGTTGCGATTGGCGCCGAAATATTCGATGTGAAAACC
Organism: Pseudomonadota bacterium; assembly: GCA_039192165.1. GTDB lineage: Bacteria > Pseudomonadota > Alphaproteobacteria > Rhodobacterales > Rhodobacteraceae > Dinoroseobacter. The sequence goes on along the minus strand of JBCCXD010000002.1, from coordinate 311,190 downwards.
GCAGAAGCCGCCGGGTTGATTTCCCTTGCTGACCAGCCGGTATTTGATGAGCCGCGCTGGAATAAGCTGATGGCGCTCGGCCAGGATGCCTGGAAACGCATGCGCGCACGCCTGATTGAGTTGTTGGCTGCAGAAGCACCAGATCAACAAGCACTGGCCGAACTTCTGACGCCGATGACAGCTGCAACCCTGCACATGCCATTCAGCGTGGCAGAGTTCACCGACTTTTATTCTGGTCGCCATCACGCCTTCAACGTCGGAACGATGTTTCGCGGGCCGGAAAACGCGTTGCCGCCAAACTGGCTGCATATCCCCATTGGCTATAACGGCCGCGCGTCGTCAGTTGTGGTGTCAGGCACGGATGTTCGCCGTCCCTGGGGACAGTTGAAAGGACCAAGCGACGAACTGCCCCGGTTCGCACCTTCGGAACGGTTCGACATGGAGTTGGAAATGGGAGCGATCGTCGGCACTGCCAGCCAAGGCCCCATCTCGGTGAAGGAGGCTGACAATAACATTTTTGGTTTTGTACTGCTGAACGATTGGTCTGCGAGGGACATTCAAGCATGGGAATACCAGCCCCTTGGTCCTTTCCAGGCAAAGGCCACCGCTACGTCAGTCAGTCCTTGGATTGTAACGGCAGCCGCGCTTGAACCATTCAGGTGCGACGCACCGGAGAGAGAGTTTGAACTCCTCGATTATCTGAAGGACGAAGGCCCGATGCTCTTTGACATCGATCTGGAAGTCACGCTTGCACCGGAAGGCAAGCCCCCGACCACTATTGCGCGGACAAACTACAACGTGATGTACTATTCGGCGGCACAACAATTGGCGCATCACACAACATCGGGATGCTCGATGCGTACCGGAGACCTTCTTGGCTCCGGCACGATATCAGGGCCGCAGAAACACAATCGCGGCTCTCTTCTCGAACTAAGCTGGGGCGGTAAGGAACCTTTTGCTCTGGACGGCGGAGAAACGAGGAGTTTCATCGAAGACGGGGATACTCTGACCCTGCACGCTGCGGCAAAGGCGGAAGAGTTCCAGATCGGGTTTGGAACATGTGTCGGCAAAGTGCTGCCTGCCCTCGACGATCCCTATTCCCGCAATTGAAGCCATCGAGCTGGCCCGCCGGGGCAAAGGAGGAGACCCATGGCAAGAGCATTCGCATCGCAAGGCGACTTGACTGAAAAACAGATCACCTTTGACGAAATCGGGGAAGGCCTTTGGGCCTTCACCGCAGAAGGCGACCCAAATTCCGGCGTCATTATCGGCGACGACAGCGTCATGATTGTCGAAGCGCAAGCGACCCCGCGGCTGGCCAACAAGGTCATCGAAAAAGTCCGGGAAATCACCGACAAGCCGATCACGCATGTTGTGTTAACACACTACCACGCTGTTCGCGTCCTTGGCGCATCCGCTTTTGCTGCGCAACAGGTCATCATGTCAGATGTTGCGCGTTCGATGGTCGTCGAGCGCGGTCAGGAGGATTGGGACAGCGAATTCCAAAGGTTCCCGCGCCTCTTTGAAGGTCATGAGAGCATTCCCGGGTTGACTTGGCCTACTACAACCTTTGGCAAAAGCATGACTGTTTACCTTGGCAAACGTCGTGTGGACATCAAGCAGATCGGGCGCGCGCATACTGCCGGCGATGCAGTAATCCACGTTCCCGACGAAAATGTAATGTTTACAGGCGATATCGTCGAAGACCACTCAGCTTGCTATTGCGGTGATGGGCACTTTGAAGACTGGGGAACAACACTCGATGCGATCAAAGCCTATGATGTCTCTTCAATCGCACCCGGACGCGGCGCGGCCTTAGTGGGCAAAGACAGCGTCGACCGAGCGATCGAAAGCACGCGTGATTTCGTAGAGTCGACCTACCGCCCTGCGAAGCGCGTGGCCATGAAAGGCGGCACACTCAAGGACGCTTGGGACGCGGTCCGGGAGGCCTGCGATCCCAAATTCAAGAACTACGCAATCTATGAACACTGTCTGCCGTTCAACGTAAGCCGCGCCTATGACGAAGCCCGCGGGATCAGTCATCCGCGCATTTGGACCGATAAACGCGATCTCGAGATGTGGGAACAGCTTCAAGGCTGAAATCCGCTCTGTTTCGCATGCTCCAAGTACTCAGGTGATATGATGTTCCAAGACAGATACCCGCTGGCCTTCAAGCTTTACCCATATGAAAAATCGAAGGATCAGGATGCCTCAGACGCGGTCCGTCATCCGGTGGTCATTGTCGGCGGAGGGCCCATTGGCCTGGGGACCGCCCTTGATCTTGGTCGCCAGGGCATTCCCGCTTTGGTGCTTGATGATCATGAAGGCGTTGGCATAGGCAGCCGTGCCATCTGCTTTGCCAAACGCACATTGGAGATTGCGGATCGCTATGGCTGCGGCGAAGCGATGCTTGAAAAGGGCGTCGTTTGGAACGTGGGCAAAGTGTTTCAGGACGACCGGCAGGTCTACGAATTCAACCTTTTACCAGAAACCGGCCACCGGAATCCGGCCTTTATAAACCTTCAGCAACCGTATTTCGAAAAGTTCATCTTCCAAAGCATCTGTGCTGAGAAAGAGAAAGGCGCACCCATTGAAGTCCGCGGCAAGAACCGTGTGGAAGCCGTTGAAACCAAAAACGACCACGTGGTTCTGACGGTAATGACCCCTGATGGCCCCTACACCGTCGAAGCAGACTGGCTGATCTCCTGTGACGGTGCAAGTAGCCCAATACGGGGCATGCTCGATCTTGGGTTTGATGGACGCGTATTCCAGGACAGTTTCCTGATCGCGGACATCAAAATGAAATCGAATGACTTCCCGACGGAGCGGTGGTTCTGGTTCGATCCGTATTTCAAATCTGGGGCGTCTACGCTCTTACACAAACAGCCGGATGATATTTGGCGCGTTGACTTTCAGATTGGGTGGGATGTCGATCGCGACGAGGAAATGAAGGAAGAGAACATTCGCAAGCGCCTCGACGCGATGCTTGGTGACGATGTTGAGTATGATATCGTCTGGTCATCAATCTACACCTTCCAGTGCCGTCGCATGAAACGCTTCCGCCATGACCGCGTTTTCTTTGCGGGCGACGCGGCGCATCAAGTCTCTCCTTTTGGCGCACGCGGCGCAAACTCCGGGTTTCAGGATGTCGATAATCTCGGCTGGAAACTTGGGTTGGTTGTGACCGGCAAAGCGCCAGAGAGCCTTCTGGACACCTACAATGAAGAGCGTGTCTATGGCGCCGACGAGAACATTCTTAATTCAACGCGGTCTACGGACTTCATCACGCCTAAGTCTAAGGTCAGTCGCAGTTTCCGGGACGCTGTCCTAAAGCTTGCCGAAAAGCATGCTTTCGCGCGGCCTCTGGTCAACTCGGGTCGCCTGTCTGTTCCTTGTACCTACGATCACTCGTCATTGAATGGCCCTGACAAGCTTCCGGGAGCACCTGCCGTATCGCGCGTGGGCGCCCCCTGCCCCGACGCACCATTGGGTGACGGCTTTCTCCTGGACAAGCTTGGCGACGAGTTTGTCGTTCTGGCGATAGATACTGCAGTTCCTGATGAAATTGAGATCGAAGGCATCCCTGTTCGGGGCATATCAATCAAAACCACCGACGACCCATCGAATGGTTTGGTCGAACGATATCTCGGATCCGAAAAACAGGGGGTTTACCTTATTCGACCAGACCAACACGTCGCTGCAAGAGAGAGAACTTATCACCCCGATGCTCTGCGCGCTGCTGTCCTTAAAGCCTGCGGAAAGGAATGACCGATGGCTCATCTGATTACGGAACCGAATATGCCCGCGCCTGACGATTTCTATGCGGACCTCATTGCCGCACATACGGGTCTGTCGGACGATGAAAGTGAAGCTTTCAATGCGCGCCTTATTCTCGTTCTTGCCAATCACATCGGCAATCAGACCATCCTGCGCGAAGCACTGGAGGCTTCGAAGTAAGGTGCAGCTATACGATGATTAACCGGTAGCAGTTCGCGGATATCCGCAAAGCTCCATCTGAAACACCAGTAAAAACTACACCTCGCCCAGATCCTTGTTGAATTCATCGATACGTCGCAGCCGCGTACGGGCATCAAGCCCGGCTCTTAGCGTCGCTCGCGTAACAATTTGGTGGCATAGCGAGGTCACCGAAGCGTGGTTGAATTGAGGACTGGAGGTTTCAATCCGGCAACGGAAATGCCAGTTCACGCGATGGTCCGGTTCGATGCCATCGTCAGTGATCAGAGCGGTCGAAATACTGAGGCGGCTAAGTTGCGACAGTGCCGCATCAGTATTTCTCATTTTCTGGCGCAGCGCGGTCCAGATCACCAAGTCTTCTGACTGCATGGCTGCAAAATGCTCACCTAAGCTTTCCCCCCCTTGTGGGATCAGGGCGGCTTGCGGGACGACCTTGATTAGCTGCCAATAAATATACGCTGCAAAGCTATGGCTAATTCTATACCCGGCGACCCAGACCTTTCGTGACGAGACGATGGCCTCTGCGAGTGCATCGAGTTGTGCCATTTCGATGCGCTCAAAGGTGCGCGACACATTCTCCAACTCTTCCTGCAGGCTGGTTGCAAGCTGCTGCTCGGGCGGCACGCTTTCAGAATGCGCAAGGAAATGCCGCGAGCCGCGCTGTCTTTCCTCACGGGCTGCACGGCGGGCGCTTTCGTAGCTATCAAATCCCAGCCTCCGCACAAAGCGCGACACGGTGGACTTCGAGACCCCGCTCAACCTCGCCAGTTCCTGCGCATCGTAGGACGCCAGATCTCCCGGAAAATCGAGAAGGAACGTTCCCAGAGTGCGCTCTGCACGATGCAATTCTGGCAAAGCGGCCTTGATCCTGCTCAGGAATGAACTGTTTTTGTGAAACTTCAGTTTCATTCAGAGAGTGTGCGATGACAGATGATTTCTCGCAAGGCCAATGTCATTGATTCGCACGGAAGACGGAGGGGCTTCTAGGATATTTCTTAGCAATTTTAGTTGAAACTCTGTTCCCAGGTAAAAAAACCCGCACAAAAAACAGGCTGCAACTGAACTAGCGCATCGCGAACACAGGAAACTGTGGTTTCAGATAGTGGCAAAAAAGGAATTTTTTGGCACTGTAGTTTCATATAAATTCAGGGAGAGAACTGATGAAACGTAGAACGCTCCTGGCCGTCACGGCCGCATCAATTGCCGCCCTCGCGACTCCATCCCTTGCGCAGACTGGCTGGCCCGAACGGCCTGTCCGCATCCTTGTTTCCTTCCCGCCGGGCGGATCAAGTGACCTGGTTGCCCGTCTATTGTCGGAAAAGCTATCGGCATCATTGGGTCAGCAATTCGTTGTCGAGAACAAACCCGGGGCGGCTGGAACCGTTGCCGCGACTGCCCTGCAGGAAGCAGCGCCCGACGGCTACACCTTCATGTTGTCAAATCTGACACCGTTTAATGTAGCCCCTATTCGCTTTCCAGACACGCCCTATGAGCCCATCGCGGACTTTGATCACATCACGTATATCGGAACAGTGAACCTTGCGCTGTTTGTGTCCCCGGCGTTGGATATCACGAGTCTTGAAGCAATGATCGACGCCGCAAAGGCTGAACCCGAGAAGTACGAGTATGGCAGCTCCGGCGTCGGCTCATGGGGCCATGTTATCGCGGAGCATTTCCAGAACGTGACCGAGACTCAGCTTTTCCATGTGCCCTACAAAGGTTCAGGCCCGATGCGGCTTGATTTCCGCGGGGGCGTGGTTCCGGCGATCTTTGATGCTGTCCCTCAGAACTTGCCATCCGTTGAAGACGGCACTGCCGTCGCGCTTGCGGTGAGCGCGACAGAACGGCTGTCATCCCTACCTGATGTGCCCACGTTCAGTGAACTAGGCTATGATGTCATCGCCGAGAACTGGCTGGGAATGAGCGCACCTGCCGGTGTTCCCGACGAGATCAAAGTAAAACTTGATGCCGCGCTTACAGATGCGATGGAGTCCGACGATGTGAAGGCACAATTCGACACATGGGGTCTTGTACGCAGCCCAAAGACAAGCGCGGAATTCTCAGATTACGTGGCGTCCCAGTTGGAGCAATGGACGCCACTTGTGCAGTCAGCGCTTGAGTAAGCAGTGAAAATCGCAGTCTTTTTCGTGGGCGAGGTCGACGACGCCGGCTTCAATGCCAGCGCCCTCGGCGGCGCTCGCAAAGCTGCATCAGAAGGCCTTGCCGAAATTACCATCGTCTCTGATGTCAGCTACGATCAGGTGGAAATCAGGAACCGGATGTCCGCTGTTCTGCCTGAGCATGACGGTCTGGTTTTTGTCGGAGGGCAGGGTAACATCGCAACCCCCGAATTGGCCGCAGCTCACCCGCAGAAACAGTTCGCCATCGTGCAGGGCAACCTAACCGGGCCGAACCTTGCGTCCTATGATGTGCGACAGGAGGACTCAGCTTTTCTTGCCGGCTGCCTCGCCGCGCGGCTGACTCAAAGCGGCATTGTCGCGCATCTTTCGGGTCATCGCGTGCCACCTGGCCTGAAAGGGCGCGCGGCCTTTGCGGCCGGTGTCGCACATGCCGATTGCTCGGTTGATTTGTTGACGAGCTTTTGCGGCACTCAAGATGACGGCTCGGTGACTTACCAGTGGGCGTCGGCGCAAATCAAAGCGGGGGCGGATATCCTCTTCACGATGCTCAACGGAGCGCGCGAAGGCGCGGCGCGCGCCTGTCGTGAACATGGTGTTTGGCAAATTGGAAACGCGCTGGATTGGGTTGCCCGCGACCCGGGTGTGTTTGCCGCGTCAGCCATAGCGAGGATCGACACCGGCGTGTACCGTGCAATCGCAGATATGTTGGACGCCAAGGTGCCGGATCATGTGGTCCAGTTCGGTCTGGCGGAGGGGGATTTCGTAAGCCTTTCGCTCGGAGCGGCAATACCAGAAGAGGTTTCGGAAGAGATTGACGGCTTCGCCGAAAGCATTCGCTCCGGTCGCCTCGTCGTGCCGACGGAGTATGAAGGCGCAGAATTCAGCCCGGATGAGACGCAATGCGACGCAGCGCACTGATCTCGCTGATTGGACCGCTGATTATGGCGGCGGCTGGTCTGGCCTTTGCCCTTGGGGCCGTCGCGACACTCGATCTCGGGTCGTTCCGACGTATGGGGCCTGGGGCGTTCCCGGCGCTTGTGGGCGGCATACTGACGGTCCTTGCGGTGATGGGCGTGTTCCAGACACTGCGGGCGCCGTTAGAAAACGAAAGGGCGGACCCTATTGCGGTTCTTGGTGTTCTCGCAGGTGTGGGGGCGTTCGCGTTTTTAACGCCAGTTTTTGGCGTCCTTCCCGCCACAGCCATCGCCGTTTTCGCCACCGGATCAGCGATTCCGGACTTCCGCTGGCCGCTTAGGCTGGCCCTCGCGGTCGGTGTTGCAACAGGGGTCTGGCTGATCTTTGTGCAAGGTCTTGGCATGCCCTTTGTCGCGGTTCGGTGGCCTTGAGATGGAACTTTTGTCAAACCTCGCACTCGGACTGGAAACAGCGGCGACGCCGGCCAATTTGCTGTATTGCTTTGTTGGGGTGTTTCTGGGGACCTTCATCGGCGTGCTTCCCGGCGTCGGCCCGTTGGCCGCTGTGGCGATGTTGTTGCCCGTTTCGTTTTACCTCGAGCCAGCAACCGCGCTCGTCATGCTGGCCGGCGTCTATTATGGAGCCGAGTATGGCGGATCGATTGCCTCCATATTGCTGAATATCCCGGGGACGCCCTCATCTTCCGTCACCTGCATCGACGGCTATCCTATGGCGCGGCAAGGACGCGCAGGCCTTGCGCTGTTCACAACATCGGTCGCGTCCTTTTTCGGTGCGATTGTTGGCGTCATTGTAATCGTTTTGCTCGCGCCCAAACTGGCCGAATTCGCACTGTTGTTCCAACCTGCTGAGTATTTCTCGGTCATGGTACTGGGCCTGATCGCGGCTTCTATCGTGAGTTCTTCAGGCACACTTCGGGGCCTTATGATGGTGTGTTTGGGCATCTTATTGGGCACCATCGGAGTTGACGTGAACTCTGGCGAAACAAGGTTCACCGGAGGCATCCCGGAACTTCGCGACGGCGTATCCTTAGTCGTCGTGGCTATGGGCCTCTTTGGTGTCTCGGAAGTGATGGTCTCGCTCCGTGGCGCGACAACGAGCTATGCCGGCGAAAAACTCTCCTGGCGCGGTTTTTTCCCGACAAGGTCCGAATGGGGGCGCAGTTTTTTACCAGCCTTGCGCGGCTCAGCGACCGGATCTTTCTTTGGGACACTTCCTGGAACAGGACAAACGGTAGCAAGCTTCGTTGGCTATGCGCTGGAAAAACGGGTCAACAAGAACAAAGCTGAATTTGGAAAAGGCGCGATCGAAGGGGTCGTTGTGCCCGAGGCTGCCAACAATGCGGCTGCGCAAACCGCATTCATCCCGACGCTGACGCTTGGTATTCCCGGCTCCACCACTATGGCCCTGATGATCGGCGCGTTGATGATCCATGGCATCACGCCGGGTCCGCGCCTGATTTCGGAACACCCGGACCTGTTTTGGGGGCTGATTGTCAGTTTTCTTTTTGGCAATCTGTTCCTGCTGATCCTGAATATCCCCCTGATCGGGCTGTGGGTCCGCCTGCTCCGCGTGCCGCACCATTACCTCTACCCCACGGTCATTATGATGATCTGCGTCGGAGTCTACGGTATCTCAAACTCGCTGACAGATGTCTGGGCGACGCTCGCTTTCGGTGTGATCGGATACGTGCTGCGCCTCTTCAGATTCGAGCCCGCGCCTATGCTGATCGGGTTTGTTCTTGGGCCTATGATGGAAGAGTTCTTTCGCCGCGCCATGTTGTTGTCTCGCGGCGACCCGATGGTCTTCCTCGAACGGCCTGGCAGTGCGGCTCTTTTGGCTACCGGAGCGCTTCTACTCTTGTTTTCAGCGACTTCACCAAGGCGGTTATTGCGAGCAGTTCTTAAACTGCGATAGCCCTGCTAGACGTACGACGTCAGTCTTTATGCCGGTTCCTCCGCGCCAGAAGCAGTTCAAGTTTGGGTTAGACCGATACCAGCGATCTCTTAACTTATTCGTCGGACAACCAGATTGCGGATTTCCGTGAAATCATTCATCGCAAACCGGATCCCTTCTCGCCCAAGACCGGACTCCTTCACCCCTCCGTAAGGCATGCTGTCGACACGGTAGGACGGTACGTCGTTAATGATGATCCCGCCGACATCCAATGAGTCCCAGGCGTTGAACATTTTGAAAAGATCCCGGGTGAAGACGCCTGCCTGAAGACCGAACTTGCTGTCATTCACTTCCGCAAGGGCAGCATCAAAATCGCTGAACTTCGAAAGGATGGCCAGGGGGCCAAACGCCTCTTCGCGGTAAGCGTCGCAACTCCGATCGACGTTCTCCAGCAACGTTGCTTCCAGCATGTTGCCTTCACATGCGCCGCCGCAAAGCAATGTCGCGCCTTTGGCAACGGCGTCGTCGATCCAGCCTTTCAGACGCTTGGCCTCACCCGTCGAAATCATCGGGCCGATAAAGGTTTGAGGTTCTTTTGGATCGCCCGCGATCAGACCCTTTGCGCGTTCCACCAACATGCCTCTGAAAGTGTCATAGACCGCCTCGTGGATGATGATCCTTTGAACCCCGATGCAGCTCTGTCCCGATTGATAGAACGCGCCAAAGATGACCCGCTCCAGCGCATCGTCAAGATCGGCATCGTGGTCGATGATGACGGCCGCATTGCCCCCCAGTTCCAGGACGACGGGCTTCTTTCCTGCCTTGGCTTTAAGGTCCCAGCCGACCCCCGGTGAGCCTGTAAAGCTGAGGAGCTTCAGGCGCTCGTCAGTTGTGAACAAATCTGCCCCATCGCGGGTAGCCGGCAGGATCGAAAACGCGCCCTTTGGCAAATCGGTCTCGGCCAGAACCTCGCCTATGATCAACGCACCAAGCGGTGTCTTCGAGGCAGGTTTCATCACGAAGGGACAACCCACTGCCAACGCCGGAGCGATCTTGTGCGCCGCCAAGTTCAGCGGGAAATTAAAAGGTGAGATAAAGCTGCAGGGCCCAATCGGCACCCGTTTCCACATCCCCTGGTAGCCCCTGGCGCGCTCGGAGATGTCCAACGGCTGAACTTCGCCATAGTTGCGCACGGATTCCTCTGCTGCGATGCGGAATGTGTCGATCAGCCGTGTGACTTCGCCCTTTGCGTCGTTGATTGGCTTCCCGGCTTCAACGCAAAGAGCGTATGCCAATTCGTCGTAGCGCTCTTTGAAGCGCGTCACGCAGTGGTCGAGGACGCTCTGCCGCTCGAAGCTGGCCATGCGTGCCATCGGCTCTGTAGCACGCACGGCGCCTGAAATGCCCTCGTCGATGAGGTCCGGCGTCGCGAGCGCTGTCCGGAAGGCGACCTCATTTGTGAATTTGTCGCGCACTTCGAGATCGGTGTTCGGCTGAACTGCCTCGTTGTTCAGGTAAAGCGGATAGGTGTCTTTGAGTGTAATCATCTTTCCTCAGACTTTTGCGCTCAGTTCCTTAATCTTGTTGTTCAGAATCTCATCGTTTTCGGTGTAGTCCACGGGGCAATCGATCAAGTGCACGCCGTCTGAGGACAGGCAGTGGACGAGTGTCTCGCGCAGGCCATCTGCGCTCTCAATTCTATGCCCGGTGGCGCCATAGCTTTCGGCATATTTGACAAAATCGGGGTTTCCATACGTCAGACCCCAATCCTCAAAGCCCATGTTTGCTTGCTTCCAGCGGATCATACCATAGCTGTCATCACGGAGAACAAGCACGGTTATATTCAGCCCGAGGCGGACGGCCGTTTCCATCTCTTGGGAGTTCATCATGAAACCGCCATCGCCACAGATCGCCATCACTTTGCGATCAGGGTAGAGCATGGCAGACATCATGGCAGAGGGCAGGCCTGCGCCCATCGTGGCGAGCGCATTGTCCAGGAGCACGGTATTGGGCTTGGAGGCAGCGTAATTGCGCGCGAACCAGATTTTATAGACCCCGTTGTCGAGGGCAATGATGCCATCGCCGGGCACCACGTCGCGGACGACTTTCACCAAATGGGGCGGGAAGATCGGAAAGCGTGCGTCTTCCGAAAGAGTATCGGAGTAAGATCGCTCGCCCTTTTGCGCGCGGTACATCGCATCAAAATTCCATTCAGGCGATACCACAATGTCTTCTTTGATTTGCCAAATAGCATTGCCGATATCGCCAATTACCTCCACCTGTGGAAAGTAAACCGGATCGATATTGGCGGAGTTCATGGAGATGTGGATGACCTCTGCCCCGCCCTGTTCCATGAAGAAGGGGGGTTTTTCGATAACATCGTGACCGACATTCAGGATAAGGTCCGCGGCGTCGATAGCCCGATGGACAAAATCGCCCGCCGAGAGCGCCGCGCAGCCCATGAATTCAGCGCGGTTCTCGTTTACCACGCCTTTACCAAGTTGGGTGGTCACGAACGGAATCCCGGTCTTCTCGATGAGTTGTGTCAGCATCCGGCCTGTGATCGTACGGTTCGCCCCTCCGCCGAGGACGAGAATAGGCGAATTGGCCTCCTCAATTTTTTTGACCGCTGCGCGGATTGCCTTGGCTTCGGCCACCGGGCGGCGCGTGAAACTGGGCTTTATTGCGGTTGAGTCCGTGTGTTCTGCGGCCACGTCCTCCGGGAACTCAATATGGGTCGCGCCGGGCTTTTCTTCTTCAGCCAGCCGGACGGCCTCGCGCAGGCGACTTGGGATATTGTCTGCTCCGGCGAGTTGATGCGTGAACTTTGTGATTGGGCCCATCATGTCAACAACGTCCAGGATTTGAAATCGACCCTGTTTGGAATGTTTGATGGGTTTTTGGCCGGTGACCATCAGCATCGGCATCCCGCCCAGTTGCGCGTAGGCCGCAGTCGTCACGAGATTTGTAGCACCTGGTCCCAATGTCGCCATGCACACGCCGACCTTGCCAGTGTGCCGCCCATAGGTCGCGGCCATGAAGCCCGCACCCTGTTCGTGTCGCGTCAGAATGAGTTTTATCTTCTTTGATCGCGAGAGGCTATCGAGCATGTCCAGGTTTTCTTCACCGGGAACCGCGAAGATATATTCAACGCCTTCTTGCTCCAGACACTCCACAAACAAATCGGATGCTTTTGCCATGGAATAGAATCCTCCCGAACTCAGACATCGAGCGCCGTGCTCCACGCTGCACACCTTAGCGGTATGGCATGCGTAGATGAATTGCTTTGTTTTTCGGTTGTGCCGATGACGTAGCAGGTTACGCACAGGCGCCGTCTACTCAGATTTTCCACACGATCCCGTCTCGAACAGCCTGAGCTGCGGACTCTGGGCTATTGTCTGAAAGGTTGTAGGCAGGAGCACGAGGCAGGATGACCACGCCGGTCGTAACACTGATCAGGTCGGTCGAGCTCAGCCTGCGCTTTGCACTGATCGCCTTGCAGTTCCGGCTATACTTGTTAAGGGCGTTCAGCGTCCGAAACACCTTGCCGCTATCGGTTCGAAAGTGAACGACGTCATAGCTCCAGATAACTTCTCGATACTCAGGCCGCCGCTTGACGCACGATCCAAAACTAAACCCAAGCCGCCCCGTTTTTGGATGATTCCGCGGAACCTTTAGCCCCTCTCGCAAGTTCGCTATGTGGCCGCCATCGGTGCGGGCAGGTGACAAAGGTCAGGCTCTTGTCTTGAAACGGTGGCAGGGATCGGTTCGGACATTCAGTGACGCCGCCGGAGCCCCTGATCCGTTCAAGCCAGTTTCCTTTGACATCACAAGCGGCCGCACTCGTTTCTCGCGGATTTCAAACGCGATCAGGCTTCAGTGGTGTGTTGCGGGGCTTCCAAAACACGAAAAGCACCACCAAAAAACACCAAGGGATCGTCTTTTTTCCCTTGTGTCAAAGCGCAAACATCGCCGAGCGCAATTTCATGATCTCCCGCGTCGACAACGGTGTTTAAAGTGCAATCAAGCCATGACAACGCGCCCGCCAAATGCGGCGTTCCGTGTTCCGATTGGAACCAGTCCACGCCGTCAAATTTCTGATGAGACGTTCGCGCGAAGGCACGACATAAGGCTTCTTGATCTTGTGCCAGGATGTTGATCGTGAATGCCCCGGCAGACCGGATCTTTGGCCAGGTTTTCGAGCTCTTCGCTGGCAGGAACGCGATCAATGGCGGGTCGAGGGACACTGACGTAAACGCACCGATTGTCATGCCCTGTGGTTTGCCGTCCAACGTCGTCGACACTATTACAACGCCTGTTGTGAAAGTACCAAGCACATCGCGAAAACGCCGATCATCAAATGCAGCCGACATATGACCATCCCGATATTAGTTTTGCCATCTCAGCAGCCGTTTCTCGATCAAAAGCATAAGCCCGTTCATGGCCACGCCCATCAACGACAACAGTAAAAGAACTGCCAGAACGCCACCGGTCCGATAGGTACCTGAAAACAGACTGACCATTTGGCCAAGACCCGCCTCGGCCGCCACCATTTCACCCACGACCGTGCCCAAGAGTGAATAGATCACACCAAGCCGCATACCAGCAAAAATCGACGGTATAGCCCCGGGCAAGACAATCTTAATAAAGATCTGCCGCTGGGTCGCGCCCATAACCTGGGAGAGCCGCAAAAGCTCTCGATCCGCAGCTTTCACACCGGCTTCGGTGTTGATGAGAATGATAAAAAACACAAGGCTCCAGACAAGAACGATCTTGGATTCAATACCGACACCAAACCAAAGAATGAAAATGGGCGCCAAAGCCACACGCGGCAACGCGTTCAACGCCGCGAGGTAAGGCGCAAAAATTTTGTCGAGCACCGGAAACCGGGCCAAGAGAAGACCAAAAGGGATGGCTGTCACAACCGCCAGAGAGAACCCGATCAAAGTAGACTGCAGCGTCGCACCAATATGGCGCCAGACCGAGCCATCGCTGAACATCTGAACCAGGAACCCCCAAACATCTGTGGGTTGACTAAAGAAGAACGTATCGATCATTTCCTCGTTGGCCGCATACTCCCACGCCAACAGAAACGCAGCACCCAAACCGATCCGAAAGATCCAAATAATGAATCCGTCTCTGATCGCGTCCAATCGTAGACGCCGGAGATACTCGGTCTGCGTCTCCGCAACCGACGGGGTTGATGTCCTTTCGGTTTGCAGCTTGTCGTTGGGCGGTGTGGTCACTTGATCGAATGATGTCATGCCGTTCTCCAATAACGCCACGATGACGCGGTCGGTGCGCGAACCGCACTGATGTTGGGCAGCGCGAAAACACGCGCTGCCCAAAGCAAGCAAAGGGTGCGGAGGGGCACTTTCACCTGCTATTCGATGATGATGTTCTGTGACACAGGTGCGACGATGTCGTTGCAGCTTTGCGCACTATCCGCGAGTTCCTGAGCGAATTGCCCAGACGCCACCAGATAGGCCAGCACATTCGCGTATCCCTGGCAGTCAAAGACATTCTGCCACACGCCAGTGTACTTCGCGACAATTGCGGTTGCGATCTCGATCGGCTGTCCGCTGGCCTCAGAGAAGATCGCCGCCACATCATCCACGTTTGCCGGATCGGAAATAAACGCGATCACCTCGTCGTGGGCTTTCAGATACGCCGAGAAAAGTTCTGGGTTTTCGGCCACATGCGACCGCAGTGCGATACGCGATACGCCGGGATAGGTTCTGAATAGCTCGGGGCCTTCACCGGACGGCAGGTCAATCACCATCTCCCCGGTCTGGCGCGAGTCCAGAATGGTCTGGACAGGTTCCATCGTGATAATGATGTCGACCTGGTTGGCCTCAAATGCCGCGACAGCCGTCTGACCGAAACCGACCGGCACCCAGGTGACCTCGGTATCAGGGTTAATGCCGGCATCTTTGAGCAAGACACGGGTAAAAAGTTCTGTTTCGGTCCCACGCCCAGCAACACCTATGCGGGCATCTTTGAAACCTGAGAGATTGTTCGGGTAAGCCTGATCAAGCCCGGCCATGTCAAAATCGGGCTGCTTGAGCCAGGAAAACAGCGGTGCGTTCCAGGCATTGGCAACCAAAACCAGATCCTGCCCTTGACCATTTGCAAGCAGCGTGTTGCCCAGTGAATTGGACACTGCATCAGCACTCCCACTTGCAGCGCCCGCAATGGAATCCGGCCCGGTGCGCAAAGGCAGCAGGTTCACATTCAGACCATTGCTTTCGTAGATACCAGCCTCCACGCCTACATATTCGGGCAGGCTGACAAGAGAGCCCGGATAGACCTGAAGCGTCATGTCCATGTCCGCGCTCATGGCCATAGCTGGCGCAAATGCAATGGCAGATGCCATCAGCACTTTTCGCCCAACGGCGTTCAATACAGAATTTACGTTCATGATAGTCCTCCCTGAAGTCTGTAGTTCGACGGCCCTAGGGGCACGGTTTAATGGGCGTATTCCTCTTTCAGCGTGCTCCACACCTGCTCTGCAAGATGTTGAAACTCGTCGGTAAAACGCAGATCAGCGATATTGCGGGGGCGTTCGAGCGGGATCTCGATTTCGGCTTTAATGCTGCCCGGCCGTCCGGACATGACAAGCACGCGATCGGACAGGGCAATCGCCTCTTGCAGATCGTGCGTCACAAGCAGAACCGTCTTTTTTAACCGGTGCCACATATGCGAGAATTCATGCTGTAGGTTCACACGGGTTTCCGCATCAAGCGCAGCGAACGGTTCGTCCAGCAAAATGACGTTCGGATCGATGGCCAAGGTCCGCGCAACAGCGAGGCGCTGCCGCATGCCTTGTGACAACTCTTTGGGATAGGCTCCTTCGAAGCCTTCCAGCCCAACACGCTTCATCAAGCCAAGCGCCACTTCGCTGCGTCGCGACCGTCCCAAACCTCGAATTTCCAGACCAAATTCGATGTTCCGCTTGGCGGTCCGCCAGGGGATCAGCGCATCACGCGCAAACATATAGCCCACATCCCGCCGCGGCGCCGTGCACGGAACACCGTTTAGATGCACAGTCCCGCCAGTTGGGTTGACCACACCCGCGATCATATTCATCACAGTGGTCTTGCCACAGCCGCTGGGCCCGACGATGGAAACAAACTCACCCGGTCGGACGTCCAGCGTTACGTGTTCGATAGCCTGGACCGCTTTGCCGGCCGGAGTGACAAAAACATGGCTCACATCGCGGATGCGAATACCGCCCACGGATGAGTTGTCTTCTTTTTGCTGAGCATCGACCATTTCGCCCTCCAAACGCATAAGGTTCTAGTCTGCAGCTCCTATACGTTGGCCAATGCCGCGCGCAGAGCGGGCATCAATTTGCCAAATTCCTCGACATCGTCGCGGTAATTGAAAACCGACATCGCGACTCCATCGAGACCGGCTTTCTTCAAGCCAACCATGGCGTCGATGATATCCTGGTGCGATCCGATCAACTCCGGCGCTCTGAGCCCCAGAGCAATCGTGCGCGCCAGCGACATGTCCATTGATCCGGAACCGTAATCCGCCATGGATTGTTTGGGATCAGATAGCGAATGCCCGATAAATCCTTCAGCAGCACGAACATCGATATGTTCCCGCACATGGTCTGCAACACGCTCGGCCGCCTCCCTGGTTTCGCGCACGATCACGTAGATCGGAGCCAGACACCGGATCTCGCGCCCGTGATGCGCAGCGCGGTCTTTGACTTTCTTGATCTGCTCGGTGGTTTTTTCCAGATCATTGGGATTGGCCGCCATGAACAGGTATTCACAGTTCTTTGTCGCAAAATCGATTCCGGCGGGAGACTGCCCTGCGTTCACAAACGGTGGACGTGGTGCTGCAGCCGGTTTTGGAGACAGAAACGCGCCTTTCGACTTAAAAAAGCGCCCGTCGAAATCGAACGGTTCCTCCGCCGCCCACGCCGCTTTGAGGTAGGTGACGAACTCGTCTGCCATCTCGTATTTGAGATCATGTTCCGGGTGATGTTCCGGGCTGAAAAGGTCCATTTCCTCAGGGTACCACCCGGTGACCACGTTCAGGCCCCACCGGCCCTGGCTGATCTGGTCAATACATGCACCCATTTTGGCCACTTGCATCGGGTGAATGCCATAAGTGACATGGGTGGTACCGTAAAGGTTGATGGTCTCGGTCACAGCACCCAAAGCGGCGCAGGTCGTTGTGACATCCATTGAGGTGTCGTTGAACGAAGTCTCGCCGCCGTGCCCGATCCACCGCCCGAACGGCAAAGCAAAGTCCAAACCAACCTTCTCGGCCAGTTGCACATGGTGTTCCATATTCGGCCATCTCCAGATGTCGCGCGACCCGTCCGGGTCGTCGTCGACAGCAGTGGACATCGTCGCCCCGCTGGAGACATTGAAAGCGAAAAGCCCGATCTGAAAGTCACCTTCAGGCGGCAAAGGCGGCTGTCCACCGGGATCGTATGGACCACAGATGGGAACCGTGTTTTCGTAGGTTGTGTTCATTTTGTCCTCCCAGATCGCAAAGGTGCGTTGACCAGCGAAACAGCAGCGCTATGCGCCGAAATAGTCGTAGACGACCTTGACTTCGGTGAATTCTTCCACGCCCCAGAGGCCGCCTTCGCGCCCCAGGCCGCTGTCCTTGGCTCCGCCAAACGGAACCAGTGCCGTCCGCATGCGGGACGCATTATTGATGACAACGCCGCCTGACCTAAAACGACGGGTCGCCTCACGCGCCACAGTCAGGTTTGACGTGAAAATTGCGGATTGCAGGCCGTATTTTGAAGCGTTTGCTTCGGTCAGCGCCTCATTGAGATCAGAATAGGTGCTCAGCACCAGAACGGGACCGAAAATCTCTTCGCAAGACACAAGGTCATCTGATTTGACCCCTGACACAACCGTTGGTGCGACATAACATCTGTCATAGGTGCCGCCCGTCAGTACCTTTGCTCCTTTGGCCTCAGCTTGTTTAATCCAATCGACGATGCGCGCTGCAGAGTCTTCGGTCCGGACCGGGCCCATGTCGGTCTTTGCATCACGCGGATCACCCACGTTCAACGCTTGAACACAGTCCAGCAGCTTGGCGCTGAACGCGTCCATTGCATCCTCATGCACCAAAACCCGCTGCGGCCGCATGCAGACTTGGCCGGCAATTGCAAACCCCGAAGACGTGATAGCCCGCGCAGCAGCAGCAAGGTCCGCATCATGATGGACAATATTGGGTGCATTGGACCCCAGCTCCAAAAGGGATCGCCGCAGACCCACCGATCGCACCAAAATGTCGCCAACAGTGCGACTTCCCGTGAACGCGAAGCGCGCGAATTGTGGGCTTTCAAACAGGGCTTGGCCCACTTCTGCACCGCCGGTTACAAAATTTATCCAGCCTGCCGGCATCCCAGCCTTGATCAGCAAGTCGATCGCGCGGGAACTGACCATAGGGGTGAATGGGGAAGGTTTCAGCACCACCGGACATCCGGCAGCAAAGGCCATGCCAACCTTGTAGCAAACCTGGTTTAACGGCGCATTGAAAGCAGTCATCGCGCAGACCGGGCCAGCCGGTTCGCGCAGGACAGAAATGTTGAAATCTTTCGTAGCAACGGTCGCGTCACCATCCAAGGTGTAGCCACGGATGCGAAGTGCTTCGCCCGCCATATTGAATAGCGCATCCGACGCGGTTTTCACCTCACCCCGTGCCTCGCGCAGGGTCTTGCCCACTTCCATAACGATTAGGTTGGCCAGTTCGTCGCTGTTGTCTTGCAGCAGCTGTGCCGCGCGAAGCATGATGTCTGACCGTGTTTTCGCTGGGATTCGATCGCGTTCAAACGCAGCATCCGCCGCCGCCACGGCCCGCGCCACATCGCTTGAAGAGGCCGCTGCGACCTGTGCCAGTTCATCCGGAACAACCGGGCCGACCAGAGTGTCATATCGGCCATCGGCTGGCGCGCAGCGTTCTCCATCAATGAGCAAATCGATCTTCATGGATTTGCCCTTTCATCCGAGCCCATCAAAGCACTTGCAGACTTGGGTGCGTTCGCGCCTGACTTCCTTGCCGTACCAAACAGTTTGAAATAAGGGCGCACACGTGTTGCGATGTCATAATGGATGTTGGGAAGCGGCCAGTTTGTAACGTTATCTCCCGCCTCATTCGTATAGTAATTGTTGCAATTGGCGATCATTGCTGAACCGGCTGTGCTGAACTTCTTGTCCAGCCAAACCAAATACGCATCCAGCGCCTCTTGCGGTGTGTTGACCCGCGACCATCCTTTCTTTTTCATCTTCCGCACAGTCCGCGCGGCAAGACGCGCTGCGCATTCCAGCTGCGCAATCACCGAGTAGCCGCCGTGAGTATTGGGGCCATAGAGAATGAAGAAATTCGGGAAGCGCGGGACAGTCACACCAACAAAAGCTGCCGCACGTCGCGTCCAAGCGTCTTTGAGTGACAAACCATTTTCGCCGTAGACATTGATTGAGGACAGGTACTTGGTGGTCTCAAAACCTGTGGCCAGAATGATCACATCGACCTTGTGCGTATTTCCTTCGACATCGACGATAGCGTCTTCGGTGAGCTGCGAAACCGCACGCGGCACAAGGCTGACATTTGGACGGTTGAAGGTGGGGTAATAGTCCGTGCTTTCGATCTGGCGTTTGCACCCCCAGGGGTAATCGGGGGTAAGCTGCTTCTGCACTTCCGGATCATGGACATGATCGGCTATGTTTTTGACACAGATCTCTTTGTTGGAACGTTGCCGGCTGCTGGTTTCGTCGAAACCGCGGTTGCGGATCGTGGCCCGCGTAAAGGCGCGAAGCCTGCTTAACCGGGTTGCGCCGGGTATGTTATCGTAAACAAACTGTTCAAAAGAAGAATAGGCGCGCGCGTTCTTCGGTGCCACGTAGCCGGGTTCTCTTTGGAACACCAGAAGCTGACCTACATCCGCAGCGATACCTGGTACAACCTGTGCCGAAGTGGACCCAGTGCCGACCACCGCGACAGTCTTGCCCCTTAAGTCAAGGGAATGATCCCACTGCGACGTGTGCATCATCTTGCCCTTGAACAAGTCCATCCCGGGCCAGGTCGGCATTTTGGGATTGATCAAAAATCCAACGGCGCTGATCACGACTTCGAATTCTTTGAAGGACCCGTCGCCGAATTCCATCCGATAGAGATCTCGGTCATCGTCCCACCGGATATCTTTGACTTCGGTGTTCAGATGAATTTTCGACCGCAGGCCAAAAGCGTCGATTGTGTCTTCGACATATTGCTGGAGCTCGTCGCGGGTCGCATGCGTGCGCTTCCATTTGTATTTCATGAACGAATAGGAGTAGGCGTGCGAGTGAATGTCGACGCTGCAACCGGGATAGGTGTTGTCCCACCACACACCCCCTGGCCGTTCCGAACGTTCAAATATCTCGAAATCCGAGTGACCGCGCTTTAGGAGGTGAACAGCAGCACCCACGCCCCCCAAACCGGCACCGACGATGCCGACTCGCAAAGTGCGAGATTGATTTTCGCGCCAATCCAACGCCGCCTCCCCCTGTGCAATATCTTTTGGTTTTTTTATATGTATGCTGCATGCATTATATGCATAGCGCAAGTGAAATTTTTTTTTTGAGCCTCAAGATGCGGAAGCAACGAAAAAAATAGTTGGAAAATTCAAAGAAAATTGACGTTTCTGGTTTCGGTCAGCTGCCTGAATTAGGATAAGTGGCCCACCAAAGCCGTCGTAAAGACGGGCACGAGCCCAAGTAGGGTTAGGACAATGACGAAGAATTCAGCAGTAACTGCGACCGAACAAAACAGCTTTGCAGAGCTTGATCGTGGTCTGATGCGTCTGAGGCGGCTATGGCTTCAGCAGGGACGCCGTCGTCGACTGATCGATGAGATCGGAAGCCCGATTGCGATGTCTGTCTTGCGCACAATTTTTGCAATCGACGCGCTCAACTCCGAAACAACAAGCGTGAGCGATGTAGCAGCCGAACTAGAGGTCGATGCCTCAACGGCAAGCCGGCTTGTGGAAAGCGCAGTGTCTAATGGCTATGCCGAGCGCAATCCAAGCTCGGTTGACCGGCGAAAGTCGGTGTTAAAGCTCACAGTCAGCGGGCGCGACATGTTGGTGAAAGCGCGCGCTGGTCGACAGAAACTTCTTGGCGAAGTCACAGCGAACTGGACGGATCAGGACGTCGAGTTGATCGCGACATTGCTAAATCGTCTGCACGACGATTTCGAGGCCGTAGACAAATCGGCAAGCATGTAAAATCCTGATCAAGCTTGCGGCCGCCCTTTTTGAAGGTTCTTGCATGCATTTTATATGCATGTTACACACATCTAAAAAATGTAGGGAGGACAACCACGGTGAATTGCCTGTCGAACCGACTGAGCCCCGCGGAGTGGGAGCATGCCATTTCTCCCATTGAGGCGATCATAGAAGACGCCAAATCGGGCCGTATGTTCATCCTTGTCGACCACGAAGACCGCGAAAATGAAGGCGATTTGGTTCTGCCTGCTCAGATGGCAACACCCGAGATCGTTAACTTTATGGCCACGCACGGCCGGGGATTGATTTGTCTCAGTCTCACGTCTGAACGGGTCAAATCTCTTGGCCTGCCGATGATGGCCACGAACAACTCATCCCGAAACGAAACAGCATTTACTGTTTCCATTGAAGCGCGCGAAGGAATAAGCACCGGCATTTCCGCACACGACCGTGCAAGAACTGTGGCTGTTGCCATTGACGATGCCAAGGGACCAGCGGATATCGCAATGCCCGGCCACATATTCCCGCTAAGGGCAAAAGATGGTGGAGTTCTGGTTCGGGCCGGTCACACCGAGGCATCCGTTGACGTGGCCAGGCTCGCCGGTTTGAAACCCGCAGGACTGATTTGCGAGATCATGAACAGCGACGGCACAATGGCTCGATTGCCAGAACTTGTGGAATTTGCGCGGCTTCATGGACTCAATATTGGAACGATCAGCGATCTCATAGCCTACCGCCGACGGCACGACAATCTTGTTAAGATTACCGATCGTAAGACTGTCCAGAGCACCTTCGGCGGAACGTGGGAACTAGTTGTTTTCACTGACCAAATCAATGGTGCGGAACACCTTGTTCTGGTCAAAGGCGACATCTCTGGCGAACCGCCCGTACTGACGCGCATTCACGCGCTCGACCCCTCCCGCGATGTTCTTGGCCTGGATGGCCAATCCGCGTTGGATGAAACCGGAAGATCGATGGAGATCGTCGCCCAGGAAGGGCGCGGCGTAGTGGTTTTGCTTCGCGACATCGCAATGAAAATGGGTGGTCGCAGCAGCAACGCGCCACGCACATTGCGCGAGTACGGCCTAGGTGCGCAAGTTCTGACGCGTCTTGGATTGTCTAAACTACTTCTGCTGACCAACTCGGAAAAGCTCAATCCAATTGGCCTTGATGCCTACGGTCTTGAGATCACCGGCACGCGCCCGATCACCGGAAGCGGGCGTCAACACGCCTCCATCCCGCCGAAAGACCAATAGGATGTTTGCCCCGCTCAAAGGCGTGAAAATCGTTGACCTGAGCCAGGTTTTGGCAGGTCCGTTCGCCACCTACCAACTTGGCCTTATGGGAGCCGAGGTAATCAAAATCGAAAACCCCAATGGCGGCGACTGGACTCGCATTGGCGATTGGGTGCCGGATCTTGCGGACAAGAAAATGGGCATGGCGTATATTGTTCAAAACGCGAACAAAAAGTCAGTTGCCCTCAACCTCAAATCACCCGAAGGCACAGCCGCTTTGAAACGTCTGGTCGCTGATGCAGACGTGTTCTTGGAAAACTTCAAACCAACTGTTGCGCAACGCCTTGGTCTCGGCTTCGATGATTTACGCGCGATCAACCCGAAACTGGTCTATTGTTCTGTTTCGGCGTTTGGACAAGACGGCCCTTTTAGCAACCGCCCCTCATACGATCACATCGTGCAAGGCATGAGTGGCATCATGCTCACCACTGGCGAAAAAGGATCTAAACCAACAAAAGTCGGTTCACCCTATGTCGACTATGCGACAGGTCTGAACGCCGCGATGGCTGTGCTCGCAGGATTACACGAGGTGCGCCGCACCGGTGAAGCCGTGCAATTGGACGTGGCCATGCTGGACACAGCGCTGGTCCTGATGACAGCTTTGATGTCGCGCACGCTGTCAACCGATTGGGTGCCCGAGCCCAGCGGCAACGAAGCCTGGAGCGCCAGCCCCTCCTCTGGCGCCTTTGACACTTCTGATGGCCTGCTGATGCTGGCCGCAAACAACGCGCCACAATTTGAACGTATGTGCAAAGCTATGGGGCGGGAGGACATTCTAACCGACGTTCGCTGGGCTACACGCGACGGTCGGAAGACCAATGCCAAAGCGCTGCGACAGGAACTTACCTCAGCCTTCAAAACTCGAACGGCGGCAGAGTGGGAAGACATACTCAGCGCGGCGTCGGTTCCTGCGGGGCGTTTGAGATCGATCGACGAAATACTCGCTGAAGATCATATTGCGACCCGAGGCCTGACAAGCGAGATCGAGATCGAAGAGTATGACCGTCCGATCCACATTCCAGCCATGACCTTCAAAGCGAATGGCCAGAACCAATCAAATACCCGCAAGCCATCGCATCTCGGCGCGGACACTGAAACCGTGTTGCGTGATGCCGGGTTTAACGAGGCCGAGTTGCAAGACCTACGCGCCTCAGGGGCAATCTGAATTCAAGCTGGATACCAACACAGGCCTGACCATGAGCGAATTTCTTCTATGGGAGCAAAACCAAGCTGTCCTTACGCTCACAATAAACCGACCGGAAGAGCGCAACGCCCTCTCCTCCCCCGAGATTTTTGATGCTTTCGAGGATGCATGCCGCCGAATATCAGAAGATCTGAGCATTCGCGCGGTGATCCTGACCGGGGCCGGCACTGCGTTTTGCGCAGGCGGTAATGTCAAACAGATGTTTGAGAAACAGGGGATCGCAGCCGGTTCATCCGCCGACATTCGAGCAACCTACAAACACGGGCTCCTGCGGCTTCCAAAGGTTCTGTGGGACCTCGAAGTTCCTGTTATCGCGGCCGTAAACGGGCCAGCCATCGGGGCCGGATGCGACCTGGCGATGATGTGTGACATCCGGATTGCATCAGACAGAGCCAGATTTGCGGCAAGTTTCTCAAAACTGGGTATTGTACCTGCAGATGGGGGTGCATGGCTTCTCCCGCGTATCGTGGGCCCGTCAAAAGCGGCAGAACTTATCTTCACTGGCGATATGATTGATGGTGAAGAGGCGCTGGACATGGGCCTTGTCTCGCGCGTCGTCGACAGCTCCGATTTGATGGCCGAAGCGCGAGACCTGGCAGAGCGCATTGCGAAAAACCCCCCACAGGCCGTACGCATGTCCAAACGCCTCTTGCGTGAGGCGGCAACCAGTACATTTCAAGCAGCCTTGGAACTGTCTGCGGCCCTCCAGTCGATAGCCCATCACACGCGGGATCACGATGAAGCGGTTGCCGCCTTTATTGAAAAACGACAACCAAAATTCACCGGGCACTAGACAAAATCAGAAGGCCAGCGCGGTGCAAATGCGCTCAACATGACGCTACAGTGCACTTAATCAGAGACATGTCTTTCAAAGAGGATCACCCAATTGGCCAACATCGTTTCTGGGGGACGCCTTCGAAAGTCGCCGTTCTATCAATCCACAATCGATGAAGGGGCAGAGACGCTTCTGACATACAACAATATGTTGGTCCCTCGCGGCTACGGAGACCGGGAAGCAGAATACTGGCGCCTTATTAATGGCGTGTCCATGTGGGATGTTGCGGTGCAACGGCAAGTCCAATTGAAGGGGCCAGATGCTGCGAAGCTTGCGCAGATCCTGTGTGTTCGCGACCTGTCGGAGCAGCAGGTCGGCCAGGGAAAGTATGTCGCGATCTGCGATCACCGGGGTGTGCTCCTGAACGACCCCATTGCGTTTAAAGTGGCCGAGGATTGCTACTGGCTGTCCATCGGCAACTCGGACATTTGGTTTTGGGCCCGGTGCGTGGCAGGTGAACGCAAATTGGACGTACATGTGAGCGAACCCGACGTGTCGCCGTTGGCAGTGCAAGGACCGAAAGCAGAGGATTCGGTCGCCAACTTGCTGGGCGACTGGGTGCGCGATCTGAAATTCTTCTGGTTCCGCGATGCTGAAATTGAAGGAATCCCACTGAAAGTTGTGCGCGCGGGGTGGTCAAAGCAAGGCGGCTACGAACTCTTTCTCTTGGACGGCAGCAAGGGGGACCAGCTGTGGAGCTTGGTCAAAGAAGCCGGTCAACCCCACGGCATCGGCCCGGGTTATCCAAACCCGTCCGAACGCACAGAAAGCGGTCTGCTGAACTGGGGGATCGACACGGATTTGGCCACAAACCCTTTTGAGGTGCGTCTCAACCGTTTCGTCGACCTGGACGTTCCGGACGACGTCATTGGTGTGACAGCGCTGAGGCGCATCAAATCGGAAGGTGTCCGGCGCCATCAGCTTGGAATCAAGATGGGAGCCGCCGAAGAACCGGAAGATCAATCCATATCGCTGAGAGTTGAAAAGGACGGGCGCCTGGTTGGACGAGTCACCCACAAAGCCTGGTCTTACCGGTTGCAACGGATGATCGGCTATGCCCTGGTCGAAATCGACGCTCAGGCCGGGGACCACGTTCAGGTTGTCTCAGAAAATGTAACTAAGGATGCCGAACTCTGCTCTCTGCCCTTCCTAGTATAACGTCAACGCTATTAGATGATGAGGGTGGCCTTCTGACGACCGCAGCATTGAAGAGTGTCGTCGTAATTGTTGTCTAAGCCGAAAAACCCTCGCCTTCTTGCTACAGCTTCGGTCCAGTGAGCTGTCCGACCGAACTCCAAGAAAAGGGACGGTAGTCAGCTGGCGAAAAGGGGAGCGGCCGAAGTTCCTGGCCTGTTACAGGAGTTCACCAGTCAACTTGACGCCAGAAACGGGTGCTGGCGGTTAGTGGCGGAGAGACAGGGATTCGAACCCTGGGACCGCTATTAACGGTCAACGGTTTTCAAGACCGCCGCATTCGACCACTCTGCCACCTCTCCGACGATGCGTGTGGTAGCGCCCCTTATATTCGGGAACAAGCCAAATCTGTTGCAACACTCGGCAGAAGGTTGCAACAAACTCGCAGTTGTCTTTGCAAGTTTAGAACAAAAAGGTAAGACTGGTGCCCAATAAGGCGTAAACGCCGCAATGGACACCTGTGCGGTCCATTCACTCGAGGCATACTGCGGGAGCAGGTTATGGGTAAGCACACAGCAGGACGTGCGCTGCTTGTCGCAACGCTTTGCGTTGCTCTTACGGCGTGCGAAGGTCAGGATCCGTTTGAGTTCCTGAACAACCCACCCGACGAGCCGGACAGCACCGCAAGCGCGGTCCAAGACACCGGCGGGGACTCGATCGAAGCGGAAGCGCCAGAGGTTTTCGGCGCCACTGACACGGGTTTGTGGGATGGTCGACCTTCTCTGGGGGGCGTCTGGGTCGCTTACCCGGATGTCGCGGACCCGGAACGGGTCGTAATCCGCAACGAGGCGAACGGCTCGTTCGTCATCGGCGCGCTATTCCGCCGAGAACGGGACAATCCTGGACCACGTTTCCAGATCTCTTCCGACGCGGCGGAGGCACTCAACATCCTTGCAGGGCAGCCCACGGAGCTTGAAGTCGTCGCGTTGCGGAGGGTTGTGGCAGAGCCCGTTGAACAAGAGACCGAAGAGGCGGCTGCCGCTGTCGCTTCCGCACAGCCTCAGGAAACGCCAGCACCAGACCCTGGGGTTGACCCGGCAGCCATCGCCGCCGCAGCCATCGCGCAAGCTGAGGGCCGTGAAGTTGACTTCGAGAACGCTCTGCCTGCCGCAAACGCCAGCTCAGGCCCGGTTGAAAGCCAAACTCTTGATGCTTTGCCAGGAACGCAAGCAAGCGTGGTCGCAGCACCCGTAAGCTCAACGCTTGAAAAGCCTTTCATCCAGATCGGTATTTTCAGCCAACAAGACAATGCGCGACGCACCGAGGAGCAAGTCGCGCAAGCGGGTCTTGCCGTTGAAACACTTGCGCAAGAATCTCAGGGTAAAAAGTTCTACAGGGTCATCGTCGGCCCTGCTCCGAATTTTGATGCGCGCGCGCAAGCACTCTCCAGCGTCCGCGCGCTTGGCTTCACCGACGCCTACTTCGTCACGAACTAAAGGGCTCGCAATATGAAATACGCTTTCTTAAGCCTGTTCGCACTTTGCCTCACTGGGCCTGGTCCGGCGCAGGCTGCGTTCGAAACCCGGGCCGAAGCCGCCTATGTCATAGACCTCACCACCGACACTGTACTTCTGTCGAAAAATGCAGACGTGCCGTTACCGCCGGCTTCAATGTCAAAGCTTATGACGCTCTATATGCTTTTCGAGGCGTTGGAGAAAAACCCCTCGGTTTCTCTGGACACCAAGTTCGGTGTCTCATCGCGCGCAAAGGAGAAAGGGGGCTCGACGATGTTCCTCAACGAACGCGACAGACCCACTGTTGAGGAACTGATCAAAGGGATCGTCGTGCAGTCGGGAAACGATGCAACTGTCGTCGTCGCTGAAGGGCTTGCGGGCACCGAAGACGCATTCGCGCGACTGATGACTGAAAAAGCACAAAGCCTCGGTATGACGCAGTCGACGTTTACCAACGCCTCCGGCTGGCCGGATCCGAGACACCGGATGAGCATGAAGGACCTTGCGATTCTGACGGAGCGCATCATCGAGGACTATCCACAGTACTACGGCTATTTCGCGCTTGAGGAATGGGGCTTTGATGAACGGGCTCCAAAGAACCGCTACAATCGAAATCCTCTTCTGGGTCTCGGCATAGGTGCGGACGGACTCAAGACCGGGCATACTCAGGAAGCCGGCTATGGCCTGGTCGGATCTGCCCAGCAAGGGGCGCGCCGTATCGTATTTGTGGTGACCGGGCTGGACACCGAACGCGACCGTGCGGAGGAGTCCGAGCGGATCGTGAGCTGGGCCTTCCGCCAGTTTGTGCAACGGCAACTGGCAAATGAGGGCGCAAAATTGGCCGATCTGCCGGTTTGGGTCGGCGCTGAAAGTACTGTCGGCGCCGTAGCACCCGACACCATCGCGCCTTTGGTACCATTGCTGGCCACGGGATCTCTGGAAACTGAGATTGAGGCCAAGACTCCGCTGGCTGCGCCCATCGCGGAAGGCGACGAGATTGCTACTCTTGTTGTCCGAGGTCCGGAAATGGATCCCCAGCGCTTCCCGCTTGTCGCCGAGACCGATATTGAGAAAGGCGGTGCATTTGTTCGTATGCAGGCCGCAGCACAGGTCTTGCTGCGCGAAGTTCTGGCAAGCGACGCACCGCAGGTCGAAACTCAATAAACCCACTGTGCCTGGACGTTTCATCAGCTTCGAAGGCATCGACGGGTCCGGAAAGTCGACACAGTCTCGTCTGCTGGCACACGCGCTGAAAGCCGGCGGTGGCCGTCCCCTGCTCACCCGCGAGCCCGGGGGGTCCGCAGGCGCAGAGGATATCCGCGCGCTTCTTGTCTCCGGAGAGACTGATCGCTGGTCTCCTGAAACGGAAATTTTGCTGTTTACCGCCGCGCGACGGGACCATCTGGAACGCACGATTGCCCCTGCCCTTGCGGACGGACGCGATGTCATAACCGACAGGTTCGCCGACAGCACCCGGGTCTATCAGGGCGTCACGCGCGGTGATCTGCGCGGCCTTGTCGACGCTTTGCACTTGCAGGTTATAGGGACCGAGCCCGACCTTACGTTGATTATTGACATGGACCCAGCTGAAGCACTGCGTCGCGGGCTTGCCCGCGGCTCGGGTGAGGACCGGTTCGAGGACTTTGGCCTCGACTTTCAAATGCGGTTGCGCGCCGGGTTTCTTGCACTTGCCGAGGAATACCCCGAAAGATGTGTTGTGATCGACGGGAACCGCTCAGAAGAGGATATTGCCGTTGATGTTGAGGAAATGCTCTTAAACGTAGACTAAGCCATGGATGTGCCCGCAGAAACACCGGTGCCGGAAGCTGACAGCAAGGCCGACGTGCCGCACCCTAGGCATGCGGCTAATGTGATTGGCCACTCGGGTGCTGAAGCGGCCTTTCTGCACGCCTTTAACTCGGGGCGTCTGCACCATGCTTGGCTGATCACGGGACAGGAAGGGATCGGCAAGGCGACGCTGGCATGGCGCATAGCGCGTTTTTTGCTCTCTCAGCCCTCTCCCACTGAAACCGCGAACGGGGGTTTATTCGGTGAGGTCCTCGCCCCTGCCCTGCCCGATAGCCTTGATACCCGCCCTGACCATCCCGTCGGCAGACGGGTATCGGTGCTTTCCGAGCCGCGTTTGTTCCTGCTGCGACGCCCATGGGACGAGGACCGCGGCAGGTTCAAGCAGGATATCCCTGTTGACGATGTCCGAAGGCTTAAGTCTTTCTTCAATTTTTCGGCCGTTGACGGTGGACGGCGGGTTGTGATCGTGGACTCGGCAGACGACCTGAACACAGCAGCCGCCAATGCGCTTTTGAAAATCCTTGAAGAACCTCCTCAAGACACGGTTCTTTTGCTCGTAAGTCACGCGCCATTCCGACTGCTGCCTACAATCCGGTCACGCTGCAGAACGCTGACTTTGCGGCCCTTAGCAGCACCTGAGATGTCCCAGGTCCTGCAGGCCCTCTTTCCCGCAGACGCCGACGAGCTGACTGCACTGTCAGCTTTGGCGAATGGTTCGGTCGGGCGCGCTGTCGATCTGCACAACGCAGGTGGTGCTGAGGCTTACACGGCGCTGATTAGCTTCCTCGGCGGGCTTCCGCACCTTGACCGCGTCGCGCTCGTTAAGCTTGCCGACAGTGCAGCGGGGCGCGGTGCTGGGGACCGGTTTGCACTGATCGTTGCGCTGACGGAGTTTTTTTTGCACAGGCTCGCGCAGACCGGAGCGACGGGAGCACCACCGGTGGAAGCCGTTCCAGGCGAAGCCGCTCTGCTGCGCCGTCTTTGCCCAACACCTGAGCATGCACGCGCTTGGGCAGACGCAAATGCAGAATTGTTGTCGCAAGCGCGACGTGGCTATGCCGTGAACCTTGACCCCTCTGCGCTTCTCATCGATATGTTTCTCGGGCTGCAGACCACCGCTTCAGGCCCGGCGGCGGCATAGTTTCCAACGCGCGCGGCCCAGCGCGAAACCGAAAGTGACAGATGCCGCCCGCAGCTCTAGTCGACAGCCATTGCCATCTCGATTTTCCTGACTTTGAAGGCGAACTCGACGAAGTCATCGCGCGCGCAGAGGCGGCTGGCGTAACCCGCATGGTGACCATTTGCACCAAGTTGCGGCTTGAACCTCAGGTCCGTGCGCTGGCAGACGCACATGCACCAGTGTTCTATGCCGCAGGCACACACCCCATGAGCGCAGCAGACGAACCCATGGCCGAGTTGGACGAGATCGTTCGGCTTACCAAGCACCCAAAATTCATAGGGATTGGCGAAACCGGTCTGGACTATTACTACACTTCGGAAAGCGCGGCTTTGCAGCAGGAAAGCCTACGCATTCATATCGAAGCAGCCCGCCAGACTGGCCTTCCCCTGATTGTCCACGCACGCGCCGCGGACGACGATATGGCCCGCATCCTGCGCGACGAACATGCGGCTGGCGCCTTCGATTGTGTGATGCATTGCTTCTCGTCCGGGCCTGCCCTCGCGCAACAGTCGCTTGAGCTTGGGTTTTATCTTTCCATGTCCGGCATTGCGGCCTTTAACAAGAGCTTTGAAATCCGCGAGATTTTTGCTGCGGCTCCGGTGGAACGGGTCCTCGTTGAAACCGATGCACCTTACCTCGCCCCACCGCCGCACAGAGGCAAACGCAATGAGCCGGCCTATGTGGCGCTGACCGCGAAAGTTGGCGCAGAACTTTACGGGTTGAGCGAAGACGCATTCGCATTGCAGACAACCCAAAACTTCGAACGGCTTTTTTCGAAAGTCACGACGTGGTCCGCCGCGCAGGGAGCCGCCTGAGATGGCGGAATTGAAGTTCACGATTCTCGGGTGCGGGTCCTCGGGCGGTGTTCCCCGCCTCGGCGGGCACTGGGGAGACTGCGACCCGCAAAACCCGCGTAACCGACGGTCGCGATGCTCGCTGCTCGTGGAACGTGTGTCAGAAAGTGGCACCACACGGGCACTGATTGATACCTCCCCGGATATGCGGTCGCAGTTGCTGGCGGCTGAAGTCGGCACACTGGATGCGGTCGTGTTTACACACCCCCATGCCGACCACACCCATGGCCTCGATGATCTGCGCATGATCGTGTTTAACATGCGCAAACGACTTAATGTCTGGGCAGACAGTTCGACGCAGGCAAGCCTTATGGCGCGGTTCGGCTACGCTTTTGTGCAACCCTCCGGGAGCCCCTACCCGCCAATTCTCGACATGCATACCATCGACGGCGTTGTCGAGATTGGCGGCCAAGGCGGCACCTTGCGTCTGGAGCCCTTCGAGGTAGCCCATGGGACAATCGATGCACTGGGTTTCCGGATCGGGGACCTTGCCTATCTTCCGGATGTTTCTGAACTCACCGATGACGCGCGCGCACTGCTTACAGACCTTGGCGTCTGGATTGTGGACGCGCTGCGCCGCGATCCTCACCCCACACATGCGCATCTGGCACAGACGCTTGAATGGATCGACGAAATCGCGCCGGGTCAAGCGGTTCTGACCAACATGCACATCGATCTTGATTACGATACGATTGAAGCGGAAACACCTGCACACGTGACCCCTGCCTATGACGGGATGGTGATCCGGCGCCCGATCGTGTGAGGCGCCGATGTCTGATCTTCTAGAGGTTACGCTTCCGGTCTTCCTCGTACTGTCTGCAGGTTATGCCGCCGTTTGGCGTGGTTTTTTCTCGGACAGCAATGTCGATGCATTGATGCGTTTCACGCAAAACTTCGCCATTCCTTGCCTCCTTTTTGCAGCCATCTCACGGCTCGATTTGCAGGCGGTTTTCGACTGGCAGCTTCTGGTAAGCTATTATAGCGGATCAGTTGCAAGCTTCCTGATCGGTTGCGTCGGGGCCCGATTTGTTTTCAAGCGCCCCATGGTTGACGCAGTTGCCATCGGCTTTTGTTGTTTCTTTGCAAATACGCTGCTTCTCGGCCTTCCAATAATGGAACGCGCTTACGGGGAGGATGCCCTCGGCCCGGTCTTCGCGATCATCTCTTTGCATGCGCCAATCGGGTATTTGCTCGGGATCACGGCCATGGAAACTGTCCGCAGCTCAGGGAAAGGAATACTCCGCACTCTGTGGGAAATCCTCAGACAGATCACCCATAACGCGATCATGGTTGGAATCTTTCTGGGGTTTGCGGTCAACTTGTCTGGGCTTTCCCTACCCGGCGTTGCGATAGAAGCGATTGACCTCATTGCGCGGGCAGGTTTGCCCGCCGCGCTTTTTGGGCTGGGCGGCGTGCTCTATCGCTACAAACCCGAAGGCGACTTGCGCGAAGTGGCCTTCGTCTGCCTGACCGCGCTGATCCTGCAACCGCTCGTCGTCTGGGGTATGGCTCGTGGTGTGTTTTCGCTCGAGACCAGCGAATTGCGGGCGGCCGTCGTCGTTTCGGCGATGGCACCGGGCGTAAATACCTACGTCTTTGCCAACATGTACGGCGTGGCGAAACGGGTTGCGGCAACGTCTGTTCTTATCGCGACCGCCCTTTGTATCCTCAGCACCGCAGTTTGGCTGACGCTCCTGCCCTAGTGCAAGTTATGCTGGCTTCCTGTGGCTTCCTCATCCAACAGATGTCCTGTTGCGAACCGATCCAATCGATACTTAGCCGCGACTTCGTGTGGCCTATCCGTCGCCATCAGGTGCGCCATGCACCAACCGGAGGCCGGCACCGCTTTAAAACCCCCGTAGCACCAGCCTGCGTTCAGGTAGAGCCCCGCGATTGGCGTTTGGTCGATGATCGGCGAGCCGTCGGGCGTCATGTCCATGATGCCGCCCCAACTGCGCAGGACCCGCGCTTTACCAATCATTGGCATTAGGGTCATCGCCGCCTCGGTTACGTGTTCGGCCATCGGGAGGTTCCCGCGCTGAGCATAGGACGCATAGAAATCCAGATCGCCCCCAAACACCAACCCTCCCTTGTCGGATTGGCTGATATAAAAGTGCCCGCGGCCGTAGGTTACGACATGGTCGAGAATGGGTTTCAAGCCTTCCGTAACGAAGGCCTGCAGAACATGGCTCTCGATCGGCAGACGCAAACCTGCGCGGGCGGCAAGCTGGCCGGAACGCCCCGCAACCACCATGCCAACTTTGTGCGCCCGGATCGTTCCCCTGACTGTTTCAACGCCGCGCACAGCGCCATCTTCTATCAAAAACCCGGTCACTTCACAGTTCTGGATCAGGTCCACGCCGAGGCGGTCCGCGCCACGCGCGTATCCCCACGCAACTGCATCATGCCGGGCAGTGCCTCCGCGCGGGTGATACAGGCCTCCGTAAATCGGAAAGCGGGTGTTCTCGAAATCGAGATAGGGGAGCAAGTCGCGCACCCCGTCGCGATCTAGGAGGATGGCATCGTCCCCCTGGTTGATCATCGCATTTCCGCGGCGGGCAAAAGCATCCCTTTGTCCATCGGAGTGACACAGGTTGATGATGCCGCGCTGAGAGTGCATCACATTGTAGTTCAGCTCGGTCTCTAGCCCCTCCCAGAGTTTGAGGGAGTGGGAGTAGAATTCAGAGTTGCCTGGCAGAAGGTAGTTCGCCCGCACGATGGTGGTATTGCGGCCTATATTGCCCTGACCCAGGGCACCCTTCTCTAGTACGGCGACTTTGGTCATCCCGTGATTGCGCGCGAGGTAGTACGCGGTCGCCAATCCGTGGCCTCCGCCGCCAACGACTATCGCATCATAGGAAGGTTTAGGCTCCGGCGAACGCCATAGGGGTGGCCAGGACTTATTGCCCAAGAGCCCCTGCCGGAAGACCTCCCATCCCGTGTATCGCATTCTCTTTCCTGTGGTGTTTTGGGTAGCCTAGCAGGTTCCTTTCGCGCCGCTTAGTCCTGAAAACGGCGCGCTTTGACCGGTTTTCGACGCCAAATTGCCCCAAAAAGGACCCGCAATCCGACAAACATGGCAGAACTAAGGCAGGTTTTACTTTAGTCGCTTGGTCGGCGGAACCTTGCATTGTTTCGCCCATGGCGTTGGTGGATGCGGTTTCGAAGAAATTGACCCCATTGGAAAGACACAAGCGGAACTCCAAGAATCCGCCTTTTACCAATCAGATTGCAAAAGAAACCAAAGTCTCTCTCGAAATATTCCAGCATAAGTATTTGTTTTTAAACATCTTAAAAAAAGAAACTGACGGTAAAAGGCTTCAAGAAACAAGACCTGAAGTTTACGCACTTTTAACGAGCGGTCCCGGATTCCCTGCTTTGAACCCAATTAGTCAAACAATCGCCCGATTCATTTGGGAAAACAGCCCCTGATCTATGGGCGGACTCCGTAACCGACGTCGATGGGAACGTTTTTAAAATGACTGAGAGACTTGAATTCTACCGCAAAGCCACGGCGCGCGCTGCGCGCGCTTCCCGGTCCTTTCGCGACTCAGAAGCGGGAACGCTGACGGCGTTTTCTCTCTACATATTTATTGCGATGATCATGGTCTGCGGGCTGACGATCGACCTCATGCGTTACGAGGCCGTGCGCACCCGCCTGCAATCGACCAACGACCGCGCTGTTCTGGCTTCAGCTGACCTCGACAATACACTCGACGCCAGAGAGGTTGTAGAAGACTACTTTAATAAAGCGGGTTTGGGAGACTACCTGGACGACGTCGTTGTCGAGAAGGGGCTTAACTACAAGGAAGTCTCCGCGGAAGTGTCGGCATCGATCCCAACATGGTTTATGAACATGTCTGGCATTTATCAGTTGGACGCATTGGCACAGAGCAAAGCGGAAGAGCGTATCCAGAATATCGAAATCTCACTGGTGCTCGACATCTCGGGCTCTATGAGCGGGACCAAGAACGCAAACATGATCAAGGCAGCAAATGACTTTGCCGCAACGATCATGGAAGCCAACGAAAATCTCGCCTCTGACGGGACAGGCCTCGCCGCGATCTCGGTTATTCCCTACAACGCATCCGTCAGCGCACCAGAATTCCTGCTCGATGAGTACAACGTTAGCGAGCACCAGACCTTCTCGCGCTGCGTGCGCTTTAAGTCGAGCGACTTTAGCTCCCTCTCACTGAGCACCTCCGCTGCTCTCGATCGTCTGTCGCATTTCGACCCTTATAACAGCAACATGCACCGTGTGAATGGCGTGAATTTTATTGAGGACCCTTGGTGCCACAACAACGGTGTCGCAGATATCCTGCCCTTGTCAACGAGCCTCAGCGACCTGCAAGGCAAGATCAGTTCTCTGGGTGCGCAGGGCAACACGGCAACTGATGTTGGAATGAAATGGGCCGCGGCGCTGCTTGATCCGGGTTCACGCCCGATGGTGAGCAATTTGATTGGCGACAACCAACTGGACTCACGCCTCGAAGACCGCCCGGTGAATTATCAGGATCCTGAAACGATTAAGGTCGTTGTGCTCATGACGGATGGTGCGAACACGTCCCAGCTCGACCTAAAGAACAAGTACAAAGGAAATATGTCGCCGGTTTGGTACTCAGATGATACCGACCGCTACTTCGTCTATTTCGAAAATCGTGATGACGACGGGGCCGCACCGTGGTGGGACCCGGGTCGAAAACCTCACGAAGACACCAACGGCAACGATTCAAATAAGGGTGAGTGGATTTGGGATATTCCGGACAATGCTGATGACGCTGTACAGTTGACCCACGCGGAGCTGAATTCGCGGTACAATATACGGTTTATCTCTGAGTACTTCTTTCGTGTTAAAAACAACTCACAAAACAGTATTCGTAAGGAATACCGTAATGCTCGGCATACCTTTACCGGTAATACGACTGCCGACAACTACACCAAAAACTTGTGCACGCTCTTGAAAGCGCAAAAAGTGCAAATCTTCACGATCGGCTTCGAAGCGCCGCAGCGAGGACAGGATCTTATGCTGGCCTGCGCAACGTCGCCCAGCCACTACTATGACGTGAAGGGTGTCGAAATTGCTGAAGCGTTCAGCTCCATCGCGAACACCATTCAACAGCTGAGACTCGCTCTATGATCTCTCGCCTGAAAAAATTCTGGTCCAAGGAAGAGGACGGTACCGCGACGGTTGAATTCGTGATCGTCTTCCCACTGATCATGGCCGTGTTTATGTCGACCTTCGAATTGGCGATGCTGACGGCAAAGTTCACGATGTTGGACCGGGCGCTGGATCAGACAATCAGAGACGTCCGGCTCAGCTCTGGCAACCCGCTATCGTCACAGGACGTGCGGGCGGCAATTTGTGACAGGACCCTTCTGATCAAGGACTGTCATGCCGAACTTGTCGTCGAAATGACAGACATCATTCCCCCAAACTGGAGCTGGCCGGCAACATCGGCAAGCTGTGCAAACCGGGGCGTAGGCACCTTGCCTGTCGTCAACTTCACCCAGGCCACTGCGAACAAGTTGGTACTTGTACGTGCGTGCGCGCTGGTGGACCCATGGTTCCCTTTGACCGGTCTCGGCATGGCACTCAGCAAAGATCCCTCTGGCCTGTTCCAGATGACCTCGGTTTCCGCGTTCGTGGCAGAGCCTTAAGCAAGAGTATTCGTTGTGATGACCAGATTTCGATTAAAGCCCCTCTTCCAGAACTTTGCCCGAGAAGACAAAGGCGCTGTCATCGCTGAATTTCTGTTTGCCATGTGCTGGCTCTGCTGGTGGTACGTGGCAGCCTTTGCGTTCTTTGATGGCTTTCGGCAGTATAACGCGTCGATCAAGGCCACCTACACGGTCGGCGATATTCTGTCGCGCCAGATGTTCCCTGTCGACAAGAACTACCTCGAAGGCCTGAAGGGGCTTTACGAGTATACCATCAAATACGGCAGCACGCCCGAGCTTCGCTATTCTTCAATCAGATGGGTGGATAGCCCGGGCCAGTATGAAATTCACTGGTCCTATGGCACCGGCCAGAAACAGAAACTCACTAACGGTGATCTGCCCGATATTCTGGACAAATTGCCGATCCTGAGCGACGGAGAGCACGTGATCCTTGTCGAAAGCAGCTCGATCTACAACACGCTCTTTTCTGTGGGCGTCAAAGATGGATTGGAGTTCACGAATTTCATGGTGACATCGCCACGTTTCACGCCCCGTCTAGAGTACGAGAACGAGGACGGCACATTGGCGGGCAGCTAATTAGTCTGCCGGTGTTTGCTCAAGCAACGCGGCTATTGTCTCTGCCATGATCTCTGCTTGAATTTTGCTGGTCACACCGCCGACCCCCATGCGTCGACCAAATCGCCACCAAAGCCCTGGCGCCCATCCAAGCGCATGGCGTGACTTCAGCCGCAGCAAAAACCCGTTGGATGGTTTGACTGCGAACACGCCCCGATCAATTTTCCGAACATCATCCAACCGAACCAGCAATTCGCCAGCATCCGTATAAAGACCGAGGTCTCGCAGTTGCAGGCCTTCTGACGTCGCTTTGCCGGCGGCATTCGCCAAAATAAGGGCCCCCAAGGCAACTGTCCAAAGAAAAACCACCCAAATCAGAGAGTCAGGCGCGCGGAAAACCGCGACCCAGGCGGCCATCCCCGCAAGGAGGTAGAGCATCGCAAGAACGGCATAGCGCTTCGCTGCAACTGGCCTCAGAAAGATGACCGGGGATTGCCCGTTGGTATCTGGCATCGGTGTCTCGGGCTAATGCTTGCTGGCCTGTATGAATTTCGTGTTTCGGATCAAGCAGAAACCGGTGTTCCGGCCCCTACAACCTTGCGGACCATATCCCAGTACATGTCCTGTATATCGGCGCGGTCAAGCCGCCCGCCTTCGCGATACCAAGTTGTCAATCCGGTCAACATCGCGATCAGTGCCATGGTCGTGACTTTGGTATCCTGCACCGCAAACACGCCCGCGGCGCGACCACGTTTCAGGACGCTTTCGAGTATTGTCTCATAGGTTTTTCTCTGCGCTTCAATAACCGCGAAGTTGCGATCCGTGAGATTGCGAAGCTCCATGTAGGAGAGAAATACCGCCTCGGCCCGATCGAGGTGAAATGCTGTGTGAAACCGGGCAAAGTTTTCGAGAGCTCGTTCCGGCGGACCGGACAAGTCTGCTTGTTTGACCGCCTCCAGAAGTTCGTCCATGTGGGACTTCATCAAATCAAACAGCAGCGTTTGCTTGTCCGGGGTGTAGAGGTACAGAGCCCCTGCTTGCACGCCCACCTCCCGTGCGATCTGCCGCATCGTAACTGCGGCAAACCCATGCCTTGCAATCAGACTACGCGCTGCGGCCCTGACCCGCGGGCCTGTAATGTCTGAATGTGAGCCTGTCTTTCTTGCCATACCGGCAAAGTAGGTGAACGTTCGTTCAATTCCTAGAGCAAATTCCTGGGCGTCATCCATTGCCTGACGCGGTCTGTCCACGGTAGGAGATGCCATGCGAGATTTGCGTAGCCCCCTAAGACCTGTTCTGATCTTGCTTCTGGCGGGCTGCAGCCCGCCGGAAGAGCTGGTAAGTGCAGCTTCGCCCGAAGCCCTGGAAGCTGATGCACCGGAGATCGCACCGCTGACTGGGTTACTGCAACCAAGAGAGACGCGACTGAGCGAGCAAGACGCAGAAGACCTGCTCTCGCGCGCAGAGGCCAACGAAGCGCGCGCCGCCCGTCTTCGCTAGAACAGCATCGCGCGTTGCACCTGCCTGACCAATTGGCTAGGAGGTCGGAACTGTAGCGAAACCGTGCGCCTGGAGGCCGTGAATGACCACCCCAATTCGCCTGGGAATTGCCGGACTCGGAACCGTCGGCGCGGGTGTCGCTAAGATCGTTGCCGCTAAATCCAATCTGCTCGCTGCACGGGCTGGCCGACCGGTTGTCATCACTGCCGTATCCGCACGGTCGCGCGATAAGGATCGCGGCGTCGACCTGACGGGTTTTGCTTGGGAAGCCGATCCCGTTTCGCTCGCGAAACGTGCAGATATCGACGTTTTTGTCGAGCTTATGGGGGGCTCTGACGGCCCGGCGAAAGATGCAACTGAAACAGCAATCGCGGCAGGTAAACACGTCATAACAGCCAACAAGGCGATGCTGGCGCTGCATGGACAAGAGCTGGCAACTGCAGCTGAAGCCGCAGGCGTGGCGCTTCGGTTCGAGGCTGCCGTGGCTGGCGGAATTCCGGTCGTGAAGGCGCTGACCGAAGGCTTGGCCGGAAACCAGATCACGCGCGTGATGGGCGTGATGAACGGGACCTGCAATTACATCCTGACGCGCATGGAAACTGCCGGTCTGCCCTATGACGAGGTTTTCGCTGAAGCGGATAACCTGGGGTATCTGGAAGCGGATCCCAAACTGGATGTCGGCGGTATCGACGCGGGCCATAAGCTTGCGATCCTTGCATCCATTGCCTTCGGAACGCAGGTGAATTTTGACGCCATGCAATTGGAAGGGATCCAGCGCATCACGATTGAGGACATCCGCCAGGCGGCCGATATGGGGTATCGCATCAAGCTTCTGGGCGTCGCCCAGATGACTGGGCGCGGTCTGGAACAGCGCATGTCGCCGTGCCTTGTGCCCGCTAAGTCGCCTTTGGGTCAGCTGGAGGGAGGCACAAACATGGTGGTGCTCGAAGGCGATGCGGTGGGTCAGATCGTGTTGCGCGGCCCGGGTGCCGGTGAAGGCCCAACCGCTTCAGCGGTTTTGTCGGACGTGATGGATATCGCACGCGGTGACCAGATTTCGACTTTCGGACAGCCTGCAGGCGCGCTGGAACCAGCAGTTGGGGCACAAACCGCTGTGCCGGCGCGGTACTATCTTCGGATGGAGCTTTTGGACAAGCCCGGCGCGCTGGCAAAGGTGGCCACTGTGCTCGGCGAGGCGGGTGTCTCCATTGACCGGATGCGCCAGTATGCCCACGCAGCAGCCTCAGCCCCTGTGCTGATTGTGACCCACAAAACCGCACGAGGTGCACTTGATCATGCACTCGAGAACCTGCCTGGCACCGGTGTGCTGTCCGGCGAGCCTGTGGCCATCCGCATCGAACAGGTCTAGCGCTGTCGCAAAGCGGGCCGCAGCGCTTTCCATTCGTCGCAGGGACAGGTATGCCGAGCGCACGACGTGAGCTATTCGCAGGGTGCCCGATGACCAAATCCGCTGATTTCAATGACCGCATGCTGTCTCTCGGGCTTGCCCGGGTCGCTGAGCAGGCTGCGCTCGCCTCGGCCAAACTCATTGGACGCGGGGATGAGAAAGCAGCGGACCAGGCTGCAGTTAATGCAATGCGGGACCAGCTGAACCTGCTCGATATCCGTGGCGTGGTGGTGATTGGTGAAGGGGAACGCGACGAAGCGCCAATGCTCTATATCGGCGAACAGGTCGGGTCGGGCACAGGTCCTGAGGTCGATATTGCGCTCGATCCGCTCGAAGGCACTACGCTGACAGCCAAGGACATGCCCAATGCGCTGACGGTAATTGCAATGGGTCCACGCGGCTCCATGTTGCATGCCCCGGATGTCTACATGGAGAAGCTCGCCATAGGCCCAGGCTATGCACCGGAAACGGTGACCATGGACATGAGCCCTGCCGAACGCGTTCATGCATTGGCTAAGGCCAAGGGGGGAAGTGCCTCGGACGTAACAGTCTGCATTCTGGAGCGCCCGCGACACCAAGACATCATAGCGGAAGTGCGCAGCACTGGTGCCGCAATCCGGTTGATCACAGACGGGGATGTGGCCGGTGTCATCCACTGTGCTGAAGCAGAAACTACAGGCATCGACATGTACATGGGTGCAGGCGGGGCCCCCGAAGGTGTTCTTGCATCTGCGGCGCTTAAATGCATGGGCGGGCAGATGTACGGGAAACTGCTCTTTCGCAACGATGACGAGGTTGGTCGCGCCAGAAAAGCCGGGATTGATGATCTTGACCGGGTTTATACACGGGACGACATGGTGCGAAACGATGTAATTTTTGCAGCCACTGGCGTGACAGACGGGTCCGTTGTGTCAGGCATCAAACGGGAAGTCGGCCATTTCACCACAGAAACCATCCTGATGCGGTCCAAAACCGGCTCCGTCCGCCGGATGATTTACCGGAACCCAATCTCCGCGATGTAACATGAGCCAGACGCCTGCGTTTCTTGGAGTTGAATCTTCGCTGACGGGGCGCCGCTGGACCGGACCGAGCGTGGACCAGACCAGACGGGCAGAGACGCTGATACAGCGAACAGGTTTGCCCGATGCGCTTTGTCGTGTCTTGGCGCGGCGTGGGGTGTCACCAGATCACGCAGAGGCTTTTCTTGCGCCGACCCTGCGCGAAACACTTCCCGACCCGCAGTCCCTGCTCGATATGGAGGCGGCCAGTGCGCGTCTGGTCGCTGCTTTGAAAGCGCGCGAGCGCATCGCGGTTTTTGCAGATTACGACGTGGATGGCGGCGCATCCGCTGCATTGCTGCAATGGTGGCTGAAGGCACAAAACCACTCGGCGACGATCTATGTACCGGACCGTATCGACGAAGGCTATGGCCCGAACCCAACAGCCATGCGCACGCTGGCCAGCGATCACGACCTGATCATATGCGTGGACTGCGGAACTCTGTCGCACGATGCAATCGAGGCAGCAGCTGGATGCGATGTTGTCATTCTTGATCACCACCTCGGCGGCGAAACACTTCCCGGCGCGCTGGCGGTCGTGAACCCGAACCGGCAAGATGAAAGCGGCGATTTGGCCCATTTGTGCGCGGCATCGGTGGTGTTTCTGACACTGGTGGCCGCAAATACAAGGCTTCGGACATCTGGTCAGACACCGCCCGACCTTATGCAGCTTTTGGATCTTGTCGCTCTGGCCACTGTGGCTGATGTCGCCCCTTTGACTGGTGTAAACCGGGCACTGGTCAGACAGGGCCTGAAAGTCATGAGCCAACGCGCTCGTCCCGGGCTGCGCGCCCTTGCGGATGCTGCGCGTCTGGATACTGCGCCTTCTGCCTACCATTTGGGTTTTGTTCTGGGCCCGCGTATTAATGCTGGTGGACGTATCGGACAGGCCGACCTCGGCGCCCGCCTTCTGTCAACAGCCGATCCGCACGAAGCTGCAGCCCTCGCTGAGCGTCTGAGCCAATTGAATGACGAACGCCGCGACATCGAAGCCCAGGTTCGCGCCGCCGCCCTCGATCAAGCGGAGCGCCACGGACTGGATGGAGCGCTTGTTTGGGCCGCTGGTGAAGGTTGGCATCCCGGTGTCGTCGGCATTGTCGCTTCCCGACTTAAGGAGGCCACGAACAGACCCGCAATTGTAATCGGGTTCGACGGGAATGAGGGCAAGGGGTCCGGGCGCTCGGTCTCTGGCATCGATCTGGGCGCCGCGATTCAGCGGCTCGCGACGGAAGGACTGCTGATCAAGGGCGGCGGTCATAAGATGGCGGCTGGACTGACGGTCTCGCGCGACAAACTTGAGAACGCAATGGCGCGACTGGGCGAGCTGCTGGCCCGGCAGGGCGCCGGTAGTCTGGGGCCGCGCGACATGAGGCTCGACGGTCTGGTGATGCCTGGCGCAGTGTCGCCTGAACTGATCACCCGGATTGAGGCAGCGGGTCCGTTCGGCGCCTCCGCCCCCGCGCCGCGCTTTGCACTGGCCGATATGGCGATTGGCTTTGCCAAACGGGTCGGGGAAACACATCTGAAAATTTCAGCGAAATCGGTTGGCGGTGACCGGATTGATGCCATCGCCTTCGGCGCGTTCGATGGCCCACTTGGCGCCGTTCTTTCTGACGCCGGGAGCGCGCGCTTCCACCTTGCCGGACGGCTGGAGATCAACACCTGGAGCGGCCGTCAACAGGTTCAATTGGTTTTGGAAGATGCTGCAAGAGCAGATGACGGACACTGAGTTTTTCAAGGACGGACTGCACATTTTCCACTTGCAGAGCCAGTCCCGTTTTCCTACACACGCGTCCACCACCACCGTGGCCCGTTCGTCTATCGGTTAGGACGCCAGGTTTTCAACCTGGAAAGAGGGGTTCGATTCCCCTACGGGCTACCATTTCCCTATTTTTTTCTTTTTCTATCAACTAATTATCCTTGCGTTTGTCCAACCGGGCGCGAAGGTTGGACAAGTTTTGTTCTTCATTCAGTCCGCTGAGGCCAGTGTCGGCAAGGCGCGCCTTGTCTGCTCGTTTGGTTAAATTATGCCTCTCTTTCTTGGTCATATCGGCAAGAACAACCCGGATCTCGTCGGGACTCTCGCCTGAATTGGCCATGCGCGTAGCCGGCGCTTTTCGGAGGCCACGTTCGGTGCATGGAACACTCGCTCGCACGCATTGCGCCTTGAATCGATTACCTAGAGTTTCTGGTTTGTAAACCCGCCCCGGTGAGTGGGTGAGAAATAGCATCTGACCTTGAGGCGCTTGAGCAAGCTCAGCTTCGAGCTCCGGAAGGATTGGCAAGTCGGCGGGCACCTGAGAAAGGTATTCCAAAGAGCCAGGCGTCTTGGCCTTTCGGTTCGCTCTT
This sequence comes from Pseudomonadota bacterium, assembly GCA_039192165.1. Taxonomy (GTDB): domain Bacteria; phylum Pseudomonadota; class Alphaproteobacteria; order Rhodobacterales; family Rhodobacteraceae; genus Dinoroseobacter. The sequence continues at coordinate 267,627 of JBCCXD010000002.1, read as the reverse complement.
CGCATCGCAAACCAACAATGCCCATGCCATTGGCACCAATCCGCGTATCGGTCAGACGAAAAGACTTGCCATATAACCGCGGCTCTTCATGGACGCGGCAAGCAATCGGCTGCAAATCCTTGATAGGATTGATTTACCGATATTGTCGCAAAATTGTGAGGTCAGACAAGTCGCGCATTCGCGAAGTTTGGCACTGCACGTGTCATTCGAACCGCGGTCTTTTGCCTTGCTCGCAATATTCATCGTGGCTATGCTTTTCAGCGAGTGGAATCACTGAAATCTTAAGTGAGATCGTTCAAAATGAACGCGGCACTCTCTTTAAACGGCAAAAAAGCGTTGGTGGTTGGCGTCGCTAATGATTCCTCTATCGCCTGGGGCTGCGCAAAGGCATTTCGTGATGCGAATGCCGATTTGGCAATCACCTATTTGAACAAAAAAGCCGAGGCATATGTGCGCCCCCTGGCAGAGGACGTCGACGCTGAAATTATTGCTCCGCTGAATGTCGAGACGCCAGGTGAAGATGAAGCCCTTTTTGAGGCTGTGGCCGACAAATGGGGCAAGCTCGACATTTTGCTGCACTCTATTGCATTTTGCGAGAAAGATGACCTGCATGGACGGGTCATAGATTGCTCCAGCTCGGGCTTCGCCCGTGCCATGGATGTCTCGGTGCATTCCTTCTTGCGGCTGCTCCGACTGGCCGAGCCGCTGATGGCGCCGGGGTCAACGGCAATGACGGTTACCTTTTATGGATCCGAGCGGGTCGTAGAGGATTATAACGTCATGGGCCCGGTCAAAGCCTCGCTTGAATCGGTCACGCGCTATGCTGCGGCTGAGCTCGGCGAGGCCGGCATTTCCGTCCATGCTCTGTCGCCCGGCCCCCTGGCCACGCGTGCGGCCAGCGGCATCGCCCATTTCGATGACATGCTCACGCGGGCGGCCGAGCGGGCTCCGACACACACATTGGCCACGATTGAAGACGTGGGTGCATATGCCGTCTTCTTAGCCAGCGATGCCGCGCGTAATGTCACGGGCTGTGTGCATCTCATCGATGGTGGTTACGGAATAATGAGCTGAGATCCTCGGGCGGTCGGGACCGCAAATGGAGAGCGAAGACATGCAATATACAGACCAAGACCGGCATGAACACTTCACCAAAGCCGCGCTGCAGCAAAGCGGGTTTATGCAAACCATCGCAGACAAACAGCGCAACCACGTTTTCGGCGTCTTGGAAAACAATATAGCTGATTTCAAAGCGAAAATGATCGATATGGAGCTTGAGGACTGGTCCTCCAACACATCGATCAGCTTGATGCAGGCATGGAGCGCCTATCTGCGCGATGCCATGGCCCGCAGCGCCAAGACGCTAGATGTGCTGCGCCAAACCGCTGATGCCCATATCGCCCATGAAGCTGCGGGCAGTCCACCCCTGCTCGATTACGCCTATAACGTCATCATGGACGGCGCGGATTTGCCAAATCCCTGCAATTATATCCTTTTGGAGATCATTCCTCCGCACGGCACTAAGGTCGATCCGAAAAAACGCCCCTATGTGATTATCGATCCACGCGCGGGCCATGGCGCCGGGATTGGCGGCTTTAAGCAGGACAGCCAGATCGGCGTCGCCCTGGCAAAGCAGCATCCTGTTTATTTTGTCGGGTTCCGCACCGAGCCAGAAGAGGGTCAGACTCTAGCCGATGTGTGCGATGCGGAAGCGGCCTTTGTGCTCGAGGTCGGCCGTCGCCACCCCAAAAACAAGAAACCCATCGTAATCGGCAATTGCCAGGGTGGCTGGGCCACCGCAGTGATGGCCGCCACGCACCCGGAAGTCACTGGGCCGATCGTGCTCAATGGCGCGCCGCTCTCCTATTGGGCGGGCAATCTCGGCCGCTACCCGATGCGGTACTCCGCTGGTGTCTATGGCGGCTTGCCGCTGACCTTACTGAGCTCGGATTTTGGAGGCGGCATTTGCGACGGGGCCAACCTCGTCTACAATTTCGAACAGCTCAACCCCAGCCGCAATTGGTTCAGCAAATATTACGATCTTTTCCGGGATGTGGATAAACCGGGCACTGCCAAACGCTTTATCGATTTCGAACGCTGGTGGGGCGCCTATTATCTGCTCACTGACGAGGAAATACGCTGGATTGTCGAAGAGCTTTTTGTCGGAAATTATCTCGGTCGCAATCAGGCGCAACTCCATCCTGGAGTGCCAATTGATCTTAAAGAGATAAATAACCCAATAATCTGCTTTGCATCTGACGGCGACAATATCACACCCCCCGCCCAGGCGCTTAATTGGATCTTCGATACATATGTAAGCGAACAGGAGATCAAAATCAAAAAGCAGCGCATCTTTTACATGCTGCATGAAAAGGTCGGCCACCTGGGTATTTTCGTCTCTTCGGCTGTGGCCCGAAAAGAGCACAAAGGGATGGTGTCGGTGCTCGATACCATAGAAGCGGTGCCGCCCGGGCTTTATGAGATCACGATTGAAAAGGAAACCAAGCGGGGCGACGGGCCGGCAGGAGACGCCTTCGAGGTGAGTATCGCGCCCCGAACCTTTGAGCAACTCGCCGAGATCACGGGAGATCGCAGCGATGAAGCCGCGTTTGCCGGGGTGGCGCGCGCCTCCGAGACCGGGGCGGAGATCTATGAGACCGTCCTACAGCCCTTGGTCAAGGCCGCTATGCCGAAACCCGTGGCGAAGGCCTTGCGCGATGTCCACCCGCTGAGACTTCGAAAACGCGCCTTCGCAAGCAGAACGCCCTTAGGGTCGATGGCAAAGGCCATGGACTCCAACGCGCCGGCTGACCGCGCGCCTGTGGGCGAAGACAACCCCTTTCTGAAACTGGAGCGGTATTGGGCGGACGCCGTGACCGCCTATATGGACATGTCCCGGGAAATTCAGAATGCTGCCGTAGAGAGCACCTTTTTTACGCTTTGGACGACGCCCTGGGCTTTGGCGTATGGTGCGCCAAAACAAAAGCAACGCCATCATCGTCCGATCTCCGATTGGAAGGACACGCCCGAAGTTCAGAACGCTTTGGCCCAAATCGACGAGGGCGGTGCAGCCGCTGCCATTGTCCGCCTCGGTCTGGCCTACTCCCAGACCCGAAGCAGCGTGCAACTGGTCGAGGTAGAACGGCTTGCCGAAGCCGTTCACACCATCGCACCTTTCAAATCCATGTCGGACAAGCAACGGCTCGATCTGTTGGACACGCAGCGCCTGATCGTCGAATTTGCGCCTGATAAGGGATTGGGCGGTTTGAAGCGCCTGCTCAAAACCCAGGCCGATCGAAAAATAGCCGAAACCGCGCTGAGCCATATGTTTGGCGTTGAACGCAAAGACATCCCAGCTGAGTTACTTGCCGCTTGGAAGGAAGTGATCGACCATCTCGACGCCGCGACGGCAAAGTCCTCTTAAGCCGCGGCCTGGAAAAGATGCTTGTCCGCAACATCCCCTTTTCCGAGCTTGAAGTCGGCATGAGCGCCAGCGAAACGCGGCTCTGCCGGGCCGATGATTTCTATATCTTCGCGAATGCCTCCGGCGACCATAATCCGCTGCACATGCCCAATGACGGGGACGACAGCGAAACTGAAGCGACAGCGCCAGGCATGTGGGTGGCCTCGCTGATTTCGGCGGTCTTGGGCAATAAACTGCCCGGGCCCGAGACGCTCTACCATCAACAGACGCTGCGCTTCTTCAAGCGTGCAACAGCGGGAGACACGCTCACCGCCCATGTGCGGCTTTTGGCGAAGGGGCCGGACCGCTTGGCACGGTTCGAGACCTGGGTCGAAACCGCGGAGGGTGAGCGGATATTGGAAGGCGAGGCTGAAGTGATCACGCCGGAAACGTCGCACGCCTATGAGATGTCCGATGTGCCGGGCCTGACCGTCCGACGGCACCGCCATTTCGACCAATTGCTGGCCGCCGCTCAGCACTTTGCGCCGCTGCGCACGGCGGTGGTCGCGCCGGAAAAGCGCGATGCGCTCACTGGCCCGGTCTTGGCCGCCGAGCACGGCCTGATTGAGCCCATCCTGGTGGGCGATCCTGTGAAAATCCGATCCGAGGCCGAAGAAGACCGCCTTGATATTTCGAAATTCGAGATCGTCGAGGCGCTCACCCACGAGTCGGCGGCGGCGCGCGGCGTGGAACTGGTTCATGACGGCGCGGTCGCGGCGCTGATGAAGGGCCACCTGCATACGGACGTGCTTCTCAGCGCCGTGGTGCAGAAAGACACCGGCCTGCGCATGGGGCGCCGGGTCAGCCACGCTTTCGTCATGGATGTGCCGGGGCTCGATCATCCCCTGATGGTGACCGATGCGGCAATCAACATCGCGCCGGACCTGAAAACCAAGGCCGATATCGTGCAAAATGCCATCGATCTGGCCATCTCGGTGGGGGTAGAGAACCCGCGGGTTGGTGTTTTGGCTGCCGTCGAAACGGTGAACCCGGCCATCCCTTCGACCCTTGACGCCGCGCTCCTGTCGAAGATGGCTGAACGCGGTCAGATCACCGGCGGGCTCGTCGACGGCCCGCTCGCCATGGACAATGCTGTCGATCTGGGCGCTGCACGCACCAAGGGCATCACCTCCTCGGTGGCCGGGCAGGCGCAAATCCTTGTGGCGCCCAATCTCGATGCCGGAAACATGATCGCAAAACAGCTCACCTACCTGGCCCACGCCGAAGCTGCCGGGCTCGTGCTGGGGTGTAAATGCCCGATCATCCTCACCAGTCGGGCCGACAGCGCAAAGGCTCGCCTGTCTTCTTGCGCTCTGGCCGTGCTCGCGCATGAAGGGGTTAAGCCATGACCGCCATCCTGACGCTGAATGCCGGCAGTTCCTCGGCTAAATTTGCAGTCTACATGGCCGACGGCGATCTGATGCGGCAGGCGCAGGGCCAGGTCGAAAACATCGGGCCCACCGCGCGTCTCAGCTTTCAAAGTGACGGCAGCACCCGGCAACAGGCGGTCGCCGCCAACAACCATGCCGCAGCTCTCGGCGTCATCCTTGATGTCATCGAGCCGGTTCTGGGCGGCCGGCAAGTGGCGGGGGTTGGGCACCGCGTTGTTCATGGCGGCACCGATTTCGAAGGACCCGCGTACCTCACCACCGAGGTCGTGGCGAAACTCGAAGCGCTTTCGCCGCTCGCCCCGCTCCATCAGCCCGCCAACCTGGCCGGGGTCGCCGCCGCCCAGACGGCATTTCCCGATGCTGTCCAAGTTGGGTGTTTCGACACGGCCTTTCACCGCACCCACCCTTGGGTCAACGACACGTTCGCGTTGCCGCGAGCGCTCTATGACGCAGGCATCCGCCGCTACGGCTTCCACGGCCTGTCCTACGATTACATCACCCAGAGACTACGTGCGGATGCCCCTGACATCGCCAAAGGCCGGGTGGTCGTGGCGCATCTGGGCAATGGCGCCTCCATGTGCGCGCTCAGGGACTGCAGCAGCATCGGTTCGACGATGGGATTCTCCGCACTCGACGGCCTGCCCATGGGCACCCGCTGCGGTCAGCTCGACCCCGGTGTGATCCTCTATCTATTGGATCAGGGCTACACGGCGGAAGAAATCTCGGCGCTGCTTTACAAGGAAAGCGGCCTCAAAGGCCTGTCGGGCATCAGTCACGACATGCGTACGCTTTTGGAAAGCGACGCTGCGGAGGCGCGGCAGGCGGTCGACTATTTCACGTTCCGCCTCAGGCGCGAGATCGGCGCCATGACGGCTGTGCTGGGCGGCATAGACGCGCTGGTTTTCTGCGGCGGAATCGGTGAGCACGCGCCCCCGATCCGCGCCGGCGCGGTGCGCGACTTGGCCTATCTGGGTCTGCGCGTGGATGCAGCGGCCAATGAGCGAAATGCGGCCCAGATCGGCGCCGGCCCGGTGCCGATCATGGTCATCCCCACCGATGAGGAGCGCGTGATCGCCGAGGCGACCCGGACCTTTTTGACGACCGCACGCCAGCACCGGGATGCAGCAAAGCCACAGACCACTCGGGCGGCGCAATGAAGAACGCGATCAAACCAGAGGCCGCCGCCGCGCTCGTTGAAAATGGCGCCACGGTAATGATCGGCGGGTTCATGGGCGTCGGCTCTCCGCACCGGATGATCGACGCGCTGGTGACACGGGCCCCGAAAAACCTCACGATCATCGCCAATGACACCGCCCGGCCTGGCGTGGGCATTGGCAAGCTCGTCACCGCGGGGTTGATCGGGCGGCTGATCACCTCCCATATCGGGCTCAACCCAGAAACCCAGGCGAAGATGATCGGCGGGGAGATCGAGGTGGAACTCTCCCCACAGGGCACATTAGTGGAACGGATTCGCGCCGGCGGCAGCGGGCTGGGCGGCGTTCTCACCCGTACCGGGCTCGGCACCCCCGTCGCAGAGGGCAAGCAAATCGTCGATGTGGGCGGCACCGAGTATCTTCTCGAGACGCCCCTACGCGCCGATTTCGCCCTCATCGCGGCCAATGAAGCGGATTATGTGGGTAATCTGAACTACGCGCTGACCGCCCATAACTTCAATCCGATCATGGCGCTGGCAGCGGGCACAGTCATCGCCGAGGCGCAGACCATCGTGCCGGTGGGCGTAATCCCACCCGACGGCGTGAAGACACCGGGCATCTTGGTGAACCACGTACTTGAAAGGGCCAGCTAACCATGAGCGATGCCGCAACCGCCACAGGCCATGACCCTAAAGACATTATCGCCGCCCGCGTCGCCGAGGAGGTGACCTCCGGCATGCTGGTCAATCTGGGCATCGGTCTGCCGAGCCGCGTGGCCGGCTTTCTTACGGGCGTCGAAGATGTGTTCTTCCAGGCCGAAAATGGCGTGATTGGCCTGGGCGACCGACCGCCCGAGGGAATGGAAGATCCATTCTTGACGGATGCCGGCGGCGGCTTCGTCTCGGCCGTGCCCGGGGCCGCCTCCATCGATAGCGCAGTGAGCTTTGCCCTGATCCGCGGCGGCCATCTCGACATGACCGTTCTGGGTGGGCTCGAAGTCGACAGCCATGGGCATCTGGCCAATTGGACTGTGCCCGGCAAAATGGTGCCCGGCATGGGCGGGGCAATGGATCTGGTGGCGGGCGCGCGCCGCGTCGTGGTGGCCATGACCCACACCGCCAAGGGCGCACCGAAGATCAAAGAGACCTGCACCTTGCCGCTCACGGCGCTGCGTCGGGTCGATCTCATCGTGACCGAGATGGCGGTGATCCAGCCCAGCGATGCCGGGCTTCACCTACGCGAAGTGGGCCCTGGGCAATCCATCGATGCGGTTCTTGCTGCCACCGAGGCCACTCTGCTGATCGATGGAGACCCCCCGGAAATGTCGCTCAGACATCTCACCTGAGCGCCCACACACGGGCATGATCCCACGGCGGAACAAAAGCCCGATGCTTAACACGCGATGCCTTATAGCGCGGCAATTTTATCTTCGATCTTGCCAAGCAGGCTGGTGTATTCCGGTGTGCCGCCGGGCGCATAGTGAAAATTTTTGAAGAGCCCGGTGATTTCTGTGAACCAGCTTCGGATCGCGGATTTATCTTCGAGCTTGATCTCGGCATTAACGATCCGCTCTACCAAGCCAAACACTGCTTGCTGGCGCTCCAACGGGGCGCAGCTATCGACGTCGTCAAAAGCATCCTGCTGCAAGTAGACCATGTCGACGAAAAGCGCCTTCTGATATTCGACATAATCGGCCAGCGTCACGCCTTCCTCGCCGGTGACCTGCATCATTTGGCCGATCTGCTCGCCACGGTTCAAAAGCGCCTGCATGGCTTTCACTTTGCCGGACCAGCCCCGCTCGATATTCTTGTCATACCAACCCGACATCTGATCGAGATAGCGCGACCAGGAGATCAGCGGATCGACCGCGGGGTAAAAGCGCTTATAGGCGCGCTCTGAGGAAAGGCCGAGAAAGCACTTCACTGTCGAGAGGGTCGATTGCGTGACCGGTTCGTCGAAATTGCCACCAGCCGGCGACACCGTGCCGATCATGGTCAGGCTGCCCCTGTCGCCATCCACACCCTCGATCACGCCGGCCCGCTCATAGAGCCCCTTGATCGAACTTTCGAGGTAGGCCGGAAAGCCCTCCTCGCCCGGGATCTCTTCCAGCCGCCCGCTGGTTTCTCGCATCGCTTGCGCCCAGCGCGAGGTGCTGTCGGCGATGAGCAGTACGTCGAGCCCCATCTGGCGGTAGTATTCACCCAGGGTGATGCCGGTGAAAATTGACGCCTCGCGCGCGGCCACCGGCATCGAAGAGGTGTTGCAGATGATGATCGTCCGATCCATCAGGCTGCCGCCGGATGTGGGATCGGTCATCTCAGGGTATTCTGTGATCGTCTCTACGACCTCACCGGCCCGTTCGCCGCAGGCCACGATGATCACGATATCGACCTGGGCATTTTGCGCGATCAGTTTTTGCAGCACCGTCTTGCCCGCGCCAAAGGGACCTGGAATGCAAGCAGTACCGCCGCGGGCGATCGGAAAAAACGTGTCTATGAGGCGCTGCGATGTGAGGATCGGCGTGTCGGGAAACTTGCGCAACGCCGCACCCGATTTCAGCAGATCGGCCGCCACCGGGCGGCGCACCGGCCAACGCTGCGCCAGGGTGATGACGTGTTCCTCGCCGCTGTCGCCAGTCACCCGCACCACCGGATCTTTCACCGTGGCGGCGCCTTCCTGCACCCAATTGACCCTGTAGGTGCCGGTCCAATTGAAAGGTAGCATGATCTTGTGGGAGAATCGCCCCTCAGGGACTGTGCCCAGTACCTGACCGGCGCTGACCATATCGCCGAGCTTGACCCTTGGCGTAAAGGACCATTTCGCCGCCCGGTCGAGCGGGTCCACATCCGCGCCCCGAGGCAGAAAGATACCATAGGCATTGGCGACTTGCGGCAGGGGCACTTGCAGCCCGTCGTAGATCTGCCCCAAAAGGCCGGGCCCGAGCGTCACCGACAAAAGCTGCCCGCTTTGTACAACTGGATCGCCCACGGCCACGCCTTGAGTGCTCTCATAGACCTGGGCATCTGCGGTTTTGCCGCGGACCCTCAAGATTTCGGCCTTTAGCCTCTCTTGTCGCCCCCCATCTGCCATGCGCGTGGGCAGGATATAGACCACCTCGTTCTTGACCAAATGCCCCGGTGTTCCATCCGCTTGGTCCAATGCCTCGATCTCGACGAGGCCCTCTTGGACGGCGACGATCCGGGCGGTGGCTGTACCGGCCTCCGCATCAGGGGCCTGTGCTGTCTTGGCAGGAGATGCCTTGTCCTTGGTGGTAGAACTCATCACATGGCCCCTTCTGATTGAAGTTGCGGGAAATTCTTCAGCGCATCTTCGGAGAGCTCCGAGAACCGCTGCGCGGCCGCGGCGCTGTCGGCCTTGGCCCAGCGGTCGAAAATGTTCCACTTCAGAACGTAAATGACGACCGCTTCGAAATCGAATTGGTGGCGGGCCGCGTGGCGCCGCAATTGCCGCTCGGTTACATCGAGCAGATGGCGTTGCAGTCCCAGCGTGTCGCCGTTTTCCAGCAATTGCCCAGCCTCGCGCAGCCAGGGCAGCGAACCGTCGAGGCCGAAGGCAGGATCGCTCCAGTGGGCTGCGATATGGGCTGTCCATCTTCCGAAGCCCCAAGGCTCGCTCGGCGCCGGCCGACCGGCATAGCGCATCCGCAAGGCGGCGACGGCACTGCGCAATTCCATGCGCTCGGCGACGATGGCGCGCAACGTTGGTTGGTCGAGATCCGCCAGCAGGTCTTTGGCCCGATGGATAAGCGTGCCAAGATCGGACTGGCGATCATAGGCCGACCAACTGAGCAGAGCTTCGATGCGGCGCAGCGTCTCGGCATCCTCCTGGGTCAAGACCGAAAGCCGCCTGTCGAGTCGGATGCGCGAGAGCGGCGGCTGTTTGGCGACAAAGAGCCGCTCAGAACTCGGCAGGCTGGTGATCAGCGTGATATAGGCATCGGGATCGGACACGGTTAGCGAATGACGCCTTCGAGCACCGCTCTGAAGCGCGGTTGCAAATGCTGCATTAGAAGCGCGGCGATCGCCTGATCGGAGAGATCGAGCGCCACGCCCTCCTCGCCGGACTTGGCGCGAATGCCGCCATGTAAATCGCCGGCGGCAAACAGCGTCACGCCATTCTTGAGCATATCTTGCGCCAAGCCCAGCACGTATTTGGTGAGCGCGCCGGACTGGATATCGTCGGCATTGGCGGAAATGGCGTCGGGCCCCACCACTTCTGCGGGCAAGATCACGCTGGCCCCCTCGGCCATGGACGTCGCCTGACCGGCGCGCCCCACCAATTCGAGAACCATCTGTTTGAGCATCTCGGGCTCGGCCAATCGTTCGCTCACCATGCGCTGCACGTCCTGTTCGAACCGCCGCATCAGGGTCGATTTCATCGTTAGCACGGCGTCGCGCATGGCGGTGTTGAGCGCCTCCTCTCCGGCGCGAGTATAGCGGTCTGCGGCGTCCTGGGCCTCGGCTTTGGTCTTTTCGGCCTCCGCCTGCGCCTCGGCCACGATCTTGGCCGCTTGCTCCGTGGCCTTAGCTTTCAGGCGGTCGGCTTCGGCGGTGCCCGCGGCCACACCGTCGTCGCGCAACCGGGCGATCAGCGCATCGACGCCTTTGGCCATGTCTTGGTCGGCTTCGGCCATCACGCCACTCCCGCGCTGATGACGAGCGCAAACACGAAGGCAAAGACGCCAAAGCCCTCGATGATCGCCGCAGGCGCCAGCGAGAGGCCAAAGATTTCGGGCTTTTCCTTGGAGGCATTGATAGCCGCGGCACAGGCGCGGCCTTGCCAGATCCCGCAATAGGTCAGCGCAATCCCAGCCATGAGACCGATACCGAAAAGACCGCCGGCATTCTCTGGCGTCACCTCACGGTTCAGGGTGAACATGATCACGATCCCATAAATGACGAAGGTCGACGGGAAGGCCGAAATGCCCACGAAGCGGCCATAGCCGCCCTCGGTCTCCAGCATGGCGCCGATGCTGGCCTGTCCGGCAATTGCGCAGCCCACAGAGCTGGCAATTGCGCCCAGCGCCATCGGAGCGAAGATCCCCAGCCAACCCAATGCAATCACGAATTCGGTCATTCTTGAACCTCCTTTCGGGCGAAGGCCCGGAAGACGACGCCTTCCTCGGGCAAACCCCATTTGTAAAACTCGATGAAGTTGAGACGAAGCCCGTGCACCACTCCGCTCATCATCGCGAGCAGGAAGTTCAGCACATGGCCGATCATGAAAATGAGAAGCCCGCCCAGAATAGCGAGCCCGGAGCCCGAAGCCATCACCTGCCCGGCAAGATTGTTGAAGGTGATGGCGAGCGAGGCCGAGGCAAGCCCGAGCGCAAAAAGACGCATATAGGAGAGCACATCGCCGAACATGCCCATCAGCCCCGTGGCGCCCTGCACCCCGTCCAAGACCCGCCAGAGCCAGTCGATCGGCGCATTGACTGGCCTGTCGCTGGCATAGGCCATGATCATGCCAAGCCCAAGCAGAAAGAGGGCAATCCCAAGCGTGTAAAGCGCGCCTTCCTGATCGCTTATCCAGAGAAAGAGCCCGCCGAAAAGGAGCGCGATCCAGCCTAGATTATTGTAGCGACTTCGCGTGGTTTTCGACTGGAACGTCATGAAATTGGCATAGCTGATATGCAGGATGCCGATGATGATCGAAAGCCGCATCATCGTGTCGAAATCGTTGAGATCGAGGAAGGCAAGGCGGTCCATGAAACTACCTTCGGGCGGGGAAAAACCAAAGAAACTGCCGACCATACCGCCGAAAATCACTGTCGCCGCCGCCAGTTGCATTCCCATGCGCCGCCAGGCGCGGGCGCGCACGCTGCCATCCATCTTAGTCCAATAGGCCAGAAGGATCAGAGCGATCACCAAGCCATAGCCCGCATCAGCCACAATCATTGCAAAGAAAATGGCAAAGGAGGCGATCAGCAGCCGCGTCGGATCCCAGGCGCGGTAATGTGCTGGCTGATAGAAGGTCGCCAGATCGACCCCGGCGGCGTTCTTGTCAGGTTGGACGAGGAGCGTCGGCGGCGTTTCCTCGGCGCGGGGCGCTTCGATCAGGACCGCGAGCCCCAGATCAGCGCAGGCGTCTTCGATATCGGGCACGCGGTCCTCGGGCACCCAGCCCTGGATCGCGAAGATATTTTCGTCCTGAAGCATCTGACTGTCTGCAAAAGCGCGCTCGGCAGCGGTTTCGGCCTCTGACAGATTTTCGCGCAGCAGAGTCAAAAACCGGGTGAATGCCAGCCGCTCGGCTTCGAGCGTCTCAATCTCGATCTCGGCTTCTTCAAGCTCGGCTTCGAGGACATGGCCCGCCTTGGCACCAAGATGCATGCGCGGCACTGGCAAGAGATCGGCGTCGGGCTCATCGGGGCTAAGCAACACGACATAGGCAAAGCGGCTGTCCCGCCCGACAACCTGCCAGGGCAGATCAATTTCTTGCAAGGCGGCGCGGTTTTTTAGCGGCAATTTATAGAACCACAGCCGCTGCCCTGCCAGCCTGTCGAGGGGCGGGAAATCGAAATCGCCCCAAGCCCGCATCTGGCTCAGACGATGCTCAAGCGCATCGCGCCGGTCGCGCGCCGAGCGCAGCTTGTCCTTCAGGGACAGCGCATCCTTGACGAAAGCGTGGACGTCGAAATCGGCATCCTCGCGCACTTGCCGCCGCGGTTTCGCAACGACCGCGAGAAAGCGCAGGGCCTTATAAGCTTCTTCGGCATCACGACCTACGCGTTTCTCGACCTGCATCTCGACCGGGGCCAGGGGCAGGATATGCATTGCGCCGAGCTCTTGCAGCCGTGTCAGCGCCGTGTCGTGTTCGGCCAAAGGTCCCACCAGACTGATCTTTTTGACAGGTGCGATGCTCATGCGGCGGACCGTTTGCGTTTGGCGATCTTCGAACGGTTGACGGCACTCGTCTGCTCGTCGCTCAGATAGATGCGGATTTTCTTGATATTTGCGCGGGCATTGGGGATCAGGACTTTGTCGAAAAGGTTTACCCGCTGGGTGATTGTATCGACCGCCTTGGCCAGCAGCTCGACCCGCTGACGCGCCACCTGTACCTTGAGACGAGCGGTCAGCATATCGTGCAACAGATGCGTCACCTGATCCACCCAATGGGGTAGCACCATCGGCGAATAGGGCCGCACCACCACTTCGATCTTATCGAGGACGGGCAGGCGCGTGCCCACAACGTTCTCCTCGGCCAGTTGGTAATCGGTTAGCTCCACCAAACCGCTCAGATCGATATCGCGATTGCCCAGCATCGGCACTTTGCGGCCGACCTGCTCGGCCAGTGCCGCCACCTCCGCTTCCAGTTTTGCGACCTCGGCCACTGCCTTGGCCTTCTCGCCCATCAATTGCTGACGCTTCAGATCTAGCGACGGCAAAAAACGCTCATAGGTCCGCAACTGTGTCGCCTCACGCGCCAGCGAGGATTTATTCAGCTGCAACCGCGCCATCAGCCACCTTAGGGAAATATTTGTCGATGAGATCCTGCTTCATCAAAAGCTGCTCTGGCGCGAAGCATTCGGCCAAGGTCTGCCAGCAGAGATCGAGGGCCTCTTCCAGCGGGATCGAGACATTTATATCCATGAAGCGGACACGGAAGAGATCGCCGAATCTCAGCACCTGGTTGTCGTAATCCGTCAGCTCAAAGGCCATTGCCTGTTTCTGGGCTGCATCGCGCGCCTCGGAATAGAAACGGATCATCGTGTTCATGATCTGGCCGTGATCCTCGCGGGTGACCTTGCCGATCACGTTCTGTTTGAGCCGAGAAAGGCTGCCGAACGGGTCAATCACACCCGAATGCAGGTAGAACTGCCCCTCTGTGATATAGCCAGTATTGTCGGGCACTGGGTGGGTGACGTCGTCGCCGGGCATCGTGGTGACCGCCAGGATCGTGACCGAGCCGCCCTTGGCGTAATCGCAGGCCTTTTCATAGCGCCGCGCCAGCTCGCTATAGAGATCGCCCATATAGCCGCGGTTGGAGGGCACGCGCTCCTGGCTGATACCCACCTCCTTCATTGCATCGGCATAGGAGGTCATGTCAGTCAGCAGGACCAGCACCCGCTTGCCTTCCTCTACGGCGAATTTCTCTGCCACCGCCAGCGCCATATCGGGCACCAGCAGCCGCTCGACCAAGGGGTCGGAGGCCTGATTGACGAACATTACCGTGCGCGAAAACACGCCGGCATCTTCAAAGGATTGCCGGAAGGTGTGGTAATCGTCAAAAATCAGCCCCATCCCGCCAAAGACCACTATATCCGCATCGGCCTGGATGCCGATCCGCGCCAGAAACGGATTATAGGGCTCGCCCGAGACCGAAAAAATCGGGATTTTCTGGCTCTCTACCAAGCAATTGAAGATGTCGATCATCGGCACATCGGTGCGGATCATGCGTTTCGGCACGATCCGCTCGGCAGGATTCACCGATGGACCGCCGATGGGGTAGCGCGGCTCCGAGGAGAGATCAGGCCCGCCATCGACAGGCGCGCCCGCCCCGTCGAAGACCCGGCCCAGGATATTCCCGGAATAGGGCGTCTGCATCGGGTGGCCCAGAAAGGTGACGGTGGCACCTGTCGAAATCCCTTTTGTGCCCGAATAGACCTGCAAGGAGACGGTCTCTCGCGCCATGTGGATGACTTGTGCCAGCGATGTGGCGCCATCTACAGAATGCACGACTGCCAAATCGTTGTAGCGGACCACGCTTTCGCCGTCTGAGCTTTCGGGCACCTGCACCTTGAGCGTGTCGCCGACGATCTCCAATACCCGAGTGTAGCGGATCAGATCGCGAACCATGTTCGGCCTCCTTGCGCTTTACAAATCGCTGCGCGTGCGCGGGGCATTACTTAGTTTTCGACGTGAATGGCGAAGTGAACCGTTTCTGATGCTACCATTATTCTTTTATCACGCACAATCGACTCGCGGTCCGCCAGTGCGCTTATGGCCGCAGTGTCGCCCATTTTTCGCGCAGACCGGCCGGCCACCGCCCGCTTTGGCGGCGCGAAGCGAGAACCGGATGCTGCTCAGCCGACGGCCGGCGCAGATTTCGATCACTGCAACCCGCAGATGGCGAGCTGGAGCAACACTGGCAGCGCCGAGCCACGGTCGCCTGTCTTCAACGAGGGCCGCGGCGCGTTCAACATCTGCTCTGGGCCGATTGACCAATCAAGATCCCCAAGGTCTGCCGCGGAGGCAAGAGGTCACAACAGTCTCGGCCCGGTATCCCAAAGTCGATCCGGCGCGACGCGCTTTGGACACGATCGCGCCAGCGCCCCCTAGAACCGAGAGAGGCGTGAAATCGGAAGTCTCGCGGGCGTCGACACCGGTTCGTGGCGGCGCCGCACAATTCTGACGCAACCGCTTGCTCGGTTTTCGAAGAATAAGACCGTACTTCTGATCGCCTCAGGAGCGCTTGGCTATAGGGGGATAGCCGGGCCAGTGCGGTACGTGCAGTCGCGCGCGTTCGTTGAGCGCTATCTGACCTGGGCGCTCTACCCATGCGACGACACCACGTCTATTGCGCGCATGTTTTGGGAAGCTCAAACCGCTGCCAGGAAAATATGTCTCCAGTAGCTCTGCCGGCATTCGGCAGGGCGTGTTTTCCGTGTCGATGACGAGGGAGCAACCCCCATCGAAAATAAGCCGAGATGCGGGGGGTATATGGGTCAGTTGTTCGATACCTTTAAGAGCGATGTTGGCTCCAAGCCATTCTGGTTTCAGCTCGGCGATCGACATGGCTTCGGCCACTGCTTTCAACTCTTGCTCTGAGACAATCGACACCTGCCGAGTGTTGCGGATTTCTGTTCCAACCGCATACTGGCGTTTTACCCGAGCGCAGGACCGGCGGGTCAATCCGACATGATGCTCACCACTGATCCCATCGAAATCCAAAGTCAGCCTTTGGCTGGCGGTCGAGGCGAGTGTCTCGTTTCTGTCCGTCACGCGCCCCAACCAGACGACCTCGCCTTCGATTGCAGTCGGAAGCAGCAGGGACATCTAAAAGGCTCCTTGTACTGAGGCAGAGGGTCTGGCTTTTCCTCCTAATTTCGCGCAAACTGTTCGTTGTTGGAATTGAAGTCAAGTTAATTGAAGGAAGCAGTGTGACAGTGGATCAAACGCCCATCGTCGGGGATCTCGGTGGCAAGCTGCGACTGCTGCGCCGCTCCAAATCAAAGACCCTCGGCGCGGTAGCCGCGGCCGCCGGATGCTCGGAAAGCATGGTCTCCAAAATCGAGAAAGGCAGAGTCAATCCGTCTATCAGCCTTCTACATCGTCTGGCAGATGCTCTGGACACCAACATCTCCGCACTGTTTGACAACCTTGCAAGCGACGACGTCGTCCATCGCAATGGAACGCGTCCACGCCTCACGGCAGCTGGACCTCGCCAAGGCCTTGGTCACATTATTGAACAGATAATTCCTGTACACCCGAGTGTCTCTCTGCAAGCGAATATGCATGTTATCCTGCCGGGCGGTTCTACAGGAGAGGCCATCAGCCACTTTGGCGACGAGATGGGTTTCGTTCTGGAGGGCGAAATCGAGTTACATATCGAGGACCAAACCTGGCAGCTTCGGGAAGCCGACTCTTTTTACTTCAAGTCAGACCGCACGCACACCTATCGCAATCCCGGCGCAGAGGTTGCGCGGCTTCTACTGGTAAACACACCGCCTTCATTCTGACGCATTGGCAAATAGATCGCCTATATTTTCATCGCAATGATGGTTGCCTTGAGTTTTATTCAAGAAACTTGAATTTAAATCTGCTAAGCTGCATACCGTGAGCTGACGAACGATCATTCGCGCATCAAGGGGCAGTATGGACGACGTTCTTAGAGTCGAGTTTGTTACCAAGCGCTTTCCGAGTGTACTGGCGAATGACGCCGTTACTTTCTCAGTGCGTCATGGCGAAATACACGCCCTTCTGGGAGAAAACGGAGCCGGAAAGTCCACACTTGTAAAGATCCTTTACGGACTACTCCAGCCCGATTCTGGGACGCTTACTCTGGAAGGTAAGCCCTTCGCGCCGGCAAACCCCGCTACCGCGCGGGAGTCTGGCATCGGAATGGTCTTTCAGCATTTCAGCCTGTTTGAAGGCATGACAGTGGCTGAAAACATTGCGCTCGGTCTGCCGGGGGCCCGACCGGACACGGCTTTCGAAAGTAAAGTTCGCACGCTGAGCGAGGAATATGGCCTACCGGTTCGGCCGACGCAGGTGGTCGGCGATCTAAGTGTAGGAGAGCGGCAGCGGGTGGAGATTTTGCGTTGTCTTATGCAGTCTCCGCGCTTGCTGATCATGGACGAACCCACTTCTGTGCTGACGCCACAGGAAGCCGACGACCTTTTCGTAATATTGGAGGGTTTGCGAAAACGCGGCCTCTCGATCTTATACATCAGCCACCGTTTGTCTGAAATCCGAGCTCTATGCCAGGCGGCGACAGTGATGCGCGGGGGCAAGGTCGTGGCGACGTGCGATCCTCGCAATGAGACCGCGCGCAGCCTTGCCGAGATGATGATCGGTGCATCGCTTGTGCAACCAATTTCCGCACGTCCCGAACCAGGTCCAGTGCGCTTGAAACTCGAAGCGCTAGGAGTTGCAGCTGAAGGCCCGTTTGGGGTGCCTCTTGAAGACATTTCGCTATCCGTATCAGCCGGAGAGATCGTTGGTATCGGCGGAGTTGCTGGAAACGGACAAGCGGAATTGCTGAGCGCTTTGATTGGGGAGTCTCCGATCGCCCACGGCGACATATGCGTAGATGGCGTTTCAGTGCTTGGCCAAGGCCCAAGTCAGAGGCGTGGCATGGGTATTTGCTTTGCACCCGAAGAGCGCCTTGGTCACGCTTTGTCCCCAGGAATGACGCTGGCGGAAAACGTCTTAATCTCAGCCCGTCGTCGCGCGGGGCTGTCCGCACACGGGGTCCTAAATTTCGGCGCCGCAGCGCGTTTCGCGGGCGAGGTTATTGCGAAATTCGACGTGCGCACCTCGGGCCCTCAGCAAACAGCACGCACGCTTTCAGGTGGAAACCTGCAAAAATTCTCGATTGGACGCGAGATTGCTCAGAAACCTATAGCTCTGGTTGCTGCGCAGCCGACTTGGGGGGTCGACGCGGCGGCAGCCGCTACAGTCCATCGGGCGCTGATAGCTCTGGCCGAAGCCGGAACCGCAGTGCTCGTCATTAGCCAGGATCTTGATGAACTAAGAAGCCTTTCGCAGCGGCTGGCGATCCTGTCGGACGGTAAGCTGTCCGAAGCCGTGCCCACGGCTGAACTTAGTCTCGCAGAGATTGGTACATTGATGGGAGGCCGCAGCCTTCAAGGAGGCATGCATGCTACGGCTTGAGCCGCGCACGGAGCGCTCCCGGTTGCTGCTTTGGACAACGCCACTCCTTGCGGCTGCAATGACAGTCGTGTCGGCCTATGCGGTGTTTCTGATCATCGGAGTGGATCCAGCAAAGGCGCTCCGCCACGTTATTTTTGATCCATTTTCGTCGGCGTATGCACGCTCAGAACTTCTTGTTAAGGCCGCGCCTTTGGCGCTTATTGCACTTGGCCTCAGCCTTGGCTTCCGCGCCAATGTCTGGAACATCGGAGCGGAGGGTCAGTTCACACTTGGAGCAATCGGAGGGGGTGCCATCGCACTGGCCTTCTACGGCGTTGATGGGCCTTGGTTGTTTCCACTGATTTGCGCGGGCGGCATCGCTGCCGGAATGGGATGGGCGGCCGTTCCGGCCGCGCTGCGTACCCGAATGGGTGTCAATGAAATCCTTGTCAGCTTGATGCTCACGTACATTGCCGTACTTTTGTTGTCCGCTTTGGTAAGCGGCCCCCTCCGAGACCCGGATGGCTTTAATTTTCCCGAAAGCCGTATTTTCCATGAAAGTGCGATCCCTCCGATGCTGATTGAAGGGACACGCGCACATATTGGCATCGCCATCGTACCGATCGTCGCCATTTTTCTTTGGTGGCTCACGCGCTACCATGAGGTTGGTCTAAGTCTTAGGCTACTCGGCGACACACCGCGCGCGGCCCGCTTTGCCGGATACTCCGAAGCGCGCGCGGTTTGGTTCTGTCTTCTGATCTCTGGAGGGCTGGCCGGCCTTGCCGGTGCACTTGAGGCGACCGGACCTATCGGACAACTCGTGCCTGGGATTCCCGTCGGCTACGGGTTTACTGCGATCATTGTTGCCTTCCTTGGACGGTTGCACCCCATCGGTGTGGTCTTCGCAGCACTCGCTCTGGCCGTCAGCTACATAGGCGGCGAGTCAGCGCAGATCGCCATGAGCCTGCCCGCCGCTATGGTGGGGGTTCTCCAGGGCACGCTTCTTTTCTGGCTGCTTATCTTCGATCTCTTCGTTGGCTATCGAGTGCGCCTTTTAGGTCCGCCAAAGAAAAGTGTACGCGCCACGGCCGAAAGCGACCGCGAAATGTCTGAAGCCGGAGGCGCGTGATGGAGTTGCTCGCAGGTATCCTCTTCACCTTGACGATTGCCTCTACTCCGTTGGTCTATGCCGCGCTAGGTGAGTTGGTGGTCGAACGGTCTGGCGTCCTCAACCTTGGTGTTGAGGGGATGATGATCATTGGCGCCATTGGTGGCTTCGCTGTTGCGTACAGCAGCGGCTCTGTCGCGATGGGCGTTTTTGGCGGCGTGGTAGCGGGCGCAACTCTCGCCCTCTTGTTTGGAGCAATAACGCAGATCTTTCTCGCCAACCAGGTTGTGACCGGGCTGGCCCTGACCATCTTTGGTCTCGGCATCTCAGCGTTAATTGGACAAGCCTACACCGGCCAAACGCTTGATACCTTTCCGCGGCTTTATTTGCCTGTACTCAGTGAAGTCCCCATCTTGGGAAAGGTCGTCTTCCAACAGGACATACTTGTTTACGGCTCGATCGCGCTAACCGCTGCGGTTTGGTGGACACTGACGCGGACACGGCTGGGTCTCATAATTCGCGCCGTTGGCGAGGATCACGAAGCAGCGCATGCTCTGGGTTTTCCGGTGATCCCAATTCGGCTGGCGGTCCTCGCTTTCGGAGGAGGTTGCGCCGGGCTTGGTGGCGCGTATCTGTCGCTGGTTCAGACACCAATATGGGTAGAAGATATGACAGCGGGACGCGGCTGGATCGCGCTCGCAATTGTCGTTTTTGCCGCATGGCGACCGTGGCGTGTGCTGCTTGGCGCGTATCTCTTTGGTGGCTTCACAATCATACAGCTTCACGCCCAGGCGTTTGGCGTGAACATCTCGCCACAATACCTGTCGATGATTCCCTACATCGTGACCATCCTCGTGCTGGTCGCAATGTCGACCGATACCGCACGCCGTCATTTTCGCGCGCCCGCCTGTCTCGGCAAGACATTCTTCACCGTAAGATAGCCCACCCTTCTACTGAAAGGAGACCATTCATGATGAAAAGACGCACCTTCCTTGCAGGAGCGAGTGCGCTCGCAGCGCCGCTGCCGCTACGTGCTTCGTCGGACCCGCTCAAGGTGGGTTTCCTCTACCAAGCGCCGCGTGATGACAAGGGTTGGACCGAGCGCCATGAACTCGCCCGCGTGGATCTGCAGCAGCATTTTGGTGACCGGATCTCAACCACCTTTGTGGAGAACATCTCCGAGGGGCCGGATGCAGAACGCGTCATCCGGCAACTCGCGCAGCAGGGACATCAACTTATCTTCACAACTTCCTTCAGCTTTATGAACCCTACGGTGAAGGTCGCGAGACAGTTTCCAAACGTACAGTTCGAGAACTGCACAGGCTACCAGCGTGCCGATAATCTGGCGACTTATGCAGCAAGATATTACGAAGGCCGACACGTTATGGGCACCCTGGCTGGGCTCATGACCGAGACTGGTACAATTGGCTATGTTGCGTCATTTCCAATCCCGGGTGTGCTGCGCGGGATCAACGCCGCATACCTCGCTGCAAAAAGGGTCAATCCTGACGTCAAAATGCGGGTCGTTTGGATCAACACTTGGTTCGATCCTGGCAAAGAGGCGGATGCGGCAACAGCACTCATCCAGCAGGGCGCGGACATGATCATGCAGCATGTAAACAGTCCGGCCCCGATCCGCGTCGCGGAAGAGAACGGCGTAAGTGCTTTCGGTAACGCCGTCGACATGAGCGAATTTGGGAAAACCGCGACACTGACTTCGATGATGTTCAACTGGGCGCCCTACTATATTCAAAGAGTACAGCAGGTTCTGGATGGCTCCTGGAGCTCTGGCGACACCTGGGCCGGCATCGGCCCGGGCATGGTTACGCTTGCTCCACTGAACGACCGTGTCCCAGCAGAGGTCAGGGACCGGATCGACGCAGAAATGTCATCTCTGAGCCAGGGAACATTCCACCCCTTTGCCGGACCGCTGAACCGGCAAGACGGTTCTCCCTGGAAATCAGAGGGACAGACGCCAAGCGACGAAGAGCTCTATGGAATGGACTTTTATGTAGAAGGCATTGAGGGAAGCTTGCCGACGTAGTCCTTTACTTGACTAGCCGCCTGGATGGTACGTTCAGGCGGCAGATCCAAGCAGCAGGTATGAGCACTAGAAAATGCTATCGGGCAGAATATGCGATCTTTCAGGGCTTCCTTGCAGGTTTTCTAGCGATCCAGCGGCCAGTTGGCTGCTAAACCCTGCGTCAATGGACGGCACTTAAAGCGCGTACGTACGCACCAGGCGCTTAGCATGCGTCAACCAGTTCCCGAATGCATAGGAAGGAACTCTCTGACCAGTGGCCCAGGCTCAGGGCACTGTTACATTGCATCAAACTGTAGTTCGCGATTTGCCACCGGGGCGGACGAGCATGCGCAGCGAATTGCAGATATGCAGGCCGCAACCACAGCGCTCGTGATATACGTAGAGTCCCGGCTCCGGGCTGATCTACAGATCGGCGGTCGCTTTATAATTGTCTGCCAGGAAACGAACAAACAGGAGCGCCAGGCTCTCGCGTTTCGATTTATCCGGCCATACGGCGTAGAAGCCCAGCGGTTGCAGCGACCAATCTGGCAGGAGCTCAACCAGCAGACCATTATTTATACCGAGTTTGGCCAGATGATCAGGCAATACCGTCACGCCAAGGTTCTGGGTCGCGTATGTATAGAGTGCGTCCACGCTATCGACCCGTAGATGCGAGTCGCCCGTAATTTTTTCCACTGCTCCATCGGGTGCAGTAAAGGCAATTGTGTCCCGACGTTGATCGTATCCGATCCACTCCCAGCCCTGAAGGTCTTTAGGGCGGGTTGGAATCGGTCTTTCTGCGATATAGGCCTTTCCTGCCACCAGCCTTCTGCCTTCTTCTCCCAGTTTACGAGACATCATTGAACTATCATCCAACCAACCCACACGGATGTTGACGTCATAACCTGCTTCAATCAGTCCGACAGGCCGGTCTGAGAAGTTGACAGATAGCGAGACCTGCGAATGCGTTCGCGAGAACTCTCCTATCGCTCTGGCCAAACCAGAGGAGGACATAAAGGCGGGCATGGAGACCATAAGAGTTCCTACTGGTTCTATGGTCTGTGCGTTCAGGTCGTTCAGGCCGGCTTCGGCACTTCGGATCATATCCACAACACGCGCGTAGAAGATGTGTCCTTCGCTGGTGAGAGCAACTTTTCGTGTCGACCGGTTAAGCAACGTCTTCCCGAGATAAGCTTCGAGATTGGACACTGTCTCCGAGACGCGCGACGGTGCGACGCCGAGAGCCCGCGCCGCGCCACGAAATGATCCTTCATCCACGACCCGCGCAAAGACAGCCATATGTCTGAGATACTCGATCATTGTTCCGTATTTCGGATGTAACAGTTATAAAATCAATCAATTTCCGAACAAATACTCCTTGGTTAGGTTCTGCTCATGGCTCGGCTGTCACAGCGACAGCAACGCTACAGCAGCCACAAATGATTATTGAGGAGAAACCCATGAACTTGCCGAGATCACTTACCTCGACCCTTGCTGCATGCCTAATCGTCACCGCAACCTCTGTTGCAGCGGACGACAAGAAAACTGTGGCAGTGTTTTATAAATTACTGAGCAATCCGGGCTCGTCCGAGCTTGCTGCTGAATTCCAGGACGTCACGCACGACAGCTGGGAAAGCGTCGGCAATTACTCCGGAAAAAACAAAACGCGCGACGCGTTTCTCGGTCAGATGGGCGGGTTTGCGCAATTGATGCCTGATCTGGAGTGGTCCGTCCAAGCCATGCACCAGGATGAAAACATCATCACTGTGCGGAGCCGTGCGACGGGCACTCCGGTCGCGCCATTCCTTGGCGTCGACGGAGAGGGCCGCAGCTTCGACATTCTCACGATCGACATCCACGAGTTGGAAGGAGGCAAAATTGCGCGCACCTACCACGTCGAAGACTGGGCAACGGCGCTGCAACAACTCTCCGGCCAGTAATCCGGGAGACATTTCGATGTATCGCAGAACTCTACTCAAAACCACAGTTGCGACTGCGCTCGCAGCACTACTCGCAACTCATGCAGGAGCACAGGATATGGAGGCAACAAGCCAGGCTTCCTTCGACACTGTAATGGCCTTTATGGGCGCCATGGGAAGCGGTGATATGGATGCCATGGATAAGCTCATGGCCGATGACATGGTCTGGCGCAATGAAGGTGATGCGAGCCTTCCTTGGATCGGGGAAACGGTTGGAAAGGACAATATCTTCCAGTTTCTGGGTGTTTTCTCATCGAACCTGTCAGTCACTAAATGGGAAAACGAAGACGCTTTCGCTTCAGGTGACACGGTTGCTGTCTTCGGGCGAATGAATGGAACGACCACCAACTCCGGTCAGGAGGTCGGTGAATTCACCTTCGCCCTGCGCGCCAAGGTTCGGGATGGCCAGGTCGTGCTGTGGAACTGGTTTGAAGACAGCTTTGCCGTCAGCCAAGCCTATCACGGCCGCTGACATTTCGCGCGGCCTTCATTGATGCGGGCCGCGCCCTCAAAGAAGGAGACAGACCATGGGAAAAGGGCTGGAAAACGTCCGCAAAATTTACCTTGAGGGAATTGCGGGCGGCAATGCAAGAGAGGCCGTAACAAAATACACAGGCCACCGGTACACCCAGCACTCGACAGGTGTGGGGGATGGCGCGGAAGGTTTCCTTGCCTTCTTTGAGCCCTTCGTCGATCGAAATCCCAAACGTGACATCAAAATCACCCGTATCCTTGAGGACGGCCGATGGGTTTTCTGCAGCGCATATCAGTCGCTCAACGATGGAGCGGCCGAGTGGGTAACGATGGACATGTTTTATACCGATGCAGACGGATTAATCCTTGAGCATTGGGACACGATTGCACCTTATTCAGCTGCCACGGCCTCAGGCGAAGAGATGGTGGGCGGGGCAACAGAAATCGATACGACTGTTGATGGCGAAGCGAGCAAGGACTTGGTTCTTGAATACACAAAGCAGGTGCTTCAGCAGGGAGATCTGAGCAGGCTCGATGACTTCATAGCCAAGGACCTGATCCAGCACGCACCGACGATTTCTGCTCGTCTCTCGGGACTGGCGGCCTGGCTTTCGTCTGAAGATGCCGGTCGGTATGAGATGATGTTCCAACTGATAGGACAAGGCGACTTTGTGGTCACATACGGAAAGCGTCGTGCGAGAGGCAAGGACATCGCAGTCTTCGACCTTTACCGCGTGGCAGGTGGTCTCATCGTCGAACACTGGATGAACGAGGAAACGATCGCCCCGCGAGAGGCTTGGGGGAACTCCGGTAAGTTCTAGAAAACACAGCCTGATCCCCGCTCGCATCAAGCACCGCCACCATCCTTTTTTCTCAAGGCTTTCGGTCTTGGAATATCCGCGCAATCGCTGGATGCTATCAAAGCATGATAACCAAACCAGAGTGAATGGCGCCCATTAGGTCGGCTTAAGGAAGGCCGGTCCGGCCTTCAGTCCTCGGTTCTGTGGTCCTGAGCCTGATCGATAGGGCTTCGACACCATTTACAGAAGAACGTCGCTTTCACGGTAACCGTACAACAGACAGAGAGGCTATTCATCGAAGACGCAAACGGGAAACTACACGAACCCAATTTCATACTCGGCCATGGGCGCTACGTGCTCAGCCAAGGTTTGAAAATGGAACGCTCATCGCTGAGGCGCCATAGGTTTCTGCGCTCAGGTGTTCATATCCCCTTCCCTTCGCCGATTGCATTCCCATCCAACACCATCAAGCACTCATGATAAGATAAGGGTATCGTCGGCAATCAGGTCAGAAACGCTTGCATCCAAAAAGGTTATGGTTTTGCCGGCGTCGCTGAACACTGCATTACCGCCTACTTGCGAGAAACGCGCGGCGGCTTCGCCGATGCTGCCATACCCGGAATTCTCGATCACGATGAAGTCCCAGGCTTCGAAGTCAACGACCGTGGTGTCGAAACTCGTATTGCTGTCGAATTTGAAGTAATCCGCACCGATGCCCCCGATCAGGACGTTGCTGCCTGCTCCCCCGTCGAGTTCATCTGAAAATGGAAGAAGCGCATCGCTGCGCATGAAAGTTTTGAGCTCGGCGGTTGTGAGCGTGATGAATTCAGCACTGTCTGCAAAGCCCAGAACGGCGTCGCTGCGGCTCATGCCGGCATCCAGTTCCCCGACCCAATAGGTTAGACCGCCGGCATCCGGCTCCCGACCCAGCACGTTGTTATAGAGCAAGGACACAAACTGTGCGTTGTCAGTGGCCCCATATTTGCTCTGGAACTCTGCGGAACTCACAAATCCTGAAGCGGCCTGCTGCTTTGACATGCCGTTCGCCAAGGCTCCTGTCCAGTAGTCAACACCCGCTGTGTCCGGGTCCCGGTCCAGTGTTGCGTGATAAAGCCGGAAGACATCGTCCGAGAATCCTCCCTGCACAGCGTCGGTCGAAAACGCAAGGGCAGGTGTCTCTGTATTGGCTTTGAATTCCGGGCTCTCGACAAAGTTGAGAACGACATCTGATCGGCTCGTTCCGCTGTTGAGAAGACCAGTCCAGTAGGTCAAGCCACCCGCATCCGGAGCCCGCTCAAGGACATTGCTGTAGAGCAGTGTCACGAACCCAGGATTGTCGGTCGCCCCGTATTTCGTTTGAAACTCAGGCGCGTCCATGAAGCCTATGACCGCTTGCCCGAGATGCATCGACCCGTTTTCGAGCACATTGGTCCAGTAAGTGTGGCCTAATCCGTCGGGTGCGCGGTCGAGTGTCGCCTGATACAGCCGGAAAACCTGCTCCGCGTACTGATCACGGTCTACAGCACCGTTTTCCCCGTAGAGAATATCACTGCCTGCCCCTCCGAACAGCCTGTCGCCTCCTTGCCCTCCGGCAAGATAATCCGCATCAGCACCGCCAGAGAGCGTGTCGTTTCCACTGCCGCCGAAAATGTCATCCTTTCCCTGACCGCCATAGATCAGGTCATCTCCCTGACCACCGTTAACGACGTCCTCTCCTGCATCCGCACTGATGAGGTCGTTTCCGCCACCTCCCCCGAGGTTATTGTGTCCGCTATCCCCGTTGATCACTTGATCTACAGGTGTCTGAGCGTCGCCAACGCGATTTGACTCCGGGAGGGAGAGATCTTGCGCCTCGGTGAAAGAGACATCCCCATCCACTTTGGAGAGGACCATGCGATCTACGGCATGCGACGAGGATCGACCCGAGACAAGGATTGTATACGTGCCGGGCGCATCGAAATCCGCGTAGATCCAGTGCCATTTGTTATCGTTGGTATAGGACGCCCATGTCCATTCATTGGTTGGGGCGAATGAGTAAATTTTGAACCAGCCGTCGGCACCACCCCCTTCCGCAGGGTGTGCACCATCCGGATACGTATCCGCAGACGCACCTTTGGGGTGAACAATGCTTGTGGCTTGTGAAAGGACTTTGCGATCTGCACCATAAAACTGATCGGCTTCGATCTTCAGCCAGGTGTCATTGTGTTCCGACGAACTGAAATCCTTGCTGACCTGACTGCGCCACTGAAACTGGTAGGTTCCGGGGTTGGTGATCTGTACGTTGTATTCGATTACACCATTACCCGGCTTGCCGAAGTACTGCTTGCCCTCCCAGATAATAAAATTGCCGCCTGACGCGGCACCGGGGTTGTTGAGATTGGGCGAAACGCTTGTGCTGTAGTTCGAGGCGTCTTTCCAAGCCCCTGTCAGGGTCGAAGCCGATTCCATCTCAATGACGACCAGACCATTCTCTTCGACAAAGGCTCCGATGGTCGGTGTGGGGAGCGAGGGGTCAGCCTCAGCGGTCAGCAAGACATCAACGGTAGCCGTCGCTGTTCCGTTGTCGTCATCGGTTATCGCATAAGTGAAGCTGTCTTGGAATTGCGCGCCGTGCCAAGCATTTGGGAAGTTGGCATTTGGCGTATAGAGAACTTTCCCGTCCACGATTTCGGCGCTTCCATGAATGCCATCGCTGACGCTGAGAATGCTAAGCGCATCCTGCGGCGAATAGGCGTCGAAATCATTGGCGAGGACATCAACCAGCACGGATTGCGAGGTCGATGTCGCAGCTGAGTCATCATGGGCAACTGGCGCTTCATTCTGCCGGGTTGAGGCGTAATTCGCATCGAAATGGGTCGTCGCCCACTGTTTGCCTGCATCATGATCAATACTGCTGTTGTGCAAGAGTTGGATTTGATCGATGCCGACATAATCAGAACGCGCTCCGATGTAGATCGTGTGATAGCCAGGCGCGTCGACTGTGATTTTTTGGAAGTAGGTTGCATCTTCCTCAAAAACCGTCCAGTGCCATTCATTTCCAACTGCGCCATTGGACCCACCGCCGTTAAAGCCGTCTTCATGACCGCGCCCATTGAAATAAACCTTCTCCCACTCTACACCGCCATTGTTGCCCGAAAGCGCGGTTTTATTGTTGAGCATTGCAGGGCCTGGCTCATAAGCAAAATAGAAATCATTGTTGCTGTGGCCATTATTTCCGATCACGAATTCTGGTTGTAACGCGCGGATGCCAACATAATACGTCCCGGTACGATCTTCATCACCCACATAAAAAGTGTAAGAGATCGGGGCTATGTTGTGCACCCAAGCCTGATCGGTGTAATTGTCGCCGCCTCCGGGATTGATACGATCGCCGCCTTGCCACCAGACGATGCCATCTCCCGAATAGTCTTCTATTTGATAATCAACGAGTCCGGCTCCGGAAAACTCTGTTGTTTCCTGCCAACCTGCGTTTTTACTATCCCAGACAGTTTTCCCCTGAAACGCGAAGTAGCCGTCCTCGGCCTCCATCACAACGCGGCCATCTACGACGTCAAAGACATTTGCATATGTGCCGAGTGGCGCGTCTGATGAATTCTGTGATGTTGAATCCGTCATTTGTCTACGTCATGCCCTACCGGTTTAACTGTGAGTGCTATAACTCGAAAATTTTCATACAGTTTTCATAAAGCGGGATCTTTATGATTGAACCTTTGACTATTCCGAATTATTAGGCTTAGCTACAAATTCACGTTTTGAATTTTGGCTTTATTGCCGTCGAGTGGTAGTATTGTTGCTAATTGGTGGACGAACTCTTTTACATCAAAAGCTCATATGACATCGCAACCGATTAGCTTTAAAAAATAGTATTTCTAAAATCTGGCGAAAGTTAGTTTTCACTGCGTTCGAATTAGGGGCTGCCTGACGCCGACGCCTTGCGCGAACAGAGAGTGTCTTACCCCTTGTGAAACGCTGGCACGGAGCAATCCACGAACGGCCGCGCGAGGTAGGCGATAGGGTTTCAATATTTAGTCTTCGACTGTAGGTCTGGATAAATGCCTCGGCCACAACCGCGAAACGAGGACCCAACTCCCAATCAAACCGTATTCTTTCTCAGAAGCGCACTTTTCAATTATTACATCGGCTCAATTACAAACGCAGAGGGTTCTTGGAAACTCTGCGCACGGCGTCCTGCAGGTGTAAATTACCACTACTGTAAAAGAACTGCCTGTTCTGAAAAAACACACAGTCTTCCCGACAAGCTGCAACCCCGAGCGTTATGCTGCCATGAAATGCCCGCAAATAAGAGAGAGCCCATTGCATCTCTCTATGCGCTTCCGGTTGGAACGAAATTTCTTGGTTTTCAGGAGAATGCAATCTGAGCCTTCGTCGACTGCTTGAATCACGAGTGTTACCTCAAGAGCCTCGGCAATCTGCCTCTCACCGACCGCCGCTAGACTTGCAGCCACGCCATTCTTCAATAACGCAGAACTATCAAGGAGAGAACGCTAAAACACAGGCGCTCGCTCAATCCAGAACGCTCGGCGTACAATTGCGCTGGATGTGCCCGGCTGACTTGAACGCTCTCAACTGAGCCGCCACTTCACTTCATGACTGGCACCCGCCAGGCACTCGTTGAACTGAGGGAGATTTGGCTGGCAACAGACCTAGCGGTCTTTTTGATAGCCCATCAGAACAGACGCAGTATGATCGGTTAGTATTCTGCATTTTTGCGCCTCGAGCGCCAGAAAAACGGGGTGGTAAGCTTGATGCTCGAACGGCTTTTTCAGAACTGGGTCTATGCCACGCCACCGATCGCCCTTCTCTTGGTTCTGCTTTATCCCTTCATTGGTTCGAGTATCGAACTGGCAGTCTTCCTGTCTCTGCCGATCTATATGCTCCACCAGTATGAAGAGCATGACAATGATAGGTTTGCTCAATTCTTGAACGGTATGATGGGCGCAGATAAGCGCGGTTTGTCAGCACGCGATGTCTGGGTCGTCAACGTCATTTTTGTGTGGTTCTTTTTGCTTATTGTCTTCTATCTGTCACTGGCCAACGTCCAGTGGGGCGTTCTTGCGGCGTATCTTTTAGCGATCAATGGCGTCGTACATGTTGTTTGGGCGCTAAAATTCCGATCCTACAACCCCGGTCTGTGGACAGCGATCGTGCTATTCCTACCCGGCGCACTCTGGATCTTCTCGACCGTCAACGCGAGCACTGTGACCCACGTGATTTCAGCAGTTTTGGTCATAGCCCTCCATGCAGGTATTATCATTGCTGCGAGACGGCCGGCGTAAATCCAGGGAACTTGGTCTCTGGGAGAAGAGCCTGGACACAGACAAGTGCACGTCCTGATCACTCAAGACACTTTAAACGATTGGTACTCCGTCCCCAGGATTTCTGAAGCGGCGATTTGCTTTTATCCAACAAGACAAATTTGAGCGGTCCAGTCTGCTTGGTTTTGCGTTTATACGCATCAAGAACGTTACTATATAACAGCGAACTACCGACCGGAGGATGAGGCATATGCCCGTAGCGACCACAATTCTGAACGGCTTTCTCGGCGCAGGTAAAACCACGTTGATGCAAAGCCTTTTGGTCCAGGCACGTACCCTTCAAAACATCACACTGGGCGTCATCGTTAATGAAATGAGTACGCTTGATGTGGATGGATCGGTGCTCGATACGAGCGAAGTCATATCTCGCAAGAGCCCGCATTTCGCCTCTATCCCAGGAAAAAGTATGAGCAGCAATGAAGGGCTCCCTCTTTTCCGGGAAGCGGTCAAAAACGTGCTCGCTGACGGGCAGGTCACGCATCTTCTTATTGAAACTTCTGGCAGCACACATCCCTGGCCTTTGCTGGAGGCCATTCGGGACTTGCCTGATCTGAGGTTGCACGGATTCTTGTCGGTCGTTGACACCGTGGTTCTGCAGCAGGATCACGATTTTGGGCGCGCCATTCATCCCGTGGCCAGCGAAAACCTTGCCGCGGGGCGGCGCAGCGTCGCGAATTTGCTCGCCGAACAGGTGATGTTCGCAAACCTGCTTCTTCTTAGCAAATCCGACAAGGTGCCGCGTGAGGTTCTGCAACAGGTTGCCGAGGCAGTGCATCCGCTAAATCCGCGCGCCGATATTTTGGCGATGCAATGGGGCAACCTGGGTCTTGAGAAAATTCTCGCTATGCCGCTCTACGACTATGAGCGGGTGAAAGCGTTTGGGAAAGAATTGACAGACTGGGAGGCGAAGAACAACGCCGCGCCGATGGCACAGCCTGAAACGTACAAAATCGGCAACCGTGTGCTACGCGACCCGCGCCCGTTTCATCCCCAACGCCTGTACGATGTTTATACCAGGGCTCTTGGTATCGGGATTTATCGCAGCAAGGGGTTCTTTTGGCTGCCAACACGCGACAACCTCATG
Source organism: Pseudomonadota bacterium (assembly GCA_039192165.1). Lineage (GTDB taxonomy): Bacteria > Pseudomonadota > Alphaproteobacteria > Rhodobacterales > Rhodobacteraceae > Dinoroseobacter. The sequence continues at coordinate 236,477 of JBCCXD010000002.1, read as the reverse complement.
CTGCTTTGGAACCAGACCGGCGGCAGCGTCGGACTAGAGATTGTGAATTACTGGAAAATTAGCGCGCTTGAAGACGACAGCCTGAATCTGTCCAGCTGGGAAAAGGAGGCAATGCGCGCCAAACTGACTGAAGCGCATTCCGACTTCGGCGATAGGCGCTGCCAACTTACTGTGATTGGCGATGAGCTCGAGCTTGATGCTTTTGTCGAGGCCTTGCAGGGCTGTTTTTGCACCGATGACGAAATCGCCGCTTGGAAGGTCGGTGGGGAGTTCGCGGACCCTTGGCCAACGAATGTGGCTACCTTAACGGCACTCTGAAACTCACTCGGAGGCAAGTTCCTTTGCGGCTTGCTCAAACCAAGCCACTGTTCTCGCGTGGTGCGCAGGTCCCCAACGATCAATGAACTTCTGTGTATGATAGTCGGTGCGATCATTTAGTGCAGCGATGCGCTCTGCTACGTAGGTCGGAGTAAGTGGGATGTCGCATTTGACCGTGATGCAGTGTTTCCAGTCTTCATAGGTGGTTGGTACGAAAGACATGTTCTTTTGACCTTCCTAGGGTTCGCTTTAGCAGGAGTTGTTTGAGTGCGGTGAGAAGCGGAATTTCGACAAGCATGCCTGCGACTATGACAACCAGCACGATCGGCTGATCCGGGATCGCCACGGCGGTGAGCGCCAGCATTAAGGGTGCATTTCGTGCCGCCATCGTCATGGAGAGCAGCGCCTGCTGCGGATAGGTGAGGCGTGCAAGCCTGGACAGAAGCTTGCCTGTCACTAAGGTTGCAATGAAAAACAAGCACACCGCCAAAGTGACAAGCGCAACCATATTCAACTGCCCCGTGATTTCCCCGATATGAGTGGCGAAAATCTGGAAAATGAGAGCTGCGAGCACGCCGGGCACGCACAGGTCAATCCCGGACAATACGCGCTCGTACGCTGTTTGCGGCAGGAGCTTGTCTAAAACAAATCGTAGCGACTGGGCAGCCAATAACGGGAAGACGAACCATTGCATCAGCATGCGTGGCATGGCCTCAAAATCAGCTAAGCCTGTCGATTTCGTTAAAAGCCAGAGCCAAAAGGGGAATAGTAAGAGCTGTGTGATGATGTTGATTGGAATGAGCGCTGCCCCAAGCTCTGTGTCTCCTTTTGCCAAGCGGGTAAAGCCAAGGAACCAATCGGTGCACGGCGCGAGAAAGTAGAGCATGAGCCCGGCAAAAAGCAGTGGCTGGCCCGAAAACACGAGGCCCGCGACGGCCAACGCTATTACCGGGACGATGAGGAAGTTCGCGACCCACGCCAAACTCAGGAACCCGATACTCCGAAAAGAATTGAAGATTGCACCAAGGCGCAGTTCGAAGAACAGAAGAAAGATCATAACGAGCAGCGTCGCTTCAATGCCCTGCGAAAACGTCTCGGTGGAAAACAGCGAAAACAAGCCTGCGCAGCCACCAAGGATAATGGCTCCGATAAAGAACACCGCAGTGCTGAACGGTGCGGGCGCGGCCTTACTATCCGCCGCCAGAGATGGGTCCTGCAGGGTCATGATATCCTAGCTTGACCCCTCTTCAGCACAGGCACTTGTCATCGTCGCAACAGGTCAAATCGTCGAGAAACATGTTGTTTTCGTAGTACATCTCCAAAACATCGGTATCGACGCCCATGCGCGCGGCGATCGCGCGGGCGACAACTGCAAAACGTTGGCGAAACTTGTATATGAAGCAAAAGAGGTGCCCCTGGTGTGAAACCTCGGGCCCGACCAGGAACAGGCCCGGCATCGCCGTAGACTCGTCCTGGGGCGTCAAAAGCGGAACGCCTTCATCACCGTAGTCGAACCATTGCGACACTCGCTTTGTGCCTCCAACAAATCCCGTTGCAAGTACCGGTGGGCCATCGGCAAGCCAGGAGCGGCCGTCACCCGCCAAAATATGGACACCGTTTTCCTCCTTCTCCAACGCAATGACATCAGCGTCGGGAAGGAGCGTAATTGAGAGACACCTCCGGAAGGTATCTAGGCGCTGTTGCGTGTAAGGAGACAGGCTGCGGCTTGGGTCTTTATCTCCGTCGAGCCAGGGCGCGCCGCGATCCAGAACGAAGACGTCTTTGCCCTTTTGCGCTAGACCAATAGCTGCATCGATCCCGCTTTCGTAGCCGCCAATAACAAAGACCTCGTTCTCTTCGACGTCGTCCCAGCTACTCACAGTGCCGTAGTGCCGTGCGAGCTCCGCCCCCGGCAGACCGGCATCGGTTGGCGCGCCAAAATGACCACAGGCCCAAATGACAAAGTCGGCCGTAAGGGTGCCGCGGCTTGTTTGAATCGTGAACCCGTTGTCGATTGGTTCAATCGCAGACACATCCACGCCGCATTGAACATTCACACCGAACAAGTCAGCAGCGTGTTCCAGGTATTGAGCATAAGCTTGCCCGCTGGGGTGCTCGCTGCGCAAAGACCACCCCGGGGAGCTGTCAAAGCTTATTGCGTTTAAGTCTGTGATACCAAAAACATTGCCGGGAAAAGACGGGGTCAAAAGGCGGGTTTCTTCCGGCCAGTCCCGAAAACTCTGCCCGATCTTTCCGCGCTCAAATACCCAAACGTCAGGAACAGCCAAGTCGCGAAGCACCCGTGCCACTCCGATTCCAGCAGGCCCAGCGCCAACGATCACCACGCTGAGGTGTTCTGGGAAACCTATTTCAGCGCCAAAGATCATCTTGCGGCTCGTCCTGTTTTTTGGGTTCGGCTGGGACGAAAAATCCGGGCTGCACTAATTGAGATGGACCGACCTAGTTGTTCGGCTTGCATATTCCGTCCACATCATATGTAACACTATAACATTACATTCAAGCCGGAGTTTTCCATGCCAGACCAACGTCTCCCTGTCACTGTCCTTTCTGGTTTCCTTGGAGCCGGAAAAACGACCCTTCTTAACCGCGTTTTGAACAATCGCGAAGGTCGCCGCGTTGCAGTGATCGTAAACGACATGTCAGAGGTGAACATTGATGCCGACCTTGTACGCGCGGATACCGAGCTTAGTCGCACCGACGAGACCCTTGTAGAAATGTCCAACGGCTGCATCTGCTGTACACTACGCGACGATTTACTGGATGAAGTGCGCCGCCTCGCCGAAGATGGCCGCTTTGAGTATCTTTTGATTGAGTCCACCGGCATTTCAGAGCCACTTCCTGTCGCCGCGACCTTCGATTTCCGTGATGAGTACGGAGAAAGCCTGTCGGATGTGTCGCGTCTCGACACGATGGTTACTGTTGTCGATGCGGTTAACCTTACTGCGGATTATTCCAGTCAGGACTTCCTGAGTGATCGTGGAGAGACGCTGGGCGAAGAAGATGAACGTACACTCGTCAATCTGCTGGTAGAGCAGATTGAATTTGCAGACGTGGTAATCCTCAACAAAGTAACCGATGCCGGGCGGGAGAAGGTCAACGCGGCGCGTCAGATTGTTCGATCCCTGAATGCTGATGCCAAGATCATCGAGACCGACCATTCCAATGTCCCCAGTGACGCCATTCTCGACACGGGCCTCTTTGATTTTGAAAAAGCCCATGAGCATCCGATGTGGGCCAAAGAGCTCTATGGATTTGCTGAGCACGTTCCTGAGACCGAGGAATACGGCGTGGCAAGCTTTGTCTATCGCGCACGCAATCCCTTTGAACCAGAGAAAATACTGAAGGTACTCAACGGGGATTTGCCCGGCGTGATCCGCGCAAAGGGGCACTTCTGGATTGCCACACGCCCGACTTGGGTGGCGGAGTTCTCGCTTGCCGGCACTTTGTCATCGATCCAACCGCTCGGAACATGGTGGGCTTCTGTCCCCAAGGAGCGTTGGCCGACCCACGAGAGTGCACGCGCATACATGGCGGAGCACTGGCAAGAGCCATGGGGCGACCGCCGCCAGGAACTGGTATTTATTGGCGCGGGGATCGATTGGGCCGCGCTGAAGGCGGCGCTCGACTCCTGCCTCGTGCCGGAACACTTGGCGTCTGGTCCCGACGCCCTTCCAGACTTTCCGGACCCATTCCCAATCTGGCGACGAACTGAGGAGGCCGCATGACGCTGCACCAAAGCCTTGCTCTGAAACAGAGCGTTGGTGTCTCACTAACAAAGACACCGACAGGTCTGTCCTCGATAAAGCATCCTGCGTGTTCCGCAGCGATCTGGAAACGCGAGCCCCTGCCAAAGTTCCAGAGCTGGATTGAGAGGCTGGACCCTGCGAATTTACCGCGCGCACGGATCATCCTGCGCGCAGAGATGGTGCGCAATGCAATGACTGATCTGTCGGAAGCCTACGGGCTTCCCGACTGCGACGAACGCACGATGCTAATAGACGACATCGCTGCTCTTGCCGCGGTTTTTTCCAGCATCATGGACAGTGAGTATCTCAGATTGCGGCTGGATGTGATCTCCACCAACGCGTGCCGCAAGTTTCATGTCGACGCCTTAACCGCCAGACTGATTTGCACCTATCGTGGACATGCAACGCAGTACGGCAATGGTATGATGGGGCATGTTCCCAAGGACATCCACGACGTACCAACGGGGTGTCCTATGATCTTGCGCGGTACGAATTGGCCGAGCGCCGCAAAGCCCGGTCTCTTGCACAGATCTCCGCCCATTGAAGGGACAGGCGAGACACGATTGGTGCTTGTTCTCGATCCAGTTACAGACGTGGAGGCCGAAGAGGACGACGGTCACTTTCATTGACGACACTTTTAGCGAGGACACCGAATGAAAACGCGCGCAGCCATTGCTTGGCAGCCAAACCGGCCACTTGAGATCAAGGAAATTGATTTGGACGGCCCAACAGACGGGCAGGTCCTGGTCCGGATCGTTACAACCAGACTCTGCCATACCGACGTTTTTACCCTGTAGGGCGAGGATCCAGAGGGGCTTTTCCCTTGCGTGCTGGGGCACGAGGGCTGCGGCATTGTTGAAGAGATCTTCAAAGGCGTCACCTCAGTGAAGCCCGGCGATCATGTGTTCCCGCTTTATGTGCCTGAAGATCCCAACTGCCCCTACATCCAATCCGGGAAGACGAACCTTAGCCAAACGATCCCCGCCACCCAAGGGGCCGGTGTTATGCCCAACGGAGCCTCGCGGTTCTCCTACAAGGGCAAGGACATTAGTCGATACCCAGCTTACTCCCCGAGCCGGTGCAGTTGGCGCTTCAGTCTCATAAAACGGCAGCAGCCTCTGGTACCACGTGTTTCCTGTCTTTAGGTGCCGCCAGGGCGAAACCACAGGCTCAATTCCGGCTTGTCGATTTCCATTCCAATTGGTTGATCAAAAAGCTCACCGGGCCGATTGCCCGCCAGATCCTCAAGCTCCTTTTTGACCGAAAGCTCATATCTCGCGGCTGACCAAGGATCGCGCGGGGTAAAAACCCAAACAGACTCATCGCCTTCAAGCGATACACCTCCAGGGAGGATTTTACCCCCACGACGCACCTGAATCCGGAACGCCATAGAGAGATGGTCATGGGGGCTTCCAAGCGAAACCCGCAGTGGCTCAGTGGTGCCCGCCATCGGCTGATTGAGGTTCCAATCGGATGGGTCCGGCACCTCGACATCACTTGGGCCTGCAACAAAGCTATGTGAAAAGGTCGCGGCGAGATTGCAGCCCTCCGCATCGATCGCGGCGTCGCCAACTGTCAAAACGTAGCTTTCACCCGCAACCAGCGCACGCCCGAGCCTGTCATGGGCCTCCAAACCCGTTTTCACGCGCCCCGGGTCGAACAGAAGTGTTAGCCTGGTGCGGCCTGGCGACCAAAGATCAAATCGATTGGATAAGAAAGCGTCCTCCACCACTGAACCGTCGGCGTGGCGCAATGTGATGAGCGGAACAATGTCGCCATCCCCCATTGGAGCGGTGAAATAAAGGTACATACGAAGCAGATTTTCCGGAACGGCATCGCCTGACGGATAAATCTCGTCAACCTGCGTCGCTCCGGTGCATGCAGCGGCTGAAGCGCCAAACAAACTCAGCGTGGCGGCTCCAGCCAAAACAAATCGGCGCATGCCTACCGCGCCAATTCGGGGAAGCCTTCATCGGCTTTCAGCATATTTTGAAACATGCGGGTTTGCTCCGCGAATTGATTGTCAGCATAGACATAGTCCGCAAAGTTGTACTCGCTGACAAACTCACTCAGCCGCAGATAAACCCCCTTGCGGAAAGACACGAGGTCCATGGCACCTGTGTCAAGGTTCCGCCGTAGGGTCAAAAGAAATTGCGCGTCCTGGTCGGCTGCCTGGAACACACCTGAAAGCGGAATAGGGGCAGTTTGCACGCCGGCGGTATCCCCCAGATATGCGACGGGTTCCACAATACCGGGCGACGCTACAGCCTCTTCCAATGCCGGAAGCGTGATAAGATCAGCATCCATTTCGCGATTGATTACCAGGACCATCGGCTGGCCGTTGCCCTGCCGGTCATAGGCCGTGAAACTCAGCACCTCGAGCGGTGTGTTGCCATAGCCAAGCTCGGCGATGGTGCGCCCCGAAATGTTGGCTCCGTCCTCAAGATCCGAGACCGGAATCGTGACAAGAGGCGTGCAGGTATACGCCGCCACAACAGTCGGGGTACCACCAATATCAATAACGCTCATCGCGCGGATCGGTGCGCGGGTTTCAGTCTGACCGTGGGCTGCATGGTAAATCTCAACACCTGTTGAAGCCGCAGTTTCCTGGAACGGAAACGGAATGCGGCGCAAGGTTGATGCGAACTCGCCAGTCGAAAGCCCGGATACAAACAGCTCTCCACCGGCGAAATCGAGATCAGTCACCGTAAAGGTCGTGGCCGGTATATCCCGCCAGAACGTCACTCCTTCATCAGGCGCGTCCGTGATTGCAAAAGACGTCGCAGGCAACGAAGCCAAATCCAACGGCGTTACGGAGCCATCACGCGTGACGGCGACAACAACGGGTTGGCGCACGCCGTCGATGGTCACTGTAGCAGCGACATAGGCATCGCGAGTAACAGGGTGAACTTCAAGATCGTGATAGCTGATGCCACGTATTTCCGCGCCAAGCGCATTCGCCATCGCTGCATCGAGGTCCAGAAGATTGTAAGGCAACATGGCCTCGGGCGCGCTGCCGCCATCAGGCAGCGAATAGGCATGAATGGCGCCTCCGGCTGAATCTGCAACAAACAAGGTTTGAGGATCTGCAAACTCCAGCACAGAGGCCGAAACCGGTGCATCGGCAAAAGTTGCCTGAGCGGATGCAAAAGCCGCGATACTCGCAAAGCAAAAGTGGCGTAGCGTCGAAGTCATTTGGAAATCCTCTCTGTTGTGGGGCGTAGGGCCTATGCCCTACGATTTTTGTCCAAAGGCCTTTTGGTACTTCGGCAGGAACAGGTCCCGGCCTTTCATTTTGCTGGTGACCCAGTCTCCGAGGGTCGCGATCATGAGAAACGAGCTACCACGCTCCGGACCAAGCGGAAGCAAAATTGGCGCTTGGCCCCACGGTTTGTAGGGCTTTTGGGACTCTACCGATTGTCCAGCGGCCAGAGCCTTCAAGAGCTTGGCAAGCCAAGGGACTTGACGCGACACTGCAACAATCGTCATCAGGTCGCCATTGTTTGCGCCGTCGCCTGCCGCGAACACATTTGGCAAAGAAGACGGTCGCATCCATGGATCAGTTTCGACCCGTCCATCAGACGCGCGTTTTATGCCAGGAAGCTGATCCAGAAGACCTTGAGTAACGCGCGCGCCGACTGCGGGAACAATCAGGTCAGCCTTTAGTTCCCGGCCAGAGCTTAGATTGATCGTTCCGCCGCTTGGAGCATCACCCGAAGGCAGCTCTTTGACGCGTTCGCCGAGGATAACGTCAACATCCATGGCCTGCAGCTTTGCGGATAAGGACCCACCCAATTTTGCGGGAAGCGTCGGAAAGAGCTCTTTGTCGCCAGAAATTAGCGTCACTTTCTTACCCGGCATGCCAGTCGCGATCTCGCCTGCCAGTTCCGTGCCCACCGCACCTGCGCCGATAATCGCAACCGATTGGGCAGCAACCAAGGCCGCATGCCATTCGGCATTGGCCGCGCGCAGAGCAGTGATATCTCCGTTTGTCGACTTAAACGGTGCTAGGTTTCCCGACCCCGTTGCGACCACGATATAGTCGGCTTCAATTTTGGTACCATCGGATAGCGAAACACCCTCTCCACTGACAGCCACCGCCTCCCCCTTAACTACTTTTCCCTTAGAAAGAAGTCGGTCATAGGGGATCAGCGCTTGATCGAGAAGCGACGGATCAACCAGAGCGCGGATCATCGCGGGTGCATGAGTGAAAGCGTCTGCCCGCTCAATGAGAGTGACCTGCATAGCGCCCTCAAGCGCTTTCGCCAGATCGCTTCCCAAATTTCCGCCGCCAACTATCGCGACACTCTTTTGCATGATTTCATTTGGCACTGTTTTGCCCTCTCGCTCGCGCGTATCGCTTGAAGTTGCTGCCGATGTGGGTACGTTGACAATATCAAAAAACTTTAGATCTTGGACAATGTCAACGAAAACCAAAGTGGCACCTGACACGGAAATCGGTCAACTTGTAGACCGTCTTATGCGACGTATGCATTGCGAGCTTAGGCGCAAGGCGCATTCATTTGATTCAGAAAAAGTGGGACCGGCAGGCGGCTTGGTTTTGATGACGCTGGCAGACTTGGAGCCCGTACCTATTCATGAATTGGTCCGGTCAATCGCGCGGGATAAAGCCCAAATCACTCGTCTGCTTCAATCACTCGGAAAAAAAGGACTAATCAAGAAGTCTTCCTCGCCTGACGACGGACGCGTGTGCGTTCTTCAACTCACTGCGAAAGGCCGCGAGACAGTCGCGTACTTGAGTCTAGCGCTTTCTGAGACAATCGACAGTCTGCTTTCACCGCTTTCCGCACTGGAACGAGAAAACCTGAAGACCCTTCTCAGGAAAGCATTCGCGCCGTGACGTCTGATGCACCTTAAACCCGACGTCGCGCTTGCGTTCCTTCATTGACACCACAAGGGGCGGTGGATTCCCCATTCGCCCAGAAGATAAGTGCCAAATGCAATTGGCCATCTGGACTTGCGCACACGCAGTGGCCGGAGAACGCACGCTTGATATGTAAGTAAGAGAACCGGATGCCTCGCTATTGGCAGTTCAGGGTCTGACGGCAAAAAAAGCGGCATTCGCTCCGGCTGTTTGACGCGGGTTGGCGCGTTCCCGGGCAGTCGATGCGCAGTCAGTCGACAGAAGCAAACCTCGGAGTTTCAGTTGAGCGCTAGTTCTGAATAATGGGAACCAAAAGGTGGGAATCGTAAACGCCTCCGAAATGGACCACGTGGCGACCCCGGTTGAGACCTGTGTCCTTTTTGAAAATCGGTGCGTGAACGAGATCACGTGCAGATAAAAGTAATCGCAGCCTCGCGCCTTTCTCAAAGAAGGTACTGCTTGGACAAAGGGCAACTTCTATAGGGACTATTTGCCCTGCCTCAAGCGGCTGGTAGTCCGTGCCGGAAAGAACAGGATGGTACGGCGTTGATCGCTCTGTATCCAAAGTCCGCCGCGACGCGCGACCATAACCGCGGGTCACCATGTCCTGGTCCTGACCGACCGCCCCATAGAAGCGAACCGATTGGTCCTTCGGATCGCGCTTGTCAACAAAACAACAGAGGATCAAATCGTCCGGAATCTGAGACTGATCTGGTTCACCACGTGCCTCCACCCAGAGTTTGGCTTTCATGTATCCGGTGACTTCCGTGTCTTTAGCGAAGATGTGCTCAAAGGCAACGGAACCAGATGCGCCATCATAGACAGCCGCCTGCTCGTCCGGGTTTGCTGACGTAGACAGTGCTCCTTCCGGTCCGAGATAGAGCATTTCATATCTGGTCCGCTCAAGCGGCCAGCTGCGTTCCCATCTCACCTCTTTAACTTCATCGCGGCTTTGTCGGACCTCGAGCCGCACCGCCGGCCTGTTATCGAAACCGTTCGGCTGGCCCTTCAGGAAGTGATCCATAAAGTCCTTTTGAAGCTCTAAACTCTCCGGCTTGTAAAACTCGGTCCATTTGCCGCTTCGATGGGTGTACAGCCATTTCTGCAAAGACCCGGCTTGTTCAAATGCCCGGAATGAGCCGAACGTGTGTAGCTCATGGTCGGAAAACGACCCACACACGAGCATAGGCACTTTGATGTTCTCCAGCGGGGGCGCCTTGGCTTTCCAGTAGTCGTCGTAATTTGGATGCTTCTGCAGCGCCTCCAGCGGAATCGCTTCTTCCACGGCAAGAAAATCGGCCAAAGGCGTATTCAGGGACCCTTTGACCTCAGTATGCCACCAGAAATTCAGGAAACCGACATCTGGAACTCCGCCGCGACATGCAAGATCGTGGTAAAGGTCAGATACGCCCTCCCAGGGGATAATGCATTTAAGCGCATCAGGAAGTGCCTCCCCTTCCGGCGCGGCTGCGGCCAAGTACTGGCTGATGCAAAGGAAGCTTACGCCGCACAAGCCGACACCTCCGTCACACCAATCCTGGGCGCCGACCCAGGCTATGGCCTCTCGGTAGCAACTGCCCTGGTGTTGCGACATAATTGATGCCGGTCCACCGCTGTTGGCATACCCGGGAAGATTTAAGTTAACCAAGGTATATCCCGCAGGCACCCAGAAGTCTGGATCGGGCGACTCCCAGCTTGTGAGTTTGGAGAACTTTGGGACCCCACCGGACTGAGGGAGAAGCCGATACTGTTGCGGAGGACCGCCCAAAGGCGTTCCACCCAGCGCGGGTATATGATGGTTGTCATAAGGGTGAGCGCACATAACAACAGGGTCCGCGACGCGCTCGCTTCGACGCGTTCGCGAACAAAAAACGTTTGCAGTCAACGAGAAACCCTCTGACATCGGAATCTCTACATCATAGTGAGCCTGGATATCGGGATCGGGATCAACAAGCTTGCATTGTGGATTGAGGATCTGGCCGCGGGTAATCGCGCGACGCAAAACGGGCCAAGCTGCTCTGAGCGTGTCAAGTGTTCCGGACATCGCGCCTCCGCCATCGACTACTGGATAGGTAGCAAACCGCGCGCGGTGTCGAGTTAACCCGAGTTAAGTCGAGTGTGGGAGACGCGCCCGGATGAGTGGACGACGATACGACCTCAGTCCGAGAGAGATTTATTGCGCAGGAAACGGGAAAGACTTTGGGGCATAATCCCCAGAAACTTCGCAATGTCCTTCTGGGGGACCAAATCCAGCACGTTTTGATGATGGGTCTCCAGAAACCTCTGGCGAGTTTCTGTATTTCCGGATGTTTTGGCGCAAACCAGTTCTTTCGCGAAAAGATGGGCCTCCATCATGCGATGTCTAAGGTAGATGCCAAACGCGCCGCCGCTCAGGTACTCTTTCATGAAGAATGAAAGCGGGATGGAAAGCCCTTTCACGTCGGTGACCGCGAGCAACTCGTCAGAGGCGATTTGACCGGTCCACGCGCTGGTGACATTTGTGCACAGATCCGGAGGTTCAAAGAACCTTGCGATCGTTGTGTTGCCATCGATCCATGTTTGTTCGGATGCCGCAATACCTTCGGTCAAAAAGATAATCCGATCTGCGACGCTGGTTTGAGTCAAGATGACTGACCCCGCATTGTGCGCGACTTCTACTGCGCAATTGCGCAAAGCCAGAGTCTCTGTCTCAGACAGCGCTATAGAGAACCGCTGCATGTCGTCTCGAATTGGATCCAGGGTCATCATCACGGCTGTTGCGAAATATTCTCCGATCACGCCATCAATAATCCAGTCCCACAATACCGCATAGTGCGGACAGCTGGCTGAGTTCAGGCTTTGACTGGTCTGTTCAAGCAGCAGCTATCTTGAAAGCTTGGACTTGGCAGAGCTGGACAAGACCTGGCTCAAAGGCAGCGTTGTCAAAGCGGATCTGATGGCTCTCTCGCGCGGACACTTTCTAAGGAGAGTTCTCCAACTCTGCATCGCGCGCACTTAAATACGTACGCCAATCGCGAAATTGAGTGATATCCTCGGCGCCGAGCACGCCTGCAGCCTCAACAAGAAAACCGTGGGCTGTGGTTCCGTCGACAAGCTCTATTGTTCCGATGGACAGTGGCGAAGCTATTCCGGACAGAAAGCTTCCGAAGGCGGCCTTTGGCATAGCCCAGACCTCTAGTTTGATCGACGTGCCTTTGTCGCTTCGAAGCATGCCGGGACGAAAGGGAGGGCCGCCAGCCAGCGCGTAAAGCCGCAACGCGTTCCGGATCCCTTCAGCCCGAAGGCGAAACTCGATACTTTTCCGAAGTCTCGTCTTTGGGACAAAAACCCTGTTCAACGGCTCCTCAGGCAGATGTTCGCACCGCGGGGTAGAGACTCAGGCAGCTCAGGTCACCACCGCATACTATTGTTGACGGAACTCCGGCGTCCGTCTCGCGTACTCGCTCTTGCGGAAAAACTATAGCGGGTGCAGTCACCTGCACCCGCTCGCAACGCCGCTGCGGACGAAAAAGGGGCCGTGCCCTGAGAACTTCAGGTCAGAGTAGCGCTTCAGAGAGTGGAACTCGCAGCTTCTTCCGCCAGACGCGGGATTGCGAAGCGACTAATGCCAAGATCGCTCAACTCAGCATCGGTCATCAATCCAAGTTCCCGACGAACCTGTTGAGCCGTATCACGACGCCGACGGTAAAGCGCAATCGCGCTGCGGAGGGAGGAGATGGTAGCCATAGCAGAACATCCTGTGGAAGGTCGCTGCGAACCCATTCCGCAGCGCTCTGAGCCGCTATCTACGCGCTTTTTTTGGTTCTACAACTGATGCTTTTGCAAAGCAGTCATGCAAGCAATTCAAAGCCATCTCGCAGTCAGCCACTGTCGCGCTGAAAGATCCAGTCGTGATCAGGGTGATTTTCAAATCGCCATTTGCGGAGCGGCCCGGCCATGACATTGAGATAGTACATCTCGTAGCCGTAGGGCGCGCCGCAAGGATGATGCCCCCGGGGGACCAGAACGACGTCATGATCCGCAACTGCGATGGTCTCGTCAATCGATCCGTCTTCGGTGAAAACCCGCTGAATGCCAAAACCCTGCGATGGGTTCAGACGATGGTAGTAGGTCTCCTCAAGATAGGTCATGCGCGGATAGTCGTCTTCATCGTGCCGGTGCGGAGGGTATGAGGACCAATGGCCCGCCGGCGTAAACACTTCCGTCACAAGCAGGCTGTCGGCAACGTCGCGATCCTCCATCGCAATGTTGTTGATGTACCGCAGGTTGGTGCCGCTGCCTCTCTCGGTGAGTGCGATACCTGCAGGACCAATGCTTTGCGCCACGTGGCTACCTCTCCCTGGTGCGGAGCACAGTGCCACGGTACACACAGTCGTGGCGGTCGCTTGCCAGGAACTTCTTGGGGGAATGTAAATGCAATGCGGCGGTGTTTTTTCGAAAACATCCATACGGTCGCCCTGCTCTCCGAAGTCACGTCCGTCTGCGGTGATCTCTGCTTTTCCTTCGACCAGAACAAGGATCACTTCGCGTTCGCCGGTCTCAGCTGTCGCGACCTCGCCCGGTGAAAGGCGGTGTAAGTCGAAACCGACGTACGACCATCCCGCACTCTGAGGTGTGATCGCATGGACATGTCCCTTGTTCGCAAGGGGGCGCAGATGAAGGTCGCTCATTTTGCCTCGCTTGCATCTAGGGCGCGCGACGCGCGGCCTGTTGAGAAAGCGCATCCGAGAACGCATCCGGCGATTGACCGGTCTCCAAGGCTTGGCGGAAGAGGTCAGCCTGACTATCCGGGGCGAGCCCACCGACAGGCGGATCCGTGTCGAGATTTGTAGGAAACGCATAGCCCTCGGCTGTTGCGGCGATCAGTGCATCTACCTCCAGCGGACTGATCTTCCCTGCTGCAATATTCTCTTTCACGACCGGATAGACCAGCGTGCAAAGGTGTCGCCGGTCGACAGACTCCATCGCGCGACCAAAGGCCGAAGAGACCTGAAGCAAATTCGCCATGCGTTCGATCTGCGCGCTACGGTTTTCACCTGCTGCGTGAAACAAAGCCGGGTTAAAGAAAACGGCGTCGCCTTTGCTGAGCGGCAACTGAACACAGGCCGCCTCAAAATAGGCGCGGAATGCCGGACGGCGGAATGCTATGTAGCCCTGCGGGTAGAGTTGCGAAAACGGAAGCAGCTTTGTCGGGCCGCTTTCCAAGGGCATGTCACAGTGCGCAATCGCGCCCTGCAAGGTCAATGCGGCCGACAGCAAATGCGTATGTACAGGATAACTTGCGGCAACTCCCTCGGACTGAAAGCCAAGATGATAATCCCGATGCGCTTCCTGCGCCTGCCCGCCCGGATGCACCACATTGATCTGCGAGGTCATTTGGTAGTTTGGCCCCAACCAAGCCTCGCAGACTGCAGCTACCGGCACATTGCTGAAATACCGCGCAAAGACGTCCGGATTCTCGCGACACAGCTTTTCCAGAGAGTTCCAGATACGGTCGTTCGCACCGGCTTTCGCAAAATGATCTGCCGCGACTTCTCCCGCCGCTTTCTCCCGCCCGATAACAGCTTGATAAACCTCCGTAGCCTCGTCGAGCACCGCAGTGTCCCGATAAGCGCCTTTCAGGACGAGTACACCAGAAAGGTCATGCAGGACCTCTGCCCATTCCCGCAGGAGCGAACGACGGGCGCCCGGCTCGGAAAGTGCAGCGCCAAGTTCTGGCATGGAATAAACCGGGATGTTTTTGTCTATACCCGATGCAAACCGTAGTTCGGCCGGGTCAAGTGTCCGTTCCGTCAGGTCCCGAAAGCTCTCAAGGTTGCAGTCCTGCAGATCAAAGCCGGCATTCATCGCTGACTCCCAAAATGTAAGAGGAGGGGCGCAGGGGCAATACGCTGCCCCTGCGGATGAGTTCAAACAGTTCCGCCTAACGAGCCTTCCAGCGTCGCAAGTTCCTGCCCACCAGCCATCATGTCCTGAAGTTCGTCCGGGGTAATTTGACCACGCTGAGCAGTTCCCAGCGTCTGTCCACGATTCAGCACCGTGAACCGGTCCCCAACCGCCATGGCATGGCGCACATTGTGCGTGATGAATACGACCGCGATGCCTTGCTTTCGAACCCGGTCGATAGTCGCAAGAACATTCGACGTCTGTCGCACGCCAAGCGCCGAGGTCGGTTCGTCCAGGATCAGCACCTTCGCGCCAAAATGGACAGCGCGCGAAATCGCAACAGTTTGCCTTTCACCACCTGACAGGGTCCCGACGGCCTGATCCGGACCGCGCAAGTTGATGCCCATTTTCTTCATCTCTTCCATGGTCACGCGGTCTGCATATTCATGGTCGAAGAACGGAATGCCGAAGCGCGTCTTCGTGGGTTCATTGCCCATAAAGAAGTTTCGGCTGACCGACATCAATGGGATCATCGCCAGATGCTGGTGCACCGTCGCGATCCCTGCCGCGATCGCATCCCGAGGATCATCGAAATTCAGCGGTGCTCCTTCGAAAATAATCTCGCCTTTCGTGGGCTTGTGAACCCCTGACATTGTCTTGATGAACGTCGACTTTCCGGCGCCGTTGTCACCGAGCAGACAGTGGCACTCACCCGGGAAGACATCTACTGAGACACCGGCGAGAGCGATCACGCTCCCGAAGTGCTTTTCGATGTTCTTCATCTGGATGATAGGGGCATGTTCGGTTCGCGAATTCATCTTAACGCTCCCCCGTAATCATGCGCCGAATGTAGGTATTCAGCACCACCGCGCCGAGCAGGATGACCCCGAGGAATACCCGGAAGAGGCTCGATTCAACGCCGGCGAAGAAAAGACCCTGCTGAACCACACCAAAGATCAGCGCGCCGAGTGCTGCGCCGATCACAGACCCATATCCACCGGTCAGAAGCGCCCCACCGATTACAACTGCGATGATCGCTTCGAATTCCTTCAGAAGCCCACGGTCTGCGCCGGCAGATCCAAACTCCATCACCTGGCACAAAGCAAAGACCGTTGCGCAGAAGGCCGTGAACATGAACATCATTACTTTGACCTTGTTCACGGGCACCCCTGAGTTCCGTGCTGCTTCGGCGTCTCCACCCGATGCGAAGATCCAGTTGCCGAACCGCGTTCGTGTAAGAAGCAGATGCCCGAAGACGATCAGAATGATGGCCCAAACAACCAGCATCGGCAGACCGTCAATCACAGGCTGCCCGGCGCGGTTTCCGCGGGAAAACGTTTCGATCATCCCCACTTCGCCCATCCACTGGAACAGCCCCTGCCCGATCTTTCCACCGAAGACCGGGGCGAGCCAATCGCCCTCAGCGGCGTCTCGGATTCCACCGATGATGGTTTTGCTTTCGATCGTTTGAGGAATGTAGATCGTGAACCCGCGCAGAATGAAAAGGAAAGCCAGGGTCACAATAAAACTCGGCAGCCCGGTTCGGATAACGATGAAACCATTCACGGCGCCGATGGCGATGCACATGGCGAATGTGATCAGAATAGCCATCCACATCGGCCACCCAAGCACCACCCCGAACACGGCGATCATCATGCCGGCAAAGCCGATCATTGAGCCGACGCTCAGATCAAACTCGCCGGCGATCATAAGAAGACAGGCCCCTACTGCGATAATCATGAATTGGGCTGAGACGACGGTCCAGTTCATGATGCCCTGAGGCGCGAACATACCACTATCAAAAGCGGTCAGAAGAAAGAATGCGAAGACGATAACGGTGCCGCACATCCCACCCAGTTCTGGGCGGATAAGCGCGCGACGCCATGCAGGGATCTCTTTGACCCGTTCGTCCCCGGTTGCGGCCGCATCAGCCATCTCGGGTCCTCCGGTATTTTTTGCAGGATGCAATAAAGCCGGGGCGCCAGCTTTCGTCAGCGGCGCCCCGGTGGAAGGATTAGCGGAACTCGCCCGCGAAAGCTTCGACTTTCTCGAGGCCAGAGGCGGTCACAAAGCCGGGGCCTGAGTTCAGGTTGTTCCCCGGAAGTACGCCATACCGGTCCCAGTTCGTGAGAATAACCACTGGCATATACGCCTGCAGGAACGGCTGCTGGTCGATACCCCAGTTGATTGTGCCATCCTTGATACCTTTGACGATCTCTTCTCCGAGATCGAAGGTGCCAAAGTGGATTTCGCCGGAGAGACCCATTTCGTTCAGCGCGGCAATGGTCGGGTCAGCCGACACAGGTCCAAGGGTCAGGATACCGTCAACGCTTTCGTTGGCTGAAAGATATGCCATCACCTTGTTCTTAATCTCAGCAGGGTCGGTCCCGGAGTCCATCATGGCGTCGCCCAGCTCGATCCCAAGGCCATCCGCATAGCCACGGCAGCGCTCGCCAACGGTAGGCTGCTGGATAGCATGGTTCACGCAAAGGAACTGCGTAACGCCTTCGCCCTTGGCCCGCAGACCGGCTGCGAAACCAGCGTCGTATTCGGGCTGACCGACATACATCAGCGCGCCAACTTCACGTGCCTGATCCGGGGTGCCTGTGTTCATAATGATCACGTCGATACCCTGATCGACCGCGTTCATGATCGGCCCCTTCAGAACGTCAAAGTCCGCGAGGGTGGTGATGATACCATCAGGTGCAGAAGCCGCTGCCTGTTCAATGATCCGCGCCATATCGGCGATATCACCAGTTGGCGGGTTCCGATACTCGACCTCGACCCCCATCTGCTCGCCGGCAAGCGCAATTCCGTTTTTAATGGTGTTCCACCACGTGTCGCTGTCAGGCGCGTGGCTGACCAATACATAGCTCAGTGACTCGTGGCCGTCGGCGATGGCAGCGACCGGAGCCGCTAGAACGCTTGCACCAATAGCGACGGATGCAATTACAGATTTCATGTCTTCCTCCCAAAAATTCTTTTAAGGCCGTTCCAGGGCCGAGCCCATGTGCCTTGCGAAAAACGGTAGCGCCGTTCGGATCATTTTGCAACCGGTTGCAATTTTTTTCAGGAAGACCGATCCTGTCGGTCAGGCAGCGGACAGGAGATCCCTCCCTCTGCACCCGATGAATAGAGACGACAATGGCGATAACCCTGAAGGATGTAGCAGAAAAGGCGGGCGTTTCACGCTCCGCCGTATCACGCACATTCACCGAGGGCGCCTCGGTCTCCGACAAGACCAGATCGAAAGTCGAACGTGCAGCTGCAGAGCTCGGCTACAGCCCCAACGCGCTTGCTTCCAGCCTCACCACCGGGCGCACCAAGCTCATCGGACTTGTGTCCAACAACTTCCATAACCCACTCTTTCTAGAGGTGTTTGATCTTTTCACACGTGGTCTTCAGGATCGCGGGTTGCGCCCACTGCTCGTAAATCTCAGCGAAGAGACAGACCCGGTGAGCTCAATCCGAATGCTCAGGCAATACTCTGTAGACGGCGTCCTCGTCGCCTCATCCACACTGCCTCCAAGCTTCGCAGAAGCGTTCAAAGATGCGGGTGTGCCGGTAGTTCATTCCTTCGGACGTTACACGTCTTCACCGCACGTTCATGTGGTCGGAATCGACAACGTTGCTTGCGGTCGGATGGCGGCGGAGGGCCTTATCGCGCGGGGATATAGGAAAGTTGCTTTTCTTGGCGGACCAGAAAAAGCAACCTCGACTCAAGATCGCGCCATGGGCTTTTTAAGCGCACTGAGTGAGCACCCTGAGATTGATGTTTCTGTCAGCTACGCATCGGCTTACTCATTTGATGCAGGACGCGTTGAGATGACGAAACAACTGATGTCGAACCACGCCGAAGCCTATTTCTGCGGAGATGATGTAATTGCGATTGGAGCATTGAGTGCTGCAAACGATGCAGGGCTGAGCGTTCCTGACGATGTCGGATTGATCGGGTTGAATGACATGGAAATGGCGAGCTGGCAGAACATCGAGCTGACCACCATTCGCCAGCCGATCTCTGAAATTATCGGCGCGTCTATCGATTTAGTAGTTGGAACAATTGAAGAGCCACACCGCCATCCCGAGACGCGACTTTTCCCCTGCCGGCTGATCGAACGGCACACGTTAAGGCCGCTTAAAGCGTCAGCTTAGGTTCGGAACATCGGTGGACGTGCATCGACCCAGGCGCCGTTTTGCTTGGCCGAGTCGACCGCCGCATAAACCGCAGCCATCGACCTCAACCCGTCCGTGGCGGTCGGCAAGGCTCCGCCCGCCTCGCCACGAATTGCGGCCGCTAAGTCCACATAAATATTTGCGACGGCAAGCGGAAAACCCTCCGGATGCGCAATCGCAACTCGGCTCAATCGATCGGCCTCACTGGACAGCCCCGCTTCGCCCTTTTCAATTATCTCTGTGCGTCCACCGACTGGCGTATAGAAGACCTGATTTGGCTGCTCTGAAGCCCAGCGCATACCTCCGGTTTCGCCAAAGACCTGAATGTCAAACCCGTGCTGGCGCCCGATCGCTACGGACGAAGACCAAAGCCTCCCAACGGTCCCATGCTCCATACGGAAATTAACCATGGCGTCGTCCTCCAGTTCCCGACCGGGGATGGTGGACGCAAAATCGGCCGACAGGCTTTGAACCTCGTCGCCGGCAATAAAGCTGGCCATGTGCAACGCGTGAATGCCGCAATCGGCAAACTGTCCGGAGACGCCAGCCATGGCCGGATCATAACGCCAACGCACGCGCGGATTGTCGGCATCGGTGGCATCGCCGTGATGCCCATGGCTGAAATTGGCGACAACGACACGCACCTTGCCGATCCCACCAGTCGCCACGATATTGCGCATCTCGCGGACCATTGGGTATGCGGAGTAACAGTAATTTACGGCGCAGATCTTGCCACTGGTTTCGGCCACCCGAACAATTTCTTCACCCTCCTCGATCGTCATGGTCATGGGTTTTTCGCACAGCACGTTGAAACCTGCCTCCAGAAAAGCCTTTGCGATCTCGAAATGGGTGGCGTTCGGCGTGGCCACAGTTACGAGATCAAGCCGGTTGTCGCGTCCGCGCTCCGCCTCAAGCATTTCGCGCCAATCGCCGTATGCCCGATCCGCGGGCACACCAAGCGTTTGTGCATAGGCTTTGCCTTTCGAGGCATCAGCGTCCAGGGCCCCGGCAGACAGCAGAAAATGCCCGTCAGCGTGGGCACCTAAACGGTGCGCAGGCCCGATTTGGCTGCCTTGCCCACCTCCAATAAGGCCCCAATTTAGTTTTGTCATGCCGGCCTCCTTACTTGAACCCAATGGACTCTAGGTATTCGCGGTTCGCCCTGGCGTCATCGACCGGACTGACATCGAGGGTCGGATCGCAGTCTTGTTCAACGGTGCACCAGCCCTCAAACCCGGCGTCGAGTAGGATCTGACGGACTGCCGGGAAGTTCACGTCACCCTGGCCGAGATTACAAAAAATCCCTTGCCCGCAAGCATCGTAGAAGCCTGTGCCCTTGGCAATTACATCAGCCTTAACCAAAGGATCGATGTCTTTGAAATGCATGTATGATATCCGTCCGATATGACGCTGCATGAAGGCAACAGGATCAAACCCTGCGTACGAGTGGTGCCCGGTATCAAAACAGATTTTTAGGATACTCTCGTCCACCTCGCCGAGCAGCCGCTCAAGCTCAGGCTCGAAATCCATGAACCCGGCGGCATGGGCATGGATGCCGACGGTCAGTCCGTACTCTTCCGCCCCAATACGCGAGACATGTGCAATACGGTCTCGATATGCGGCCCACTCATCCGCCGCCATCTGCTCAGCCGCATCGACGCGGCCCGCAGTAGGCGCCCGGCGCGGAGAAATAGAGTCAATCAGCACCAGGTGCTGAGCGCCATGCGCAGAGAGCGCTTTACAGGTGCGCACTGCTCCGTCCAGCACATCTTCCCATTGATCAGGGTCATGAAAGGCGCGGAAGACCACTCCACCAATCAGTTCCAGATCATTTTCTTCTAGGGCATCTGCAAGAGCCGCAGGGTCTTCGGGCATGAATCCCACCGGGCCAAGCTCAATTCCCTTGTACCCTGCTGCAGCGCATTCCCGGAGTACAGTACGCCAAGTCGGATTGCGCGGATCGTCCGCGAATTCTACGCCCCAGGAACAGGGCGCATTGCCGATGCGAATGGTCATTTCCTGAGATCCTCTCAAGTTTGCGGCACAGACAGCCAGCGGCCCGTTTCTGCCGAAGTAAAGGCAGTGTCAATAACACGTGAGACAGCAAGACCGTCGCGGAATGTCGGCCAGACGGGCTTTCCTGTTGCGATGGCCTGGAGGAAGTCTCGCGCTTCGATGATGATCTGATCCTGATACCCGGTGCCATGCCCTGGCCCCTGGCAGAATGGCAGGTAATCGGGGTGCGCCGGCCCCGTCAGAACCTTTGTGAACCCGCGTGTGGCCTGAGACCCGTCAGCCTTGTAAAGCCAGACGGCATTCTGGTCTTCCTGGTCGAACCGGATTGCTCCGTTTGTCCCATGTATCTCGTAGGCATAGCCCATCTTCCGCCCTGTGGCGGCCCGGCTGAAATAAAGATGCCCCACTACTCCGCTCTGAAAGCGGACCATCATCTGTGCTTGGTCATCATTGTCTACCGACACAGGACCATTCGGTCCCGGACGGGTCGCATGCAATGTCTCTATCTGAGCCGACAGAGCTCCGATTGGCCCCATCAGAGCAAGAGCACAATTGATCATGTGGGGGGCAAGATCCCCCATTGTTCCGTTGGCGCGCCCGGTTGTCCGCCAGTTCGCAGGGATATCGGGATCCGCCAGAAAATCCTCAGTATGCTCCCCACGGAACCAGGTCAGCTCCCCAATCGCTTTCTCAGCAAGCAGCTTCCGCACGAACTGAGTGGCCGGTGTGCGGACATAGTTGAACCCGATCATATTGGCCACGCCCGCATCTTGCGCAGCGGCAACCATCGCCTCGGCATCCTCCAGCGACGCGCCCAGCGGCTTTTCACAGAAGACGGGTTTTCCGACAGCGAACGCCGCTTCTGCAATCGCGCGGTGGGTCGCTTGCGGCGAGGCAATTACGATAGCCTCCACCCCCGGGTCTGTGACAAGTTCCCGCCAGTCAGATGCCGCGCGGGCAAAACCGAATGCCCTGCGGTAGCCGTCCGCCGACTCGGGGCTGGAGGCTGCGATCATCTGTAGACGGGGGCGCAGCGTGGTATCGAAAACCGCGCCAACAGCCGCCATAGCGACTGCATGGGCCTTGCCCATATAGCCTCCACCGATCAATCCGATCCCGATTTCGGTCACGATGCACCCCCCAATCATCACCCTGTTGCAACCGGTTGCAAAATTCGTATCCTGAGACCGGGCGCTCCGCAACTGTCAATCGAGGGCAGCGGAAACATTCGGCGCGCAGGGAGGATGCAGAACCATGGCAGCGACTACGGTCAGGCTGACAACAGCCCAGGCGATCGTGCGGTATCTGGTCAACCAAATGATCGAGATCGACGGCGTTGAAACCCGCATTTTCGGAGGTGGCTTCGGCATTTTCGGACATGGCAATGTGCCCTGCCTCGGCGAGGCGCTTTATCCTGTGCAAGACATTCTACCGCTATATCGCGGACAGAATGAGCAGAGCATGGGTTTTGCGGCGGCCGCCTATGCCAAGTACCACCTTCGCAAGCGGATCATGTTTTGCACCGCGAGCGCAGGACCTGGCACGGCCAATCTTCTGACGGCCTCGGCGCTTGCGCATGCCAATAGGCTACCGATGCTGATGCTGTGTGGTGATGCGTTTCTGACCCGGTTGCCGGACCCCGTCCTTCAGCAACTTGAACACTTCGGCAACCCGACACTGGGTGTCAACGACGCATTCAAGCCAGTGACCCGCTACTGGGACAGGATCACGCATCCCGCACAGATTATTCAGTCGCTACCAGCCGCGCTTGCGACGATGTTAGACCCTGCCGATTGCGGACCTGCATTTCTTGGCCTGCCGCAAGACGTACAGGGCTGGACGTATGACTATCCTCTTGAGTTTTTTGCGAAGCGTATACACCGCATCAGACGGCAAACCCCAGATACCGGCGAGATTGCTGATGCCGCCTCCCTTTTGATCCGCGCAGAGCGCCCGATGATCATCGCCGGCGGCGGCGTGCAGTATTCCGGTGCTGTCGCAGAACTGACAGCTTTTGCCGATGCGCGCGGCATCCCCGTGGTTGAGACAATCGCAGGACGCGCTAACCTGCTCGACTCCCACGCACTGAATATCGGCCCAATCGGCGTTACAGGCTCGGACAGCGCGAATGCTATCAGCGAAAGGGCCGACGTAATCCTTGCTGTGGGCACCCGCTTGCAGGATTTCACAACCGGGTCGTGGACCGCCTTTGCCAAAGACGCCAAGTTCATCGGAATGAATGTTGGCCGCCACGACGCCATGAAACACTTGTCGCACCCGGTGGTGGGCGACGCAAAGCTGGCACTTGGCGCCTTGGACGCAGCGCTTGGAGACTATCGCGCCCCGCACGCATGGACCAAGGAGGCGCAGTCAGAGCGCAAGACCTGGAACGCTTATGTTGCAGACAACGTGGCGCACGGGAACCGTCCAAATTCCTATGCGCAAGCGATTGGCGTGGTAAACGCACTATGTGACCCGCGCGACCGCGTCGTAGCAGCGGCCGGAGGCTTACCGGCTGAGGTCACAGCAAATTGGCGTACGCTGGATATCGGAACCGTAGACGTTGAGTTCGGCTTTTCCTGCATGGGCTACGAGATCGCAGGTGGATGGGGCGCGCGCATCGCACAGTCGGAAGCCGAGCCTGGTCAGGACACCATCGTTTTCACCGGAGACGGCAGTTACCTGTTGATGAACTCGGATATTTACTCGTCTGTGCTTACGCAGAAGAAGCTCATCATCCTTGTGCTCGATAATGGCGGCTTTGCAGTTATCAACAAACTGCAGAAAAACACCGGAAACGAGAGCTTTAACAACCTGATCAAAGACTGCCCAACCGTTCCCGAACCGTTTGCAGTGGATTTTGAAAGCCATGCGCGCGCGATGGGTGCGAACGCTGAAACCGTAGCCAATCCGGCCGAACTCGGCGCAGCGTTTCAACGCGCCAAAGCTTCGGACAAAACCAGCATTATTGTTATGCAAGTCGATCCCTATGACGGCTGGACAACGCAAGGACACACCTGGTGGGAGGTCGGAACACCGCAGGTTTCTGAGAACGCAAATGTGCGTGAAAAGCACGCCGAGTGGGAAGCGACGCGCGTCAAGCAGAGGCAGGGTGTGTAATGGCCGATCTTTCGCGCCTCTCAGGAAAGAAATTCATAATCGTGGGCAGAGCAGGAATGGATTTTTATCCTGATCCGCCCGGCACCAAGACCGAAGAGGCCACGCATTTCTTTTCCTGCCTCGGGGGGTCGTCCGCCAATATCGGTGTTGCCCTGACGAGACTTGGGGCGCAAGCCGATCTGGTGACCTGTGTGTCCGACGATGCTATCGGACGATTTGCGCTGAACGAGCTCGACAAATACGGCATCGGTCGGGCCCATGTCCGCTCCGTTGGCGGCGAAGCGCGAAATTCGCTCGCCGTTGTGGAAAGCCGGATTGAAGACCACCAATCCGTGATCTACCGAAACGGTGCGGCTGATTTTGAGATGACACATGCGGATGTCGAAGCGGTGGACTTCGGCGCCTATTCGGCGCTTATCACGACAGGTACGGTATTCGCCGCGGAGCCGTCACGCAGTGCAGCGTTCCGCGCCTTCGAACTGGCAAAGAAAGCCGGTCTGCCGCTTATCTTCGACGTAGACTACCGGCCCTATTCCTGGCCCTCCGCCGACGTGGCCGCAGATGTATATTCTCGTGCCGGCGCGCTGTGCGATGTGATCGTCGGAAATGACGTTGAATTTGGGTTTATGGCTGGTGATTTCGACCGTGGGCTCGATAAAGCCCGAGAACTGGTGGCCAACGGCGCTGCAATCGCCGTCTACAAGATGGGCGAAAAAGGCGCTGTTACGATTACGCCAGAGGGCGAGCTATCGACCGGGATCTACC
Source organism: Pseudomonadota bacterium (assembly GCA_039192165.1). GTDB lineage: Bacteria > Pseudomonadota > Alphaproteobacteria > Rhodobacterales > Rhodobacteraceae > Dinoroseobacter. The sequence continues at coordinate 211,547 of JBCCXD010000002.1, read as the reverse complement.
GAACCAAAGCACTGAAACCCACCGGGGCTGGCGACAGCTTCATGGGTGGATTTGTTTCCGGGCTGACAGATGGCCTGACAACCCATGACGCGGTGCTGCAGGGGTCGGCTACGGCTGCAATGGTGGTCGCCCGAGTGGGCTGCGCCCCGGCTATGCCCACACGCGCAGAACTTGACGCGTTTCTTGCCGACCATGCCGGCCCGAGCGCGGCCTGAAAGGACGACCCCATGCATATCCCGCCCTTTGACAACAAACAAAAACCCATTGTCGATATCGACGATACGCATGTCCCGCTTGTCTATTTCAATATCGTTAAACTGTTGGCGGGAGAGACATTCGACTATCGCGTGGCCGGCTACGAAACGTGCGTTGTGCCCGCCACCGGCACAGTAACCGTTGAAACCGGTGGAGAAACCTTTGCACAGATCGGCAACCGAGGCGAAGACGTCTGGGATGGCGATCCCGAAGGGGTCTATGTTCCTACCAATACCGATGCGCGAATAACCGCCCTTACCGATACAGAGGTCTTTGTTGCGGGTGCCAAATATGCTGAAACTCTAAAGCCGTTCGCGGTTCGGCAACCAGAGCTCGACCTGGTGCAATACGGCTCCGACGACACCAAAACGCATCGCAAGATCAAGCACATACTCGGGGCAAGCCATCATGATCGCGTGGGCCGTCTGTTGGTCAGCGAGCTATTTACCGTTGGTGCGGGTGGCTGGTCCGGCTTTCCAAGTCACAAACATGACACCGACCGGCTGCCAGACGAAACGCGCCATGACGAGTGCTACAACTTTCGCTTCAAGCCAAATTATGGCTCGGGACTGCAGATGCTGCAGCGGGTCGATAACGAGCCCGGTGATGCCTACCACATCGTCAACGGCTCCACGGTCCTGATCGATAAGGGTTACCACCCGTGCTGCGCGTTACCGGGCTATGAGATGTACTATTTCACCATTCTTGGCGGGCTCACCCAGCGCAGCCTTAAGCAGTATTTCCAGCCAACACATGCCGAGCAGTTGCACACGATCCCTGGCATTATGGACATGGTTGCGAAGTTCAAATGACCCTTGCAACACTCTCGGAAGTTCTGTTGCCCGCCCGGGCGCATGGATACGCAGTACCGGGCCTTGTCTGTCTCGGGTGGGAAGAAATGCGAGCGTATACGCTTGCGGCGCAAATCGAAAATGCACCGGTGATCCTTCAAGCAGGGCCATCTTGCCGGGAACATACGCCACTGCCAGTGCTGGGGGCAATGTTTCGCAACCTAGCTGAAAGCGTGGATGTGCCTGTTGTCGCGCATCTCGACCATGGGTACACGCTCGACGAGTGCCGGGGCGCGCGCGATGCAGGCTTCACATCACTTATGTATGACGGCTCTCGCAAGCCACTTCAGCAGAACATCGACGAAACAGCACAGGTTTCGGAGATCGCGAAAGAAGCAGGTATCTCCTGCGAGGGCGAGATCGGTTTTGTTGGGTATTCAGGGGGCGAGGCCTCCGCTGGAACGGACCCGCAGGAAGCTGCCGCTTTCGCCAGCAAAAGTGGCGTCGATGCAATGGCCATCTCGGTGGGAAACGTGCATCTTCAACAGGATCGCGAAGGCGGACTGGACGAGGACCGCATCCGCGCCATCCAGGACACAACCGACGTTCCTCTGGTGATCCATGGCGGCTCGGGTGTGCCTGTCGCGCAGCGGGCTGCGCTGGCGGCCGGCACGAACATCTGTAAGTTCAATATCGGAACAGAGCTGCGCATGGCTTTCGGTGCGGCGTTGCGAAACGCTATCACGGCAGATCCGGAGCGTTTCGACCGTGTGGCAATTTTGAAAGAAACACATGATCCGGTCATGGAGGCTGCGCGGGCGGTCATTCGTGGCATGGGCGCATCGGGAAGGGTTTGATCGATGCTGCGAGTTGGTCTTCTGGGGTGCGGGCGGATCGGACAGGTCCATGCCCAAAGCATCAAAGCGCTGCGCAATGCGCAGGTAACTGCGGTCGCAGATGCCATCCCCGAGGCGGCAGAGACCCTTGCGGACAGTTCCGGCGCGCGCGTGAGCGGGGCAGAGGAAATCCTCCGTGCTGGGGACATTGATGCCGTCGTTATCGGCACTCCGACCGACACGCATTTCGACATGATCCACGGAGCGGCCAAAGCAGGCAAAGCAATCTTTTGCGAAAAGCCTATCGATATGTCGGTCGCAAACATCCACGCTTGTATCGAAGTGGTTGAAAGCGCCGGAATACCATTCATGACCGGGTTCAACCGCCGGTTTGATCCAAATTTCGCGCATTTGCGCTCCCGCATCGCCGAGGGCGATATCGGCGCACCGGAGCTGGTTTCCATCACTTCGCGCGACCCGGCTCCGCCCCCGATCTCCTATATCGAGCGTTCGGGTGGCCTTTTCCGGGACATGATGATCCATGATTTCGACATGGCCCGCTTCCTGATGGGTGAGGAATTCGTAACGCTCCACGCAGTTGGCACGGCGCTGGTCGATCCGGCGATTGGAGCGGCGGGCGATGTGGACACCGCCGCGGTGATCCTGACCACAGAAAGCGGGCGTATTTGCCAGATCTCAAACTCGCGTCGCGCAGCCTATGGCTATGATCAGCGGATCGAGGTCCACGGCACACTTGGTATGCTTCGCGCCGAAAACCAGCTGGAGACAACGGTAGAGCTTGCAACCGCAAACGGGTTTGGCCGCTCACCCGCACAACACTTCTTCCTGGAGCGATATGAAGGGGCCTATCTTGCGGAAATGGAGGCATTCGTATCAGCCGTCGGATCGGGAAACGCGCCTGATCCCGGCATTCGGGATGGATTGGCGGCCCAGGTTCTAGCAGACGCAGCAAGTGAAGCGCAAGCCAGTGGCCAACCCGCCGACTTGCGTGCCTAATCCTCGCCGTCCGGCTTCCAACTGAGGATCAGCTGCCAGCCCAGGTAGCCTCCGATACCCGCAAAAAGATATGCCCAGAGCGGGTTTCCATTGCCGTACTCCACGAACGCCCAGGCGAAAGGGGCCGCCGTAATTAGGTACCTCCGCCATGCTGGGCGGAAAAACGGGTGCTGGGGGTCAAGCATGCGCATAACGTCACCCTATGTCACCATCCGCCAGTCTTCCAGACAGACCAGGGCACGGCTCTTTTTGAACTGATTTCACCGTCTAATGATCACACGTGATTGGCACGGCCGGGCTGCTCCGTGGGATACCAGAATACACTCTGTCGCCAGGCGGGTGCGACAAGCATCTGGCGGTACGACGTCTGAAGTATCTGCCTCGGGCCCCAACGGCCAAAGACAACAACTATGGGAAGGTCCCGGCATGAAATTAGTCTCTTCTTTTGGCAAAGGCCTTGGCGCCCTGACTGTGGCGGCGCTGGTTTTGGGGCTGACCCCACCGGCGACAGCGCAAACGGCCGCAACGGTAAGTGAGTACATTCTTGAAGAGTTTGGCGCTCCTCCCAACATTCCGACAGGCCCGTTATCCCAGGATTTGGACATGGCGCTGACGTCCGCGTTCGTCGACAGCATCGAACAATCGGTATGGGGCGAGGAGCAGACCCTGGCGCTGTTGGCTATTGCGGAATCCGGGGATCCGCGACTGGTTTGGCCAATCAGCGATCTTCTTCGGTTCACCGCCAACACCGAGCTGACAGCGTTTCTGACCTCTGCCGCATCTGAACTTCTGGGCAAGCGCGTTCCTGTGTCTAACGCCTGGGGAACGGTGACTGACCATCTGATCGCCTGGGACGTTCCTGCGCCACCAGACTATCTGCGCGTGAAACGCGCGATCTTTACCGGCCTCATTCCGGGATGGGAGAAGATCTTTGTCGAAGGGGATATTGACTGGCGGCTTGTATCCTGGGGCGGGGTGCTGATCGACGCGCGGGCCTATGACACCACTGACGAGGCTTGTAACTGCATTCCGGCTGCCGACAACCCGCCGGTGACTTCTGCCGAGCAAGCGACGTGGCTGGACGATGATGACATCGTCTTTGGTATCGAGGTGAATGGAGAGTACCGCGCCTATCCGCGCCGGATCATGGAAGTCCGAGAAATGGTCAACGACACGCTTGGCGGACGCGATCTGGGGATCCCCTACTGCACGCTCTGCGGTGCTGCACAGGCGTATTTTACGGATGAAATGCCCGAAGGCGTGGCACGCCCAATTCTGCGCACTTCAGGGCTCCTGATCCGATCAAACAAGGTGATGTACGACCTCGAGACCTATTCCGTTTTTGATACGTTTTTGGGAAATGCCGTAACAGGCCCCCTGGCTGATCGCGGGATCGTGCTGAAGCAGGCGACAGTCGTGACGACAGACTGGGGAAGCTGGAAATCCGCCCACCCTGAAACGACCGTTTTGGTGGAAAGACTGGCGCTCGGACGCGACCCGGACTTCCGAAACACGCGAGATGCCAACGGGCCGATCTTTCCGGTGGGGGATGTCGATCCGCGTCTTCCAGTGCACGAGGACATCATCGGGGTGATTACGGCGTCAGGCAAACCGATAGCTTTCCAGCGTAGCAAGGCGTTCCTGGCGCTTCAGGCTGGGGAAGATATCAGGTTTGAAAACGTGCGGCTCGCGTTGGACGGCGGCGGGATCCGGGCCGTGGGCGAGGATGGCCGAGATGTCGGAAGCCATCAGGCGTTCTGGTTTGCGTGGTCCCAGTTTCATCCCGACACTGCCCTCTGGCCGAGCCCATAAAAAAAGGCGCCCGGGAACACCAGGGCGCCAGTCCTCTGTTCATTTCGTTCTGTCTATAGCGCAACCTGAGTTGCTTCCCCGCTCGCCGCAGCCTGTTGGGCTGCAACGGCGGCGACGGCGAGGTCCTGAAGACCGACGCCAGTGCCGTCAAAGAGCGTAATTTCATCTTCTGAACTTCTGCCCGGATGATCGCCGTTGATCACCTTACCAATTGGCGTCACATCGCCCTCTGCAATTAACCCGGCTGCAATCGCGTGCTGCGTTTCGCCGAGCGTGGTCGATTGCGCGACCTCATCGGTAAAGAGCACCGCTTTCGCCACCAACTCTGCAGAGACTTCCTGTTTGCCTTTGGTGTCCGTGCCCATACAGGCCAGATGTGTTCCCGGCTGGATCCAGTCCGCTTCGAGGAGAGCATCGAAGGCTGAGGTTATTGTAATAATGACGTCTGCGTCTGCGCAAAGTTGCTCACGCTCGACCGCTTCGAAGGGCACGCCGATCTCATCAGCGACCTTTGCTAGATTTGGGATCATGTCGGGATGCGGGTTCCAGCACAGAACCTTTTCGAAGTCGCGCTGTTCGATGGCAGCCCTAAGCTGAAAGGTCGACTGGTGACCAGCGCCCACCATACCAAGCACTTTTGAGTCTTTGCGCGCGAGCTGTGCAATGGATACCGCCGAGGAGGCAGCCGTCCGGATCGCCGTCAGATAATTGCCGCCCACTAGGCCTTTGAGTTTGCCCGTATCGGGATCAAACAGAAACACGGTCGACTGGTGGTTAATGATGCCTTTAGCCATGTTGTTTGGCCAATAGCCACCTGCTTTGACGCCCAGGACCATACCTGCTTTGTCAAAGCCAGACTTGAATCCGTACAGCGCGTCTTCATGGCCGATTGCTTCGCGAATAACGGGGAAGTTGTAGGCATCCCCCCGGGCCATGGCACCGAACACATCTTGTACTGCATCAAAGGCAAGGGCCCGGTCGACAACTTTCGCACACACCTCTTCGGTGACAATCACGAGACCATCAGTATCCAATTTCCTGAGCACCGCGCCCTCCCCTCTAGTGATAGTGCCGCTGGATGCGGTGGACGCCTCCGGCGGGAGTATTTTGGCAAAGAAGAAGGGGGCGGCGCCCCCTTCGGTTGGCTTGGCTCAGTAGGCCAGACCGCGTGCGGTCACCGGCCAAATCGCTTCGACCTTGCCGTTGCGAACGCCGACATACCAGTCATGGACATTGCAGGTCGGGTCGCAGTGGCCGGGCACAAGCTTAAGCTTGTCGTTGACCTTGAGCTTGCTGTCCGGGTCCATAATCACGCCGTGCTCGTCCGAACACTTCACGTATTCCACATCATCCCGCCCGAAGATGACAGGCAGGCCACTGTCGACGGACTGAGCTTTCAGGCCGGCATCGCAGATTGCCTTGTCAGCTTTGGCATGGCTCATCACCGAGGTCAGAATGAAAAGAGCATTTTCCCATTCGCCCTGATCGATACGGTTTCCGTCCTTATCAAGGATGCGACCGTAGTCAGCATCCATAAACGCGTAGGAGCCGCACTGAAGCTCGTTGTAGACACCCGAGTTGCCCTCGAAATAGTAGGAGCCTGTGCCGCCGCCACCAACGATGTCACACTCCAGACCTTCGGATTTCAGCGTCTCAACCGCGTCGCGTACCATCGCAACAGCGATATCTATTTTGGCTTTGCGCTCCATGTAGTCGTCAAGGTGCTGCATGGCGCCCTGATAGGCCTGCAGGCCCGCAAATTTCAGGCCGGGTGCAGCATCGATGGCTTTGGCGATTTCCACAACGGCGGGCGTGGTGGTGACGCCGCAGCGGCCCGCGCCGCAGTCTATCTCCACCAGGCATTCGATCTGGGTGCCGTGTTTGGTCGCTGCAGCAGACAAATCTGCCACGTTTTCGATATCATCAACACAGCAGATCGCACGCGCGCCAAGGCGCGGGATGCGGGCCAGTCGGTCGATCTTGGCCGGATCACGCACCTGGTTCGAAACCAGAACGTCGTCGATGCCGCCGCGCGCGAAGGCTTCGGCTTCAGACACTTTCTGGCAGCACACCCCGACCGCACCGCCAAGGTCCATCTGCATCTTTGCGACGTCGACGGACTTGTGCATTTTGCCATGGACCCGGTGACGTACACCCATCTCCTTGGCGAACTGCCCCATCTTCACGACGTTTCGCTCAAGGGCGTCCAGATCCAGAACAAGACACGGCGTCTGGATGTCGGCCTCGTCCATCCCGATGGCAGCGGGGATATTGTACCCCACCTCAAGTTCGGCAAATTTTGCTTCGACGTTCATGGTATTCTCCCCGCTTAACCTGTGATCCACGGCAATTTGTCGAGATCGACATTGCCGCCGGTAACGATGACACCGACGCGTTTGCCGGCGAATTTTTCCTTGTTTTTCAGTATTGTGGCAAGCGGCACGGCGCAGCTTGGCTCCATCACAATCTTCATGCGCTGCCAGGTGATTTTCATTGCATCAATGATCTCCTGCTCCGACGCTGTCAGGATGTCAGAAACATGGTTCGACACGAAATGCCAGGTGAGGTCTTTCAGCGGGACCTTCAGGCCGTCCGCAATGGTCACTGGCGCATCGTCGGCAATGATGTGACCCGCTTTAAAGCTGCGATACGCGTCGTCCGCCTGCTCTGGCTCGGCAGCAATAATTTCAACTTCAGGAGCAATGGTGCTCAGCGTAAGGCAACAGCCGGAAATCATCCCTCCGCCTCCGATCGGCGCGATGACCATGTCCAAACCGTCTGTCTGGTCCATAAACTCCCGCGAGCACGTCCCCTGCCCCGCCACCACGCGCGGATCATTGTACGGGTGAACGAACTCGGCACCGGTTCTTTCCTGCACCTCCGCAAATACAGCCTCCCGAGAGGTTGTCGACGGTTCACATTCTGTAATGATCCCACCGTATCCGCGCACAGCAGCTTTCTTTGCCTCCGGTGCGGTCCTTGGCATCACGACGTTGCAGGGGATACCACGCCGACCAGCCGCATAGCTCAGCGACAAGGCATGGTTTCCGGACGAGTGTGTCGCCACACCGCGTTCTGCCATATCGTCCGACAAGCCAAACACCGCATTTGATGCCCCACGCACCTTGAAGGCACCGGCTTTCTGAAAGTTCTCGCACTTGAAGAACAGCTCGGCCCCTACCAGCTCGTTAAAATAGGACGAGGTCAAAACCGGCGTGCGATGAATATGCGGTTTGATCCGTTCATGTGCGGCAACGACATCATCATAGGTCGGGATAACGGAAGGTTCGATCGAGTCTTTCATGATCTTTCCTCAGGCAGCTTTGGCGAGGCTGGCGCCCGCCGTTGTGCGATAGAATTGTTGGGCTGCGGCCACGCCAGAGCCCAGAACAATCGGATAGTCGAGATCGGCCATGGCCATCTCAATCGTTGCAAGCCCAGACAACACTGTTACATCAGTCAAAGCACCCAGATGCCCGATCCGGAACGCGCGACCGTTCATCTTTCCAAGACCAACGCCAAAGCTGACGTCGTATTTTTCCAAGGCATGCGCGCAGAGTTCATTGCTGTCAAAGCCTTCTGGAACATAGATGGCGCTGACGCTGTCGGAGTAAAGCTCTGGACTTTGCGCGCAAAGCTTCAAACCCCAGGCATTAACAGCGCGGCGCACCCCTTCCGCAAGCCGGTAGTGCCGCGCATACACACGGTCCAACCCCTCTTCCTCGAGCATCTTGAGGCTCTCTTCGAGCCCAAACATCAACTGGATCGGTGGTGTATATGGATACCCGCCCCCGTTGTTTGCATTGATCATATCGTCGAAGCTGAGGAAGGTACGCGGCAGCTTGGCCGTGCTGCGCGCCTCAAGCGCCTTCGCGCTGATGGCAACGATGCACATGCCGGTGAACAACATAAAGCCCTTCTGGCTGCCGGTAATTGCTATATCAACGCCCCAGCCATCCATGTCGAACGGCATAGATCCAAGCGAACTCACGCAGTCAACAAAAAGAAGCGCAGGATGATTGGCGCTGTTCATAGCGCGCCGAACCGCGGCGATATCGGACCGAACACCGGTTGCGGTTTCATTGTGCGTCACCAGAACCGCCTTGATCAGGCGATCGGTGTCCGCGGAAAGCGCTTCAGCGAACTTGTCTGCCGGCGCGCCCGTGCCCCATTCGCACTCAATGATCTGAACGTCGAGTCCATGGCGTTCGCAAAGGTCAATCCAGCGGTGACTGAACATACCGTAGCGCGCAATCAGGACCTTGTCTCCGGGTGAAAGAGTATTGGTCACAGCTGCTTCCCAACCCCCTGTGCCAGAGGCCGGGAATAACAGCACTTCAGCGTCCTGTGTGTTGAAAACCTTCCGGACGCCCGCCTTCAGGCGCGGCAGCATTTCCCCAAAATACGGAGAACGATGATCCACAGTCTGACGGTCCATTGCACGACGCAGGCGGTCGGGCACATTCGTCGGGCCGGGGATGAATATGGGGTTTTGTTCAAACATAGGCCTCTCTCCTTCTCGAGGGGTAGATAGCACCTTCAAACCTATTTTCCAATTTTTTTGGAAATATTTTTTATTTTCGAAAAATTGTAGCTTACATACTGAAAAATTGAGATTTAATCTTTTCCAAAGGCCGCTAGAAGAAACATATTGAAAAAAATTTTCAGCGAACAATACTGTATAACGAGACCGGAGGACAGGTGATGAACGACCAAACGACATCGAAACGGCGGGGGCGCGGACGGCCTAAATCTGCCTTCACTGACAGTTCCGCCAGTACGATCCAGGCCCTTGACCGAGGCCTCGCGGTTTTGAGCGCGCTTGCGCGAGATGGCGGAGGCACTCTGTCGGACATGTCCATGCGGCTTGGCATGCCAGCTTCAACAGCGCACCGGGTCCTTGCCACGCTTGAAAAGCATGGTTTTGTAGACATCGACGAGGAAACGCAGACTTGGCGTGTCGGCTTGGAGGCCTTTCGGGTTGGATCGGCTTTTATGCAGCGGACAAATCTATTGGAGGTCGGGCGGTCAACGATGCGCAGCTTAATGGAGGCGACAGGCGAGACAGCCAATATGGGTATTTTCGACGCCGACCACGTTGTGTTCATCGGGCAAGTCGAAACGCACAACCCAATTCGCGCATTTCATCGACCGGGCTCCCGTGGTCCGATGCATGCCAGCGGGATTGGCAAGGCGCTGCTGGCGGCCATGCCACAACCAGACGTGGAACGGCTTTTAACCCGAACAGGACTACAAAGCTTCTCTTTCAAGACACTGACTTCTCCAGAAGCACTCTTGGACGATCTGGAAAAAACCCGGGCGCGCGGCTGGTCTTTCGATGATCAAGAACGCTTCGAAGGGATGAGCTGCGTCGCAGCCGTAATCTACGACGGTTATGGTGAACCGGCAGCGGGTATCTCGGTTTCCGGACCGTCTGCGCGCTTCTCGGAAGCTGCGCTGCCCGGGCTGGGGGCCGCGGTTGCATCGGCGGCCGCAGAAGTGACCGATCGCATCGGCGGTCAGCTCCCGCGTGCTGCCGCAGAATAGATCACGCGCTCTGCGCCTCGATCCCTTCCATCGACAAGCCTTCCAGCTTCGGCATCAGACCCAGAAGCTCCTTGGTATATGCGTTCTGCGGATCAGAGAATAGAGCCTCTGTTTCCGCCAATTCCACCAACTTCCCGTGGCGCATAACGCCAACGCGATCACACATCTGGCGCACAACCGGCAAGTCGTGACTGATAAACAGCATCGTCAGACCCAAATGCTGCTGAAGGTCCTTTAGGATGTTCAAGATCTGAGCCTGAATGGACACATCGAGCGCCGATGTTGGTTCGTCACAGATCAAAAACCTAGGCTGTGTGGCAAGGGCACGTGCGATCGATATCCGCTGCCTCTGGCCCCCGGAAAATTCGTGTGGGTACTTTAGCCCCGCATCCTTACTCAGGCCGACACGCTCCAATAGCTCCGAAACCCGCGCCTTAAGCGCGTCGCCCTCCAGAAGCCGGTGATGGCGGGCAGGCTCAGCGATAATGTCATCGACGCGCATACGTGGGTTCAGGCTGGAAAACGGATCTTGGAAGATCATCTGGATCTGTCGGCGGTACGCCTGTAGCTCTGGTCCGCTTTTCAGCCCTGTTATCTCCTTATCATCAAAGAAGATCTTGCCTCCGTTTACCTCGTACAGCGTCGCGATCATGCGGGCGACCGTCGATTTTCCGGAACCGCTTTCCCCTACGAGACCGAACACCTCGCCTTCCTTGATATCAAAGCTCACATTGTCGACCGCGGTGAAGAGCTTGCGCCGCGATGGAATGATCGACGCGCGGGTTACGAACTTCTTGCTGATGCCTTCCAGCTTGACGAGTGTCCCTGACATCGAGGTTTTGGGCTTCGGCCAATTGCGCGCGAGATCTTCGATTTTAAACTCGATCTCACGGCCGCCGTAAGACAGTTGCGGAAATCGATGCACCTTGAGGGTCGGTCGCGGGACGGCGGCAATGAGTGATTTGGTGTAGTCATGCCGAGGGGCGCCGAGCACCTGGGCGGTCGCGCCGGTTTCCACCACCTTGCCGCGATACATCACCGTAACCTTGTCAGTTGTGTCCGCGATCACACCCATGTCATGGGTGATCAGGATAACCCCGACCTGCCTCTCTCGCGCCAGCTCTTTGATCAGTTCAAGAATTTGGGCCTGAATCGATACGTCCAGAGCCGTCGTTGGTTCATCAGCAATAATGACTTCGGGATCAGAGCAGAGCGCCAAAGCGATCACGACACGCTGCCGCATCCCACCCGAAAACTGGTGCGGATACTGCTTTACCCGCTCGGACGGGTTTGGAATCCCAACGCGGTCCAACAGCTCAACGGCCCTTTTTTTCGCGTCCGCTTCGGACATCTTTAGGTGGAGTTGGATCGTTTCGACCAGTTGCTGTTCGACAGTGAAAAGTGGATTTAGAGAGGTGAGCGGGTCCTGAAAAATCATCGAGATCCGTGCACCACGCAGCGAGCGCATACTTTCAGCGTCGCGGCCATTGATCTTTTCGCCCTGAAACTGGACAGTGCCACCCGCGATAAATCCAGGTGGATCCAGCAACCCCATGATCGCAGCCCCGATCGTGGATTTTCCGGCGCCGGACTCTCCTACAAGGCCGTGTATTTCGCCCGGTTCGACCGCCAGCGAGGCCTCGTTCACAGCAACGAACACCTGATACCGCGTCGGAAAATGAACTGACAAATCAGAGATGCCGAGAAGGGTATCTGTCATCGCAGCCTCGCGTCGATGTGGGTAATTCTGATTTGGGCGCCCGGGCGCATCTCAAACCATTCCGAAAGGGTCATAGATGTGCTCCCGGCATCCGAGATTGAGCATTCTGAGATCGCCTGTAACTCCGGCGCAGAGCATCCGAATTGCTCAATTGCTGAGCGTCTTGCCGCAATAGCACCGCGCGCTCCACCACAGCCGCGGGCAACGGCAGAACCATAGATGCTATCTTCCAAGGCACCTGCCGCGCGGGAGGAATGCGGCGCCTTTGAGCACAAGACAAAGGAGTGTCCTCCATGTGCATGACAGCAGAAATGCTCGCAGTTTTTTTAAACCTTTTGAATCCCTCGCTGGTCGAGACTGCACCAGGCCAGATCATTGTTAATGCGTCCGAGGGGCGCGCCGTATGGACTGTATCGGCCGACACGCTCTGGTGCACGGATGCGCCGGTGCAGGACATGAAAACGCGTTTCGAGAAAGCCGGATAAACGGTCATCGCAACCTCGGGTTCAACGCATCACGCAACCAGTCACCCAGCAAGTTTACGCTCAGCGCCAGCGCAAGAAGCGTTACCGCAGGGAAGAAGAGGATCCACCACTCTCCCGAAAACAAAAAGCCTTGCCCTATTCGGATCAGAGTACCGAGCGACGGTTGAGTGGGCGGAGCGCCCACGCCAAGAAAGCTTAGAGTGGCTTCGGCTATTATCGCCAGAGCGAGCGAGATCGTTGCGATGACAAGTACTGGCGACAGGACATTGGGTAAGATGTGGCGCATCATGATCGCGCCGGACCCGCGCCCAATCATGCGTGCCGCCTGCACGTATTCTTTGCTCTTCTCAACAAGAGTGGCGCCGCGCACGACGCGCGCGAATTGTACCCAGTCGGAAAGCCCGATCGCCAGAATCAGCACCCAGATTGCCATCTGGTCTCGGTATTCGACTGGTGTAATTCCCTTAGCGATTCCGAAAATCAGCATCGCAACCAGGATCGCCGGAAAAGTCAGCTGTACATCGGCGATACGCATGATCAGCGTTTCAACCCAGCCGCCGAGGTAACCTGCAATCAGGCCCAATGTGACGCCCAGAACCATTGCAAAACCAACCGCTGCGAACCCAACGAAAAGCGACACGCGCATTCCATAGAGGATTGTTGAGAACACATCGCGGCCCTGATCGTCCGTGCCCAGCCAGAATACATCACCGGTAAACGCATTCGGCTCCATCGGCTCGGAGAAACCGTTCATCAGGTTCAGCGATGCAGGATTGAACGGATCGTAAGGTGCGATCAGTGGTGCAAAAACTGCGGACAAGACCAGAATGAGCACCACAATCGTCGATATCAACGCAACTGGCGACCGGCGAAACGAATAGGCCACGTCACTGTCCCACGCCATCGCAAGACGCGAGCGGGCGCGCTCATCTGCAACCAGCGGAGTTTCCTGCGGAAGATCGGTCATGTCAGTTTCCTCCCGCGGCGCTGCGTTCATCTCGCAGGCGCGGATCGATGGCGAAATACAGAAGGTCGACAGCGAGGTTTATGCCCACAAACAAAACCGAGATCAGCATCAGGTATGCTGCCATAACCGGTATGTCGACGAACTGGATCGCGTTGATGAAGAGCAGCCCAACACCAGGCCATTGGAAGACAGTTTCCGTGATGATCGCGAATGCTATGATGGATCCAAGCTGAAGTCCTGTCACAGTGATCACGGGAACAAGCGTGTTCTTCAGGGCATGTCGGAAATTGATCGCCTTGTCCCTTAGTCCACGTGCCCGCGCGAACCGGATATAATCTTGTCGCAAGACCTCCAGCATTTCGGAGCGTACCAGGCGCATAATCAAGGTCATTTGATACAGGCCAAGCGTGATTGCCGGCAATATAAGAGCCTTTAGCCCGCTCGCCGTCAGGAACCCGGTTGTCCAACCGCCCAGATCAACAACCTCCCCTCGTCCGAAGCTGGGGAGCCAGCCCAGCTCCACTGCGAAAATATAGATGAGCAGAATTCCGATGAGGAATGTTGGAAGCGAAACCCCAATCAGCGAAACGGTCATAATCACGTTAGAGAGCCATCCGTCCCGACGGATCGCTGTGAAAATGCCAAGGATAATTCCGAAAGCGATCGCAAACAGCGCAGACACAGCTGCAAGCTCCAGCGTCGCGGGAGCTCTTTCAAGCAATATTTCGGCCACCGGGCGCGACTGGCGATAGGAGATGCCAAGGTCTCCCTGCAGGGCGCGTTCGAGGAAGTTCCAGTACTGAACAAGGAATGGATCATCGAGGCCAAGCTGCGCACGAAGACGTTCGATATCCTCCAAAGTGCGTTCTTGACCAAGCAGGTTGTCAATCGGGTCGCCGACGAAGCGAAACATAGAGAAGGCAACCAACCCTACAATCAAAAGGACGATAAACGACTGAAAAACCCGGCGAATAATGTAAGCCAGCATGGCGTCCCCTACCCGTTGATCCAGATGGTGTGCCGCGCCACGGGCGGCGCATTGAACACTCTCACGGCGTGCGCCGCGTCAGGTCCCACAGCGCAACAGACACGCCGCGGGAGCTGGTTTGGCCCCAAGATCAGTTCACCGTTACCCAGCGCAGAATAAAGAAGTTATCCGGGCGCTGAGTGAGAGAGATATTGTCCCGAGCGCCCCACAGAAGCGGCTGAACATAGAGCGGCACGTAAGCGGTTTCTTCCTGAAGTATGCCTGCCACCTCATCCAGCATTGCCTGCCGTTTGGTCTCGTCGATCTCGGACTGGATCATAGGGAGCAGTTCATCGACACGTGCGTTCGAATAGCCTCCGAAATTCCAGCTGCCGAGCTTCTTTTCCTCGTTTGGAGTAGAGGCAAGAAAGCGCACGGGGTGCTCTGCATCAAATGTACCCGGAGACCAGCCCAGAAGATACATGTCAAAGTCATCCTCGCGCAGGCGCGGCCAATAACCCCGCACTGGCATTGTCTCCAACTGGGGTCGCAGACCAACCTGTGACAGCATCGAATTCACCGCCTGGCAGACGGCTTCGTCATTGAGATATCGGTCATTGGGGCATTTCAGCCCAAAGCCAAAACCATCCGGGTAGCCCGCCTCGGCCAGCGCTGCGCGGGCCGCGTCTGGATCATAAGGCGCCGTTGCCGCGTTGGGCTCAGAAAAGCCGCGCATAGCGGGACTTACGAGCTGGCTGGCTGGTTCGGCATTGCCACGCATAATCGTCTGCAGAATGGCAGGGACATTCACCGCTTGAGCAACCGCGCGACGTACTGCCGGGTCGCGGAATGGGTTCTCCGCATCATCGCTTTCGCCATATTTTAGCGTCTCAGCCTCTTGAGCGAAGCCAAGCATTATGACACGTGCCTCGATTCCTTGGATCACCTCCACGCCGGGTTGGCCCGAAAGACGATCAGCGTCCTGGATAGGGACCGGGTTGATCATGTCGATATCGCCCGAAAGAAGAGCGGCAACCGCTGTGGCGGGGTTCTGAATCGGGGTGAATTCGGCGCGGGTTATATTATGCTCGACGTCGCCCCACCACCCATCATAGGGCTGCAATTCTGTCCGCAGGCCGGGCTCGCGCGCAGTGACCATGAACGCGCCGGTTCCATTGGCGTTAAGCGTGGCGAAATTGCCCTGCTCCTTGTCGGGTCGACCAGCATTGTTCGCCTCTGCCCACCCGCTGTCCATAATCATCCAGTTGGCAATACTGTCAGGGAAAATCGGGTTTGGCGCGGTGGTCATGATCTCAATTGTGAAGTCGTCGACAACCTTCACATCCGAGACGGGCGCAAACCAGCTTCGGGTGTCGGCTTCTTCGGACGAAGCACGTTCATAGGAAAAAAGGACGTCTTCCGCTGTGAAGGCAGACCCGTCGTGGAAAGTCACGCCCTGCCGCAGGCTGAACCGCCAGCCCTCTCCATCTCCGATCGGTTCCCAGCTCGTCGCCAGCGCGGGCTCGATCGCCATATCGCGACCGCGGCGCACAAGCCCCTCATAGGTATTGTTCAGAAAGCCAAGAACAGGTGCTGAGTTTACAGCGTGCGGATCCATCGTTTGTGGATCGGTGGTGGAGGACCAGCGGAATTCCTCCGCTGCTGCGGGAAGCGCTGCACAGATAGCAAGCGCGCTCACGGTTTGACGGCAAAACATGGAAACCCCCTGGTGTTTTATTCACGCCTATCTGGGCGCGATTGCGATCAGCATGACGCCAAAGTTTCGCAGGGTCATTTGGAAAGCGACGGACTCACGACCCCGTGATGGCGTCAACGCCAGGCCTGCGCCTATCAAACCGCAGGCCTGGCGTTTTAAGTCCAGATTAGTTCATCTCGAAGAACTTGAACTTTGGCTCATCTTCGGGGTCCACGTTTGGAAACCCAACATTCTCCTTGGAGCCCCAGTTCAGCACCTGGTGATGGATCGGCAGATAAAGCTGCTCATCCTGCACAACGCTCCAGATCTCTGCGATTGTCGAATTGCGCATTGCAAGATCGGTTTCAGAGGCCAGGCTCACAATCTTCCCATCAATATCCGAACTGGTGAAGCCGGTATTGTTCCAAGATCCGCGATCACCACCACGAGTATGGACCAGGAAGTTGAAGATATACTCGGAATCATAGGTCGGCACACCCCAACCCAGCATGTAGAAATTCGTCTCGCCATTCTGGATCAGCGGGAAATGCTGCGCCTTGGGTTTGGCGTCGAGATTCACGGTGATCCCAATCTGACCCATCATACCGACAGCCGCCTGACAAATCGCCTCGTCATTGATGTAGCGGTCGTTCGGACAATCCAGAGTGATTGAGAAGCCATCGCCGTAGCCCGCCTCTGCCATCAATGCCTTCGCCGCGTCGATATCCGTCGACGACATTCCATCCATATCGGCAGTCCAGCCGTTCACAAATGGAGGCGCGATCATGCCGGCAGGCGCCGATTGTCCGCGCATCACGACTTGCTGGATGGCATCGCGATTGATCGCCATGTTCATGGCTTGTCGCACGCGCACATCACTGAGCGGGTTGGCGCCTTCGACATTGTCGCTGTCGATATCGTCAGCGCCCGAGTTCATGCCAAAAAAGATCACCCGGTTCTGCGGCGCTGTGCTCACGACCAAACCTTCGGCTTCGGCGACACGACCGAGATCCTGCACCGGCACGTCCTGGATAAAATCAACCTCGCCGGACAGCAGCGCTGCGACGCGTGTGGCCGCGTTCTGGATCGGGGTGTAGATGATTTCGGTGACTTCAAGCGGGAAGTCATCCGCTCCCCAATAATCGGGATTGATCTCAAGCACGGTGCGTACGTCCGGTTCGCGGCTGACCAGCTTGTAAGGTCCGGTTCCCATGGCATTTGTCGCGGCAAATGTGGTTTCGCCGTTTGCGATATCCTGCACCTTCGTTACGCCATTCTCTTCGGTCCAGTCCTTGTCCATGATGAACAGATCAGCGAAGTTGTTCGGCAGGATCGGGTTGGGGCCGTCGGTGACAAATTCAACGGTGAAATCGTCGACAGCGCGGATTTCCGTGATTGAGGTCAGCAATTCCTTCATTGCCGACGTCTCGGATTTGGCTCGGTTGAACGAGAACACCACATCCTCTGAAGTGAAGTCCGACCCGTTGTGGTACTTCACACCTTCGCGCAGTTTGAAAACCCATATATTCGGATCGTCCGCCTTCGGGGCCCATTCCGTTGCCAGAGCGCCCTGAAGCTGCCCGAACATATCGCGAATGATCAGCGGCTCGTACATTTGGTGCGCAAGGGTATGGGTTGGACCTTCGTTCTGCGCGTGCGGATCAAGGGTCAGGCTGTCACCTGCCCGTACCCAGCGCACAGTCTCGGCGCTTGCCAGGACCGGCGCCAAAACGAGCGCCGAGGTGGCCAGCAAAAGTGTTGTTTTTTTCATTTGAATTCTCCCTGGTCGGTATCTGGTCGTTGGCGCATCTTCTGATTGCGCTGTACCGTTTTGCCGGGCGGGCCCGACGTCTGCTGCGCAGGCTAGGCCGTTCCGGGAACGGGAAAAAGATTGACGCCACGGCAGCGGAACGCAAGAGGCAATTGCAACTGGGCCAAGAATAAAAAAGGGGGCGCGCGGCCCCCTTTTTGTGCTTTTTATGCAAGCCCGTGTTTCGACAGGGGCAGCTCAGTAATGATTTGCCCTGTCGCGTTGGCAATTGCATTTGCCACAGCCGGACCAATCGGCGGTGTTCCGGGCTCACCCACCCCGGTCGGAGCCTCTGTACTTTCAATGATCTCTACAGAGACCTCGGGCATGTCGGTGATCCGAAGCGGGGTATAGTCGGGGTAGTTGAACTGGTCGACCTCGCCATCCGTCAACGTGATTTCCTCGCGCAGGATCGCAGAAAGGCCGTAAGCGAGACCGCCCTCGACCTGGGCAACCACGTTGTCCGGGTTGATTGCGACACCGCAGTCAATGGCACAAGCGACCTTTTCGACTTTTACGGTGCCGTCATCCCGCAAGGAGATATCCGCCACCTCGCCGACATACGAGTTGAAAGACTTGTGGACTGCGATCCCCCGATGCATGCCCGACGGAACTTCGCCCGCAGCCTCGACTGCACGACGCAGCGCCTCAGCAAGACGCGGCTCACCCTCCAGATGCGCGAGACGGAATTCCACCGGATCGCGCCCAGCCGCTGCCGCAAGGCGATCCATCATGACCTCCATCACATAAGCCGTATGGGTATGGCCGACTGAGCGCCACCAAAGCACCGGCACACCGACCGACGGGTGATGCACGTCCACAACCATGTCCGGTATCGCATAGGGCGTGTCATTTACGCCCTCCAGCGAGCTCTCATCAACACCATCCTTGACCAGAAAATCCTCGAAGGCAGTGCCGATCATGATGCCCTGGCCGACAACACGATGCTCCCAGCCACTCAAATTCCCCCGAGCGTCGACGCCAGCGCGGACGCGATGCAAGTGTAAGGGTCGATAGTAGCCGCCCTTAATGTCATCTTCGCGTGTGTAGACCATCTTGATTGGTCGCGCGCTGCCGGTTGCTTCCAGCCATGCCTTTCCGATCATGGCCGCCTCTGCCGTGTAGTGCCCGTCGGAGATTGCGCGGCGCCCAAACGAGCCGCCGGCCCAGGTTGTGTTGATCTCCACGTTTTCAAACGGGATGCCCAGAACCGCAGATGCCACATTGTGGTCGATGGTCTGGATCTGAAAGCCGGACCAGAGACGCGCACGACTGCCATCGTACTCAATCGTAATGTTGAGTGGCTCAAGCTGCGCATGCGCAAGAAAAGGGAACGTAAAGTCCAGTTCTATCACTTCGGCAGCGTCCGACAGCTTGGCGGCCCCTGCACCGCGGGTGCCGGCTGGCAAACCGGGCTGTTCCAGCAGTGCGCGGTACTCCGCAATTAACTGGTCGGTTCCCCTGTTCTCGGCATTCGAGAAGTCCCACTCAATCGAAAGGACGTCGCGCGCCTGGATTGCACGCCATGTATTGTCAGCCACAACGACCACACCCTGAGGAATGGTCAGCACCTGTTGGACGCCCGGCATCGCAAGCGCCTCAGATGCGTCAACGGACGCAACTGTGCCGCCAAACCGAGGCGGTCTGGCCGTGACCGCGATGAGAGTATTCTCGGGCTGCACGTCAATCCCGAACATACCGACCGAGCCCCTGGTTTTATCCGGCAGCTCAACCCGGCCGAGCTTTTTGCCGATCAGAGTCCAGTCTTCGGGTGATTTCAGGGTCACAGTTTCCGGGACAGGCTGTTTTGCTGCTGCTGCCGCAAGTTCGCCAAAAGTAGCGCTTTTGCCACCGGCGCTCACCATTCCTTTGGACACCGTGATCGACTCTGTCGCCACACCCCAAGCCTCGGCGGCTGCTTTGATCAGCATGTGCCGCGCGGCCGCGCCGGACTCCCGATACTGGGTCCAGGAATTGGCCATTGCGGTGGATCCGCCGGTGCCCTGTACCCCAAAGAGAAGATTTGCATAGACCTGTGGGTTTGAGGGTGCGAATTGGACCAGCATCTGAGCAGGATCAGCGTCAAGCTCTTCGGCCACAAGTGTGGCGAGACCGGTCGCGGCCCCCTGCCCTTTATCAAGATGCTTTGACAATACAATCACGCGGTTGTCCGGGGTGATGTGAACAAAGGGCTGGATCAGTCCATCGTCGCCATTTTGCGCTGAAGCCCCTTTGGGAACCGGAACGCCCAATAACAAGCCACCCACGGCGCCAGCCGACATTTTAAGAAAGCTGCGGCGCGAGGGTTTCGGCGCGGCGAGCGCCTTATCAAGATAATGCAGCATCGGTTACGCCTCCATAATTTCAGAAGCGCGATGAATCGCCTTTCGGATCCGCGCATAGGTTGCGCAGCGGCACATATTCCCATCCATGGCGATGTCGATGTCTTCGTCTGTGGGTTTCGGGACCTCAGAAAGCAGCGCTGATGCCGACATGATCTGCCCAGACTGGCAATAGCCACATTGCGGCACCTGCAGCTCGACCCAGGCTTGCTGAATCGCGGCAGCTGCCTTGCTGTCTGCACCCTCAATGGTAGTTACTTCAGACCCAGCAACGTCAGCCGCCCAAGTCTGGCAAGCCCGGCTGGCAATGCCATCGATATGGACGGTGCACGCGCCACAGGCGGCGACGCCACACCCGAATTTGGTACCGGTCAACTGCAGCTCATCGCGCAGAAGCCAGAGAAGGGGCATGTCCTCCTCAACCTCCACGCTGACGGGCTGGCCGTTCAGAGTGAAACTGATCATTGAAAATTTCTCCCGTTGCGCGTGCCTGTGGGTGGCACTTAGCTTCGTACGTGTACTGTATCAGTAAATATGCGCCTTGCAGCAAAGTTCATCCACCTCCCCGCGATATTCGCAAAAAAATGTCGAATGGGCTGGAAGCTGCGCAAAAACCAGACCAGTCTGCGCACAGCAGTCTTGCAAGTGGGGGAGACGATGAACTGCGTTTTTGTTCAGATCCGATGTCGGCCCGGAACGGGCTATGATGTGGCAGATGCGATCACCTTGCGCGAAATTCATTCCGAGCTTTATTCAACGTCCGGGGAGTATGACCTTCTGCTGAAGCTCTACATCCCTGAAGCTGCGGATATTGGAAAATACATCAATGAAAATTTGCTCGACATTGACGGGATCGAGCGCACGCTGACGACGCTGACCTTCAAGGCGTTTTAAAACAGGGAGACGGGAGATGATCCTGAAGAAAATAGCAATGGCCGCGGGCATCGCGGCTTTGACGGCAACTACTGCGCTGGCGGGCGGACACGGCAACACGGCAAAGGTTGGCATGATCACAACCCTTTCGGGTGGCGGCGCCGGTCTTGGCATCGATGTACGGGACGGTTTCCAGCTTGCTCTGAAGATGGCCGGGTCTGAAAACATCGAGCTTGTAATCGAAGATGATCAGCGCAAGCCTGAGATCGCCGTTCAACTGGCCGACAAGATGATCCAGTCTGAACAGGTCGACGTGATGACCGGCATTATCTGGTCGAACCTTGCAATGGCGGTGGTTCCCGCAGCGACTGCCCAGGGCAAATTTTATCTGTCTCCCAATGCCGGACCTTCAGCGCTCGCGGGCAAAGGGTGTCACCAGAACTATTTCAACGTCGCCTGGCAGAATGACAACCTGCACGAAGCGGCTGGTGCCTATGCAAATGAAGCGAGCTTTTCGAACTCTTTCATACTTGCGCCCAACTATCCTGCGGGCCAGGACGCACTCACCGGCTACAAACGCTTTTACGAAGGCGATCTTGCCGGTGAGATCTACACCAAGCTGGGTCAGACCGACTATGCGGCTGAGATCGCGCAAATTCGCGCCAGCGGCGCAGACAGCGTATTTTTCTTTCTGCCGGGCGGTATGGGCATTTCCTTTCTGAAGCAGTATGCGGCTTCTGGCGTAGACCTGCCGGTCGTAGGGCCTGCCTTCAGTTTTGACCAAGGCATCTTGCAAGCGGTTGGCGACGCTGCCCTTGGCGTAAAAAACACCAGTCAGTGGAACAAGGATATCGAGAACGAGGCGAACGCCGCCTTTGTCACTGCATTCCAGGAGGAATATGGCCGCCTGCCCTCGCTCTACGCGTCTCAGGGTTTCGATACAGCCAACTTGCTGTTGAGCGCTCTCGAAAAAGCGCCTGTTTCAGACGCGGACGCATTCCGCGCGGCGCTGAGAGAAGCCGATTTTGCTTCGACGCGGGGGGACTTTAGCTTTGGGCCGAACCATCACCCGGTACAGGATATCTATGTCCGCGAAGTCATCCAGGAGGGCGATGTCTTCACAAACAAGATCATCGCGACAGCGCTCAGCGGACATGCCGACGCCTATGCGTCAGAATGCCAAATGTAGGCTGATATTGGATGGGGTTCTGCCCCATCCTGACCGCGCCATCCTATGTCGACGCTTCTGTTTATCGAGCAGGTTCTGAACGGCCTGCAGTTCGGGGTCATGCTGTTTTTGATGGCAGCGGGTCTGACCCTGAT
The DNA here is from genome assembly GCA_039192165.1 of Pseudomonadota bacterium. GTDB lineage: Bacteria > Pseudomonadota > Alphaproteobacteria > Rhodobacterales > Rhodobacteraceae > Dinoroseobacter. The sequence goes on along the minus strand of JBCCXD010000002.1, from coordinate 189,106 downwards.
TTTCGGCGTAATGGGCTTGATCAATCTTGCCCACGGATCGCTCTACATGGTTGGCGCTTTCGCGGCGGCTGCGGTCGCAGGCGCGACCGGCTCTTTCCTGCTGGGGCTGGCCGCCGCTTTGGCCGCCGCAGCGGCGATGGGGGCGCTGGTTGAGCTTACGGTAATCCGGCGTCTTTACAAGCGGGACCATCTTGATCAGGTGCTGGCTACGTTTGCGTTGATCCTTATCTTTTCCGAAGGCACGCGCTGGGTATTTGGCTCCTTCCCGCTCTACCTTGATGTGCCGTCATGGCTGGCCGGACCAGTCACGTTGCCAGGCGGCATCGACTATCCGGCCTACCGGCTGGCTATCATTGTGGTCGGTCTGGCTGTCGCAGCGGGCCTGTTCTGGCTGATCGCACGCACCCGTATCGGTATCCAGATCCGGGCCGGGCAAGCAGATCGGGAGATGATCGCAGCACTTGGGGTCGACATTGACCGGCTCTACACTCTGGTATTTGCGCTTGGCGCCGCGCTGGCCGGACTTGCCGGAGCCCTGGTAGGGGCAATCCAGTCCGTGCAAGTGGGAATGGGTGAGCCGGTTCTGATCCTTGCCTTTGTGGTCATCGTTATCGGTGGCATCGGCTCGATTAAGGGGGCCTTTGTCGGGGCGATCCTGCTTGGGATGACCGATACGCTCGGAAGGTCTTTCTTGCCTCTTTTGTTTGGCACAGCACTAGATCCGTCGACCGCCAATTCGGTCGGGTCGGCTGTGGCGTCCATGCTGATCTACATCTTAATGGCCGCTGTCCTGATTTATCGGCCAACAGGCCTTTTCGGACGCGCGTAGACAAATGCGTGAGCCGATGATCAACGTTGTGTTTGCGCTCGGCCTTTTGCTGGTACCGCTGTGGGCCCTTTGGGCAGAGGAGCCCTTTACGATCACATTGGCCACGAAGGTCGCAATTCTTGCACTGGCGGGCGTTGGTTTGAACCTCGCGCTTGGGCTTGGCGGACTGGTGAGCCTCGGCCACGCCGTGTTCTTCGGGATCGGTGGCTATGCCATGGGCATTCTGGCGCACCATGCACAAATCTACGACCCGATCCTTGAGGCACCGTTTTTGATTGAAGGCACAAAATCCATGCCGCTGATATGGCTGGTGGCGGTGACCACTGCGGCGCTTGCGGCGCTCGCGATCGGAGCACTCTGCCTGCGGACTTCGGGCGTCTATTTCATCATGATCACTCTCGCATTCGGCCAGATGTTCTACTATTTCGCGATCTCTTGGCCGGCCTATGGCGGAGAAGACGGACTGTCGATTTATGTTCGCAACGACTTCCCCGGACTTAACACTCTCAATCCGATCGAATTCTTCGCCATTACCTATGTCTTGCTTCTTGCAGCGTTATTTTTGTCGGCACGGATCGCTGCCTCGCCTTTTGGATTGGCGCTCGATGCGGCCCGACAGGTTCCGCACCGTGTTGAGACTGTTGGCCTTCGCCCGTTTCGTCTGCGATTGATAGTTTTTGTGCTCTCTGGTGCAGTCACCGGTCTTGCAGGCGCTCTTTTCGCAGACCTCAACCGCTTCGTCAGCCCGACCATGTTCAGTTGGCAAATGTCGGGCGAAATCATGATCTTTGTGATCCTAGGTGGCGTCGCCCGGCTGTTTGGCCCAGTCGCTGGGGCAGCGCTCTTCATCCTGCTTGAGCATTGGCTTGGCGGCGTTTCTGACTATTGGCTGATCTGGGTGGGCGCACTGTTGCTTGCGGTTGTTTTATTCGCTCCGGGTGGACTTGTTGGGCTTTTGTCTCGGGGGCGCAAATGACAACACCAGTCTTGCAAATCGAAGGAGTGGTAAAACGCTTCGGAGCGTTGATCGCATCGGATGCGGTAACACTGGATCTGCGCGCCGGCGAAATCCACGCATTGATCGGCCCAAACGGCGCAGGCAAGTCTACCCTGATTGCGCAAATCGCGGGAGGGCTTACTCCGGATGCCGGGCGGGTATTTCTAGACGGTCAGGATATTACTGTGCTCGACACGGCTGCGCGGGCGCAGGCAGGGTTGGCCCGGACCTTTCAAATCTCGGCACTCGCAATGGAGCACACGGTGCTTCAGAACACCCTGCTCGGAGCGCTGGGTGCCCGCGGCGACCGTCTGGGCTTGTTCCGCACCGTTCTGGGAGATGCGGCGCTGCGCCGGGACGCCGAGGCCGCCCTAAGCCGCGTCGGGTTATCGGGCGCTGCCGAAACCGTTACCTCCTCCTTAAGCCACGGACAGCGGCGACAGCTTGAAGTCGCTGTCGCGCTGACGCTAAACCCTAAGGCTTTTCTGATGGATGAGCCGATGGCAGGCCTTGGAATGGAAGGCACTGCAGCCATGACCAGACTTCTCGACAGCCTTCGGGAAGAAGCTCCGATCCTGCTTGTCGAACATGACATGGATGCAGTATTCAGGCTGGCCGACCGGATCAGCGTGCTCGTGTCAGGGCGGATCATTGCTACAGGCTCCCCGGACGAAATTCGGACTGATCCCGCCGTGCGAGAGGCGTATCTGGGTGACGAGGCGACCGTATGACGCCGTATATCGAGATTACCCAGCTTCATGCGGGCTACGGCACTGCTGAGGTGCTAAAGGGCGTCGATTTGCACATCGACCAGGGCGAGACCGTCGCGCTTATGGGGCGTAACGGCATGGGAAAAACGACCACTGTTCGGGCGCTATGCGGATTGCTGCCAGCGCGCAGTGGAAAAATCACGCTGGCAGGGGCCGATATCGCCAGCTTTCCGGCGCACAAGGTCGCGCAGATGGGCATTGGCCTGGTCCCCGAAGGACGGCGCTGTTTTCCAAACCTAACTGTGGCAGAGAACCTGGTTGTGGCAGCCCGTCTTGGGTCTTGGGATATGGATCGGGTAACTGAGCTGTTTCCTCGGCTCGCCGAACGCAAAAACCAGGTGGCCGCTTCGCTGTCCGGTGGTGAACAGCAGATGCTGGCCATCGGGCGTGCGCTCATGACGAACCCCCGTGCGCTGATCCTCGATGAAGCTACGGAGGGGTTGGCACCCGTTGTACGGGCGGAAATCTGGAACGCGATTGCTGCCGTGCGCGCTGAAACTGGTCTGAGCATTCTTGTGATAGACAAGTCGCTGAAAGAGCTTCGGCGGATCGCAGATCGCGCGGTGATCCTGGACCGGGGATGCAGTGTTTGGGCGGGCGGCCTGAATCAGCTTTCATCTGATGAAGCCGCCCGTTTGCTCGGTGTCTAGCTACCAGCCTATGGCCTCCGGTAGCCATGTGGCGATGCCCGGATAATTGAACAGCAGGATGAGCGCGAAGGCCTGAATCGCAATAAATGGCAACACCCCGCGATAGATCGCACTTGTGGTCACCTCGGGCGGTGCCGCCCCCTTCAGGAAGAAGAGCGCCCAGCCAAACGGCGGTGTCAGAAACGACGTCTGCAGGTTCAACGCAATAAGCGCCGCCAGCCAAACCATGTCCACCCCGGCCTCCATAAAGAAAGGCAAAAGAAGCGGCAGCGCGATGTAGCTGATTTCGATCCACTCCAGGAAGAAACCCAAGATAAAAAGCAGCACCATCAGGAAGATCAATGCACCCAGTTCACCGCCCGGCATGAGTGCCAAGGTGTCCTTTACGATGTCTTCGCCCTGCAAACCCCGGAACGCCACAGAAAAGACTTGCGCGGCAATCAGGATAAAAAAGATCATCGCCGAGATACGCAATGCCGATTGCGCGGCGTCCCAGATCATCCGAAAGTTCAAACGCCCATAAAGCGCGGCGATCATAATCGACAGAGCGGCTCCGACGCCTGCGGCCTCGGTAGGTGCTGCCAGACCACCAATAATTGTGCCGAGCACGCCACCGACCAGCAAAAGGGGAGGTGCCAGCGCCGCTATCGCTTTCTTAGCAAGCTTCCAGCCACCGATTTGCGCGCGTTCTTCCGCCGGGATCGGCGGCATCATTTCGGGCCTGAGCTGCCCTAGGATCAGCAGAAACGCGATGTAAAGACCGGCGAGCATCAGGCCAGGGATCATCGACGCCGCAAATAGTGTGCCGACGCTTTCACCCATGATGTCAGCAAGCAGGATCAGAACCAGTGAGGGTGGGATGATCTGGCCGAGCGTCCCTGAGGCGCAAATCGCACCAGCGGACAGACCCTTATCGTACCCGCGTTTTAACAGGACCGGCATGGTCAGCATTGTCAGCGTGACAACTGTCGCCCCCACGATCCCTGTGGACGCCCCCATCAGTACGCCGACGATAATCAGCGCAATCGCCATTCCACCATTTAGACGGCCCGACAAACGCCCGATCACCTCGAGCATATCTTCGGCCACACGCGATTTTTCCAGCATCACGCCCATGTAGACGAACAAGGGGATTGCCAGGAATTCGTACTTCGTAACGACGCCATAGATCCGGGACGGCACGAGGTTGAACAGAAAGTCTCCGAAACCAATCCAACCGAAGATGAAGCCCGCGGTCGCGATGCCGATACCGACCGGCATGCCGATCAGCAAAAAGAACATGAAGCCGAGAAGCATATATATTGCGAGCAGATCATCCATGGCGCAGTTCCTTGAGAGTGGCCACATGGCGGATTGCGTTGGCGGCGCACTGGAGGGCAAACAGACCGAAGGCGACAGGCAGCATGCCTTTCACGATGTACCGCGCGGGCAGTCCCCCAGGGTCGGGAGAGCCTTCGCGGATGGACCAGGAGTTATCCACGAAACCCCAAGAATACTTGATAAAGAGGCAGGCAATGATCACCCCGCAGAGCATTGAAAATAGATCGAGGCGGGCCTGCCATTGCTGTGTCAATCGATCATAGACCATGTCCACCCTGACATGACCACTTTCGAGCATGAGAACCGTGATCCCCAGAAGCGCGATTGGCGCCATGAGATGCCATTCCAGCTCTTGCGCCCAGATCGGGCTGGTACCGATCACATAGCGGCCGAACACATTGAAGAAAACCAGCGCGACAAGCGCCAAAAGCAGGGCCGCCGCAACGCGCGACGCGACCTTGGTCAGCCGGTCGATAGAATCGGCCAGCTTCAGTGCATAGTCCATGGAAGTTCCCGTCCCCACATGCTGGCGGGCACCGCGTTTTGCGATGCCCGCCGGGTCTTGTCTTCAATCCGTCTGCGGGCGCTTATGCGTCGCGCAACTTGGAATGCCAGACTGCTTCTGAGGCAGCCGCCCAAATGTCGTGTTCTTCTTTGAAAGCGAAGTAGCTGTCCATCACCTTCTTGAACTCGGCATCGTCGTCAGCAAGGCCTTCGTAAACCGGGCCCATTGCCTCTTTGAGCGCAGCAATCACGTCATCTGGCAGAACACGCAGCTCGGTCCCGTTCGCTTCGAACTCTTTCAACGCCGCGGCATTGTTGGCCTCGGCCCAGGAGTGCGAGATGACGTTACATGCCGCAGCCGCGTTCTCGACAATCGACTGCAGTTCCGGCGAAAGACCGTCCCACGCAGCTTTGTTGATTGAAAGTTCCGTAACCGTTGTCGGTTCGTGCCAGCCGGTGGTGTAGTAGTACTTCGCGGCGGTGTTCAGACCCAGGATCTTATCCTGAGCTGGGCCAACCCATTCCGCAGCGTCGATGACGCCACGCTCGAGTGCCGGGAAGATCTCACCGCCCGGAAGCAGTTTTACGTCAACTCCGACGGCTGCGTAGGCGCGCGCAGCAAGACCCGGGATCCGCATGCGCAGACCCTGCAGGTCTTCAAGCGAATTGATTTCCTTGTTGAACCATCCGGTCATCTGCACACCGGTTGCGCCGATGGGCATGGCAACAAGGCCCAGGGGTTCGTAGACTTCGTTCCAAAGGTCAATGCCGCCGCCGGTGTAGAACCAGGCGTTTTGACCCTGAGTGGACATTCCGAATGGAACTGCGCCAAAGAACTGCGCGGCAGGTACTTTGCCTGCACCGAAGTAGCTGACCCAGCCGTTCATCTCTACGACGCCCTGGCGCACAGCGTCGAACCCTTCAAAGGCCGGGACCAGTTCGCCACCATGGTAGACTGTAATATCGAGCGCGCCTTGCGACATCGTGCGAACACGATCGGCAAAGTCAGTCAAAGAGCCTGGACCCGTTGAATAGAACGGCTGGCCCGGTGGAAATGCAGTGGTCATCTTCCACTGTAGACTTTGAGCGCGTGCGATGTTCGGCGCGGCCAGCGCAGTGGCCCCCACACCGACCCCAGCAGAGGTCAAAAACTTACGACGATCCATGTCGGAACTCCCCTTCGTGAGTGATGTTGTCGTTTTTCAGCAAGCCGCCACCTAGGCGCTTCGCGCGCGCGGGCTATCTGTCGGGCGAAGAAAAACGGCTAAAAATGGAAAGGTTTTTCATATGCCGAAAAAAGAAGCTAATTATCGGTACGAAGTGCTGTCTTCGCGGCAGGTGCAGCCTGTATGACAGATTTACGACTGCCACATCACGGGCGCTACAATTACTCTGCCTTGCCGGCCCGGCCTGACTTCTCCTGGCCCGAGGGCAAACGTCTGGCAGTGTACTTGGGCATGAACTTAGAGTGCTTCGCCTATGGTGAGGGTCTTGGCGCGGAACTCGCGCCCGGGGGGCCACAACCTGATGTCCTCAACTACGCATGGCGCGACTATGGCAACAGGGTGGGCGCATGGCGCATGCTCGAGCTATTCGATCAATTATCTCTCCCATGCACTGCCCTTGTGAACTCGTATCTTTATGACGCGGCACCGGGACTGGCGGAGGCGTATGCGGCACGTGGCGATGAGATCGCGGGGCACGGACGCACCAATGCCGAGCGGCAGGGCGATCTCTCCGAAGCGGAAGAAAGCGCCTTGATTGTGGAGGCTACCGCTGAGCTACGCGCCCGGACCGGAAGGGACCCGAAAGGCTGGCTCGGCCCGTGGATCAGCCAGAGCCACCTGACCCCGGATCTGCTGGAGGAGGCTGGTTATCAGTACCTGCTGGACTGGTGTCAGGACGATCAACCGGTCTGGATGTCTACACGGAGCGGGCGACGCATTTTGTCAGTGCCCTATCCGCAAGAACTAAACGACATTCCACAAATCGTAGGTCGGAAACGAGAAGGCGCAGAGTTCGGTGACATGATCATCGATTCATTCGATGTCATGATCGAGGAAAGCACACGGCGCCCGCTTGTGATGGGTATTGCCCTGCATGGCTACCTGATGGGGCATCCGCATCGGTTTAAGCACCTGGAACGCGCATTGCGCTACATCGTGAAACACGCCGGCGAACGCGTCTGGTTCACAACTGCCGGTGCAATCAACGATCACTACCGCCAACTGGGGATTTGATCACGCCCCCAGAGAGTCGCGCTTTTCAGCCAGAAAATCACGGATATCCCATTCGGTCTTCTCGTCCACTGACACGTAGACGAGATGCATATTGGTGCGCTCCTGTACCATTGCACCCGGGAACGACAGGTAACTGAGCTCACGGGACCCGAAAGAGGGCGAGGCGGTACCAACCTGCCATTCTGTAGTGAGCTTCACATCCACAAGCTTCTGTGCGGTTGCACCTGCGCTGCCCGGACGTTCCAGGGGAACGCCCGCCAGCCGAAGATAGGCGGTCTTGTCCGCCGCCTGCTGAAATCCGTCGATGAACTGCGCGGTCAGAACCTGCAATTCCGCTGCGCGGTCCGCCTCGTCAATATGGGAATGCAGATGATCACCCTGAGAATGGTTGTGACCGATATGCCCGTTCACGATATCATGTGGCATTAGACCAGCGTCTCCCTTCGAAGTCGCCATGGGGGATGGTGACCGGTTTGTCGATATGGGCCTTGTGCTTACCCAACTGGCCTGCACTGACCATCGCCCCCAGAACATCCACGATTACACGCGTGCCCATGAGTGCGGTGATATCTGAGGTGTCGTACGGGGGACTGACCTCGACGAGTTCCATCCCGCAGATACCTTCCGCAGCGACCTTAGAGGCGAGCGACAGAGCCTCGCGCGGCAGAAAGCCTCCTGGTTCAGGCCAGCCTGTACCGGGGACGAACCCGCAATCAATGCTATCGATGTCGAAGGACATATACACCATATCAACGCCGTCCCATGCCATTTCCAGCGCCATTTCGGCGGTCCTGTCGACGCCCATCTTCTCCATATCCGACATGGTGATGATGTTGGTTTCCCTCTCCCGCGCGACCTTGACCGCCTCCCGCGGGACTTGCCATCCGCCAATCCCCACCTGCACAAGGTTCTTTGCGGGTACGTTGGGAAGGTTGGTCGAATGAAACCACGGTGTTGTGTGCATTCGTTCGTCGAGGTCTTTTTCCTGAATATCGGCGTGCCGGTCAAAATGGACGATGCCAATTTTCTTCGAGGTGCATTCAGCAATACCCCGCACGCATGGAAAACCGATCGAATGGTCACCGCCAATCATGATGGGCAGCGAACCTGACGAAAACACATGGGAGACCGCTCGGCTGATCTGATCGAATGACTTTTCAAGGTTCGCAGGGATTGTGAATACGTCGCCCGCATCGCAGAGCGTCATCTGTTCGCGCAAGTCCACGCCAAGTTCGTAGTTATAAGGCGTGTAAAGGGCCGATATCTTACGGACCCCTTGCGGGCCAAAGCGCGTACCTGCGCGATAAGTTGTGCCTCCATCAAACGGAATACCCAGCACAGTCGCGTCGTAGTGAGCGACCTCCAATACATCCTCGGCATAGGGGGCTTTCAAAAAGGTGTTTATGCCCGCGTAATGAGGGAGTTCACCCCGCGCAAATGTCGGGATGGACTTGTCTTCGATTGTGTCCGCGCCTGTCAGCCCCATCCGCAGCGCCCAGCGCCGCTCCTCGTCCCACCGGCCTTCAGGAATGCCCGCTTCCGCTTGCATAGCTTTCCAGCCTCGCAGCTTTGTTAGGTCCGGATGGTGATAGCGCCGTTCCTGGTGCAAAAGGTCAGCCGGATGATGCGATCGCGTCCGCTCGCCGCGAAATGGAAACATGGAAGTCCTCCGTCCTCGGAATATCAGGATGTTGCTGCGACTGGGGCTTTTTCGGATGTCGCCTGCGCCGCTCCGCTTAGGCCCGGTGCCTCGGCAATCCGCTGATAGGGAATGCCACCGTCACGGGCGTCAAAATCGTAGGTAATAGTTGCGCCAAATGCTTCAGGATCGTGCGGATCCCAGCGCGGCTTGTCGAAAACCCAAACGCGGTCTCCAAGCTTGAAACCCTCTTCGAGATCATGCGTGACCATAAAGACGGTCATATTCGTCTCGGCGCGCAATTCCATTAGAAAGGCGTGCATTTGCAGCCGCGTGCCGGGATCCAGCGCGCCGAAAGGCTCGTCCAGCAGCAAAATACGCGGCTTTGCCGCCAAGGCCTGCCCAATCGCAAGTCTTTGCTGCATGCCGCCTGACAGCGTGGCAGGATACTGGTCGCCGACATGCGCCAGCCCGATGCGGTTCAGAGCTTCGTCCGCTCTCGCTCTGGCGTCGCTCTTGGCGGATGGGCCGAGAATACCGAACATGTTGGCGCCAAGTCCCTCGGCGGCAATCAGGTTTTCCCGTACGGTCATGTGGGGAAAAACAGAGTAGCGCTGAAACACGATTCCCCGCGTCGGGCAAGGCTCGCCCTTGAGCGATTCACCATCTACAAAGATGTCCCCGCGCGTGGGCTGTTCCTGATCTAGTAGCAGACGCAGGAACGTGGATTTGCCACAGCCGGATGCGCCAACGATCGAGATGAACTCGCCTTCTTTAGCGCTGATGTTGATCCGTTCCAAGATCGGGCGCTGTCCATAGCTTTGGAACAGGTTTTGAACTTCGACAAAGCTCATAAGCTAGCCTCCGTCCAGGGGTAAAGCCTGCGCGACAGAGCCTTGAGAGCATAGTCAATTGCGAAAGCCAGGAGTGTGATCCAAACCACATAAACAAGGATTACGTCCATGGCGAGAAAACGGCGCACGAGAAAAATGCGGTAGCCAAGTCCGTCCTCTGAGGCGATCGCCTCCGCCGCGATAAGAAAGAGCCAGGCGGGCCCCAAGGACAAACGCACAGCCTGAATCAGACGTGGCATGATTTGAGGCAGCGCTACGCGAATGGCGATCGCCATGGAGGACGCCCCGAGCGTTTGCGCTTTTATGATCTGTTCGGATGGAAGCTCGATCGTGCGTGCCGAAAGGTCACGGATTAAAAACGGAGCAATGCCGATCACAATAAGGGCAACCTTACTGACCTCCCCAAGGCCAAAGACAATAAACAGAATTGGCAGAACCGCGAGTGGTGGCACCATTGAAACGACAGAAACAAATCCGGCCAGACCTGCCCGCATATAGGGTAGCAGCCCAATCGCAAGGCCCGAGACCAATCCGATCAGAGAGGCGATGCCAACCCCCAGGGCCAGACGGGTGAGGCTCGACCAAGTGTCTTTCCAGAATAGGATTTCACCGGTCCGACGGCTGCCTTCTGTTGTCAGCCGTCCCGCCGTATCCATCAACGTTGAAAGGGCTGGAAGAAGTTTGTCCTGCGGGTTTACGGCCAGCCTTGCATCGGAGCCCAGCTTGTATGCCAGAAGCACCAGAGCAAAGGGCACGAGAAGCAGGAACAGCGACAACACGCGCCCCGGTTTTCTGTTGATCAGCCGCATCGGACCCTCGTCAGACCTCGGGCCGCCGGATCATGAAGGGTGATCCGGCGGCCAGCCTCGCTCACTTAAAGCGCGCCGTCGGCCGCCATCTGCATGTAGGTGGTGTCAAAGCGGAACTGGACGTTGCTTGTATCGCCTGTTGTCGAACCGTCGGGATACTCGACGCCAACGAAGTCCGCGCTCGGCGCACCTTCGCCAAGGATTCCCTTGTCAAAAAGGAATTCTGCCACGTTGACCATGGTCGTTGGCAGTTCCGAAGATTGAGTAAAAGCAACAGCCTCCGCCGGATCGTAAAACATTTCGGTCGAAGCGAGCTGTCCTTTGTAGCCTTCCAGATCAGTACCTGAGGCTTCCGCCATCGCGGTCAGTACAGCCTCGTCCCCTGCAGCCATCAGGCCCATCACTTCATACCATGCGCCAACCATTGCCTTCCCGAAATTGGGATTTGCTTCCAGCGTTTCCGTATTGACGACCATCAGGTCGATGATCTCTCCGGGAATATCTGAGCTGTCAAAAAGCTTGTTCGCACCTGGTTCTTCCAGAATGGAAGACACAAGCGGGTTCCAGGTTACAACAGCCTCCACGTCATCGGTTGCGTAGGCCGCAATCATATCCGCGTCCGAGGTGTTAATCACCCCATCAAGATCCGCCTCGGACAGACCGACGCTGTCCAGTCCGCGCGCCAGAAGGTAGTGGCTCACCGACAATTCCACGAGGTTCACAGGCTTGCCCGCCAAGTCGGCGAGGGCACCTTCGCCTTTGAGGATCACTGCGTCATTGCCGTTGGAATAGTCACCAACAATAAGCGCGGTCGTGTCAACGCCACCGCCGGAGGGAATTGAAAGAGTGTCCATATTGGTGGCTGACACACCATCAAACGCGCCCGCCGTGTATTGGTTTATGGATTCGATGTAGTCGTTGATTTGAACGATCTCGACGTCGATTTCGTATTTGTCTGCCCATTTGTCCATGATGCCACTGTCCTCGAGGTAGCCCCAAGGCATCCAGCCGACATAGATCGACCACGCGACTTTGAATTCTGTTTTTTCCTGCGCCGTTGCTGGCAGGGCCATAGCTCCGGCCAGCACTGCTGCGGTGAGGATGGTGGTTTGCTTCAGCACGTTTACGCTCCCTGATCTGTTCTGCCGGAGGAGACTAAGGCGTCCGCTGGCAGAACATGGGATTAGCGCGGACGAAACCTGCGCAGTAACCTCCCGGGATTTTGGCCCGCCGTGTACCCTTCTGGATTTTGCCAGCCGGGCGGCACTTCTCGGACCAGACCCGCATTTTGCGGCGGAACCCTAAGTGCCCTGCAACCCTGGGATAGGCAGGAGGTGCCCGAAGCACCAAGACCACGGGCGCAAACCCGGCCCGCCGATGCATTGATTAGATTAAAAATTGGGCAGATGCTGCGAAAAAGATCGCTAAACAGGCGCAGATCAACTGCTTTGGTGGCGAGCAGCCTCCGTTCGCAGAACGCACACTGTCGCAATCGCGAGGCCGCCCAGAAGAGACAGACCGCCAAACAGCGTAAAGAGACCGAAAGCCACCAAAAGGCTCCCGCCTGCATTCAAAGCAGCTACCGCCGCAGTTGTTCCGAGATACAGACCAATAAGAACATAGGACATAAAAAAAGCTCCGCACCAGTACACTTGATGCGAAGCCTACGATACGCATTTTGAAACCGCGTTAAGAAAACGGCTCAAGTTTTATATGATCAGGGCCGCCACACCCAGGGTCGGGTGTAGTTCCCCAGTACATCTTTGACCGCGTCATCGGATACTTCCCCTGTTTTCACAAGCCGCGCGACGAGGCCGCGTTTCTTGTCTTCGGTCACGTCCGCGACGACTGCGTTGAGCCCAGCGTCTTCAAGTGCGGCTGTATAGATCCGCGATATGGCAGACTTACGCAGGTCAGGCTTGAAGACTTTGCCGACAGCAGTCTTTGGGATCTCAGGAAGAATTTCGACATGCTTTGGGATTGCTGCCTGTTCGGAGATCTGCTCCTTTACAAAGGCCAGAAGAGCCTCGGGCGTTGTTGATTGGCCTGCGACCAGCTCAACGTAGGCTGCAGGCAATTCGCCTGCATAGGAATCTGGCTGGCCAATCGCGCCAACCATCGCAACAGCCTGATGGCCCATCAACGCTTCTTCGATGAGAGCCGGATCGATATTGTGACCCGAGCGGATGATTAAGTCCTTCGCGCGCCCCGTAATCCACAGATACCCTTCTTCATCGATGCGCCCCAGGTCCCCTGTGCGCAGGAAGATATCGTCCGCGAAAAGGCCCAAGTTCTTGTCGCTTTCGGTGTAAGTGGAGCCTTCGAAAACTCCGGGGTTTGCCACGCAGATTTCACCAATTTCGTCGGTGCCGCATTCCCGGTCAATCTTGCCGTCTGCATCACAATGCAGGATCCGAACCTCTGTATGCGGAAGCGGAATGCCGACCGAACCCACCTTCTGTTTCCCGTCGATCGGATTACACGACACAAGGCATGTCGCCTCGGTAAGACCATAACCTTCCGCGATGTTCACGCCGGTGGCATCTTTGAACCGGTTATACAGTTCGAGCGGTAGCGGCGCGGATCCGGATATAGCGATACGCAATGACGAAACGTCGGCGTCGACCGGACGCTGCATCAATGCGGCCAACGCTGTAGGAACGGTGATCATGAACGTGACATTCCAGCGTTCAATCAGCTTCCAGAAATTGTCAAATACGCCATCACCGCGATAGCCTTGTGGCGTCGGGAAAACGACGTGACTGCCGGCTCCTATGATCGACATCATAATCGGGTAGCAAGCAAAGACATGAAAAAGCGGCAGCGGACAAATCAGAGTGTCGCTTTCCTGGAAAATCAGCTCCGATCCGAGCCATCCATTGTAGATCATACCCGCGTATTTGTGTTGGGCCACTTTCGGCATGCCGGTGGTGCCCCCGGTATGAAAATAGCCCGCCACGCGATCTTCAAAGCTGTCCGCGAAGTCGAGAGCATCGCTGCGATGCTTCGCAAGCTCAGTGTGGAAATCGAGCACCGTTGCGGAATGCGAGACTGGATTCTTCGGGCGCAACAGGCCAGCAATCCAGCTTTTCGGGGGGCTGAGATAGCGCAGCAAATCCACCTCAAGCACATGCGTAACCCCAGGGGCCATTGCAACGGCCTGGGCGGCTTTTTGGGCCACATCTGTCTTCAGGAAGCTCTTGAGCGTGACCAGAACTTTTGCACCAGTTTCATTCAGGATTGCACCGATTTGCTCAGCTTCAAGAAGCGGGTTGATCGGATTAATGATCCCGGCTGTCGAACCGCCCAGCAACGTCCAGACGGTCTCTGACGCGTTGGGCATCATGTATGCAACAACGTCGTTTTCGCCTACACCGAGGCTGCGGAACAAGTTTGCAGCTTGCGTGGCCTTTCCATGCAATTCGGCCCAGGTGACTGTTTCACCAGGATCCTTCGGGTCAGACGTCAGTGTAAAGGTGACCGCTGGTCTGTCGGCATACTTTGTTTTCGCGCGCGTGAGGTATTCGTAAATTGTGGCCGCGGGTTGCACCTGCTCCCACGGGTGATCTGCCTCGATCTGCGATTTGTCTGCAAGCGTACCAATACTGATACCCATGATTCCCCCCTGGAATATCCCATTTTTCTTTGCTTTGCCCGCGCGCCTCAGACGGGTCACGCCGCGTTGGTGTCGTTTAATATACAGAAAAATCGACGCAAGAATGCGGCGACTACTGTGACGCAACGTTTAAAGTGATGTGGGAAGCCTGATCGCCGAAGGCAAGGCGCCTGGCGGCGGGCTATTCTGCAGCAAGACCTGCGGTGAATTGCAGGCGTGCAAGACGGGCGTAGAGGCCACCTTCGGCAACCAGAGCATCGTGGCTGCCCTCAGCTACAATCTGCCCGTCCTCAAATACCAAGATGCGGTCCGCCTTCTTAACAGTCGCGAGGCGGTGCGCCACAATAAGTGTCGTGCGGTTCTCCGACAGCGACTCCACAGCCTGCTGGACAGCCTGCTCGCTCTCGGCATCCAGTGCAGACGTTGCTTCGTCGAGCAGGAGGATCGGAGCATCCCGCAAAATAGCGCGTGCCAGAGCGATACGCTGTTTCTGCCCCCCAGATAGCATCACACCACGCTCTCCGACGTAAGTGTCATACCCCTCCGGCAAACGGCTGAGGAAACCGTGCGCAGCTGCGGCTTCGGCCGCAGCGGTCACTTCTGCATCGGTCGCTTCGGGCCGCCCGAAGCGGATATTTTCGCGCGCGCTTGTGGCGAAAATCACCGCATCCTGCGGGACAAAGGAAATCTGACGGCGAAAATCGTCCCGCATCATGGACTGCAGGTCATGACCATCTATGCGAATGACCCCGGAAACCGGGTCAAAGAAGCGCAACAAAAGCTGCAAAATCGTTGATTTGCCGGCACCTGACGGCCCGACAAGCGCGACCGTTTCGCCGGGTTCGACTGAGAACGAAATGTTTTTCAGCACAGCGACGTCCGCGCGGGCGGGATAGACAAACCCGACATCTTCAAACCTGATCCGACCGGCGCAGGGCGCCGGCAGTGCCGTAGCCAGGTCTGGGTCCGCAACACTGTCTTGTGCCGAGAGCAACTCCACCAACCGCTCCGTCGCGCCCGCGGCGCGTTGCAGTTCCCCCCAGATTTCGGAGAGCGCTCCAACCGACGCCGCGACAATGACTGCGTAAATTACAAACTGAACAAGGGTTCCCGGGCTCATCAGGCCAGTCTGGACATCCCGCGCACCAATCCAAAGAACACCGACGATCCCGGCGAAGATCAGAAAGATCACGATTACCGTCATCAAGGCACGGATGCCAATCCGGGCTTTCGCGCTTTGGTAGGACTTTTCAGTGAGCTCGCCAAACTCGGCAGTGCTTTCTGCTTGATGGGTAAAAGCTTGCACCGTTTGAACTGACAAAAGAGCTTCCGACGCAAAGCCCGAGCTGTTCGCGATCCAGTCTTGATTTTCACGGCTCAGAACTCGCAGGCGCCGGCCCAGCACCAAAATCGGCAGAAGCAAAGCAGGCACAAGAAGCAACACCAAGCCGGTGAGCTTTGGCGAGGTCAGCATCATAAGGACCAAACCGCCCAGAAGAAGCAGGATATTGCGCAAAGCCCAAGATACAGACGAGCTCACCACCGTAAGAATCAGCGTGGTATCTGTTGTGAACCGGCTGAGCACCTCGCCGGTCATGATCCTCTCGTAGAACGCGGGGCTCATGCCAAGCATACGTTCGAAAAGGGTCTTTCGAATGTCCGCGACAACCCGCTCGCCCAGTCGGGTTACGAGATAGTAGCGAAGTCCTGTACCGATCGCGAGAAGCGCAGCTATCACGACCGCTGCAAAGAAATACTGATCCAGAAGTTCCGTATTGCGCGCGTCAAAGCCGTCGACCACACGCCTGACGGCCATGGGCAACAAAAGAGACAAAGCCGCAGTGGCCACGAGTGCCACCAGTGCGGCAACTATCATTGCCTTGTAGGGTGCAAGAAACGGAAACAAGCTGCGTAGAGCCGCCATATTTTTAGACTTGGCGCGGTCCTGATCCGATGTTCCAGTAGAAGGTTGTCGGGCCATATGGCGGGCTCACATCTGCTTGCTAGGTTTCCTTGCGGCCCACCCTGGCGCCTGGGAAATCCGGTTGCTTGGAGCGGGTAGTCGGAATCGAACCGACACCAAGAGCTTGGAAGGCTCGTGTGATACCATTTCACCATACCCGCCCAGTCCGTAAGTGGATATTTCACGGGCATTTGGGCGTCAAGCGAGAAGCAACGCAGCGCTTATTCGCCGCGCATACCGGCGATTGAGACACCTTGCCACAAAAAGGCCATGTTCAGAACACAGGGTTTGCGCAATTCAACTCATACTTTTGGAAACTGACGCAGCGGTTGAAGCCGAACGCTGCGTAGCGATAAGTTTCCCTTTGTGACTGGCGCCGTCCCTCGGGACCGCGCCTTTTTTTAAGCGACCAACGGGCGGATCAAGTCGGCACCATCCGCCCGGTTCGAATTGACTTTGGTATCCACCCTGTGAAAGGCAAAACGGTCCTCTGGCGCCGGTTCCATCAGGCGAGCCGCGCCCTTTCCAGCTTCTCCGAGCCAGAGCGGCCAATCAGACTGGTCCAGTGTCAGTGGCATGCGATGATGGATTTTAGACAGTGCCTTGTTAGCCGAAGTGGTGACAATCGCGCAGGTCAACAACGGTACATCCCCTTTGTCCCAAACCTGCCAGACACCCGCGAAGGCAATAGGTGCGCTATCGGTGCGCCGGATGTACCATGGCAGACGATTTCCGTCTGCATCTTTGGTCCACTCAAAAAAGCCCGTTGCCGGAATCAGGCAGCGGCGTTCGCGACAAGCGTCCCGAAACGCGGGTTTCGCCGCTAGCGTTTCTGCCCGCGCGTTGATCAGCAAAGGGCCGTCAGCAGGCGATTTGTACCAATGCGGCAAGAAACCCCAACGCATGGGGCGCAGGCGACGGACACCATCCATCGACGTCAGAACTGCGACCTGGGTGGTGGGGCATATATTGAAATTCGGAATCTCAGGAAGGTCGTTTGAGGGGGTCGCCGCAAAGAGCTGCGCCATCGCCTCCGTCGGTAAAGTCAAAGCAAACCGTCCGCACATCATGGCAGTCTAGCGACCGCAAGTGGAACGGACCAGCGGAATAGGCGCCCAGCTGATCAGATGTGCGCCAGACTGCGCTACGCGCTCGTGTTTCTAAGTACGGACTGTTCTCTACATAAAGTGGTCTACATTTTCGGATTTATTTGCGTTGCAGAGAAACCCTTCAGCTTGTTGAACCGTGCGAAACACAACCAGTGGCAACTTGCAATACCTGAGTTTTTTTGTCAGTTTTTGAATGCTAAACACAAGGAGACTTGGATCACATGAGCTGGGAGCGTTGGAGCCTGTCGCGACAAAGCCTCGTCCTGATTGAGAGTCTGTCCATTGCCCAGCAAACTGCCGTTCAGATCCTTCGCCTGTGGCAAAGCGGCGGCATGGGCAGAAGCCAGGTGTACGCGCTTTTCCAGCAACATCTGGGCAACGAACGCGCGCGCGTTGCGCTCAGGGCCCTCGAACGCGGCATGGATCTCATTGATCAGGATTGCTCGCGGAAACTGAACCTTCAAGAACCCGGAAGTGACCTTGTAACACCGGATGAGAGACTGATTGCGGAGCTAGTAGACCAGACACTTTGCCCTGACCTCGAGGAAGCGCTTTTATCTGCAATGCAACTTGTGCGAGGTGACTTGGCGCCTACCTTGCTTGCACATTTCACACAATTGTCGCTGCATTTGCGGTGTGTTGGCCTGCGTGCTGGCCAACCATTCGCGCGCACGGGTCCGAAGCGCCTGCACTAGGGACGCGGTCGCGCCACCCAGAGTGCCAGAAGCGCCAGCCCAATGACCAGCGATCCAGTAACACCGAGCGCCCCAAAACCACCAAGCTCCAGCGCGACGCCGCCCAGCGCCGACCCAAGCGCCACACCCACGTAAATCGCTGCTGCATTCAAAGACAGCATGACGGGTGCAACTTCCGGCGCCCGAGAAATAAGACGGGCTTGTTGTGGCGCCATGAAAGACCACCCGCAAACAGACCAGGTCAGCACCAAGGCCAGGACCATTGGCAATGCCAGTGGCAGAAGAGAAAAAAATGGCAATAAGCTCATTTGCAGGAGGCAGAGCAGACCCAGTGTCCGTTCAGGACCCACACGGTCAGACAACGCTCCGCCGAGGATATTTCCCAGGACTGCACCCATGCCGAAAACCAGCAGCAAGGCTGAAATCATAGCCCCCTCAAAGCCCATCTGGAGCGAAAAAAGCGGCGCGAAATAAGTGTAAACCACGTAGATACCGCTCAGAAACAACGCCGTAAACATTACAGACAGCATCAGACGGCTTTGGCGCAACACCTCCGCGAGGTTGTGTAGGCTGACCGGTTGAAACCGCAGTCCTTTGGGCACCCGCGTCCACACCAACCAAAGGCAGGGCAAAGCCAACGCCACCACCAGCCAGAAGGCAACCCGCCAGCCGATCTCATAGGCAATAAACGCTCCCGCCGGGATCCCAAGAATCTGGGCCAGCGTTACTCCGAGAAATACAGAAGCAAGTGCCCTTGTCCTACGGTCTGGCGCGCTCAGGCCGGCGGCAACCGACGCAGAAACCGGCATGAATAGTCCTGCGCCGATTGCGGCCACCGTACGCGCGAGCCATAAAATGGTCTCTCCCGGAGCGACTGCACTGCCCAAAATGCCCAGAGTGAAGAGACCGAGCCCAAAAAACAGAACGCGCCGCCGTCCGACCCGCCCCGTCAGGGCCACCAGAAGCGGCGAGGATAGCGAATATGCCAAGGCATAGACTGTCATCAGCAGACCGGCACCTGCTGGTTCGATCTTTAGATCATCTGCCAATGGCTCCAGTACACCGATGATAACAAAGGCACCCATGCCGATCACGAAATTAGCGGCTGACAGAATGGGGATCAGGTGACGCGGGGCCGCGGGCGCAGTGTCTTCGGCGGTAGCCATAGGCACCGTCGTGGCGCCTTTTGCCGGTCTGTGCAACAAAAAACGGCGCCAGAAAGCCCGGCGCCGCCTGTGATTCAAATCCGGCTTACTGGGTGGAAGAAATCCGACCCTCGGTGAAAGGCTGATAGGCGGCACCGCCCGCTGCGAGGTATTCCGCCACAACATCTGCCAGGTCAGGTCCGAAATCGTATGCGTTCTTGTCATCGCCTGCGAACATCGCGTAGCCGTCGCCGCCATTGCGGACGTAATTATTTGTGACCACGCCATAGATTTTGTCAGCCTCGATCGGCATGAAGCTGTCGCCCATCGCAACCATCACTTCGGTGATGCGGCTGCCGGGTTCCGCGGCCGGATCCCACGAGAACTTCATACCTGCGACCTGCGGGAAACGTCCTGCGCCTTCCTCGACTTTACTGACCCCGTTCTCCAGCGCGTCGATCAGCATTTGCCCAGAGGCTTCAAAAACCGAAAGCGTGTTCTGGAACGGCAAAACCGTCAGCACTTCGCCCATGGTAATCTCGCCAGCGTCAATCGAAGCGCGCAAGCCACCCCCGTTTTGAAACGCTATCTGAATGCCTTGATCAGCGACACGCGCCAGCATCGCATCCGTGACGAGGTTGCCCATAGGACACTCCATCGCGCGGCACACCGACCGGTCGCCTTCGATGGGTTCCGCGGCTGCGGCGACACGCTGCGCTTTTAACTCTTCAATCGGGCCGGCCAGTTCAGCAACGCGCGCCACGATTTCGGCATCGGGAGTAACCGAAGCGTCCAGAACGATCGTGTTCCCTTCGGCGGACGTGACAGCGCCAGCGTCATCGAAGGTCAGCTTGAGATGACCCAGATACTTCGAATAGGCATAGGCCTGCACAACAGGCGTATCCCCTACCATTACCGG
The DNA here is from genome assembly GCA_039192165.1 of Pseudomonadota bacterium. Classification (GTDB taxonomy): domain Bacteria; phylum Pseudomonadota; class Alphaproteobacteria; order Rhodobacterales; family Rhodobacteraceae; genus Dinoroseobacter. The sequence goes on along the minus strand of JBCCXD010000002.1, from coordinate 169,047 downwards.
ATACGGTGCTGAGGCATCTTCATTGTCGTTGCCAAGCAGCGTATGGGAATGTCCGCCTACGACCGCGTCGAGCCCCTCGACGGCTTCGGCAATCGCCAGATCCTTGGCCAGACCAACATGAGTCAGGGCAATGATCTTCGTGACGCCCTGCGCCTCCAACTCGGCTACGTCCTGCTGTAGAGCTTCGATCTCGTCCTGGAACACCACGTTCGGACCCGGGGAAGAGGTTTCCGACGTGTCCGTGGCAAGCGCTGAAACGATGCCGATGCGTTCACCGCCGACGTCCAGAATAACGTGGTTCGCGACATGATCCTTAAGAAGGTCTTCCGCGCCGAGGTCCAGGTTGCCGGAAACGACAGGGAAACTGACGAGATCGATGAATTCGCGCAACTTGATCGGACCATCGTCGAACTCATGGTTCCCAACGGCCATGGCATCAAAACCGATCGCTTCCATGAATTCGGCTTCCGCGGTTCCTTTGTAGGTCGAATACATCAGCGACCCTTGGAATTGGTCGCCCGCATCCAGCACGATTACATTCTCACCAGCTGCAGTCAGCTGATCCCGCAACTCGTTGATCTTGGTGGCAACCCGGGCCACGCCTCCGAAGCACTTCCCTTCGGTCTCGTCTTCTGCCGAACACGTGCTGTCAAAACGGTTGATGGACTCGATCCGACTGTGCAGATCATTGATGTGAAGAATGTGCAGGCTGTACTCGGCAGATGCGGCACCCGCGGCAAGAGACAGAGCTGCAACCGACGTCAGAACTCGAAGCATTTTGGACCCCCTGATGGTATTGATGGCGTTAGCGTGACGCGCTTTTGGCGGCATGTCAAAGGCAGCACGAGCCGTGCGCCTTGACCTAGAAGTCTCTGCACATCAAACAGGCGCCATGCGGATTTTCAAGATTTTTCGGGCAGAAGAGTTTGCGACATTTGAAACCGCCGGTGAGAGCGCCGGGGCGCCGATCGATCTGAGCGACGGATACATTCATTTCTCGACCGCAGAACAAGTGCGAGAGACTGCCGCCAAACACTTCGCAGGAGAGGACGATTTGGTGCTGCTCGCGCTCGAGTCGGACGCACTTGGGGCGGCGCTGAAATGGGAACCTTCGCGCGGCGGGCAACTTTTCCCACATCTTTACCGGACCCTGTCACGCAGCGATATCCTTTGGGTTCAGCCTTTGCCGCTGGACCAAAACGGGTCCCACAGATTCCCCGAGGACCTGTCTTGAGCGTTTTGGAGCAGGTCGGGCTTCGGGTCATGCGCTCCTTTGACCCGGAAACCGGCCACGGGCTGGCTTTACGCGCGCTGACGGCTGGACTAGGGCCACGCGGAGGACCGGTAACCAACCAGAGGCTGCGCTCCACATTGGCAGGCCTTGAGCTGCCGAACCCGGTTGGACTGGCAGCTGGTTTTGATAAGAACGCCGAAGCGCTGGCTCCGCTTGCGCGGACGGGCTTTGGTTTTCTGGAGGTTGGGGCAGCAACACCGCGCCCGCAGCCTGGCAATCCGAAACCGAGGTTGTTTCGCCTGAGCGAAGACCGGGCCGCCATCAACCGCTTTGGCTTCAACAATGATGGCGCAGAAGAGATCGCCAGACGATTGAAAGAGCGCCCCAAAGAAGCGGTGATCGGGTTGAACCTTGGCGCAAATAAAGACAGCAAAGACCGTGCAGCAGACTTTGCGGAGGTGCTGCACGTATGCGGGTCGCACGTAGATTTTGCGACGGTTAATGTTTCCTCACCGAACACCGAGAAGCTGCGCGACCTGCAGGGCGCGGATGCTTTGCGAGCTCTGCTGCAGGGCGTTATGACAGCGCGCGCCGCGCTGCCGCGCCCTATCCCTATTTTCCTCAAGATTGCACCAGATTTAGATCCCGCAGGCCTGGAGGATATCGCACGTGTAGCGCTCGATAGCGGCATTGATGGCGTCATCGCGACAAATACGACCCTGTCGCGCGAAGGACTTCGGTCACCACATCGGGCGGAGGCCGGCGGGCTATCCGGAGCGCCGTTGTTTGAAAGCTCGACACGGATGCTTGCACGGCTGAGCCAGCTCACCGACGGTGCAATTCCTTTGGTTGGAGTGGGTGGCATCAGCAGCGCCGAGGAGGCCTATGCAAAAATTCGTGCCGGCGCGACGGCAGTGCAACTCTACACTGCACTTGTCTATGGCGGGATCAGTCTTGCGGGTGAGATCGCGCACGGTCTGGACAGGTTGCTTGAGCGCGACGGATTTTCGACATTGGCCGAAGCGGTCGGCAGCGACCGGGCGTCATGGCTGTGAGCGCGCTGATACTATGGCACAATCCGCGATGTTCGAAGTCACGGGCAGCTTTGAACCTTCTGCAAGAAGCCGGGCATGAAGTTTCCGTGCGCAGATATTTGGAGGATCCGCCCACGCTATCAGAGCTGCAAGCTGTCCAGGACATGCTTGGAGTTTCCGCGATCGATATGCTGCGTACCGGAGAGCGGGTATTTAGAGAAAGCGGTTTATCGAAGATGAGCCCGGAAGAAGAACTCTTGGCCGCAATGGTCAGTCACCCGATCCTAATCGAGCGCCCCGTCGCCCTCTTCGGATCGCAGGCGGTGATCGGGCGGCCACCGGAAAGGGTGCTCGGCCTGGTATGAGTAGGTAGATCCGAACACTTCTCAGACCGCCGCTTTGCTTTGGTTGACGCTATTCTCCAGCGCCGGGTACCGCGAAAGTAACGTAAGAGCGCGAACGACGAACATGATCATGATCGCGGCCCAGAGCCCATGATTGCCAAGGCTCGGCAGCAAAGCCGCGACGGCCAGAACGTAGACGCCAAAAGAAACTGCCATCATGTTGCGCATATCCCGCGTACGGGTCGCACCGATAAAGACACCATCCAGCATAAACGCCCACACGCCCAAAACCGGCGCCAAGACAAGCCAGCTCAAATACCGCCTCGCCTCTCCACGGACGTCCGGAGCTGTTGTCATCAGATCGATTGCCCAGTTTCCGGCCCCCCAGAATATCAGCGACAGCACACAGACAGTTCCAAGAGCCCAGACGGTCGCCATGCGGGCGCCACGCCGCAGCGGACCGATCTTTCTCGCGCCGACTGCCTGGCCCACAATCGCTTCGGCGGCAAAGGCAAACCCGTCCAGAGCATAGGCCGTAACATGCAGGAACTGCAAAAGCACCTGATTGGCGGCAAGCGTCACATCGCCCAGCCCTGCGCCAAAAAACAGGAAAGATACAAAGGCGGCTTGCAGGAGGACCGAGCGAACCAGGATGTCTCCGTTTACAGCGCTCATTTCCATGATCCGTGCACGGTCAAAGACAAGCGCAGCGCGGCGCCAGTCCCGCCCCTGAAAGGCCGCTCGGCACAGCCATAGCCCAAGTCCAAGCGCACTCCACTCGGCAATGAAAGTGGCGAACGCCACGCCTCCGACACCCCATCCCAGGCCCAAGACGAACCACAGATCGAGAAGAATATTCACACCGTTCATCCAAAGCTGGAGGAGCAAAACAGCGCGCGTGCGTTCGGCTGCGATGAGCCAGCCTGTAATCCCATAAATCGCAATCGCTGCCGGCGCGGACCAAATGCGGATCTCGAGATAGGTGCGTGCAAGTGTTTCAACTTCGTCACTGGCGGGCGCCACATAAAATGCGCCCCGAAACAGCGGGTATTGCAGGATAATCAACGCAAGACCAGCGAGGCCAGCGATAAACAAAGCGCGAGACAAAAGCGCTGCGATCTCGGCATGGTCGCCACGCCCATGCGCCTGCGCCGCAAGACCAGTGGTGCCCATGCGCAGGAAGCCGAATACCCAGTAGATCGCAGTAAGGATAATAGCCCCGAGACCAACCGCACCTATAGGTGCGGCCTGCCCCATCTGCCCAACAACGCCCGTGTCTACTGCGCCAAGGATCGGCACGGTCGCATTCGACAGGACAATTGGCACAGCTATGCGCAAAACACGGCGGTGCGTAACTGGTTCTGGGTCGCCCATTTGAACTAGCGATCGCGCGCCGGCATCAGGAAGTGAACGGTCGCTTGAGCAAAAGGCCGCGCACGGTTGTCCTGCCAGGCTTCAACAAACACGGTCGAGTAGCGCCGCCCGGAACGCGTGACACGCGCGCGGGCGTAGGCATCGCGCGGCAAACCGGAACGCAAGTAATCGACCGTGAAATCGATCGTTTTTGGCAAACGCGGAAGGGTCTCCTGTGAGAGGGTTTGAGGATCGATCTTGCCGGTTTCCAGGTCATCCCAAAGCATGGCCCAACTGACCTCGACCTGAGCCGTAACTTCCAGAAATGCGGCTGTAACTCCGCCGTGAATTGCTGGCAAAAGCGGGTTCCCGATCAGCTTCTCGTCAAAGGCCAGAACGGCAGTCAGTTCATCTCCACGGCGATCGACCGAGACCCCAAGAAACTGGATGTATGGGACGCCTTCGACGAGCGCGCGCAGTGCGGAATCGCGACGGCGCTTGACGGTCTGCATGGGTTCAGGCTTTCCGGGGCTCATGTCTTGGCTGCTTTCGGGCGCTCAACAGTAAACGCTCCTGTTGCCATCGCGACAGGGCGCGCGACATCGTCATCCGTGGCAACAGCGCGTACAAACGCAACAGTGCGAGTGATATGGTGACAATCGGCCCGCGCCGTGATGCGCTGTCCGGGCATCGCTGCCCGCATGTAGTCAATGCGCAGGTCAATTGTTGCCGTTCCACCCGGTGCATCCGGATGAGACATCACTGCGGCGCCACCGCAGGTATCCATCAAAGCCGATACCGCACCACCATGGATCACACCTGTGCTGGCGTCTCCAACGAGGTTTTTATTGTAGGGCATCGAGATGACAGCGAAGCCGTCTCCGATGTCTTCTATCCGTAAATCGAGTGCCTTTGCGTGTGGTAGAAAGGAGATGAACTGGGTCGCGATCTTGGCTTTGTCTACATTGGACATGGGGCCTCGGAACAGTTGGACGTTAGCGGCCATTGCCCTTGCACCCGTGGCGCGTTGCGTCAAATATGAAACGACGCCGAAAGCCAAGCCTTGGGAGGGAGCATGGCGGAGGAGACGATCAGCTTCAAGGAGATGTGTGCGCGGTTTGACGTAACGCCGCGTACCTTACGGTACTACGAGTATATCGAGCTTCTTGCGCCGATCAGAGAAGGCAGGTCACGATTTTACACGTCACGCGAAGTCGCACGCATGAAACTGATCCTTCGCGGACGGCGCTTCGGGTTCAGTCTTGAGGAAATCCGGCAGTGGCTCTTGATGTATGAGCAGCAGGGCACGGACGTGCAGAATAAGGTCTGGGTCGAGCACGCAACAGCAAAGCTGGAGGAACTCAGGGGCCAGCATGAAGAGCTGCAACGCACGATAGACGAGCTAGAGGCATTGCGGGATCAGGTTGCCTCTTCGCTTTGATCTAAGCAATTGCGGCGCTGCGTTTTCGAAAAGTTTTGCATAACGGTGCCGCCGCTTCAGCCACGCCGAGTGAGAGGAGCGTTGCGATTCAATTCAGAAAACCCAGCCCGGTTCGCGGCCCTTTGGGCACCACAAAGGCGAAAATGCCCGAAGAAGCGGCAGGTAAACGCGCCTCAACCACACCCAAAATAAAGTGACGTGACGTCCCAGTTACGTAAACGCAAGATCGTCTTGTATGAACGCGACAGCGGACCCAGCTGCTGGCTGTGTCCGAGGAGATTCACGTATGTCAGAAACCGATTATAGAACAATCCGCCAGATGTGTGACGATTTTCAAGTCACGCCCCGAACCCTGCGCTTCTACGAAGCCAAAGAGCTGCTCTTCCCGGTGCGTGAAGGCCAAAAGCGCCTGTTCACGCGCAGTGACCGGGCGCGGTTGAAGCTGATCCTGCGCGGCAAGCGCTTCGGCTTCAGTCTCGAGGAAATACGGCAGCTTCTCGATCTTTACGATCGGGGCGATCGCCAGCTGACGCAGCTGACCAAGACTTATGAAATTGCTCAGAACAGGCTCGCAGATATGGAACGTCAGCGAGCCGAGCTCGACGAGGCGATCGGCGAGCTGAAGGAGCAACTGAAATGGGGGGCGGAAATGATCAAGTCCCTCAAAGCGAAAGAAACCGCAGCCGCCTGACGGCCTGCGCAACAGGAGACCAACATGCCGAGCTACACCGCCCCGACAAAGGACATGCAATACATCCTGCACGATGTGCTAAACGTTTCAGGGCGCGATATTCCGGGATATGGCGATCTCGATCGGGAGTTCACGTCCGCAATCCTGGAAGAGGCTGGCAAACTGGCAACGCAGGTTTTGCACCCACTGAACGTGATCGGCGATCAGCAGGGGTGCAAGCTCGAGAACGGAGTGGTGCGGGCGCCAGAAGGCTTCAAGGAAGCGTACGACGAAATGCGCGCCGGTGGCTGGACTGGTTTGGACATGGACCCAGACTATGGCGGCCAAGGTATGCCAAACATAATGCTGACCGCGACTGGCGAGATGTTTTCGTCCGCCAACATGGCCTTTCAGATGTATAATGGCCTGACCCACGGCGCGATGTCGGCGATCCACGCACATGGGTCAGCGGAACAAAAAGCCACCTATCTGCCTGATATGATTTCGGGCGAATGGACTGGCACAATGAACCTGACCGAGCCCCAGTGTGGTACGGATCTGGGGCTGATCCGGACAAAAGCCGAGCCGCAAGAAGACGGCAGCTACGCCATCACGGGCCAGAAAATCTGGATTTCGGCCGGTGAACACGACATGTCCAGCAACATCATCCACCTTGTGCTTGCTAAAATCCCCGGTGGGCCAGAGGGCGTGAAAGGGATCAGCCTTTTTGTTGTCCCGAAATTCCTGGTGAACGACGACGGCAGTCTCGGCGCGCGCAACACGCTGTCTTGTGGCGGGCTGGAGCACAAGATGGGCATTCACGGGAATGCAACCTGTGTGATGAACTACGACGGTGCCAAAGGCTTCCTGATCGGCGAAGTCAACAAAGGCATGCGCGCAATGTTCACCATGATGAACGAAGCACGACTGTCGGTCGCGCTGCAGGGCTATGCTCAGGGCGAGATCGCCTACCAGAATGCTCTGGCATTTGCCCATGATCGCCTCCAGGGACGCGATGTGACTGGCGCCAAAGCTCCTGACAAGGCTGCCGACCCCATTATCGTCCACCCTGATGTGCGCCGAAACCTGATGGACCAGAAGTCCTTTGTTGAAGGCGCGCGCGCCTTTGCATTCTGGGGTTCGACCCTTCTGGACGAAGGCCATCTTAAGAAAGACACGCAGGCCCAAGATCTGGTGTCGCTGCTGATCCCGGTTCTGAAGGGCTTTTTGACTGACAAAGGGTTTGAGACGACAGTCCTGGCACAGCAAACCTTGGGCGGATCGGGCTTCACTCAGGAGTGGGGTCTGGAACAGTTCGTTCGCGATGCACGGATCACGATGATTTATGAGGGCACCAATGGTGTTCAGTCGCTTGATCTGGTGGGACGTAAGCTGGGCCTCAATGGCGGAAAAACCGTCATGGACTTCTTCGAGTTAGTAAAAGACTTCATCAAGGAGAATGAGGACAACTCAGCGCTGAAAGCCGACTTTCTCGAACCACTAAAGAAGTCATCCAAGGATTTGCAATCGGCCGGCATGTATTTCATGGCCGAAGGCATGAAAAACCCCAATAATGCGCTGTCGGGCTCGTATGACTTCATGCATCTTTTTGGGCATGTCTGCCTCGGTCTTATGTGGGCCAGGATGGCAAAAGCGTCGATGGCGGCCCTGGAAGCCGGGGACACGGATACCGAGTTCCATGAAACGAAGATCGCAACGGGGCGTTACTACATGGCGCGTCAACTTCCGATGACTGGCACGCACTTGGCGCGTGTCACATCCGGCTCGGACACAGTGATGGCGCTGGAGGCTGCGAACTTCTAAGGTCCGGGTCCCGGCCCAAAACCGGGACCCAACCAACAGGAGAGATTTGAATGGCCAAACGCATTCGCCTGACCCGCCGCTTTCCCGCAGCCATGACCGAGGATGGTTATAGAAGGCTGAGGAAACTCGCGGGTGAGGCGCAGATGAGCGAAGGCGATTTCCTGTCTTTCCTGTTCGAGAATTTCGACAGCGTGACGGACACCGACAATCTCACGCATCGCCTCCGACTCTGGCAGGCGGCGCTGGCCGAGCAACGAGACTGAAGCAAAAAACGGGGGGGACCATGAGCGCAGACTGGATGACCGACGAGCACAAGATGCTCGCGGAAATGACCAACACTTTCATCACGACCGAGTGGGCGCCGCATTTCGAGCGGTGGCGCGAGCAGGGCGAGATGGACCGGGAAATCTGGCAACAGGCAGGTGAGCTTGGCTTGCTTTGCCCCTCCATCCCCGAGGAATATGGCGGGCCCGGCGGCGATTTCGGCCATGAAGCTGCGATCCTGATCGAAATGGCACGTACCAACCTGGCTGCTTGGGGGCCAGGGCATGGTATCCATTCCGGTATCGTGGCGCATTACATCCTGGAATACGCGACCGAAGAGCAGAAAAAGAAATGGCTACCCAAGATGGTCTCGGGCGAGATGGTCGGCGCGCTGGCCATGACCGAACCGGGCGCGGGATCGGACCTGCAAAACATCAAGACCCGCGCGATCCGGGACGGCAATGCCTACCGTCTGAGTGGGTCGAAGATATTTATTTCTAACGGCCAACACGCAAGCCTGATTGTTGTCGCCGCCAAGACCGACCCCAAAGAAGGTGCCAAAGGCACCTCTCTGGTCGTGCTGGAAACGGATGGCGCCGAGGGCTTCTCGCGCGGCAAGAACCTCCACAAAGTCGGCATGCACGCGGCCGACACCTCGGAACTGTTCTTCGACAACGTGGAAATCCCACCCGAAAACATTCTCGGAGGCGAGGAAGGACGCGGCTTTTATCAGATGATGAGCCAGCTTCCTCAGGAACGTCTTGTGATCGCAGCCGGTGCCGTGGGAGCCATGGAAGGCGCGGTCGAGCGCACGATCGCCTATGCCAAGGAACGTCAGGCGTTTGGCGGGCCGATCATGCAGTTCCAAAACACCCGGTTCAAACTCGCGGAGTGTCAGACAAAGGCGGCCGTGGGCCGTGCGTTCTTCAACGAATGCATGGCCGAGCACCTGCGCGGCGAGCTGACGGTCGAGAAGGCCGCGATGGCCAAATACTGGCTGTCCGACACGCAGGGCGAAGTGATCGACGAATGCGTCCAGCTGCATGGCGGCTATGGCTACATGGCGGAATACGATATCGCCCAGATGTGGTCCGATGCCCGCGTGCAGCGGATTTACGGTGGCACAAACGAGATCATGAAAGAGTTGATTGGACGGGCGTTATGACACTGAAACTGCACTGTTTCGGAGAGTCTGGTCATTCCTACAAAGCCGCTTTGGCGCTGAACCTTGCTGGGTTGGACTGGGAGCCGGTCTTCGTTGACTTCTTTAAAGGTGGAACCCGCGCGCCTGAGCACATCGCGCTCAACACGATGGGAGAGTGCCCGGTCTTGGTCGACGAAGATATTGTCCTGAGCCAGTCGGGCGTAATCATCGACTACCTTTCGGAAAAAACGGGTAGGTTTGGCCTGCATACCGCGCCAGAGCGGCGGGAGGTTTGGCGATGGGTAATTTGGGACAACCACAAGCTGTCGGGCATGGCAGCGACAACCCGGTTCATGATGAACTTTCTGCCCGAGAACAAGCGACCTACCGATGTGATTGCTTGGCTACAGGGGCGTGTGGGCGCCGCCTACAAAACACTCGATACAGCCCTGGAAGGCCGGGACTGGCTTGTGAGCGAAGAAATCACCGCAGCCGACCTGTCGTGCTGCTCATATCTCTTTTACCCCGAACCATTCGGGTTCGACCGCAAAGCTTTTCCGAACATCGACCGCTGGCTGGATGGCATCGCCACTCAGCCTGGCTGGAAACACCCCTATGACCTGATGCCGCGCGCCTTCCCGGCCGCTGCATGAACGGAGGAAACATGACCGAAGCCTACATTTATGACGCCGTACGCACCCCGCGCGGTAAAGGCCGCAAGGACGGCAGCCTGCACGAGGTTACCGCAGCGCGTTTGTCAGCCCTGACCATGAACGCCGTGAAAGAGCGCAATGGGCTTGAGGGCCACGCAGTGGAAGATGTGATCTGGGGCAACGTCACCCAGGCCTTCGAACAAGGCGGCTGCCTTGCACGGACTGCGGTTCTGGCCTCCGACCTTGACGAATCCATCCCCGGCCTCGCCATCAACCGCTTCTGCGCCTCTGGCCTTGAATCCGTAAACATTGCCGCCAACCAGGTGCGGGGTGGGGGCGGCGAGGCCTATATCGCTGGCGGCGTTGAAATGATGGGCCGCGTTGCCATGGGCTCCGACGGAGCCGCGATTGCTGTCGATCCCTCTATTGCCATGAACACCTATTTTGTACCGCAGGGCATCTCGGCTGACATTATCGCCACTGAATACGGCTTCACCCGTGACGATGCAGATGCACTTGCTATGGCCTCACAACAACGCGCGAAAGTCGCCTGGGATGAGAACAGATTCGAGAAATCAATCATCACCGTTAAAGACCAGAACGGCCTGCCGATCCTCGCTCACGACGAATACATGCGCCCGCAGACGGACATGCAGTCGCTCGGCGGCCTGAAGCCTGCCTTCAAGGATATGGGTGAGCAGATGCCGGGCTTCGATGCCGTCGCGCTGATGAAATACCCACACCTGGAAAAGATCGAGCATATTCACCATGCCGGAAACTCCTCGGGCATCGTGGACGGCGCGGCAGCCCTTCTGATCGGCAACAAAGAGTTCGGTGAAGCCAACGGCCTAAAGCCCCGCGCGCGGATAAAAGCGACCTGCAAGATCGGCACCGATCCCACGATCATGCTGACCGGGCCGGTTCCTGCGACGCAAAAGATCCTCGCCGACAGCGGCATGGACATCGGCGATATTGATCTTTTCGAGGTGAATGAGGCGTTCTCGTCTGTCGTTCTGCGCTTCATGCAGGCCTTCGATGTCGATCATGACAAGGTCAATGTGAATGGGGGCTCGATTGCGATGGGCCACCCGCTCGGCGCGACTGGCGCCATGATCCTCGGCACGCTTCTCGACGAGTTGGAGCGCACTGGCAAAGGTACCGGCCTCGCGACGCTTTGTGTTGCGTCGGGTATGGGCGCGGCCACCATCATCGAACGGGTGTAAGGAGATAAAACCATGACCGACTTCACCATGGAAAAAGGCGCCGATGGCGTCGCCGTCATCACCTGGGACACTGTTGGAAAGTCCATGAACGTCATGTCGATGGAGGCCTGGCCCCTGCTGGACAGCCTTGTTGATGACGCACTGGCCGATGACGCCGTTAAAGGCATCGTCATCACCTCTGGCAAGGAAGGCTCCTTCGCGGGCGGCATGGACCTCAATGTCATTGCCAAAATGAAGGAATCGGCGGGCGACAATCCGGCCAAGGGCCTCTTCGACGGGTTAATGGGCATGCACGCCATCCTGCGCAAGATCGAGCGCGCGGGTATGGACCCGAAAACCAACAAGGGCGGCAAACCGATTGCAGCCGCCCTGCCCGGCACCGCACTTGGCATCGGGCTGGAAATTCCACTCGCCTGCCACCGCATCTTTGCCGCAGACAACCCCAAGGCCAAGATCGGCCTGCCCGAGATTATGGTCGGCATCTTCCCCGGCGCCGGCGGTACGACCCGTGTGTCGCGCAAGCTGGGCGCCATGCAGGCGGCGCCGACCCTGCTGGAAGGCAAACTGAGCCAACCCAAAAAGGCCAAGATGGCCGGGATTGTGGACGAGGTTGTTCCGGCCGATGAGCTGATGTCCGCCGCAAGAGAATGGGTATTGAACGCGACTGACGCCGATATCGTCAAGCCATGGGACCAGAAGGGCTATAAGTTCCCCGGAGGAGCGCCCTATCACCCTGCAGGTTTTATGACCTTCGTTGGGGCCTCCGCGATGATCAACGGCAAGACCAAAGGTGTCTATCCGGCGGCCAAAGCCCTGCTGAGCGCCGTCTACGAAGGCGCGCTTGTGCCCTTCGACACCGCGCTCAAGATCGAGGCGCGCTGGTTCACCAATGTGCTGATGAATCCATCGTCCTCGGCAATGATCCGGTCCTTGTTCATCAACAAGGAAGCACTGGAAAAAGGCGCAGTCCGCCCCGCGGGCGTTGAGGACCAGAAGGTCAAGAAGGTTGGCATTCTCGGCGCAGGCATGATGGGTGCTGGCATTGCCTATGTCTCCGCTAATGCCGGAATCGAGGTTGTTCTGATCGACGCAAGCCAGGACAGCGCGGATCGCGGCAAGGCCTATTCCGAAGGCATCCTCGACAAGGGCATCTCCCGCAAGAAGGTGACGCCCGAGAAGAAAGAACAGGTGCTGGCGCGGATCACCGCGACCACGGAGTACGCAGCACTCGAAGGCTGCGACTTGGTGGTCGAGGCGGTCTTCGAAGACCCAGGCGTGAAAGCCGAGGTCACTGCGAAAGCCGAGGCTGTGATCCCGAGTGACGCGATCTTTGCCACCAACACCTCGACCCTGCCGATCAGCGATCTGGCCAAGGCCAGTGCTCGACCCGAGCAATTCATCGGCATTCACTTCTTCTCGCCCGTCGACAAGATGCTGCTGGTGGAGATCATCAAAGGCAAGGGGACCGGCGACCGTGCCGTGGCCAAGGCGCTCGACTACGTGCGCCAAATCCGCAAAACGCCGATCGTGGTCAACGACGCGCGCTTCTTCTACGCAAACCGCTGCATCATCCCATATATCAATGAAGGCATCCGCATGGTCGCCGAAGGTGTCGCGCCTGCGCTGGTGGAAAACGCCGCGAAGCTTGTCGGCATGCCACTCGGCCCGCTGCAACTGGTGGACGAAACCTCCATCGACCTCGGTGTGAAGATCGCCAAGGCAACCCGCGCGGCAATGGGCGATGCCTATCCCGATGGCGCGGTAGACGAGGTGCTGTTCTGGATGGCGGACGAGGGCCGCCTTGGCAGGAAATCCAGCGCAGGTTTTTATACCTACGACGAAAAGGGCAAACGCGGGCTTCTTTGGGACGGGCTTGGCGACAAGTTCCCGGTTGCGGAGGATCAGCCCGACCTGACCGCTGTTCAGCACCGCCTTCTGATGGCGCAGGTGCTGGAGGCGGTGCGTGCACTGGAAGAAGGTGTGCTCATGGATATCCGCGAAGGCGACGTCGGCGCGATCCTCGGTTGGGGATTCGCGCCGTGGTCTGGCGGACCGCTGAGCTGGCTCGATATGATCGGGGCCGCCAAGGCCGTCGAGATCTGTGAAGGGCTGACCGGAACCAACGGCGCGCGCTTTGAGGCGCCAAAGCTCCTGCGAGAGATGGCTGAAAAAGGCGAGACATTCTACGAGCGCTTTGCAGCGCCGCAGCAAGCAGCAGCCTGATATGAAACAAGCAGAACCCGAAGCGCCGCGCGTTCTTCGGGTTCTTCCTTGGGGTCTTCTCGGAAAGACTGTGCTCGCTTGGGCGGTTCTCCTTGCCCCGATCGTCTACGTCTATGGCCCCGCTTTTGGCGGGGTCACGGCTTTGGTGGGGCTCGTTCCTGCATTTGGCGGCCATATCATCGGCCACCGCCGTCAGGCATTTGCAGCGACGGCTTCATTGCTTCTCGGAATTTGCGTCTTTGCCGCTTCGCAGAGTGTCATATGGGCGTGGACAGGCGCCTGTCTTCTGATCCTCTGCGCAGGTTTAGAGGCTCATAAAACAGGTGGCCGGGCTTTTGTGCTAGCGCTTTATGGATGGTGCGGTCTGGCTTTGTCGCCGAACTTACCAGGGGCCGCGGATGCCCTGCCCTTCATTCTCGCAGGTCTGAGCTGGGGAACGCTTTCTGTGCGTTTTCTGGGGCTGAACGGCGTGGCGGCATTGCCTCCTTATAGTCGACGCTACAGTTTTTCACTCTGTGTATTTCTGCTGGTCGGTTTGGTGGTCGCTGTAAGGCTTAATGCAGAACTGTCTGGGGAATATGGGTATTGGGTCGTTCTGCTGTTTGTCCTTCGCGCACTTTCCTCACCGCAGGAGAGCTTGCAAACGGCGTTCATTTACGGCGTAGGCGCAGCTTTTGGCTCGGCTGTCGCCTTTCTCGTGATGCTGTCGCCAGCCCCGGCGGGTGCGAAACTCGCCATGTCCTTCCTGTTGTCGATTGCCGGGCTGCGCACTCTGCCACATCCTGGACCCTGGTCGGCTGCGGCCTTTACATCGGCGATCCTGCTACTGCTGCCAGTAGGGGTCGAAGGCGTTGTGCTTCGAGCAGAAGCTGCAGCCCTTGCGGTGGGTCTGGCGATCGCACTGACAATCGCAATCGGTTTGTTTTGGACACTACTTTGGAAAATAGCTGACCCTCAGGAGGTATCCTCCTGACGCAACTCAGAACCGGGCGGCCGTGCACCCCGCAGAAGGATTACTCCACCCGCAGCGGCAATCGACACGATACCCGCCAGCGACAGTGCATCAGGCAGCTCTCCGAAGGCTTGAAAAGCCCATAGTCCCGCGAAGATCAGAAAGGAATACTCGAAGATCGCAGTATAGCTCGGATCTGCGATCTGGTAAGCGCGCACAAGAAACCCAACCGCGATCAAAGACCCCACTGCCTGCACTGCGGTCAGATAAAGAAATCGAGGTGTCAGTGGCTGCCAGCCGGTGAAAAAGAACGAGTCCCCGCGTGCGCCGCCAAGTACAGCCAAACCAATCACACCAAAAACCCCTATCGTCAGAAAAAACGCACCGGTCAAAACCTGCGGAGACTCGCCCGCGCAAAGCCGTCGGGTCGCAAGGGAAGCACAAGCATAAATCGCTCCCGCCAAAATCGGGATCATAGCGACCGCGTCGAAAGCCGACCCTCCTGGCTTAAGGATCAGGAGCATGCCCGCAAAGCCAAGCGCTACGGCCAGAATGCGCCAGGGCCCTATGCGTTCCTTCAGGACGATTGAGGAGATCAGGAGAACAAAAATCGGCGAGGTAAAGAGCCCGGCCCCGGCGGTTGCAATCGGCAAGGTCGCGAGCGCCCCGAAGTAGAGCAAAATAGCACTTCCCATCAGCAAAGACCGGACGACTACGGCCCACGGGCGCACAACCTGCCATCGCCAGCCCATGACCACCCCCGCTGCGGCCAGACATAGCAAAGCCATGGCACTACGCACCGCGTGAAACTGCCAGAGCCCCGCGTCCTCAGCGATGAAACGGACATAGTTGTCAATCACTCCGATGATCGCCATTGCAGCGATGATGAGAGCCGCAGCACTGCGAACATTGTTTGTCTTTTTTGTCATCACCCTACTTTCCCCGCGCAAGAGTTGACCACGCGCGCCCTGCCGCGTCTATTCGGAAAAAACGGGAGGAGAAAAATGGGTTGGCTTGCCGATGAAACGGGGCTGGAGCGCTGCGCGGCGAACCATGTTCCCCTGACGCCGCTTTCGCACCTGCAACGGGCGGCGCGCGTCTTTCCAGATCGCGAAGCGCTGATCTATGGAAACCGCCGGTTTTCCTATCGCGACTTTCACGCACGCGTAAGCAGGCTCGCCTCGGCGCTGTCTAAAAGCGGTGTCGCGCCAGGGGATGTCGTCGCCACGCTTCTGCCCAACGTGCCCGCGCAGGTCGAAGCGCATTTCGGGGTACCCGCTTGCGGGGCGGTTCTGAACACGATCAATATCCGCCTCGATGTGGATACCGTCTCTTATATCTTCGACCATGGTGGTGCCAAAGCGGTGCTGGTCGACCCGCAATTCTTGCCGCTTGCCGTTGCGGCATGCGAGCAGATGGACGGCCCTGCCCCCAGGCTGATCGAAGTGGCTGACGACGCAGCCGGTGTGCACTCCAGCGGCGCTTACGACGAATACGAAACCATCCTTGAAACCGGGGATCCGACATTTGACTGGATCATGCCTGAAGACGAGTGGGAAAGCCTTGCGCTAAATTATACTTCGGGGACGACGGGCCGGCCGAAGGGCGTGGTCTACCACCACCGTGGTGCCTATCTGATGACCATGGGCACGGTGGTGTCCTGGGGACTGACGCTCTATCCGCGCCTCCTCGCGATTGTGCCCCTCTTTCACTGCAATGGCTGGAACCACAGCTGGATGATGCCACTGCTGGGCGGCACAGTCATCTGCTGCCGCGATATCACGGCCGAGGCAATTTATAATGGGATCGCAGAACAGGGTGTGACGCATATGGGCGGCGCGCCGATCGTTCTGAACATGATTGTAAACGCTCCCGAAAGCGCGCGGCGCACTTTCGACCATACGATCGAAGTCTATACTGCCGGTGCTCCCCCCGCAGCGGCAACACTCGCCGCAATCGAGAAACTGGGTTTCAATGTCACCCAGGTCTACGGGCTGACCGAAACCTACGGTCATGTGACAGAGTGCGTTTGGGACCCGGACTGGTCGGCGCTGCCCGAGAATGAACGCGCGGCCATCAAAGCCCGTCAGGGCGTCGCATTCCCGATGATGGAGGACGTCACCGTATTGGGCGATGACATGCAGCAAATCCCAATGGATGCGCAAACAACCGGCGAAGTTATGATCCGTGGAAACGCAGTAATGAAGGGCTATTTCCGCAATCCGGAGGCAACCTTAGAGGCGTTCGCCGAAGGGTATTTCCATTCTGGCGATATCGCGCTGCAACACCCCAATGGCTATATCCAGATTGCGGACCGCGCGAAGGATATCATTATTTCAGGTGGCGAGAACATCTCCTCGGTCGAAGTGGAGGGCGCGCTCATGCACCATCCCGCCGTTCTGCTCTGCGCGGTTGTTGCGAAACCGGATGCGAAATGGGGCGAGGTGCCATGCGCCTTTGTCGAGTTGAAGGACGGGGCGACATCGAGCGAACCCGAACTGATCGCTTTCGCGCGCGAACGGCTGGCCGGGTTCAAAACCCCCAAGAAGGTTGTCTTCGAGGAGTTGCCCAAAACCTCAACCGGCAAGATCCAGAAATTCGAACTCCGCAAACGCGCCGCCTCGCTCTGATCTCTCTTCTTTGACGAAATACTCCGGGAGCGCGAGGGCAGCGCCCTCGCTCCTGCATTGAGCCAAATCGCAGGACGGGCTAGAAAAGCGCAGGGCAGCAGACAGGCAGACCTGATACGTGACGGCTCTGAAAGAGTATGAACGGCTGGAATCGACCGGCCTCTGGCGTGCGTCAACAGACGCGCAGCGCCGTGATGTCTATGTCTTCGTTGGCCAGGCAACGCTTGTTATTGCGGATAAAACCGAAGCGCCTCTGGCACACTGGTCGCTGGCCGCGGTCGAACGCCTGAACCCAGGGGCACGCCCGGCGGTCTTCGCACCCGGCCCGGACGCGGATGAAAGCCTGGAGATCGCAGACGACGAGATGATCGAGGCGATTGCTCGGGTCCACAATGCTGTGCGCAAGGCAGACCCCCATCCTGGGCGGTTGCGCCTCTGGATGGCACTGGCGTTTTTTCTGACTCTGGTTGGTTTTGGCGCACTCTGGCTCCCCGGCGCGGTCGCGCAGCACGCTGCGGAAGCGGTGCCCGATATCCAGAAAGCTGCCATCGGCGAGGCGCTTTTTGAGGAGATGCAGCGCCTCACAGGCCCAGCCTGCGGGACACCTGATCACGCGGCGGTGCTGCAGCGACTGTCGTCGCGCACGTTCGGTGCCAACGGACCCCGGCTTCAGGTCCTGCGGAATGGGGTTGCCGACGCGCGTGTCCTGCCCGGCGGCACCATCCTTCTGTCCCGTGATCTGGTAGAGGACCACGAAACCTCGGCACCAGCGGCTGGCTACCTGATTGCGGCTCGGATCAAAGCAAATGAAACCCCGCCCTTCGTTGCCCTGTTGGAAGACGCTGGCCTGCCCGCGGTTTTGCGGCTTCTGACCACCGGGCGCGTGCCTGAAAACGCCTTGCGGAACCACGCTCAGAAACTGGCGCGGCAGGCACCGCAACCCTTGACAGACCCCGCTCTGGCGACGGCCTTTGCGCGTGCCCGGGTGCCAGTGTTGCCCTATGCTATGGCCGTGGATATCACCGGCGCAACTACCGCTGACCTGATTGCTGCAGACCCCTATCTTGATACCGAGCCGCCGGCAGTACTGGACGACAATTCCTGGATCATCTTACAAAGTGTCTGTGCGGGCTAAGCCAGTTCAGACCGTTCCGTAGATACGGTCTCCCGCGTCACCCAACCCTGGCACGATGTAACCCTTTTCGTTCAAGCGCTCATCCAGTGCCGCGGTGAAAATCGGCACATCGGGGTGCGCCTCCTTCATCCGCGCAACACCTTCCGGGGCGGCCAGCAGACACATAAAACGGATGTGGCGGGCGCCCGCGTCCTTCAACATGTCGATCGCGGCCACACTGGAATTCCCGGTGGCCAGCATGGGGTCCAGAGCAATGACCTCGCGCGCCTCCAGCGCCTCGGGGACCTTGAAATAGTACTGGACAGGTTTGAGCGTTTCTTCATCGCGATACAGGCCAACAAATCCAACCCGCGCCAGAGGGATCAATTGCAAGACCCCGTCAAGAAGGCCGTTCCCTGCCCTAAGAATAGAGATCAGCGCAAGCTTTTTTCCGTCCAGTGTCGGTGCTCGCATTGGCGTTAAAGGTGTATCGATTTCGGTCTGGCGAACGGGCAGATCCCGCGTCGCTTCATAGGCCAGCAAAAGCGCTATTTCTTGCAGCAGCCGTCGAAATTCCGGTGTCGGCGTTTTGACGTCCCGCATAATGGTCAGTTTGTGTTGGACAAGCGGGTGCTCGACCACTGTTAGATGTGTATTCATGGCAGCGCTCTCCTTTGCACTCACGACCTCAGCGTCTTCCGCAGCTTGTCCCGCGTTTTGCTGTCGCAAAATGCTGCATCCAGCGCGGTAAGGCCTAGTTCGTTAAAGTCGTCTTGGCCCCATCCGAATGTGTCCGCAAGAGCGCTGTATTCCCGGCTCATCGTCGTTTGGAAAAACGGAGGATCGTCGGTAGACACCGTCACTTTCACACCCGCGCGCCGCAAACGGTCGATCGGATGCGCAAAAAGCTCAGAATAAAGACCCAGCGCTATATTCGATCCCGGACAAACCTCCAGCACGACACCCCGCTCTGCCAGCATTTCAACAAGGACAGGGTCTTCGATCGCCCGCACCCCGTGGCCGACCCGCTCCACTCCAAGGTCTTCGATCGCTTCAAGAACAGATGAAGGACCTCCCCATTCCCCGGCATGGGTGGTCAGGCTAAGCCCCGCCTCGCGGGCGCAGTCAAACGCCCAGGCAAAGTCGCCCTGCCGGCCTTGCGTTTCATCTCCGCCCATCCCGAAGCCCGAAATAAAATCCCCCGCTGTTTCGGCAGCACAACGCGCGGTTTCGCGGGCGCTCGTCGGGCCGAAATGCCGGATGCAAGTCACAATACCTCTTAGAATGATCCCGTCAGCAGCTTCTGCGTCCTGTGCAGCTTGCGTGATCGCGGCAAGGTAGTCTTGCCAGGCTTCCAGGTCCCGCCCGCCACAGAAATCCGGGCTCAGAAACACTTCCGAATAGATCACGCCCTCTGCCGCGCTTTCTTCCAGAACTGCGCGCGTGAGGCGATAAAAATCCTGGGGCGATTGCAGCACGGTGCAAGCCGCCTCGTAGACCTGAAGAAACTCTGAAAAATTGCGGTAGGCATAGGCCCCGGACGCGTCGAAAATCCCGCGAAGATCTACAGACTTTTCTGCGGCAAGTCCCCGTATGAAAGCGGGCGGGGCCGCGCCTTCCAGATGCAGGTGAAGCTCGATCTTCGGCGTGTCCTGCATCACAAAAAACTCCGCCCCGTTCCTGTGTTGGACAGGCCCAGATATGCCGCGAGCGAACTCGCGACATCCTGAAACCCGACAAGACCGATCTCCTTCAAACCTCGTCCACTGGCGACAACCGGCACGCGTTCGCGTGTGTGGTCCGTACCTGTCCAGGTCGGATCATTGCCGTGATCGGCTGTGAAGACTGCAAGATCCCCTTCGCCGAGACCGGAAAAAAATCTCGGCAGGCACGCGTCGAACCACTCAAGCGCGCGGGCATAGCCTGCGACGTCACGACGATGCCCATAAAGGCTGTCAAACTCGACAAAATTCGCGAAGGTGAGACTGCCTGCCTCTGCGGTCTCCGTTGCAGCAACCAGATAGTCCATCAGCTGTGCATCGCTGCCCTTCACAACATCGGTGATCCCCCGCATCGAAAAAATATCTCCGATCTTGCCAATCGCGTGCACGTTCCGCCCGTCCGCCTGAGCCCAATCGCACAGCGTTGGGCTTGGTGGTGCCACCGCATAGTCCCGACGGCGCGTGGTGCGCGTGAACCCGTCTTCAGGCGTGCCAATGAACGGCCGCGCGATAACTCTGCCGACCCGGCGCGCGTGCAGCATCGGCGCAAGACCTTCGCACAGCGCCAGCAACCGGTTGAGACCGAAATGCTCCTCATGAGCCGCAATCTGAAACACGCTGTCAGCAGATGTGTAGCAAATTGGCCAACCGAGCCGCAGGTGTTCCGCCCCAAACTCTGCCACAACTTCCGTGCCGGACGCATGGCAATTGGCCAGTGTTCCGTCGACCTCCGCAATCTCGCAAACTTTCTCAAGAATTTCGGGCGGGAAGGCAGGCCTTTCGTCAGGAAAGTAACTCCAGTCCCAGGGCACGGGACTGCCAGCCAACTCCCAATGCCCTGACGGTGTGTCCTTTCCGGGAGAAATTTCAGTTGCCGCCCCCCACAGTCCTTCAGGTTGCATTGTAAAACCCGGTGGGCGCGACCCGGAGGCAAGTGCGACAGCCGCGCCAAGGCCAAGCCGATCAAGATTGGGCATGCAAAGCGGGCCTGATCGTTCTTCGTCGGCACACCCGGCGGCGCAGGCTTCGGCGATATGGCCCAGCGTGTTTGCACCGGCGTCCCCGAACCGAGCTGCGTCTGGCGCACCACCGCACCCGACGGAGTCCATCACAATAAGGAATGCACGGGTCATGGGCCGATTTCCCCAAGAATAAGCGGGGCATATGAGACTTCAGCACCGATTTGGAAAGACGCCTGAATGTCCCTTACGGCCGTGCGTGCGGCATCCTCTCGTGCGGCATGAACACGCGCCAGCGGGGTTCCTTTGCTGACTTGTGTTCCTAGCGGCAAAATCTCTGAAATGCCCACCGCCAGATCAATTCGGTCTGTTTCGCGTTGGCGGCCGCCGCCGAGGGCGACCACAGTCCGGCCAAGAGCCCGGGTATCACATGCAGAAAGGCTGCCGTCTTCCGGCGCTGGTACCTCCAACACCACTGGCGCCTCGGGAAGGCGCGCCAACCCCGATGAGACAACATTCATGGGTCCGCCAAGGGCATGAACCATCCGTTCAAACCTGTCTGCGGCCGCTCCGTTTCGAAACGTCTCGGCAATCTGCATCTGCCCCGCTTGAGCGTCCGGCGCCACTCCCGCAAGTGCCAGCAGGGCTCCGCCCAGCGCCGTTGTTACGTCCATAAGACGCGGCGATATCTCTGTTCCGGCAAATATCTTCAAGATGACCGCAACCTCAAGCGCGTTACCCGCTGCCGGAGCAAGCGCTTGATTCATGTCCGTTAAAACAGCTTGGGTCGCACAACCCGCCCCATTCGCGGTTTGACAAAGCGCTTCCGCAAGCGCCTCCGCCTGCGCAAGCTCTGTCAAAAACGCTCCAGACCCGACCTTGACGTCCAACACCAGCCCGTCGAGCCCCGCAGCAAGCTTCTTGGACAGGATGGACGCCGTGATGAGATCTATACTTTCTACAGTCGCTGTCACATCCCGGACTGCATACAAACGGCGGTCTGCCGGAGCAATCCGACCGGTTGCCCCCACAATAGCGCAGCCAGCATCTTGAACCACGCGCCTCAAGTCAGTCTCAGACACCTGAGTGCGGTAGCCGTCAATTGCTTCGAGCTTGTCGAGCGTACCGCCCGTATGCCCCAAACCGCGGCCCGAAATCATGGGAACGTAGGCGCCACACGCGGCCAGAGCGGGAGCCAATAGCAACGAGACGCAGTCTCCGATGCCACCGGTTGAATGCTTGTCGAGCACTGGTCCGGCCAAATCCCAATGCATGACATCCCCGCTGTCGCGCATCGCCCTTGTCAAAGCAATGCGGCCCGCTTCTCCGAGCCCATTCAAAAGCGCAGCCATGGCGAAAGCTCCGGCCTGAGCATCTGATACAGCGCCAGATGCAAGACCTTCGGCGAACTCGCGCAAGGCGTCCTCGGACGGAACTCCGCCATCGCGGACAACCTCAATCACGCGACGCACATCCACCGGTCAGTCTTTCTCCATATGCTCAGCTCCGAAGGCACCTGGCAGCAAGGCCGCAATATCTGTGACCGTCCGCGCCCCGCCTGTCGTCGCAAGGGTAACGGTTACATTTCCCTTGCCGAACTCTGCAAGCTTCTGGCGGCACCCCCCGCAAGGCGGAACGGGTGTTGGACTGTCTGCAATCACCGCGACTTCGGCAATTTCGGTTTCACCTGCTGCGATCATGGCCGCAATTGCCCCGGCCTCGGCGCAGGTGCCTTCGGGATAGGCAACATTTTCGACATTGCAGCCAATATAGACAGCACCGGAAACGCTGCGGATCGCGGCGCCAACCTTGAAATTAGAGTAAGGCGCGTGTGCGTTTTGGCGAACGCGAGTTGCGTGCTCAATCAAATCCAAAAGGTGCTCTCCGTCATTTACCCCAAGTTGCGCCGACCGGCCATGCCTTGCAACCCCAACGGAACAACGCGCCTAGGTTTCTTGCCGCCTGCGCCAGCGCGCCGCAATCGTTTTCGGTTTCCACTGGGAAAATGATAGTTTAAAGTTAAACCAATTACGTTTCCGGTGGGAGGGATCGATGAGCGGATCCAAGGATCAATCCGCGCGCGAGGCCGCGCTTTACTACCACGAGTACCCCCGCCCCGGAAAGCTGGAGGTGCGCGCCACCAAACCCCTTGCAAACCAGATTGATTTGTCACGTGCCTACAGTCCGGGCGTGGCCGAGGCGTGTCTGGAGATCAAGTCAGATCCATCCGTGGCAGCGCGCTACACAGGTCGTGGGAACCTTGTGGGGGTAGTCTCCAACGGCACAGCTGTTCTGGGTTTAGGAAACATCGGCGGACTGGCTTCAAAACCAGTGATGGAAGGTAAGGCAGTTCTTTTTAAGAAGTTCGCGAATATCGATTGCTTCGACATCGAGCTGAATGAAGCCGATCCAGAACGCATGGCTGAGCTGGTCTGCGCAATGGAGCCTACTTTCGGCGCGATCAACCTGGAAGATATCAAGGCGCCGGACTGTTTCATCGTGGAGAAAATCTGCCGTGAGCGGATGAATATTCCCGTTTTTCATGATGATCAGCACGGCACGGCAATTGTCGTTGGCGCGGCAGCGCTCAATGCTATGCGTGTGACTGGTCGCGACTTTGCAGATATCAAAATCGTTTCGACCGGGGGCGGCGCAGCGGGGATCGCTTGTCTTAACATGCTGCTCAAGCTTGGCGTCCAACGAAAGAACGTCACGCTGGTCGACGTTGCAGGCGTGGTCTACCAGGGCCGGGTCGAAGAGATGACCCCACAAAAGGAAGACTTCGCGCAGAACACCGATGCGCGCACTCTGGCGGATGTCATCGCGGGAGCTGACATGTTTCTTGGTCTCTCTGCGCCCGGTATTCTGACCCCGGACATGGTCGCCCAGATGGCAGACAAGCCGATCATCTTTGCTCTGGCCAACCCAACGCCCGAAATCATGCCAGAGCTGGTGCATGAGGTCGCCCCAGACGCGATAATCGCGACAGGCCGGACCGACTATCCCAATCAGGTCAATAACGTTTTGTGTTTTCCGTTCATCTTCCGCGGCGCACTTGATGTCGGGGCAACCGAAATAAACGATGAAATGCAAATCGCATGCATCGAAGGGATTGCTGAGCTCGCACGTGCCACCACGAGCGCCGAGGCCGCTGCAGCCTACCGGGGCGAGCAGATGACCTTTGGGCCTGACTATCTGATACCTAAGCCATTTGACCCGCGATTGATGGGCGTTGTTGCTTCCGCAGTTGCCAGGGCGGCTATGACATCGGGGGTCGCGTCGCGCCCGGTGGAGGATATCGGGGCCTACAAAGCCAAACTTGATGGCTCGGTGTTCAAATCGGCACTTCTCATGCGCCCGGTTTTTGAAGCTGCGGCAAAAGCAGAGCGCAAGATTGTCTTTGCCGAGGGCGAAGATGAACGCGTCTTGCGCGCCGCGACCTCGATGATCGAACAGACCACGGACATCCCGATCCTCATCGGCCGTCCTGATGTGATCGAGGCACGTTGCGAACGCGCAGGACTGCCAATCCGCCCTGGTCGCGATTTCGATTTGGTGAACCCGGAAAACGACCCGCGTTATCGCGAATACTGGGAAACATACCACCAAATCTTGCAGCGCAAAGGCGTCACGCCGGATACGGCAAAAGCTGTGATGCGGACCAACACCACAGCAATCGGCGCGATCATGGTGAAACGCGGAGAAGCAGACAGCCTGATTTGCGGAACTTTTGGCCAATACCTCTGGCACCTGAATTATGTGGTGAACATTCTTGGCGACCAAGAGCATCGCCCGGTGGGCGCGCTTAGCCTTATGATCCTCGAAGACGGACCCTTGTTTATTGCAGATACACATGTCCATCCGTCGCCGACGCCGGAACAAATTGAACAGACCGTTGTGGGCGCAGCGCGGCATGTCCGCCGGTTCGGACTGGAGCCGAAGATCGCTCTTTGCTCGCACTCTCAATTCGGGAACTTGGATATCGACTCCGGCCACCGGATGCGTGCGGCCATGGACCGACTCGATTCGTGCGACGCAAACTTCGAGTACGAAGGCGAAATGCACACCGATAGCGCACTTGATCCCGATCTGCGTGCGCGCATTTTTCCAAACTCGCGGATGACCGGGGCCGCCAACGTACTTGTGTTTGCCAATTCAGACGCCGCGTCTGCGGTGCGAAATATTCTCAAAATGAAAGCAAACGGGCTCGAGGTCGGCCCTATTCTGATGGGCATGGGAAATCTTGCCCATGTGGTCACGCCGTCGATCACCGCTCGAGGGCTGTTGAATATGTCCGCCGTGGCCGGCACGCCAGTTTCGTTTTACGGCTGATGTTAACCAACAAATTGGTTGTGGCTTCGAATCTGAAAGCGTTTGAGCCGCAAACGCAACAAAGTGTCTGGCCGCTTGCTATTCCTCGCCATTTGTCACGGTGTTAGCGCAATAGGTCGCATCGCTGCCCTCTTGCGCGCAGCCAACCAAACCAAAGAAACTGCGCGCAACCGGAGTGAGGGACACTGAGGAGGGACATCCAGATGGGATACAAAGAGACTTATGGCGCCTGGAAGAAAGACCCAGACGCGTTCTGGATGGAGGCCGCGCAAGGCATCGAATGGGTGGAACCGCCCAGCAAAGCGCTCTTTGACGAGAATGCCCCACTATACGAGTGGTTTATTGACGGTAAACTGAACACCTGCTGGAACGCGGTCGACAGACATGTGGAAGCTGGCAACGGCGATCGCGTTGCGATCATCTATGACAGTCCGGTCACCCACACCAAGCAAGAGATTACATATGCGGAATTGCTGGACCGTGTTTCTCTTCTTGCAGGTGCCCTCCGGGCCAAAGGTATTGAGAAGGGCGATAGGGTTCTCATCTATATGCCAATGGTACCGCAGGCGATTGAAGCCATGCTCGCGTGCGCACGTCTTGGCGCGATACACTCTGTCGTCTTTGGCGGATTTGCGTCCAACGAACTGGCAGTCCGGGTCGACGATGCACAACCGAAAGCGATCATCGCGGCCTCTTGCGGGATCGAGCCGGGGCGTGTGGTCCACTACAAACCTCTGCTTGATGGCGCTCTTGAAATTGCGAGCCATCAGCCCGCCTTTTGCCTGCTCTATCAGCGCGAGCAGGAAGTCGCGGCTCTGAATGAAGGGCGTGACTTTGATTGGTTCGAAGCACAGGTCGACGTGGAACCTGCAGAATGCGTGCCGGTGGAAGGCAACCATCCCGCCTATATTCTCTACACCTCTGGCACCACAGGTCAGCCAAAAGGGGTAGTAAGGCCAACGGCTGGGCATCTCGTCGCTCTGAACTGGTCGATGAAGGCGATCTACGATGTGGAGCCGGGTGATGTGTTCTGGGCCGCATCTGATGTTGGTTGGGTCGTGGGGCACAGCTACATCTGCTACGGCCCTTTGATTCACGGCAACACCACGGTTGTGTTCGAAGGAAAGCCCGTCGGGACCCCGGACGCAGGCACATTCTGGCGTGTCATATCTGAACACAAGGTTAAGTCTTTCTTTACCGCGCCGACAGCTTTTCGCGCAGTCAAGCGCGAGGATCCGAAGGGAGAATTCGTCCGGAAATACGATCTCTCCTGCTTAAAGAACGTTTTCCTGGCCGGCGAACGGGCCGACCCCGATACAATTGAATGGGCGCAAATCCAGCTCGGCGTTCCGGTGATCGATCATTGGTGGCAAACCGAAACAGGATGGGCGATCGCATCAAACCCGATGGGAATTGAAGCGCTACCAGTGAAAATCGGATCTCCCTCGGTTCCCATGCCTGGCTATGACGTTCAAATTCTCGACGAAGGCGGGCATGAGGTGGAACCCGGAACACTTGGAGCGATTGCGGTCAAATTGCCTCTCGCGCCCGGAACCTTGCCGACGCTCTGGAATGCGGAAGAACGGTTTCGGAAGTCCTATCTCACGACATTTCCTGGGTACTATGAAACGGGCGATGCCGGTTACAAAGACGAGGACGGTTACCTCTATATCATGGCACGAACTGATGACGTCATTAACGTCGCCGGTCATCGCCTATCGACGGGCGCTATGGAAGAAGTTCTCGCAAGTCATCCGGATGTTGCCGAGTGCGCCGTGATTGGCGTTGCCGACAGCCTAAAGGGTCAGATGCCCTTGGGTTTTCTGTGCCTGAACGCAGGCACCAACCGCCCGACCGAGGAAATATGTTCTGAAAGTATCAGATTGGTGAGGGAGAAGATTGGACCTGTGGCAGCTTTCAAACTCTGCACAGTCGTGGACCGGCTTCCCAAAACCCGCTCGGGTAAAATCCTACGGGGCACCATGGTGAACATTGCCGATGGAACCGCTTGGAAAATGCCGGCAACGATCGATGACCCGGTTATTCTGGATGAAATAAAAGACGCTTTGAAAAAGCTAGGCTACGCGAACAGCTGAGACCTCTAGAGCCGGTCGATACTGCTTTGACCGGTTTTTCTTTGTACAAGTTCCTTGAAAAGCCTATTGTTGACACAACTTAGCCGTGAAAGGCGCCCAACAGAGAACCTCATAGACTGTGTTTTCCGGAATGGCTCTTCGCAAAAACACCTCAAATCCAGCTCACCTTTATACCGGAAAAGCGACGTCGCGTTCCGACCAGGTCGCTTTGTTGTCCCATGACATCCGCGGTGCAATGTCCGACGTCATCGGCGGCTTGCGTCTGATCGATACAGAAGCGCTTTCGCCAGAGATTCTTGAGCAAGTCCTCAGGGTTCAGGCGTCCGGAGAAACGCTGGCGCGCTTGCTGGAACAGACAATCGCACACCTTGCGGAGGAAGCGGAAGACCTGAGCCAACCCTCAGATTATCTGAACCTCGTCCGGTTCCTGCACGATATAGAAAGCCGCTGGGCGGGCCGGGCATCGGCAAGTGGATTACGCTTTTTCATAAAGACATCGGACTCGATGCCCGCGCTGGTGCGACTGGAGCGCGTCACGCTGGAACGGATCATTGGAAACCTTCTCAGCAATGCGTTCAAATATACCGATGAAGGTAAGGTTGAACTGGAAGTCATCCTGAATGATGATCGGGATCTGGTTTTCTGCGTTCGCGATAATGGACCCGGTTTTTCCCAAGACGCCTTAGATCACCTGTTCGAGCTTCGGGGACGTCCGCGAAGTTCTGAAAAGCCAGGCTCCGGGCTTGGCTTGCATATCGTGAAGGACCTTTCGGATCAGATCGGGGCAGATCTGGATGTTGGAAACTGTGCTCCAAGTGGAGCGTTGATCCAACTCTTGGTGCCCGAATACGTTTGGCAGCCTCCAGCATGCAAGAAACCCGATGCCGCGCTTCCTGACTTACGCGGTCGGCGTATTCTCGTTGCGGAAGACAATCCCACAAATCAGATGCTAACGGTGCAGATGTTGGAAGCACTGCACGCCGAAAGCCATGTGGCAGAGGATGGCCTCGCTGCGCTGGAAGCGCTGGAGCAATATGAGTTTGACATGGCTCTGGTAGATATCGAGATGCCGCGCCTCAATGGCCTTGCATTTATGCGCGAAGTAAGGGCGCGTCCGGACCATCTGGCCCGTATTCCACTGGTCGCTCTGACTGCCTACGTACTGCGCAGCAATCGCGAAGCGATTTATGCGGCAGGCGCAGATGCTATCGTTGCGAAGCCGATCATGAACCTGGAGCGGTTTGCAGAGACCCTGGCACAGTACCTCGAGATCGAAAAAAGTGCTCAAGACTCCGCGGCAATGGCAGCGCTGGAGGTTTCAGCGCATCCGGTCACTAACCGTGACCGTC
This sequence comes from Pseudomonadota bacterium, assembly GCA_039192165.1. Lineage (GTDB taxonomy): Bacteria > Pseudomonadota > Alphaproteobacteria > Rhodobacterales > Rhodobacteraceae > Dinoroseobacter. The sequence continues at coordinate 140,487 of JBCCXD010000002.1, read as the reverse complement.
TTGACAGACTGCTGGAAATCGCAGGCCCGTCCGGTGCGTCGGAATTGTTGAAGCGGCTTTCGTCGGATCTGCGCCGAGTCCAGCAAAACATGTCTCGTGGCGTTGCTGAGATGGATCAGTCGCTCCTTCGCGCAGAAACCCATGTTCTCATTTCGCTTGCTGGTGCGGTCGGCGCGGAGGGTCTTCACGCGCTTGCCAACAGACTAAATGGAGCAGCCCATCGACTTGATGAAAGCGAGATTGTTGCCTTGGGAAGCGAGGCGGAGATGCGAACAAAGGCCCTAATAACGCTGGTGGAAAATGAACTGGCCAAACGGACGGCGACGGCATGAAACACAGCGACACTCTGCTGATTGAAGACACGCCCTCGTTGCAAATGGTCTATGAGGCGTTGCTAAAGGGAGCTGGCCTGACTGTGCACGCGGCAGGTACGGCAGAAGAAGGCGCTCGTCTGTTCGACAAGATCCGGCCGCGCGTTGTTGTCCTGGACCTGATGCTCCCTGACCGGGATGGTCTGGCACTGATGCAAAACTTTCTTGCCGAGGCGCCGGATACGCAGGTCATCGTGATCACCGCAAACGGGTCGATAAACCGAGCGGTCGAAGCCATGCGGGCCGGCGCACACGATTTTCTTGTGAAGCCTTTCGACGAGGTGCGGTTCGTGGCGGCGGTGGAAAACGCTTTTGTTGAGGGCACGCGCGTCACGGAAGACCCGGCTCTTGAGGGCGGCGTTTCTCATCACGGTTTCATAGGCCGCTCGGACGCCATGCGCGAGGTCTATCGCAGGATTGACTCGGTCAGCCGCTCGATGGCGACCGTGTTCATCACGGGCGAGAGTGGCACGGGCAAGGAAGTGTGCGCGCAGGCGATCCATGACAGTTCAGCGCGGGCAGATCGCCCCTTCATTCCACTCAATTGCGGCGCGATCCCCCGCGACCTTCTTGAGTCCGAGGTATTCGGACACTTACGGGGCTCATTCACTGGCGCAATAAACGACAAGATCGGCGCCGCCGCTGCGGCTGACGGAGGCACGCTATTTCTGGATGAGATCTGCGAAATGGATCTCAAGCTGCAAACCAAACTCCTGCGGTTTCTCCAGACCTCAACGATCCAGCCCGTTGGCGCGAGCCGCCCGCGCAAAGTGAATGTCCGGATCATTTGTGCGACCAACCGCGATCCCTTAGTTGAAGTCAAAGAGGGACGTTTCCGCGAAGATCTGTACTACAGGCTACAGGTTGTTCCGATCCATCTTCCACCGCTCCGCGACCGCAAAGACGATGTAATCGAAATCGCCCGCGACGCGCTTAGGCGCCTCAGCACAGAGGAAAATGGTCAGTTTACTGGCCTGACACAGGATGTCGAAAGCTTGTTTCGCGAGCTGCCCTGGCCAGGAAATGTCCGCCAGCTGCTAAACGTCATTCGGAACATCGTCATTCTCAACACCGGCCCGCTGGTGGCCAAAAACATGTTGCCGCTCGAAATACTTCACGACCACGAAGAACTGGCCCACAACACCTGGCACGACAACGGCTTGTCCCGTTCGGCGACCGAGACCTCGGGAAACCTCAACGGACTTGTCGGGCGGACCATGGCCGAAGTTGAGCGGATCGTGATTGAACAGACAATCGCGCAATATGACGGCTCGGTCACCAAAGCGGCGCGCGTTCTCGACCTGTCCCCGTCCACGATTTATCGAAAGCGCGAAAGCTGGACACGGTCCGCAGCCGAATAACCCGCTAGACGAATTGCTCGCGGATCAGCCGCTCCTCCAGCCCATGGCCGGGATCGAAAAGGATGCGATGACGCACCGAGGGTTCTGAACGGATTTCGACCGAAATGACCCCATGGTTTGATCGGCTGTCCGCATCTGCCATAACGGGCCGTTTAGAAGGCTCCAGCACATCAAAACGTACTTTTGCAGATTTAGGCAAAAGCGCCCCACGCCAGCGTCTTGGCCGAAAAGCAGACATAGCTGTCAGGGCGAGTACATCGGACCCGATCGGAAGTATCGGACCGTGAGAGGAGTAGTTGTAAGCCGTCGAGCCGGCAGGCGTCGCAACGAGTGCGCCATCACAAACCAGCTCATCCATGCGAACCTTTCCGTCGACAGATATACGTAGCTTTGCAGCCTGGGCGCCCGCCCTCAGCAAGGAGACCTCATTAATTGCGAGCGCCTCGTGCACTTTTCCGTCGCTGCCAATCGCCCTCATATGAAGTGGGTTGATGACCTCTTCGGACGCTTCTTCCAGCCGCTGCAAAAGGCTGGATTCGGCATACTCATTCATCAGGAAGCCCACGGTCCCGCAATTCATCCCGTAGACTGGCTTGTCCAGATCCTGGGTGCCATGGAGAGTTTGCAGCATGAAGCCGTCCCCGCCGAGCGCGACAATCACGTCCGACTCTTCGGGTGAGAATGTCCCATGCACTTTGGACAAAGCTTTTTGCGCCTCCTGCGCGATAGGCGCGGTGCTGGCCATAAACGCAATCTTTTCACGCGGTTGCATGGTGGAGCCTTTCGTTTCCGAAAGTGTTCGCCTGACGCGGATCGAAACACAAGCCCCCTCGCATCGTACAACGCAAATCGGAAATCCAGAGCAAAACCGCCATTCAAGGCTTTCGACGCCCGCCACGATCGGCTACGACACCGTCGAAGACCTCGGGCAAATCGCCCTGAGCCCCCTACCCAGACGACAGGAGCTGCCACAATGAATGCCCCCCATCGCGACAATGGATTTTTTACCGAGACGCTGGCGACACGTGATGCCGAGTTGCACGACGCGATCACAAAAGAGCTTGGCCGTCAACGAGACGAGATCGAGCTGATCGCGTCTGAGAACATTGTCTCTGCAGCTGTGATGGAAGCGCAAGGCTCCGTAATGACCAACAAGTACGCCGAGGGCTATCCCGGCCGTCGATACTATGGAGGTTGTCAGTATGTAGATATCGCGGAGAACCTTGCGATTGACCGGGCCAAGCAGCTCTTCAATTGCGAGTATGCCAATGTACAGCCGAACTCTGGCAGTCAGGCAAACCAGGGCGTGTTCACTGCGTTACTACAACCCGGCGACACCATTTTGGGTATGAGCCTCGATGCGGGTGGCCATCTGACCCACGGCGCCAAACCGAACCAGTCCGGCAAGTGGTTTAACGCGATACAGTACGGTGTGCGGAAACAGGATCTTGAGCTCGACTATGATCAGGTAGCGGAGCTGACTGCAGAGCATAAACCAAAGCTGATCATTGCAGGCGGCTCCGCCATTCCAAGGATCATTGATTTCGCCAAAATGCGCGAAATCGCCGACAGCGTGGGCGCGTATCTTTTGGTGGATATGGCTCATTTCGCGGGGCTCGTGGCCGCGGGCCTCTACCCCTCGCCTTTCCCGCATGCGCATGTCGCCACGACAACCACCCACAAAACTCTCAGAGGTCCCCGCGGTGGCATGATCCTGACCAACGACGAAGCTTTGGCAAAAAAGTTCAACTCGGCGATTTTCCCCGGTATTCAGGGCGGGCCACTCATGCACGTTATCGCGGGCAAGGCGGTTGCGTTCGGCGAGGCATTGCGCCCAGAATTCAAAGACTATCAGACGCAGGTCATCAAAAATGCCCAGGCGCTGGGAGACCAGTTGATGAAGGGCGGGCTCGATATCGTTACCGGCGGCACCGATACACACGTCCTGCTGGTAGACCTGCGCCCGAAGGGCGTAAAGGGCAACGCCACCGAAAAGGCACTGGGGCGCGCGCATATCACCTGCAATAAAAACGGCATCCCGTTCGATACAGAAAAACCAATGATCACGAGCGGCGTGCGTCTTGGATCCCCTGCCGGCACCACGCGTGGTTTTGGCGAACCTGAGTTCCGTCAGATTGCGGACTGGATTGTACGGGTCACGGACGGGCTTGCCGCAAACGGCGAGGATGCCAACGCCGAAGTTGAGGCAGCCGTTCGCACAGAAGTGCTGGAGCTGTGCGGTCGCTTTCCGGTCTATCCGAACCTCTGAGGATAATTGGGGCGGCGCGTTCGCATCAGCTCTACATCTGACTGCGCAGAAAAATCGCCAGCAGACTAAAGAAGATGGTCAGGTTGACGATGGTTACGGTTGCAATACCGAGCCATCGTCGTTCCCGGTCACGCTTGGGATCGACTTTTTCGAGGTACTTCCACGCGCGCGCATGCGCCAGTTGCACCCTTTCCATGTCAATTTGCCGGGCGAGCTTGGGGGCCCCAAGCCAGACCTCGGCCTCCATCGCATATCCGAGTTCGCGCCGCAGCCGCGCCGGCATTTTCGAACGGTTGACGACCGGATCAAGCCCCTCGCCGCCAACTCGCAACTTCTGACAGGCGACTTTCGCCAAGCGCATATTCGCGTCTGGAATGTCTTCAATACTCAGCAGCCGGGTCTGTTTCATAGCCGCCAGATAATCGGGGCCGCGGGCCTGCGGTGCAAGACCTCATCTGCGCGATCCGCGCTGGAGGTCTGGCCGTAGCTGCGCTAGCAGACGGGAACAGTTCGCAATACCGGAACCAATATGCTGAACCTAATCTCTTACGGAGAAGCACAAAGCGGCACCCCTTTGGTCATCGTTCACGGTCTATTTGGGTCCGCAAAGAACTGGGGCGCCATTGCCAAACGGATGGCAAAAACGCGACATGTCATATCGGTTGACGTCCGCAATCACGGCGACAGCCCGCATTTGCCGTCGCACAGCTATCTGGACCTTGCAAGCGACCTTGCGGACGTCATTGAGGCGCAGGGCCAACGTGCTGATGTGCTGGGGCATTCAATGGGTGGCAAGGCCGCCATGGTGCTTGCCCTAACCCGCCCTGAACTGGTCTCACGGCTGGTAATCGTTGACATCGCGCCGGCATCCTACGGGCATACGCAGACACCCATGATCGACGCGATGGAAAGCGTCGATCTGGGCAAGGTGCAAATGCGCCGGGATGTCGATCAAGCCCTGCAGTCTCAGGTCCCCGACCTTCCGACACGCGCCTTTCTCACTCAGTCGCTCGACCTAAGTGGCGCGGCACCGCGCTGGCGTCTTAACTTGCCTGTGCTCCGCGCCGAAATGGACAAGATCATTGGGTTTCCAGAGGTATCGGGCGTCTATTCCGGCCCAGCTTATTTTCTGTCGGGTGGTGCGTCCGACTACGTTGAGCCGCACCATCACGCCAAAATCTTCAGCCTGTTTCCAAATGCGACCCTGGATGAGATCGAGGGTGCGGGCCACTGGGTACACGCAGAGTCACCCGCGCCGTTCATCGAGAAAGTTCAGGCTTTTTTGAGTAGGACCTAGTTGCGGTCAGGCTTGGTCATGCGCTGCAGGAGGCCTGATTTCAGAATGCGTTGATGATAAATCACGGCACCCACATGCCCAAGAATCAAGAAACCCAAAAGAAATCTCAGGATTTCATGGCTCTGACCAAGCACGGCAGATTGTGCGCCCCAGGCAAGTCCACCCGTCAAAGGTAGCAGGATTAGCACCACGTAGAACGCCAGATGGGCAAAGTGCCCAAGCCTCTGGAAGGCGTAGGGTTCGGCATCAGAAGGCGGCGGAACCCCGCGTTCCTGACGAAGTGCAAAGCGCCACATCATAAGGCCCAGAATAAGCCCTCCGATCGAGAAATGCGCAACCACCGGCGTAGAGAGATCAAAAGCACCTCCAGCGATGGCCACATCCCATGCATTTGCCATTCCGGTGTGCAATCCAAATTGCAGCGCAACCAAGACAACGATTGCCCAATGCAACACGATCTGCTGTTTCGAATAGCCGCCCGTCGTTTTCATTGCGCACCTCCTGTTTAGAAGTGGGTGCTGCGCGTATTTGCATCAGACCGCATCGATGAGCTGCAGGAAACGAGACACGCCGCTCAGCCAGCCGGGACAACTTGTGCCGCAAGCGACACCCCCATCACTCCCATCACCGGTAGCACTTATCCGCGAATCGCGGGGGCGACGTGCCTCGGATAGGCAGTAGCATAGCGCAATTGACCATTCTTTGACACAGAACAAGTGTCAGATGTTTTTTACATTCAATCAGAAGCTGTTTCGCGCGTGGTTTCAGATACCACGCGACCGCCATGCTTTCCCTCGCACATGGGGTTCCAAAAGAGAGCCGCCAACCGGGCGCACAGGCGTTGCAACGCCTGGGGTGTTGCGGGAATAACCACCGTGATATCCTTCCTTAAACAGAAGGTGTTTCAATGGTTTGGTCCATCCATCATGTAAACCTGCAAGCCAAGGACGTCCGAAAGACCGCTGCCTTTTATACCGAGATACTCGGCATGAAGGAAAAGCCCTGGGCTTTCCCGGCCTCGCGCGGGTATCTGCCCGGCGACCCAGACAAGCTTGCTTTGCTGACCGATGGGCGCGAGGGACACACTGGACTGCATCTGATCGCCCCGGATCCGGAGTTCGCCGAGAAAAACGACCTGATTCACAATCCCAGCGTCGGTGGGCATGTGGCATTCCATGTCGACAATCTGCAGGCCGTGATCGACCGCCTGACCGCTGCGGGCGTACCCTTCTCGGTAACGGGTGAGTTTGCGATTCCGGGGCTCAGGCATGTCTACGTGAATGATCCGGAAGGCAATCTTATCGAAATCAACGGGAAGATCTGAATGAAAAAAACCACGCTCCTTCATTCTGAACTCAGTCGTGTCATTGCGGAGATGGGGCACGGGGACCTGCTCGTCATCGGGGATGCGGGCCTGCCGGTCCCCAAGGGCGTGCTTCGGATCGACCTGGCTGTCACGGCAAACGTGCCGCGATTTGAAGAGGTTTTGGCAAGCGTACTGCGCGAGTTGCAAGTTGAAACCGCCTGGGTCGCCAGTGAGAGTGATCCGACCTGGCGCGACCGGCTGGTCGATCGGCACAGGTCTCTGCCGGCAAGTTTGTCGCTTGAATCGCATGCTGATTTCAAAACCCGGAGTGCAAATGCGGTGGCCGTGGTGCGTACGGGCGAAATGACACCGTATACCAATATCGGCCTTGTCAGCGGGGTGGTGTTCTAACCCCAGAGTTGCAGTCGCCCCCAAGTCAGCAAAGCGTCAGCATCTGTCGGCCACGCGAGCGGTCTTTGCGCGGGACGAGACCAGTTGCGCGCCGGTCGCTGAGGCTTGATCCGTACCCGCGCCAACGGGCAGAGTCTCGGCATTTCAAACGAGAGGTTGACCATGTTCCCCTATTGGAACTTTTCCCCCACCATAGAATACCCGCTGTCAGGCGATGTGAAACAGGACATTGAAACGAGCTGGTTCGCCCGGATGCAGGGCAATCCGGAACTGGAATACAAGATCATCACGGAGGTCTGGAGCTATGGCGACCAGCTGGGTGCGCTTACGGATGTGTTGCTGGAGCTGTGTGCTCAGGACGGGGTGACCCAGACCAAAGCGATAAAGAAACTCAAGGAGAAGGTCGGGCAGATGGAAGACACCAAGCTGGCGGCGAGGCAGCAGCTGCGCGAGCGGGCGGAAAAGGCGCTGAAGCTTCTGAAAGATATCGATGCAGAGGCGCATGCACAGGTCTTGAATGCGGCAAAAAAAGACGACGCCTGAGGCAACGCGCATCCTGGTTCAAACCGCCCACCTCAGCCGCGATTGGTTATCTCCCGCGCGACCATATAGGCGGCCGGGATGCCCAGCACAAACCCAAGCGCCGCAGCTATCAGGATGGGCCGGGTCGCGGTCAGGTCGAGCGAAAGCGCTGCGATCACGAACGAGCCTGCCAGCGTGATCGCTGTTGGGAAGTACAAATAGAATGCCAGCCGAACCATCGTGACCTCGCCTCCGCGTTAGGTGCGTCTTTGATGTGCAGTATACTGGAAGGGGTGCGAGGGGGCTTTGATCTGGGGCAATGTGCGGTCGCGGCCATGGCGCGCTCCGGGGCGCCCGTGGCGCTCCGAAAGCAAATTGCGCCCGGAGCGCAAACGACGGGCTGGGTCAGTACAAAGGCGCTGCTTTTTCGAGGCGCTATGTCCTTCCAGTCCCATCCTTGAGGATCGTCGCGACAGCGTAGCCCAGCCACAACCCCACCCCGATGCCCAGCCCGAGAAGCGGCCAGATGAAAAGCGCGAGCCCCTCCATCCCCGTGGGGCAGCAGCGCTCGGAGAGGCCGAAGAACCAGATCAGCCAGAGGACGATCCCCGCCATCACGACAAGCCAGAGCCGCCAGACCCAGCGCCCGCCGAAAAACCACGCAATCAGCGCGCCGGGTGTTCCGGCGCCCGCGGCGAGCAGGAGCGCGAATTTGAGGAGTTGGGGGAGGATGCCATCCATGGGCGGAGTTTAGGCGAGGGATGGGGCGGGAAGAAGGCGGGTGGGTCTTAGCGCGTGCCTTAGCACAGGTGGATGATCGACGCGCCACGAAACACCATAAGTAGATAGCATATTAATCCGCCCTACGACATGTTGACAGATGGGCAGGATGTGGTACAAGAAAATTCCAAAACTGGAAATTCTAGAACACGGGAAGGAAAGCCGATGCAAAAAAGGAGGACAGAATTCGGTAAGTTCGTAGCCCAACTAAGGATTGAGCAGGACTTACTACTGATGGAAATGGCAAATGGATTGGAAGTTACACCCGCATATCTGTCTAACGTTGAACACGGCCGTCGAAAAATTCCACCGGAATGGTTCGACAAGATACGTGTCGTCTACAACCTCGACCTACCAAGTGCCGCTAACTTGAAAAGGGCGATCTTAAGGAGCAACAAAGATGTTCAGTTAGAAGTCAAAACAGAAGCGCAAGCAACTCTATTGGCAGCATATGAGATGAAAAAAGACTCACTTGATGAGTCGACTGCGAAAAGAGTGGCGGAAATCTTGTGCAAGGGAGACAGAAAGTAAATGAGCGGGCGCACCAGCAAAAAAACAGTGCTGACTCCTCGGAGACGACTGACAATAATGGAAGGTGCGCAGAACAAGCGCTCCAAGCAAGCTGACTTCAATTCAGCTTTCGATCCACTTCGTTTTGCCGAACAGATAGTTCCAAAAGACGTGGCAAAGTTCGATTTTGACTACTTCGACGAACATGAAGAATTTCGGTCACGTCCGGAACTTCAAGCGTTTGTTGAGTTTAACGAGGGTTGCACAATGGTGGTGCGATCTTCGGTTATGGAACAAGCTTACCGGGGAGATAAGCAAAGCCGTTTCATTATCTGTCATGAACTAGGCCACGTTTACCTGCACAAGAATAAGGCTGCAAAAATCTGGCGGGAAACTAACCGGTCAGTTATCTTGGGGCGACATACAATTCAATCTCGCTACCAGTATCTTCAGAACCCACAATGGGAGCTAGAAGCCAACCTTTTTGCAGGAACGCTTCTGGCTCCCCCTCTTGGTATAAGTCAATTGATGAACACCCGTGAAATCCGAATGAAATATAATTGTTCGGATGAAGTCGCAACGCAGGCAAAAAAAGATGCAGAACTTTGGCGCGCACAGCAAAGATGAACATCAAAAACGTTGGCGACTGATTGCTATAATCTGCGGAACCGTTGTTTTGGTTCCGTTGGTTATGGCCATTTTGCTTGGACGCACCATCGCATTCGACTTTCGACATGGAGAAGCCGAAATGGGCGTCAGGATTGAGAGCGCGAATTAGCCATTGAAAACTCTGCTAAGCGTCCGGCCCGAGGGTGGATGCGAAAGCGCCCGCCCTTGGGGGGCGGGTTGGGCGCTGTCCGATGCTTTGCATCAGACAGGGTTCGGTGGGCATCAGAGCACTATTTCGGAATGTACTTGTAGGCAGGGTCTTCGGATTTCGAGCGCAGCTTCGGACCACTCGCGGTATCTTCTGAGCCAAATCTGATAGCCAATAACTCAAGGGCTGTAGCGATTTTCCTCTGCGCTTTCACGTGAGCGACTACGCCCCAAACGACGAAAATAACAGGGGCAACATAGACCATCAGAACTAAGATCAAGCCCGGCAAGTCCGCATTGTTCAACATTTTAAGTTTCCTTCTCAGCAATGCAGTGAAATTCAACTGCCAAAAGAGAAGTTAAGTGTCCAAAGGCTACGGACGTTTTGGCCAAACCGCCAAAAATGTTACTGCGCGCGCCAAACGCTACCCATCCATCTTCAGCGCGGATATAAACGCCTCCTGCGGGATATCCACCTTCCCGAACTGGCGCATCTTTTTCTTACCGGCCTTCTGCTTCTCCAGCAGTTTCTTCTTCCGCGTCGCGTCGCCGCCGTAGCATTTCGCCGTGACGTCTTTGCGCAGCGCCGAGAGTGTCTCGCGCGCGATGACCTTGCCGCCGATGGCCGCCTGGATCGGGATTTTGAACATGTGGCGGGGGATGAGGTCCTTGAGCTTCTCGCACATCGCGCGGCCCCGCGCCTCGGCCCGGTCGCGGTGGACCATGGTGGAGAGCGCGTCGACCGGCTCGTCATTCACGAGGATCTGCATCTTGACGAGGTAGTCGGTGCGGTAGCCGGTCATCTGGTAGTCAAAGGACGCGTAGCCCTTGGTCACCGATTTCAGGCGGTCGTAGAAGTCGAAGACGACCTCGTTCAGCGGCAGATCGTAGACGACCATGGCGCGGGTGCCGGCATAGGTCAGGTCGATCTGGATGCCGCGACGGTCCTGGCAGAGCTTGAGCACGTCGCCCAAGTATTCGTCCGGCACGAGGATGGTGGCCTTGATGCGGGGTTCTTCGAGGTGGTCGACATGGGTGAGGTCGGGCATGTCTGCGGGGTTGTGCAGCTCGATCATGGACCCATCCTTCATGTAGATGTGGTAGATGACCGAGGGCGCGGTGGTGATGAGTTCGATATTATACTCGCGCTCGATCCGGTCGCGGATCACTTCGAGGTGGAGAAGGCCGAGGAAACCGCAGCGGAAGCCAAAGCCGAGGGCGGCGGAGGTTTCCATCTCGAAGCTGAAGGAGGCGTCGTTGAGCGCGAGCTTTTCGATCGCGTCGCGGAGGTCTTCGAACTCGGCATTGTCGACGGGGAAAAGGCCGCAGAAGACCACCGGCTGGGAGGGTTTGAACCCCGGCAGCGGGTCGGTCGCGCCTTTCTTTTCGTGCGTGATGGTGTCGCCAACGCGGGTGTCGCGGACCTGTTTGATCGACGCCGTCAGAAAGCCGATCTCACCCGGGCCTAGCTCATCTATTGGTTCCATCGTCGGGCGGAAGACGCCGATGCGGTCCACAGGGTAAAGCGCATTGGTGGACATCATGCGGATGCGGTCGCCCTTGCGGAGCGTGCCATCGATGATGCGGACAAGGACGATCACGCCTAAGTACGCGTCGTACCAGCTGTCCACCAGCATGGCCTTGAGCGGCGCGTCCCGGTCGCCTGTGGGCGCGGGGAGGTGTTCGACAATGGACTCCAGCACCTCGTGGATGCCTTCACCGGTTTTGGCGGAGACGGGGATCGCGCCCGAGGCGTCGATGCCGATAACGTCTTCGACCTGTTCGGCGACGCGGTCGATGTCGGAGGCCGGCAAGTCGATCTTGTTGAAGACCGGGACAAGCTCGTGGTCGGCGTCGATCGCCTGATAGACATTGGCGAGCGTCTGCGCTTCGACCCCTTGCGTGCTGTCCACGACCAGCAGCGAGCCCTCGACCGCGCGCATGCTCCGCGAGACCTCATAGGCGAAATCCACATGGCCCGGCGTGTCGATCAGGTTCAGCACATAGGCCTCCCCATTGTCGGCGGTGTAGTCGATGCGGACGGTGTTGGCCTTGATGGTGATCCCGCGCTCGCGTTCGATATCCATGCTGTCGAGGAGCTGCTCCTTCATCTCCCGATCCTCCACGGTGCCGGTCTCCTGTATCAGGCGGTCGGCGAGGGTGGATTTGCCGTGGTCGATATGGGCCACGATGGAGAAATTGCGGATATGCGCGAGGTCGGTCATGGGCGAGGATATGTAGGGTAATCTTAAGGATGTCGAGAGGGGAGATGAACGGGCTCAACTTTGCCGGTTTTACGGTCTTGCAGGAGCACACCGCATCGGGCACCTACATGAGAAAAAACCGCGGTCGCGATACGAGACAAACGCTTGTCAGCAGTGAGAAAAATCTGAGCATGCCTTGCGTGGGCAACATGCATCGCATCATTCCAAAGGTTCATTATTGCGGCATCCTCTCGTTTCTTACGCTTGATCTTCTTTGTATCCCGCGCAAAGCCAAGAAAAGTGATCATAAGCGCAAGAACAGCAATATCTTGATCCGAATAAAGCTGACCTAATGCTTCTTTTCGGCGTCATGGGATCGGGAACACATGTGCCGGATCAAATTGAGTTGCAATCGTATCGCCAAGCCGTTGGACGACTTCCTTTGGAGGCCACGAGTTCACAACCATTGAATCCAAGCCAAACGCGCTTAATAAATCGGTTTCTTCAGCTTTCACGGCATCGTCGGCCAGTTCTGCTGCAGTTCTAGCAACTTGAGTGTGCTCAACCCTCAATGATGCGACAACATCATTTGTTGGAACCCCCGCATCATTCATCTGGTTCTCTAATGTGCTTAGAAGCACCTCGAAGTCTTGCACATTTCGTTCTGCGAGTTCTGCAAATGTGCTACTCTCTCGCCCACCCATCATCTTGTGAAAAAAAAAATGCTAAGCCGATGCCTGAAAACCCGCTCTCTTCGTTGGCTTTAAGCTCTTCCGCTCGCTTCAAGGGACTCTCAACTTGGAGCTGTATGGTGCCAGTTTTGAGTTCGTTAGCGTCTAGCATCGGAAGGCGGAGAGTGCGTTCGCTTTCCAATAGTTCGAAGACCATTTTTTGCGACGCAAACCCATAGACTTCGTTCAGAACGGTATCTGAATAGACAAGAGTGAGTTTAAAAGCCTTCAGAAAGGCGTCTAAGTCAAAGTCGTTCTCCAAAAAAGTGACTAGTGAAGACGTATCCAGATATGCAAAACCTTCCAGCTCTCGTTGCGGCGCCACTTCCCGAGTTGCCTCATTCACCATTTCTATTTCTCTCGCGGGCTGTTGTTGCTGCTTCAGAGACTCAATTTAAACATCGGTAAACTCTAGCGAAAGGGCAGCGCCGGACCCGAGGGTGGGTGCGAAGCGCCCGCGTCACGCCGCGGGCGTGCCTCCGGCACTCTCAAGCATTGCGTGCCTCCGGCACGACGGGGCGGTCGAGCGGTCGCGACCTAGTAAAAACACCGGGCTGGATGCATGGTTCGGTCGCAACGTTGATGTCCAAGTCTCCGGAAGCTGACCCGGGAAAGCGGATTAAACCCTAAACACCAGGTATTGCCGCTTCAGCGGGCGCTCACGGGGCTACCGCCCTCGCGCGGCCCTGGCCCCTTACCGCACATTAATGGAGTGCCTAGAAATTGCGCAAAACTCCCGGGCTTTACCCCGACAAAGCACTGGATTCTTGACCCGGGAAAACACCAGAGCTAGCTCTTTTTTTGTAAGCAATCTCACGTGACTAGACGTTTTGCGCGCAGTCTGCGCAACAGCTATCAGAATAGCCTTCGCCAGGCACTCCGTGCCCAGCCCACTGATCCAGAACTCCGCCTCAGGATGCTCGAGGCATGGCATATTGCAACAGGGGATACGTGTGTCAGATCACAAGTTTAACTTCTTCGATGCAGTCCAGTTCGGAGGCAAACACTTTGCCCGCGAATGGCTGCCCAGTCTGAAAGAAAATCTGCTGCTATTGGCGGTCATTGTGATCGCTTTCAGTCTTTTTTACACCGGTCTCGTGCAAGACGCGCGCGTCGCCCTGGCCTTCGCGCAATTGTCCGGAACCTTTGACGCCGGGGCATGGTTTATCGGCATCGTTTGGACGGTTTTCAGCGTTATCGTCGCAGTTGGTTTTCTGGCGGTGGTGTTCACATCAAGCTATGCGAAGGCCATCGGACAGACCTCTCGAGGGACCGCGTTTCAACTTGGCACGGGGGACACGCCACTCTTCCGCATGACGCAGGAACAGGCCACGGTGTTCAAATCAAGCTGGCGGCGTTTTGTGCAGCTCTGGCCCATCATCATAGGTATCTTTGCCTGGAGTTTGGCACAGGTCATGGGCACTTGGATTCAGCTCGCACAGTTGCAGGGTAACGGCACTGTCCTCTTGTCGATCCTGCAGCTGATCCTGCGAGGTGTCGCACTCTACTCTGGCCTTTGGTTCTTTGCCCGGGTCATCCGCTATTTCCTCTACCGGCCCGCAATCGTGGTGGAAACAGGGGTCGCCGATGAGGATGCGATCACCTCACCTCTGGGCGAAGCGTTTCCCCATTGCATGAAATCGACCTTTTTCTGGAGCGCGTCTGGTTTGATCTTTCTCGCCTATGTTCCGCCTAACGTCCTGAACTGGGTGAGCGGCGGTGTAAATTCGGTTCTGGACATAGAGGAAAGTCTGCTCGGCGTACTTCTTGGCGCCGGCACGAACTTCCTGGGCTGGTTGTTATCTGCCGTATTCATTTCCGGCGCCCTGGCTTTTGCACGGGGCAAAGCCACCGCAGAGCCCGCCGCCGGGGATGACACGTCTTCAGCGGTCTAAGTAGTCCGGTTCCGTGTTCACCCGAGGATCGTATGGCCAAGACTTCGCACGTTCTCCTGAGTTGGAACCTGCGCGTCCTCAGGACCAGGAGCAATGAGAGAAAACTCTGAGCACGCTGCATTGCGCCTGCCAGACGCCCAACCGCAGCAAGTCGGACGGGCTGCGCGCCATCGGTGCCGCCTAGTCGCGTTAAACGACCAATAGGTCAGGATCGTCTGGATCAGTATCGCTGTCCTCGAAGGCGGGCATGTCGTCGCCGTCGACAATCGGGATCACATCCGGAAGTGGCGTGCCCACTGGTACTCCGACAGCAGCCGGGGCGGGCGGCGGTGACCCATCGTCACCGCCTCCGAAGAACGCCTGAAAAATTCCGAAAAATGCATCGAAGACTTTCGAGATAGGGTTGGAGGAGCTGTCGTCGTCGTCGCTGGCCCGTGCTGCGCGTGCCTCCTCCGGCGCCTCCTCCTCAGGGGAGTCCGAAAGGCTTTCGTCCTCTGGTGGATCGCCAGGCAGCTCCGAGCGCGGGTCCCCTGGCGGTGGATCGGCAGGGGGATCGGCAGGGGAATCGGCGGGCGGGTCTGCAGGAGGGTCAGCTGGAGGGTCTGCGGGTTGCTCAGCCGGAGGATCGGCTGGAGGTTCTAACGCAACAACTTCGACCGGAGACTCCGGTGCATCCGGGTCTTTCAGCGGCGCGTCCTTGTTCAGCGTGACCGTGTCCAGCACATAGGCGTCGGACCGGCCGATTATGTCGAGACGGTAAACCTTCTCGGCGTCCAGACCGACTTCTGCGTCGTAATGACCGGATGCGTCGTCAAATGTGTCGCCCCAGCGCAGATCTTCATCGGCGCTTCCAAGGCCGGTATAGAGCTTCGTAGGCGTCTTGACGTAGGCATCCGCCTCAACGTCAAAAACACCGACAAATGCATCATTTCCGGTATCTGTTCGTTCAGCACCGTCGACCCCATTGTGGTAACGGTCTGAGGGGTTCATGACGGAGTACATGCGACCGGAATGCATCGCGATGGAATACGTGCCGTCTTGGTCCACAGTGAAGAAGTAACTGAGCGCCTCGTCGTCTTCCGCGGAGCCGTAATTGCTGCGATTAGAATCCCACAGAACTACTGTTTCGCCGTCAACGAACGTTTCACTCCAGTCGCCCTGCAACGCGGCACTTTCGGCCTCGATGACAACGCTGCCACCTGAGCCGACGAATGCCGTTCCGGGGTAAATAGGAAAAGCCATGGCCTGTCATCCTTTCTGACACGCGGACGCGCAGGGACAGGGCCCGCGCAGGGCGCATCCTGCCGACGGTCGGGGGCATTTTGCGCGACGGTCGGCAGCGCGGCGCAAGTCTGGCGAAAGAAAGGCGGCTTGCGGAAAAACTCCTAGCCGCACAAACACGCTGCGCTTCGAATGTGGTGAGACTCAGGCCTTTCATAGACCGTTAAGCCTTATTGCGAGGCTAGTCGGGTCGGTACTTCGGCCAGTTTTTATCGCTCAGAAACAGTTCGGCTGTCTGTAACAACGCGTTGCAGAACACAAAACGACTGTGAACAGCACTTTTGACTATTTTGGCCCGGAGCAAAGGCAGAAGCCGGCTCCGGGCGCCTCAGCGAGTCGCCGCCTCCCGGCAAGATGAAACAGGCCGAAAACAGAACATCGGACGGCAAACGCGCCTGACTAAATGCCCGCAGAACGCCATTAAGGTCGGTCTGATTTATACCTGACGTCCCCTCAAAAACACGTGGTAAGTTATTGAACGCTTTGGCGTATGGCCCATATCGCGGTATAGTCTCGGAACTCGCGCACGTTGCGGAGAGGAGTGAATGTCTGTTGCTGCCCGCCTTTTGGCCCTCGGGTTAATCCTGTTTCCGACGGTCGCAGTGTCCCAAGCCGGACCGCGCGAGGAGCGTGCTGACGGCTGGACGCTGGGTTTAAGCGTGCTTGGCGACACCAACCCGTATCTTGGCCAGGACAGCGATATCATCCCGCTCCCGCTGGTCAGTTACAGGCAGGGCCCTTTCGAGATTGGCACGCTAGGTGTCGAATACGACTTTCTGAATAGTGGCCCATGGCGCCTGACAGCAGCGGCTCGACCACGGTTCTCGGGGTTGATTTCAACGGACGGTGATCAGCTTGACGGCATCGACCGGGATGTCACCGGCGATCTGTCGCTCGAAGCGCAGTATGATATCGGGCAGTTTTACACCCGCTTTGCCCTACGGCAGGAATTTACCGGAGATCACGACGGCAACGAGGCCCGCCTGCGGTTCGGTGCGCGCCAACGGATCGGCACGCTTGGGCTTGATCTGAGCGCCGGCGCGGCCTGGCAGAACAGCGACCTGAGCCAATACATCTATGGTGTCGATGGGGACGAAGCGCGACCCGGTCGCCCAACGTATGCTCCGGGCGACGTAATTGTGCCGTTTGTATCTCTGTCGGCCAGGTACCAGATCAATGACAATTGGAGTGTTCTGGGCTCGCTCCGAGGTGATTTCTTGTCCGACGATATCACTGACAGCCCCATTATCGAGGATGACGCGCTGATTTCCGGTGGTATTGGCTTCGTTTTCCGATTTTAGCGCCTGGCCTTCCGCTGCTTAACACTCAGTAGTCTCGACACCTGACAAATTAGGATCGTTCTTGCAGTTTCCAGGCAGCGCAGGTTCATGTGCAAACGTAGTTAGGAACAGGCGTGGAATTGGCCGGCGATCGCTCCTTCTTGAGTGTTCGGGAGCGTTTGTAACTTCTGAAAGGGTACTATTTGCTTGGCAACAGACATCACCAACGTACCTGCGAAAGTTGTAGCGCTCTCTGGGAGAATTGCCCCGTGTCCTCATCGATAGATCAAACCGAGTTTCAGCAGATCGAAATGCTGGCAAAGCACGCCCGGCAAAACACCGTTCCTGCTGATCGGATCACAGCCTTGGGGGGTTCAGACCCTCTGTATGATATCTACCACTTCGGCTTTTCGATTTGTTCCAACAAAGTGCGGGCAGTGGTTTATGAGCTCGGGTTACCGTGGTTGTCCTTGGAGCTTGATCCCGGCAAGCACGAAAACTATCGGCCAGACTACATCCGGCTTCGCTTAGCCTCAGACGCGGCATCCAGCATGCAGTTTGCAACCGGATGGGACGGCGGATCTTCCGTAGAAGAAAGCGGTTTCGACGCGTTGGTCGTCCCGACCATCTTCGATCGAGATAACGGCAGTGTGGTCGCCGATTCACTGCGTATCTGCCGCTACCTTGCAGCCCAACATCGAAACCGAGTTGATCTGGTTCCCGAGAGCCTTCTGCCAGAGATAGAAAAACAGCTGGAAGCGGTCGACCAAACCCCTCATGTCGCGCTTCTTTATGGGCCAAATCCCGACGGCCCGGATGGGCGTGCCTTTGTCTTCCGACGTGTATTCAAAGGCGAACATCAGAAAAAGGCGGCTGCTGTAGAAGCCGAAGCTGCCAAAGTCGCAGGCGAAGATCAGCGTCTGGACGCGGCCTACGCGGCCAAAATAGCGAAGGAAAAGGCGGGCAGCGCGTTTGTGGCTGACCGCAAAAAGATGCGTGGCGCGCTCGATAAAACAAAGGCACTTCTCGCTCAACTCGAAGCAGATCTTGAAAAATCTTCGGGACCTTGGATATGCGGCAGTGCTTTCACGCTTGCTGATCTGTTCTGGGGCGTCAGCCTGTTTCGTCTGGAGTATCTCGGCTATGGTTCATTGTGGCGTGATGGATCAGACCATAAGGCTCTACAGGAGTATTCTGACCGCTCGATAGCCCGACCATCAGTGCTTGAGGCAGTTGCCAAGTGGCCCAGCCATCCTTGGTCCAAACCTGCCGCAAAATGGATGCGCAAACCAAGCCTGAAAGATCGCGCGATGGGACTTGGATCTTAGCGCTGTTATTCAGCGGAAGCGTGTTTCGCGCTCCAAATTCACGTCGTCGGTTCAATCGCTAAAACCCGGCAGGGTTTCTTGGGAAGGTTATAGCCAACGGTTGAGCTTCGTCCTGATTGACGCCAGATCAAACCGTGTACCCAATCGCAACAGCATTGTGCGCGGCTCGGTCTTCCCGCAGTTTGACGTAAGTTCGCCGGTCGCTTTGGTTACAGTTGCGGATCTTTTTTTGGGGTTCCCAACCCAGTTTGGTTTTGGCGAATTGTGCGTGCCATCGATGTTCTCTGAGCGGACGTAAGAACATTCTCCCACAGGAATTCCCGCGGCCAGTCTAAGTCTTGGCACCATGGCCCTGTCTATTTGGACAGATTGCAAAACAAAAAGCGACGTGTCACTAGAACTTGTGGCGTTAAACTAGAGAGCGTCGATATATTGAAGAATGGTAGGACCACTCATTGAGGTCGAGACCCACACCAATTTGGCGAAGTCCAACCTGTGTAGTGTATTGAGCAAGGCGTATCATGGTTGCGAGAACCCTTATCGCGCTTGATAACGAAGCGCTGATCATCGACCCAAGTTCCCCAAACGGGACAGCGGGAGATCCGATCATAAACAATTCCGACACACCGGACGGCACAATTTTTGAGTATCAGCCTGGCTTTCCGCCGCAAACCGTGACTCTGGACGATGTCGCCCCGTCAGATCCGGATGTTTTTGATGACGACCAGTCAACGTTGCATACCATCACCGACGGTCAGGGCCTTGTGGCCAACGGCACTTCTGTGGAGTCCGAGTCGCGCATCGATCTGCAGGCGCTTGACAGCGATGGCGATCCGACCGGGCCGATAATCAGCATCTTCGTTTTCTCGCAAAATGGAAACTTCAATGACGTCTGGGGCGTTGGCTTGACCGAAGCGCTGGTTCCTGGAACGCTCTACGTCAAGGTCGACGGGTCAAATGATGGCGACAGCGACTACACCACTTTCGTGCCCTGCTTTGCAGCAGGAACAAGAATTCGAACACCAACAGGGGTGTGCGTCGTTGAGAGCTTGACCGAGGGGCAGTTAGTCTGGACGCCTGACGGGCCGCGGCAAATTGAATGGTGCGGGCGGGTGAAGGTAGACGGCACCGGCCCCTTGGCTCCGGTTGAGATTGCCCCAGGCGTATTCGGCAACTCCCGGAAGCTGCGCGTGTCGCCGCAGCACCGGGTCGCGATCCATACCTGGCAATCTGAGCTTTTGTTCGGCTCGCGGGAGGTTCTGGTTGCTGCAGTACATTTGCTGGACCTGCCGGGAGTGCGTCGCGCACCTGCTGAGCAGGTCGAATATATTCATTTTATGTGCGACAGACATGTATTGGTGGAAGCGGAAGGCGTCTTGAGCGAAAGCTTCTATCCCGGCGATATTGCCTTGGCCGCACTTGCGCCAGACACCCGGGCCGAGTTACTCGGCCTGTTCCCGATGTTGAGCGACGAAACGCAGCGCCCACGGATGGCCGGAAGCGCGTTGCGCGGTCACGAGGCGCGCGTTCTCGCATCCGCATTGGCTTGAATACTGGCGGCAGTTGTTGCGGCGCATTGCGTGTGCATCTTAAACTGGATCAGAATTTAGAAGTGAGTATCTTGTGATTTGGCCAGTGTTTCCTTATGACACCCGCAAGTTTTCACATCCGGAAACGAGGTGGCCATGCCAGCCTGTGCCTTTCTCCGACGACGCTTCCGACGCAGGTAAGTCTGCGACCACGCCCCCGTGCCGAGGCCTTATCGGCACTTTCACGACATAAGACTGCTGTTTGACATGCGCCCATGCCCTTGGCACCTATGGGCCTTCCTGCATCCCGAGAGGACAGACCGATGATCCCTGCGATCCTGCCAACCTATTCCCGCGCGCCTTTGAAGTTCGTCAAAGGCGAAGGCTCCTGGCTGATCGAAGCAGATGGTCGACGTTTCCTCGACCTTGGCGCAGGGATAGCGGTCAATGCTCTGGGGCATGCACATCCAAAGCTGGTGAACGCTCTGACCCAGCAGGCAGAAACGCTCTGGCACGTGTCTAACTTGTATCATATCGGCACGCAGGAAAAGCTGGCCGATATGTTGGTTGCTGAGACCTTCGCAGATACGGTTTTCTTTACAAACTCCGGCACCGAGAGTTGCGAACTGGCAGTCAAAATGGCGCGCAAGCACTTCTTCGATGCCGGGGATCCGGACCGGGTTGAGATCCTGACATTCTCCGGCAGCTTTCACGGACGCTCAAGCGCTGGAATTTCAGCTGCGGGATCGGAGAAAATGACCCGAGGTTTCGGGCCCCTTCTTCCCGGCTTCCGCCACTTGCCTTTCGGCAACCATGAGGCCTTGCAGAGCGCGATCGATGACCGCACCGCGGCTGTCCTTGTGGAGCCCATTCAGGGCGAAGGCGGTATCCGCCCTGTACCGGACGTTTGTCTTAAGGGTATGCGCGACCTCTGCGACAACCATGGCATTCTTCTGATCCTTGACGAGGTACAATGCGGTGTTGGCCGCACCGGCAAACTCTTTGCCCATGAATGGGCCGGCGTCGAGCCGGATATCATGATGGTTGCAAAGGGCATTGGTGGCGGATTTCCACTCGGTGCGGTTCTCGCGACAGAACATGCAGCGTCCGGCATGACGGCTGGAACCCATGGGTCCACCTATGGCGGCAATCCGCTGGCGTGCGCTGTTGGCTGTGCTGTGCTCGAGGCGGTGACCACCGATGGCTTCCTGGACAGCGTAGCCGCGCGCGCAGGCCAGTTTCGGCAGGGGCTTGAGGGACTTGTGGCTGCCTATCCGGATATTTTTGAAGCGGTACGCGGTGCGGGCCTGATGCTGGGCCTTGTCTGCAAGGCGGCCAACCTGGACGTTGTCAAAGCGGGGTACGAAGCAGAAGTGCTAACTGTACCCGCAGCGGAGAATGTCATACGCCTCCTCCCACCATTGAACATCACCGAGGCTGAGGTCACCGAAGCCCTTGCCCGGCTCACAGCATGTGCCGAGCAGGTGCGCACGCACGTGGCGGAGGACGCCTGACATGCAGCATTTTCTGGATATTCACAAAACAGACCCGGGCGAGCTGCGGACCATGCTCTCGCAAGCCTCGGCCATGAAAACCGCCCGCGCTGGCCGGCCGAAGGGGGCGCTTGATGACGTCACACCGCTGGCGGGACGTATGGTGGCGCTGATCTTCGAAAAACCATCCACGCGCACGCGCGTAAGCTTTGATGTGGGCGTGCGTCAAATGGGTGGTCAGACCATGGTTCTTTCGGGCAATGACATGCAGTTGGGGCACGGCGAGACCATTGCCGACACGGCCCGTGTACTCAGCCGCTATGTCGACCTGATCATGATCCGCACGTTCGAGGAAACCACGCTACAGGAAATGGCCGACCATGCCACGGTGCCCGTCATCAACGGCCTGACCAACCGAACGCATCCATGCCAGATTATGGCGGATGTCCTGACAATCGAAGAACATCGCGGCCCGGTCTCAGGCAAAAAGGTCGTGTGGTGCGGAGACGGCAACAATGTCTGCGCGTCCTTTCTGCACGCAGCGGGGCAATTCGGGTTCGATATGGTCTTCACCGGACCCGAGACGCTCGACCCCGAAGCGGAGTTTGTCGCGAACGCGCGGGCCAGTGGCGTGTCGGTAGAAATCGAGCGCAACCCCGAGACGGCCGTCGCAGGCGCTGATGTTGTTCTGGCCGATACCTGGGTCTCCATGCATGACAGCCAAACCACGAGAGAACGCCGCCACAATCAGCTGCGCCCATATCAGGTCAACAGCGCTTTGATGGCCAAGGCCAAGCCCGACGCGCTTTTCATGCACTGCCTGCCGGCGCATCGCGGAGAAGAAGTCACATCAGAGGTCATGGACGGACCGAACTCGGTCATCTTTGATGAAGCAGAGAACAGGCTCCACGCCCAGAAAGCGATCATGCGCTGGTGTTTGGGGGTTTGAGCTCGTCCGGTTCAGCCCATGTGGTGACCTCGGGAATGTGAGTATTTGGACAAAGAAGAAAGACTATGGCGCCCCCGAAAAAACCGAAACCTAAACGTGCCGGGGCTTCGGGGGCTCTTTCTCCTTTGGCGGTCATCGGCTCTCCAGCCTGTACCGCACGGTCAACGTGGCAGGCTTTTGGTTAAGGAGTAGTTAGCCTTTTCTTCTTTGCAAAAATACTCTCGAACCTGACATCGGGGCCAGCATCAGCTGCGGGGCTTGGCGCGCAGGGTGGGATTGGCCTGCGTTGGATCCTCAGGCCAGGGGTGCTTGGGATACCGCCCGCGCATGTCCTTGCGCAGATCGGCATAGCCGCCTGACCAGAACCCCGGCAGATCCGACGTGACCGCCACCGGCCGCTGTGCGGGCGAAAGCAAAGTCAGTTTTACCGGAGTGCGCGCAGGGCCTACCACAGGATGTGCTTTGGTGCCGAAAAACTCCTGGACCCGGGCTTCCGCCTCGGGGCCTTCCCCGGTGTAGTCGATGGGTAGGGACCGACCCAGAGGTGTCGTGAAGCGCGGTGGCGCGAGGCGGTCGATCTCCGCCAGTCTGTCATAGCCGATCCAGGCTTTCAGCGCATCGCCAGGATCAATCGCTTTAAAGTCCGCTGCATTCCGCACATTGCCGAGAAGCGGCTGCAACCAGATCTCGGCAGTGTCAAGCAACCCGGCCTCGCTGACATCCGGAAGTGTCATTCCACCCGCGCTGCAAAGCGCAACCCGCGCAAGCAACCGCCGTGTTCCCTCCGAAAAACCCAGTACAGAGAGACCAAGCTCGCGCACCCCCTGCAAGGCCGCTGCAGCGCGCGTGCTGGCAGGGACATCGCGCCAAACACGGCTCTCCAGAACCAGCGCAGCAAACCGCTCTTCCCTGCGCGCTTCAACTCGTCGGTGCCGACGGGACCAGTGGCACCGGTTCTCCCACCGGATCTGGTCGCCATAAAGCCCGCGCAGGTCGCTCTCGCGCAGGTCGACGGCCTGGCGGATCACGGCCTCGCGGGTATCGCCATCAAGATCGGTCGCCACCAGAAGGCGGGACCCGGCCAGCGCCGCACCTGCGGCCATTGAAGCGCCCTTTCCCCCTGACAGCAACCAACGGGGAGCTTCACCCTCCCGACGCAGACCGATACGGTCCGGGTAGGCCAAGGCTGCCTGCGCGCCCAGCGTAAGGGGAGCGGCGTCAGAAACCCCATGCGCCAAGCGCCTGGCCTCCGCACGTACGCGGTCGCGCGCAATGCGGTTCGGCGCAGGGCGCGCGCCGCGTAGCACGTCCAGCCGGCGCTCAAGCAGAACACCAGCCTCCCGGTCAAGATCGCGTTCCGACAACAAAGCCGCCAAATCGGACGCTTGTTGCCCTGCGGTCAAAAGCATATGGGCGAGGCGCGGATGCAAAGGACGGGCCGCCATTGCGCGGCCATGCGCGGTAATCCGGCCTGCACGGTCGAGCGCACCGAGCATCTCCGCCAGCTTTCGCGCCTCGGCCCAGGATCCTTCCGGCGGCGCGGTCAAAAATGAAAGATCTGCCGGGGCGGCGCCCCAAAGCGCAAGCTCCAGCGCCAGACCGCTGAGATCCGTGATCTCGATTTCCGCAGGAGGGAAGGCCGCAAGCGCGCCTTCTTCGCCGCGGGTCCAGAGCCGGTAACACACGCCAGGCGCTACCCGCCCTGCCCGGCCTCGTCGTTGATCAGCCTCCGCGCGCGTGACCGTTTCGGTCACGAGCCGCGCCATACCGGAGCCTGGGTCGAACCGTGACCGCCGCGCGCGACCGCCATCGATCACGATACGCACATCCTCGATGGTCAATGACGTCTCGGCAATAGAGGTCGCGAGCACAAGTTTGCGGCCCGTTTTAACCGGAGCGACCGCAGCGCGCTGCTCCGCAAGCGGCATCGCCCCAAAAAGGGGATGTATCGCCATGTCAGCAGGTAGACGCCCCTTAAGAAATGCGGCCACGCGCCTGATTTCGCCTTCGCCCGGACAGAAAGCCAGCGCGCTGCCCGCTTCTTCGGCAACGGCCTGCGCGATCAGATCGGCCAGTGCGGTCTCGAACCGCACCTTGGGCCCAAGCGGCTGCGGAAGGCGTCTGGTTTCCACCGGAAATGCACGCCCTTCGGAGGTGACCACCGGGACACCGCCCATCAGGGCGGCCACTGGTCCAGCGTCCAGAGTGGCGGACATCACAACAAGCTTTAGGTCTTCGCGTAGCGCGGACTGAACCTCGAGCGACAGGGCAAGGCCCAGATCCGCATTGAGCGAGCGCTCATGAAACTCATCGAATATCAGCGCGCTGACGCCCGACAGACCAGGATCGGACTGCAGCATTCGGGTCAGGACACCCTCGGTCACGACCTCAATTCGGGTAGCCTTGCTGACTTTGACCTCACCCCGGATACGATACCCGATCGTGTGCCCGACCTCTTCGCCGATTGTCTGGGCCATCCGCTCTGCCGCCGCACGCGCCGCCAGACGCCGCGGCTCAAGCATCAGGATCCGGCCCGGCACACCCGCTTCGAGCAGCGCAAGCGGAACACGCGTCGTTTTTCCCGCGCCAGGCGGCGCCTGCAAAACGGCGCCACCGTGGCGGCCCACGGCTGAGACAAGCGCGGGCAGCGCCTCATCCACCGGCAAGGATCCGTCGATAAAATTCATACGCGAAGGCTGAGCCCGGCGGCTACCTGCGCCGCAACTCCGCCCGGCCGAACTTGGTTTCCGTCGTCACACGAACCACTTCCCAGGCGCCACTGTCATTTTCTGCGTAGGTCATCGTGAAGGGAAATCGGGACCGTTCGGCCAAGCGCTGCGGTGACCACCCCTGAATGCGCCGGTATTCTCCCGCGCAGGTGATCGTTCCGTCGTTTTGTAGTGCGGGATTGGTTAACCGGACACCACTTCGACGCTTACCATCGAAAACGATCACATCGAGGTCACAGAGCAGGTCGCGCGGTCGATCTCGCAACGCGGCCCAGATCGCGGTCATCGGATCTACCGTTCCCCCCTGTCCGGATGGATCAACCGCAAACGGATCCACATCTCGCGGAGGGTTGTAGGTTTTAATCTGCGGAATCCCGCGGCGATAGCGCATCTCGGCGGTCGAAAGCGCCCCATCTTCTGTGCGGCGCTCGGTAAATGAATATGGCCGGAAGCCACCTGAAGACTGGAAACGCCCGACGGACGTTGCCTCATACCCGGCATCCACGACCGCGCCCACAAGACCCGTTGGTCGCAAAATGCCTGTCACAGCATATTCATTGCTTTCGACATTGGCCGCGAAACGCACTTTGGCTGCTGTAATGCCGCGAAGTGTAACGTCAAATGCTGCGCTTTCGGCCTGAGCGATGGCGGAGACCGGGCAGGCGACAAACACCGCTATACTTGCCAGCTTCAGGACATTCCTCGCAGTCATGGGCCGATCGGTCCTCTGGTTTTGGTGCGCATGGACTGGACAAGGCCTATGCTGCCATGCAGATAGAAGCCGCCCGTCTTTCCTACCTGACACATGGCGCGTGCGGGCCTGCTAGTCTATAGCAGCGCCGAATTGAAGGTTCTGAATTCCCCGTGACCGCGCCCACTCGCACCCCTGACCTCGAGACGCTTGCAGCGCGTATTTCGGGCGGAGAGCGCCGCGCGCTGGCCCGTGCGATCACGCTTGTGGAAAGCACAAAGCCGCAGGATCGCGACATGGCAACTGCACTGCTGCAGCGTTTGTCCGGGAGCGGTCGCCAGGCTCTGCGGATCGGTCTTTCGGGCACGCCGGGCGTGGGCAAGTCGACATTCATTGAAACCTTCGGCTTGTTCCTGACTGCACAAGGATTGAAAGTCGCTGTGTTGGCGGTCGATCCTAGTTCAACGCGTACAGGCGGCTCAATTCTCGGAGATAAAACTCGAATGGAGCGGCTTTCGCGAGATCCGAACGCGTTTATCCGCCCCTCGCCCTCGCTTTCTCAGCTTGGTGGCGTGTCGCGCCGCACGCGCGAGGCCGTCGCACTGGTCGAAGCTGCTGGGTTCGACGTAGTATTGATCGAAACAGTTGGCGTGGGTCAGTCCGAGACTCTGGTCGCCGAGATGTCGGATCTGTTCGTTCTGCTTCTGGCGCCCGCAGGCGGAGATGAGTTGCAGGGGGTCAAACGGGGGATCATGGAGACAGCGGACCTGATCTTGGTCAACAAGGCTGACGGAGACCTGAAACCGGTCGCGACACGCACATGCGCGGATTACGCAGGAGCATTGCGGCTTTTGCGGAAAAGACCCGAGGACCCGGAGGGGTTTCCGAAAGCCATGATGGTCTCGGCGATCGAAGACCACGGGATTGATGCGGCCTGGAGCGAGATGACTGAGCTTGCGGACTGGCGCAAAGACGAAGGGCACTGGCACGCGCGGCGGGCGCGTCAGGCGCGTGGCTGGTTTGAAACCGAGGTGCGCCAAGGGCTTCTGGCGCGCTTGACAGAAAACACCGAGATGCGGGCGCGCATGACGGAGTTGGGGGATCAAGTGGCCGGGGGCAAAGTGTCGGCCAGTCAGGCGGCGGCGGATATCCTTGCAGCGCTGGAAAAACCCGAACCCTGAGCGCGATGAATCGCTTGACCTGCCGGAACATCCATCGTATCCGGCACGCCTGAGATTCACGGGTGGCTCTGTACCACCCCCCAGCTCCAGTGATTTCACCGGAAATCCAAGCCGCTGGCGATAAGACCGAAACACGTAAGACGAGGAGCGAGCCGATGTCGCGCCGCTGCGAATTAACTGGAAAAGGCGTTATGGTTGGCAACAACGTGAGCCACGCCAATAACAAGACCAAGCGGCGTTTCTTGCCGAACCTGAATGACGTTACCCTGCAGTCTGAGACCTTGGGACAGGGCTTCAAACTACGCATCTCGGCGGCCGCGCTGCGCACTGTGGACCACCGCGGCGGTCTGGACGCCTTCCTGGCCAAGGCAAAAGACAGCGAGCTTTCGCCCAAGGCCCTGAAAATCAAGAAAGACATCGCGAAGGCTCAAGCCGCCGCCTGATCCGTCTTTACGCCTGTTTAAGTACCCCGCCGGGCCAGCCCGCGGGGTTTTTTCTTCTTTGCGACACACTACCGCCAAAAACAGAGGTTTAACCTGTTTTAACTATCGGTGGTTGAAGCTGCAGCCACTCTCATGATCGCAAGAGTAAAAGTGGAAGACACATGCGCGTCCAACTGATCGCCGTTCTCTTGGCCCTGCTGGTTGCTCCCGGGGCAGCCCAGACCGCTACCATACAGACCTTCTCGGATGCGGAGGCCTTGCAGAATAGCTTGTCCAGCTATTCGGTGGAGGCGTTTTCCTCTCAGGTGGGCAAGGGCAAGGAAAGCAAAAGCAATCCGCACGCGGTCCCGGAAGTCTTCGACTATGGCGCATTCTCCATCACCAAAACCTACAGCCGCAATGGCTACGGCTCCGACACCGGCAGCTGGCGCGGAAAGCCTACGTCAATCTCTGGCGATATCCTGAACTTTGGCACAGCCATCACCGCTTGGGGCGCGCACATTCTGACAGGTGACGGCGGCGGCGGCGTTGGTATCAGGGTTTTTGCGGATGGCGTTTTCATGGGCGCGGTTGGCACGGGCTCGGACCCGAACGATGCCTATTTCGGCTTCCTGAGCGACACACCGTTCTCCTCGATCACACTGGTGTCCGGGTTTAAACCCAACGGCAAAGGCGGTTCGGATGGATACCGCCTCGACACTATGACCTATGGCGATATCGCAGTGATGCCGCTGCCGGCTGGGGCCTGGTTGCTGATTTCAGGACTCTTTGGTTTGGCGCTGGCGCGGTGCCGGTTCTAGCTAGGTCCGTCTGTTCGCGTCCATAATTTGGCGAAGTTCTTCCAGCTTTGGCGCCAGAGCGCGCAGCGTGTCCTCCGGCACGATCTCTGAAAGATGGGCAATATCCGGGGCAAGTGCTGCGATTGCCTCTTCGCGAAACGCGCGACCAGCTGCTGTAAGCCAGACCTGTTTCGATCGCTTGTCGGATGGGTTCGGGCGCATGTCTACGAGCCCGGCCTTTTCCAACCCTGCGAGTGTATGGGTCATCGTCGTTTTGGGCACTTGAAACGCCCGGGCGAGCACCAGGGGTGTCTGGCCATCCTTGACACGGATCAGGTGGTTCAAGACTGAGAAATGCGAGATCAGCATACCATCGGGCAAACGTGCCTCCAGCAGCGTGCTGCTTAGTTGTCCAAGTATACCGATCTCGTTGAAAACCTTGAAATAAAGAGCATGCAGATCGTCAGGCATTCCTCAGGCGCGTCTCCAGCGGCCAACGCGGTGTGCGCGGCGTTTGCTCAGCGTAGCCCAGAAGCCCCAGCATTTGAACCGTCTCACCGGGTTCCGCGAATTCAGCGTGAATCGCGGTGTAGAGCGCACTCATTTCCGAGTATTCTTGAAGAGCCTGACTGACCGGGCGCAAAGCCATTCCTTGCGCGGTGGTGGTCAGGTTGAGCCGCAACCAGCGCCTCCCGGCTGCGATCTGATCCTCTCGCGTGTTGCCCGCGGTGGTTTGCAGGATCATGGCAGGCGCGCTGTCGACAGCCGCCAGCATGGCGTCGATAGATTGACGAGTGCCGGGATTATCGATGTCCGCTGCAGCCTCGTGCGTTAGCAGCCCGGCAAGCTTCAGGGAATCCATCATCGGCCCTCCGACATCTATGCCATCAGGGTTGGCATTGATCTGTCTTTTTCCAATTCGCAGTAGATCAACACTTTCCTGCCAAGTGGCAGGCGTTGTGACTTCCACCATCCACGCATCTTTGGCGAGGGTTTTCAGACGATTGAGCGGTTCCGGCATGGTCACCACAGAGCCCAGCGCCGAGATCGACGCCGTGGCCTCTACCGCGCGCTCTGAAAACAGCTCCTTATGCGATCGACGCTCCAGAACATGGGCAAACAAAGGATCTGGGGAAGACGCGTCCGGGACAAACCGGCAGCGCGCCACGGGGCCGCTCGGCCCTTCCGGGAAGAGCGCGGTATCCACAGCAAAGCCCTCTTGCGCGGCAGCGACGTCCATCAGTTCCAGAAAACAACCCATCCCAATCGTCAACTGACGGGCATGTGGATCTGTTGCGGGAAGATCTCGCGTCGGATCGCGCCAGATGAGCACCTCGTCCGCGCCGATAAGCTCTGCTTCCCAAGGCTGGAGGTTATGCGGATTTGGGGCAAGAAGCGCAAAGGACAACGCGCGCAGGCGCGGGTCCGGGTATTGGCCAGCCATATCCCACGGGGCAAGCGCTTTGGTTGGGGTTCGGGTGGTCAGAAATGCTGTTGCCGGGAGCGCAACCGCAAGAACTGCACCACCTCCAACCAGACTGAGGAACTTTCGTCTTGAAGCCTGCATCATAAAATCTCCTTTAGTGCGATATCGTATCAATATAGTTCGATATCGTACTTGTAAAGAGCAAGTCGAAAGCCTCTGGCGTTTCCAGCAAGCCGGTCTTAAGTGAGGTCTATGTTAACGCGCCGCCTGATCGCTACGATCCTGACGCTGATCCTGCTGATCACCAGCGGGACTGTGGCGGTATCCCGCGGGCACATGGCGAGCATGGCAATGCTGCACGTGCTATGTATCGATGGCGAAGTGCAGGTCGTGGCAATTGGGCCAGATGGCGCGCCATTGGAAGACCATCGGTCTTGCGCAGACTGTATCATTGGCGCTCTGCTTTCGCCTGATGGTGCACGCAACCTCGGCGACTACTCATATCTGGAGGGCGCGACAGAGCCCGCCATGCCACCTGCGCTGCAGGTGCAGCCGAGCACAGCCCAAGCAGCACTGGCCCGCGCGCCACCCTCCTCTGTTTGAGGTTCTAACAACGTATAATTCAAACAGACGGAGACAGTTATGTCCTTCAAATCCCTTATTCTTGGCAGCGCGGCTGCACTTCTGACACTGCCTGCATTCGCGGGCGAGATCACTGTAAGCGACGCTTACGCCCGTGCCTCCTCGGCCGTGGCCAAGACCGGCGCAGCATTCATGGTGATCGAAAACACCGGCAGTGAAGAGGACCGCCTGATTGAAGCCCGCTCCGACATCGCGACACGTGTCGAACTGCACACGCACCTGAGTGATGGGGATGGTGTAATGCGCATGATCGAGGTTAAAGACGGTTTTGCCGTTCCTGCTGGGGGCAAGCATATGCTCGCGCGAGGCGGCGACCATGTCATGTTCATGGGCCTTACGACACCCCTCAAGGATGGCGACAGTGTTGCGGTCACTCTGGTCTTCGAGCGCGCAGGCGAGGTTGAGGTTGAGATCCCTGTCGACCTCAAGCGTATGCCTGAGGGCCATGGAAGCCATGATGGACACCAGGGACACGCGGGTCACAAAACGAACTGAGCCTTTGCAGCAATGGGGCGCAGCTCTAGCTTGCGCCCCATGGACGTTCTGACTTTCACGGACAGGGGCATTTACTGCCAGGCCGGGGATTTTTTCATCGACCCCTGGCGCCCGGTTGAGCGCGCATTGATCACCCATGGCCATGCGGATCATGCTCGGCCGGGGCACGCCAGATACTTGTGTACCCAAAGCGCCGCCCCGGTGATGCGCCACCGTTTGGGCGATATCGCGCTGGACACGATCGGATATGGCGAGACGCGGCAGCTCGGGAGCGCCACGGTCAGCTTTCACCCCGCGGGCCACGTGCCTGGATCAGCGCAAATTCGGGTAGAGGTCGCGGGCGAAGTCTGGGTGGTCTCGGGCGACTACAAAATCGAAGACGACGGGCTCTGCGAGGCGTTCGAAACAGTCCGCTGCCATGTGTTTATTTCGGAATGCACTTTCGGCTTGCCAGTGTTTCGTTGGGACGCACAACAGGACGTCATGGCGGCTGTGAATGCATGGTGGTCACACTGCGCCGACGCCGGAAAGACTGCAGTCCTCGGGGCTTATTCTCTTGGTAAAGCGCAGCGCTTGCTCGCCAATCTCGACCCGGCAAGGGGACCGATCCTGACCCACGGCGCGGTCGAGGCCACCAATG
The DNA here is from genome assembly GCA_039192165.1 of Pseudomonadota bacterium. Lineage (GTDB taxonomy): Bacteria > Pseudomonadota > Alphaproteobacteria > Rhodobacterales > Rhodobacteraceae > Dinoroseobacter. The sequence goes on along the minus strand of JBCCXD010000002.1, from coordinate 109,128 downwards.
CCGTTCTGCGGTCCCAGGGTTTTCACCTGCCCGATACCGAGCAGGTCACCGCAGATATTACGTCCAAAACACATCCCGGAGCTCTGGTCCTCGCTCCGCCCTCGGCCCTCGGCACTCCCTGGATGAAACGTTTCGGTTCCGTCGAGACGGGGTTTGCATCTGGATGGATGCGGCTGCGTGGCGTGCGGCGCCGCCGGGCAGCAGACCGCGGGTTCGTGATGTCCGATCATGCCGACTGGTCAGGTCTGAATACGGCGATTTCAAATACCGGCGCCGAGCGTATTTTTGTCACCCACGGGTATACCACGGTCTTTCGCAACTGGCTTGAGACACAGGGCTATGATGCGCGGATCGTGGAAACCGAGTTTGAAGGCGAGAGTATCGATCCTGAAACCACTGTCGAGGTCGAAAGCCCTGCCTAAGACGTCACTGCATGGTTGCGCGCAAAGCTTGTGCGCACGTGATCAATTGCCGCTTTGGCAGGGCCGGACTCGCCATCCGATTTCACCAGCATCACAACATAGTCTGGCAACTGGGGCAGACCGAGATGCTCTGGCACCTCGACAATATCGCCCCCGAGTGTAGACGCCGACACAGGCGCAACCGCGAGGTCCGCGAGAATGGCAGACCGCTGACCCGCGATATGAGAACTCTGAAACGCCAGGCGCCACTCGCGATCTTGCGCTTCCAACCGGCTGATGCCGGCACGCCGCCAGGCGCATGTCTGGTCCCAGACCGAGACCGGCAGGGGTTTCTGCTCTGCGGCGATGCCTCCTTGTCGCATGGCCCAGACAAGACGCTCGCGAAACAAAAGCTCTCCGGGGATCTCGGCCTCCAGGCAAGTAATCATCGCAAAGTCCAGGTCTCCGGTCTGAACCAGTTTGACCATTTGGCCGGATGCTTCGACGACCACATCAACGGTGATGCCCGGATGCGTCTCGGAAAACGCCCGCAGCATAGCGGGAAGGACATCCTCGGCAATGAAATCAGGTGCACCGACACGGACCACACCGGCGACCTCCGGTGCTACAAAACGCGCCATCGCAATTCGATTTAGCGCCAGCATCCGGCGCGCATGCTCCACCAAAAAAGCACCATCTGCGGTCACTTCGACGCGACGGCTGTCCCGAAGGAAGACAGGCGCGCCCACGATCTCCTCGATTTTCTTAACTTGCATCGAGATCGCCGACGGAGTGCGAAACACCGCGTCGGCGGCCGCGGAGAAGTTGCCAGTATCCGCAATTGCAACCAGCGTGCGCAGCAAGTCGAGCTCCAGCAAAGGAACAGCGGGTGAGGCTTGAGCTGTCATCACGTCAATTATTCAATATTTCTGAAAGCTGACTTCACATCTATTCGTTTGATTGAATACCAATCTCATCCCAGAGTCCAGCCATACGGTGAAAGGAGCCCACTATGACTGACTGGACAGATACACCGCGTCCCTTTGCCAATCCGCTTGTTGCGCTTAAAGCCTTCCTCCGAAGCAGGATCACTCAGATCCGCCACAAACAAGCTATGAAATCTCTTGCTGACGCAGACGACAGTACTTTGCGCGATCTGGGTATCACCCGCGAGGAGCTCACCCATGCGATCGGGTATGCGCGACCGCCGGTCTCTGACGCAGATCTGATATTTCTGAAAGGGCCGCGGCCCAGGCGGTAGCGCACGGGATGTTCCGGCGCGTCGGATGCCCTAGGTTTGTCGAAAAGAACCCAGATCAGCAGACCGATGCGCCGCTTCGCAAGCCTCTTTACAGCACTTGACCAGACCACCAAGACAAATCGCAAGGTTGCTGCCCTGGCGGCTTACTTCGAAGACGCGCCAGAGGACGACAAACTCTGGACAATTGCACTTTTGTCCGGGCGCCGCCCGAAACGTGCTGTGAACACAACGCGACTGCGGGAATGGGGTGCCGAAGCCGCTGGGATTCCTCTTTGGCTGTTTGAAGAGTCATATCCGGTTGTTGGCGATCTGGCCGAGACCATCGCCCTTGTTCTGCCCGAAGGGTCTGCCAACGACGATCGCAGTCTTTCAGGTTGGATCACCGAACTGCGCGGGCTGGCTTTGGCTGAGGAGCCAAAACGCAAGGCTGCGGTGCTGGCGGCTTGGGCGGGCCTCGGGCCCGTCGAGCGCTTCGTGTATAACAAGCTTCTGACTGGCGGCTTTCGCATTGGCGTGTCAGCCAAACTGATGACACGCGCTCTCAGCCAGGCCACCGGTGTCGAAGAGACAGAGCTGGCGCACCGGCTGATGGGTGACTGGAGCCCTGACACGGTCAGTTTCGAAAGCCTGGTTCTGACGCGGGATCCGGACGCAGATCTCTCCAAGCCTTATCCGTTTTACCTTGCCTATCAACTGGATGCCGCCCCGGAGAGCCTCGGCGCACCGGAAGAGTGGCTGGCCGAGCACAAATGGGATGGCATTCGAGGCCAGTTGATCCTGCGCGGCGGAACTCAGTTTGTCTGGTCGCGTGGCGACGAGCTCATGACTGACCGTTTCCCCGAACTGGCTCGCGCGGTGGATTTTCTACCGCCCGGCACCGTGATTGACGGGGAGATACTTGCCTGGAGCGAAGAGCGCCCCTTGCCCTTCAATGCGCTGCAAAAACGGATCGGACGTAAAACCGTGCCCAAGAAACTGCTCGCGGAGGCGCCGGTCATTCTGCGCGCGTATGATCTGCTGGAAGCGGGCGGCACCGATCTGCGGCGCGCGTCCCTACACAGCCGGCGTTCGCAGCTCGAGGCAATCTTCGAGGGACTTCCTCCGGACGCCCCGTTGCGCCTGTCTCCAAAACTGTCGTTCGAAAGCTGGACTGAGCTCGCGGAGATACGCGAAAGCGCCCGCGCAGTGGGCGCAGAAGGGCTTATGCTCAAACGCCTGTCATCTCCCTATGGCACCGGTCGCAAGAAAGGGGATTGGTGGAAATGGAAAGTGGACCCGCTGACCATCGATGCCGTGATGATTTACGCACAAGCGGGTCACGGCCGGCGGGCGAACCTGTTTACTGACTTCACCTTCGCGGTCTGGAACGGAACTGAGCTGGTTCCGTTCACCAAGGCCTATTCCGGCCTGACCGACAAGGAGTTCCGGGAGATCACAGCCTGGGTGCGCAAAAACACGCTGGAGCGCTTCGGCCCTGTGCGCCGCGTGACGCCCCAACATGTTTTCGAAATTGCATTCGAAGGTATTCAGGAAAGCTCGCGCCACAAGTCGGGCGTCGCCCTGCGCTTTCCACGCATGAGCCGCTGGCGCCATGACAAGCCTTTAGCCGAGGCCAACACGCTTGAGGATCTCCAGGCGCTCCTCGCCACCTATGGCTGATCTCTTCTTCTTTGCCCAAATACTTCGGGGGAGGCGGCCAAAGGCCGACGGGGGCAGCGCCCCCAGGCCGCATCCGTTTCAAAAAACCCCGGAAACCTGCACGGCGCCGGAAAACCTGCCCTTCCCTTCCCCGCCTCGTGGGCTTACCTCTTCTGCAAGCTGAACACACGACCGGAGGTATCGAAATGTTCCACCTGCCCTATCCCGCCCGCGACGTGGCCACTGATGCCGGCGCCGCACCTTTGGGAGACTTGCCGGAGTGGGACCTGAGCGATCTTTACAAGGCACCGGATGCCACGGAGTTTGGCCGAGACATGGAGTGGCTGGACGGCGCCTGCCGCGACTTTGCCGCCGACTATGAAGGCAAGCTTGGCGATCTTGATGCCGCAGGATTGCTGGAATGCGTGCAGCGCTACGAACGTATCGACATTGTCGCGGGACGGATCATGTCCTTTGCCGGTCTGCGGTATTACCAGAACACAACGGATGCCGAACGCGCACAGTTCATGGCAAATGCCCAGGACAGGATCACGGCATTCACCACACCGCTTGTGTTCTACAGCCTCGAGATCAACCGTATCCCGGACGACCAGCTGGACGCTGCTTTTGCACAGAACGCCGATCTCAAGCGATACAAGCCGGTTTTCGATCGCTTACGGGCCATGAAACCCCATCAGCTCAGCGAGGAGCTGGAAAGATTTCTGCACGACAATTCAACGGTTGGCGCCGCAGCGTGGAACCGACTGTTCGATGAAACAATCGCCGGTCTGGAATTCACCGTCGAAGATGAAAGTTACAATATCGAAGGCTGCCTGAATTTTCTGTCGGAGCCAGAGCGCCCCAAACGCGAGGCAGCCGCCAGAGAACTTGCCCGTGTCTTCACAGCGAATATCAAACTCTTTGCACGGGTTCACAACACACTCGCCAAAGAAAAAGAGATAACCGACCGGTGGCGGAGCCTGCCGACCCCGCAATCCGGGCGACACCTCGCAAATCACGTTGAGCCGGAGGTGGTCGCGGCGCTGCGCGACGCGGTTGTTGCGGCCTATCCGAAGCTCAGCCACCGCTATTATAAGCTGAAAGCCAAGTGGATGGGCCTCGACACCATGGAAGTATGGGACCGCAATGCGCCCTTGCCGATGGAAGAAACCCGTCTGGTGACCTGGGACGAGGCGAAATCGATGGTGCTCGAGGCCTATGCGGGCTTCGATCCGGAAATGGCGGAAATCGCGCGGCCCTTCTTCGACAGGGGCTGGATCGACGCCGGCGTGAAACCAGGCAAAGCGCCCGGCGCGTTCGCGCACCCGACCGTGTCGGAGGTGCATCCCTATGTCATGCTGAACTATCTCGGCAAACCCCGCGATGTGATGACGCTCGCCCATGAGTTGGGACACGGCGTGCATCAGGTGCTGGCGGCCGGGCAAGGTGAGCTTCTGAGTTCAACCCCTCTGACACTGGCCGAAACCGCCAGCGTCTTCGGAGAAATGCTGACATTTCAAAAGCTTCTGGACGGCGCGCAGGATGCCACCCAACGCAAGGTTCTTCTTGCGGGCAAGGTCGAAGACATGATCAACACTGTTGTACGCCAGATCGCCTTCTACGATTTCGAATGCAAGCTGCACGATGCACGGCGTGAGGGCGAACTGACACCAGAGGATATCGGTGCGCTTTGGATGTCGGTTCAGGGCGAAAGCCTTGGGCCTGCGTTCACATTCATGGACGGGTACGAGACCTTCTGGGCCTATATCCCGCATTTCGTCCACTCACCTTTCTACGTCTACGCTTATGCGTTCGGCGACGGACTGGTGAATGCCCTTTACGCCGTCTACGAGGAAGGCGATCCCGCGTTTCAGGAAAAGTATTTCGACATGCTCAAAGCTGGGGGCTCCAAGCACCACAAAGAGATGCTTGCGCCATTCGGTCTGGATGCCTCGGATCCGGCCTTCTGGGACAAGGGTTTGTCTATAATCTCGGGCATGATTGACGAGCTGGAAGCAATGGACTGATGGCGACCCGTTGCGCGATCGGCCCTGAAGGCGTTTGAGTATTTAAGCAAAGAAGAAAGGGCGCCGGATCGGAGGAGCCCCGCGCCCTTTCTTTGAGCTGTCGCTGCCAAAAACCGGGTTTTAGTCGCCGAACACGTCCAGCCAGCGGATCACCACCGGTGTAAGTGTAATCATGAACAGCGTCGGCATCATCAGCGCTGCCATGACGCCAGACATCTGTACAGGCAATTTATTGGCGCGTTCCTGTGCGCGTAATTCCCGGGTCATCCGCATTTCGTCGGCATAGGTCGCCAGCGCCTCTCCGACACTGGTCCCGAACTGCTGGGACTGCAACACCACATGAGTGAATGAGGCCACTTCCTCGACGCCTGTGCGGTCGGCCATGTCGGTAAAGGCGCGATCGCGTTCTTTGCCTGCATTCACTTCCATCTGGATGATGGCAAACTCCTGCGCCAGCGCAGGGCTGACCTCAACCAGCTCGCGGGAAACACGGTCCATTGCCGCATCAAATCCGAGCCCGGCTTCGACCGCCACCTGAAGCAGGTCGAGCGCATTTGGTAGCCCATTTTCAAGGGCGGTCTTGCGCGCCTTGATCCTGCGATGGAGCCAGAACGACGGACCGTAGAAGCCGACAAAGGCCAAGCCGGCCGCGACCTTAAGCTCTTGCGCAAGCGTCAAGGTCAGAAGGGCATCGGGCAGCGGCAACCACGCCTGGATCGTTCCCGGCGCATAAACAATCGCGACGAAGACCAGCGGCAGGCCGATGCCCAGAAGGCTGCGTGCAAGATAATAGTTCCAGACGCTGTCAGGATTGTAGATCCCGGCACGTTTGAGTTTGCGGGCGGTTCGGTTCCGCTCTTGCTTAGAGGACGGGACAAAGGCTTTGAGCAGCCCCTCCGGATCGCGCTCTTTCGGGCGTACCAGCAGACCATTTGCTCCGGAAACGATGCCAGGAGAAGCAACCGCTTTCATCCGGCGCGCCTCGGCGGAAGGTCCGGCGAAGGCAGAAGACAGGCCAACCACAGTAATGAAAACACCCAGCCCAAGCGCAAGCAGGACGAGCGTTTGTTCAGTTAATCCGAAAGCCTGAAGTTTTGTTATCAGATCAGCCATCACATCCTCCTGCTCAGAACTTAAAGTTGACGAGGCGGTAGAGAACGAATGCCTGTAACAGGACCAGGGACACGCAAAGGATTGCCGCCTTGTGGAACAGAGGCTCATGCCAGACATCGCCGTAGAATGTCGGCGCGGTTGTATGCACCGACAGGAAGATCCCGATGGGCAACACCGACAGGATAAACGCGCTCAGGCGACCTTCGGCGGAAATTGCAGAAATTTTCCGGCGCATGGTCGCGCGGTCCCGCATGACCTTGGCCAGAACTTGCAAAACGCGGGCGAGGTTACCGCCTGTACCGTGCTGAATGCCGACACAGACCGCCATGTAGCGGGCATCGTCAGAGCCAGTTCTCTCGGCAAAATCGTCAAAGGCAGAAACCAGCTCGTCTCCGAACGCAATCTGATCCTCGATAAGGCCGAACTCGGTGCCCACCGGATCCGGCATTTCGGAGGCCACGTTGGACACGGTTACATTGAGCGGATGCCCCACTTTCAGGCCGCGCGCCATCTGGTCAAGCGCCTCCGGCAATTGACGTTCGAGCTTTTCGTGCCGACGGCGGCGCGCCTCATGCACAAAGAGGAATGGGAAAGCCAATGCACAGGAAATCGAAAGAATAAGCGCTGGCTGCGACTCGAACCGCAGTTGCGCCACAAGATAGACAACAACCCCGAACGCAGCGCTGAGTACGAGAAAGGCCGGAATGCCATACCGGAATCCGGCCTGTTTCAACGTGCTGGACAGCGCAGGGGGCGAAAAGCGCGATCCGCGCTTGGCATTGCCTGCATCCTTCAAAAGAAGCGAATAGGTCTCTTCCGGGCTTTTGCCGCTGCGCAGCATCGACATACGACGGTTGCGCGCTTCTGCCTCGGTCTCGTTAGGCGACAGAAGATGGCGCAAGCCTTCAAAGACAAGTAAAGCGCCGACAAACATGGCCACATAGAAAATCGTGGTGGCCGATTGAGTTTCAAACTCGAGGATCATGCCAGCACCTCGTCTCGCTGGAAAATATCCGGGGGTAGATCCACACCGGCCGAGGAAAGATGCCCTGCGCAGCGGGGGCGAATACCAGTCACGTGGTTCTGGCCGAGGATCTCGCCAGTCTCGCTCCGGCCTGTGCGACGGAACACCATAATGTCCTGCATGGTGACAACGTCGCCCTCCATTCCGGTGATCTCAGAGATGCTCATGATGCGCCGCTTGCCATCGCTCAGCCGGCTGAGTTGCACGACAATATGAATACCAGCCGCGATCTGACTGCGGATGGTGCGCGCCGGCAGGTCCGACCCCATCATCGTCACCATCTGTTCCAGACGCCCCAGGGCATCACGCGCCGTGTTGGCATGCACAGTGGTCATAGATCCGTCATGGCCAGTATTCATCGCCTGCAACATGTCAAAACACTCAGGGCCGCGTACCTCGCCTACGATGATGCGGTCGGGGCGCATCCGCAGCGCGTTGCGCACCAGATCACGTTGAGAGATTGCGCCACTGCCTTCGATATTGGCCGGACGTGTCTCCAGCCGAACAACATGCTCCTGCTGCATTTGCAATTCGGCGGCGTCCTCAATCGTGACGATACGTTCCCGGCCATCAATCTTGGACGACATTGCATTGAGCAAGGTCGTCTTACCCGACCCCGTACCACCGGAAATAAGTACGTTCATGCGCGCGCTCACCAGGGCTTCGAGCAGCACCGCGGCTTTCGCGGTCATCGTGCCCTGGTCCACAAGGCTTTCCAGCGTGAAAGGATTGCGGGCAAACTTTCGGATGGACAAAGCAGGTCCGTCGACCGAACAGGGCCTAATGATTGCATTGACGCGGCTGCCGTCTTCGAGGCGCGCGTCGACCCACGGCTGGGACTCGTCAATCCGCCGACCAACCCGCGACACGATCCGGTCAATGATGCGCAACAGATGACGTTCATTGCGAAACCGCACGCCGGTCGCTTCCAGAACACCGTGGCGTTCGACATAGACCTGCTTATGGGAATTCACGAGAATATCGTTCACTGTCGGGTCCGCAAGAAGCGGCTCGAGCGGACCGAGACCAAGCACCTCGTCGATCAGCTCGTCCACAAGCTCCTGGAAGGCATCCGACCGGATCGGTGTGTTTTCGGCTTCCAGCATTTGCGACACAAGCGCTGCAATCTGGCGGCGCAGTTCAGCCTGTTCGACCTTGTCAATCATTGACAGGTTCAACCGGTCGAGAAGCGCTTCATGCATTCGGCTTTTCAGCTCAAGATGATCCTGCAATGCTCGATCGATCTTGATGCGGTGATCAGCAGCCGGATGCGCCGGCTCGACAGTCTTGAGCGGCAATACGTTCGAAGCATCCTCTTTGGAGCGGTTTTTAAAGTCCCTGAACATCACGCCCTCTCCTCGTTACTCGTAATCACTGTCTGTGGTGCATTTTGCTGAACCGTCTTGGCCACGCGCAGAAGACTTCGGCCGAGCCCGCTGCCGGGTTTGGAGGCGACTGCGGGGCGACCAAGATCGACCGCGCGACGCGCAATATCCGGCGCGTCGGGCAGCCAGTGTTCGATATCGCGCCCCAAAATGGCCTGTGCCTGTTTGAGGCTTTCAGAGCGCAGGAGCGGCTTGCGCTCACGGTTCACAATCAGTTCGACGCGCGGCCGAAAGTGCTCGTATTCCAGGAAGTCGAGCAGTCGGCGTACCTGGCGCACACATGGAACGCTGGTGTCCATAACCACTTCAAGTCGCGAGGCACTGGACAAAACAGGCTCTACCCAGTCCACAAGAGCCTGTGGCAAGTCAAAAACGACGTAGGCGTACTCGGCACGGAGCAGACCGATAAGATGATCGACCATTTCTGTTGTCAGGGATTGCAACGGCATGATGGAGGCCGGTGCACACAGGACTTCCAGACCTGAGTCATGGCGCTGCATGATCCCTTTCAAGAAATGCGCATCCGGAAGTTCGGTCGCTTCCGACAATTGCTGCATGCCACCGTTGTCTTCCAGATCGAGAAATACGCCCGCATTGCCGAACTGCATATCAAGATCGACCAGAGCGACGCGCGGCTTTCCCGGCAAGTTCGCTAATCCCAGGGCGAGGTTTACTGCAACCGTAGTTGCTCCAACCCCGCCCCGGGACTTCGTCACAGCGATTACAGAGCCGCGCGTCGCGGAGTCAGCTGCCTGCGCAGGAGGCGGAGCCGCCCCCAATTCCTTTTTCAGTAGTTCCCGAAACTTTTCGCCCTTGATTGAAAACGGCAATACATGATCGACCCCGGCATCCAGAAGGTCGCGCGCTTTCTGTAGCGACAAGTCGTTCTTTGTCAGCGCGACGACGAGATTTTCCTCAGAGCGTGCGGACAGGATATCTTTGAGACGATGCAGTTCCAGTTCGTCTTCGGGGTTGGCCTCAAACACAATGACCCGATTTGTCAGAAAGAGACCTCCGGCCTCTCCGATCTCGGCCAATGAGAGCGTTTCGGACGCGACAGCAAGATCAGAAGACTGGATCAGGGCGCGTTCGATGGCATCCACCAGCTTGGAGTTTCGGGACAACACGAGAACCGACGTCTGCGTGGTCGAGTCCATCTCTCGGGCAAACATGTTCATTCGAACTCTCCGATTTCGCCGCGTCTTTCAGGCAAACAGACCTGTCTTGTGCACCCGCTAAGGCGCGCGGCGTTACGCATTACGACTTTCACTTGGCCAAGCCTTGGTGGCTGGTTCAGTTGACTTCAACTTCCTGGACGTCCGCACCACGGCGCACGGTCACAACGGATTTGATCTCCGGTGCGTTAACGGGGCCTTCTTCGTTAAGAATGTCCCGCAAACGGATCATCGCCATTGGTTCATCGACCACAGAGTCCAGCGTGCGCAATGTCAGGCTGAGCTTTCCGGCACTTTGGGCCAAAGCGATCTTCTGACTTTCGTCCGGCGAAACTTCCAGAGTCACAGTACGCGCCACCGTCGGCGCATCCTGATTTTCTGCCGACACCTGGTCGACACCGATCACCTTCACGTTCTGAAGAATGGTAACGGTGCGCAGGTCCGCTTCGTTACCACGCGTCAGGACAAGATCGACGTGGTCACCCGGGGTCACAAAACCACCCACGGCAGTAACCGCGTCCACGCGGATCGCAACGGCGCGTTTGTTTGGTCCGAGTTTCTGAACAAGCGTGACCGTCTCACCGAAATCAGAAAGCTTCGCCTGCAGAAGAAGCTCTCCTTTAAAGAGCTTGCCCCGCGCACGACGCGGCTCCCCGCCAGAAGCAGGAAGAACATCAGCGCGGTCTGTGAATACACCCGCCGGGACGGCATTTTTGGGCCAAGACTGCGTGGCTACATGCGAAGCGGCAATCGCCTCACCATAAGGAACATCCGCACGCACAACGAGCACCTCGACCATTTCCGGTCCTGAGGTCTGCGCAGCGACATCAGTTTCCTTCACTAAATACGCTTTTGCAAAAAAGACCGCGCCACCCGCAACAGCAACGCCGAGAATGGTTACCAAGAATGATTTCATACGCATTTGACGCCCTCAACTGACTGGCCACGGTTTATCGGATCGAATTTGGTCCGATGGGGCAGCTTGCGCACAAACACGCGCGCGCAAGCTGGTCTTAAAATCTCACATCGATTGCGGCTGGGGTTACAGCCCGCGATGTGAGTTACTGAGTGGCGCACGCAACGTTGTCGTTGAGACCGGTACAAGCTGCCTGCACGTTTTCTTCGACTTCGCCGCCGAGGTTGGTCATCAGAACTGTGCCAACCGCGGTGACTACCAGAAGAGCCACGCCGTACTCGACCATGGCTGCGCCGCAGTCGTCTTTGATGAAGTGCTTTGCACGCTTGAGAAGCTTAAGTGCCATTACTCTTAACCCTCCATTAGGGATTTCAATGTTTACTCAGAACCGAGGTTGAACACCCCCACTCCGGTCCCACACAAGTCGGGAGACAAGAAAAGTGTATCGGCAGCTCCAACCCCGCGCTTCCGCCATAGCTCGCAAGAATACAACCTGAGGGTGTAGAAAACGGCGATTTTGGCCAGAATTTGGCAATCTGCGCCTTAGTTTTGCCCCAGATAGCCCCGATTCGAGCACGAATCATGGTTTTGGGGTGCAAGCTTTAAAAACAATCCACAGGACAAAGGCGAATTATTGCTGATTTATGAACAGTTTAGGCTGTTTTTGCCGATCTCAAAAAACCCTCAAATCCAAAAAATTCAACAAAATCATTGCTATATAAGAATTATTGGAAGTATCTTTTTTTTACACACGATGGGGATGCCCGATAATAGCGGCAGGTGTGGATAGTTAAGCCCACATCACGGGCAGGCTTTTAAAAGGCGATTTGATAATGATTATGAGTAACAAAGCCACCGTAGCTGCAGGCGGCGATCCTGGACAGGCCTCTGCGTCAGCCGACGCTCCCCAGACCAGGATGACCCGGACAATTTCAATCGCTGCAAGCTGGGCCCGTGCGCTGCAAGGCGAGCCAGATCTTGCGCCTGTGCTGTCAGATTTCGCTGCTCTTCTCGATGCGTCTTCGGCGCGGCTGCTTCGATACGAGGGAGACAAGGCGGCATGGCGGACCGTGTGCGAGGCGGTTCCCGGGCGCTCGACCCACACCGTTCAGACCAAAAGCCATGCAGCCCAGCTTCTGGCAGACCACCGAAACGATGCTGCAGTTGGTACGGTCTGGAGCTTCTCAAGAATGCACGCTGAAGATGACCCTGCGCGACTGGCTCATATAGAAGAGCGCCTTGAGGTTGAGGGACTGGCGGATGTCGCCATCGTTGTTCTGCAGCGGCAGGGCCCACTACTCGATATTCTGGAATTCCAGTTCGGGAACCGATTGCTGGAAATGAACGAAAACCTGCTCGTCTCGCTGGCTCCAGAAGTATCGCGCAACTGGTGCGCACGGCGAAGCGGAACGTTTCACCGGATGATTGCACGCTATTCCTGGGGCCGCGGCAGTGCACGACAGTGCCCGACAAGTTACGATATCCTTGGGGCGCACAATCCCTGTTCTCTGAGCCGGTCGGAATTCCGAGTTTGCGTGCTCCTGTCGCAAGGTTTGCTTCCGAAACAAATTGCGACCCAACTGCAGATAAGACTCTGCACTGTCCGGTCGCATCTGACGTCGATCTACGCGAAAACGGAAACCAGTGGTCAGCTGGACCTGATGCACAGGTTATATGCAGCAAATGCGCAAAACGGCCCCGCCGATAGTTTCGACTATGGGAACCAGCGGGTGAGCGGCTGAACTCCACTCCAACGTGGAATACGATCTGGCATAAGGCGACTGGGTCCCCGGTCGCCTGAGCGCATCAGTTTGCCTGTCAAAAGCCCAATGACCGGTTGGAGAAATCAGAGCGCGACCGCAGCAATACAAGCCACTGCCGACTGGTTTTGGCAGGCGTAGGTGAGACTCAGTCCAGTTCCGTCCACGGCCATGGCTTCACTTCGGAGGCTGCGGTTTGATAGCGCGCAGCTTTCGCGATCCAGATGCCCAGATCGGTGCCAAATTCCGCAAGACGCGCATTGGACTGGTTATTATTCACCAGCATAATGACAAACTGGACCACGGTCAGCATTGTCAGAACGGTCTGTGCAAGACTGAGCATGATCCAAATCAGAAGCATGTGAAGGAGCCGCATCCCCATTCCGTCTTTTTTACCAGGATCGGGTTGTTCGCCATGAATACGGCCTTCAAACTTTTCTTCTTCGCTGGGTGTCATCTCTGAGCCCTTTCTAGTCTTCCCGCAGTCTACCCCGGCAGATTGGCTGCTGCATAGACCGCGTCGAGCGCCACCTGCGTACCGCGCGCATTGGCCAGCGACCAGGTGTAAGCCGCACCATCCCGCACGCTGTCTCCGAATGCTTCGACTTGCAGAATATAGTGATCAACACCCGGGAAACGTTCGATACGCCGGATACCATCAGCGCCCGAGATGTGCAGCTGGGCCTCGGCAAAACTGCCTGGGTTGAACGGTGCTGGCATGTAAATCTCGCCTTCGGTGCCGTGAAAGGTCATCTGTTGGCGCTTCGACATCCGCATTGAGACCAGAACATGTAAAACTGCACTCCTGATCTCAGCCTGCACCTGCGCGGTGGCGTCCACGCCATTTTCCCATGCGATCTTTGCATTGGTGATTGTCAGCTCGGCCTCCATCGCAAAACGCGCAGCGCCGATCGGATAGACGCCGATATCCGGCAGCGCGCCACCGCCGGTCTCCGGACGGTTCCGTATGTTCTCTGGATCAGCGCGATTGTCATAGGTAAAAAGACCGTCGATTTGTATGATTTCACCAATGACCCCCTCTGAAAGCAGCGTGCGCAGCCGGTGCCATTGGGGATGATGTGCAATCATATACGCCTCTGCAGCCAGCAACCCGGTACGCGCCTGCGCCTCGATCAAGGGCGCGATTGCATCAGCGCTAAGCGCCAGAGGTTTCTCAACCAAGACCGGTTTGCCGGCCTGCAGCGCCTGGACGGCCCAGGGCACGTGAAGGGTATGCGGCAAAGGAATATAAACCGCATCAATCTCCGGATCCGCAAGCAGCGCTTCGTAGCTGTCGTGAACACGAAGACCGGGACAGAAGTCGAAAATTGCTGCCTTGGCCGGATTGCGCGTAGCGACAGCAGATAGTTCCGCGCCACGTGCGGCATGGATGGCAGGGCCCATGGTCGAACTGGCAAAGTTCGACGCCCCGAGAATACCCCAACGGATAACAGTCATAACGTCCCTCGGAACCTGTTTGCGCTAACACTGCGCCGAACCGTAGGTCTGTGCAAGGCGCGATTGCGGGCTAGAGGTGATTGGTTGGCAACGCGCTGGACTGCTTGACTGTTTCCATCGAGATGTGTGCAGACATATCGTAAAGGTCGATCCTGCGCACAAGGCGTTTGTACACTGTATCGTAGTATTCGACATTCGGCAGAACGAGCTTCAGGATGTAGTCATAGCTCCCGGTAAGGCGGTGCACTTCCACGATTTCTGGCACATCCGCGACCGCTTTGTGAAACGACTCCATCCACTTCTCCGCATGATGTCCCGTGCGCACCAACAGAAATACCGTCGTCGGCAGGTTCAGCTTTTCGCGATCCAACAACGCCATCGTGCCGGTGATATAACCTGCAGAGCGCAGTCGCGCGATGCGACGGGAGCAGGCCGAAGCGGACAGAGCGAGGCGCTCAGCAAGGTCCATGACCGGCGTTTCTGCGTTTTCTTGCAGAAGCGCAAGCAGGCGGCAGTCTCTGTCATCAAGCATGGGTACAAAATGATGTGATTCTGGTGATGACGCAATTCATAAGCGTATCTTTAGAATTTCACGCGATATTTATGCATACTTTTGACTCTTTTATACAACCAAAGCGCGCCAAAACCGTGAGGGTCATGCCACTTTGTGAAAACTCCACAATCTGAGGACATCAGACATGAAATCTATCGGTCTTATTGGCGGCATGAGTTGGGAATCAACGGCCGTTTACTATCGCCTGATCAACGAGGGTATTCGCGACGCCTGTGGCGGGCTGACATCGGCCAGTATTCTGCTGCATTCAATGAACTTCTCAGACGTGGTCGCCCTGCAAAAAGAAGACCGCTGGTCCGAGGCCGGAGCGCTTTTGGGCGGTGCTGGCGCCGGGTTGGTAGCGGCGGGTGCGGAATGTCTTCTCATTTGCACCAATACAATGCATCTGGTTGCCAACGATGTAGGCCAAATCGGAAGAGCCCCGGTCATCGACATCATCGACGAGACTGCGCAAGCACTTCGCAAAGCAGCCAAATCACGCCCTCTGCTGCTGGCAACGCGGTACACCATGGAACATGGGTTTTACGCAGCACAGATGGCGCGGCATGGGATCGATATTTTGACCCCGACTGCAGAAGACCGCCAAACGGTCCATGAGGTGATCTTTGACGAGCTTTGTCAGGGGCAAATCAGGGACAGCTCTCGCGCCCAATTTGAGGCGATCGTGGCCAAGGCTAAGGCACGCGGTGCAGACTCGGTCATTCTGGGTTGTACAGAGATATCGCTTCTGCTGGCACCAGAGGGTTTGGCCCTGCCCGGCTACGACTCAACCCGGATTCACGCCGAAGCCGCAGTGAGATTTGCCCTGGAGACGCGCACGCAAGCGGAAGCGGCGTAGATCACAAACCCCGCCAGCTTGCGCGGGCGGGTTTTGTATTAGGCGTTCATTAAGCCTTTTTCGCGGGCCAGGTCACGCATCGCCTTTTGAAGCTTTTCAAACGCGCGCACCTCGATCTGGCGTATACGTTCACGGCTTACACCGTAAACTTCAGACAGATCCTCCAGCGTGACAGCCTTTTCCTGAAGCCGGCGCTGGGTAAGGATGTCTTTTTCGCGATCATTCAGCACTTCCATGGCTTCGGCCAAAAGCTCGCGGCGGACGTTAAGTTCGTCGCGCTCGGCAAGATCACCGGCCTGATCGGCATCTTCATCTTCGAGCCAGTCCTGCCATTCGGTAGCGCCCTCGCCGTCAGAGCCAATCATGGCGTTAAGCGACGCGTCGCCCCCTGACAAACGGCGGTTCATGGAAATAACCTCGTCCTCGGTCACGTTCAGATCGTGCGCAATCTGGGCAACGTTTTCGGGACGTAGGTCACCTTCTTCCAACGCGCCGATACGGGCCTTGGCCTTGCGCAGGTTAAAGAAGAGCTTTTTCTGCGCAGATGTTGTCCCGAGTTTCACAAGCGACCAAGAGCGCAGAATGTACTCCTGGATCGAGGCACGTATCCACCACATTGCGTAGGTTGCCAGGCGAAAGCCTTTCTCAGGATCGAAGCGCTTGACCGCCTGCATCAGACCAACATTGGCTTCGGAAATGACTTCGGCCTGCGGTAGCCCATACCCGCGGTAGCCCATGGCGATCTTGGCTGCGAGACGCAGGTGAGATGTCACCATCTTGTGGGCGGCTTCGGTATCTTCATGATCCACCCAGCGCTTGGCCAGCATATACTCCTCTTCAGGTTCCAGCATCGGGAACTGTCGAATTTCCTGCAGATACCGGTTGAGACCTTGTTCCGGCGACGGGGCCGGGAGGTTCGTGTAATTTGCCATATTTCACCTCCGCTTCCTGTGCGCCTCCGGGGGATGAGGCACAAGTCTTTCCCAAATGTTAATCCGCTGCACATTATTCAAGAGCTTGCCCTCGATCTTGTGCGGTGGGAGGGCATATAGACGCCTATTTTGGCGCCTGTCACCCTTGTGTCATTGGTATCACGCGCTTGTGCTGCCTGTTACAGCGTGACGGCCAAAACTCCACGAGAACCCGCCAAATGGGTGTATTCTGAGCGCCTAAAGGCACCCAAGATGCTGAAGTTTGCGCCGCGCAGATGCGTCTTGCAGCATCATCGGATCAAAAAACCGCCGGTCATGTCGTTGAAGTTGCGGACTATTGTTTGTGCTTGTCCAGGCAATTTCACCACATTCGAACGTCTCATCGGGGTGCTGACCAATATAGGTGGCAACTGTCACATCTTCACTCTGTGCGTGCGACATAGACAGAACTCGAAAGAAGACGAGGCCGGAGGGTCGGAGCAAAGTCGGCAACCGCGGGGAAGCGCCCGCAAGTTCAACTTCGACCGCCTCGAGCGCCATTGCCTCGGCCTCCACAAGAAGACGGCGGGCGATCGCGGCTTCCTTGCGTTGCACTCTGTCGTCATTGGGAAGAAGTCCGGGGACCGCGAGCCTTAACGCCTCCTCCGCGACTGCAGACGTTCCCACCGCCCCGAAAGCCATACAAAAACAAAGGAAAATTGCCCGCATACACAGCACCGTGGTTCATTTTTTGGGGAGTGCTGGCGTTGACAGAGTGTCGTGGAGCGTGCCTGAGCGATATAGTCAGGAATAGGATGGCAGTCCATCCCAAATCGTCGATAGAGCGTCATAGATACCAGTCAGGTTTTGCCCAGTGAGGACAACAGATCTGCCATGTCCTTGGGCATCTGCGCTTCGAAGCTCAGCAAGTGGCCTGTAACCGGGTGGAGAAATCCAAGCGTGGCGGCATGGAGCGCCTGACGGGGGAAACTGCGCGATACCTCCAGCGCCTCGCGCGAAAAAGACTTCGGCGAGAGTTTCCTGTGACCGCTGTAAACAGGATCGCCGACGAGTGCGTGTCCGATATGGGAAAGGTGTACACGGATCTGGTGGGTGCGACCTGTCTCCAGCCGGCAAGACAAGTGCGCCGCTCCGGGCGGGGTGCCAAACACAGCCTCGCGCGTTGCGCGGGTCACTGCATGCCGCCCCTGCCCCGGCGCACAAACCGCCATTCTCTGTCGATCTGTTCGATGCCGCCCCAGTGGCGCGCGGACAACAAGCACGCCTCCGGCTTCGAAGGAGACACCGGGCAAGCCGTTGAGACGTGGATCGGCGGCGTCCGGCACTCCAAAAACGACCGCATCGTAGATCCGGTCGACACTATGGGCGGCAAACTGCGCAGCAAGACCCTGGTGCGCCGTGTCGGATTTGGCAGCCACCAGAAGCCCTGAGGTGTCTTTGTCGATCCGATGGACAATGCCGGGGCGCATCTCTCCACCAATGCCGGAGAGGCTGCCTGAGCAATGGTACATGAGAGCATTGGCAAGCGTGCCTCGCGGACTGCCGGGCGCGGGATGTACGACCATGCCCGCAGGTTTATTGACCACGATCAGGTCCTCGTCCTCATAAACAACCTGGAGGGGAATGTCCTCGGCAATCAGGTCGGTGGACGCGGGGGCCTCCAGCGTCAGGGTCAAAGCGTCGCCCGCTGCCACGCGCGCCTTTGGCGACGTCAGAACCTCGTCGCCGCGGACGACCGCCCCGTCTGAAATCAGCTTGGCCAGACGCGATCTGCTTAACCCCATACCCTCTGGCACATCGCGGGCCAGGGCCTTATCAAGGCGCGACGGAGGATCGGCGGCGATTGTGACCGTCAGCGTTTGTGCAGGGATGTCCGACATGGGCGAGCGTATTCCAGACGACGAGTATCAGGCAGAGCCTGCAAATCTGCGGTTTTTACGGCGGCTGGTCACGTTGCTAACCGCAGTGATGATTGGCGGGCTTGTAGCGGTGATTGCATTGCTTGTCATCCGGTTGCAGGCGCCTGTGCCAGTGTTGCCAGTTCTTCCCGAGGCGATTGCCTTGCCGGATGGGATCACGCCTGAAGCGATTACCTTCGGAACGGGCTGGATCGCTGTGGTCGCCGGCGACCGGATCCTGATTTTTGATGCAGAGTCCGGCGCGATACGGCAGGATGTTTCGATCAAGTAACAGCGACGGCACGCATTTAATTGGCCTGGCAGGGTCAGCTGAGCTCAGCCACCCAGGCCGGCACAGTTTCGGTGGCTGGTCCGTGAATGGCCCTGTCAAAGAATTGCGTCCCGTCTGAGGGTTCCAGATTTATCTCCAGCGTTTCGATACCACGCGCGCGCGCTTCCTGTACGAACCCTGCGGCAGGATAGACCTGCCCAGACGTGCCAATCGCAACAAACAGACCGCATTGAGCGATCGCAGCGTCAATCTCGTCCATACGATAAGGAATTTCTCCGAACCAGACGATGTCGGGCCGGGTCTGCGGTGCCGAGCAGCTGGGGCACGGGTCTTGCGGGTGCATGGCGCGCGGCGCAGGCCAGCGATTCGCACAGACTGCGCAGAGCGCGCCGGTCAGCGCGCCGTGCATGTGGATAATGTCGCGCTTGCTGCCGGCGCGCTCGTGTAAGTCATCTACGTTTTGGGTGACGATAAGCACGGCTCCGGGCCGAGCCGATTGCAAGCGTGCCAGCGCGTGGTGGGCGGCATTAGGCTCCGCATCGAGCGCGTTGGCACGGCGGGCGTTGTAGAAGGCATGAACCTTGCCCGGATCGACCGCGAAGCCTTCCGGCGTCGCCACCTCCGAAAGGTCGTATTTGGTCCAGAGACCGTCTTTGTCCCTGAATGTCCCCAGACCACTTTCGGCGGAGACGCCCGCACCTGTCAGGATCACGATGTCATAGATTGGCTTGTCCTCCGACGCACGTTAGCTTTGTTCAAAATACCTTAGAGGACCCGCCAGTGACCACCCGTATCCTGTTTGTCTGTCTTGGAAATATTTGCCGATCTCCAACCGCCGAAGGCGTGTTTCGCGCACTTGCGGAGGGCGTTGATGTCGAAGTCGACAGCGCTGGCACAAGCAATTGGCACGTAGGTGGTCCGCCTGATAGCCGCGCAATTGCGGAGGCTGCATCGCGCGGGGTCGATCTCACACTGCTGCGCGCCCGGCAGACCACTCCAGCTGACTTTGAGCGCTTCGACCTGCTGGTCGCTATGGACCGGAGCAATGCCGCGAAGCTCGAAGCGCTGCGCCCGCCAGACAACTCTACACCAGTTGTGCTGTTTCTGAGCTATGCGACAGGGGCCGTTCCGGTCGACGTACCGGACCCCTACTACGAGGACAATTTTGCCCGTGTCTTTGACATGCTCGAGGATGCCAGCCGCGGCCTTCTGGCCCGGATCAACTCAGGTCAGGAACTGGCGCAATAGGCGCGCGCGGCATTCCCAAACTCCTGGTACCGATCCCAGAAGCGCTCATCGGCGCGCCGGTCTGACATCCGCACATCTTGAGCACGTTGTGGGTTGTCGAAGAACTTCGCGGCCTTGCGCTGATCAGAGCGGCTGAGCGTGATGTCCGCGACATCCTGTATGCAACCGCAAAGCGTTCGGGTTCCAGAACGGTCCGACTGCATACATGCCCGTTCAATCGTGCCCGCGTGCGCCTTCCAGGGGGTGACGGGACCGATAGAGAGCGAGACCGCCCCCGCAAGAATTGTGAGGGAATAGAGAATAATCCGCATGTCAGCTTCCTTGCGCTGATGTTGTAACCTGCCTCTTATGGCGTGCTCCTGTTTCCGGAACTACGCATCTGGCCTTAACACTAGCTTGAAAAACAGGATTTTTCAAACCCGTTAGGGTTTGAGCCGAAATCCGGTATGCAACATACGCCAGCATAGCCCAACGATCACGACGGCGGCACCTATGCACACGGCAATGCCGAGTGCTGGCGGGCTGTCAGACACCCCAACGACCCCAAAGCGCACGCCATCGATCATATAAAAGAGGGGGTTAACATGGCTCAGAGTCTGCATGACCGGCGGCAGCGCTTCGAGCGAGTAAAAGGTGCCAGACAGAAAGCTGAGAGGCGTAACGATAAAATTGGTGATCGCGGCCATCTGATCGAACTTGTTGGCAAAAATCGCGGCGATAATCCCAAGCCCGCTGAGTGCTATGGCCCCCACAAGAACGAACAAAAGCAACCAGAGCGGGTGTGCAACGATAATGCCCAGCGCAAGCACCATTGCAATCAGAGTAACCAGGGCGACAAGAAGGGCGCGTGCAATACCCCCCAGAAGATAGCCGGTCAAAATCTCGGCTGCGTTGAGCGGTGGCATCAGCGTATCAACGATATTGCCTTGTACCTTGGCAACCATGATAGAGGACGAGGTGTTGGCGAAGGCGTTTTGAATAACGGTCATCATCAGAATGCCCGGCGCCAGAAACTCGATAAAGGGCACGCCCATTACCTCGCCGCGCCGCGGACCAATCGCCAGGCTGAAGATAAGGATGAACAATCCTGACGTGACCAACGGACCAGCGACTGTCTGGGTCCAAACCGCCATGAAGCGCCGTATCTCTCGCTCGGTCAACGTGGCTACGCCCAGCCAGTTCGTGCGACCGAAACGGCGCGTACCCATCTTGGTTTGCTGCAACATCTGGGGCTCCTTGGCGCGCACCCGCCGACGGGCGCTTGTATCCTGCTTACGGACCGCTAAAATAGCGACCGAACTGGAAACTCCAAGAGGCGGGGTTGGGTCCGAGCGGCCCGACCCCGTCCTTTATCCAAGCCCGAGGTGGCCATGTCCTGGACTGACGAGCGCGTAGAAATATTGAAAACCATGTGGGGCGAAGGCAAAAGCGCCAGCCAGATTGCGAAAGAGCTGGGCGGCGTGACCCGGAATGCGGTGATCGGCAAGGTGCACCGGCTGGGACTGTCCAATCGCAATGGCGGCGCGGGCTCCGCAAAATCCGCCCCGAAAGAACCCGCACGCGCCACGTCGGGATCCAGCACACAAACCGCATCTGCCGCGTCGAAAGCGGCTGTAAAGCCGACGCGGGTCAAAGAGCCTTCCCCAGAACCAATGACGGCAGCGCCTGTGGCGCCGACGCTCTTGCGCAAGCCCATTGTGCCAGCCGGTCAGCCTTTGCCGCCGCAGCCTTCGGCCAATGAGATCAGTCCAGAAGCACTGGCTTCCGTCCGAGAAGTGGAAAAGAAAGCAAAGAAGCTCTCGCTGATGGAGCTTACCGAGCGGACCTGCAAATGGCCGATCGGCGACCCGGCGACGGATGACTTCTGGTTCTGTGGTCTGCCAGTGCAAGCCGGAAAGCCGTATTGCGAGGCGCATGTGGGCGTGGCGTTCCAGCCAATGTCGAGTCGCCGCGACCGGCGCCGCTAAGCGCTACGCGAGTTCAAAAGCCGGGCGCTTTAGTACGTCCTGTTATCTGACTCAAGCGGTGCTTGTTTTTCTTCTGCGCTGAGACCGGCGGACCACGCCAAACCCGCCCAGACTGGCCAGCAGGAGCGGTATTGCAGCAGGAACTGGAACAGCTTGAACTGTCAAATTGTCAATGCCGTAGGACGAATTCGCGGTAAATACCAGCGCGTCCCCAAAGACCATATTTGTTGGTAAGAAGGTCTCAAAAAGGCTGTCTCCGCTGATACCATCGGAGCCCGCGCCACCTGCAGTCAGTGCTATCCCATCCATGGTCACGGACAGCGTGGTACCACTTTCAATGTCCAAAATGTCAACTGAAAGCAGTTTGACCATTGTGTCGAAAGTAAAAGTCAGTGTTCCGCCGTTGAAGTTATCGTCCGAGAAACCAAAGTTCAGAGGGTCCCCTGACGCGGTACCCGACTCCTGAACCACAAGAACTGAACCCAGAGCCTCAGACTGGCTGTTCCCTGCCGCGACCAGATCCGGGTCGTCGCACTTGCCAGAATCGAAGGGGAGGGTCGTGTCACAGGCTGATGCGCCAGTGTCGACTTGTGAACCGGTTTTCGATGCGGACACTGTTGCGCCTATTCCATCCTTGCTGATGGTCGCAACAAGATCCCCGTTGTTAAATTCGTTAAAGTCAAATGTGACTGGGGATGAATGCGCCGCTCCCGCCAGGAAGCAAAAGCTGCAAGCTGCTGAAAGGGCGAAAAATCTCATAATAGTTCTCCACTCGCACAAAAACACTCAAGAAGATTATACCACATTTCTGGCGGCCATGAGAGAAATGAACCTCTCCGAAAAGGCAAAAGTGACGAATTTAAGGCATTTAGAAGGCAGAAAACGTCACAATTTGAACAAATAGGACTAAAAATCAGGCTCTCCCAGAGACGTCAGAGATGGCTTAAGGCGCCGTTAGGGTTTCGCAGGTCTCGATTCGCACGTATAGCCTCGGCATGTCTATCAACCCTCCGAACCTGCGCCCTGACCTCGCGCCCACGGCGCGCATCGAAGAGCCCGCGCGCGCAGGGCAGCCTCGCATCGGGATGGTGTCTCTGGGCTGTCCCAAGGCATTGGTCGACAGTGAGCGCATTCTGACCCGGCTGCGGGCCGAGGGGTACGCAATCAGCCCGGATTACAGCGGGGCGGATGCAGTGATCGTTAACACCTGCGGGTTTCTGGACAGTGCTAAGGCCGAGAGCCTTGAGGCAATCGGAGAAGCTCTACACGCAAACGGCCGCGTGATTGTAACCGGATGCCTGGGCGCTGAGCCCGATTACATCACAGGTGCCCACCCCAGTGTATTGGCGGTTACGGGCCCTCATCAGTATGAGCAGGTGCTTGACGCCGTGCATTCAGCGGTCCCGCCTGCGCCCGACCCTTATGTCGACCTGATCCCTGCGCAGAATGTCAGCCTGACCCCACGCCATTACAGCTATCTGAAGATCTCGGAGGGATGTAACCACAAGTGCAAGTTCTGCGTGATCCCCGATATGCGCGGGCGGCTGGTGAGCCGACCTGCGGCGGCGGTCTTGCGCGAGGCCGAGAAGCTGGTCGAAGCTGGCGTGCGGGAGCTCCTGGTCATCAGCCAGGACACATCGGCATATGGCACAGATATCAAACATGCCGAAGACCGCGGGCATCGCGCCCATATCACTGACCTTGCGCGCGATCTGGGCCGGCTCGGGGCATGGGTACGTCTGCACTATATTTACCCCTACCCGCACGTGCGAGACTTGATCCCGCTCATGGACGAAGGTTTGGTTCTGCCGTATCTGGATATTCCGTTTCAGCATGCGCACCCGGATACGCTCAAGCGCATGGCCCGCCCGGCGGCCGCGGAACGCACACTGGACCGGATCGCCGAGTGGCGCAGCATTTCGCCCGAGATCACGCTACGCTCTACCTTTATTGTCGGCTACCCTGGCGAGACTGAAGCTGAGTTTCAAACGCTTCTCGACTGGCTCGATGAGGCTCAGCTCGACCGTGTGGGTTGCTTTCAATACGAAAACGTCGCCGGCGCGCGCGCCAATACCCTGCCAGGTCATGTCGCTCCAGAGATCAAACAGGATCGTTGGGACCGCTTCATGGAGAAGGCTCAGGCGATCTCTGCGGATAAACTTGCGGCAAAAGTCGGCCAGCATATCGATGTGATCGTCGATGAGGTCGACGCCGATGCTGCCACCTGCCGCACCAAGGCTGATGCACCCGAGATCGATGGAAACCTCTTTATCGATCAAGGCCATGAGACCCTGAAACCTGGCCAGATCGTGAAGGTCGAGGTTGACGAAGCATCCGAATATGACCTTTGGGGCCGCGTCTTAAAGGTCGAATAAGCCGTGAAGAGTCGCAATTTCAAGGCAACCTGATTTCCTAGGCTGACATCGAGATACAACAGTCCTCTCCGTGCGCTGGTCAGCGACAGCTTGGTGGCGGTCTTCAGCTCGACCAACCAGCTGAGTGGCAAGCCCTTGGCGTCCGCATCGTAGTCTGTCGATATGATACGGGCTCTAACCAAAAAACACGCAATCTTTTGAACAACTTTGGGTTCGACATGCGCATCTCGTCGGAGGATCAGCGCCGCGGCACCGAAAATAGAACGGTGCCCTGGGTCCGGGCGACGGGCAGAGCGCCCGTTTCGGAAACGAACGCCTCGAGGGTTTCCATATCATCCGGGCATCCTATGAAATCCGCCGCGTCGTCCAGGAACTGGTTGGTGTAGGCATTTTCGCCGATCCTGCGACACGGATCCCCAGGCATCGGATACCCGTCTCCGAAGAATGGGAGAACCTCGTCCGTATCCGTTTCCGGCGGCAGTTCAAAGGCAGGCTCCGCGGCCTCCTGAGAGCATCCGACAAGCAAGATGAGACCCCCAAAAAAAACGTACCGCATCGCAATCTCCTTCGCATAATCTGAGCCAAATCTACCGCGTTTAACCGGTCTGCCAAAGCGAGGACTTGCAATGCCCCTTTCCGTTTCCGTGACCTGCCCTGATATGGACACGGCCCGCATGCTGGCACGGGCCGCGCTTGAGGCGAGACTGGTTGCGTGCGCGAATATCCTGCCGGGTGTGGAAAGCCACTTTTGGTGGGAGGGCAATCTCAACCACGAAAAGGAAGCGCTTTTGATCCTTAAAAGTACCGAAGAGTGCCGCGCGCAACTTGTTTCGCTGATCCAGACCCGGCACCCCTACGAGCTCCCTGCGATCACATGGTTCTCGGACGACGCCCCGGATCAGGTGAAAGAGTGGATTGCCCAGGAAATCGGTTCAGGCGGCTGACGTGTTCTCGCCCAGATCAGCTACTGCGCGTAATGCAGCCATCCGTGCGCGGTTCAGGCACGCTTCGGGCGGCACATCAGCGGTTTGACCCGGGACTGATAGCCACTCACTGCATCCTTCGGCCCACGCGCAGCCTCGGCACCGCTCGATCATCGCCGCCCAGTCTTCAGACAATAGATCGCCAGCTTCAAACGCCGCGACCAGATCCACCTGCGCTGTTTTTGCCATGCGTTGTATGAGCCAGATATGATCCACCTCTTTGCCAAGCTTTGCTGGACAGGGCGAGGCCTGTGTAGAAATTGCTTTCGGCATGGCAGTCTCCCTCGGCGCTGACCCTGCTTTTGAAGCAAAACTGAAGAGAGCGCCTTGATATGGGTCAACCTGGGTCTCTAGCGCGACTGGTCCGCGATTTCCTCTAGGGTCTTGCGGTTTAAGCAAAAGGCAGGCGCCGCACCAAGCCGCTCAGCTGTCGCCATAAGGCGCGCGCAGCGCTCCGGATCGGAGCATTTCGTGCATCGTAAAACGAGATCGGGGATCAACTCTGGCTCTACCAAGCCGCGCATCACGTGCTCTTCGAGATCCACACCAAGGTGTTCCGCCATGGCATCCACCAAGGCCGCGTGTTTGGCGAGTGTTTTTGCATTCTGCATCGCATCTCTCCTGTGTACTCAAAACCAAGAGTAAGAGAGCTGCAAAGTGAGTCCTTGCGCCAGATCAAGGACCTCTCAAAGACCGGCTGCAACCTCACGCACAACGCGAACCCGGTCGGAGTTTGGCGGGTGCGAGCCTAAAAAACGGTCACCTGGGTCTGGAAGCCGCGAAAAAAACGCAGCTCCTCGCAGGGGATCATATCCCGCGCGCGCAGCAATCACTGTACCCAAAGCATCGGCTTCCAGTTCTCTATCCTTCGAGTAGGTACGCGACCCGACAAAGGCGCCTGCCTGCGCAGCTTGTTGGATAATCTCGCCCCGCGCAGCATCACTGGCGCCCGAGGCGAGGACCGACGCTAAAAGACTGCCTGCGATTTCACCAAGCTCGGCCTCCTGCTGCATTTCTGCCAGATGCCCCGCAATATGGTGAGCGGCCTCATGGCCCATTACAAAAGCTATTTCGTCTTGGTTTCGCGCATCTGCAATAAGAGCCACGGTGAAGACGATGAGCGGTTGGCCGTCCTGCGACAGGGTATGAAACGCGTTGACCGGTTGACCCTCGCGGGTGTCCACCAGAATTCGGAAATCGCAGTTCACACCCTCCGTCTGCGCACGGCACATGCGTTCCGCGACCGGTTCAACCCTCGACGCCACAGTTTGGAAATTCGAAACTGCCTGCTCGGACGACACACGAGGTTCCTGGGGCTGCGCAGGCGCAGAGACAGGTGCCGGACCCGGAGACGGCGCCACTGTGCAGCCGGCTAGTGTGACCGCTACGACGATTGCACTCAGAAGTCTGGCTCCGGTCATGGCCCACTCAGGAATAGGTCAACATATACTTAGGACATAAGACTGCACGTGCGGATACACCACAGGCAAGGGTCTTGGCGGAGTGTAAGAGAGCCTTATGTCGCTGCGCATGGCAAACACTGACTCTACCACCGAAGATACTTCCGTTCTGTTCAACGCTGCGTGCCCGGTCTGTAATGCTGAGATCAAACACTATGCCCGCTATGCAGAGAAAGAAGCATTGACCCTGCGGTTCGAAGATCTTGGCGCCACAGACCTTTCAGCCTGGGGCGTATCGGAAGATCAAGCCGCGCGCCGGCTTCACGTCCGACAGGGCGATACGGTCTTTTCCGGGTTGCCGGCCTTCCGTGTTCTATGGGCGCAGATGCCGCGCTATACTTGGCTTGCGAAAGTCACAGGATGGCCTGTGGTGCGTCCGTTGGCTGCGGCCACTTATGACTACATCCTTGCGCCATTATTGTACCGCTGGCACCGCGTTCGTTTTGCAGGTGCAGAAAAAACTGGAAAAAAGCGTCAATCTTCGTAATGTCAACTTATGTTCACGATCGAGCACGAGTTCGATTCGACCGTGGTAACACTGGTTGATGAAGGCGCAGCGCGTCTTGAAGAAGACGTTGTTATCAACGCCTTCGAGGAATGCGTGACCCTTGAGCAAGTAGATCCGCGGACGGATCGGGTCATGAGAATTACGATGTCAATTTCTCAGCTTAACGATCTTGCTGCAGCGCTCGATTTGCCGGAGGGGGTGTATCGCCTGCGGCGTGATAATGCACCGGCAGCGGAGTAACCGGCTGCGCATTTGGCCTTGAAGCCGCCCCGTAAAACACCGACGTAAGAGGCTAAGGACACTCCGCCGAAGGCCTTACGCATGACCGACATCAAACCGCTCTCTCTTCAACCGCAGGTGCTAGAGTTTCTTCGTGCCCGCCGGTCCCGCCCCGCCAAGACACTGCGCGCGCCCTACCCGGATCGTGCAGATCTGGAGCCCATCCTGGAACTCGCGGCGCGGACCCCGGATCATGGAAAGCTGGAACCCTGGCGGTTTATCGTGCTGAGTGGCGGCGCCCTGCCTCGACTGGCCGCCATGGCCGAGGCACGTGGCAAGGAACTGGGGCTCGATCCCGAAAAGACTGCCAAAGCGCGCGCCAGTTTCGACCAAGCCGGGTGCGTGGTGGCGGTTGTCGCTTCGCCGAAGCCTTCTGACAAGATCCCGGAGATCGAGCAACAACACTCCGCCGGAGCGGTCTGTCTGGCTTTCCTGAACGCCGCACTCGCAGCGGGCTGGGGCGCCAACTGGCTGACCGGCTTTGCCGCACATGACGCCAAATTAGGTGCTGAGGCCCTTGGGTTGACTGAAACCGAGACCATAGCCGGTTTCCTGCATATCGGAACTGAAAGCGCCGTTCCGCCAGAACGGCCGCGACCGGATATGACGGCGATCACCCAATGGGTCACTGAATGATTTTCACCTGCTTTTTGCGTGCCTTGGCTCAGTTGCCAGACGGTGCGTTCAGACGTGTTTTGTTGATCGGAATTGGCGCCACGATCGCGCTTCTGGTGGGTGCAACCTGGGCGTTTTCGCTTCTTCTGGGCTGGCTTGTTCCGGAAACTGTAACCCTGCCTTGGATCGGAGATATTGGCTGGGCGGATGATGTGGCCTCGGGCCTGGGGATCGCCACGATGATGATCCTGTCAGTATTTCTGATGGTACCAGTCGCGTCAGCATTTACGTCCCTCTTTCTTGAAGACATCGCCGACGCGGTGGAGGCCCGGTACTACCCGCACTTGCCTGCAGCGCCGCGCACTCCCTTCATGGACGGGCTTCGGGATACCGTGTCATTCCTGGGTGTCATCATTGTCGCAAACCTGGCAGCGCTGATCCTGTATGTGATCTTTGCGCCTTTCGCACCTTTCATTTTCTGGGCTATAAACGGCTTTCTGCTGGGAAGAGAATATTTCCAGGTCACAGCCATGCGACGCCTTGGCCGCGAAGGTGCCGCGCGCATGCGCAAAAAGCACATGGTAACGATCTGGGCAGCGGGCATTCTGATGGCCGTACCGCTCACCATTCCGGTGATCAACCTGCTGGTCCCGGTACTAGGCGCGGCCACATTTACACATCTTTATCATGCGGTTTCATCTGAACAGGTCGCCTGACGCGCGCGGCGCTTTTCCCTTACTCCAGAGGCGCCAGCCCGCCACCGAACCGGTAGAACAAATCAAAGTCATCCACGGTGATAATTCCCGAAAGAATAATGGCGCAAAGCGGCACCCAAAGCGCAAAGGCAACGATTGATGTGATTTTGATCTTGCGCTTCATGTCGATTTTGCTGGGCGCTCCGGATGGCGTCCCAAGGGTGACTTTACCTGTGTCACCCTGAGTCTCCATACGGATCGGCAGGACAATGAACAGGGTCATGAACCACAGCACCGCCAACAGAACGAGTGCGGACGTAATCTGCATGTCTCCTACACCTCCTCAAGCTCGACCAGCGTACCATTGAAGTCCTTGGGATGCAGGAAAAGAACCGGCTTGCCGTGAGCTCCTATCTTGGGCTCTCCGGTGCCCAGCACCCGCGCGCCTCCGGCTTTCAACTTGTCCCGAGCCGCCAGAATATCGTCCACTTCGTAGCAGATGTGGTGAATACCGCCCGACGGGTTCTTATCGAGGAACCCGGCGATGGGAGAGTCCTCACCCAATGGATAGAGAAGCTCAACCTTAGTGTTCGGTAACTCGATGAACACCACCGTCACCCCGTGGTCCGGCTCGTCCTGAGGCGCGCCGACCTTGGCACCCAGCGTGTTCGCATATTGCTTGGACGCGGCCTCCAGATCCGGGACAGCAATGGCAACATGGTTCAGGCGGCCAATCATAGGAATTCTCCTGCAGTGCTTCGGTTTTCGCCCGAGGTTATGACCGTTTGACCAGATGCAGGCAAGCGCCGGAACGGACCCTGCCCTGTGGCGTTTACCCGCTGTTCATCAATTCCAAGCAACTCTGCCGTGACTGAAAAAAGGACCCCGTATCATGGACGATGCGCCCGATCCACTTGCTCTGCATGTGCGCCCCACCACGGCGCGCCCGCTGCTGGGGGTGACGATCCTTCTTGTGGAAGACAGCCGCTATGCGTCGGAGGGTATGCGCCTGCTGTGCCTGCGCTCCGGTGCGCGCCTGCGACGCGCCGATTGCCTGAGGTCCGCGCGCAGGCACCTGAAGACCTATCGACCGACAGCCGCCATAATTGATCTGGGATTGCCCGATGGGGCTGGCGTTGATCTTATCGAAGAACTCGCAACCAGCATCCCGCGCCTTCCGGCTATTCTGGGGTTTTCCGGCGCGCTGGAAGGAGAAGAAGCTGCGATTGCAGCTGGTGCGGATGGATTCCTGGCCAAACCCCTCACGCGACTGGCAGAGTTCCAACAGGCCCTGCTCGCGCATCTGCCGGATCAGGCGATGCGCAGCGGGCCCCGGTCTGTTCCGGAGGCGGAGGTGACCCCCGACAGCCTTGCTTTGCAGGATGACCTCGCCCATGTCCGCAGCCTCCTGACATCTGACGATGATCCGGTCGCACAGGCGTATACCGCGCAGTTCCTTCATGCGCTTGCGGTGTCTTCCTCCGACGCTGCGCTGGCGGAGGCGGCCCACAGGCTGACAACCGACAATGCTCCGGCGACGCTGACACGGGTGCGAAGGCTGGTTGATGCACGGATAGGTCCCAAACATGCCGTCTGAGGTGCATACCGCACCGTCGGCGAAAACACGCGCGATCTCATTTCCGCCATATTTCGGACATTCCCAAGACACAGCGGCGACCGAAAACTTGCACATAACAAAAAACAACAAGGGCTCGGTCCAGAAACACTATTTCGGAGCGGCCTCGTGAGAAACAGAGCAGTAACAAAAGGAGGTTCCCTGATGAGGAACTTCAAATCCCCGTACACAGCGGGACCCAACCCGCCGGTCACGTCGATTGCAGCACACGTCATCCTCGGCCTCGCGATGCTGGGCGCGGTCGTGCTCGGCACCAATGACTTCTCGGTGCAGACGCTGGCCTATGACCTTGGCGAGACTATGGAGTTGCAAGGCGCGTTGCCGCCTCGCAGCGACGTTCCGAACTCAGGGCGCTAGTCCTGCGGGATCACCCGCAGACCAAGCTCGCGCAGCTGCTCGCCCGTGGGATCTGATGGCGCATTCATCATCAGGTCCTCTGCCCGCTGGTTCATTGGGAACATGATGACCTCGCGGATATTCGCTGTGTCCGCCAGCAGCATCACAATCCGGTCGATGCCCGCCGCGCAACCGCCATGGGGCGGAGGCCCGTATTTGAATGCATTGACCATCCCGCCGAAGCGCTTTTCGACCTCATCGGCGCCGTAGCCCGCGATTTCGAAGGCCTTGTACATGATGTCGAGCTTGTGGTTCCGGATCGCCCCGGACACCAGCTCGTAGCCATTACAGGCAAGGTCATACTGATAGCCGAGAACATCCAACGGATCGCCCGACAACGCCTCCATCCCGCCTTGCGGCATCGAGAACGGATTATGGGAAAAATCGATGCGCCCCTCGTCATCCTTTTCGTACATCGGAAAATCGACGATCCAGGCAAAGGCAAAACGGTCCTGATCGACCAGCCCCAGTTCCTCACCCACCACCACGCGCGCGCGACCAGCGACGCCCTCGAAGCTTTCCGGCTTGCCACCAAGGAAAAAGGCCGCGTCGCCAACACCCAGCCCAAGCTGCTGGCGAATGGCTTCAGTCCTTTCGGGCCCGATGTTTTTTGCAAGCGGTCCAGCGGCTTCCATCCCATCGCCCTGATCACGCCAGAAAATGTAACCCATGCCCGGCAAGCCCTGCTCCTGGGCATATTTGTTCATACGGTCACAGAATTTCCGGCTTCCTCCCCCCGGGGCCGGGATCGCGCGGATCTCTGTGCCGTCCTGCTCGAGCAGTTTCGCGAAAATGGCGAAACCGGAGCCACGGAAGTGCTCTGAAACGACCTGCATTTTGATTGGGTTACGCAGGTCGGGCTTGTCGGTGCCGTACCACAGCGCCGCATCGCGATAGCTGATCAGAGGCCACTCCTGATCAACCTTTCGGCCACCGCCGAACTCTTCAAAAAGGCCCTTAATCACTGGTTGGATCGTGTCGAACACGTCTTGCTGGTTGACGAAACTCATCTCCAGATCGAGCTGGTAGAAATCCGTTGGCGACCGGTCAGCGCGCGGATCCTCGTCACGAAAACAAGGCGCGATCTGGAAATACTTGTCGAAACCACCGACCATGATCAGCTGCTTGAACTGCTGTGGTGCCTGCGGCAGCGCGTAAAACTTGCCCGGGTGCAGGCGCGAGGGCACGAGAAAATCGCGCGCGCCTTCCGGCGAACTGGCCGTGATGATCGGCGTCTGGAACTCGGTAAAATCGATGTCCCACATCCGTTTGCGGATCGACTGCACCACCTTCGATCGCAGCGTGATGTTGTCATGAAGGCTCTCGCGGCGCAGGTCGAGGAAGCGATATTTCAGCCGCGTTTCTTCGGGATATTCCTGATCGCCAAAGACCGGTAACGGCAGCTCATCCGCACTTCCCAAGACTTCCATATCGCGGATGAAGACTTCAATCTCGCCTGTTGGAATTTTCGGATTAATCAGCCCTTCGTCGCGAGCCTTCACAGTCCCGTCAATGCGGATGCACCATTCGGAGCGAACCTTCTCGACCTCGGCAAAAACCGGACTGTCGGGGTCACAGAGTACCTGCGTCATGCCATAGTGGTCGCGAAGGTCGATGAAAAGCACGCCACCATGATCGCGCACACGGTGCACCCAGCCCGACAGTCGAACAGTGTCGCCCACAGCGTCTTTCGTGAGGTCGGCGCAAGAATGGGTGCGATAGGCGTGCATGGGGATCCCCGAAACTCAGATGGAAAGTCTCGGGCCATACATACGACCGCGCCTTGACTGTCAAGGCGCGGGAAGCTCAGAAGCCACTGCGGGTGAGTTCAAACCGGCAAGCCGCATCCCCACAGGCACAGCACCGGATTTCGCGCGCGGTGTAATCAGGCGCCACAAGGCGTCGGAACAGCGCTTCAAAGACCGCCGTATGCCAAAAACAGATCGGACACGTTGCGGTTTCGCCGCGGACTATTGGATTATCAACGATCTCAAATGTCAGAGGGTGCTGCGAGACGACCAGAAATCGCCCCGAGCCCGCAAAAGTCCACGCATGTTTGCAAATCGCACGGGTGAGAACCCCGGCGGACAGTGCTGGAGGGAGCACCCGCAGCACCCAACGCACGGGCACTGGAATACGATTGGCAATGATATAATCCGCGGTAGCCTCTCCAGCCGCCCAGGCCAGCCGCGGTGCGCGATCGGGCATGTCTTGCCGCAAGGCCCGGTGGATACGCGCGACGGGGCGTTCGTCGATCATCCCTGTCTCGGGCGGCAACACAAACATCCCTCCCATTGCCAACACATGGGCTGCAAGGCGGGGCCCGCCCTCCTCTTCCAGCACCTTCAAAAGCTGCAATACGGAATTGGGCCCAATACGCGCCTGTGTATCCGTCGGCGCCCATGGGTCATCTGAGACGCTGTCGAGGGGCATCAGGTATCGTCCATCTGCTGGGTCCCACCTCCGCAAGCCTTGAGCGGCTGGCGCTTCTGAAGCTGGTCCGGCAGTTTCAACGATGTATCCCGCGCCTTGCGGCGGGCCGCCGCCTCAGCGGCGCGATCGGCCGCTGCTTCCCAATCATCCATCTGCGCCTTTGCGATCGTCCGGGTCCGGTCGAAGTTAAAATTGACCTTATCCTTTGACTGAGGTCCCCAGTAATTGGCCTTGCCGAGGTCATAGAATTTCCGCTCGAACCCGGCTTTCAAAAATGCCTTAAGACATCCCAACAGGTATTTGCGCCGGTACCCGGTGCCACGCCAAGGATAGTGGAACAGCGCTTTTTGTGCGTAGAACCGGCGATAATTCTTCATCACCCCGTTCAACAGCTCGCCGCGTGTCATCGCCTCCGGCGCCATAATCGGCGTCACAAAGTTGTACTTTGAGAAGTCAAAGATCTCGACCTTGTCCCCAAGCTCCTGAAAGAGAGGCGTGAAAGGCCA
Organism: Pseudomonadota bacterium; assembly: GCA_039192165.1. Lineage (GTDB taxonomy): Bacteria > Pseudomonadota > Alphaproteobacteria > Rhodobacterales > Rhodobacteraceae > Dinoroseobacter. Next base: position 75,335 of record JBCCXD010000002.1, on the reverse strand, counting down.
CGGCGTGTACATGGCCCAGTTTGCGAGATCGGGCTGCCAGTCCCATGCCATGCGGTATGTTTCTTCCAGCGTCTCCGCGGTTTCATTATCAAGTCCGACTATGAATTGTGCTTCGACGAAAATATCCGCCTCCCGCAGCAAACGGATCGCCTCTTTATTTTCGGCGACCTTGGTTTCTTTGTTGAACCGATCGAGCTTCAATTGTGCAGCGGCTTCTGTGCCCAGGCTGACATGCACAAGGCCGGCCTTGCGATAGAGCGGCAGAAGCTCCCGGTCCCGGTAAATGTCCGTGACACGTGTGTTGATTCCCCACTGCACCTTGTCGGGTAAATCGCGCGCGATGAGCTCTTCACAGAACTTGATGAACTTCTTTCGGTTGATCGTGGGTTCTTCGTCGGCAAGGATGAAAAACCCAACGTCATGCTCGGTCACGAGCCTCTCGATCTCGTCCACGACCTTGATCGGGTCTCGAACGCGATAGTCACGCCAGAACTTCCATTGCGAGCAAAATGAACAGGTGAAGGGGCATCCACGCGCCATGTTCGGGATCGCCACGCGGCGGTTGAGCGGCACATAGATGTACTTTTCCCACTCCAGAAGAGACCAGTCTGGATCAATGCCATCGAGGTTCTTGACCGTGCTTGCAGCCTGCGTTGCAACGATCCTTTCCCCCTCGCGGAACGCAAGCCCCTTGACCCTGCGGCGGTCTTCGGGCCATCGGCCCTCAGCCACAGTGCGGACGAGCTCGGTCATGATCTCTTCCCCCTCGCCCCGGACAATTACATCAACCTGTTGCGCTTCGGAAAAAACCTGCTTGTACATGAAGGTCCCGTGAATACCGCCCAAAACCCGAAGGGCATCTGGCGCTTCCTCGGACGCGATCTTTAGAACCTTTTCCGCTTCATAGATCGCGGGCGTGATCGCGGTCGTTCCGATAATGTCAGGAGCTATCTCGCGAATACGCGCGCGCAGCGCCGTATCCGGAAGGTCATTCGTCATAGCGTCGATAAAGTGTATATCGCCGAACCCGGCGGCTTTCAGGCTGCCGGCAAGATACGCCACCCATGCCGGAGGCCAGTTGCCTGCAATCTCCGCACCGCCGGAATGGTAACTCGGGTGAATAAAGAGAATTCGCATGTCGCCCTCCATATTTCAATGAAGAGTGACATGATTGGTGTCAGTTAAAATTGACACACATCAAAGTCAGAGCGTGCCTACTGTTGGCCACCTTGTTCACCGGCAGGGAACTCAGTCTTAATCATCTCTGTTCCCAACTGTCGGTTCAACGACCCAGACTGCGTGGTCATTGCCGGCTCCAGTGTCAGACGCACAGCAATCCCCAGCCCCACGAGGGCCCCGGTCAAGACAACCCAGTCGACCGTTACGGCCCCGTCCTCAGGGCGCCAGAAATTTCTCATCCAATACATCATTGTGCGTACCTATTTTACAGCCAGCACCAAACACACGGTGCGATATCAGAAATACCGCCGAGCTAGGGCAAAATTGAGGCAAATTTCAGTAAGGTCGGGCCACATTGCCAGAATAAAAGTACAGACCGAGCCCTAAAGCGAAAACAATGTTGCCCGCAATCGCATGAAGGATCACGGCTTCGGGAAAATTGCGTCTCGCTTCATAGGCATAGGCGAAAGCCAGTCCCCCCGAAAATGTCATCGCCAGAACCACCCAATGCCAGTACATAAGGTGCGCCCACGAAAAAAGAGCGGCATTTAAAATGATCCGCGCCCATAAGCCAGACGGCAATATCGCGTCGTAGCGCCTGAAAAAAAGTGGCCGAAAGACAAGCTCCTGCGGCAGAGCTGAGACAAAGGGATAAAACAGCAGGATCATAAGCAGAAGCTCCGGCTGCGTACGCACTAAAATCAGAAAAGCATCCGGGCGCAGGGTCAAAATCACACCAGCCGACGTTGCGACCGTCGCCAGCGCGAACAGCGCAACGAAGCCCCATGAAATTCGGCGAAAACCGTCAACCAGATGGCTCCAGCGAAAACCTGGAGTGATATGCAAAAGCCAAAGCCCCAGAGCCATCGACGCAAAGAGGGCTGAGAACATGCGGTTTGGCGGCAAGAGTACCGCAATGACACCAGGAAGCAGCACGAAGAAGGCGGCGAACTCCGCTCGCAGGCGCCAAAGGGCGCGGGTGTTTTGCAGCTCTGACAGAAGGGTCACGGACGGTTCAGGCTTTTGTGGCGCTTGATGACAGATAGCAGCGCTGCGCCACCCGCCAAGACCGTCTTATTCACGCCCTTGCGAACAGGGCGCGGGCATGTATAACCCCCATCAATTTGCGCCACTGGAGTCTGCCGATGCCCAAACGTACCGATATCAACTCCATCATGATCATCGGCGCGGGGCCAATCGTCATCGGACAGGCCTGCGAGTTTGACTACTCTGGCGCACAGGCCTGCAAAGCGCTGCGCGAAGAAGGCTATCGGGTCATTCTGGTAAATTCGAACCCGGCAACGATTATGACAGACCCGGAACTCGCGGATGCCACGTATATCGAACCGATTACGCCCGATGTGGTTGCCAAGATCATCGAGAAAGAGCGCCCAGACGCGTTGCTTCCTACAATGGGGGGGCAAACTGGCCTGAACACATCGCTCGCGCTCGAAGAAATGGGCGTGCTTGAAAAGTTTGGCGTGGAGATGATTGGTGCCAAGCGCGACGCCATAGAAATGGCAGAAGACCGCAAACTGTTCCGCGAGGCAATGGATCGTCTGGGTCTTGAAAACCCCAAGGCAACGATTGTAACGGCGCCCAAAAACCCAGACGGCAAGGCAGACCTTAGTGCCGGGGTTCGGCTGGCGCTCGATGCTCTGGAGGAGATTGGTCTGCCCGCAATCATACGCCCCGCATTCACGCTTGGCGGAACCGGTGGTGGGGTCGCGTATAACCGTGACGACTATGAGCATTTCTGCCGCTCGGGCATGGATGCCTCGCCTGTAAACCAGATCCTTGTCGATGAAAGCCTTCTGGGTTGGAAGGAATACGAGATGGAGGTTGTCCGGGACACCGCGGACAATGCCATTATTGTCTGCTCGATCGAGAATGTAGACCCAATGGGTGTTCACACCGGCGACAGCATCACCGTAGCGCCAGCCCTGACGCTCACCGACAAAGAATATCAGATCATGCGCAATGGATCGATCGCCGTCCTGCGCGAGATCGGCGTGGAAACCGGTGGATCAAACGTTCAATGGGCGGTGAACCCGGAAGACGGGCGCATGGTGGTGATCGAGATGAATCCGCGGGTTTCCCGCTCTTCGGCGCTGGCATCCAAAGCCACGGGCTTTCCGATTGCTAAGATCGCGGCAAAGCTCGCGGTCGGGTACACGCTCGACGAACTCGACAATGACATTACCAAAGTCACTCCGGCCTCGTTTGAACCGACCATTGACTATGTCGTCACCAAGATCCCCAAATTCGCATTTGAGAAGTTCCCCGGCTCGGAGCCCTACCTGACAACCGCTATGAAATCGGTTGGCGAGGCGATGTCCATCGGACGCAGCTTCCATGAATCGGTCCAAAAGGCGCTGGCATCAATGGAATCGGGATTGACCGGCTTTGACGAGATTGAAATCGAGGGAGCGCCCGACATGGCCTCCGTTGTCAAGGCCATCGCCAAACAGACCCCGGACAGGCTGCGCACCATCGCACAGGCAATGCGACATGGGTTGTCAAACGACGAAATACAGGCAGCTACCGCGTTTGACCCGTGGTTCCTCGACCGGATTCGCGAGATCATCGATGCTGAGAATGAGGTCAAGAAAAACGGTTTGCCTATGGACGAAGCCGGGCTGCGCAAGCTCAAGATGATGGGCTTTACCGACGCGCGGCTTGCTAAGCTGACCGGTCGGTCTGAAGGGCAAGTGCGTCGCGCACGTCAGCGCCTTGGCGTCGTGGCGCAGTTCAAACGGATCGACACCTGCGCCGCCGAGTTCGAAGCACAGACACCTTATATGTATTCGACGTATGAAACCCCAGTGATGGGCGAGGCGGAATGCGAAGCCCGACCAACCGACAAGCAAAAAGTCGTCATTCTTGGCGGCGGTCCAAACCGGATCGGTCAGGGGATTGAATTCGACTATTGCTGCTGCCACGCCTGCTTTGCACTGACCAAGGTCGGTTATGAGACCATAATGATCAATTGCAATCCCGAAACGGTCTCCACGGACTACGACACGTCGGACAGGCTCTACTTCGAGCCGTTGACCTTTGAGCATGTTATGGAAATCCTTCGGGTCGAGCAGGAAAATGGAACGCTGCATGGCGTTATCGTGCAGTTCGGTGGGCAAACCCCGCTGAAGCTCGCAAATGCGCTCGAGGCCGAAGGTATCCCGATCCTGGGAACCACGCCGGACGCCATAGATCTTGCCGAAGATCGGGAGCGGTTTCAGAACCTCGTGACCAAGCTCGGGCTGAAACAACCTAAGAATGCGATAGCCTCCACCGAAGGGGAGGCCTTTGCCGCAGCAGGGGAGATCGGGTTCCCCCTGGTCATACGTCCGTCTTACGTCCTTGGAGGCCGCGCAATGGAGATCGTGCGCGATATGGGTCAGCTTGAACGTTACATAAATGAGGCTGTGGTCGTTTCCGGGGATAGTCCGGTGCTACTTGACAGCTATCTGGCTGGTGCGATCGAGCTGGACGTTGATGCCCTTTCAGATGGCACGGACGTTCATGTCTCGGGGATCATGCAGCATATTGAAGAAGCCGGAGTGCATTCCGGGGACAGCGCTTGCTCGCTGCCACCCTATTCGCTGTCGAAAGACACGCTGAAAGAGATTGAGCGTCAGACAGTGGCGCTGGCGAAGGCTCTGAATGTTGTCGGTCTTATGAATGTGCAGTTCGCGATCAAAGACGACTTGATCTACCTGATCGAGGTGAACCCGCGCGCCTCTCGCACTGTGCCTTTCGTGGCGAAGGCAACGGACTCGGCGATCGCTTCAATCGCTGCGCGGGTCATGGCCGGGGCCCCCCTGTCTGAGTTCCCGAAGCGACCGCCGCATGTCGAAGGTCAGCCGGCGTCCGATCCAATGACACTCGCGGACCCGAACATGCCGTGGTTTTCAGTCAAAGAGGCGGTCATGCCCTTTGCACGCTTTCCCGGTGTCGACACTATTCTTGGACCAGAAATGCGCTCCACAGGGGAAGTCATGGGCTGGGACACGTCCTTCCCGCGCGCCTTTCTGAAAGCACAGATGGGCGCCGGCACGCATCTGCCGGAGTCCGGCACGGCGTTCCTGTCAATTAAGGAAGCCGACAAAGGCGAGATGCTGCGGGATCTCGCACAGATGCTGGTCGATCTGGGGCTCGATATCGTCGCGACCCGGGGCACAGCGGCCTTCCTAAAGGACCACGGCATCGCGTCCGAGGTGGTCAACAAGGTCTATGAAGGCCGCCCTGACGTGGTGGATATGCTAAAAGATGGGCGCATCGCGTTGGTGATGAATACGACTGAAGGCGCGCAAGCGGTCGCAGACAGTCGTGAGATCCGATCTGTCGCGCTTTATGACAAGATCCCGTACTTCACGACCCTTGCAGCGTCTCACGCAGCTGCGCAGGCCATGCAGGCGCGGCGCGAGGGCGAAATCGGGGTTCGAGCCCTGCAAGCTTAGAAACGTCAGCCGCGCCTGACGCTGTCTTTTTTATATAGCGACCTGTGACCAAACTGACCAAATGCTAATTTGCTGCGCGCGCCGTCTGGCTCGTATTTACGATATTTGCCGCCTGAGAAGGTGGCAAGGTCGAGCGCGAGGCCGCGTTTTACGATCTCAGCGCCAATGTCCCGACCGTCCGGAAGATACGCGGTTCCAACCTGCCGATCATAAGACGTTTCTCCATGCATCACCACGGTGATGCGGTGCCCTTTGCAGATCTCGACCATTGCCCATTTGGACTTCTGACCATAGGGCATATCGATTTCCGGGGCATCTATCCCAGCAAGACGAACTTTCGTTTTCCCGATACATACAGTGTCGCCGTCAATCACCCAGACCCGCCCGGAGAGTCTGCTCCCGCGCGGCGCCGGCGGGATTTGCGGGTGCTGAAATTTGGCTCGCAGAGCGGGCTTGGACACTGTGCCATCCCAAGGTCCTGCCGTGTTCGGGCCTTTCACCGGAGGACGGGTGTTGCCTTTGGGCTGCGCCGGGCCGGAGCGCATTCTGGCCGGTTTGCTTGGGTCTTTCGGAGCCCCGGGACTCCGACACTGCAATCCAAATAATAAGGCATACGATGCCAAACCCAACGAGTAGCTCCATTGCCACACCTTTGCTGAAACCACTGAACCTCAAGCAAAAATAGGCAAAGCATGCTGTGGCGAATGCGCCAGTTTCTTTCGGATTGTCGCCAAAGGCGCGGAGATTCCAAGCCTTTGCCACAGTTTCTGCATATTCCGGCAGAATGCTGGACTGCGTTCGACGAGAAGGAGACGCTTATGTCTGAGACTGCAATTTCCGCATCCTTTTGGGATGTCCTTTTCCAGATGGGCGGCTCTTCCACACTTCTGGCTTTTCTGGCAATCGGGATCATCCTCGCTGCCGTTTCAGGTCTACGCCTTATGCGCCGGAAAACCAACGCAGCGCCGGCGGTTCAATCGGATAATCCGGTGGTTGCGTCGGATGCGCTTCTGGATGCGTTGGAACAAACGTCATTTGAGAAAGCGTCGGTTCTGGCAGAAGACGAAATGCGCCTAATGCGTTGCCTTGCAGCATGGGAGCGCCGTCAGACAAAGGGCTACCGGGTCCTCGCTGGAGCATCGCTAGGCACACTGGTGGCTGCAAAGCAGAGCGCAGCCGATCCAGACGCGCTTGCAGCGCTGGCGCAGGTGCCAGTGGACTTCGCAGTGATAGACGCTGAAGGCACGCCTGCGCTTATGATAGATCTTCCCGGTCGCGCCATCCAAGGCGAACATGCGGCCCGCGACGCAGCGATCCGTCAGATCACATGCGACAAAGCCCGTTTGCGTATGCTCGCGCCCGAGGCTGGGACCGGCCCCGCAAGTGTTGTGGCTCAAGTCGACAAAGCGCTTGAAACAGGTCTGATCAAAGAAAAGAAGCCAATTTCACCACGGCGCCCGATGGCGCAGGTGGCCTGATCCTCTTCGGGCATCAGTCGCCCATGGCTTCCAAGCGGAGCTTCATGTCCATAAGAACATTTTGAAGCGCGGCCGTCTCTCTGAGCATGCGGCGCGCTTCATTTGCTGAGATGGCGCCATCGGCGATGGATTGGTGGTACTCGCTCATGAGCATCGCAAATCGCTCGCAAAGCGCGATCACATCGTCATTTACTGCGCCGCTCGGTGCATTCCGCCGGTTGGGATCATGCGACAGAACCAGACCGTTCAGTTCGGCCAAGGCCGTCGTAACATGAGGAAACACGGTCTCGGCCTCGAGTTTCATGACGGTATCGATCGGCATGAAGCGCTCCGCGTGTTCCGGCGCATCTGAGTAGTACCGCCCGAGCGTCGCCTTGGACTTCCCGCTCACATCACACGCCGCCTCAATGCCCAGCGCTTTGACCAGCGCTTCGGTATGACGGCGGAGATACCCGGCTTTGTTGTTCATTCTGCAAGCCTTTGTTCAAGTATCAAAAAGGGGGAAATCACTTCCAGCCTTCCCATTAAGCACGGGCCGGCAATCTGCGACAAGAACTAGCCCGGCATCAGAACCCTGGAGTACGGTCGGGCGTGTGCGAGTAACGGGTCGGCACCGCCAGACCCGACGGTTGGGTTGGGGTCTGCTGCGGTCGCGCGGCAGACCCTTTTTTACGCGCTTGAACCCCGGGGCTGTTCTGCGGCATCTGGGGGCATGGCCAAGCTCTATTTCCACTACTCTACCATGAACGCCGGCAAATCGACGGCCCTGCTGCAAGCCTCGCACAACTACAATGAGCGAGGCATGGACACACTCCTGCTGATCGCATCTTTTGATGACCGGGCCGGGGCCGGTAAGATCGGATCACGCATCGGGCTGTCGGCGCCAGCAACGATTTTCAACGCGCGGACCGACCTTTTCGAGCTGCTCGAGCAGCACTTGGGTGTCTCGGAAACCGCCTGTGTTTTCGTGGATGAAGCGCAGTTTCTGACAGACACTCAGGTCTGGCAGCTGGCCCGGGCGGTAGACGATCTGGGCGTGCCGATTATGTGCTATGGGCTGCGCGTCGATTTTCTTGGCAAGCTTTTCCCGGGCTCAGCCGCACTGTTGGCGCTGGCCGACGAAATGCGCGAAGTGCGTACGATCTGCCACTGTGGAAAGAAAGCAACGATGGTTGTCCGGCAGGACACGGATGGGCGCGTGTTGACGGAAGGCGAACAGGTCCAAATCGGCGGGAACGAGACCTATGTCTCGCTTTGCCGCAAACACTGGCGAGAAGCTGTCGGGGACCGCGAGATATCCGTAAGCTGACCAAATTGCTCGGCTGGAGAGAGCTCGACCTCGGACGTCTTATTCACCCAAGTCTCACAGAGACTAGACCGAATTTGGCAAAGTGCGCCCATCCGCGAATGCCACAAGGTTGTCGACCGCCATCAATCCCATAGCGGTTCGCACTTCCAGTGCCGCAGTGCCTAAATGCGGAAGCAACGTGACATTCTCCATCGCCTTCAGCGCGTCTGGGACTTTCGGCTCATACTCGTAGACATCGAGGCCCGCCCCGGCGAATGCGCCTGCCCTCAGCGCTTCGACAAGCGCGGCTTCATCCACCACGTCACCCCGTGCGATATTCACGAAGATCGCATGCCGCTGCATCGCGGCGAATACAGGTGCGCCGATCAGATGGTGCGTATCGGCCCCGCCAGGAACCGCAACAACCAGAACATCAGCCGCCGCTGCAACAGCCTCCATACTTTCCAGCTGCCGGGCAGGCAGGCTTGGCGTCTTCGGAGACCGGTTCTGAAACACCACATCCATTCCAAACCCATAATGGCAGCGGTGCGCGATAGCCTGACCGATACGACCCATGCCAATTACACCAAGCGTTTTGCCCGACACATGAAGTCCAAGCATCTGTGTCGGATGCCAGCCTTCCCATGTTCCCGCGCGAACCATGCGCTCGCCTTCGCCTGCGCGTCGCGCCGTCATCAGGATCAGCGTCAGCGCGGTGTCTGCTGTCGCGTCGGTGACAGCACCGGGCGTATTGGTCACCGCAATGCCAGCTGCTGCGGCGGCCGTGACATCGATGTGATTGTACCCAACCCCGAAATTCGCAAGTAACCTGGCGCGCGGGTTTAGAACATCCGCAAAGACCTGCGCTGAGAACAAATCGCCAAGGGTTGGCAAAACCAGGTCATACTCGCTGAGGGCCATCCGCAGTGCCGCATCGCTAAGCGGTGTTGTTTCCGCCCGCGCGGTCACATCAAACCTGGCGCGCGCAGCAGCCATGACCGGGTCGGGCAACGGGCGGGTGATCAGCAATTTCATCAATAGAGCCTTCCGCCAAGCGGCACATCGAGATCGGGTTTCAGCAAAACCACCTCGCCGTCGTCATCCGGCACGCCAAGAACCAGCACCTCGGACATAAAATTGCCGATCTGGCGCGGTGGGAAGTTAACCACCGCCACCACCCGCCGCCCTATCAGACCCTCGGGCGTGTAGTGGCGAGTGATTTGAGCCGAGGATTTCTTCTCGCCTATCTCCGGGCCGAAATCGACGCGAAGTTTAATGGCTGGTTTGCGCGCCTCCGGGTACGGCTCGGCATGAACAATCTGTCCGACGCGCACATCGACCTTGAGGAAATCATCGAATGCTATGGTCTCTGCCATTCTACTCCGCAAGCTCCCGACCCCGGTCTGCGGCTGCCTTCACGGCGCGCCGCAAAAGACCAGGAAATCCGTTGTCTTCATCCATCAGCACCCCAAGGGCGGCCGCGGTCGTACCGCCAGGAGAGGTCACGTTTAGCCGAAGCTGGGCCGGATCCTGTTGCGCGTTTTCTGCAAGCGCACCCGCGCCTGCGACTGTGGCGCGGGCAAGATGAAGCGAAAGATCCGGTGGCAGTCCCTCAGACACACCTGCCGCAGCAAGTGTCTCAATCAGGTGAAAGACATAGGCTGGGCCGGAGCCGGATACGGCGGTGACCGCATCCATCTGATGTTCGCCGTCCAGCCGGACCGTCTGGCCAATCGCAGCCAGCAAGGCTTCGGCCAACGCGAGATCGTTTTCTGAAGTGGCCGCGTTTCCGGTCATCGCTGTAATACCCTGACCAATTGCAGCAGGCGTGTTTGGCATTGCGCGGACGATCGGAGTGTCCGGGCCAAATGCCAGCTCAAAGTACCGTATCGGTGTTCCTGCAGCGATAGACAGGATGAGCGTTTCACCGCCTCCAAGGGATGTAACCGCCTCAAGGGCATCGCCCATACTCTGCGGCTTTACTGCGAGCAAGGCGATGGCGGGGTTGTCCGGGAGTCCATCGTTGATATGGACCCCTGTCTTGCGCAGCCAGTCTGAAGGATTAGGCTCCATCACCCAGACCATAGTGGGGTCGATCCCCTGCTCGAGCCAGCCTTTGAGCATGGCCGACCCCATTTTCCCGCAGCCGAGCAAAAAAAGTCCCCGGCTGCGGACCGGATCAAGTGTCATGGATCGCCCCCTGTTCGGCCTCGCCACCTTCGGGGGGCGAGATTAGGCGCGGCCGTACGCCTCTGCAATGGCGACCTGAAGGGCATCCTTAGCAGGACGGTCTCCCCAGACCGCAAGCTGGAAGGCGGGGTAGAAGCGTTCGCAGTTCATGACCGCATTTCGCATCATACGATTTATCTGTTCAGGACTAGCGCTGGCGCCGCCTGCGAGCACAAGCCCGTAGCGATAAACCATCAGTTTTTGCTCTGCCCAGTGGCTGAACGCGCCCGTCCAGCACATATCGTTTGCGGAATTTAGAACGTCATGGAGCGCAGCACTACGCCCTTCCGGCGGGTCCATTTCAAAGGTAACAACGAGCCGGAGTGTCTCGTCATAGCCGGACCATGCGAGTGTAACTGAATAGGTCCGCCACTGACCTTCGACCGCCATGGCGATCTGATCGTCCGCTATGCGGTCGAATTCCCAATCGTGGTGTTCTGCCAAACCCTCGACGATATCGATGGGATGGAGTTCTTCTGTCTCGTACTGCTCGACAAGCGACATGCCCGGGCCCCGTTTTTTGGTTTGGCCTCCTGCGGGCATTACCCCACAACAGGCTGGGTGTCCTAACAAGACCCGGCAGCGGACGCCCCCGCGTCTTACTAGATATGGTGTGGGGGAATGGACTCGCTGTAAAGCATAAATTTTGCCGGATTGGGCAAGTGACTGCATTATCCACAAAAAAAAATTAGCCCCGCGAAAGAGCGGGGCAGACTTTGTTACCCAAATGATGGAACGGGCGCTACTTTGCAGCCTGTTCGAGCGCTTCAATTCGCGCTTTGAGGGCTTCGTTTTCCTCGCGCGCCTTTTGCGCCATGCCGCGTACGGCATCAAACTCTTCGCGTGTGACGAAATCGCGGTCAGCAAGCCAGCGATCCATCATGGACTTCATGGCTGTTTCAGCCTCTTCTCGCGCGCCCTGGGCCACGCCCATCGCGTTGGTCATCAGCTGTCCGACATCATCGAGTAATTTGTTGCGGGTCTGCATGGTGCGGCTCCGTTTCAGATTTCGTCATATATGGCGCTCGGCTGCTCAAAGCTCAAGGTTGACTTCCCGCGACGAAGCGTCGAGGCATCGGGCAAACCGGAGACTGCGCATGCTGCTTGCCATTCCTTTCCCGCCTGTTTCACCAGAGCTCTTTAGCGTCGAAATTGGCGGTTTCACACTGGCGCTACGCTGGTATGCGTTGTCGTATATTGTCGGCTTGCTTCTCGGGTGGCGGATCACCGTGGCGCTGGTCACGCGGCCCGCGCTTTGGGGCGCCTCGGGTGCTCCGATGACCCCTAGCCAGGTTGAGGCACTTTTGACCTGGGTCATCGTTGGCATTATTCTCGGAGGCCGTCTGGGCTACGTGATTTTTTACCAACCTGGCTACTATTTGCAGAACCCGGCGGAGATCCCGATCCTGTGGCGCGGTGGTATGGCCTTTCACGGCGGCCTCGCCGGCGTTGTGCTGGCAGTAGCGCTCTTCTGCCGGTCGGAAAAAATCCCACCTCTTGCGGTTGCAGATGCTTTGGCTGTTGCAACACCGCCCGGGCTCTTTCTGGGGCGATTGTCCAACTTCATAAATGCCGAACTCTGGGGTCGACCAACAGACTTACCCTGGGGCGTGATATTCCCCGGCTTCGCCGCGCAAGACTGCGCGAAACCCATCGGGGAAATCTGCGCGCGCCACCCAAGCCAGCTCTACGAAGCTGGGTTAGAGGGCCTGGTGCTGGGCCTGGCTCTGGTTTGGCTGGTCGCGCGGGGCGCTTTGAAACGGCGCGGCCTGGTTTTCGGAGTATTCCTTGGCGGATACGGGTTGGCCCGGTTTGCTGTGGAGCTCGTACGCCAGCCCGACGCACAGTTTGTGACCGATACAAACCCCGTCGGCTATGCGCTGCAGTTCTGGGCAGGCGGACCGGGCCTCACGATGGGCCAGTTACTTTGTCTGCCAATGATAGCGCTCGGACTCTGGATGATCCTACGTGCCAGGGCCGAATGACTCCCCTTGCCGAAATACTGGTGGCCCGGATCGCGGCCACGGGCCCGATCACAATCGCTGAATTTATGGCGGAATGTCTGCTGCACCCACTGCACGGCTACTACACAACAAAAGCGCCGTTCGGCGCAGACGGAGATTTTATAACTGCGCCTGAGATCAGCCAGATGTTCGGAGAATTGGTTGGGCTGGCGTTGGGGCAAGCCTGGATCGAACAAGGCGCGCCAAAAACCGCAATACTGGCCGAGATTGGCCCGGGCCGCGGAACACTGATGCAGGATGTTCTCCGCGTCTTACGCACGCTCCCGGGTGGAACTGCGTGGCGCCCGCATCTGGTCGAGGCCTCGCCACGCCTTCGGCAGGAACAGGCCCGAAAGGTTCCCGATGCCATTTGGCTGGATACAGTGGCTGACCTCCCGCAAGCGCCACTTTTTCTTGTGGCAAATGAGTTTTTTGACGCTCTGCCCATTCGACAATTTGTGCGCGCGCCAGACGGTTGGTCAGAGCGCATGATCGGACTAACCGAGCTTGCGTTGTCATTCGGGTTGTCGCAAGCCGCACCTATCGCAGCTCTGCAAGATCGCCTTCAAGACACCACGGAAGGCGATTTGATTGAAACCTGCGCGCCGGCTCTCCCGATAATGGAGGAAATTGGATCGCGCATTGCGCAATTTGGCGGCGCTGCACTGATTATTGACTATGGCGGCTGGCACAGCTTGGGCGATACGTTGCAGGCTCTTAACTCACACAAACCCGAGCCAGTGCTTGCAAACCCAGGCGTGGCCGATTTGACAGGCCATGTTGATTTTGAGCCCCTGGCCCGCACGGCAGACGAAGTGGGCGCAGTCGCCGCTCCGCTGACTTCCCAAGGTGTGTTCCTGGAACGACTGGGGATCACTCCACGTGCGCAGGCTCTGGCACGTGCAATGTCTCCGGTGCAGATCGAGACACATATCGCGGCACATCGGCGGTTGACCCATCCAGAGGAAATGGGAAACCTGTTCAAGGTGCTCGGGATTACGCCCCGCGGCGCCGCGCCGATTGCTGGAACCGCCGCATGAGGACACCGCATCCGGAAGGATCACACTGCAAATGACTCTCGAGATTCTGACCTCCTCTGCGTTGCCTGTGTCTCACGGGTTCTTCACGCGCAAGGGTGGCGCATCATCTGGTGTTTTCGAAGGTCTGAATTGCGGCCCCGGATCGTCAGATCAACGTCAGGCCGTGACAATGAACCGGGTCCGTGTGGCTGAGGCGATGGATGCCGCGCCCGACAAACTGGTAACGATCCACCAAACCCATTCGGCTGATGTAGTTGAGGTAAACAGTGCCTTTCTCGAAGCACCCGAAGCTGACGGCATGGTCAGCCGGGTGCCGGGCGTGGTTTTGGGCATTCTGACTGCGGACTGCATGCCGGTTCTCTTTGCAGATACCGATGCCAAGGTGATCGGTGCCGCCCATGCCGGCTGGAAAGGTGCGAAGCAAGGTGTTCTGGAAGCAACGCTCGCAGCAATGGAGGATTTGGGCGCGAGAAGAGACCGCGTGGCCGCAGTTATTGGCCCGGCTATTTCTCAGCGCGCCTACGAAGTGGGCCCCGAGTTCTTCGACCAGTTTGTGGAAGACGACCCTGGGAATACCCGGTACTTTTCCGGAGGGGTGGGCGACAGGATGCAGTTCGACCTGATCAGCTATGGGCTCGGCAGACTGCGCGCGGCGGGCGTCGGACGCTCGGAATGGACGGGCCACTGCACTTATACCGACCCAAAGCGATTCTTTTCTTACCGGCGCTCCGTGCATGAAAAACAGGCTGACTACGGCCGATTAATTTCGACCATCCGACTCTAGCAGCCCATCTTTTTGCCACAATTTCGCCTTGTTGCCCGGCGAGCTTTCGCCGAATTTGTTGATTTTAAGTTAAATTCGGCGGATTTCAGCCAGTTTCCAAACAATGAGTTCACGTATTTGTGTGCATCGGCCTGCGCCTTGCTGTCAAACCGCTGCCGCTTTCGTGGACGACATTAAGCGCTGTGATGAAGTTGCGGCCAACGAGCAGCCAAACAACAGCCGTGCCGTCACGCAAATTGGGGACCACAAGGAACGGTAGAATGACCAAGACACCTAGATGGCTGCGTTCGGTGCTGAGTGCTGCAGAAGAAAAAACACCACACTTGAGCTATGAGCGTGAAAACCGCCCGGCGTTGGACCTGCGCCGGGATACGAACAATGAGCCTGCCCCGTTCGCCCAAGCGCAGGGCTGAATCTCTTTTCAATTCGAATCAATATTCCGTGCGTGGCATCTTATGGACGGTCACACCACACAATCTCTGGATGTGTCGATATCTGGTTCGCGAAACAAACACCCGTTGCTATTCGCTTTGTCTGCGATCCCAAGTGCAATAGCCGTCACTTTTTGACAATTTGAACCAAAACCCGCAGGTTCGTTTGGCTGACACGGTGGGGGCCGTACAGCACCTGTGAGGTAACGAGTATGACCTTCCACGAACGCCCGGCAATGCCGGCGGTCGGCCCCCGCAGCACGGCCTTGTCCGTGCCGGCCGCATCCCAACCTGCCCTGCAACCCGATGCCCGTACTCTTCCCGTTTTGGCGAAATTCCAAAGCAGATGTGCGGAGGTCGGTGCGCGCGGATATGTGGCCCGCCATGCCGAAATAACGCAGCAATTGCTGCCTGCTTTCGGTGTTTTTGCCCAAGGCTCGCAACTTCGGACCATTGGCGGCTCAATCGCCATAGAAGATGCGGATTTGGGCGACACTATCCTTGATCATCTTGGACGCGAAGTGCTCATTACCTGGATTGGCGAGGTGACCCTTGCTCCCGCTCTGGGTGATATCCCCTACATGCGTCGCGTCCAAGCTGAACGGTTCGGGTTGTCCCGTCCGCTCAGCGATGTGATCCTGGGAGCGGGGGCTGAAGTTCTGGTCGACCCCTATGGTGATCACTCGATCGCGCTGTCTCAACTCGACGGCGACGAGATGATCCTGCCAGTCCGCCCCCCTGCCGCGGTACGCATGTTCCACATTGCCGTTGACGGGCCACAGCCCGCCTTCGTCGGAGTGGATGGCATGGGCATCCGCACTCTGGACACGAAAGCGTTTATGTCGGACCGCGAAACGTTTTTTGTCCGGAATTTCTCGAAGCTCATGCCTGGCGGAGCATGCACTGCGACAGCTGAACCCTACGTGACCGCATCCCCTTTCCGGCGCGCAAGGCTTGGCTGACAAAAGGGCCCGCGCTCCGGTGCGGGCCTTTTCGCCTTGTCCCTAATCCGTTATGCAGTCTGGCGCAAGCGCTCTTCCATCACATCGAACGGAACACCTGGCTCATCCTTTGCACCACGGATCACCAGAGATGTCTTGACGCTCGCGACGTTCTCGGCGGCGGTCAGCTGCCCGGTCAAAAAGTTCTGGAAAGTCGGTAAATCCGGCGCGACACATTTCAGAATGAAATCGATCTCACCGTTCAGCATATGGCATTCGCGAACCAGCGACCATTCGCGGCACTTGGCTTCAAAAGCGCTCAAATCAACCTCAGCCTGACTGCTCAGACCGACCATCGCGAACACCTGAACTTCAAAGCCCAAGGCGCGTGAATCCACTTCCGCGTGATAGCCCTTTATGAACCCAGCCTCTTCAAGGGCCCGCACCCTTCGCAAACAAGGCGGCGCCGAAATACCGACACGCTTTGCCAACTCCACGTTGGTCATACGCCCATCCCCCTGAAGTTCAGCCAGGATTTTTCGGTCGATTGGATCAAGCTTAGATGCGTGCATTGGCCTCCCTCAACGCCTCTTGGATTTTCTTACGCCAAGCAGCGGACTTACGCAATAATATTTCGCGGAATGCCGAATTTGCATGCAACCGTTCCAAGGCGCGACAGCCCTTCCCCTTCACCGCGCCGCTCTCTATATCGAGGGAACGCGATTGACCAACAGCCCTGAAGGAGCGCCCCCATGTCCGACGCCCAGACGCGCCATTCAAAGGTTCTGATAATCGGGTCTGGCCCGGCCGGCTATACTGCGGCGGTCTATGCCAGCCGCGCCATGCTGGAACCGGTTCTTATCCAGGGCATACAGCCGGGCGGGCAACTGACGATCACGACTGACGTGGAGAACTGGCCCGGAGATTCCAGCGTCATGGGACCGGACCTCATGGTCCGCATGGAAGCCCACGCGCGCGAGATGGGAACCGAGGTCATCGCAGATCACATCAATAAACTGGATCTTCACGCCCACCCCTTCGTGGCTCACGCAGACAGTGGAACAACCTACACCGCTGATGCACTGATCCTTGCGACAGGGGCTCAGGCGAAGTGGCTGGGCCTGCCGTCGGAAGAGCATTTTAAAGGCTTTGGTGTTTCGGCATGTGCAACCTGCGATGGGTTTTTCTATCGCGGCAAGGAAGTGGTCGTGATTGGTGGCGGGAATACGGCCGTAGAGGAGGCGCTGTTCCTGACCAATTTCGCGTCCAAGGTCACACTCGTGCACCGTCGCGACAGCCTGAGGGCAGAGAAGATCTTACAAAATCGGCTGTTTAACAATCCGAAGGTCGACGTGGTATGGGACCATACCGTGGAAGAGGTCGTTGGAGCGGACAACCCGCGCGGCGTCGAGGGCGTGGTGATTAAGCATGTGTCGAGTGGCCAGTCCAGAACACTCCCTTGCGCGGGTTTCTTTGTCGCGATCGGTCACGCACCAGCCTCGGAGCTTGTGAAAGATCAGCTTGAAACGCACATGGGTGGCTATGTTGTGACCAAGCCAGACAGCACCGAAACCTCTATTCCAGGCGTATTTGCAGCGGGCGATCTAACCGATCACGAGTACCGTCAAGCCGTAACCAGCGCAGGTATGGGGTGCATGGCGGCTCTTGAAGCAGAGCGTTTCATTGCAGCGCAGGATGCAGCCAAAAACCTCGACGCCGCCGAATAAAGCCCCGGGCTGGGCGCGGCCTACGGACGTGCTGTGCCGCGTCAGTCTTGCGGTGAGCCAGATCACTGCAAGATCTTATTAACCATTTCCGCGCTAAACAGCTTCTGACGTATTTGCGTTTCAAAGCTTTATTTTCGCGCAGCTTTATGGAATGTGTTCAGAGATGAACAAACTTTGAGTCGTCTGAATGCCGATGCAGTATGCGCCGCAACCTCTGCCTATCCCTGGGCTACCCGACCAGGATCTGCTGTTTCGGTTGCTTCGTCAGTTGGATCTTGCGCCAGAGGCGTCTCAACGGGCGATTTCGGAAGCCTTGGGTATCTCACTTGGACGGTTGAACGGTGTTTTGAAAGCCGCCGCAGAGGCCGGTCTGATCACGATTGCGGACCGCGATGGACCCGATCGGCGTCAGCGGTTCGCCTATGTTCTAACGCCCCGTGGCGCAGTCGAAAAAACCCGACTGTCTGACCAGTTTCTTGCCCGAAAATTTGCCGAATACGACGCCCTTCATGCCGAACTTACGGGCAAGTCAAGCGGGTTTGCCCCTCCCATATCCAGGACCAAAGCGATGCAAAACAACCTGACCCCGATCCCCGAGCTTTATGTGTCGTATGAAAGTGCGCAAAAGCTCAAACTCGAAGCAGCAGAACTGCCCTCCTGGGATCTCACGCCGCGCCAGATATGCGATCTAGAACTTCTGATGAACGGCGGCTTCAATCCGCTGAAAGGATTCATGGGCAAGGACGACTACGAGAACGTCGTCGAAAACATGCGCCTGGCAGATGGCACACTTTGGCCGATGCCCATCACGCTCGATGTCAGCGAAGAGTTTGCCGAAACAATCTCCGAGGGGCGCGATGTCGCCTTGCGAGACCAAGAGGGCGTCATCCTCGCAATCCTGTCGGTCTCTGATATTTATTCCCCAGACAAAGCGCGCGAAGCCGAAAAGGTTTACGGTGCCGATGACATCGCTCACCCGGCGGTAAACTACCTCCATCATGTGGCCGGTGCCGTCAATCTGGGCGGGGCCATCACCGGTATCCAGCAACCGGTTCACTACGATTTCCGCGCCCGGCGCGACACGCCTAATGAGCTCCGCGCGTTCTTTCGCAAGCTTGGTTGGCGCAAGATCGTTGCATTTCAAACCCGAAACCCGCTGCACCGGGCCCACCAGGAACTGACATTCCGGGCCGCCAAAGAAAGCCAGGCGAACCTGATGATCCATCCCGTCGTCGGCATGACAAAGCCGGGCGATGTGGACCATTTCACACGTGTGCGCTGTTATGAGGCGGTTCTCGACAAATATCCGTCCGCGACGACGACCATGTCACTCCTGAACCTCGCAATGCGCATGGCCGGCCCGCGCGAAGCGGTCTGGCATGGCATCATCAGGCGCAATCACGGGTGTACGCATATGATCGTCGGGCGCGACCACGCGGGCCCTGGCAAAAACTCCGCCGGAGAGGACTTCTACGGGCCTTACGATGCACAAGAACTCTTTCGGGCGCACCAACAAGAAATTGGAATCGAAATGGTCGATTTCAAACATATGGTCTATGTTCAGGAACGCGCCCAGTACGAGCCCGCCAACGAAGTGGAGGACGGTGCGACTGTTCTCAACATCTCCGGCACAGAGCTGCGCCGCAGGCTCAGAGAAGGGATCGAGATTCCGGAATGGTTCTCCTTTCCTGAAGTCGTAAAAGAACTCCGCCATCGCTACCCGCCGCGCGCCCAACAAGGGTTCACAGTTTTTTTCACCGGTCTGTCCGGGTCAGGCAAATCAACGGTTGCCAATGCTCTGCTGACCAAGCTGATGGAAATGGGCGACCGGCCTGTTACGCTGCTGGACGGGGACGTTGTGCGCAAACACCTGAGCTCGGAACTTGGGTTCTCGAAAGAACACCGCGACATAAACATCCGCCGTATCGGATATGTCGCCTCCGAGATCACCAAAAACGGCGGCATCGCGATCTGCGCACCGATTGCGCCCTACGCTGCCACGCGACGGTCAGTGCGCGAGATGATCGAAGGCTTCGGCGCGTTTGTCGAAGTGCATGTTGCAACCAGCCTTGAGGAATGCGAACGCCGCGATCGCAAAGGGCTCTACAAGCTTGCGCGCGAAGGCAAGATTAAGGAGTTCACCGGCATCTCAGACCCGTATGAGGCTCCGGAAGCTCCGGAACTACTTCTCGATACCGAGGGGACCGAAGTCGACTATTGTGCGCAACAGGTGCTGCTGAAGCTCGAAGCGATGGGTCTTGTTGCCGCCTGACACTGCAGCCCCTGACTGTGGCCCTATGCGTGTCGGCTCTTTCTTCTTTGTCAAAATACTCAATCAAGACAGCAGTTTTCAAAAAGACCCCGTCCGGCAGCTGCCGGACGGGGCATCAACATTTCCCAAGGTCTGTACCTGGTTTCAGGCGCCGGAAACAGCACGGCCTGTCAGTGTTTTGACGAGGCTCGCACGATAGGCGGCGGACCCATGCAGGTCAGAGATCATCCCCTCCGCCGGTACGCTGAGACCTGAAATCGCATCTGCTGAAAAATCGGCCGAGAGCGCGACTTCCGCCTCTGACCAACGGAAAACCCCATCTTCGGAAGCGCCCGTGACCGCAACCCGGACCCCGTCCGCAAATTTGGCCACAAACACACCCACCAGGCTAAAGCGGGACGCCGGCTGAAGGAACTTCTGCCAGTCTGCTTTTTCCGGCACAGGGAAGCGCACTTCGGTGACGATCTCGCCATCCTCCAGGGCCGTGGAGAACATTCCCTCGAAGTAGTCATCCGCAATAATCTCACGGGTGTTGGTGACGATCGTTGCACCTGACGCCAGGACAGCAGCTGGATAGCAGGCCGCGGGATCGTTGTTGGCCAGACTGCCCCCCAAGGTGCCGCGGTTGCGTACAGCAGGATCACCGATCATGCCTGCGAGCTTTGACAAACCCGGATAGCTTGAGGCTGTTTCTCGAGACACGATCGCATGGGGTGTTCCGCCGCCCACGCACACTTCACCGGCGTCATTTGTGCACACACCTTTCATTTCCGCGATACCGTTCAGGCTCACCAGAGTTTCCGGTGCCGCAAGGCGTTGTTTCATCGTCGGCAGAAGAGTTTGTCCCCCGCCAAGGGCCTGCGCGTCTTCGCCCGCCAGCGCGGCAGCGGCATCAGCGACAGTGCCCGGTTTCACAAATTCGAAATTGTGCATCTTTTTCTCCCAGTTCAGGGAGCCCCGCGCACAAGACGCGGGGCCCGTCGCTTATGTGTTGTTGATCGCAGACCAGACGCGAGATGGCGTCAGAGGCATGTCGATATGGGTTACGTGGGTGTGACCACCGCGATGCAGTGCATCAATTACCGCATTGACCACGGCCGGCGGTGACCCGATAGCGCCCGCTTCACCGCAGCCTTTGACGCCGAGCGGATTATGCGTGCAGGGCGTTATTGAAGAATGGTCGACATCGAACATCGGCACATCATCAGCGCGCGGCATGGTGTAGTCCATAAAGGACCCGCTCAGGAGCTGACCATTGTCATCATAGGCGCAATTCTCCAGAAGTGCCTGACCGATGCCCTGCACCAGACCGCCATGGACCTGGCCCTCAACGATCATAGGATTGATAACATTCCCGAAATCGTCCGCCGCGACGAAGCCCACGATATCCACTTTCCCGGTGTCCGGGTCGACCTCGACTTCGCAGATATAGGCCCCGGCAGGGTAGGTGAAGTTCGATGGGTCGTAGAACGCTGTCTCTTCCAGCCCCGGCTCGATATCCTCAAGCGGATAATTGTGTGGGACATAAGCCGCGAGTGTCACATCGCCCCAGGCAACCGATTTATCGGTGCCCGCGACCGAGAACTGACCATCAGCCAGCTCGATATCTGCCTCGGAAGCCTCAAGCAGGTGAGCCGCGATCTTCTTGGCCTTGTTGATGATTTTCTCGGTGGCGCGCACCATGGCCGATCCTCCGACCGCAATGGAACGCGAACCGTAAGTACCCATTCCCATCGGCGTGTTGGCGGTGTCACCATGGACAACCTCGATCATGCCTTCGTCGATGCCAAGCATTTCGGCCACGACCTGAGGAAAGGCAGTTTCATGCCCCTGCCCGTGGCTGTGCGAGCCTGTCATCACAGAGATCGAGCCCGTGGCATTCACGCGCACAGTGGCACTTTCGTAAAGCCCCGCGCGCGCGCCAAGCTGACCGACCAAGTTTGACGGCGCGATACCACACGCCTCGATGAAGTGGGCCACGCCCAAACCCCGGAGCTTACCATTTGCAGCACTCTCCGCACGGCGCGCCTCGAAGGTTTCGACGCCCGCCATCTCCAGACCTTTCTCGAGCGTGGCGTGGTAGTTGCCAGTGTCATAAACCACGGCGACTGGGGTTTGGTAGGGGAACTCATCAGGCTTGATGAAGTTCCGGCGGCGCAGCTCTGCCGGATCCATACCGATTTCCCGCGCAGCCTTGTCGATGACCCTTTCCAATTGGAACGTAGCTTCCGGCCGCCCTGCCCCGCGATACGCATCTACCGGTGTCGTGGTGGTAAAGACCGCCTTGACGTTGGTGTAAATCAGAGGCGTGCGGTAGTTCCCCGCGAGCAGTGTGCCATGCAGCCAAGTCGGAATCGACGGTGCGAACGTCGACAAATAGGCGCCCATGTTGGCATAGGTGTCGCACCGCAGCGCGGTGAAATTATAATCCGCGTCCATCGCAAGCTCGATTTTGGTGACATGGTCGCGGCCATGTGCGTCCGAGATGAACGCTTCGGACCGGGTCGACGTCCATTTCACCGGGCGGCGCACCTGCGCGGACGCAAAGGTTACAAAGGCCTCTTCCGCGTAGTGATAGATCTTTGAGCCGAACCCGCCGCCCACATCCGGGGCCACAACACGCAGTTTGTGCTCTGGAATGCCAAGCACGAAAGCGCCCATGAGCAGTCGAATAACATGCGGGTTCTGGGACGTGGTGTAGAGCGTGTAATCTTCGGTCCCAGGATTGAAATCTCCGACCGCGACACGCGGCTCCATCGGGTTCGCGACCAGACGATTATTTGTCAGCTCCAGTGTTGTGACGTGATGTGCTGCTGCAATCGCGTCGTCGACGGCCTCGCGGTTCTCTTCAACAAAACCCCAATCGTAGCAAAGGTTGTCGTCGAGATCGTCATGAACCTTGGTGGCGCCTTCGGCCAGCGCAGACTTCATGTCCATCACGGCCGGCAATTCGGTAATGTCCACCGCAATGGCCTCAGCCGCATCGCGCGCTTGTTCGGCGCTTTCGGCCACGACAACAGCGATCGGGTCGCCCACATGGCGCACTTTGCCTTCGGCCAGCACCGGGTGCTTGGGCTCTTTCATCGGGTTGCCGAACCGGTCGGTCACCTGCCAGCCACAGGGAACGCCCCCCACGCCTTCGAAGTCCTTTGCCGTGAAAACCTTCACCACACCGTCCATTGCTTCAGCAGCAGATGTGTCGATCGAGTTAATCGTTCCATGCGCCACGTCGGAGCGCAGGAACCATGCATAGGTCTGGTTGTTGAGATTGATGTCGTCAGTGTACCGTCCACGACCGGTCAGAAACCGGACGTCTTCGCGGCGCTTGGAGCTGGCGCCAATGCCACCATCTTTGGGCATGTGATCCTCCCTCGGATAATCCTGGGTCGTTTCAAGCGGGGCACACCATAGCGCCCGCGGCATATATCAATTTTTGACTACTCAGCGGCCATCGGCGGTGCGACGTCCTGCCCGGAGGCGGCCATGATCGCCTTGACGATGTTGTGGTAGCCCGTGCACCGGCAAATGTTGCCCTCAAGATAGTGGCGCACCTCGGCCTCTGTTGGCTTTGGGTTTTCCTTAAGCAGCGCTGCAGCAGACATCACCATGCCCGGCGTACAGAAACCACACTGGAGCCCGTGGTGATCCTGAAAGGCCTGCTGGATCACACCCAGTGAGCCATCAGCATTGGCCATACCTTCGATCGTTTTGATCTCGGCACCGTCCACATCAGCGGCAAGCACAGTGCATGACTTTACGGCTTCCCCGTCCACATGGACAACACAGGCGCCGCATTGACTTGTATCGCACCCGACATGAGTTCCAGTCAGCGTGAGCGTGTCACGCAAAAAGGTCGATAACAACGTACGACCTTCGACTTCCCCGGAACGGCTTTGTCCGTTCACGGTGACAGTAACTGATGACATGTATTCCTCCCTGGCTACCTTTTTTTGGTCGCGTATACCGGTTACTTTAGCTTACCAATTTCTTGAGCCAACCCTTCTTTTCGCGGAGCCGATCGGCACTGTGGTCAGGCACGTTTGGCGCAGAGGTCCAGTCGCCTGTGTTGGCAATTGCTCCTCCGCTTTTTCAGAGTGTCGAAAAAACTGAAATGGCCTAATAGGAAACGCGGTTGCGAGATGGCAACGGCAGCTTGCCGAAGCTCTCACCACAGCTGAACGCAGATCACGAGTGCGAGAGCGAGGGATCAAAGGCAGACGCACAGTTGAAAAACCGCTAGGTCCAAAGCATGCGGATTGAATTGAACCTGCTCAGCGCAAAGCGAATTGCCTTTGGCTTGGCCTGTATTTGCGCCTTGTCGACTTCGACCGGCGCGACCGTGATTGGCGGTGAAATTCTGCGGCAGACAGGTCAAGGTACCTTTGTGCTGCTCGATCCGAACACCGGCTTCGATGTCGGCCAAGACAATTTCAACACCGATCACCTGTATGCTTTCGATGAAGATCAAAACATCCAGCTGGTGGCTCCGATCCGCGTCGATATCGGCGGGATAGAAGGCATGATCCCCGCAGGTGAGGTCGTGGCGAGCCACTATGTGTTCTTTGATAGCTTCAGCGGGTCCCACTACGCCTATGTCGAGTTCGATGCTCCGATCCTTGGTGTCGCAGCCCTTCCACACACGATGGACGCCACCGATTTTCTGGCAAATACGGCGGTGAATTACATCAGCACCGAGTTGCGCGGCTTGGAAGCCGGTGATTACGCTTGGATTGACGAAGACAACCCGAACCGGCTCTGGGTCCTGTGGGCGGGGTCGTCGCCCGGCGACTACATCCGTGTCTTCACGGCTCTTTCCCCGGCCGCAATGATGTAGAGTTTCGTGCCTGGCCCGCACCGGATTTTCGATCAAAAACACTTGGGACACAGGCCTCTCATAGAGACGGCTTGACGGCTCCACGCCCTAAAGGTCGAGCGTGGAGGGCACTTAGTGTTTTCAACTCCCAACGCCACGTCCTGCGGAACCGGAAAGTGCCGCGTTAGCACCTGATGGTTCCAGATGATCCAGTCGAGACGCCTGGCGCGGTCGTCGATCGTAAGCATGTTGCTCCTTATCGGCGGGTGTGCCTTGAACAGAACGCGCGCTAGGTCCACGCAAGCAGTTGTCGAAAAAGGACCCAACCAATGCCCCTCCTCCGGAATTTACTCTGTGTTGTCACGCTTGCCGTTCCTGTTGCAGCTACTGCGCAGATTGAGGTGTCGTTCCGAGACGGCGCGCCAAAGGACAGCTTTGTCGTCACCAATACAGCGGGCTGTGCGACCGCTCCGATGACCCTTGCAATAGATATGAGCCAAAGCACTGGAAAACTCATCTTCGATGTTACCGGTGCGGGTGCCGGTGTTGAAGTCTATCAACCACTGGAATTCACAGGCGGTGCGGAGTTTCTGGCCGCAGTTCCGGATGTTTCAGATGGACAAACTTCACTCGTTCTGGACCTTACAAGCCTTCCACCAGGTGGGCGTGTAAGTTTCACAATCGATGTGGATGACACCATTGGCCAGCGTGAAATCACGGTCAGCGGTTCGGAGATGCAGGGCAGCCAACTTCGCGTGCTCTCAGGGTTCGAAACTGAACCGGGTACATTCGACGACACCGCCACCGCCCGTGTTCCAACCCCAGACTGTATGTCCTGACGCTGCTGTTCAGGGTTCCGGTCGGGCCTCCGCCCAAGACCTGAGGGCGTCAAGCGCATCCAGCGCAGTACGCCCGTAGGGCGTGATCGCATACTCGACAGAAACCGGCGCGGTCGACAGAACACGCCGGCTGATGAGTCCATGCGCTTCGAGATGGCGCAACCTTTCTGCGATCATCTTTTTGCTGGCCCCGCCCACCATCCGGGACAGATCATTGAAACGGACCGGATCGCCTTGCAGGTGCCACAGAAGCGACCCTGTCCATTTTCCGCCCAGAATTCGCATCCCCTGCTCGATCGGGCAGGGGCTCAGGCAGGGCAAAGTCGCCAAACGACGGCCTTTGGCATCTTCGGTGACAAATGCCTCCATAAACGACCTTTCAGGTTACAAAAAGTATACTGGTTGCTTTTCCATACCTATATGCGCACATCGGGATCAAGCGCGTTTTCCTATGCACGGAGAGACCTGATGTCCAAGCCAGACATTCACCTGTTCACCGCCGCGACGATGAACGGCTATAAGCCTGTCATCTTCCTGGAAGAAGCAGGTGTCCCCTACGACCTTACCCTCATCGATTTCGCGAAGAAGGAGCAGAAAGAACCAGACTACGTAAAGCTGAACCCGAATGGTCGTATCCCAACAATTGTGGATCGTTCGAATAATGATTTTGCGGTGTTCGAGAGCGGCGCAATTCTCTGGTATCTTGCCGAGAAATTCGGGCAGTTTCTTCCAGATGACCCGGACGCCAGGTCCGAGACGTTGCAATGGCTCATGTTCCAGATGGCCGGCATTGGCCCAATGATGGGACAAGCCATGTATTTCCAGAGGATTGCAGCGCCCAACGGGCACGAGGAGCCCTTCTCGATCAAACGTTACGTCGACGAAACCCGCCGGCTGCTGGAAGTGTTGGACACACGGCTTGAGAACCGGAATTGGCTGGCAGCGGGTGAGTACACAATCGCGGATATGGCAACCTATCCCTGGGCCCGCGCCTATGTTTGGGCCAAGGTTTCCGTCGATGGGCTCTCACATTTGCAAGACTGGTTTGACCGCATTGACGCCCGCCCTGCCGTACAAAAGGCTCTGACCATCCCAAAAGCACAGCCCGCATTCTGGGGCGCGGCTGATGAAAGTGCATTTCTTAAAGAAAATGCAGCGCGGTTTGCATCTGATGTAAAAAGCTGAGGCGTGACCTGCTGCGCGCTCGGGCGTATGACTTGAGCACAACAATGCTTGCGTACGAGGCCCGCGGATGAGCGATCCACATCTCACGTCTATGATGGAAAACCTTTACTGGTGGGGCATCCCGACACTGTTCCGCTGCCCAAACCAGCCGGCCAACGGCGCCGATATCGCATTGGTCGGAGTGCCCCACTCGACTGGAAATGGCACCACCGAGCGGGATCAGCACCTTGGGCCGCGCGCATTGCGCAATGTCTCGGCCGTGTCGCGCAGGATGCATGGCGGGTTTGAGCTGGACCCGTGGAGCGCCGCGAAGATCGTGGATGTCGGCGACGTGCCTTTGCCGCGGGCTAACGACAATGAAGCCTGCATTGCTGACATCACAGA
Organism: Pseudomonadota bacterium; assembly: GCA_039192165.1. Taxonomy (GTDB): domain Bacteria; phylum Pseudomonadota; class Alphaproteobacteria; order Rhodobacterales; family Rhodobacteraceae; genus Dinoroseobacter. The sequence goes on along the minus strand of JBCCXD010000002.1, from coordinate 48,282 downwards.
ATTCTATCGCAAGATCGACGCGACCGGGGCGCGACCCGTGTCCGTCGGAGGCGATCACTCAATCACCGGAGGGATCCTGCAGGCCCTCGGCAACGGGGTACTGGCTAACGGCGAAAAAGTCTGTCTTCTCCATCTGGACGCACATACGGACGTGTTCACCAAGGTGGATCATTTTCTTGGCGCAGAGAAATCAGCCGCCCATTGGGGTGCCTACCTCGCAGATCAGGGGCAAGTCGATCCAACAGGATCCATGCAAATTGGTCTTCGCGGCCACGCACGAACGCTGGACTGGCTCCAGCCCTCCTACGAGTATGGCTACAATGTTGTGACGATGAAGGAGTTCCGCAGACGGGGTCTTGCAGACGTGGTGGCGCAAGCGCGCCAGGTCCTTGGAGATCGACCAGTCTATATCACGTTTGACCTGGACTGCCTCGACCCGACCATTGCTCCGGGCGTATCCAATATCGAACCGGGGGAAAAAGGCTTCGATATAGACGAGGCGGTCGGGCTTTTACATGCTGCCCGGGGACTTAACATTGTCGGGGCCGATGTAGTTTGCATGATGCCGACAAAAGACAGTCCCAATCAAATTACCGCTCTGACGGCAGCCACGGTTATGTTTGAGATGATTTCGATGATTGCTGAAAACAGAGCAAAAAACGGTTCTAAGTGACAGAAATCGAGGAAATTATCCGCGCGTGGACACTTACGGGCGCTATTGGACCAATGGCTTGGTTTTTTGGTACGACTTTTGTCATACTATTTTTGGCGGGTGGCGGTCCAAGGATGTCACTTTCCCAACGGCGCTCGAACCATAGCATGAAAGGCCCAGGGACATATGATGGCGACAGGTGACTTTCGCTCCGCGATGATTGTGGATGACCATCCGCTTTTTTGCGATGCTCTGTCGATGACCCTTCGGACAATCGCAAAGATCGACAAAATTCGCACTGCGGATACGATGGAAGGTGCGCTATCTCAGCTGGAATCTGAGGCGCCAGATGTAATTGTGCTTGATCTGAACTTACCGGATGTAAATGGACTCGACGGCCTTATCCGGCTGAAAACCGCACTGCCGAAAACGCCGGTTGTTGTCGTGTCTTCAATGGCGGACAATCGTATGATTTCGTCGACCCTGCGTGTCGGTGCCGCAGGTTTCGTGCCAAAGCACTCCAACCGAGATGTGTTCCGCGTTGCCTTTGAAACAGTCGCGCGCGGGCAGACATTCACGCCAGAAAATTTTGTCCCGACAACAGACAAGAATGCCCCGAGTTCAAGCGCTGAGGAGGCTTTGTCGCGCCTCGGGCTCCTGACCAAGCAGCAGTCGCGCATTCTCCAGCTGATCTGCGAGGGCAAGCTGAACAAGCAAATCGCATTTGATCTGTCGATTGCAGAAACCACGGTAAAGGCACACGTGACGGCCATTATGCGAAAACTGGGCGTACAGAGCCGGACACAGGCCGTCCTGATCGCGCAGGAAGCGAATTTTGCCAACATCGTCCGCAGAGACGAGACCCCGGTCTGACCCGACATAACGCGCTTGGCTGGCGGGAACACAAGACCGGCATTCAGGGAGGGAACACCGGATGCGGCATAAGTCTGAGGCTGCGCCAGTGGAGGACGCAGCTCAGGAAACCCTGCTGACGGCAAGCGTCGAAGCAGCGCGACCCGACGCCATTGATCGGCTCTGTCTGGCATTCGGGGATACGCCTCTGGCCCTTGTGGCCCTGTTCATTTCACCGGAAGCCGATTTCCATCAAACTGTGACCAAGGCGCAGGACATTTTTGCCCCGGCGAGAGTGCTGGCGTGCACGACGGCAGGGGAAATCTCAGAGACCGGCTACACCGAAGGGATGATCGTTGCGATCGGCATGCCGGCAGATCGTTTCGCGGTCGAGGTCATGGTTGTTACAGACCTGACTGCTGGCCACGATTTGAGGCTGATCGACCGCACCATTCGCCACCGTGAGACCCTGTCCCACTGTGCACCCGACTGGCCCCATGAGTTTGCATTTCTTTTGGTGGATGGCCTGTCTCTGAAAGAGGATGAACTGGCTTTTGCGCTCGCGGCTGGTCTTGGAAAGATCCCGCTTTTTGGCGGATCCGCGGGGGACGGGTCGCGCTTCGAAAAAACCTTTGTCAGTTTTGATGGCGAGATTTTGCAAAACGCGGCGGTGGTCACGTTTGTTCGCACGCGATGTCCCGTCGAAGTGTTCAGCCTTAATCATCTTCAGCCGACCGACCGACGCATGGTTGTAACCCGTGCCGACCCCTCGCGGCGCATCGTTCACGAGATTAACACCGAGCCCGCAGCGCGCGAATATGCCCGCATTCTAGGTCACAATCCCGATGGTCTGGGAGCGTTTACTTTCGCATCCCATCCGATTGTCGTCACCATTGGAGGCAACAGTCATGTTCGGGCAATCCAACGCGTGACCGAGGACGGGGACCTTGTTTTCTTTTCGGCCATTGATGAGGGCCTGGTCCTGACACTGGCCGAACCGGAAGATCTTGTGGCGCATCTGAAGTCGGAGTTTTCGGCGCTGAGCACCCTTAAAAAACCGGACGCGATTCTCGCCTGCGACTGCATTTTGCGGCGTTTGGAGGCAGGTCAGCTGCAAAAACTTGGAAATGTGAGTCAGGTTTTAAGGGAAAACCGCGTAATCGGCTTCTCTACCTATGGCGAACAGTTGAATGCGATGCATGTGAACCATACTATGACAGGTGTCGCGCTATACCCGCCGGACAGCGACGCCGCCCGCTCAGGGAGCGCACATGACGAAATGGCTGATCGATCCGAACGACTCGCTTGAGCGGCAGAACGAGAAGCTCCGTCAAATAACGGAAGTGCTTATGCGGCGTGTGGAGCAAGACACCGATCGCACCGGCGCCGCTTACGCACAGTTCGAACGTGCAGCGCTTCTTGAGGATCAGGTCCGCCAGCGCACATCAGATCTCGAACACGCGCTCGATCTGCTGAACGAGTCAAATGCACGGCTTGCAGATGCAAACCGGGCTGCTGAAACTGCACGATCTGATTTGTCGAATGCAATCGAGACCATTCAGGAAGGCTTCGCGCTGTTCAATAGCGACGACACTCTGGTGATGTGTAACTCGCGCTTCGGTATGCACATGATCGACCTTCAGGGAGCACTTCAGCCCGGGCTCCGGTTCGAGGAGTATGTACGGCTGGTCAGCAAGTCACGTTTTCTGGCGCTGCCCGATGACATGACGACCGAGGAATGGGCCGCGCGCAGGATGCGACGTCACGCCGACAATCATGTGATGTTCAACGTGCGCATGGTTCGAGATCGCTGGGTTCAGATCAGTGAACACCGTACCCGCGACGGCGGCACCGTAATCCTGCAGACGGATGTGACAGATATCATGCGGCTGGAGCGCGAGGAGCGTGACAAGCTGCTCGACGGGCAGGCCCGCATGATCCGTGCAACGCTCGATCATCTGAACCAAGGTGTTTGTATTTTTGACGGTGACTCGCGTCTCTTGGGTTGGAACAAGCGGGTCGGTACGCTGTTGGCGCTGCCGGTCTCCTACTTCCGCCTCGGTACCCGGTTCGAAACCATTCTTGAGAGCCTGGAGAACGAAATCACATTCACTGGCGGCGTGAGCCGAGCGCAGCTTGCCGCATGGGTTTCACGACCGTCCGCCCGCAAGCCGACGAGTTTCGAAGTGCGCCGCCGGGACGGAATGATCCTGGATGTTTTTGGTCAGGACATGCCAGATCATGGTTTCGTTATTTCCTTCACGGATGTGACCGCCGAAAGAGAGGCCACAAGAACGCTTTTCCAAGTCAACGAGCTTCTCGAGCAGCGCGTGATGGAGCGCACACTGGAGCTTGAGGATGCTGTCAGCGCAGCTGAGCGGGCAAACGCATCGAAGTCGCGTTTCGTCGCCGCTGCCTCTCACGATCTTTTGCAACCTCTTTCTGCCGCCAAACTCTATGTCTCGGCGCTCGACGGGCCTGAAACCAATAGTACTCAGCGCGAGATTGCCCAGAAAGCCCAGCGCGCGCTCGGTTCGGTTGAAGGAATTATTGAAGCGCTTTTGGATATTTCGAAACTCGAAGCCGGAATGGCCGGGATCGACAAACAGACTGTCTCGCTCAGCTCTATTCTGGACGCATTGCGGGACGAGTTTGCCCCAATCGCGGCACAGAAAGGGCTCGGCTTCAAAGTCATGCCCTGCGATGTCCGGATAGAAAGCGACCCGGCCTATCTGCGCAGAATTCTTGCCAACCTCATTGCCAATGCAATTCGTTATACATCCAACGGGCAAGTATTGGTCGGCGCGCGGCGCAACGGAGGGTCAATAAGGCTTGAGGTTTGGGATACAGGGCCCGGGATCGCAGAGGAAGATCAAGGTGTCATCTTCCAAGAGTTCCAGCGTCTAAATGCCAAAGCCAGTGCCTCCGAGGGTTTAGGGCTTGGACTTGCCATTGTGGAACGTGCGTGTGCCCGGCTGGGTCACCCTCTCGGCCTGTGGTCCGTGGTCGGGAAGGGATCAGGCTTCTTTGTAAATGTTTCTTTGTCAGAGCAACCCGGCGTGGCCCCTGATCTTCGCCGCGCGCATGCCCTCCCCTCCCGCTTTGACGGCAGCGGTATGATCGTCTTGCTGGTCGAAAATGACCTGGACATGCGCCGCGCTCTGACCCTTCTGCTTGAGAAATGGGACATAAGTGTTCTGGATGTCCACGGAGCTGAAGAGGCGCTCGAGCTGCTCGATGAAATCGAGATCGCTCCGGACGCGGTCCTTGTCGACTACCAGCTGGATGACGAGGATTCCGGTCTCGAATTGATTGCGGAGGTCCATCGGAGGCACGGATCGGTCCCAACACGTCTGATTTCAGCGAACCGCTCTCCAGAACTTCGCGCAGCTTGCAACCGGCGCGGGATTGAACTGCTCAACAAGCCGATCGATCCCAGAACCCTTGAGCTGTTCCTGAGCCACGCGCTGGATGAGGCTCAAACGCCCAAACAGGTCTAGCTGTCCTCGCCAGCCTGGGCGCGCATTACAAGCTCTTCTGCATATGGGCCAAGCGTGTCGACGATGCGCAGTACACCCTCTGCGTTCGGATGAATGCCGTCTGCCTGCATCATCCCAGTAAGGGCCTCGGTTCGGTCTACCCCGTCAACCAAGCCCGCAAGGAAGCTGCGCGCATAGAGCGCGCCGTATTTCTCTGCGAGTATGGGATACATCTCGTCAAAAGCGGCTTTGTAGTCTGGTCCGTAGTTTCCCGGAGCTTCGAGACCGACCAGCAGCACATCCACTTCAGCCACGGCGGCGCGCGCTAAAATGCCGTCAAGATTTGCACGGCTCGCCTCGGGTGGAATCGCCCGCAGCAGGTCGTTCCCACCCAAAGCGACAATCATGGCGTCGACGTCTGGGGTCAGGGTCCAATCAACCCGGCTGAGCCCGCCCGCGGTCGTGTCGCCCGAGACGCCTGCGTTCAGAACAATGACGTCGTGCCCGCGGGCGCGCAGCCAGGCTTCAAGCCGCGGCACAAACCCGTCTTCCTGTGGCAAACCGTAGCCTTGGGTCAGGCTGTCACCGAGCGCGGCAATGGTCACGGGTTCGGCCCAGACCGGCGCGCTCAATGCAACTGCGGCAAAACCCGCAAAACCTGCCTTGCGGAGCCGAGACACCGCCCCATATCCCAAGGAACACAAAGGATTCAGGAGCGCCTCCATGACAGATGCACCGGTTTTGAGCCTGCGCGACGTGGCGTTGCGGCTTGATGGCAATGCCGGCCCGGTGGACATTCTGCACGAAATCACGCTGGACATCGCGCGTGGAGACACAGTCGGGCTTGTGGGTCCAAGCGGGTCGGGCAAATCCTCTCTCCTTATGCTCATGGGCGGACTGGAACGCGCGACCGGCGGTTCCGTCATGGCGTTGGGCCACGATCTGACCAAACTTGACGAGGACGCGCTAGCGCGCTTTCGCAGAAATCATATGGGGGTGGTGTTCCAGTCCTTCCACCTAATCCCCACCATGACCGCGCTGGAAAACGTCGCAACCCCGCTGGAGCTGGCCGGCGCAGATGACGCATTCGACCGCGCCGAAGCCGAGTTAGAGGCCGTTGGGCTAGGCGCCCGGACCGACCACTACCCGGCACAAATGTCGGGCGGCGAGCAACAACGCGTGGCGCTTGCCCGCGCAGCGGCCCCACGTCCGGAGATTCTTCTGGCGGATGAGCCAACCGGCAACCTCGACGGGGCGACGGGCGAAGCCATTATGGACTTGTTGTTTGGTTTGCGCGACCGCCACGGGGCGACACTGGTGCTTGTCACCCACGCGCCCGAACTGGCAGCGCGCTGCGACCGGGTCGTCCGACTGCGCGATGGACGGATTGAAGCGCCGGAACAGGCCTCGCAAGAGGCCGCAGAATGAGCGTTTCTGTTGCCGCCCGCATCGCACGGCGGGAATTGCGTGGCGGGATCAGGGGCTTTCGCGTCTTCCTGCTTTGCCTTGCACTCGGCGTTGCAGCGATCGCGGCAGTGGGCTCGGTTCGTGTTTCTATTCAGGACGGGCTGAACCGCGAAGGCGCAGTGATCCTAGGCGGCGATGGTATGATGCAATTCACCTATCGCTACGCAGATGCAGACGAAAAGGTGTGGATGGTCGCAAACTCGGAGGCCTATTCCGAGATCGTCGATTTCCGCTCCATGGCCGTTGTTGATCGCGCCGAAGGCCCACCGGACAGGGGTCTCACGCAGATTAAGGCGGTAGACAATCGCTACCCCTTAAAAGGGCGCGTGCTGCTGGAGCCTGACATTCCTCTTTCGCGGGCACTGGATGGCACGAACGGTCTTCCCGGTGCAGTTATGCAGCAAGTCTTGATTGATCGGCTCGGGCTTTCAGTGGGCGACACGTTTCGACTGGGCACTCAGGACTTTGTACTGAGCGCAGCTCTGACCCGTGAGCCTGACAGAGCGGGCGGCGGATTTGGGCTTGGTCCCCGCACCATCGTCCGTACCAAAGACCTGGCGAACTCGAGCTTGCTTGGATCAGGCACTCTGTTCGAAACCGAGTATAGGCTCTCGCTCCCCGAAGATACCGACCTCGCTGCGCTTGAGACTGAGGCCGAAACGCTCTTTCGAGACAAGGGTATGCGGTGGCGCGACAGCCGCAACGGAGCCCCCGGCATTGCCCGCTTTGTGGACCGCATGGGCGCATTTCTGGTTCTTGTAGGCCTTGCAGGCCTCGCGGTTGGCGGCGTGGGTGTCTCCGCCGCGGTGCGCGCTTACTTGGACGCGAAAACCCCCGTTATCGCAACGCTCAAGACCCTTGGCGCCGAAGGGCGCACCATCTTTGCAGCCTACATGCTGCAAATCGGCGTTTTGACTACACTCGGCGTCGCCGCAGGTCTTTTGCTGGGTGCGATCATCCCCTTAGCGCTGGCCCCGCTTATTGAATCGCGCCTACCGATCCCGGCGGCATTTGGCGTGCATGCAGCACCACTCGCTGAGGCTGCATTGTACGGAGTTCTGACAGCCGTCGTTTTCACACTATGGCCCCTTGCCCGCACTGAGCAGGTCCGCGCGGCTGAGCTTTTCCGGGACACCACTTCACGGAAACTCCGTCTTCCAAGCACCCGTTATCTTGTTGCGCTTGGAATTGCCCTTGTTGCTCTTGTCGGCAGCGCGATCGGCCTGTCGGGCATCCCGCAACTGGCCAGTGGTTCGGTAGGCGGGATCGTCGGGGCCCTCGTCATCCTTATGCTTGCAGCATGGGGTATCCGGGTCTTGTCGCGTCGCATCGCCAGCGCGCGGTTCGTCCGGGGCCGCAGCGCTCTGCGTCTTGCTCTCGGGGCCATCGGAGGACCCGGCAACGAGGCAACATCTGTCGTGCTGTCGCTCGGCCTTGGACTTTCGGTGCTGGCAGCTGTCGGCCAGATCGACAGTAACCTGCGCACTTCCATTGCAGAGGAACTGCCGAAAGACGCCCCAAGTTATTTCTTCGTCGATATCCAAAATGACCAGATCGACAGCTTCCTTGAACGCACCCAGAACGATCCAGGCGTCAGTCGCGTTGAAAGCGCGCCAATGCTGCGCGGGATCATAACTCGCATCAACGGCCGGCCCGCACGCGAGGTAGCAGGTGATCACTGGGTCCTGCGTGGCGACCGCGGTGTGACCTATTCCGCGGCGCCGCCGCTAAACACGACGATTACGGAAGGCGCATGGTGGCCCGAGGACCATTCCGGCCCAAATCAGATCAGTTTCGCTGATGAAGAAGCTCGGGAACTTGGTCTCACGCTCGGGGACGAGCTGACCGTCAATATCCTGGGCCGCGATATCGTCGGAACCGTCACCTCATTCCGGGTGGTCGATTTCTCCACCGCCGGGATCGGTTTCATCCTGTCTATGAACCCCGGCGCGCTGGCGGGAGCGCCCCATACCCATATCGCGACGGTCTACGCGGACGAGGATGCCGAGGCCGCACTGCTCCGCGATGTCGCGGGCGCCGCGCCCAACATAACAGCAATCCGCGTCCGCGATGCCATTGACCGGGTCACCGAAGCTCTCTCGGGACTTGCTGCCGCCACCTCCTACGGAGCGCTGGCTACGCTGGTGACCGGATTTGTCGTTTTGATCGGCGCCGCTGCTGCCGGGGAAAGAGGCCGAGTTTTTGAGGCCGCAGTTCTAAAAACCCTCGGCGCCACACGAGGCCGCATACTGACAAGCTTTGCGCTGCGTTCGGCACTGCTCGGCGCTGCCGCAGGGGGCGTGGCTATCTTTGCGGGCGGGTTGGCAGGATGGGCGGTAATGACCTTCGTTATGGAGGCGAGCTATCGTTTCGAGCCCGTTTCCGCCATTGCCATCGTTTTCGGCGGCGCATTGGCAACTCTGCTTGCAGGTCTTGGCTTTGCCCTCCGCCCGCTTGCCTTACGTCCTGCAGGTGTGTTGCGCGCACGGGAATGACAAAGCGGTTGACCGCACAAGGAGCAGTGGACTGCTGCGCTTTCCCAGCCGGTCCCGCGTGTGGCGTAATTCGTGAGTTTGTCAAAAAAGGGCCAAGGGAAACTGGGGTGTGACCAACGACAGCGAAACTACAGCACCCATGCGCCCGGTGAAAACGAGTACATGCAAATCAAGTCGCGTGAAGACGACCTGAAAGCCTATCTGCAACGACCCTTGCTTCTGCTTCATCCAGCTCAAGTCCAAAGCCGCGTGTTTTTAACCCATAATCAAACTTGACCGTACCCTGCTCCCGGCCGCTGAAGAGACCCTGCAGATTTCGATTTCCGAAAAATGACATGGCGGATTGCGCTTCTTCGCTCACTCGGATGTTTTTCAAATGTGTCGTGTCATAGTTCCAGGAGCGGCTAAACCACCGGGCACGACGCTCAAGTGTAAGAGCCTCTTTTGAAAGACTTAACAATTCATATCCCGCCAAACCCCACATGAGTTGGGAGAAAACAAAGACCCCACCAATGGTCCAGCCTCCAAGCCATGCCAGCAGAAAGAAAGACATTGCGCCAACTTCCGCAAAGAGCAGCATTTGAATTGCAATAAATTCGCCAAACGCCCATCCGCAAAGCCAAATCGCAGAAAAGGCTGTCAGCCACGGGCTTCGTTTGCGGTCTATTCGCACTTGAAAGAGATCTGGGCCCTCAAAGAAGCTAGCCCTGCCGGAGAATGCGTCTTCAAACTGCATCGCATGTCACTTTTTCTGCGCCCCGCAAGACCATTAAATAGCAGAAAACTGAACCGTCAAATGGTATCGCCTTCAACACTCCGGGAGGTTTACCGCGAGCCCGCCAAGGCTCGTCTCCTTATAGTGTTCGGACATGTCCCGCCCGGTTTGGCGCATCGTTTCGATACAATTGTCCAGCGGCATGAAATGCGTGCCGTCGCCTCGCAGCGCCAGACTCGCGGCGGCAACAGCCTTCACCGCGCCCAAACCGTTGCGCTCGATACAGGGCACTTGCACCAATCCGCCGACCGGGTCGCATGTCATGCCCAGGTGGTGTTCCAAAGCAATCTCGGCTGCGTTTTCGACTTGTTGGTTGGTGCCTCCCAAGGCTGCACATAGCCCTGCTGCCGCCATCGCCGAGGCCGAACCGACCTCCCCCTGGCACCCAACTTCAGCACCAGAAATAGAGGCATTGCTGCGGATAAGTCCGCCGATTGAGGCCGCCACCAGCAGAAAGTCACGAGCACCGGATACCGTCGCCCCAACGCAATGATCGCTGTAGTATCGCAGTACCGCGGGTATAACCCCTGCGGCCCCGTTCGTTGGCGCCGTTACCACCTGTCCGCCGGCGGCGTTCTCTTCGTTGACCGCCATGGCGTAGAGACAAAGCCACTCGTTGACTGTGTGTGGCTGAACAAGGTTCTGACCACCTTCCGCCTGGAGAGCTAAATAGAGTTCAGGCGCACGGCGTTTAACCTTAAGGCCGCCGGGCAGGATGCCACTGGTGGCCAGGCCACGCTCCAAGCACGCCATCATGGCGCCCATTACCTTGTCGATCCGTGTATCGGTATCCCCATGTACAGCCTCGTTGGCCCGTTTCATCTGTGCAATTGTCATTCCATGCTTGGCACCCATCGAGAGCATCTCTGCAGCTGTGCCGAACGGGTATGGATAGCCGGCGGCTTCTTTTTCCGCATGAAGGCTGGCCGCAGGCGCGGTCATCTCGCTCGCCCGCTTCACCACACCGCCGCCCACGGAATAAAAAACCTCTTCCATATACAGCGCTCCGGCCGCGTCAAAGGCCCTCAGGATCATCCCATTGGCATGCCCTGGCAGGCGCTGGTCATAATCGAACCGGATATTGCGCTCGGGGTGAAAGACCAGATCGCCCAACCCTTTCGGCAAAACGCGCCCGGTCCTAGCCATCTGGGCCAGTGCTTGCTCCGCCGCATGCGCCTCCAACGTCTCCGGGAGAAAACCGGCGAGCCCCAGCGCAACGGCGCGGTCTGTTGCATGTCCTTTTCCGGTGAAGGCCAGCGAGCCATGAAGGGAACAGGACAGGGCTGATAGTTGTCCGGCCCCGGGTTCTTTCTCGCGCCGTCCGCGCAAGTCTTCCAGAAACTCGGCTGCGGCCACCATTGGTCCCATTGTATGAGACGAAGACGGGCCAACCCCAATCCGGAAAATGTCAAAAACGCTAAGAAACATCTTGGGTCTCCAGCAGCAGAGGTCGCACAGCGTGGGTCAGGACAGCCCACCAAAACCGACACCGCTGCTTTCCTTTGCGAAACTGCAAAGAAAGCAAGATCAGCGGGAGGTGATGCGCGGGCGCACCGCAGCGGTCGGCGGACGATTTACTCCGCCGGTTCCGCGTACTCCTCCACCGGTGGGCAGGTGCAAACCAGGTTCCTGTCGCCATAGGCATTGTCGACCCGGTTCACTGGTGGCCAATACTTGTCCACTCTGAACGCCCCCGGAGGATAGCAAGCCTGCTCGCGGCTATAAGGTCTCTCCCACTCGCCGACGAGATCTTCCACGGTGTGGGGAGCGCGTTTCAGAGGGTTGTTTTCGGGATCAAGCTCTCCAGCCGCGATCGCATCCGTTTCTTCCCGGATCGCAAGCATGGCGTCGCAAAACCTATCGAGTTCTGCCTTGGGTTCGGACTCGGTAGGCTCCACCATCAGGGTTCCGGCCACTGGCCAGCTCATTGTCGGCGCGTGAAATCCACAGTCCATCAGGCGCTTGGCGACATCCTCGACCGATACATGCGCGATTTTGTCCAGAACCCGCGTATCAAGAATACACTCATGGGCAACACGCTGGTTTTCGTTTGAGAATAGGATCGGATAGCCCGCCTTGAGACGTTCCGCCATGTAGTTTGCGTTCAGGATTGCCACCTTTGTTGCCTGCGTCAAACCCTCGCCGCCCATCAACAAACAATAGGCGTAAGAGATGGTGAGGATCGAGGGGCTGCCATAGGGTGCACTCGCCACAGCGCCGACATCTCCAAAACCCGCGCCTTGCCTTTGGAAATGACTCGGCAAATGCGGCGCGAGATGTGCTTTCACGCCAATCGGCCCCATGCCCGGACCACCGCCGCCGTGCGGGATACAGAAGGTCTTGTGCAGGTTCAGATGGCTAACATCCCCGCCAATCTCACCGGGCGAGGAAATGCCAACCATAGCATTCATATTCGCACCATCGATATAGACCTGCCCGCCATGGGAGTGCGTAATCTCGCAGACCTCACGGACCGTGTGTTCGAACACTCCGTGGGTGGAGGGGTAGGTGATCATGCAGCCAGCCAGATTAGGCCCATGCGCTTCTGCTTTGGCGCGAAAATCCTCCAGATCGATATCGCCATTCTCGGCCGATTTCACCACAACGACTTTCCAGCCGACCATCTGCGCGGAGGCCGGGTTGGTGCCATGGGCTGACGTCGGGATCAGGCAAATATTGCGATCCGGTTCTCCCCTTGCATGGTGGTAGCCTCGGATCGCAAGCAGACCGGCATATTCACCCTGCGCACCGGAGTTGGGCTGCATCGACATCGCGTCATAGCCGGTCACTTCGCAAAGCATCTCGGACAGCTCTTCGATCATTTCGTGATAGCCGGCGGCTTGGTCGACCGGCACGAAAGGATGCATGTGCGCAAACTCTGGCCAGGTAAGGGGGAGCATCTCAACTGTGGCGTTGAGTTTCATTGTGCAGGAACCAAGCGGTATCATGGCGCGGTCGAGCGCAAGGTCCCGATCAGCGAGCCGGCGCATATAGCGGGTCATCTCAGCCTCGGCCCGGTTCATGTGAAAGATCGGGTGGGTCATGTAACTGCTTTCGCGCAGCATCTTCGTCGGGAGATGATAAATCACCCGGGACTTGTCATACCGCAGCCGTGCTCCGCCAAAGGCGCGCCAGACAGCTTCGATCGTCGAACCGAGCGTGAGCTCATCCAGCGTGATACCGATCCGGTCTGCACCAATTTTACGCAGGTTCACCCCTTCACGGAGTGCCGCGTCGAGGATTACGCCCTGCATCTCACCAACCCGGACCGAGATGGTGTCGAAATAGTCTTTAGGATCCACGCGGAAGCCAAGCTCGATTAGCCCGTCGGCCAGACGCGCTGTCTTGCGATGAACGGTTTGCGCGATCGCCTTAAGTCCATCAGGACCATGAAAGACACCATACATGGACGCCATCACAGCCAACAACGCTTGCGCAGTACAGACATTTGAATTCGCCTTCTCGCGACGAATATGCTGCTCGCGGGTTTGGAGGCTTAGGCGATAGGCTTTATTGCCCCGCGCGTCGATGGACACGCCAATGATCCGCCCGGGCATCGAACGCTTAAGCGCGTCCGTGCAGGTCATGTAGGCTGCATGCGGGCCGCCATACCCCATGGGAACGCCAAACCGCTGAGTTGAACCGATGGCAATGTCAGCGCCCATTTCACCGGGAGACTTCAACAACGTCAGCGCAAGCGGGTCAGCGGCGAGGATGCCCAGCGCCTTGGTCTCATGCAGTGCCGCAATCTGATCCGCGTAGTCGCGAACATGTCCGTAGGTGCCTGGGTACTGGAAAAGCGCCGCGAAGACAGCCGCAGGATCCAAATCCTCGACCGCTCCGACAATTATCTCGATGCCCAACGGTTCCGCACGCGTCCGCAGCACATCGATTGTTTGAGGATGACAGTCGCGCGCCACAAAGAAGCCAGTGGCTTTGGAGCGCGAGGCCCGCTGTGCCATCGCCATTGCCTCTGCCGCAGCTGTTCCTTCGTCAAGCAGCGAGGCATTTGCAATCGGCAGCCCTGTAAGATCCGACATCATGGTTTGGTAGTTCAGCAGTGCCTCCAGCCGACCCTGGCTGATCTCAGGCTGATAGGGCGTATAGGCAGTATACCAGGCGGGGTTCTCCAGAATGTTGCGAAGGATCACCGGCGGTGTGTGCGTGCCATAGTACCCTTGCCCGATCAACGACGTCAGCACTGTATTCTTGTCTGCAAGCGCACGCATTCTGTGGATCGTATCGCGTTCGCTCAAAGCCGGGCCGAAGGATAACAGTCGGGGGCTCCGGATCTCCTGAGGGACAGCTTCATCGATCAGCGCATCAAGCGACGGCACGCCGATAGTGGCCAGCATCTGGGCCATTTCTTTCGGCGACGGGCCAATATGGCGACGGTTAGCGAAATCGTAAGGTGCGTAGTCGGTCAGGGAAAAGCCCATGGTTCGCTCCTTTAAGAGGTCGGTCATGTCGCGACCGGATCGTGCCTCCGGCGCGGTTGGTTTGAGACTTGTTTGTCTCTGGTCAGTTTATTCGATCAGAGCCTTGTACGCATCTTCGTCCATCAGCTCTGATAGTTCTCCGGTTTCAGAGAGCTTGATTTTGTAGAGCCAGCTCGTGCCCTCCGGGTCTTCGTTCAACTCTGCCGGCTTTTCGGCCAACGCGTCATTCGCTTCGACAATTTCGCCGGTGACGGGCGCATAGATATCAGACGCTGCCTTGACGCTTTCGACAACTCCGATCTCGTCGCCTTTTGCGAAGGTCTCACCTGCGCCCTGCAACTCAACGAAGACAACCTCTCCCAGTTGCTCTGCAGCGTGATTGGTGATGCCGATGGTGGCAATATCGCCGTCAACGGTGATCCATTCGTGGTCTTCGGTGTAGTAGGTAATCATAAGAAGCGCCTTCTTAACGGAGATAACTGTGCGGGACGAAAGGGAGCGGAACCACCCGGGCCGGGGCTGGTTTGCCGCGCAGGATGAAGTGAAGTTCGGTGTCGGGCTTGGCTAGGTCACTGGGAACATAACCAAGCGAAATCGGCCCATTCAGGGTGGGTGAGAATCCTCCTGACGTCACCGAACCGACGACTTTGCCTTCCGGCGTCGCGATCTCGGTTCCTGCTCTGGCCGGTGCGCGGCCGTCGGGGCGAAGGCCCACCAGTTTCCGGGAGGCGCCATCAGTTGCTTCAGCCACAATGCGCGCAGCGCCCGGAAAATCCGCCGCCTCTCGACGGCGCTTTGGGATGGAGAACCCCAGCCCCGCCTCAATCGGCGACGTACCCTGGTCAATGTCACTCCCATAGAGTGGCAACCCTGCCTCCATGCGCAGGGTGTCCCGTGCCCCGAGCCCTGCAGGTACAGCACCCGCATCGATCAGCTGACGTGCGAGGTCCTCGGCCTGTGGCGCCGGGATAGATATTTCGAAACCGTCTTCTCCGGTATAGCCGAGCCGCGAGAGGCGGATGTAACCGACCACAATGGATTGCATGAACCTGAGCTCGGTCGTTTGGGGAAAGAGACCGGACACGATCTGACCTGCCGTCGGACCTTGTACCGCAACAAGCGCGCGGTCGGCGAGCGGTGTCACACTCTGATCTGGCAAACCCGCGGTGAGGATTTCAAGGTCCTGTTCAGCCATGGAAGCATTGACGACCACGAAGAGATGGTCGCCCCCGTTGGTGACAATCAGATCGTCGTAGATGCCGCCTTTCTGCGTGGTCAGTTGTGTATAGCGCGCAGAACCCGTCTGGAGGGTCGTCAGTCCACCTGGGCACAGCCGTTCCATTGCCACTGCCGGATTGTCCCCGGACACTTTTATTTGGCACATATGGCTAACGTCGAAGAGAGCGGCCCCATTACGACATGCTGCGTGCTCCACCATGATCCCGTCTGGATATTGAACCGGCATCTCCCAACCGGCAAACTGAACAAGTTTCGCGCCGAGTTCTACATGTAGATCGTAGAGAGGTGTTTTCTTCAACATGTTGGCCGCTTCCGGGACGACTCGCATCAAGTGCACTTAAAAGTTTCCTATCGGAAACTCGGCCCTTCGCGCAAGTAGAACCACAACGCTGTGCAGAAAAACCGCATCTGATCGCGTTGCAGGTGAGTTTTGGTTGTCGCGCAGACCGAAACACGCAAACTGCGCGCACTATTTGGAGGCAAGATGACCGGCGCAGGAATTTCCCGATTCGGAGCGATTGAAGACGACACGCAAGTGGACAGGATCACGCTTGCTTCCAAGCAGTTGGAGGTTTCTGTCCTGACTCTGGGAGCAGTTCTTCACGATGTCCGGCTTGCAGGCGTCTCGCACGGGCTCACCTTGGGCAGTCCGGATGTAATGGCCTACCGCAGCAAGATGCGCAGCTTCGGCGCGCTCATGGGCCCGGTGGTGAACAGGATCAAGCACGCGCGCGCACCGATCAACGGCGTTGTACATGCTTTCGAGGCGAACCTGGAAGGCGCACACACAAAACACGGCGGATCAAACGGGACGCAACACCGGATTTGGGAAATCATTGAGGTTTCAGATGTCCACGTTGTACTTGGACTCACCCTGGAAGACGGCGCGTCGGGGTTCCCCGGCACGCGCGACATCCGTCTGGAGTATCGCGTCAATGCGACCGATCTGGACCTCGTGATCCGCGCGCGAACCGACAAACCATCTTTGATGAACCTTGCCAATCATTCCTACTGGAACCTTGATGGATCCCGATCAATTGCAGGGCACAAGTTGCAGATTTTTGCAGACCGGTTCACTGAAAACGGCGACGACCTGATGGCAACAGGGCGCTTGATTTCGGTCGCAGGAACGCCGTTTGATTTTCGCGAACCCCACGTCTTCGAACCGTCAGAGGATCTGCGCTTTGACATGAATTACTGTCTTGCTCAGGGAAAGCGGGCGCTTTCACATTCCTGTACTCTGACCGGGCGGAGCGGCGTGGCGATGGAGATCTGGACCACGGAACCAGGATTGCAGGTCTTTGACCAAGGCACGATCGATACGGCGCCATTCGCCGGACACCACGGCGCAAGCTATGCTCCATTCTCCTCAGTGGCATTCGAAGCACAAGGCTGGCCCGACGCGGCAAACCATGCAGCATTTCCCTCAATCGAGGTGACGCCCGACCTGCCCTATAGCCAGCACACCCGTTGGCGATTTCTCTAGGCTTCAATACGCGCCACGAAACCACGCAACGATCGCTGCGCGATCTTCAGGCTCCATGTAGTTCACCACACCCGGCGGCATGGCATGGCTGACGCCGGCCTGGAGGAAAATCGCCCGAGCCTGGGAAGCCACATCTGCCTCGGATTCCAGCACAACGCCCTTTGGCGCCCAAGCAAGTCCCGGATAGTACACTTCGCGCGCGTGGCACATGGAGCAATTCGCGAGCACAATGTCATGGACTTCGGTGAAGCCATTGGCATCAGCAAAGCGTTGAGCTTCGCGGGAGAGCTGTGCCTCCCCCTCCACAGCGGTGTCGGGTATGCCGAGTGTAGACAGCCACATGATCGCTGCAAAAAGTCCCGCAGTCAGGCCCCATGTCCACCAGAGCATTCCTTGCTTGGCATGCATTGTATTGAAGAAATGACGGATCGTTACACCTGTCAGGAACACCAGCGCCGCGATAAGCCAGTTGTACTGGCTGGCGAAGGCAAGTGGGTAGTGGTTGGACAGCATCAGAAAGAGAACCGGCAGCGTAAGATAGTTATTATGGGTTGAGCGCTGCTTTGCGATCTTGCCGTATTTTGCATCAGGTGTCCGGCCAGCCTTGAGGTCAGCCACCACGATCTTCTGGTTGGGAATGATGATCATGAAGACGTTCGCACTCATGATAGTCGCGGTAAACGCACCCAGATGCAGAAGCGCGGCGCGACCCGAAAAGACCTGCGTATACCCCCAGCTCATAACCACAAGCAGGCCAAAGAGCAGAACCATAAGGCGCGTGTTGTCGTCCCCGAACTTCGATTTGCACAGAAGGTCGTACGCAATCCAGCCAAAGGCGAGTGACCCGAGCGAGATCACAATGCCCACCCAGACGGGAATATCGAGCACGTTGGGATCAACCAGGTAAAGTTCTGCGCCAAGATAGTAGACAAGAACCAATAACACAAAGCCCGACAGCCACGTCGCGTAGCTTTCCCATTTGAACCAGATGAGATGTTCAGGCAGGCGCGCAGGCGCGACCATGTATTTGGTTATGTGGTAAAAGCCACCTCCATGCACCTGCCATTCCTCACCATTGGCGAGGTTGGGCATGTCCGAGGCCTTGCGCAGCCCCAGATCGAGCGCGATGAAATAAAAAGACGAGCCGATCCAGGCGATGGCGGTGATCACATGGAGCCAGCGCACGGCGAACTCAGCCCAAGCCTCGATCATGATAGGGTCAAACATGGGTATCCGTCTTGGTCGTTGTTGCCGCCATCATCGCTGTCTTGGACACAAACGCCAAGGGGGCGGCTTTCAAAAGGACGACGTGCATGAACCGGACGCTCGATTTTTGAGCAGGCGGGATGGGCTGCTTTCTCCTATCGCGCGCTTTTGTGGAGTATTTTGTCAATATACTCAGGTCAGGAGCCGCGATACGTGGAGTAGCCAAACGGGCTCAGAAGAAGCGGCACATGGTAATGGGATCCTGGATCGTTGATGCCGAAGCGGATCGGTATTTCATCCAGAAAAAGCGGCTCATCCGCCGCCTGGCCGGTCTCACGCAAATAGTCACCTGCGTGGAAAACGAGTTCATAAAGGCCAGCCGCAAAGGTTTCGACCGGAAGGATCGGACCGTCTGTGCGCCCGTCTTCGTTGGTATGTTTGGCCGCAACCACTGTCTTCATTGCCCCGTCGATCCGATAGAGAACGATATGGAGGTTTTCGGCAGGGAGACCCCGGGCTGTGTCAAGCACGTGGGTGGTCAAATATCCGCTCATACAAGGTCACTCCCGCTCATTCCTGATCAATTTATATGCAAATGATGAGGCGACAGGGTTTCGGACCTGCAACCCTCGTTCATGTGCTTGGCACCTTATCGCCTACGATTTCCACTGCAATCGTGATTGACCAACCCACCCCGGGCTTCACAGCAGATAATGAAAGGCGAGGGACAATGCCGACCGCTTCCATTGGAACACCAGAACAGCTTCGCGATCCCAACTATTTGCCACCGCTTGCGCAAGGCGTAACGCTGGGTATTCAGCACGTATTGGCAATGTTTATCGCAAATGTAACCCCTGCGATCATCGTTGCAGGAGCCGCCGGATTTGGCTTTGGCTCCAACTCACCCGATTTTCCGGAGCTTTTGTATATGATCCAGATGTCGATGCTTTTTGCCGGCATCGCCACTTTGTTTCAGTCCATAGGTGTAGGCCCAGTCGGGGCCAAGCTACCTATTGTGCAGGGCACATCTTTTGCTTTCATTCCCATAATGATCCCACTTGTCGCAGGAAAAGGTGTGGACGGCCTTGCGGCTCTTTATGGCGGCGTGATCATTGGTGGTATTTTCCACGGATGTCTTGGATTTTTCATCGGACGGATCCGGTTTGCTTTACCGCCGCTCGTCACGGGGCTGGTCGTGACCATGATTGGGCTGGCCCTTGTAAAGGTCGGGATCCAATATGCTGCCGGTGGCGTGCCGGCCATCGGCACGCCGGAATATGGCAGCCTACTGAATTGGTCAGCCGCACTTGTCGTAATCCTGGTAACGCTTGGCCTGAAGTTCTTCACGGGCGGCATGCTGTCGATCTCAGCTGTTCTGATTGGGCTTATTGTCGGTTATCTCTATGCGATCCTGGTTGGGATGCTGCCAATCGCCTCCATTGCGGGAAGCTGGGCGGGCGCTTCCGCTTTTGCCCTGCCCGATCCGTTCCGCTACGGATTCGAGTTCAGCGTTGCAGCGGTTCTGGGCTTTTGCTTGATGGCTTTCGTGTCGGCGGTGGAAACCGTCGGCGACGTGTCTGGAATAACGCGCGCGGGCGCAGGGCGTGAGGCCACAGGCCGCGAGATCGAGGGCGCAACCTTCGCCGATGGCGTCGGCACCGCCTTTGCCGGGTTCTTCGGCGGGTTGCCCAATACTTCCTTCAGTCAAAATGTCGGTCTGATAGCAATGACAGGCGTTATGAGCCGCCACGTGGTTACCCTGGGGGCGCTGTTCCTTATCCTCTGTGGTCTTGTACCAAAGGTGGGCGCGGTTATCCGGACCATTCCAATTGAGGTTCTGGGCGGCGGTGTGATCGTAATGTTCGGAATGGTCGTGGCAGCAGGAATCTCAATGCTCTCGGATGTGGACTGGGACAAGAGGAATATGGTGATTTTTGCGATTTCGCTCTCTATCGGCCTTGGCCTTCAGCTGGAACCCGGCGCAGTGCAATACTTGCCCGAAACACCAAGAATTCTGATGACCAGCGGCTTACTCCCAGCGGCAGCATTGGCGATAATACTGAACCTGGTCTTGCCCAAACCGCTCGACGAAGTTGCGACTGAGGAAATCTCGGGCGGTCTTTCGAGCCAACCGAAAACATGAACCACTCTTGCGCCCGTTGCGCGGCGGGCGCAAAAAAGCTCTATGCGATATCCCAGAGACATGCACGGCTATGGCGCCGTGCCGCCACAAGCACATTGGCCCAACGGCGCTAAGATCGCCGTGCAGATCGTCCTGAATTATGAAGAGGGCGGTGAAAACAACATCCTGCACGGTGATGCAGCTTCAGAGGCCTTTTTATCAGAGATTGTAGGTGCCGCGGCTTGGCCGAACCAGCGCCACTGGAATATGGAGTCAATCTACGAATACGGTGCACGATCGGGGTTCTGGCGGCTTCACCGCATGCTGACGGAGCGGAAAGTCCCGATCACCGTCTATGGCGTGGCCACAGCGCTGGCGCGCAGCCCGGCACAGGTGACCGCAATGAACGAGGCCGGTTGGGAGATCGCAAGCCACGGGCTGAAATGGATCGAGTACAAAGACTTCGATCCTGAAGAAGAACGCGCTCAAATGTATGAGGCCATTGCGCTGCACACCGCTGTGGTCGGCGCGCGACCCCGGGGGTGGTATACCGGGCGGTGTTCAATGCAGACGCTTGATATTGTCGCCGAAGAAGGCGGATTTGCCTATTCTGCTGACAGCTATGCTGACGAGCTGCCCTACTGGGCTCGGATCGGAGACAAGGATCAGCTGGTGGTGCCCTACACCCTCGATGCCAACGATATGCGCTTTGCAACGCCGCAGGGCTTTAACTCCGGTGATCAGTTTTATGGTTATTTGAAAGATACGTTTGATTGCCTCTATGCCGAGGGCGAGGCAGGCGTTCCAAAGATGATGTCCATCGGGCTGCACTGCCGTCTGGTTGGGCGACCCGGACGCGCTCAGGCTCTGGCGCGCTTTCTTGACTATGCCATGGGCCACACAGATGTCTGGTTCGCACGGCGCATTGACATTGCAGAGCACTGGATGGCCACACATCCGCCAAAGCCGGCCGAGCTGGTGCCAAGCTCTATGGCGCGGGCGGCTTTTTTGGAGACCTTCGGTGGTGTCTTCGAACATTCGCCCTGGATTGCAGAGCGGGCATTTGACGGCGAGTTGGGCCGAGCCCATGACACCGCAGACGGAGTTCACGCAGCCCTTGTCCGTCGGTTTCGCGAAGCGAGCCGGGACGAACGACTTGGCGTTCTGAATGCGCATCCAGACTTGGCCGGAAAGCTCGCTGCGGCCAAACGGCTGACGGCGGAAAGTTCGGCGGAACAGGCAGGCGCAGGGCTCGATGCGCTGACAGACGGAGAACACGACGCATTTACGCGGCTGAACGATGCCTATAAGACCAAGTTCGGGTTCCCTTTCATCATTGCAGTGAAAGGGTTGAGCAAGGGTGAGATTCTCGAGGCGTTCACCGCCCGGATCGAGAACGACCGTGACACCGAATTTGAGACCGCCTGTGCCCAGGTGGAAAAGATCGCGCTTCTAAGGCTGCGCGATCTGCCGCTTGGGTAGGGAAAGCTGGGGAGCGTAGACCATGACCGAGACCAAGACGGATATCCCGCTATTTGTGCGGACGGGTATCAATCTGGCATCGGCGGGCCTTGGTGCACGGGCGCTGTATGCTTCAGACGAGTTTTTTGCTCCGCTGACGCGAATGCTGCAGGACGCGCCCGCGGTTTTCATCCCCGATAAGTTCGATGCCCATGGCAAGTGGATGGACGGCTGGGAGACGCGCCGCCGCCGTGGCGGAGGGCACGACCATGCAGTGATCTCCCTGGCGGCCCCTGGAAGGATACTCGGCTTTGACGTCGACACATCACACTTTACGGGAAACTATGCCCCCGCCGTTATGATCGAGGCCTGCACCTCAGAGCATGACCCCGACGACAACACGCGGTGGGTCGAGATACTGCCTCACAAGCCTCTGGATGCCTCATCGCACCACTATTACAATTGCCAGAGCTTCGAAAGCTGGACTCATCTTCGGGTTCATATCTTTCCGGACGGGGGCATCGCACGTCTGCGCGCCTATGGCATCCCGGAACTTGATCCTACAACCGGGGGCCAGGAGATCGAGTTGTCGGCTGCATTGAATGGTGGGCGGATTCTCGCGTTCTCAGATGCGCATTACGGCGATTACATGAGACTTCTTGCGCCTGGAAGAGGCGTGAATATGGGAGACGGTTGGGAGACACGCCGCAAGCGCACTCCCGGCCACGATTGGATGGTCATTGCCTTGGGTGCCCGTGGACAAGTCAGCCGGATCGAGGTCGACACAGCGCATTTCAAAGGCAATTTCCCTGATCGGTGCTCGATCCAAGCTGCCGATTTAGCAGTCTTTGGTGACGGGCTGACGGATGCGATTGTTACGGACTCGATGTTCTGGCAACCGCTTTTGCCGGAGGTGCCGCTGACGGCTGACGCTGTCCACGAATACGTGGACGAACTTGCACAGCTCGGCTCAATCACCCATGTGAGGTTCAACATATTCCCGGATGGTGGCGTGAGCCGGTTGCGCCTTTACGGGCGCCCGGAGTGGTCGCCAGGCTCGATCTGATGCGTGAGGTACAGGTGGCACCGCTGACGCCGGATGCTTTTGCCCCGTATGGAGAGGTGCTGGATCGGCGCACGCAGCCGGACAAAATGATCAATCAGGATATGTGCGGACGCCATCATGATCTGGCCCGGCTTGATTTCGGTCCGCAAGGCCGCGCCGGGATCAGTTTTTTTGACGCAAAGCCCCGTAGACTCCCCTACACGCTGGAGATGGTCGAACGGCATCCTGACGGCAGTCAGGCCTTTATCCCGATGACTGAGACCTCCTTTCTTGTTGTTGTGGCCCCGGATGAAAACGGTCGCCCCGGCGCGCCACTGGCGTTTCTGACGGCGCCCGGACAAGGCGTGAATTATCGCCGCGGTGTGTGGCACGGAGTATTAACACCGCTATCCTCACCTGGCCTTTTCGCCGTTGTGGACCGGATCGGGGAGACAAAAAACCTTGAGGAGCATTGGTACTCCGAACCCTGGCGGGTGGTGCGGGCTGGCAAAGCCAATCGTTGAAGAAAGAAGCCTGCCGGGCTCACCCGAAAGAGCCTAGTATTTGGACATCCGCATCGCGACATCCAACATGCGGTTGGAAAAACCCCATTCGTTGTCATACCAACCAAAGACGCGCAGCAGCCCCCCCTTCGAGACCCGTGTCTCTGGCAGCGCCATAATAATACTCTCGGGGCGTTGCCGCAGATCCGAGGACACCAGCGGCTTTCGAGTTACTCCGACAATGCCCCCTTTGGCGGCTTCGAACGCCGCATTCGCGTCGTCTGCACGCGCTGGACGTTCAGTGGTAATCGATAGATCAACAGCAGAGACTGAGGCCACCGGAACTCGCACGGCGGAGCCTTCGATCCGGCCCGCGATTTCGGGAAGGACCAGGTCCGTAAGGGCTTGTGCCGAGGTCGTTGTGGGCACCATGGACAGCGCAGCCGCGCGGGATCGCGCCGGGTTTGCCATCGGCATATCCACGGTTGGTTGGCTGCCGGTGTAGCAATGAATAGTCGTCATTGAACCGGTGATGATGCCAAACTCCCGGTCAAGCAGCTTGGCGAGCGGTGCAAGCGCATTTGTTGTACACGACGCGTTGGAGACAATTCGGTGGTCGCGGGTCAGGCCGGCATCATTGGCGCCAAGAACCAGCGTCCAGTCAGCATCAGGCGAAGGCCCCGAGATCAGCACACGGGCCGCGCCGGCGGTCAGCGCGCGCTCTGCAAAGGCCCTATCGGATCCGCGACCGGTACATTCCATGACAAGATCGATACCGCTGAGGTCTGTTTCCCTCAGATTTGCGATATTGGAGAATGCAATCTTTTTGCCATCGACAACCAGGGCACCCGGTTCTGTGTTCACTTGTCCGGACCAAGGACCGAAGACACTGTCGTACTCGAAAAGGTAGGAGCAGGTATCCAGATCCGCAATATCGTTGATGCCCACGATCCGGAGCCCCGGCCATCCTCCGCGCAACCACGCGCGCAGCACAGAACGCCCGATCCGGCCAAAACCATTGATGACTACTTTGTACTCGCGCATATCCCCGTCCCCTCGCGACCGACATGACGCAGGCGCAAGCGACGTGCAAGCCCGCTCAAGGCGATCTGCCGAGTCTTCTTGTGAGAATGTCGATCACAGACCGGGTTTTTAGGGGAAGATAGCGCCTGCTGGGATAGAGCAGCCACGCCGCTGTATCGAAGCTCGTCGCGGTGACGGCATAATCCGGATAGAGAGCAACAAGACGTCCGTTGGCAAGGTCGCGAGCGACCATCCAATCCGCGAGGAGCGCGACACCCAATCCACGGCGCACACAATCCCGCAGCGAAAGCGCGTTTGAAATATGCAGCGGACCATCGACCGGCACCTGCGTTTCGGTCCCGTCAGCGGCACGGAAGCGCCAGACCCTGGGCAAGCCCGGTACGGCATGAATGATAAGAGGCAGCTTTGGTAAGTCAGTGATATCTTCCGGGGCCTGAGCCGCAATATCGGGAGGCGCAACAACATGATAGGTGGTCGGCCGCAGCTTTCGGCTGATCAGATCTCCTTTTGGCGCAGGGGCCAAACGGATTGCCAGATCAATCTGCTCGGCAACAAGGTCAAGATTGGCATCCGTGAAGATCAGCTCGAGTGACAGATCCGGCAGGTCGCGACGAAACAAATGCAGGATTGGCACCAGCATTTCCTGCCCGAACGCGACAGAGGTCGACAGTCTCAGCCGCCCCTGTGGTTTTGTGTGTGTATCGCGAAGCTCGGCACCCGCCGCATCGAGATCTTCCAAAAGAGGCGCGATCCGATCGAGATAGCGCGCGCCTGCTTCAGTCAGCGCCATCTGACGGGTGGAGCGTTCGAACAGGCGCGTTTGGAGCTGGCGCTCAAGGCCAGCGATACTGCGGGAAACCTGACTGGGATCCAAGTCGCGCGCGCGGGCGACAGCTGCGAAACTACCCGCCTGCGCGACGGCGACGAAAAGGGAAAGGTCTGACGTGTTCATTCATGAAGAAATTGCATGAGAATGTGCGAATTGCCATCATTTAATGACAACCGCATTCGCGTTAGCACCGCGCAAATGTCACTGCTCAGGAGCTTAGTATGACCAATCTTACAGGACAATCCGTGCTGATTACGGGTGCCAGCCAAGGGATCGGCGCCGCTACAGCCCGGCATATGGCCGCCCAGGGGGCCAGGGTCGCACTTTTAGCCCGTAACGAAGATGCGCTTGTGCGTCTCGCGAAGGAAACAGGTGGCCATGCCATACCTTGCGACGTCTCAAATCCACGTGCTGTGAGCGATGCGGTAGACGGGCTTGTGCGCTCGGCGGGTCGGATTGACGTTCTTGTCAACAATGCAGGTATCATCGATCCCATCGCGCGGCTCGGCGACAGCGATCCCGACGCCTGGGGGCATGTCGTGGATGTGAACCTGAAAGGTGCCTATCACATGATGCGCGCCGTCCTGCCTGAAATGGACACATGCGGCGCTGGGACAATCATAAACCTGAGCTCCGGCGCAGCCACCAGCGCGTTGGAGGGATGGAGCCACTACTGTGCGACCAAGGCAGCGCTCTTGTCGCTCACCCGCGTTGTGCATCGCGAGTATGGCGAGCGGGGCATTCGTGTTCTCGGCCTCAGCCCCGGTACGGTCGCAACCGAGATGCAGGAAAGGATCAAAGCCTCCGGGATTAATCCTGTGAGCCAACTTGCCCCCGAAGACCATATTGCGCCGCAAGACGTGGCACGAGCGATTTCGTGGCTCTGCACTCCGGAAGCCGACAAGCACCTGGGCACCGATTTTTCGCTCAAGACAGCGCAGGGTCGGTCCGATGCGGGTTTGCCTCCCCGCCACTAGACCAGACGGGACAGCAGGTCGCAGGGCCGTGCTCTGGCGCAGGCGAGACTAAGGTCTAGCTACAAGGCCAAGGCGAAAGACATATTGCTAACACAAGCTTTAGAGGCCCTTTCGGAATGGACACCCTGATCCTGTCGCGCATCCAGTTTGGTGCCAATATCTCGTTCCACATACTGTTCCCGACAATCACCATTGCACTTGGCTGGGTACTTTTGTTCTTCAAACTGCGCCATGCAGCCACCGGCGCCGAGCGGTGGATGGACGCGTACAAGTTCTGGGTAAAGATCTTTGCCTTGAGCTTTGCGATGGGCGTTGTCTCAGGCATTACAATGTCCTTTCAGTTCGGGACAAACTGGCCCGGCTTCATGGAAACTGTCGGCAATATCGCCGGCCCCCTACTGGCCTATGAAGTCATGACGGCATTCTTTCTCGAGGCCGTATTCCTCGGGATCATGTTGTTTGGCGTTTCGCGCGTTCCAAGCTGGCTGCATTCGCTTGCCACCTTTCTCGTGGCGTTCGGCACCACAATGTCGGCCTTCTGGATCCTCGTGCTGAACAGCTGGATGCATACGCCCGCCGGTTATGAAATTCGCGATGGTGTGGTCTTCGCCACGAACTGGTGGGAGATTATTTTCAACCCCTCGCTGCCCTATCGATTTACGCACACGCTGCTTGCCTCTGGTTTGACGGTTGCGTTCCTTTTGGCGGGTCTCTCGGCTTTCCGCTGGTTGCTTGGCGATCGCTCCGATGGCGTCCGCACAACACTGACCGTCGGCGCGTGGCTGGGAGCTATTCTTATACCAGCGCAGATCTTCATGGGCGATCAGCACGGGTTGAATACGTTGGAGCATCAACCAGCGAAAGTCGCCGCAATGGAAGGCCACTGGGACGGCCAAGAGAGCCCGGTACCGCTGATCCTCTTTGCGCTTCCAGACCAGGAGAACCGCGAAAACGACTACGCAATAAAGGTGCCGTATGTAGGCTCGCTGATCCTGACGCACAGCATCGACGGTAAAATTCCGGGATTGAATGACTTTGTCACTGAAGACGGAGAGGTTTTACACCCACCGGTGTTCAAAGTGTTCTGGTCCTTCCGTGTCATGGTTGCCACGGGGATGGCTATGCTCGCGCTCAGCTGGGCAGCTGTCTGGTTTATGCGACGCGGGCGCGGTGTCGAAGGGCTGCCAAAACCAATCCTTTACGGGTTCGTCGGCATGGCTTTTTCAGGGTGGATCGCCACACTCGCAGGCTGGTACACAACCGAAATTGGGCGCCAGCCGTGGCTAGTGGACGGTGTTTTGAAAACCGCGGACGCTGTGGCAGATGTCCCTGCCCCAATGGTCCT
Source organism: Pseudomonadota bacterium (assembly GCA_039192165.1). Lineage (GTDB taxonomy): Bacteria > Pseudomonadota > Alphaproteobacteria > Rhodobacterales > Rhodobacteraceae > Dinoroseobacter. Next base: position 20,866 of record JBCCXD010000002.1, on the reverse strand, counting down.
GACCACGTTGATTGCATACCTCTTGGTCTATGCCGCACTGATATTCTGCTACATGGGCGTGCTCACCTATCTTGCCATAAAGGCCGCACGTGGAGAACCGGTTCTGGATGCCCGCCGCCCGGGTACCGGCATTACACACGCAGAGACCCCTGCGGAGTGATCGGATGACCGAGATTTTTTCTGATCCCGCGCAGTGGCTACCGCTGACTTTTGCCGCGCTGATGGGGCTATCTATCCTGATCTACGTGGTCCTCGACGGTTTCGACCTTGGGGTCGGTGTTCTATTTCCCTTCGCAGCAGAAGACGAAAAAGACATGATGGTCGCATCGATCGGTCCGTTCTGGGACGCCAACGAGACATGGCTGGTGCTGGCCATTGGAATTCTCTTGGTGGCATTTCCGTCAGCCCATGGAGCAATCCTGACCGCCCTGTACCTTCCGGTCGCGATCATGCTGATTGGCTTGATCCTGCGAGGTGTGGCGTTTGAGTTCCGCGTGAAGGCTCCTCCAAGATACAAGGGGTTCTGGAACGGCGCGTTCTTCACAGGCTCGCTGATGGCCTCGATCAGCCAGGGCTTCATGCTCGGGCTCTATATTATGGGGCTCAACTGGTCGTTTCTCACCGTTGCCTTTTCGGTCCTGACCGCCGTGTTCCTGACGGTTGCCTATTCCTTCATTGGCGCGACCTGGTTGATCCTGAAATCCGAAGGCGCGCTGCAACTGAAAGCGGTCGAATGGGCCAAGGGTGGAATCTGGGGACTGGTGCTGGGACTGGCAGCAGTGTCATTCGCCTCCCCACTCGTCAGCCCGAGAATTTTTGAGAAGTGGTTTTCATATCCAGAAATCGTTCTGCTCGCGCCTCTGCCCCTGACGTTCTGCGCCCTGATCGCCTTGCTGTTTTTCGGACTTAAACGTTTGCCCACCGCAGATGACAGCTTCGCCTGGGTTCCGTTCATCGCAACAATCGTGCTGTTTATCTTGGCTTTCTTTGGGCTCGCCTATTCTTTCTATCCATATGTCGTTCCAGAGCAGCTAACGATATACGAGGCCGCAAGTGCGCCCGAAAGCCTGATCATCATTCTCTTCGGGACGCTTTTTGTGCTCCCGGCGATCCTGGGATACACGATCCTGAGCTACTTCATTTTCCGCGGCAAGGCGCGACCGCTGAGCTATTACTAAGGCGCGGGGCTGAAGGTTCGTCCGAACCGCCACTCCGGTCATAGCCGGAGCATCCTAACCACAGTCCGGTAATTTTGCTTTTAAACATGACCCTGTGGACACGTTGCTTTGCGTCAGTTTGGCCAGACCTTCTTCTGGCCGCAAATTCTCTGACTGGAAAGGCACCGTGGATATTGTGTTGGCAATATCACTGGCAGGCCGACCTGTTTTCCGACACCAACGCCGCACATCACGTTGGTACGGAAATGACTAGGCCCGGTTTTCGCGGATCCAGCTACTCCGTAGCCCCGACACTTGGCATATCATACCGGTAGAAGGCCATGAATTCTCTCAAGTCCGGCGACAGATCCGCTGTCGCACTCTCAGCAAAGGGCGGGACCTCAGCAAACCCGATATCCCCGTAGAGCGCCCGCATTTCATGATTGCAAACGAAGGTGTCGGCGATAACTGTCCGAATGCCCATCTCCTGCGCATCTGCAAGCCTTGCCATCACAAGCGCGCGGCCCAGTCCAGAACGGCGCATCCGTTCAGCAACAAAAAGGTGCTTCATCTCTGCGACACCCGCGCGCACCGATCGAAGCGCGCCCGTCCCGACAACAACACCGGCATCATCCACTGCAAGATAATAGCTGCCGTGTGGCGGCAGAACCCGGTCAAATTTGTCCCAAAACGCGCGCCTGTGAATTTCAACGTCGTAGTCCGGCCCACCCATTTCCAGCATGCGGGCATGCATCATAGCGGTCTGCTCGCACAAAATTTCTCGCGCCTCCGCCATTGGAACATCCTGAGCACGCGAGTAGCGCTGCAAGGAAAATCTTGGGCGAGCATTCTGGATATTGAAGGGCACGGAAACCTCCGGGCTGGCAGTAAAGAATTCCCACATATGTGCCTCTGTCGCGCTGAGGAAGATGTAAAGAAACTAGAGAATTTCAGGCAGGTGCGCTAAGCAGAAATAAACCGCAATATGTAAGCTGAACTACTATGTCTGTTGACTGGCGTGAACTTCCTTCCCTCGCGGCTCTCCGCGCCTTCGATGCGACAGCGCGCCATGGAGGGTTTTCGGGAGCGGCGCGCGCACTCAACGTCACACATGCGGCAATCGCACAGCAAGTCCGCGCGCTGGAAGCCGATTTGAAGGTTAAGCTCGCTGTGCGGGACGGTCGGTCGATCCAATTGACCGACGCGGGCCGTAGCCTGGCGATGGGCCTTGGACAGGGCTTTTCCACGATCGCCGAAACGCTCGCTGATCTGCGTGCGAAGGAAAACCGACGCGGTATTCGTGTTACCACCACCACCTTTGTCACCGAAGCCGTGATCATGCCGCGTCTCAGCGAGTTCTGGGAGCAGCATCCCGACGTTGAAATTTCCCTTCACCCCAGTCGTTCTTATATCGACATAGAACGCGAAGGGTTTGATTTCGCCCTCCGCGCCGTCTTTGAGGGTGCGCCGCGCTCATGGCCGGGAATGGAGGCCATTCATCTGTCTGAAACAAGGATGGTAGCCGCCGGAGCGCCAAGACTGATAGGCACGTCGCCAACGGATGCGCACAAGTACCCGTGGCTCTGGCATGACAGCAACGACAGCAAGCGTGCTCTGATGGAACAGGCTGGCTTGGACCTGTCCCGTCTCAATCTAGTCCAGATCGGAGGACCCAGCCTGCAACTGGAAGCCGCACGTCAGGGTATCGGAATAACCCTCTTTAACGAACGGGTCGCACGCGACGACTTGGCCACAGGCCGTCTGGTGGAGGTTCCTTTGCCCGCAACACCGCGCGCGGACTACTTCATCGTTGTCCCGAGCGGCCCACGCCGCGCAATCGTGCAAGCTTTTATTGACTGGCTCCACACGCTTTTCTGACAAATCGCAGCACAAACACCGAGCGAAGCCCGGGTTGAGGTGCGTTTCCGCTCTTGAGCAGCTAGGCGCTCTTTTTACGGCGCCGCATCAGTCCCAGACCAGCGATACCGCTCAGCATCAGCCATGCCCCTGCGGGCAGGGGCATCGCTACAAGGTGAAGATCCCAGGTTGCTGCTTCACGGGGGCTCGGGCCATAAATCCCTTTGCGCGGATCGACCTCGAAGGTGACGTACCCGCTGAGACCGGTCAGCGAGACGGTTCCGCTATCGCCGAGTTTCGTCACAACGCCGTTGACAATCAATTCTCCATCGAACGGGTTTTGTTCCACATTTTGCCAGTTGAAGGTTCCGGAATAGCTGTCGGCGCCAAAGTCCATAGCCCAAGCGTCTGTGTATCGGCTATTGCGGGAATGTGCGACGCCACCCCAGATCGAGACATCTCCGATCACAATCAGCTCGGGGTTCCCCGGGGTTGCGTTAAAGTCCCCCAACACACGGTCAGCCTCTGGCGCGAGCGCGGACGGACCAACGCCCCCTTCGTAGATCACTCCACTCACTTCCGTCGCTGCTTGAACGGCAGTGCTGAAAGAAACGCTGGCGGCCAGACAGGCCAGAAGGTTTGTCGCTTTGGACATGGTCACATTCACTCCGAGAGACTTACATTCCGCGGGGATACACAAAGAAATCGCCGAAATAAGGGCGCGGATTGGGGCATTCTCGCCATGATCCGTGTTGCCAGCGATGGCATCGCAGTTTTCGGAGAAGGAGGCAGGACAAACCTTCTGAATTCCCCGCTTGCTGCGACATTCCGGATTGCCAATCATCGGCCTCTGCGCTTCTCTGCCTTCAAAAGTGACAGAAGGGACGGTCAAATGACGTTGGAAATCTATCAGTACCCCTATGGCCCGGGCGCCAATTACGGTGTCCTGCTACACGATCCGGTGGCTGAAGAGACCGCGTCGGTAGATGCCGGAGACGCAACCGCTTTGCTTGCCGCACTCGACAAGACGGGATGGCCGCTCACAGAGATCTGGATCACGCACCATCATCATGATCACACGGATGGCTTGGAAGAAGTGAAAGCGAAGACAGGATGCACTGTCCGGGGTCCTGCGCCAGAGTCACAGCCGATCGTAGGGCTCGATCTGCGTCACGGCGATGGTGACAGCTTCACCTTCGCCGGACACCCCGTTCAAGTACTTCACACCCCGGGTCATACCACGGATATGATCAATTTCTATTTACCATCCGAAGGGCTTGTGTTCACCGGAGACACGCTTTTTGTCATGGGCTGCGGCCGGCTTTTCGAGGGCGATGGCCCAATGATGCATGATAGTCTGCAGAAGCTGGCGGCCCTCCCAGCAGAAACCGTGGTGTATTGCAGCCACGAATATACAGAGGCCAATGTGGAATTTGCGCTGACTGTAGACCCGAAGAATACCGCACTCCTTGAACGCGCCGCGACCATCAAGGCGTTGCGCGCCGAAGGCCGGCCAACCGTGCCTTCAACACTGAAGGACGAGCTGGCAACCAATCCGTTTATGCGTGCAAACGATCCGGCTATTCGCGCGCTCCTTGGGATGGAGCAGGCAAGCGATTCCGAAGTCTTTACCGAGATCCGCCGCCGCAAGGATGCCGCCTAGTGCCGTCTGCGCCGTTGGGATGACGCAGGAATTCCCAGTAGCTCGCGGTACTTGGCCACTGTTCGCCGGGCTACGTGGATATCGCGCTGCGCCAATGAGCTGACGATCGTCGCGTCGCTCAAGGGTCGCTCGGGAGTTTCAGAGGCGATTGTGCTGCGGATTTCCTCGATCACCTTGTCCTGGCTTACTCCACCAGCGCCTTGGATCGCATCTACCGGCCGGCTGAAAAGTGCCTTCAGCGGAAGCGCCCCACGAGGCCCGGCCACCATGCGCCCGGCACAGACACGGCTGATAGTGGAGGCGTGCAGATTAAGCTCACCTGCAAGCATCTCCAGCGTCAGCGGCGTCAGATTGCCCGGACCTTTTTCGAGATATGCGCCTTGGTGACGTACAAGCGCCGCACCCACCCTGAGGAGGGTCGCGTTTCGCTTTTCAAGCGCTGTGACAAGCGCCAGCGCTTCAGATCGCGACGCTTGTCGCTCTTGCTCGGCCAAGGACACGTCGTCGTCATCCAAAACCTTAAGCGAGGGAAGCGCAGATTTCGTCAAGGACACCTCCCACCCGTTTGCACCTCGGTGCGCGGTCATATCGGGGGGGAAAATCGGGGGCAGATCGTTTGAGAACTGGAGGCCCGGTTTGGGATCGAACCCTTTTAAGACTGCGACAATCTCGGGAATATCTTCTGCAGCGCAATCGCACAAATCCGCAAGTTCATCCACCCGGCCTTCGGCCAGAAGTGGCAGATGCGCGATAAGGGTCTCCAGTTCCCATGTGAGCAGGTTCTCCGCCTTTGCCTGCAGGAGCAAGCATTCTGCCAGAGACCGCGAAAACACACCTGCAGGTTCAATCTGCTGAAGCTCAGCCAGGACGCCTTCGGCGACTGGAACAGAGACGGACGCAGCGAGCGCGACCGCGTCCACCGATTGCGACAACCAACCTGAAGGTTCCAGCGCGTTGAGAAACGCCGCCGCGACTTGACGACGGCGTGCTTCAGCAAAAACCATCTCAATCCGCTCTGAAAGATAGGCATACAGGCCGAGATCAGGTGCTGCGAGATGTGCTGTACCATCCCAGCCGGGAACACAGTCCGGGCGCGGACCCGTGTCTCGGGGGATTGGTTTAGGAAGAGTTGCGCGCAGAAACGGGTTCTCCTGAGCGCGCTCCTCCAAGAAAAGACACAGCTCAGCCGTCGTCATCTGCAACACCTGCAGCGACTGCTGCATGTGCTGGGTCATCGCAAGCCGAGTGGTCTGGCGCAAGGACTGGGTCAATTCCATGCGCAAACCCTAGCATAGACTCGCTTGCCGCCTTCAAGCAAGAAATGTGCCAATACTCTGCAAAGGGCGGTTATTCTGCGGCTTTTCCTGTTTTCCGCACCGCGAGCGTCCCGTCCCATGTCTCCAAAGGAATCTTCGGCTCAACTGGATCGTTTTCGTAGGACGGGGTCATAATCTGGACCTTATTCTCATTGAAAACGTCGACGATGTTACGATGAAGGTCAGACAGGATCAGCGGAAGACGCATGCCACGGGTTGTGAAGGCGTTGATCTGATAGTTGATCGCATAGTCGCTGAGCGCCGTCCACAGTACGAAAGGCGCCGGGCTGTCTTTGAGCCGGTCGGTGCGCAGAGCGGCCTCTATCAGCATCGCTTCCACCTTCTCTTGCGGCTCCTCATAGCCAATACCAACTGTGGTGTGCACCAGCAGTCCGCGCCCATCAATCGTCCGCGAATAGTTCGTGACCTCAGAATTGAGAAGTTGCGCATTCGGAATGCTGATCATTTCGTTTTTCACTGAACGTAGCAGCGTTTCCATCAGCTTGATCTCGACCACATCGCCGACCTGATCGCCGACCTTTATCCTGTCGCCGATATTGGTGCTGCGTCGATATACGACAAACAAACCCGCCATCATGTTGCTTACGACTGTATTTGACCCGAAGGACACCATGATGCCTGCAAGAATTGTCAGGCCCTGGAAGGCCCGGCTCTCAGATCCGGGGATATGTGGGTATGAAAACACAACAGCAACGAGGATGATCATGACGCGCAGGATGTTGTAGGTTGGTCCGACCCAGTGGGGCTCGAACCCCGGCCAGTCAAAGCTGCCAGCTTCGATATTGTCCATAAACAACCGCAATGCACGGATCAGATACCGTGTTACGATGGCTATGATGATCAGGGTAATAAGGTCAGGCACATACCTGACAAATCCCCGCAAAATATTGATGAGGGGCTCCGATACGTAGGTCAGCAGAATCTGAGCGATGGGACGTGTTTCGGTAAACGAAAGTAAGACAAAGGACAGGTAGTAGTAGAAGGCAAAGATGTAGAACACCCAAAGTGCGATGTTGACCGCAAAGCCCGCCAGCCGCCCCACAGCCTTGCCGCGCACAAGTGACCTTGTTGCCGCCTCGACCCCGGTGACCCGACCCGCGGCGAAGCGCTCTGCCGCCCCGGACAGGCGTTTTCGCAGGCGCCGGAACCCAAAGGAAAGCAACAGAAAGCCCACGGTCCAAGCCACGGCCACTATTGCGCTGTCAACGCGAGCTTCATTGGTCCGACTTGCGCGGTATGCCAGGATCGCCGCTTCGAGAGCCTCGGCATGAAGTGCCGCCAGAAGTTCAACATCCGTCTGCTCAAGTTCAGCATCTGCATCTGTCGCGACGGTGAGGATGCGCCCGTTGCCGAAAACCGTCAGTCCAAACTCGCTCGGCTCGATCGTTATTGTGATTTGTTCCGCGCCGGACTCTGCCACCGCGATCACACGATCTTCGATTGTTTCGGCGCGTTTCTCCGAAGGAAGGGAACTGAATCCGCGCACGCTGAAAAGAGTATTGCCGTCAACAACAACCGGCGTAACCTGTACCTCTTCGACGCGTTCTGCCTCAACAGCATCCGGGGCTTCGGGCGGGGTTTGCGCGCCGGCAGGAGCCGCAAAGCACAACACCACAAAGATCATCGGGATACAGGATTTTAACGCCCCCAACAGCCAACCTGACTGACGATCCGCTTTCATTTCCGTCCCTCCCATACGACTTGGTTCGCCTGTTTTCAGGTCTTCGCAACCGCGTCGGTCACTTGAAATAGATGCACGTCGCGCTGTGGAAAAGGAATGGATATCCCTTCCGCATCGAAGCGCTCCTTCGCCTGTCCAGTCAGATCCCAGTAGACAGTCCAGTAGTCATCTGATTTGCACCAGGGCCGACAGAAGATGTTGACGGAACTGTCCCCCAACTCGCCCACGAAGATCTCTGGTTCAGGGGTATCGATGCACATCGGGTGCGCTGCAACCAACTCTTTAAGAACCGTGATCGCTTGGTTCGCACTGTCACTGTACCCTATGCCAAAAACCAGATCGACGCGGCGTTCGGCAGAGGCACTGACATTGGTAATAACATCGCCCCAGATCTTAGCATTTGGAACCACAATTATCTGATTATCAAAGGTCCGGATCTTGGTTGAGACCACCGACATTTCGTCCACAAAACCCGCAGAAGTGCCAATCTGTATGTAGTCTCCTGTATCGAACGGTTTCAGGACCATGATCATCAAACCGCTGGCCAAATTGCCCAGGGTCTCCTGCAGAGCGAAGCCAAGGATAAAGCTGAGACCACCGAAGATCGCAAAAAGAGGCGTTACGTTAACGCCAAAGACCCCCAGCACCACCAGTGCGCCGAGCACAACGAAGGCCCAGTAAATTGCAGTTCCGATGAAATTGCGCAGCAGCCGGGACATGTTTGGAATTCGATCGAGAGCCCGCTTTGTCGCCTTCTGCAAAAGGCGCGCAAAGAACATCAGGACCCAAAGTCCGAGAACAAAGCCAACAATTTGAAGAATGGCACCAAGACCACCATCCCAAGACGTCGCCCAGTCAACTGCGAAAACGAAAAGTGTCCGGAGATCGGTCGTTTGGAGGGCCGCAACGGTGAGTGCGTCGAGGTACGCATCATGGGGGGCGATTTCTTCCGCGACCGCGCCCTTGGCCCGCCACGCCTCAAGCACTGACTGATAGTTTGCTTTGATAAGGCTTTCTTCTTCGCGTAAATCTGCAATCTGTTGCCGCAAAATTTCGGCGGTCGCGTCATCTGCCTCCAGCAAATCGAGATAGATTGCGGTCGCATCTTCGAGCGCACTGCGCAGGTGCAGCTGCCAGATCTCGGCGAGCTCTGCGAGATCTGCGGCTGTCAGAGGAACGAGCATTATTTCAAGTGCATTCGTTGGCGTGCCGATCTCTTCTACAGACAACGAAGGCATGGCCTCTGATCTCGGTTCCGGCACCACTTGAGAAGGCGCCTCCTGCGCGAGAGCTGTGCCGGCGCCCAGAGTAAGCAAAACAGCAACCAGCCCCCACAACCGGTGACAAAATCGAAACATGTAAGGCGTCCTTCCAGCTTCGCAGATGAGCTCTGCGATCTTCCCCCAGAAGACCGAACCCCAATCTAGACATTATTTCAAGATTTTACTGGGTCAGAGCCGTTTCCAGCTCCTCCAGTTTGGCAACGGCGCGGTCCGGCGCGTCACGCAGGTCTTCCAGCAAGCTTATGAACCGAGCCTTCATCGAAAAATCCATATCCGAGGACTCTACGGCTGCCACTGCCGCGTCGTAGTCGATGCCTTCCGACGTGACAATGCCGGACGCTCGCCATTCCCCGATAAGCGCCAGAAGACTCTCCGAAGTCTCTTGCGATACTTCAGAGATGCTCTGCATCATGTTGGTTGCTGTCTCCGCAAGGCTTGCTTCGACTTCCTCGGCGGTCCGCCGAATTTCTTGCCGAACCGCGTCCGAAGCTTCCTGCGTGGCCTGCCCGGCTGCTTCGGTCGCATCGCGCATCGCCTCGCCAGCCTGTTCGGCGGCCTCCATCAGTTGTTCTTGCGGTGTGGGCTCGGGCCGCGTCGCGAAAATGACAACGGCGACGACAGCGAACAGCACAGCACTCCCAATCAGAATGTATTTGTTCATTGTGCCCCTCCAACCCGGATGTCACCGCGCCCGCGACGACACTACGCGTTTTCACCGACCCGCACCAACCCAAAGCATCTCACAGATGTAGATCTCCCAACTTTGACGCGGTCGAACCACTGCCAGCCCTGAATTTTTTAGGAAGAGATCTTGGTGGCGTGGGAGCGCATTGAACATCAATATATAGAGATCCACCTAAACCCATTTAAACCCAAAACCCCTTAAAAAGAACAAAAACTGGTCCCATTTAAGCACATTCACCTCTATCGCAGTCCATGTTAATCCTATATATAGGGGTGGACAGAAAGGTGGGTGAAAGTGAGACCGCTCCACAAACTCCCTGGCAACGTCATTCAGAAGGCGAAGCCGGGCAAGCATTCGGACGGCGGTGGGCTCTGGCTGCACCGGCGCACCGACGGCGGCGGACAGTGGTTTCTGCGCATCTCCGTCCACGGTAGGCGCAGGGAGATGGGCTTGGGCTCGACCCGCGACGTGACGCTGAAAGAAGCCCGTGCCGAGGCAGAGCGCTGGCGCGCGGTGGTACGGCAGGGGCTGGACCCCATTAAAGAGCGAGAAAAGCTCAAGCGTGCCGCTGCCCGGGACCAGGCCACGCTGGAAAGCGTCGCAGAGCAGGCGTACGAGGCGCGCAAATCGCAGCTCCGGGGCGAGAGCAATGCAGTCCGTTGGTTCTCGCCGCTTCGATTGCACGTTCTGCCAAAAATTGGTCGCGTGCCTATTGAGGACATCGATCAGCAGGATATCCGCAACACACTCGCACCCATCTGGCACACCAAGGCATCTACCGCCGGCAAAGCGATGGACCGACTCAGTATCGTTATGAAGTACGGTGCGGCCATGGGACTGGACGTCGACTTACAGGCAACGGCCAAAGCGAGCGCTCTTCTGGGTAAGAGCCGACACGAGGTACAGAACATCCCTGCCCTGCACTGGAAAGAGATTCCCGAGTTCTACGCAACCTTATCCGACGGGACGCCCACTCAACTCGCGATAAAGCTAACAATCCTGACGGCGCTTCGCTCGCGCCCGATCCGTTTTGCAAACCTCGCCGACATGCGCGGAGACGTTTGGACGGTTCCGGCTGAGCACATGAAGGCCCAGAAGGGCAACGAGGCCGCGTTTCGGGTGCCACTTTCGACCGAAGCCTTGGCGGTAATTGAACAAGCTAAGCCTCTTGCACGCGAGGGACTGCTGTTCCCCAACAAACGAAGGGGCGTGATAAGCGACGCCACAATGAGCCGATACATGGAGCGTGAAGGCATGAAGGCACGTCCACACGGCTTTCGCTCAAGCTTTCGGACTTGGTGCGCAGAGGCGACGGATGCCTCCGAGAATGTGGCTGAGACCGCCCTCGCCCACGTGGCTGGTGGCAAGGTAGAGCGAGCGTATCGCAGGACGGATTTCTTAGAACAGCGCCGCGTGCTGATGGAGCGCTGGGGACAGTACGTGTCCGGTGATAGCGGCGAAATCGTGAGGTTGGCGAGGTGACCTTTAGGCAGGATGATCCGATGATCAGGACCCTGAAGTCTCTCGGCAATCCTCTTCAAGGGGGTGTGCCAGACGGTAGCGACCCCGACGACTATGCAGGTTGGGAAGATTGGGACGACGACCAATGGCATTGGGAATTCAAACGACGAAATCCAGCAGTGCGAGTGGAGTACTTCAAGCTCATTCGACAGTACGACGCGGAAGAAGAAGGAAGCGAAATTGGTCGTACAAACGCGATGCAAAACAAAGAATACGCCGATGTGTTCTTTTACCTCACGCCAGCTCTCACCGCTAAATGGGGAATGTCAGTACTTTATAATCCCTTGTACTCTAAACGAAAAATATTGAAAGGGCTTTCTCAACACCTCGGCTTTCAGCGAAGAACGATTGGGGCGCACACGCTCGATGCGATAAACCGCGGCCAAACTAGCTGGTTCAATTTAATGGGCCTGGGGATAGCGATTACCTTCGATCCTAATGCTCCTCTGAAGCATCAACTGGATGGCCTAGAAGAGTATTTAATGTCTCTTCGAAACAGCAAGGCGGAAAGAGACATCGAGCGCCATCACACTTTAAAATGGCTGACGTACCTTCGCGTACATGATGCAAAAATCTCGGGCGCGTCTTGGAAAGACTGTGCGCAGCTTCTTCCGACAACAAATGTAAAAACACCGCAGGCGGCACGAGATTGTTTTAGACAGGCGCTGCGGCTTATCGAAGGGTTGTGATTTTAAACTGATTTTCTTTCACAATTTAACTGCGGGCCGTGAGAGGCGAATATGGATTACGCCAACGAGGAGTAGTCCTAATGAACCGCAAATTCGCCAGCAAGATTGGAACTGAAGGCGCTAATGCACCTAGCTGCCCCATTCCTGCTTTGCTGCTTACTGATCACGAATGCATCGCTGCCTTGGGATGTGCGCGCTCGACTTTCTGGAAATGGGTGCAAGAGGGCAAGTTCCCGCGACCAGCGAAACTTGGAGGCATGTCACGCTGGCCAGCGACAGACATTGAAGCTTTCATCGCTCAAGCCACTGCTGCACGCGACGCCGCATAAAGTACCCCCGCAAATCAAGGATCGGCGGGGGCTAAGTCGCTTATATCGGTGAATAAATACTAGCGGCTTCCTCCTGCTCGTTCAAGCAAAGAGAGCAGAAATGACAACACAAATGATCAATGCAGGACCCGGCGCGCAGGCACCTAAAGACGCAAAGCGTGTGTACCGCTGGGCGGATCTTCCACCCAGAACGGACGCCGCAACCTTTGTCGTGGACCCTGATGGCGCAGACCCGCGCCGTATAACAGTGTCCAAGCGCATGCGTCAGGTTTTAGAGGGACTGATGCGCCATCCAATCTACGCGGCCTCTTACTGCCGTATCGGGGATCGTGTGCTCCCGCTGCGCCGTGACCATGGATTAGAAATCGTTTGCACCATGTATGAAAACGATCCTGAAACGGGCCGTGAGCGATACGGTGTCTACGAGCTCAAGACCAAGGTGCGCCGCGCTGTGCAAAAGGTGGCGGCATGAGCGTCGATACAACACCCACGTCCTTCGACGTCTACCGGTGGGCGCCCGCGCGCGCGCGTGGGCCTTGCCTTGCCAGCTTCGAGAACCGCGACAGTGCCTTCGGGTTCGCACGAAAGTTCGCCTTAGAGCACTGCCGCAACGTTGTCGTGGCGTGCCCGCATGAACCACCGGAGGTGCCTCATGGATACATGTTCTGAGCGCTCCCAGTCGGCGGCCATGTCCTCCTCTGAGCACTGGAAAGAGCAGGCGCGCACATCTCAATTGCAAGTGTTCCCGATTAAGATTTCGCAGGCCTCGAACGGCAAGTGGACCAAGGTGCCGCTGACCCAGCACGGACACCAAGACGCTTCCTTCGATGTAGATAGCTTCGACTGGTCGCAAGCGAATGGTTATGGCGTGGCAATGGGCGAAGTCTCTGGTCTCTACGCTTTGGACATCGACGATTATAAAACTGGCTCTGACCCGGAGGTGTGGTTCGACGAACGGAGAATTCCACGCGAGACACGCACGCATAAGACAGTGAGCGGTGGCGTTCACAGGATCTATGCACTGCCGCGTGAATGGCAAAGCCTCGGCAACCGCCAGAACATCGTTCCAGGACTAGATGGGCGCGGAGAAGGCGGCTGGATAGCGTTCGGAGACGGCTACGAGGTCGTCGACGAGCGCTTGCCTTGCCGACTGCAACCGCGGGTGTGCGAGGAGCTCCATCGGGAGCATTCAGGTGAGACGCTCAAAACGGCAAATGCGGAGCCTGTTGATGCCGAAGAGCTGGAGCCGAAGCTGCAGAAAGCAATCGGAGGCTTCGTGCATCTCAAGCGCCGTTGGGAGGGCGATACAACAGGCCTTACGGATGCATCTGCATCAGGCATGGACATGTCCGTTGCGCAGTTGCTTGCGATACAGGACTTCACGTACGACGAAATCGTCGATGTCCTGTTGAACTACTTCCCGAACGGCCAAGCGCGAAAAAGTCCACACATTCCTCAACCGCGTGCAGCACAAAGATGCGCGCAGCGCGCTATCGATTACAAGACTAAGCAAAACGAGCAGGCTAACAGGCAAGCAGCCTCGCCAAAGTATCGGCACGAAGGGCTGGACCTGATCCGAGACAGCAACCGCAAGCCAGTCTGGAATATTGCGAATGCGCTCACTCTGCTTTCGGATCACGAAGAATGGGAGGGCGTTCTCGCATTCAACAAGTTCAGCTTGCGGCGCGAACTCCTACGCTCTGTTCCGGGTCAGAGCGATAATAACTATCCGCGGGCTCTCGAAGACGATGACTATGCCTCCGCTCAGGCGTGGTTCAATCGCAATGGTTTTCCGAAAGCAGATGCTGCAACAGTGCGTGCGGCGGTTCAGAAAGCCTGTAAGCAACAGTCCTTTGATCCACTGGTCGACTACCTAGATGGGCTGCAATGGGACGGCATACCGCGCCTTAGAGCGTGGTTAACGACCTACGCAGGCGCTCCGGCCAGTGACTACATAGCCGAGGTCGGGCTGCGCTGGTGCATCTCTGCGGTAGCAAGGGCTTACCGCCCAGGATGCAAAGCCGACCACATGTTGGTGCTGGAGGGCGCGCAGGGGCGAAAGAAATCAACAGCTCTCGCTGCACTTGCAGGCGAGGACTGGTTTTCTGACGCACTCCCACAGATGGGAACGAAAGATGCGCAATCGTACCTGCGGGGCAAATGGATCATCGAGGTCGGCGAACTGGAAGCCATGCGGCGCGAAGTGGATGCAATCAAAGCGTTTATTTCTCGCCAGGTGGAAACCTATCGCCCAGCCTATGGCAGGGAGGAAGTTACTGAGCAGCGCCGCTGTGTCTTTGCCGGAACAACAAACAAAGACGACTGGCAGCGAGACGAGACCGGAGGCCGTCGATTCTGGCCGGTGAAAGTCGGGGCAATCGACGTCCAGTCGCTTGCACGAGACCGTGACCAACTCTGGGCCGAGGCAGTAGTTCACTTTCAGAATGGTGAGTCTTGGTGGCTGGAGGGAGAAGTTGTTGAAACGGCCAAGGCTGAGGTCGCAGCACGGCAAGCCGACGACCCATGGCACGAAGACATAGCCGCCATCATTGAAGGCAAATCGGAGATCACGACCAAGCAGGTTCTTTCAACAATCGGCATCGGGACAAACGACATGACTCCCGCTCTGAGCAAGCGTGTAGCTAAGGAATTGGTCGCACTTGGATGGCAGCGGCAGGGACGCGCAACGCGCGGAGTTCACAAGGGCCGAGCCGTCTACGTGCCCGGTGAGGGAAGAGTGAGGGAGTGAGGGTGGTGAGGCAAGTGAGGGTATATTCCACACATCTTAGAAAATTGTCTAAGTTACTGATATATATACATATAGGGTGTATATATAAATGTTATAGAAAATGCCTCACTTCCCTCACTCCCTCACCGCCCCTCGTCGGAAAACTTGGGAGGACTAGGAATGACTGACCCCAAAGATCCCAAATCGGACCCAGACGACCGACCGTCGCCGCGCCTTTTACGCATTGGCAGAATTATCGCCTGCGTTCTGCAGGCCCCCGAAAAAGCAGACTCTGAAAAAACACCCACACACCGAGCACATGGAACGATTCAATGACACAGGCACAACTCGACACCCGAATTCCTATGATGGGCCAAGGCCCGCGGATTATGGAAAACATGCTGGCCGGCACCGAGGTAGCAGCGCGCGTACAGTCCCTACGCGACAAGGCTACCCGCCAGAACATGTTGCGCGAACACGGCCCGGGCATTCTGTCTGGCAACCAGAGTGCGCTGAACGCATTGGCGACGATAGATCCGGGAATGGCCGTAGGCATACAGCAGCGCAATCAATCCATGGCCATAGACCGAGAGCGGCTGGACATGATCCGGAACCGCACCGCGCACGAAATCGCAAACGTGCAAAGTCGTCAGGAGCAGGAGGCCGACAGGGAGCAGTTCCGCAACTTGGCGATCAAGGCAAAGACGGCATACGGCAACCCGCAAACCTGGCAGCAAGTCGTTGCAGAAATGGGCATCCCCGAGCTGCCTATGGCGCAGGAGAGTTTTCAGATCATCGGCGCGATGGGTCAGGGCATCGACGATTTCTTCGACTCGATGGCTGAGGGTGGTCGCAGCAACACCTCCGCAGCGGAGCTTAAAATCGCGCGCCTCGAAGAGGTCGGCATTCCACGCGAGACTGCCATTCTGATTGCTGACGGAGTTCTGAAAACCTCCCGCGATCCGGTCTCGGGGCAAGCGCAAATGGTGGATGCTCGCACTGGTCAACCTTGGCAGGGCCAGCAGATGGCAGAAGCCCAACTATCCGACACCGTCGCAGACGGCCAGCGTCAAAACCTCAGCTTTGGAGCAACTGTGCCGGATGTGAGCTATTCCGGAGCGTTCGGTGGCGAGGGTGTGGCCACCAACCTGATGAACGCCGGTGCAGATGCTTTGGGCATCGACCTGCCATTTCCGGAGAACCAGGAAGCGAGCACCGCGTTGCGCAATCTGGGGCTGCGTACCAAGACATTCATGCAACAAGCCTTCCCCGGTCGCGCCAGCGTTCAGCTCATGCAAGAGCTGGAAAAGATAACGGCACAGCCGAACCAACTCTTCACAGGTGAACAGCGCGGACGGGATACGCTGGAGCAAACAGCTTCCATGATCGAAGCACTGATTATTCAGCAAGACCGTGTTTTGAAACGGCCAAGGAATTACTCGCCCAGACAAAAGGCCGATGCGCAGGCCAACAAGGATGCTTTGGAGGGTTTGCTGGCTGACTATCAGGCCGTTATCGGCAACATGTCTGCCCCTGGTCAGGCCACTGAGGGCGGTGTGCAGTGGAGGATCATCGAATGACGGTTCTGGAAATCAATGGTCGCAAGGTCGAGGTAGATGACAGCTTTCGCGCACTCTCCCCGGAACAGCAGCAGGCGACGGTCGAGGAAATTGCGCAGTCTCTTGGTCAACCACGATCTAGCGAGTTCAATATGGGCACCCTGAACCGTGGGATCGCACAAGGCTTCGGCGGAGCCGTGGATCTGGTGAATGCAGGTACAAACGCCATTTACCGCCGGGTCGGCCTGCCAGAGGTGCACGAGCCCGTTGGGGGCAGCAAAAGCCTCATGCGCGGAATGGGCGCTATCGGCGCCGAGGTTGCGGGGCAGGACGCGCAAACGACGACAGGAAAAATGGTGCAGGGCGTTGGTCAGGTGGCAGGGGCGATGCCAACGGTTATGGCTCCCATGGCACAAGCGGCCAGGTCCGCAAATGCGCTACGAGGACCGAGCGTAGGTAACACTGCGAAGATGATCACGGACGACATGGTAAACCGTCCCGTTCGTTCCAGCGCCTCCGAGCTCGCAGCGGGCGCAGGAGCCGCCTATGGAGGCGACAAGGCACAAGAACTGACACAGAGCAACAATGCGGCTTTGCGGGGCGCTGGTGAGGTCCTTGGCGGCCTTGCGGCGGGTATTGGGCCCTATGCAGCCACGCGCGCCACTGCGGAGACCGCAAAGCGCCTGCCTTTGACAGGCTCGGCAATCCGAGCCATTCGCGCCTCAGTTGTTCCGTTTACTCGGTCAGGCGGCTTTGAGCGCGCTTCAGAGCGCTTGAGGGGCCTTTCAGCTGATCCAGAAGGCCAGGCCAACATGCTGGCCGGTCCAACCCCTCTCAGCCCCGCTCAGACGACCGGAGACAAGCGCCTGATGGCGCTGGAGAGGGCGATACTGAACACAGATGCCGCATTGTCCGACGAGTTCGAAATGCGGCTGTCTGAGGCGTCGCAGAACCTCCGCGCAGCTCTTCAGGAGCCCTATTCCGGCTCCGATATGTCCGACACACGCGGATTCATTGAACAGCGGCGGGAGTACCTCTTTGAGCTGCTGGATACCCGCGTAGAACAAGCCCGGCTTCTGGCAGAGCAAAAGGCTTCCAAGTTGTCTCCGAAACGTCGTGAGACAGCCAATGCGATGCTGCTGCGTTCTGAGTTGGACAAGGCCTTCGAACAAGCGCGCGCCCAGGAAAAGCAGCTTTGGGACGCTGTGCCGCCGATGGCGGAAGCAAGCACCAGAACGCTCAGGCAGGTATTCGGGGAAATCACCACGAGCACTTCGGCCGCGCAACAGGCAGACATTCCGACCATCGCCAAAAACCTGTTGGGAGAAGACGGCTTACCGGACGAAACGACGGTGCGTGAAGTGCGCGGTCTCTACAGCAAACTGCGACAGGTAGCGCGAAACGCGCGGGCCGGCACCGCTCCCAATGACAATATGGCCCGCATCGCCGACCTCTTGGCGGAGGCAGCGCTGGATGACCTCGGTGCAAGGGCAAACGACGCAACGGATGTGGGCAAGCTCATCAACGACGCTCGCGCTTATTCGCGCGCCATGAATGAGACTTTCGGCCAAGGCACGGTCGGGACGCTTCGCGGACGCCTCCAAACCGGCGGCGACGCGATCCCGCCGGAAATGACATTGTCGACGACTATCGGCCGGGGCGGCGCCAGGGCTTCCGTTGCCTATGACGACATGCTGCGCGCCACGGGACAGCGCGGTCAGCTCGATGACAGCGTAGCCGACTATCTGAAAGGCCGCTTCCTCGACCAGGCAATGCCGGGCGGTAGATTTAGCGGCGCAAGAGCGAATGCGTTCTTCACCCAGAATCGCGAAACACTCGATAGACTGCCAGCTCTTCGCACAGAGCTGGAGGACATGGTACGCACGCAGGGAGCTGCTGCCAGCGCAACGGCTTCGTCAGCGAAATCACAGCGTGCACTCTCAGATCCTCGCAGGTCGGCAGGCGCGATGATCACCAACGCCAGAACGGGAGAAGAGATTGCCGCGATATTCAGGGCACGGAACCCGTCGAAGGCGGCGCAATCGGTACTCGCCCAAGCCCGCAAAGACAAAACTGGGCGCGCTTTGGGAGGTCTTAAAGGCGGCGTTGTTGATCACCTGATGCAGAACGCCCGCACCGGTCGCTTTGATGATCAGGGGCAAATCATTCTGTCAGGACGTGGCTTGCTGGGTCAGTTGAACGACCCACGTAAAGCGCCGGTTCTGAGGCGTGTGCTGACCAAGGAAGAGCTTGGACGCCTGCGCCGCGTCGCCGTGCAGCTTCGCAACGCGGAGACGGCCCAAGGTCGCCTGCCGTCTGTGGGAGAGCCCATGAACGACGCTCCGAACCAGATGATTAGCTTTGTATCGCGTATCGCGGCGGCGCGTCAGGGGGCACGCGCAGGACAAGGCACAGGCGGGGGGCAATTGGTCATTGCAGGTGAGTTCAGCAAGCGCATCCAGCGCATTCTAGGCAGCCTGACCAACGATACCGCCGAGAAGCTTCTGAAGGACGCCATTCAGGACAAAGAGCTGTTCCGCGCGCTTCTTCTGAAGGAAAACGCCCCGTTAAGGCTGAAGAAGGAAGCCGAGCGCAGCCTTGCGGAATGGGCGATTGGGGCGGGTGTGGTCAGCGCGACACCTGAAAGCGGACAAGACCAGATCCAAAATTGAGCAGTAGGCACGAATATGGAAATCGCAGAAACAGAAGATAAAGCCTTGGAAAGCGCTAATAGCGGCGATCCGACCATACAACTGAAATGGAACGAGGACGGTGAGATTGGTGTCGAGGTTAAAGGCGGCTATGAGGGCATGCTGGAGGTTGCGGGTTGCGAAACCGTACTGAGCGGGGTGGTCCGCAGCTTGGCCCTGCTTGGTTCGCAGTGGCAGTGTACCGACGAAGCTGTCTCCAACTTCGCTGTGGGCTTTATCAACACGATGCAGCCAAGGGACGCGACAGAATTACTCCTACTGTCTCAAATGGCGGCGACCCACGAAGCGACGATGATGCTCGCGCGGCGTTTGAATCGCGCAGAAACGCTGCAACAGCAGGATGGAGCTGAGAGGGCTTTCAACAAACTCGCTCGGACTTTCACGACCCAAATGGAAGCCTTAAAACGCTACCGCGCCAAGGCCCAGCAAACAGTACGGGTGGAACGTGTAACGGTCGAGGACGGTGGGCAAGCCATCGTCGGAAGTGTCGAAGCACGGGGGGTGGGTAGTGACAGAAAATAGCGACGACCCCATGCATGCTGCGAACGCGTCTCCCCGCTGTTCTGCGCACTCGAAGCGCACCGGGCTCCCCTGTCGCGCACCAGCAGTTAAAGGGTGGACGGTTTGCCGGATGCACGGCGCGCGTGGCGGGGCGCGCAAAGGACCAGCCAACTCTAACTGGAAACACGGGGCGCGAAGCGAGGAAGCAGTTGCCGTTAGAAAGCTGGCGAGTGCCTTAAGGCGCGAAGCGCAGCGACTTCTTGGCGAGCTTCACTAGGCGAGTAACTCTATTAAGGTTGTCTGCCCTGAAATCATTCTTTGTGATGATGCATGCAAAGATGAGAACCCGCGCTTTGCGTTGTGATAAAATTAAAAAAGCGTGGCTTTGACTTGAAACGGAAAAAGACCGCGCATCCGGAGCCCAGCGTACGGTGTGAACGACCAGAGACCATCCTGTTGCCCAACATCCGTGTGGAACAAGGTGCTTTGAAAACGCGACATGGTGGCTGTCACCGGCTACTTCGCGAGACCGTTTCGAGAGGAACACTTGGCGTCCTGGAAGTTGCTTGATGAAACTCTGTGCATAAGACCCCAGTATAGAACTTAAGTTTCTAAAACCGCTCGCCCTGGGGCAATTCGGCTGATCTGTCCTCTGAGACTGTGGTGGCGAATTGTCACAAGACCCAGTCTCAAGCAGCTGAAATATATCTGTCATTCTGGCAATGAACCCTAACTGTGGTCTTCAGGTGGACCCCTTGGAGGGTTGTGCTGAGCCGTATCCGCTCTATTTGTGGTTGTTTGTGACTTGCAGTCTGTTATCATTATTATGGAATCGCATTGCTAGCGCTTTGGCATTGATTGCAGTAGTTCAACGAGCAAGCAAAATTTCCGGTTCATAATAATACGGAACACACTCTTAAGGCGCCTGTCTAGTGCAGCCATCAGGAAAGGTTTGCGGATTGAACAAAATCGCTGAAAAAATAGACTCAAAGATGGGAACTATGCTCAGAGAAATTTTCCCGGTCATTTATATTTCAGGCTTGAAGAAATGAGAAATTTTTCACCCTCTTTGGTCTGGAAACTATGTACTTCGTTAGCTTTTCTGTTTTCTCCCTTTGCTATGTCTGACGCTCTTAGCTCCAGCTCTAAGGCCGAATGCATAGAT
>JBCCXD010000001.1:0-615115 GCA_039192165.1 Pseudomonadota bacterium | reverse complement strand
CAAGCGCGGCAAGATCTATCACGTCGAGATCCGACACGACCCCGAATGCGCGATCTACACACACGCACGTGTCTGCAATTGCAACCCCGACCGGGTATTGCGCGACGAAGGCGGCAGGCAACTCGCCCGCGTCGAGGGCGCAGGGTTCTATGACCCGCTTGAGTTCTTGGAGGCGGTGGAATGATTAACCAAAGCACCCCGCGCCGCTCCGCACTATCCAAGTGGGCGAAGGACGAACACAGGCGCGCTGCGCGGATGTTGGCCTACGTCTTGGCGCTCGGCACGCAGGAGGCATGGAGCGGACTTGTCCCGGTCCTAGCGGCCCGATTGACCATCGAAGAACGCGCCTGCCTTGCCTTCATGGCGTTAAAGGCAATGGACCCAGACACAGCGACCAAGACGGCCAAGGCAGCGCTATCGCTTTGTGCTGGAACCCCGAAACCGCCCCTTATCAGTATCGCCGACCAAGCCAAGTTCTGGGTGAGCATCGCGGACCCAGAGGAAATCGATACTTACTGCCTTGCGGCGTACCGGGCCATGCCTGTGAAGCGGCAAGCGGCTTTCCTGCAATACGTGCAAGTTCCGGGGGTGGCATGAAGAACCCGGTATTTGAGGTGTCGCTTTGGAGAATGGACGAAGGTGGATTCGCTGTGACCTTGTTCAACTTCGGCTTCGAGGAACTAACGGTCACCTACCACACAGAACTCGAAGCGAAACGTGCGCTCCGCAATACTCAAAAAGCAATTCAGACCAATGCCCACGAAGTATACGGCTTTGGGCCACTCCTGGAGTCCTGCCGCTCGCGAGGCGCCAATGAGTAGCTTTGCTGAAATCGAAGCCGACATGGGCGAGCGGCCGCTAGATGCGCCTGCACCAAAGGGCAGCCGGTCCTGCTTCTACAGCGCCGCGACCCTCAAGGGTAAACCCATCCCAGAGCGCAAATGGCTGGTTCCTGACCTGGTGCCGCATAGAAACGTGACCTTATTCAGCGGCGATGGCGGGACCGGAAAAAGCCTTCTTGCCCTCCAGTTGGCGATTGCCGTGACCGCTCAGACCGACTGGATCGGTAGAGCCGTCCAGCAAGGCGGCGCGATATTCCTGAGTGCCGAGGACGATGACGACGAACTGCACCGCCGCACGGATGACATTTTACGAGCTGCGGGCAAAACCTATGACGACCTTTCCAATCTCACACTGCGTTCTGTTGCGGGAGAAAGCGCGCTTTTGGCGGTGGACGGCGCTATAGAGCTCACCCGATCAAAACTGTTCAAAGACCTCGACGCCCGCACGCAGGCCGAAGCCCCCGAACTCGTCGTCATTGATACTCTCGCAGACGTATATCCCGCGAATGAAAACGACCGGGCCAAGGTTCGTCAGTTCATTGGTATCCTGCGCGGCCTGTCGCTTCAGCGGGATTGCTCCGTCATGCTTCTTGGGCACCCTTCCCTCACCGGCCTCACCAGCGGTACCGGCACGTCAGGCTCGACTGCCTGGAACAACTCGGTTCGGTCGCGGCTGTACCTTGAGCGCGTCACGGATGAAGGTTTTGAGCCGGACCCTGACGCCCGTGTCCTAAGCAACAAGAAAGCCAATCACGCACGCACCGGCGCTGAGATAAGCCTGAAATGGGAGGCAGGCGTATTCAAAGCCGAAGCCCAGCCCACCGGCCTCGATGCGGTTGCAGCCAATGCGAAGGCGGAGCGGGTCTTCATGAAGCTCTTGGACGAACTGACATCGCAAGGCCGCTATGTCTCTGGAAGCGGCGGCCCGACATATGCCCCTTCAACATTCGCAAAGCACCCAGACGCGGAAGGCTGCACAAAACGCGCCCTCAGGTCCGCGATGGATACGCTCTATTCGCGCGGTGAAATCGTCACGGTCACCCACGGCAAGCCCTCGAAACAGCGAACTCATATCGCAAGAAAGGGGGCCGAGCATGACCAAGCTTAGGGGCCCAACCCCCGGCCCAACCCTAGGCCCAACCTACGGGGCAACTGACGGGGCAAACCCTGTCCAACCCCCGTCCAACTGCGGGGCGAAATATACCCCTTATACCCCTAGCGTTGCCCCCGCCCTTGGCGGATTGGGGGCGCGCTCAAACAAGGGGGCATTGCATTGTCTGCCGGCCACACCAAGGGACCGGCAGGGAAAGACAAATGTGCGCTTCCACAAAATGAAACCGTTCTCAGCAAGGGGGGGTATGTCGATCTTCACGACGCAAGGCCAAGGGACCGGCGGGGTTGCCGCCTTTTGCTAAACCGCAACAAAAAAGGTTTCGCATCTCACAAAACCTATCGGAGCAAACACATGACCGAACCAAGCAATAGGTCGGTATCCGCTCTGCGGACCGAGCAGCTGTTCATGATCTTTCTTGCTTGGGCGCTCTTGAGGGGTGGTGTGTCTTGCGCCTGGGCGTCTGCGGCATTGATACAAGTGAGCAAAGTTCACACAGCGCGCGCAGGCCCAAAACGGTTGGTGGCGCTGGACCGTTGGATTAACGCGCTGAAAAAAACTGCGCGTGTTTTGCGGTACCTTATAGGTCATCAGCTCAAGGAACCAATTTTATCTGTTTTCCCACCGTGCAGCTGTTGCGAACCGCCGCTTGACCGGCCACTCAAAACGCGCGCCGAGGCACGAGGCGCTACCAGGAAAATGCACAGCCACCGGAGGTTATACGTGATCACGCTTTCAATAGCGCCGATTTGGTCTTGGCTGATATCGAGAGGAAAGCTCTTCCCGGGACCATCGAAACCGCTTTTGCTAGTGCTCTAAAGGAGCCTGCGAGCCTATCTCTCTGATTGGCAAATTATGATACGTACGTACAAGCTTCACAGTAATTTCGAAACGCCAGTACAGTGAAAGCCTTTCTATTCTCCGTATTTTTGTGCGAGCCGGATAGGAAAGAAAGAAATCTCCAGTGATTGGTATTCGCCTGCGCGCCGATAGGTCGATGTGCGCTTTGAGATCACACGGAAAGCCAGTTCCGTTCTCAAGGCAAAGCTCTGCAAAAGAAAATCCTATCGACTGTCCTTGCCGTTTCCGCTCGTCGAGCATGTGAGAACATGCAAGAAAGACTAGAGTTATCAAAAAGGCGTCACCGCAACCCCAGACCGGTAGGCGCACGTCCTTACATTAGCAAATGCCCTTGGCATCTTAGAACGATGCTGCGCGGTGGTCGTATGACGAAAGTTGCTGGTGTTGCGGCGAGTTATGCGCCGATGCTCGGTACCGTTGGGAGTGCACTCACGTCAGGAGCGGCAGCACTTATGCTCGGCAGCGCGCTCACTGCAGTGCAAGCGGTGGCAGGTAGCTGCAATTTCGTATCGGGTACATTTATTTGCTCGTCCCCAGCCGATCCAGGGGATGTCACACAAAACCTTTCGCCGTCTGGCGACCTGACCGTGGTCACCACGGAAGACTTCGGCATCGACACAAGTGCAACTGGCGGTAATGCTTTTTCGCTGGGCAACAGCGCCAATACGACCTCCATCAACCTTCAGGAATTGTATGGCGCAGCGATTACTGCAGCAAACTATGGCATTAGCGCAATAATCCTTGGACCGACGCCCGGTGACCTTTCCCTGATGACCACAGGCACGATCCAAGGCCTTGGTGACTACGGTATCCTTGCCCAGCAGTATGCCCCAGGTGCGACCACGATCAGCAATACAAATGCTGCCGGGACTGCCTCTGTGACGGGTAATCGAACATGGGCCGCCTACGAAATCGCCGAAGGCTGTGCCACTTATTGAGACATCAATGACGGATGCAGTGGCGGTCGAGGCCACGAATGATAGCGTGACGGCTGCCGCATAACAAAGGCTACGACTTCTCATAGAACTCTCCAAACTATATACCTCGCCGGACCACACAATCCGGAAGCCATAGCCGCGCAAAACTGCGGCCCCGCCATTGATTGGCGCAACACCAATTTGACGTCAGTCTAAACGCAGGACGCAAAATGTCATTTTACGGACGTCTCAGAAAAGAGGCCAAAGCTGTACAAACGTCTCAAGTCGAAAGTCTATTGCACATGGCTTTGCTGCCATTCCCCCACAGTTTTACCAGAGCTCACACCAACCCATTCACTCAGCACTTCATGGTGCGATGCCTCTCGAGGCGCCTGACCGTCTCTGACGTCAGCGCCAATGGGACAGTCTGGGTCGATTTGATAAGGGAGGGTTTCTGGCTCATCGTAGGCGCCCGGGAGGTGAGATAAGAACAAACCCGGAAGCAGGCTGAGCCACGGCGAAAAGGTCGTAAAACACATCCGCCACGCGCTGTCTGACGACCCGGATCAGGCCTGGTTCGAGGTAGAGATCATAAAGTGTTCTGGAGTGTTGCTGCCTCACCCGTCTTTCCGCTGCGCGGAGATTGCATTGCTCGCGGTATGCGGTTGCCAGCCGAAGGCTTGCTGGATCTGGGGTATCGTCGTGCCGGACTTGCGGGTCTGCAGCTGTATCTGGCGCGTTGCTGCCTTCTTTGCCGAATCTGATCTGCTATTCTAAGCAGTATTGGACATGAGACTTCTCCACTCAATGGGCAGCAGTCGATCCACCGCCCGTTGCTGAGTGGGGCTCAGGAAATCCGAGCTACTCGAGAACACTGTCACTACCGCTCCGCGACGCTCGGAAGTCCAGATCTGTTTGCTGATACTGTGGTTCTCTTGGCTTTTGGCTTTCAATACTCAAATCGCCCATGACCGCTTCGCGGACAGGGCTTTCGTTGCTCCGGTACCAGTCTTAGCCGAGTTGCCGAGAACGCAGACCTGGCGCGACGCGCTCGGGCAATGGACCTCGGTGTGCGATGCCGTTTCCAAGGACTATGCAAGTAACCTTAAGCGTTTTCTGGTCAGGCCGCCGAGCGTTCTTGGATCCTTGGTCGAACCGACCTTGGTCGCTTTGGCCAGGACAGACGATAAGCACTTTGAAAAAAAACGAACCATGAGACGCGGGCAGATTGAAACGGGTCTATGATCGCGTCCCTTCACAGGAAACTTTTAAATATGATCGGATGCCTGGGGAGGTTTTCAGTAATTCTTCAGAACTGTTTCAGGAAGGAAATCTGAGTCGTCTTTAAGTAGATCGAGGACGTTTTGCGCTGCCCATCGCCGCGAACAGCGGTCCCATACAGAGACTACGACGAACAGCCTGCTTTCAAAAACCGTGCGAGATCGGCGGTTCGCAAGTCACATTTTCTTCGAGGATTGGAGGCCCCGATGTTGCACGATCCCCTGACTAGTATTGTAGAGTCATTCGACCTAATGGGTGCTGTGTTCCTTAGAGCCGACTTTTCCGCGCCTTGGGCCATTACCGCTCATGTAACTGAGGAAGACTGCCGTCCCTTCATGCCAATCCCGCGCCAGGTGGTTGCCTATCATGTGGTCACCGAGGGAGAAGCGATTGTTTCGCTAGACACGGGCTATGGATACCGAACCCATCACCGCGCTCGGGCGGGCGATGTAATTTTTTTGCCCTCGAACGCGTTGCATGTGTTGGCCAGCTCGCCAGGGTGTAGACCCCTTTCGGGCGACGACTTAATTCTTGGCGACGCCGAGGCGGGGATGGCGCGTATAGTTCATGGAGGTGGAGGAGACAGAACCCGGATCCTGTGTGGGTTCATGGCCAGTAACTCTGGTCCCGTGCCGTTGCTTGATACCCTGCCGGAGCTTCTCGTGATCAACATAGAAAGCCTTGAAACACGACGTTGGATTGAGGCGTCTGTCTCGATGGCAGCACATACCTTCTCGTCAGGTCGCGGGTCGCGGCAGGGGATCGTTGCTGGACTTTGTCGATTGCTGCTGATCGAAGCTCTGCGCGCGTATCTGGAGCAGATGGATTCTCCTGGAGGATGGCTTGGCGGGATGTCGCATCCGCGCATCGCGCGTGCTTTGGTCCGTATTCATACTGACCTCTCCGTCCCGCCCCATGTCGAGGAGCTTGCAGCTGCTGTTGGAATGTCGCGATCAGCTTTTGTCGACAGGTTTTCGGAAGTCATGGGCGTGAGTCCGCGAAAGTACATTCTCACCCAACGGATGGACGCCGCCACAAGACTTCTGCGCGATACTGGCCTTTCGGTGTCTCAGATCGCCCACCGGGTGGGCTATGATGCGCCAGAGGCATTCTCACGTGCGTTCAAGCGAGAGATGGGGTGTGCCCCGGCAGATTGGCGCTATCACGCACAATCCGCTGCCTGAGCTGCCTCTTAGGTCCTTTTATCTCAGCTCGGTTGGTCTCGCAGGGCCAACCGTTCTTCCAAGCAGCAACTAAAAAAGCGAAATCAGCTCCAGCCTTCATTGGGGCTTTTTTGTTTGGCAGCTCTGCCCGCGAGCCTCAGAGCCTGCTCTTCCGCCAGACGCACGTCCTTTCACGCCTCGCTCACACGGCAGTGAGCGCTTCCGGCGGTTCGGTCATTTCTTCTGGCTGAGGCGTCATTCGCAGTCGGACCCGGACTGCGTAAGTCATGGCCAAACGAACAAGACGAGCCAAACAGATGACATATGCAAAATACAGAAAGGCGCTTCCCCAGCTCGGTGCAACGCGTCTTTTGACCGATGGCGGGATTGAGACCACGTTGATTTTCCACGATGGGCTTGAGCTGCCTTTGTTCGCAGCTTTTATTCTCTTTCACACCGAAACCGGGCGGAACGCGCTGCGGCGCTACTATGAAAACTACATTCGCGTCGCTCGTGAACAGCGCGTGGGATTAGTGCTTGATAGCGCAACCTGGCGCGCAAGTCAGGATTGGGGCGACAGACTGGGCTTTGATCGTGCTGCAATGGCAAAGGTCAATCGCGACGCAGTGGCAATGCTGTTTGATCTGCGAGCCGCGTTTGAAGAATCCGAACCGTTTGTAATCAGTGGTAACATTGGCCCCCGTGGCGACGGCTATGCCGCCACGGAGATAATGACCGCGGCCCAGTCTGAGGCGTATCACAGCGCGCAAATCGAGGTCTTCGCCGAAGCCGGGGTCGATATGGTAAGTGCGATTACCATGACCCACGCGGGCGAAGCGGCGGGTATTGCCAGAGCTTGTTCGCGGAGCGG
The DNA here is from genome assembly GCA_039192165.1 of Pseudomonadota bacterium. Lineage (GTDB taxonomy): Bacteria > Pseudomonadota > Alphaproteobacteria > Rhodobacterales > Rhodobacteraceae > Dinoroseobacter. The sequence goes on along the minus strand of JBCCXD010000001.1, from coordinate 608,069 downwards.
TATGCCTCTTGCGCTCTCGTTTACGCTTGAAACCGATGGACGGCTGCCTTCAGGCCAAAGCTTAGGAGAGGCAATTCGTGACGTAGATTGGGAATCCGGCGGTGGTCCCAGCTACTACATGATTAACTGCGCGCATCCTGATCATTTCCGCGCCGTGCTGGAGACGGACGAGGACTGGACCGACCGCATTCGAGGATTGCGAGCGAACGCCTCGCGTCTGAGCCATGCGGAACTGGATGAAGCTGAAACACTCGATACCGGCAATCCGCAAGAACTAGGACGCGACTACGCGCGCCTTCTAAAGCTGTTGCCAAACCTGCGCGTGTTCGGCGGCTGTTGCGGGACTGATCACCGCCACATCGCTGAAATTGGCCATGCCTGCATCCCCGCGGCTGTGAGCTGAAACCCTTCAAAACGCTTTGCGTCTGCAACCGGAGAACAGTCTCCGGAGTGGAGACGGACGGCAAACTCGCGGCCACGACCGCACCAAACCAAGGAAACCAAAATGCGAACACTATCTGCTCTATTGCTTTCATCTGCGCTTGCTGCTCCGGCTTTCGCGATCGATGCCTCTGGACAAAATCAGGCAATCTCCTTTGACGTGGAATTTGTGTCTCACGTCGCAGCCGGGGTCGCAGAACAAGATGTCTTCATCTCCCGCACTCCGGGTTCGGAAGAGGTGTGGCGTCCGGGAGTCGACGACAACGCGCTTGGCGCGCCTCTTTTTAGCTCTGCCGAGCCGCAGGCACACAACCCAGCTGACCCGTCTGCGATTGGTCCTTTCCAAAAGGGTCTCGCGCTCGATCTGACTTTGGGCGAATGGCTAGGTGCAAGCGGAAACGGCAGGTACTTGGTCGCAAACGGCGAAGCCCGCCTGACCATTGAGTTCGAAGGCCTCGTCCCGAACGGTGTTTACACGCTGTGGCACTTCTTCATGGCGAATGGCGAGACGACCCCCTTCATCGGGACATTCGATCTGCCCGTCGGGACGTTTGACGGCGACCAATCGGTCTTTGTGGCCGATGCCGATGGCGAAGCGACGTTCGATCAGGTTTTCGAGACCGCGCTTCAGCTCTCGGGTGAGCAACTGACCGCAGGTCTGGCCGTGAACTACCACAGCGACGGACAGACCTACGGCGTACTGCCCGGTGATTTTGGTGAAAACGCGCATATCCAGCTTTTCACCGCGCTTCCCGAACGACCGGGTCTCTGACCTTTGCCTGGCCCGGCGCAGGCGCAGGTACGTCCGCGCCGGGCGAATTTAAACTCAAGGAGACTAACACGATGACCACGCAAACCGACGTACGCCAGAAAAACGGCGTGAATTTACAAGCGCTTCTCGACGCGCGTATAGCTCTTGAGGCAGCGCCCGATGCCGCACAGTTCACCTGGCGTGCGTCTTGCGAATGGATCGATGGTGTCCACAGCCGATCGACAATTGAGGGCTTCTACGGCCTCGGCGGCGAGCAAAAGCACGATCGCATCTTCACGATTGATGCAGACCATCCTCCGCAATTTGCAGCGCCTGACAATGGGGCGACACCCGTAGAGATTGTCTTGGGTGCGCTTGCGAGTTGTCTTATGGGCGGACTTGCCTCGGTGGCGGAGAACCGCGGGATCGAGTTGACGTCTGCAAAGGCGACCGTCGAGGGCGAAATGGATCTTGCGGGTATTCTCGGTATCGATCCGGATGTCCGGAATGGTTTTCAGTCGATCCGTGTCCATTTCGATGTCGTTGCCGATGCTTCTCCCGACGACATAGAGGCGCTTGTCGCACAATCGCAGAAACGTTCTGCCGTTTTCGACATCATCACAAATCCAGGTCACGTCCACGTCACCGTCAATTGACGGCGGCCACAAGCGAGGAAAGCACGTGAATCGACTACTTGGGGCACTTCAGGTGTATGCCCGCCGTCTTTTTGCTCGGCGAAGCAGGGTGCCAAGTTCGGGAGGGCAGAGCCACTATATGCTCAATGATATCGGGCTCACACGCTACGATATCCGGAAAATTGAGCGGTCTGACCTGCCCTTCTAGTCACCCCAAAAACAAGGGGCTGGCCTGTGTGCGGGCCAGCCTCCTGCACAATCCACTGAACCTACCATGCGACGCCCCAAAACCATGTTTGGGGCGACCCAACAGGACTTGCAATGCAACAGACGAAAGTACTCATAGTTGGCGCGGGGCAGTTTGGCCTCTCAATGAGCCGCGCTCTGTCGGGGCTTGGGATCGATCACCTTGTGATCGACCGCGGCGCAGCGGGCGAGGCCTGGCGGAGCGAGCGGTGGGATAGCCTTAAGCTGCTCACACCTAATTGGGCCAATGGGCTTCCGGGAGTGGGGTATAACGGCGTCGACCCGGACGGGTACATGACTGCCCGAGATATGGCGGCACAGCTTGAGGCCTATGCCCAAACGATCAAGGCGCCGCTTTTAGAAGGGACTGAAGTCCTCCGTTGTCGCTACGATGGTGGGTGCTACAGGGTCGAAACACACCGGGGTGAGATCCGCGCCGCGGCGGTCGTCATCGCAACCGGGGCGGCCAGCAAGTCGCATGTGCCTGCGTTTTCGGCCAATATTCCTGCGAGTGTTGCGCAGGTTACACCTGATCGCTACCGGCGTCCGTCAGATCTGCCTGAGGGGCGGGTTCTGGTTGTCGGTGCGGCCGCAACGGGCGTGCAATTGGCGCGCGAGCTGCATCTGTCGGGACGGGATGTGACGTTGGCCGTGGGCAGCCACGTGCGCCTGCCGCGCAGCTATCGCGGTGAAGACATCGAGCACTGGCTATTTGTAACCGGCATCCTCGATCAGTTGCTCACAGAGATCAACGATGTGGAGCGGGCAAGGCGCCTTCCAGCGCCTCAGCTCGTGGCCGGAGAGGCGCTCGACCTCAATGCGTTGCAATCAATCGGTGTGGAAATTGTTGGTCGCATGTCCGATGTGCGCGATGGCCGCGCCCTGTTTTCCGGCGGGCTGGCCCATGTCACCGCTGCTGCGGATCTCAAGATGAACCGCACGCTCGAACTGGTCGACGCATGGATCGAAGAACATGGCGAACCGAGGCCAACTGCGGCGGTGCGACCTGCCCGAACGGCAATCCCGAGCAGGCCGAGGTTGTCCATCGACCTTGAGGCCGAAGGTGTAAAATCGGTGGTCTGGGCCACCGGCTACCGACCGAGTTTTGCTTGGCTTGATGTCCCCGTTTTCGACGCGCGGGGTCGTCTTCGCCACGACGGCGGAGTGTGTGAAATGCCAGGTCTATACGTTCTCGGCCTTCCGGTTCTTCGGCGCCGTAGATCCCACCACATTTCTGGCGCCGAAGCCGATTGCCGAGAGCTTTCCAATCATCTTGCGCAGTTTCTAAACGCGCGCTGCGTGGCGTGAGCCACGCCAAATACAGGAGAATTCAATATGAGCAGCTGGTTGATCGAAATGACCGAGGCTCTGAATAGCAGACCGGTGCAAGTTAGTGGCCACGGTTTTTCCGGGCGAGGCCTGCATGCGTCTGTTCTAGAAACAATCGGTAACACGCCTGTTGTGCGTCTCAACAATATCGTCCCTTCCCATGTTTCGCTCTACACAAAGCTTGAGGCGTTTAATCCGATGGGATCGGTTAAGGACCGCCTTGCCCTTGCAGTGATTGAAGCCGCCGAGAAATCTGGTGCGCTTTCTCCAGGGCAAACGGTCATCGAGGCAACATCCGGGAACACTGGGATTGGCCTCGCTATGGTCTGCGCACAAAAGGGCTATCCGCTTGTTATTGTTATGGCGGAGAACTTCAGCTTGGAACGGCGCAAACTTCTGAGGTTTCTTGGTGCGAAAGTGGTGCTGACCTCGGCCGCCGAACGCGGGACGGGAATGTTTCGTACAGCAGAGCGGTTGGCCGAAAAGCATGGATGGTTTCTCTGTCGGCAGTTTGAGAACGAAGCGAACGCTCAAATTCACGAGGCCACAACCGCGTCGGAAATTCTGGCTGATTTCTCGTATATCGGCCTCGACTATTGGGTAACCGGGTTCGGAACAGGAGGTACGCTTAACGGAGTCGCACGACACCTCAAGCGTGCGTCGCCCGCTACTCGGGTTGTTCTTGCTGAACCAGAGAACTCCCAGATCCTTGCCAGTGGCATTGCGCAACAGCGCCGCTCGGATGGCGCTGCAGCACGGAGCCATCCCAACTCGCGGGCGCATCCCATGCAAGGGTGGTCGCCGGATTTCATTCCTAAGCTTGCCGGCGATGCGCAGGACGCGGGTTTGATCGACCTCTTCCAGCCGGTCTCTGGCGCAGATGCGCTGAGAACAAGCCGTGATCTCGCGCAGAAGGAAGGTATTTTTTGTGGCATCAGCGGCGGCGCGACGGTCGCGGCGGCACTTCGTCTTGCCGAAAACCTGCCCGAGGGTAGCACCCTTTTGGCGATGGTGCCTGATACGGGCGAGCGATACCTGTCTACTCCTCTCTTTGAAGACATTCCCGTTGAGATGACGGAAGAGGAGGAAGCGATTGCAGCGTCAGCTCCAGCGCTCGCGCCAAAATCTGTGCAAGCCAATAGGGCAGCTTCAATCTCGATTTCCGACAACGCCCGAAACTTCGTGCAAAAGGTGATACGTGACCCGGCAAACCCCGTCGTCATGTTCGGTTTCGAGTGGTGCGAGTTTTGCTGGTCCGTCAGGCGTTTGTTCCGCGACGCGGGAGTTCCCTATAAAGCGATCGATGTCGACAGCGAAGACTTTCGACAAAACGATCTCGGCGGGGACATCCTGAGGGCGCTTTTTGATGCCACGGGAATGCGCACCGTTCCACAGGTTTTTGTCGAGGGCGAGCTGATTGGAGGGGCGACCGAGGTTTTGAAAGCAATGGAGGATGGCAGCCTCTCTCAACGGCTTGCCGATCTGCCAAACCCTATTGAAGCCAAGCCGGTTGAAGATGCTATGGCGTATCTGCCGACCTGGGTGAAACGCCCGCCGACGCCGGGATCACGTCTGAAAACTCAGGCGGCGTCATGATGGCGGCGCAAACGGCCTTGATAGAACCAAGCGCCCGTTCCCTGGACCGTCCGATCTGGGCTGCCCTGAGCTCGCATCAGGAAAGCCTGGCCGTCAGGGTTGGTCGCGCGCGGGCCTTCCCTGCGGATATGGCAGCCTTTGCCGCGACAGATCCTAGGGCGCCTGATGCCGAAAGCGATCTCGTCGATCTGGTGCGCGCGCGACGGGATGGCGTTACGTTCATGCAAGTCGATCCAGTTTTTCCGTCGTCCTCACTTCAGTGCGCGCGCAAGGCGATGGGCGTGCAAATGGTTCTCGATGGCGACTTAGCCGAATCCGAAAGTGCAGGGCTAGAACGGCTGTCGGCTCAAGACGTGCCTGAAATGTTGCGACTTGTGGCAGCGACGGAGCCCGGTCCCTTTTTGTCCAGAACGATCCAGCTTGGGGCGTACTGGGGTATTCGCCACAACGGGCGACTAATCGCGATGGCTGGCGAACGTATGCGTTTATCTGGATACACTGAGATCAGCGCTGTTTGCGTTGACCCTTCTCATCGCAGAGCGGGTCGCGCGAGACGTCTGGTCAGACGGGTAGGCTTAGATATCCTAAGGCGCGGTGAGGTGCCTTTTCTCCATACCTATGCCGACAACGAGTCCGCCATCCGCCTTTATGGCGATTTGGGATTTCGTCTGCGTAGATACGTTCACATCACAACTCTGGTTTCAGCGTGATCCGGCAACAAGTGTTTAGGTAAAAGGCGTGCGCCCCAGCCTGAGGCGCGCGCGTATAGGTTCAGGAGATCGCCTTTGGAAGGTCTGGGTCGGTACTCCATTCAGCCCACGAGCGATGGTACACTCGCACGCGAGGGAAACCGAGCAGACGAAGTGCGACGTAACTATGCGAGGAGGCAAGCCCGACCTCGCAATGCATGACCACGTTTCGCTCTGGCGTTACTCTATGGTGTTCGAAGTGCTCTAGCAGAGCCTCCGCAGGTCGAAAGAACCCGGTAGCATCTAGGTTATCCGCCCAGTGGATATTGATGGCCCATGGGATGTGGCCTGCCTCGAACATATGTGTGGGACGCACATCTATCAGAACTCCATCGGGGTCGCTGCGATGCGCAAGGACATCTTCCGCTGACGCATGGCGGCGCGGGCTAAGGGCCGCCTGGAAGAGCCGAGGTGTTGGTTTGATCCATTGCGATGTGGTTGGACCACCCTGAGCCGTCCATCCTGAATATCCGCCGTTGAGAACGGCTGCATTCTTGTGTCCGAGATACTCCATCAACCAAAGCATACGGGCCGCGTGGAAACCGCCACGATCATCGTAAAAGACAACAAGTGTGGACGCATTAATACCCAATGACCCGAGAAGCTTTTCGATCTCGGGTACCGCATGCAATGCGCCTGTTATCGGGCTGTGCGGTGCAACAACCGCGTTTGGATCAAGATGGACCGCACCTGCAATGTGGCCAGCATCGTAGTCTTCCCGCGGGCGCACATCAATTACCGCAATGCCCACACCCTGAGGCAGATCTTCGTGACCGGGCTTCGGGGCCAGAGCATCCATGAGCGCATCGGGCGACATGAGAAGATGTGGATTTGCGTACTGCACGGCTTGGGCAGAACCTACCACGGGAAGTCCCGCAGCAGCCATTCCAAGGGTCAAAGCGCCGAAGGATCGGCGCGATATTCTTCGTTTCATAAAAGCACTCCCTAACTCGGATTATCTCGGCATCTCGACCAGGCGTAGATAAGGAACCGGCGCTTCCCATCCTTGGGGGAAGCGTCGCGCGGCCTCTTCGTCAGATACGGCAGGAACGATCACCACATCATCGCCCTGCGTCCAGTTTGCCGGTGTGGCTAGCTGCTGACGGGCGGTGAGCTGCAGGCTGTCGACAGCGCGTAGAATCTCGTCAAAGTTCCGTCCGGTTGTCATTGGATAGGAGATCGTAAGTTTGATCTTTTTGTCAGGCCCGATCACGAACAAGGTACGCGCAGTTGCGTTGTCCATGGCGGTCCGTCCTGCAACCGAATTGCCGGCATCTGCGGGCAACATGTCGTAGAGCTTGGCAATGCTCAGATCGATGTCGCTGATCAAAGGGTAGTTTGGCGCTTGCCCGGTTGCGATCCGGATGTCGCTCGACCAGCGTGTGTGGTCTTCGACAGCGTCCAGTGACAACCCGATGATCTTTACGCCGCGCCGATCGAACTCAGATTTCATCCGAGCCATAACGCCCAGTTCTGTGGTGCAAACCGGAGTGAAATCCTTGGGATGCGAAAACAGGATACACCAGTCGTCTCCGATCCAATTGTGGAAATCGATTGTTCCTTCTGTTGAGTTCGCCTGAAAATTCGGCGCTAAGCTGTTGATAGCCAGGGGCATGCGGATGTCCTTCCTTAAATATGGCTGTTGCGCCCTTCGCCCGACGCAGGTCGCAGCGATGGCGTGGCCTGGACCTAGCCAGGCGCTGGCTGTAAAACCTGAAGGACTTCTTAAGTTTCTCTGAAAGCGCTTATGCCGCGATCAGTTCCTGCTGGAATGAACGGAAACGCGGGTCGCTCAGCATCGGACGAAAACCATCATCCTTGTCCAGAATGCACGCATGCCGCCAGCCACGCATCGCCAAGAAATTCAAACGTTCCATAGCCGAAGATGAATCGCCGATTTGCGCGAAACCCACAGCCCGATAGTACTCAAGTGCGCTATCATGGTGCGCGATGCCCTCAAGGGCTTCGTGTGCTGCCTGAACCTCGCCCAGTTGTGCCAGAAGCGGCCCAAGCGCATAGAGTGCCCGCATCGAATGCGGGTCTGTAAGCAAAGTCTGTCGAACCTTCCCTAGCGTCTTGTGCGCAAATATTCGCGCACGGTAGGGGTCAGTTGTAAGCAACACCCGGCTCAAAAGAAGATCTGCACCAAACTGCTCAGGTGCAAGCCGCGAAGCTTTAAGAGCAAGAGCTGTCGCAGCACGCGTTTCGCCCAAACTTAGCAGAACGATCGCGGCATCAAGATGCACGGTCGCGTCGTCCATTGCATACGATAAGGCGCGCGCGATTGATTGCAGACCAGGCTCGGTCAAGTTATTCGCAATCAAAGCGGAACCAAGCGCAAGATAAGCCTCGGCCGAGCAAGGGTCCAAAGCGAGCGCGGTTTCAGCCTCCTCGATGGTTTCCTCCAGAAGCATCGCACCCTCAGACAGGTAAATATGCCTCTTGAGAAGTGCCGTAGCATACAAGGCGCGGGCTTCGGGGCAGTCTGGCCCGGATTTTACAGCTTCAGCGGACAGGTCCACGAAAGTTCTATGTACACCTTCTGGCGCACGCGAAAAGCAGTCCCTGGCCTCAATGCAAAGCGCGTAGGTCCCAAGATCGAACCGATGCGCGGCTTCTGGCGCGACCGCTGTATGCCTGAGGTCGGACCCAACACCAGCGTCTGGCATTGAGAGAGGAACCGCGAGCTTGTAGCCACCACGAGGAATTGTCGCGATAACTTGGCTGTTTTCCAAAGTTCGTCTTAGCTCGGCCACAACCTGGGTCAGGCTCTCGTCACTAACAAAGACATTCGGCCAGACGCGCGCCAAAAGGTCTTCTCTCGAAATCATTTCTCCCTTCGCAGCGACAAGCGCTTCAAGCAAGCGCACTGCGCGCGGCGATAGTACTTTGCTCTGGGCGTTCCGTGTCGCCGTTCTGGAGGTCAAATCGATCTGCCAACCGTCAAGTGTCAGCTGCATTTCTTTACCAAAAATTTTGTTATAGCTAGCCTGCGGTTCCTATCTGTATGCGACGGGTTGGAAAACGGGAGTCGAGGTCTGCGCACGCAATCGTGACGAACGCGTGAGCCAAAGTGTATCGTTTGCTTGCCCATCGCGACGTGTCATCTCTGTGGTCGAGACGGGCATCACTTGGCCATTTCGGTAGGTACTTTATCATTCCGCCCTCGAACTGGGTTTCCTTTCCCAGCGCCCAAGTTGACGTCATAAACTGAAGCTCAAAAGCAGATCAACGCCTGTGGCGTACCCTTACTTGCTGTCTGCTTTGCCGCTCTTTGCCGTCATCTGACCGGTTTGGTCAGGTTTCTAAAACGCAGTTTCAAGGACCGGCAGGGAGAGCCAATCGTTTACATTCACAAATCAAGGATCCTGATCTCATAGGCAAGAAAAAAGGCATATGAACAAAGTTGTCGGGCATATCGCCATAACACTTGGCGCGGACGTATCGGGCCTTCTGCGAGGCACGGACCGTTCGCGCCGGGCAACAAATAAGTTCGGCGGTGATTTCCAGAAAACCTTGCGCCGCGTGCGCAACGTGGCTTCTTTGGCTGCTGTTGCTATGGCTGGCATTGCGACCGCCGGTAAAGTTGATTGTTGTATGACGCCCTCTGTCGGTGACATGGCTATCTTAAGCCAAGACGGTCAAATGAGCGTGACAAGATGCGCATAGGAACGCTCAGCTGACCATGATGACAGCGGTAATCGAGTACAAGCTTCCAATAGATGAGCCTTTGGAGATTTTTGGTCAATTGGTGAAGGACCAGCGGGCTGCGCGGCTAGCAGATCCAAAGAAGGTCTAAACCGCGAGAATCAACGCACAAAGCAAAGGGCGTGCCTTAGTGCGTCTTTTTCTGCGACTGTTACCCCAGTTGTTACCCCTGAGAAAAAACACAAGGCTGCCCAGGTCGCGCCGAACCTTAAGTCTTTAATTTTATTTGTAATTTTGGCTCCGGCGGTAGGGATCGAACCTACGACCAATTGATTAACAGTCAACTGCTCTACCGCTGAGCTACGCCGGAACTGCCGCGCGATTTAGCAACTCCATGAAGGTGTGTCCAGAGGAGGTTACGGAATTTTTCGTCTACTTTTTAAGGAACCTGTACTGTGCCGCCGCGTGCAGCGGGCCTATACATTCGGCTTCTGAATTTTCCACCATTTCCAGCAAATGCGCCTGCACGTTTCGCGCCGCAGCGGGCAGCAATGCGGCGGGGGTTTCGGTGTAGATGCGGTGCGCCAAGTCCGTGGCGCTTCCGGGTGCCTGGCGCAGTTCCGCGAGAATTTGTTGATGTCGCACCTGGCGGTGAGCTCTCAACTCTGAAACCCGGGCATGCGGCTGCAAAACCGGCGCACCGTGGCCCGGATAGTAAACGCGGTCCTCCGTCCGATCCGATAAACGGTCAAGCGACCGCATGAACGCGCCAAGATCGCCATCGGGCGGAGAAACGAGTGAGCTGGCCCAGCCCATCACCAGGTCACCGGTGAAGACACAGCCCCTTGCGTCCCACGAAAAGCTCAGGTGATTGGAAAAGTGCCCAGGGGTCCAAAGCGCCGTCAAGCTCCAGTCGCCACCCGCAATGCTTGCCCCGTCTTCAAGAGCCTGGTCCGGCATGAACTGGGCGTCCACGCCTTCGCCGCCGGCGATCTCCCCGCTTTGGGCCAGGCGCGCCATGCGCTCCGATCTTCCGGCCGTTGCAGGCCCGAATGCATAGACCTTTGCGCCGGTTTGCCCGCTGAGCAGCCTGGCTCCGGAGCTGTGATCAAGATGCGCATGAGTTACAAAGATATGGGTGATCTTCTCTCCCACGCGCAATGCGTTTTTGATGCTTTCGAGGTGTCCGGGGTCCGCTGGCCCTGGGTCAATGACCGCAACTTCCCCGTTTCCGACGATATAGCTGTTGGTGCCCCAATACGTCATAGGAGACGGGTTGTCGGCCAGCACACACCGTAGTCCGGGTTCGGGCTTGGTGAGGACCGGTGGGCGCGGTTGACGGGCGCCGCTCATGGCTTTCGCCCGAAGGCGGCAACGTCTAGTGTTGGTCGCATGTTCGGCATCCTGAAACAGTCCCTTCCGAAGCGGCTCTACGCGCGGGCCGCTCTCATATTGATTGTCCCGATTGTGACGATCCAGCTTGCCGTGTCGATTATGTTTCTCCAGCGCCATTTTGAAGATGTGACCAGTCAGCTCACCCGTGGTGTCATCCAGGAAGTGAATTTTCTTTTGGCAACCATGCGCGCGTCCGAAAGCTTGCGGGAAGGACTGGATACCGCGACAGCGCAAGCGGCAGCGCTGGGTCTGTTGCTGCAGCCGGTCGAGGCCTTGGGGCAGGGCGAGGCGCGGCTTTTTTACGATATTTCGGGGCGCACCATCATCCCGACGTTGCGGGGCGGGTTGCCTGAGGTCGGGCGGATTGATCTGGCGACCAATGACGATTTCGTCGTGTTTACGCTCGGCAGTCCGGCTGGTCCGCTTGAGGTTACCGTACCTCGGCAACAAATGTCCGCCTCCAATCCCCATCAGCTGCTGGTTTTGATGATATTCGTGGGCATCCTGATGACGCTGGTGGCCTACATTTTTCTACGCAACCAATTGCGTCCGATTGCCCGGCTGGCTCGGGCCGCGGAGGCATTTGGCAAAGGACGCGTGGAGCGTTTTCGACCTCAGGGCGCGTTAGAGGTGCGCGCAGCCGGCCATGCATTTCTGGATATGCGGGCGCGCCTTGAACGCCAGATCGAACAGCGCACTCTGATGCTGTCCGGGGTGAGCCACGATCTGCGAACCCCGTTGACCCGCATGCAACTTGAGTTGTCGATGCTCGAGCCATCGGCAGAGGTGGAAGCCCTGCAGCGAGATGTGCGTGAGATGGAGCGCTTGCTGAACGCATTTCTGGACTTTGCCCGGTCCGACGCGACTGAGGAGCCCGAGTTGGTCGATCCCTATGAGCTTGTGGCCGAGGTGGTGGACAATGCACACCGATCCGGTGGCGACGTGACACTTGCGCCGCGCAACGGTCCGGTGGTTCTTGCAAAGCTGAGACCGGTTTCAGTCGAACGCACGTTGAACAACCTGATCGGTAACGCGCTTCGATATGGAAGTAAGGCAGAGGTATCGGTCGCTGTATTTGAAAGTGCTGTGCGCTACCGGATCGAAGATGACGGACCTGGCATCCCGGAAGACAGGCGCGAGGAAGCCCTCAAACCGTTTGCGCGTCTCGACACCGCACGCAACCAGAATGCCGGCAGCGGTGTTGGGCTGGGCCTTGCGATCGCGGCCGACATCGCGCGCAGTCACGGCGGCACGCTCCGCCTGGGCAGTGCACCGAAGCTCGGCGGGCTCAGGGCCGATCTTGTGCTTGCCCGCTGATCGCAGCGTTGGCCATTCTGTCATAGACCTGAGCCTGAACGGCTTGCGAGCCCAAGTTTTTCAGGGCCCTGTAGGCGTCTGACCGGGCCCGGCGGGTGTCGCCACCGCACATCTCCGCACCTGCGTAGTGCAGGCTGTATCGGGACATGTTGTGCAGCGCAAACCAAATGGTTTTTGCAAACTTCATGCTACCTCCATCGCTCCACCTCACCATAATAGGTGGGGCGACTTGTCGCACTGTCCAGAAAAGATCCGATGTTTCTGAAAAGCACCCTGGACCGGCAATTTCCCCGGCTTCCCAAAGGAACGTCTGATTGTATCAGAACTCCGCGCCCCATTGAGGGACGGATACTCCCCAATGAGGCGGTTCGCGTCCCGGCGCCGGCGCCGTCAGCACGGGAAGCTGTGTGTCGAGCAGGTTGCCGCAGACGATTTGAGCCCGGTCTTCGCCAAAAAAGGCCAGGCTTGAGATGTTGCGCAACTGTTTCGCCGGGGTCTGGTCCAGCTGTGGGCGCCCCATTTGGCCAGCCTCGAAGGTTAGCTGAACGTCTTCGACCCAGTCCTGGTGCCTGTCGCTTGCGACAGTTGTCTTGCCTCCATCCGGGTCAATGCGGATCAGCTCGCTTGTCACAATACAGGTCGCCAGCAGATGGCCCTCGCAGTCCAGTTCGAGACCATCCACGAAACCACCCGGTGACATATGCGCGAAGTCTTCGGGTGCGCCATGGAGCCCTTTCTCATCCAATCGAATTCTTGAGATTTTCTGACCCATCGTTTCAGCGATGTAGAGCCAGCCACCGTCATAATCAGGCCTAATCTCATTGGTGTATGCCAACCCTTCGGCAACGATGTTCATCCGGCCGTTTTCGATCGTGGCGATGTAACCGTTCGCGGTTTCTCTGTTGTAGGCTAGGCTGCGTGGAGAGAAGGTCGACGAGACGGTGATCCAGATCTTCCCGAGTGCATCGACTAAGACGAAGTTAACGGGAGGGGAGGCGGAAGACAGCGCACAATCGTGGAACATGCGGTAGCCATCCGCGTCGAGTTCCAGCAGTCCGCCCCCGTCGGCGATATTTGCCACAAGGAAACTTCCGTCCGGCCTCAGCGCAAACCCATTTGCAAGGCTGGGAAGGCCGCCAACTTCGGTGGGTGGTGCCAAGTAATACTGTCGGCCGTCGGGGCAGATGCGAATGACGCCGCGATCGAAACCTGAGCAAAAGACATCGCCGGATGCAGTGGTCAGCACGCATTCTGGACGCTGCAGGTCGCGCCCGATATACCCGATGTCTGATCGCAAAAGCCGGATGCCTCCCGTCGTACTTAAACCTGAGGGCATCGCCGCAAAATGGCAATGGCTCAGGTGGTTTCGCCCCCGTTTACTGCGATCATCTGGCCGTTGATAAATCGGCTCTCTGGGCTTGCCAGGAAGGCTACGACTGCAGCGATGTCGTCCGGGCGCCCCATATATCCGGCGGGAATGCTCACCGCGCGCTTTGGGTCGTCGGTATCGACTGCATCGCTGCGGATCTGCCCGGGGGAGACGGCATTGGTCGTAACCCCATGGGGGCCAAACTCACGGGACAAGGCTTTCGTTAGTCCCCAGACACCATGCTTTGCTGCCGAGATCGGGGCGCCTTCGAAATAGCCCTTGATTGCTTTCATGCCGGCAAAGTTCACAATGCGGCCCCAGTTTGCGTCGACCATACCGGGCAGAAAAGCGCGGCTTGTCAGAAATGCGCCGGTCAGCGCCGGGCTCACGACGCTGTGCCAGTCGGCATCGGTCATTTCGAGAAAGGGTTTGTGAGGACGGCGCGCAGCGTTGTTCACGACGATGTCGATACGCCCGAACGTCGAAAGGGCCGAGGCTGCCATGCGGGCGACCTCGTCCGGGTGTCCCATATCTCCGATTTCGACCGCGGCCCTTACTCCGTGAGACTTCACCAGACGGGCAGTTTCCTCCGCCGCGGATCGGTCCGATGAACCGTTCACAACGACGTTGCAGCCCATTTCTGCGAGATGCAGAGCTACCGCACGCCCGATATTGCGCCCGGACCCTGAAACGAATGCAGTTTTCCCTAAAAGCTTGGTCATCTCGACACCTTCTTTAATTATTTTATTTTTTCCAGAGCTTTGCACGAATTTTTTCATTCAACCAGTATGCCGCTTGTTCCCTGAAAAGCCACTTCCGATCCGCTCTCACGGATGAATTACGTTATCAATCAACAGACAACTGTTGACAATCTACATTATTCAAGACGAGATTATGGTCATGCAAATCCGGGGGGAAATGCGCGAGGCTTGGGCAAGAAGGCGACCACGGTCGCTGACGGCTGAAGTGCGCGAGGAGTTGGAGCGGATGATCCTGCAGGGGGACATAGAGGCAGGAGCGCGGCTCAATGAGCACGCGCTTGCCGAGCTCATGGGCGTAAGCCGTGGGCCGGTCCGAGAAGCCGCGCGCGCTTTAGAACGCGATGGGCTTCTGGTCTCAGTCACAAACCGCGGCAGTTTTGTTCGCGAGCTCTCGGTCGCGGACGCGTCTGAGCTTTATGAGCTGCGCGCTTTGCTCAACGGCCGGCTGTGTGCGCTTGCTGCCAAGCGGGCGGATGCCGCGACGTGCCGGATGCTCGATGATCTGGTCGAGGCGATGGAGGCGGCAATCCTCGATGACGACAATGACGCCTATTTCGCCCTCAACCTCGATTTTCATGCTCGTATTGCTGCCGCGGCTCAGGCGTCGCGAACCCAGGAGATGTATGACTCCTTGGGAAAAGAGGTGCGGTTGCTGAGATGGCACGGCCTGCGGGGCAGAGCCACGCTCACCGCATCCAATCAGGAACATCGCCGCATGGTGGCAGCAATATCGTCAGGCGACAGCGAAGCGGCGCACCGCGAGGGGGCTGCGCATCATCGCAATGGCAAAAGACGCTGGCTGGAGAAGCTCTAGGTTTTCTATCGGAGCTACGGCCAGTCAAAGGCGCAATCGGGCGGAAGATCCGGGCGTTGACCGAAATCCAAACTGGGAGGAAAACATGACCACTACTTTTACAAAATCCTGTCTGCGGGCCGGCGCATTGGCCGCCAGCATGACGCTCGCCTTTGGGACGACAAGCGCTTTGGCGGATGACTACCCAAACGAGGATCTGGACTGGACTATCGCCTTCGGACCCGGCGGCGGGAACGACATTATGGCGCGGACAATTATTGATATTCTGAACAAGTATGACCTGTTTCCCAATGATATCTCAGCAGAAAACCGGGCCGGCGGCTCCGGTGCTGTTGGCTGGGGGTATCTTTTTTCAAAGTCTGGCAGCGCCTATGACATCTCGACAACGTCTGGCAGCTTTGTGACCACGCCGCTGCAGGCCGACACGCCTTGGCAGCCCGAAGACTTCACGCCGGTCGCGCTTCTGGCCACGGACGACCTTGCGCTCGTCGTGAACGGCGGATCGGATGTCCAGAATATTGAGGAGCTGATCGCCAAAGCCAAAGCTGGGCCGATCACCATCGCCGGCACTGGCACTGTAAACGTGGACTTCATTGTCCCGACGCTGTTTGCAGAGAAAGCGGGTTTCGAGTTTGAGTATGTTTCCTTCAACTCTATGGCTGATCAGACCACAGCGCTGTTGTCCAACTCGGTTGATGCAATGGTCGGCAACCCCGGCGAGATCATCGGACTTGTCGAGTCCGGTGACCTGCGACCGCTTGTGTACTCCGGCGTCGCGACACCATCCGCGCTTGCAGGCACACCCACTATGGGAGACCTTGGCTACGACATCGGTGTTTCGATGCCGCGCGGCCTGATCCTTGCGCCCGATGCACCCGCAGAAGCTCAGCAATGGTGGATCGAAACCATGCAGCAAGTGGTCGAGACACCTGAGTGGGACGCCTATATCGAAAAGAACCAGCTGACTGAAAACGTGGTCTATGGGGAAGACTTCCGGACTTTCCTCGTTACCACCAAAGAAGGCTTTGGTGAGGTTCTCCGCTCGGTCGGGGCGATCGAATAACGGTCCGCACATGCAGACCGGCCCGGCTGCGCCAGACTGCGGCCGGGCCTTTGCGCCAGAGGTCCCTATGCGTATTCCGTTTCTTGTCGCGTTGATGGCTGCGGCTGTATTTTACAGCTACATTGCCTTCGTCGACTTGAACTTTATGACCCGGACCGGGCGTCTTGGGCCGGGCTTCTTCCCACGCATTATCGGCATAGCGATGATCGCTTTGTGCATTTGGGCAATCCTCGACGAATTGCGCTCCCAAAAGAGCAGCGACGACTACCTGGGCTACTGGCGTGATGCGATCGTGATCATTGGCATGGCGCTTGTGTATGCAGTGTTGTTGCGCGTTTTGGGTGGCTATCTGGCGACCATCGCGTTCCTGATGATGGCTCTGACGGTCCTGAACCGAGGTCGACTGAAACAGAACCTGCTGCTGGCCCTCCTAATTCCTACCGGGGTCTACGCCCTGTTTGACCGGGTTCTGAATGCGAACATGCCGCCCGGACTTATTGCACTGCCGATATGAGACGTCCGGCCACCAATACAATAAAGGCCCGGCGCCGGCACAGGAGACGCTGACGATGGATATTTTCGCCGATCTTGCGATGGGACTTTCGGTGGCGATCAGCCCGATCAACATCGTATTTCTTCTCTTTGGTGCAATGGTGGGAATGATCGTTGGGGTTATCCCCGGATTTGGTCCGTCCGCGGGGCTGGCAATCCTGTTGCCGGTCACCTTCGGCATGGACCCGATCGGCGCGATTATGATGCTAGCGGCAATCTACTACGGCGCGATGTATGGCGGTACGATCACGTCTATTCTGCTCAACACGCCCGGCGAAAGCGCGACCGTGGCTTCGACCTTCGATGGCTTTCCTTTAGCAAAGAATGGACGAGCCGGTCCCGCGCTGGTGATGCAGGCGGCCGCGTCCTTCGTCGGCGGTACCGTTGGGGTGATCCTGATCACGATCCTCGCACCTCTGTTCAGCCAGGTGTCGCGCAGTTTTGGACCGCCCGAGTACTTTCTTCTGGCGACGATGGGGATGCTGACCCTAATTGTCATGATTGGAGCAAACTGGAAACTCGGCCTTATATCGGCCCTTGTCGGCTTTGCGCTGGGGACAGTGGGTGTTGACCTCGAGACAGGGCAGGGACGCTATACGTTTGGCTCCGCTGAACTTATCGGGGGGATCTACTTTATTCCGATCGCGATCGGTCTCTTCGGCCTTGGGGAGCTGTATTACGCTTTCTATAAAGGACTGCACAAAACCGGCACTGGCGCGATCGTCCAGTACGACAAAGAGCGCCGTTTCTGGCCGGAAACGCGGGACTGGATATCAACGCGCATGACAATGGTGCGCGGATCAATCCTCGGATTTTTCGTCGGCGTCATTCCAGGTGCAGGAGCGACCATCGCCTCGCTGATGTCTTACTCTTTGGAGCGCTCCGTCTCGAAGACACCTGAGAAATTCGGCAAAGGTGAAATGGCTGGGCTGGTTGCGCCCGAGACGGCCAACAACGCAGCATCTTCTGGCGCAATGATCCCGCTTCTGACGCTCGGCATTCCCGGTTCGGCGTCCACCGCTGTCCTGCTGGCTGCATTTCTGCTTTGGGGCTTGCGCCCCGGACCGCTTTTCATGGAGCAGAATCCCGAACTCGCATGGGGCCTCATCGCGTCTATGTATCTCGGAAACATGGCACTTTTGGCGATTTCGATCTTCGCAATTCCGCTCTTTGTAAAGATCATCAAGATCCCGTATCGTATCCTGGCGCCAACGGTAGTGGTGATCTGCACGCTCGGCTGTTTTAGCGTAAACGCCTCTTTTATCGAAACCTATCTGATGTTCGCCGCTGGCATCGTGGGGTTCTTTATGCGGCTTTATGGGTTTTCTCCTGCTGCGCTGGTGCTCGCGCTGGTGCTTGGGCCGTTGGCTGAAGAGGCGTTGCGGCAAACACTGACCATTTCTCGCGGGTCTTTTGGGATCTTTCTCGAGCGCCCGGCATCGGTGTGGATCATCATCGTAACCTTTGTGCTTCTGGCAATCGTTCCGCTTTTGCAGCGCATGGGCAAAGGCGCCACCGCAGGAGAAGCGGAGCGCGCGGGTAGTTGAGTGATGGCAGCCGTCTGACAGAGGCAGAGGCGTCGGAGCTGTGCTCCCGCGCCTTTGCTCTTTGCGGGGTTGAGGACCAGATGGCGGCTAATGCTGCCCGAGCGCTGACCACTGCCGAGATGATGGGGATCGATACTCACGGGCTTATCCGCGTCAGGGACTATACAAACCGATTGCAGGCCGGCGGGATGGCTTCTTCAGCACGTCCAAGTGTCGAACCTTGTGCGCCTTCGCTGTTGCGCGTGGACGGAAAGAACGCACTCGGACCGGCAATTGCCGTTTGCGCATTGCGCGCCGGGATGGCCGCAGCCCGTCAAACCGGAATGGCTGGCGTGTTTGTTCGCAATGGCACACATTTGGGGGCGCTGGCGCCATATCTGCTGGAGGCGACGGAAGCAGGCTTTGCCGCCATTCTGACCTCAAACACCGCGCCGATGGTTGCACCGCCTGGCGGCCGCAGGGCGTTAACCGGCAATATGCCGCTTGGGATCGGAGTGCCGGGTGCCGGGCAGGACCCGGTCTTGCTCGACATGGCATTGACGGTGGTCTCACGCTCCCGGATCCGCGCGGCCGCCAAAGCGGGGCAAGCGATCCCTGAAACCTGGGCTTATGGGCCCGACGGGATGCCGACCACGGATCCGGAAGCAGCTCTGGAAGGGGTGATCTCGGCTCTTGGAGGAAAAAAAGGTGCGGCGCTTGCGCTGACGCTGGATATCTTCAGCGGGGTTCTGGCCGGCGCGCGGTTTCTCGATGATATCCCCGACACGCACAAAAGCCCCGCCGCCGCCCCCGGGCTTGCTTACACCCTGTTTCTTGTGGATGCGGAGCGGTTGGTTCAGCCCGGCCAATTGGCAGACAGCGTCCAGCGCGCGCGCGCCAAGCTTGCTGCCGCCCCTTCGAGTGATCCTGCCGCGTCACCTAGGCTGCCAGGCGCACGTGCACTGGAAAATATGCGGAGCGCGCGAGCCGAAGGCTTCAGGGTAAATCCCGAGACGCTTGCAGACTTGCGTGTGCTGAGTGGCGCCTAAGCGGCGGCTTCCTTTGCGTCGACAATCTCTCGCATTGCGGACAGGAACTGAGCCACTTCAGCTTCCGTATTGTAGTGGCACATGGACACGCGAATGCACGACGGCAGGCCGAGCGGGTCGAGGATGTTGCCCGAATAGTGATCGGCTTTGCGCGTATGGGTCCGGACGCCGCGCTCACGCAAGGCTGTCACCACATCTGGTGCGTCTTGGCCATCGACAGTGATAGATACCAGTCCCTCGCGCAGTGGGTTTTCAACACCTCCGATAATGGTAACGCCGGGAAGCTCGGCCAGACCGGTCTGGTTGCCAGTGCCATGGATCATCGCGTCCGTCAGCTGCTTTTCATAGGCGTGGATCGCTTCGCCCGCGACCACAATGCGGGCCCGGCGGTCGGTCTGGTCAGTGAACTGGCTGCCAAGCCAGTCGAAATAGTCCACAACGTCTGTGAACGATGCGTAAGCGCCGGTGTCACGGGTTCCAAATTCCCACGGGTTGCCCGGAGCATTGATCAGGTGTTCGTGGGGCAGGGCGTTCAGCCGGTCCGAAACCCAAGCCAAGCCGTAGCCATGGCGCGAGAAGACCTTGTAGGGCGACACGACATAACCGTCGATGCCGTAGCTCTCGATATCAAGTCGGCCATGCGCGGCATGTTGGATCCCGTCGACGATGATGTAGCAGTCAGGCGCGACCGATCGGATTGCCGTTGCGATCGCGCCCACGTCCACGCCCATCCCCGTGACAGGGGAGGTGTGCAGGATCGTCGCGACGACCGTATCTGGAGAGATCTCGTCAAGATAGGCCTCTGGTCCCACCGACCCTGTGGCGTCGTCATGTGCGACAATGACATGCTTTTTCTTCATCACCTCAGACCAGTGCGCCGCGGCACTTCGTGTTGCGGGATGTTCGAGACTGCTTGAAAACACGGTCCCGTCAGGCGTGCCTACGACCGCAGTCCGTATCAACCGGAACAGCAGCTCTGTTCCGCTTTCTCCGACAAAGAACTGACCATCGGGCGCGTTGAACAAAACGCGCATGTCCGCCTTTGCCTTGTCAATGATAGCAACCAGCGCGTGCGCCGCTTCGTTATCCCGGCCCTGATTGTCAGGAATCGCGGCGAATTTGGCCGACGTCGCAACCGCTGATTTAAGCGTCAGAGCACCGCCTGCATTCTCGAAAAAGACGCGCGGTCCAGCGAACGGGCATTCGTCCACATGCGCAAAGCGGCCGCGAATTTCATCGATCAGTCCAGGCTTAGTGTCAAACATAAATTAAATCCCTTAGCCATCTATTATCACGGCATTTTCCATGTCGCGGTCGCATGAGCCGCGAGTTTCCCGTCGTCGGTATAGAGCTTACTTTCCATGAACGAAAGTGACCGCCCGCGTTTGGTGAAAGACCCCTCACAGGTCACAGTCCCGTCCATTACCGGGCGCATATATTGTATTTTCATTTCGATCGTCGCCCCTGGCCCCGCAACCTTGTTGACGAGATGCCCCATAGAGATGTCCATGGCGGACGCCATTGCTCCGCCGTGCAGAGAACCTTGCGGGTTTTTCAGCATCTCGGTGACCGGAAAGGTGAGACGACACAGGGTCTTTTCCGGGTCCGGTGCCTCGGTCGGCAGATACTCGAACTCGAGCCCAAGCAATCGCGCGAGAAAGAAGGTCTCAAAGGCCTGCTCGTGGCCTGCCAGCGCCTGGTCAAACTGAGCACGGGCCGCAGTTTCGTTCACGCGGCGCGGAGAGCCGTCTGCCATTATGCCCCCACAAACTGCGGTTTGCGCTTCTCAAGAAAGGCGCGGCGTCCCTCGATGTAGTCGGCGCTGTCGAAGCAGGCTTTCACGCGGGCATCGCACTCCGCAAGATCACGTTCGCTTTCTGGTGTAACCGTTTGTCCAATAATATATTTTACAGAAGCTACGGTCATCGGCGCGTTCGCTGAAATCATCTTGGCTGTTTCCAGCGCCACGTCCCCCACCTTGTCATCCGGGACCACTCGGTTCACGAGGCCCATGATGCGCGCCTCTTCAGCGGTAAAGCGCCGCGCCGTAAAGAAGATCTCCTTCGCGAAGGCGGGGCCCACGACATCCACCAGTCGTTTGATGCCCGGGAAGGCATAGCCCAGCCCAAGTTTCGCGGCAGGAACGGCGAATTGCGAACCCTCTCCGCAAATGCGCAAGTCACAGCAAAGCGCCAACGCCACACCACCGCCTACGCAAAAGCCGTCTATCTGGGCGATGGTTGGTTTCGAAAACGCTTCGATCATGTCGTAAACACGCTTGGTCGTCGCGTTGTAATGGGCCACGCCATCCGCTGTTGCGCGTTCACTTTCAAATTTCGAGACATCTGCACCTGATACAAAGGCTTTTCCGCCCGCACCCGACAGGATCAGAATGCGTACCTCCGGGTCTTCGGCGAAGCGAGCGACCGCGCGCTCCACGGCCTGCCACATCTCCAGCGACACCGCATTGCGCTTCTCGGGCTGGTTGAAAATGATACGGGCGATCTCGCCATCTTGTTCGGTCAGGATTTTGTCAGTCATGGTCCGTTGTCCATTGTCTCAAATTGCACCGTCGCGCTTCATGGCGGCAATATCGGCCTCGCTGTAGCCCAGCTCCTGCAAAACTTCCCGCGCATGCTGGCCTGCGAGAGGGGGCGCCGCTGCGATATTGCTGGGCGTGCGGCTCATAATGATCGGCTGGCCGACCAGGTGTGTATCGCCGCGCTCTTGACTTGTGACCGATTGCGCCAGACCTAGGTGCGCTACTTGTGGGTTTTCAAACACTTGCTGGATGTTATTGATCTCGCCCGCAGGGACCCCAGAAGCGTTGAACAGGTCAATCCACTCAGCGGTTGTTTTGCTGCGTGTCAGATCCTCGATCTCCGCCCCCAGCGTGTCGCGGTTTTCTGAGCGGGCTTCAGGCGTCGCATAGCGGGGATCTTCAAGCCAGTCTGCCCGCCCCATAGTCTCAGCAAATCTCGCCCAGATATTCGCACCGGTTACCGCGATATTCATGTAGCCGTCACTGGTCTGAAAAACGCCGGTGGGGATAGACGTCGGATGATTGTTCCCGGCCTGCTTTGGAATGTCCCCATCCATCAGGTACCGAGCCGCCTGGAAATCGAGCATAAAAACCTGCGCTTGCAGCAATGAGGTTTGTATCCATTGGCCTTTTCCGGAGCGCTGGCGTTCCATCAGCGCGATCAGAATGCCCTGCGCCGCGAACAGCCCCGCCGTCAGGTCTGCAAGTGGGATGCCGACCCGCATCGGACCTTCATCGGGCTTGCCAGTGATTGACATCAAACCGCCCATGCCTTGGGCAATCTGGTCGAACCCGGGGCGTTTTGAATAAGGCCCGTCCTGGCCGAAGCCCGAAATCGAAGCGTAAACGAGTCCGGGGTTGGTTTTGCTCAGAGTCGCGTAGTCGATGCCAAGCCGTTCTTTTACGTCCGGGCGAAAGTTCTCAACGACCACGTCTGCGGTGTCGGCAAGCTTTCGGAAGGCCGTGATGCCAGCGTCTGTTTTGAGGTCCAGCGTCAGCGAGCGTTTGTTGCGGTGCAGGTTCTGAAAATCAGGACCGGAGCGCGGGCCGCCGAACTGCGCTGTGTCCACCGGCGCTTCGACTTTGATGACATCTGCACCCCAATCCGCGAACTGTCGCACGCAAGTCGGGCCCGAGCGCACGCGGGTTAGGTCAACAACGCGAAGACCGTTCAGCGCAGCGCTGGCCGCAGGAATGGAAGGGGCCGTGCGAGGCGCAGTGGCGTCATGCGCCCTTTGGGCTGCTGGCTGTGCCATAGTGCTTCTCCGCTGGAATGACCGATGGGTAATGATGTATGACAACATTCGGACAATGACAATATGAATGTTGATTGTTGACAAAAATACGATAAGACTTTCAGGTGAGACCATGAGCATGAATGCAAGACCAATCGGGGGCCGGCGCGAAACGCTCGCCGGAGAGGTGCGCGGCGAAATCGAGCGTATGATTGTTGCTGGAGATCTGAAGGCTGGAGAAAAGCTGAACGAGCTGTCTCTTGCAACCGCAATGGGCGTCAGCCGTGGCACGGTGCGCGAAGCAATCCGATCTCTGGCCGATAGCGGCCTGATCGATCTGATCGCAAACCGGGGCGCTTTTGTTCACGAGACAACGCTGGATGAAGTTCGCAGTCTCTATGATTTGCGAGGCTCGATCTTCGCGATGGCTTGCGCCGCGTCTGCGCGCCGCGTCGGAGAGGGCCTCGAGACAGGTCTGCTCGCAAAGCTGACCGCCAATCTGGATGCGATGAAGGCAGCCCATGGGCGCGATGATCGAACCGCCTATTACGATCTGAATATTGCGTTTCACGACATGCTGCTTGAGGGCGCTGGCAACCCGAAGGCGAAGACAATTTACGACAATCTCGTGAAGGAAATGCATCTGTTCCGCCGCCGCGGCCTGTCGCTGCCAACCAATATTGCACAGTCCATTGCTGAACATGCTGCGATCGTCGCAGCAGTGGATGTTGGTGATGCGGAGGGTGCGCGCCTCGCCGCTTTAAACCACATCGAATCCGGCTTTGCGCGATACATGCAGCTTTTGGAGGACACTCCGGCGCTCGCACAAGGTGCAGGCTAGATAAGGACAACGGTATTATGGCCAATCCGCTCTTTGACACGATCTTCGGTCAGCATGCTGGCAGCCTCGCTCCGTTTCTGCGGCTGCCGGACAGCGGAGTGCAAACCTATGCAGCGTTTCTGGCGGAAGCTGCACGGCATGCCAATGCGCTTAAGGCCAAAGGTGTTCAGCCCGGTGACCGTGTCGCGGTCCACATCCCGAAGACTCCGGCTGCGCTGGCACTTTATGCGGGGTGCTTGCAGGCCGGCGCTGTCTTTCTTCCTTTAAACACTGCCTATACGCCTGCCGAACTTGATTATTTCATTGATGATAGTCAGGCCGTGCTCTTCGTATGCGACCCGTCAGAGGCAGATGCTCTACGCCCGCTCGCAACGCAAGCCGGGTGTGCTTTGGAAACTCTGGATGCCGCTGGATCTGGCAGCTTGGCGAGGCTCGCCGCTGAACAGCCTGATCATTTTTCACCCGTCGACCGGGACGAAGGCGATCTCGCCGCTTTGCTTTATACCTCGGGCACAACCGGGCGGTCGAAGGGCGCAATGCTCACTC
The DNA here is from genome assembly GCA_039192165.1 of Pseudomonadota bacterium. Classification (GTDB taxonomy): domain Bacteria; phylum Pseudomonadota; class Alphaproteobacteria; order Rhodobacterales; family Rhodobacteraceae; genus Dinoroseobacter. Next base: position 583,664 of record JBCCXD010000001.1, on the reverse strand, counting down.
AGCGCAACCTTCTGTCCAATGCGCAGGCGCTGGTTGAAACATGGAAATTTGAATCGGATGATGTTTTGCTGCACGCGCTGCCGATTTTCCACGCGCATGGGTTGTTCGTTGCCACAAACACATTGGCACTCGCTGGCGGCTCCCTGATCTTTCTGCCCAAGTTCAGTACTGACGAGGCGATCGACCGGCTGCCGGAAGCCACCTCGATGATGGGCGTTCCCACTTTCTATACCCGGCTGCTGGACTCCCCCGCTTTCACGCCCGAGCTGGTTGCGCATATGCGGCTCTTTATCTCCGGCTCCGCGCCGCTTCTCGCCGAGACCCACACACGGTTCGAGGAGCGCACGGGCCACAGGATCCTCGAGCGCTACGGTATGACCGAGACCTCGATGAACACATCGAATCCGTATGACGGCGAGCGCCGGGCCGGTACGGTGGGCTTTCCGCTCCCGGGCGTAGAGGCCAAGGTGTGCGACCCCGAAACGGGCGCGGAGCTCCCGCAGGGCGAGATAGGCGTGCTGGAGGTTCGCGGTCCGAATGTCTTCAAGGGCTACTGGCAGATGCCGGACAAGACCGCCGCCGAGCTGCGCGAAGACGGCTTTTTCATTACAGGGGATCTCTCCAAGATCGACGAAGATGGCTACGTTCACATCGTGGGGCGGGGAAAGGACCTGATTATCTCTGGGGGCTATAACATTTACCCTAAAGAGATCGAACTCTTCCTCGATGCCCAGCCCGGGGTTCAGGAGTCAGCCGTTGTTGGCGCTCAGCACCCCGATTTCGGGGAAAGTGTCGTCGCTGTCCTTGTGCCGGAGGCAGGCGCGAAGATCGACCTTACCGCATTGGAGAAAGCTGCGCGTGCATCGCTGGCGAGCTTCAAGCTGCCCCGCTTTTTTGCCATTGTCGACGCGCTGCCGCGGAACACGATGGGCAAGGTTCAAAAGAACATCTTGCGTGAGGACTATTCCGATGTCTTTCGCGCCGAGGCAAGCTGAAAGCCACATGACCAAACCCGCGATCCGTGCCGCGATCAATACCGGAAACCGCGCGCTGGTTCAGGAAAACGCCCAAGGCGAGCCGGTTGGGGTGAGCCCGGCGCTGGCGGTCGCCTGGGCTGATGCGCAAGGCGCGGACCTGAAACAGGTGATCTATCGTGGCGCCCGCAAAGTGTTTGAAGACGCAGGGTCGTCTGCGTGGGATATCGCTTTTCTGGCCATTGATCCGGCACGCGCAGATCGCGTGGCCTTTTCCGCCCCTTATGTACAGATCGAAGCCAGTTATGCCGTGCGTGCCAGCAGTCCCATTCGCGCCGTGCAGGAAGCTGACGTCGCCGGTCTTGAAATCCTGGTCGGGCGCGGGTCCGCCTATGACCTCTACCTGACCGGCGTTCTGCAGAATGCCCGGATTTCCAGATCGGATACACCAGGCGACAGTTTTGATGCCTTCAAGGCGGGAAAAGGCGACTTGGTTGCCGGTGTGCGCCAGTCTCTGGAGCGCATTTTTGGTTCTGATCCTGCGTATCGCATTTTGCCGGGCCGGTTTGGCACAATCGATCAGGCCATGGCGCTGCCCCGGCCGGATCATCCACTCCTGCCTGAGCTCAACAGCTTCGTGGCCAAGGCAATCGGCAGCGGTCTGGTTGCTCGGGCGCTCGAAGAAAGCGGGCAAGGACATTTGCGTATTCCCGGCTGGTCTGGAAATGGTTGATGGATGGCGTTCGAGCCATCTGTATGCGTGAGCCAGGCACCGGGCGCGGGATCGTCTGCGATAAGCCGCCCTGGGGGCGTGGGGCGAACACGCCGGGGTGTCGCGCTGGGCGCGCGTGGTAACTGGGGATGGTGTCTCCGAGGGAGGACAGACAGACCATGAAAATTGCGTTTATCGGCATGGGAGAGGCGGGCTGCGCCCTTGTCAAAGGCTGGGGTCCTGCCCGCGCGCGTCATATCTCGGCGTATGATATCAAGAGCGACGCTTCAGATACCGCGGCGGAAATTGCCGATCGCTACAGAAGCCTCGGGATCGAAGGTGCGCCGAGCCCTGCAGCTGCCGTTGAAAAGGCGGAGCTTGTGTTCTCAACCGTCACAGCGGATCAGGCGCTCATAGCAGCGCAGACGGCCGCGCCTCACATAGCGCCGAAGGCCGTTTGGTGCGATTTGAATTCCTGCGCACCGGGGACCAAGCGCCTGGCTGCGGCGGTGATTGAGGAGGCTGGCGGACGTTATCTCGACGTTGCTGTTATGGCGCCGGTCTATCCTAAGATGAACATGGTGCCGCTGTTGATCTCGGGGCAGCACGCCGCCGATCTGGAACCTGTTCTGGCGTCACTTCCAATGGCACCGAGGCGGGTCGAGGGGGAGGTCGGGCGCGCATCGTCGATCAAGATGATCCGCTCGATAATGGTAAAAGGGATGGAGGCGCTGACCGCAGAGTGTGTTCTTGCAGCACGCGCCGCAGGCGTGGAGGATGAGGTTTTGGCCTCGCTTCAGAAGAGCCACCCAGGCACTGAGTGGGAGGCAAAATCGGTCTACAATCTGGAACGCATGCTGGTGCATGGTGTGCGCCGCGCAGCGGAGATGGAGGAGGTGGCCAAGACGTTGGCGGAGCTGAACCTTCCGAACGAGATTGTGGAGGCGACAGTCGACTGGCAGCGTCGTATCTCCGCCACTGCGGTTGCGCCTCCCTCAGAGACCGATCCTATCGGTCCTGTGGCCGACAGTTTACTGGCCGCGCTCAAAGCGCGCTGATCACTGCGTCGGCAAAGCTCCGGGTTGATCCTTGCCCTCCAAGATCAGGTGTGCGGGCTTTCCGATCTTCAAAAGCAACTTCAAGTGCGCCATCCAACGCCTTTTGAGAAGACAAAAATTCAGATCTGCGATGTCGGTTTCCAAGCCAGCCCAGCAACATTGCAACGGACCCGACCAGCGACGCAGGATTCGCAATGCCGCGGCCGGCTATGTCCGGGGCGCTTCCGTGCTGCGCCTGAGCCATTGCGTGTGAGGTCCCTGCATTCAGCGACGCCGCCAGACCGAGGCTCCCCGACACTTCTGAGGTCAGGTCGGACAGGATATCGCCATACATATTTGTTGTGACGATTACGTCGAAACGGTCCGGGTTGCGCACAACATGCGCGACCATTGCATCGATCAATACCTCGTCGTAGCTGATCTGCGGATGATCTGCCGCGGCCTTGCGTGTTTCTTCCAGAAAAAGGCCATCCGAAAGGCGCAGAACGTTTGCCTTATGTACAGCGGTCACCTTACCCCGGCGCTCGGCAGCCAAAGCAAACGCGTCCCTGGCAATCCGTGCACAGGCGCGCCGGGTAATTTTGCGGAGTGCGAGCGCCATATCCGGGTCCGGCATTACCTCGCCGGGTCCGGAAACCATGTTCCGGTCTGCATAAAATCCTTCGGTATTCTCTCTCAAAACCACCAGATCAAATTCGGGGGCAATCGGTCGGGGAATACAGGCCCGGGTGCGTGCTGGACGGATATTGGCATAAAGATCCAAGCCGATCCTGAGGCTGCCAGACGGGTTCACCCCGCCTTCGGCCGCAGGTGGATACGCATTGTGCGAGACTGGCCCAAGAATAGTGCCGTCACTGTTTCGTGCAGCGTCGAGCACGTGATCTGGAAAAGTTGACCCCATTTCAGAAAGTGATTTTAAACCAATATTATGCGACTCGTACCGCAAGTCTAAATTGAACTTCTTTTGAACTGCGTGCAGGACCGACATCGTAGCCGCCATGATCTCCGGACCGATCCCGTCGCCTTCCAGCACGCACAGCTTCACAGCGTCCCCTCCGAACGTAGCTGCCGCAACCTGACCTGATGCGCTGCGTCGATATGGTGGCGCATGGCGGCTTCGGCCTTATCCCCGTCGCGCGCCCGCAGGGCTTCAATCAGATCGGCATGTTCCGTGACCGCCAGATGGGCCCGCTGGCCTTCCTCCATCGTAGACGGTCCAAGGATCAGAAGCGTTTTCTTCAGACCTTCGACCGACTTCGATAGGTACCGATTTCGCGCCGTGTTGAGCAGTGCGTCATGAAACTGGCGGTTGAGACGATAGAGCAGGTCCATATCGTCAAGCGCGTTTTCCATTTCTGTGTTTATCGCGTCGAGCTCCGACAGTTCGACTTCGGACGCGGACCGCGCCGACAATCGCGCGGCGGTTCCCTCAAGAACTGCACGCATGTCATAGAGCTCGTTTACTTCCGCGTAATCCAGTGTGCGGATCCGAGCGCCCGACCGGGGCACATGTACGACGAGACCGTCTGCCTCCATCTGTCGTATCGCTTCGCGCACAGGAGTGCGGGAAATTCCTAGTCTGGCTGCAATTTCGGTTTCCAAAAGTCTGTCGCCCGGCGCGAGCTTTCCGGTTCTGATTTCCTCAAGCAACCGGGCATAGGCGTCCTGGCCCTGGCTTTTTTCCGGTTTCTGCATGGGTTCGCGCATTGCGGCCCTCTATCTGCTTGCATATTGCATACGCGTGGATACAATCGGATGCAAGAGAAAGGCGCTGCCAGTGTCCGACCCCAAAGTCCCTTCCGTATCGACATCGTATCGGCGGGCGCTCACTGTCGTGATCGCGACCGGCGGGGCTGTCTTGTTCTGGATGCTGGGCCTGCCTTTGCCCTTTTTGTTCGGACCAATGAGTGCGTGTCTGATCGCTGCGCTTCTGGGCGTACCCCTCAAGGGGCTCGGTGTGGTGTCGGTTGCGGCGCGCACGATACTCGGCGTTGCCGTTGGCGCATCGATAACCCCCGAAGTTGTAACCCAGCTCCCGCAAATGGCCGCATCTGTCGCTTTGGTTCCTGTCTACATTATCATCATTGGATTGATCGGTGTGCCGTTCTTCCACAAGGTGTGCGGCTTCGATCGTGTCACGGCCTGGTATGCCTCCATGCCCGGGGGGCTGCAGGACATGATCATATTCGGGAAGGAGGCCGGGGCCGATGCGCGCGCGCTGTCGCTGATCCATGCCACCCGCGTCTTGATCATTATTACACTGGCCCCGATCATTCTGACGTTTGGCTTTGGTGCAGCACTGAGCAATCCCATCGGGCAGCCGGCAGCGGACCTGCCGCTCCATGAGCTTGTGCTGATGGTGCTCGCGGCGCTGATAGGCTGGAAAGGCGGAGAGCGTATCGGGCTCTTTGGGGCATCGATTATCGGTCCGATGATTGTCACGGCGATCCTCTCGCTGACAGACTTGATTCACTTTCGTCCACCGGCTGAAGCCATTCTGACTGCTCAATATTTTATCGGGCTGGGGATCGGAGTGGGCTATGTCGGCGTAACACTGCACGAACTGCGCCGGGATGTTCTGGCCGGCGTCGCCTTCGTGATTATTCTGGCAATTCTCGCAGCCGTTTTCACTGAGATTGCCGTGTTGCTGGGGCTTGCCAGTCCGGTGAATGCGTTCCTCGCCTTTGCCCCCGGTGGGCAGGCTGAAATGACCGTTCTGGCCATCGTTGTCGGGGCAGATCTGGGCTACGTTATCGTGCATCACCTGACGCGCGTTTTACTGGTGATCACCGGCGCACCATTGGCGGCAAAGCTGTTTCGGATTAAACGGTCACCTGATACGCGATGACCCTTGGGGAGGGGCAAAATGACTTTCACGACGCGGCCCGAATTGAAGGGCAGTTTTGGCATGTGCGCCTCGACGCACTGGATCGCCTCCGCAGTGGGCATGAAACTTCTTGAGGCGGGAGGAACAGCCACCGACGCCGCAGTTGGCATGGCGTTTGTCCTCAACGTGGTTGAACCGCATCTGAACGGGCCCCTTGGGGATATGCCTGCGATGGTCTGGCCTGCCGGAGAGGATGCTCCCACAGTTTATTGCGGACAGGGACCGGCCCCGAAAGGTGCAACGATCGCGCACTATCGGTCCGAGGGTATAGACGTGATCCCGGGGTCGGGCCTTCTGGCCACCGTGATCCCCGGGGCATTCGATGCGCTGATGCTCATGCTGCGTGACCACGGTCAGCTTTCCCTCCGCGAGGTTATGGAGCCTGCGATGTACTATGCCCGGCAAGGGCATCCAATGTTGCCGCGCGTGGCCGCAGAGATCGAGGACCTCGCCGATATTTTCCGTAACGAATGGCCGACATCCGCACCAGTCTGGTTGCCCGGCGGGCACGCGCCGGAGGCCAACGAGCTCTTTCGTAACCCTGATCTTGCCGCCTTCTGGGCCCGTCTGGTGGACGAAGCAGAGACCGCAACCGGCCGAGAGGCCCAGATCGAAGCCGCGCGGCGCGCGTTCTACGAGGGCTTTGTGGCCGAAGCGATCGACGACTACATGCAGGATGTTTGCGTGATCGATGCCACCGGCGTCCGCCGAAAAGGTGTGCTGAACGGTCAGGACATGGCGGACTGGCGGGCCGATACGGAAGCGCCTGTCTTCTGCGACACCCACGGGGTTCGGGTTTGGAAATGCGGTGCGTGGACCCAGGGCCCGGCGCTGCTTCAGGCCCTGCGCATTCTTGAGAATGATCCACTGGGCGATCTGGACCCGCGCGGGGATGAATTTGTCCATCTTGCTGTTGAAGCGCTGAAACTCGCTTTCGCGGATCGCGAGGCTTACTATGGGGACCCGGACTTCTTCGACATCCCTATGGAGGCGCTGCTGTCGCCTGACTATGCGCGCAAGCGGCGCACACAGATCGGCGCGGAAGCCTCTCTCGACCAGCGGCCAGGGGGAATTCCCGGTTTCGAACCTCTGGCATCGGCTTTTCTTGAGCGTGCGACGCGGCCCTTGGCCAAAGATATGGGTATCGGGTCGGGCGAGCCGACCATGGCCCATCTGACCAATCAGGACCGCGACACCGTCCATATCGACGTGATCGATCGATGGGGAAATGCTGTTTCGGCGACCCCGTCCGGCGGCTGGCTCAAGTCGAACCCGGTGATCCCGGGGCTGGGCGTGCCTTTGAACTCACGCGCGCAGATGTTCTGGCTGGACGAGGGGCTTCCTACGTCGTTGGCGCCGGGGCGACGCCCACGTACGACACTTTCGCCCTCAATGGCACGTATGGGAGACGGCACGCGATTGGCGTTTGGGACCCCCGGGGGCGATCAGCAGGACCAGTGGCAACTGACATTTCTGCTCCGTCACATCCACCATGCGCTGAATCTGCAGGAGGCCATCGACGCGCCTTTGTTCCATACCGCGCACTTGCAGGCGAGTTTCTTTCCACGCGGAACCCGGCCCGGTCATTTAATGATCGAACCCGCGATCGGAGAGACAACCATCGATAGACTTTCAGCCCGCGGTCATCGGGTCGAAGTGACAGAGCCCTGGGCCGCCGGGCGTCTGAGCGCCGCCAGTCGCCGCCCCGATGGGATGCTGAAGGCCGCAGCAACTCCGCGTCTGATGCAGGCCTATGCCGTCGGGCGCTAGGCGGCGGGAAGAATAAGCGAAACCCCGAGCCCCGGAGGATCTGTATTCAAGGCGATGCGCCCGCCGTGGCGTTCGGCGACGGCCTGGGCAATCGACAAGCCCAGCCCGCTGCCATCTCCGGGGCTGACCTGGCCAAATCGCGAGAGCACCACGGGCACATCGGTTTTTGAAACGCCTTTACCGTCATCCTCGACAGACAAGACCACTTCGTCTTCGATCCGCTCTGCACTCACTTTGATGCGTTGCAATCCGTCGCCGCCATGGCGAATGGCGTTGTCGACCAGATTGGTAAGCGCCTCGCGCAGCATGACCGCATCGCCCGAAACGACAGTGGGAGACGCCTCCAGCGGGGCCACCAGATCGATGCCTGATTCTGCGATCCGGCCCGAATGCGCTGAAGAGACTTCCGCGATCAGGTCTTGCAGCTCGACAGGCGCGTCAGACATATGCTCGGGATCGGCCTGCATCCGTTCCAGGGTCAGGAGCTTATTAGCCAAGTCACTGGTGCGGCGCGCAGAGCCAGCTAATTCCTTGGCGCGGGACCGGGTGGCCTCGGGCGTGGGCGCTGAGGCGACGGCTTCGGCCATGGCAAGAACGCCGGCGAGCGGATTGCGCAACTGGTGTGCCGCGTTCGAGACAAATTCGTTCTGCGCGGCCATCGTGGCATCCACCTGACGGAACAGCGAGTTGAGGCGCTCGACCAAACCCCGCGTTTCGCGGGGCACAGCCCTTTGGATTGGCCGAAGATCCCCCGAAGATCGGGCTGAGATTGCGTCCTCCAGATCCAGCAACGGCCGCAAGCCGAGCCGGACGCCGAACCAGACCACCAGAGCGACTGAGCCAATCAGGATGGCCATGATAAAGAACGAGCGTCGGGACAGGTCCTGCACGAACGCTTCGCGCAAAGCCACGTCTTGCCAGACGGTATACGTGAAAAGACCGTTTATTCCGCCCATTGTGGTATTGTCGCGCAGGCGCAAGACGCGCACATCCCGCCCATAATATGTGGCGGTATAGAATTCCGATCCCTCAGCAGGCAGCGCTCCGCGGTCGATAGGAACAGGCGGTGTCGCATAGCCAGTCACAAACACCCCGTCCGGAGCGTAGACATGATAGAACACCTGACCGCCGGAGGAGTCGCGCAGGCGGTCGCGCGTTTCGATAGAAAGCGCATCCCCGCTGGTGCGCGCGATATCTGCCGATATGGCGAGCGCAGCACTCAGAAGGCTGCGATCAAATATTTCGCCAGCTTTCTCGCGCGCGTCGTTCACCTGCCAAGCTGACACCGCTCCGGCAATCGCCAGAAGTGGTATCAGGATGATCAATGTCAGTCTTAACCGAAGCGAAGCCGAAGTCATGGGTTTGCCTCCGGCAAGAGCGCATAGCCAAGTCCGCGCTGCACGCGGATTGCGAGCCCGTAGGGTTTCAGTCGCTTGCGCAACCGCGAGACATGGACTTCGATTGCGCCTTCCTCGACATCCGCGCCGGTGCCATAGACGCTTTCGAGAAGGCCAGTCTTGGACACGGTTCGCCCCTGTGCCGTCAACAGGGCCTCAAGCACAGCAATCTCGCGACGGGGCAGAGGTTCCCTCACGCCATCAAAGGACACTTGCCGTGCGCCGAGGTCTAACGACAACGGGCCTAACGTCAGCACATCACGCAATTCACGACCCTGCCGGCGGCCGAGAGCGCGGATACGCGCCTCGAGTTCGGCCATGTCGAAAGGTTTGACCAGATAATCGTCGGCTCCGGCGTCCAGACCTTTAACGCGGTCTTCGGTCTCAGACCTGGCGGTAAGAAGGATCACTGGGCGTTCATCCCCGCGTGCGCGCATGTTGCGCAGCACAGATAATCCGTCGAGACCGGGCAGACTTATGTCCAGGATTACCACATCTCCGCCGGGCGTCCTCAGAAACTGATCTGCCTCCGCCCCGTCCGAGAACACATCCACCGCGTGCCCGGAATCCTGCATCCGATAAGTGATCCCTTTGGCGAGGCTTTCGTTATCCTCAACCAGTATGATGTGCACTTTTTTGCCTCCCGTAAGCTTGACGAAAGGTTCGCAAGACAACTTGATGGCATCAAGTGGGGAGTTACCCCTGCTTTGGTAACAAGAAAATGCGCGCTTACCACGCGCAACGGGAGGAACATTATGTCACTTACGAAAACCACGCGCCGCGTGGCGCTTGGCGCCGTCGCGGCCGCAGCGGCCACCGCATTTACCGCGACAACGGCTATCTCCGGCGGTCACGGCGGTGTCGACATGTCCGGCAAGACAATTGAATTTGTGATTCCGTTTTCGGAATCCGGCGGATCCGCGCGCTGGGCGAACTTTTACGCGCCGCTTTTGAGTGAAGCGTTGCCTGGCAACCCGACGGTGGTGGTCCGATATCGTCCCGGAGCCGGTTCGACGGCAGGGGCCAACTGGTTTCAGGAGCAGGACACCAATGACGGCACGCTGATATTCGGGACCTCCGGTTCGACCCAGTTCCCTTATCTGCTGGGTGATCCCCGCGTTCGCTATGAATACAACGACTGGCAGGTGGTTCTTGCGTCGGGCGTAGGCGGCGTATCTTACCTGCCGCCCGACATGGCGGCAAAGATGGACGGTCTCGATGCGACCGGCCTGCAGGGCGACGATTTCATCTGGGGCAGCCAGGGCGCAACCCGTCTCGACCTAGTCGCAAACTTGGCTTGGAAGATGCTCGGTATGACGGTCGACCCCGTATTTGGCATCGAAGGGCGCGGCGATGGCCGCCTGATGTTCGAGCGTGGTGAAGCCAATATCGACTACCAAACCTCGCCAGCATATCTGCGATCCGTCGTGCCGATGGTGGAAGACGGACTTGCTGTGCCAATGATGACCTGGGGCTCTCTGGACGCCGATGGCAACATTGTGCGGGACCCGACCTTCCCGGACATTCCGACCTTTAAGGAAGTCTGCGAGGCCACTCCGGCTTGCGAAACCTCAGGCGACGCATGGGAAGCCTGGAAAGCGTTCTTTATCGCCGGTTTCCCGGCACAGAAGATGGTCTTTCTGCCCAATGGCGCGGATGCTGATCTGGTCGCAACCTTCTCAAAAGCGTTCCAGGATGTCATCGCGCGGGACGACTTTGCAGAACTGTCCGCCAAGACTCTTGGCATCTACCCACAGATGACCGAAGGCGCGGCACAGAACGCCAAGGACCTTGCGACAGGTGTGCCCGGCAGCGCCAAAGAGTTCGTCGTGAACTGGCTTCAAGAAGACTATGGCGTGTCGCTGAAATAGCGATACGTCCGGCCCGGCGCGCCCAAGCGCCGGGCCCATCCTTTTACAAGGCATCGGTCCCATGGAAATCTTCGCAACCGCGCTCCCGGCTCTGGGAGAGGCGCTGGTCCTGATATTTCAGCCCCAGCAAATCATGTATCTTGTGCTCGGCGTGCTGCTCGGCCTGTCTGTTGGTGTCTTCCCCGGTCTTGGAGGGATCGCGGGCCTGTCGCTCGTGCTGCCCTTCATTTTCGGGATGGATCCGGTCTCCGGCCTGGCACTGATGGTGGGGCTTATTGCGGTGGTGCCAACCTCCGACACGTTTGCGTCAGTCTTGCTCGGCATACCCGGATCGACGGCCAGTCAGGCCACGGTGCTTGACGGCTTTCCTTTGTCTAAAAAAGGAGAGGCGGCCCGCGCTCTGTCGGCTGCATTTATCTCGTCACTGTTTGGTGGGTTGCTTGGCGCAATTGTTCTGACGTTTTTCCTGCTGATCGCGCGCCCGCTGATCCTGGCCTTCGGGCTGCCGGAAATGCTGATGATAACAATCCTCGGACTGTCCATGGTGGCAATTCTTGCTGGCCGTATCCCTCTCAAAGGGGTGGCTGCTGCGGGTTTGGGTTTGTTGTTCGGAACGATCGGAGAGTCAGATGCATCCGGCAGCCTGCGCATGGCAACTTATGACTTTCCCTATCTCGTAGATGGGCTGAAACTGGTCATCGTCGGCCTTGGTATCTTCGCGGTGCCTGAGATTGTCGCGCTCCTGAGACAAGACCGGGCAATTTCCAAATCCGGCGGTCTGGGCTCCGGGTGGCTGAAGGGCATCGCGGACTGGTTTGCGAACCTCTGGCTTTCGGTGCGCTCGGCCATAATCGGGGTGATCGTTGGTGTGATCCCGGGCCTGGGTGGGTCCGTTGTCGACTGGATTACGTACGGCTTCACGGTGCAAAGCGCCAAAGACAAATCGCAGTTCGGGAAAGGCGATATCCGAGGGGTCATCGGGCCTGAAAGTTCTAACAACGCCAAAGAGGGTGGGGGGCTTGTGCCCACTCTAATCTTTGGTATTCCCGGCTCCGGATCGATGGCGGTCTTTCTTGGCGGTATTGCGCTGCTTGGGTACGACCCGGGCCCGCATATGGTGCGGCACAATCTGGATATTACCTATACGATCGTTTGGTCGCTTGCGCTCGCCAACGTCATCGGCGCGGGGCTGTGCATTTTGCTGTCAGGTCAGATCGCGCGGCTGACAACTATCCGCTTTACGCTCGTCGCGCCGTTTCTGTTCACCATCATCGCGTTTGCGGCCTTCCAGTCGAGCCAGACACTGGCTGACCTTGCCGCGCTGCTTGCGATTGGCGTGATCGGAATCATGCTGCGCCGGTTTGAATGGTCCCGCCCGGCTTTCCTGATCGGGTTCGTTCTATCGAGCCAGGCTGAAAGCTTCGCAAACCAGGCGGTTCAGATTGCCACAGTGCGCTTCAAGCGTGATTTCTGGAACGGAATTGAATATATCGGCTCGCCCATTGTCATCGCGATCCTTATTCTCACAATCCTGTCGGTCTATATCGGGATCAAGCAGGGCAAGCAGATCCTTGGCAACTCGTCGCCGCCTGTTGGTGGCAAGCGCGCGCCGTTTATGTTCCTGCTTGCAGTGACCGCCTACACAGCGATCGCGATCTGGGATGCGTCCCAAATCGCTGTTCTTCGCGACAAGATCTTCCCGATTACCGTCGGGCTCGTCACGCTCATCTCTTGCGGGGTATTAATCCTGCGCATGATGAACGCACCGGCGTCTGATCCGGTCTTTGCCGATCTCGAAACCGGCGACGATGACGGCGCTGCCCCGCATGGGCTTTGGGGCACGCTTGCGTGGTTCGGGTTCCTGCTGGGCCTCGCCTCGCTGGTTGGGTTCATCCTCGCGCTCACGATCTTCTTTGTCGCCTTCCTGCGCATGCGCGCCGGGGTCAGTTGGACCCAGACTGGCATAATGACTGCAGCCGCCGTGGGGCTTATGTGTTTCCTTGGAGGTGTGCTTGGGCGCGACTTCCCGCCGGGGCTTTTGCAAAACTATGTCGACCTGCCTTGGCCGCTGACATGACACAGACCTCCATTCCCTACCTGTTCCTGCGCGGCGGCACGTCGCGCGGGCCATACTTCAATCGGGCGGACCTGCCCAAAGACAAAGGCACGCTGTCGCGTGTGCTTGCCACGGCCGTCGGAGCCGGCCACCCGAACAACATCGACGGGATCGGCGGAGGCGTCGCGGTCACCACCAAGGTGGCCATGTTAAGCCCCTCGGCTGATCCCGCGGCAGACGTGGATTACTTCTTTGCGCAGGTTTCAGTGGATCAACCGCTGGTGGATTACAAACCCACATGCGGCAACATCCTTGTCGGGGTCGGACCTGCAGCAATTGAAATGGGCATCGTTCCCGCGCAGAACGACGAAACCTCTGTGCGTATCCGCGCTGTTAACACAGGCGCTTTGGTCGAGGCGACAATCGAAACCCCGGGCGGTCAGGTAAATTATGCCGGCGATGTTGCGATCGACGGGGTCGCGGGCACCGCAGCGCCAGTGGCACTTAACTTCCTGGATGTTGTCGGTTCCAAGACCGGAGCAATGTTTCCCACCGGCAGGAAGATCGACGTGATCGACGGGGTGGAGGTGTCCTGCGTTGATGTCGCCATGCCCATGATGATCGCGCGCGCTGCCGATCTCGGCATCAGTGGGTATGAGGACCGCGATACTCTGGACGCGGATAAGGCACTGTTTGCCCGGATGGAGGCGCTGCGGCTCAAGGCAGGCGAGCTTATGGGCATGGGTGATGTTGCTCAGTCCGTTACGCCCAAGCTCGGGCTGATTGCCCCTGCGCGCGCGGGGGGTCACTTTGCAACCCGCTACTTCATGCCCTGGCAGACACATCCAACCCTGGCTGTTACGGGGTCGCAATGCCTTGCCGCCTGTGCTTTGGCACCGGGAACGGTCGCAGAAGGGATTTCTAAGCCGATAATCTCTTCTCCAGCGGTTGTGAAAATCGAACATCCAATCGGCGAAATGGAAGTGACAGTCGTCTTTGACCGCACAGAATCCGATATATCCTTTCATTCCGCCGGTCTGGTGCGTACCGCCCGTTTGATCGCGCGCGGAGAGCTGATGATCCCACAGGAGGTTCTTGGATGAGCTCTGCGTTGAAGGTCTACGACATCCTTGCGCAGACTGTTGCGCAAGAGACTGTCAGGACCTGTTTTGCGCTTCTGGGGGATGCGAATATGAACTTCGCAACCCGCCTGGCGGAAACTGGAACGCGCATGATCTATGTCCGCCATGAGCATTGTGCTGTTGCGGCTGCAATGGCTTATGCGCGCAAGACCGGAGATGTTGGGTTTGCAACCGTGACCTGCGGGCCGGGTTTGACCCAGCTGATGACGGCGCTTCCCGCCGCCGTCCGCGCGTCGCTTCCGGTTGTCGTTTTTGCCGGAGAATCGCCACTGAAAGCCCGCTGGTATAATCAGGCGATTGACCAGGCGCCTTTGGTGACGGCGACCGGAGCTGCGTACCATAGCATCCACGATCCTGACCGTATGCCAACAGGTCTGCGCGACGCGTTTCTGCAGGCGCAATTGGAACGCCGCCCGGTGGTTGTTGGCGTTCCCTTCGACCAGCAGAACCTTCCGTGGAACGGGGCTGCGGACTTGCCTGCGCCATCCTGTGACCTGATCCCCGCCGTGTCACCAATTCCGCCAAATCCGGACGATCTGGCGAAAGCGGCGGCGCTCGTCAGTAGCGCGAACCGCGTGGTCGTGATGGCAGGTCTCGGCGCAGTAGAGGCCGGGGCAGGACCGGCGTGTAGAAAGCTGGCAGAGGCTTGCGACGGGCTCGTTGCGACGACTCTGCCGGCACGTGGGCTTTTCCACGATGATCCATTCTCGCTAGGTATCGCCGGTGGATATTCCACCCAAGTGGCGCGCGAGTTTTTTGGCCAGGCAGATCTGGTTGTGGCTGTCGGTATGTCACTGACCCACCACAACGCTGATGGTGGGAAGCTCTGGCCTGACGCCGAGGTTCTGCAGATAGATGTCGCGCCTCGCAAAACGTCTCAGGGACGGATTGCGGCGCAACACCACTTACGCGCCGATGCCCGGTTGGGCGTGGAGGCGCTGACCGCAGCCCTTGATCCGCGCGCAGCACGCTGGCGCACACCCGCACTCGCCGAAGCCATTGCTCAGACCCCCCCCGACACCCGGACATTTAAAGCTGAACCGGGCGTACATGACCCCCGCGATGTCGTGGCGGCGCTGGAAGCTGCACTGCCGCAGGACTGGGAAATGGTGAACTCTTCGGGCCATTGTGCCTATTTCTCTGCGCATATGCCTTCGCGTCCGCAGGACAGGTTCATGACCATCCGGGAATTCGGCGCCATTGGAAACGGAACTTCGTTTGCCATGGGAGTTGCAGCAGCGCGGCCGGAAAGCCCTGTGGTCCTGTTCGATGGGGACGGAAGCCTCCTGATGCATGTGCAGGAGCTGGAGACCATGCGGCGTCACGGGATGAAAGTTCTGATCATTGCAATGAACGACGGCGCCTACGGCTCTGAAATTCATAAACTCCGTTCTGAGGGTCTGGATGACTCAGGCGCTGTATTCGGACGCCCAGACTTTGCGGCCATCGCAACGGGTTTCGGTCTTGCCGGGCAGACCGTGTCTGATCTGGGTTTGATCCCGGAGCTTACGCGTTCCTTTGCCGAAGGCACCGGTGCAGCGATCTGGAACGTTCCTATCTCCGATCAGATCACCTCGCCCGGGATGGCCCGAACGCATCCTCCGACGGCGGCAGCGGAATAAACGCTGGAACTCCAGACGCTATGGTATACTTTTGTATGCAGAATGATGAGGACTGCCATGCCTGACACCTACAAGCGCTCTATAGGACGCGCATTGAGCGCGTTGCGCGCGGCGAAAGCCGAACTCGCGGCTGACATCAGAGCCTATCCAACACCAATCGCGGGATGTGATGCGCAATTCAATTACCTGCTCGCCGAGCGTCAGCGGATCTCAGCTGCAATAGGGGTACTGGGGGAGGAGGTCTTTATCCCTACACCTCGGACGCCGTCTGCCAACGCCGGGGTGGAAAGCCGATGAAAATCCATATCCTTGATGATTGGTTTGACACTCTGCGCGGGTTGCCAAGTTTCCGGAAGCTCGACGGCCATGAGGTTACAATCTGGACCGACCATGTGACTGATGTTGCGGTTCTGGCTGATCGGCTTTCTGAGGCTGAGGCGGTGTGCCTTTTCCGAGAACGAACCGCAATCACCGATGATCTTCTCAAGCGCCTGCCGTATCTCAAACTAATCAGTCAGAGGAGCGTCTATCCGCATGTGGATGTTCCGGCCTGCACGCAGCACGATGTCTTGCTGTGTTCCAACATGCAAAAAAGCGGGCCGTCGACCGCTGCTGCAGAGCACACTTTTGCGCTGCTGCTGGCCTCGGCCAGGCAGTTGCCGCAACAGATGGCTTCGCTTAAGCGCGGCGAATGGCAGATCGGTGTTGGTCAAAGCCTACACGGTCGCACACTTGGGCTCTATGGCTATGGCCGGATCGCCAAATCGGTCGCTGGCTATGCCAGAGCCTTTGGGATGAACGTTGTTTGGTGGGCGTCCGAGGACGGGCGCGCACGCGCCAAGGCTGATGGGGCACCGGTCGCCGACAGCCGCAGCACGTTTTTTTCTGCATCGGATTTCGTCAGTGTACATGTGCGTCTCAAACCGGAAACGCGAGGGATCATAACGCGGACCGACCTGTTGGCCATGAAGCCTTCGGCGAGCTTTATCAACACATCTCGCGCGGGGCTCGTGG
Source organism: Pseudomonadota bacterium (assembly GCA_039192165.1). Lineage (GTDB taxonomy): Bacteria > Pseudomonadota > Alphaproteobacteria > Rhodobacterales > Rhodobacteraceae > Dinoroseobacter. Next base: position 567,161 of record JBCCXD010000001.1, on the reverse strand, counting down.
AGCCCGGCGCTCTACAGGCGGTTCTGGAGGCTGGGCGGCCCGGCCGTATTGCGCTGGATGTTTTTGATACCGAACCGCTGACCGATCCCGAGGATCCCATCGTCAATCATCCGGCCGTGATCGGGACACCGCATATCGGTTTTGTTACGGAGGACGAACTCGATATGCAGTTTGCCGATATCTACGATCAGGTCGTGGCATATGCCAGCGGCGCGCCCATACACATGATCAATCCGGAGGTCTGGGACAAGGCGGCCTGACCCGGTGATAGCCGAACTCTCCTTCCTGCCGGACGGCATGGCGATGTCGGTGTTCCTGGCACTGCTGAGTGCCAGCTTTCTGTCGTCCTTCATTACCGTGGCCTTTGGGATCGGCGGCGGGGCTCTGCTGCTCGCAATCATGGCAAGCCTTGTCCCCGTATCGGCGCTGATCCCGGTCCACGGGCTTATCCAACTCGGTTCAAACGCGGGCCGAATGGTCATGTTGCTCAAGTCTGTTGCTTGGCATGCGTTGCCTGGCTTTGCTGTCGGCAGCCTTGTGGGCTGCATCCTCGGCGGAGTAGTCGTTGTCGAATTGCCGGCAGAGGCCGTTCAGATAGGCATAGGGCTCTTCGTGATCTGGTCAGTGTTTTCCCGCCCGCCTGCGTGGCTGCGTCGCTGGCCGGTTGTGACGGGGGGCATCTCCAGCTTTCTGACCATGTTTTTTGGAGCGACGGGATTGTTTGTGGCGAACTTCACGAAGTCGCTCGATCTGCCGCGCCATGCGCATGTTGCGACCCACGCAACGATGATGACGTTGCAACATGGGCTCAAGGTGGTGGTGTTCGGGCTGCTTGGATTTTCCTTTGCGACGTGGGGCGGGTTTGTCCTTGCAATGATCGCGGTAGGGGTCGCCGGGACGCTCGCGGGCCGCCTTTTTCTGGATCGTTTACCCGAACACTGGTTTCGGCGGGCGCTCGACACGCTTCTTGTGCTTATTTCTATGCGGTTGATCGCAGGGGGTCTTGGCTGGCTCTAGCGACCACAAATTCCGTTTGAGCCGGACAAAGACCCGTGCCACAGTCTGCCGGATAACAGGGATAGCGCGTGATGACTCCGTTCAAAGGCAATTTCACCCAGCAAGAACCGATCCCGGAAACGGCGATTGCGGCTGCGGCAGATGTGATGCGCGGCGGTCGTCTGCACCGCTACAACACCGCGGCAGGTGAAGAAAGCCCGGTGGCAGCGCTCGAGACCGCTTATGCGGCGTATCAGGGCAGCCGGTATTGCCTGGCCTGCGGCTCGGGCGGGGCTGCAATGGCCCTTGCGCTGCGCGCGCAAGGCGTCAGCGCTGGCGACAGGGTTCTGACCAACGCGTTCACCTTGGCTCCGGTCCCGGGGGCGATTGCGGCGGTGGGCGCTGAACCGGTGCTGGTGGAGATCACAAAGGAACTGGTTATCGATCTTGCCGATCTTGAGGCAAAGATCGAGGCGAGCGGTGCGCGGACCTTGCTGTTGTCAAATATGCGCGGACATCTGTGTGATATGGAGGCATTGACGGACCTCATCGCGCGGTACGGGGTAACCCTGATCGAGGATTGCGCCCATACGATGGGCGCGCGCTGGAACGGGCAGATGAGCGGCAATTTCGGGAGAGCGGGCTGTTTCTCGACCCAGACGTATAAGCACATCAACTCCGGTGAAGGCGGACTTCTGACCTCGGATGATCCTGAATTCATGGCGCGCGCTATTCTGCTTTCGGGCTCTTACATGCTCTACGACCGTCATGGCGCTGCGCCCATGCCTGAGGTGTTTGACGGTCTTCGCCTCGATATGCCGAACATGTCGTCTCGGATGGACAATCTGCGCGCGGCGATACTTCTTCCGCAACTTGCGCAGCTCGATGAGAATATCGAACGCTGGAATGCGCGGTATGACCTGATCGCGGATCGTCTCCGGGCCAGCCCGGCCTTGCGCGTGCCCAGGCGCCCTGCGGCCGAGTCTTATGTCGGGAGCTCGATCCAGTTTCAGTTGATCGCAGCGCCCCCCGACCAGATCAAAGCCTATCTAGCAGCGGTCTCGGCGCTGGGAGTTGACCTTAAGTGGTTCGGGCGGTCCGAGCCAGTCGCCTTCACCTCGTCCCATCAAAGCTGGCGGTATGTCCCCGCGCAAAACCTGCCGCAGACCGACGCCGTTCTCGCCACGCTTCTGGACATGCGACTGCCACTGACCTTCAGCCTCGACGATTGTGCGCATCTGGCGGAGATACTGGTGCACTGTGCCGAGGAAACGCGGTTACCCGGCGCGGCCTGAGCGTCTTTATTCAAGGATCAGAAGGACATTAAATGAGCGTAGACCTGATCACCTCGCCCGACGCACCCCCCGCTGTTGGTCCCTATAGCCACGCGAGCACGCATAATGGAGTTCTTTATTGCTCGGGTTGCATCCCACTTGATGCCGCAGGGACCTTTGTTGGCGGCGATGCGGCCAACCAGGCCAAACAGGCGCTATCCAATCTTGCTTCCGTTCTGGCCGCAGGCGGGGCAGCGAAGACCGATGTGCTCAAGACAGTTGTGTTCCTAACAGACATGGCCGACTTCGCGTCGGTGAACGCGGTCTATGCCGAGTTCTTCGGAGATCACAAGCCGGCCCGGTCCTGCGTGGCGGTTGCGCAGCTGCCGCTGGGCGTGTCGGTCGAGGTGGAGGCGATCGCTGCGATCCCAGGCTGATCCCGACATCCAGGAAAAAAACGCCGCGCATCATAAGCGCGGCGTTTGTCTTTTAGGATCCGGAACTACCCGATGATCGCGTTCAGCGTCGCGCTTGGCCGCATAATATGGGCAACCTTTTCGCTGTCTGCATGGTAATAGCCGCCCAGATCGGCATGGCGCCCTTGCGCCGCAGAGAGCTCTGCCAGAATGTCGGGTTGCTTGCTTTCAAGCCCGTCTGCGATCGGTTTGAAATGCGCGGCAAGCTCTGCATCATCGTCCTGCGCGGTGAGCGCTTTCGCCCAATAAAGCGCAAACCAGTAATGGCTGTCCCGGTTATCGGGTTCACCAACCTTCCGCGATGGCGACCGGTTGTCGTCCAGAATGCCCTGGGTCGCGGCTTCTGCCGCTTTTCCAAGAACGCCGGCTTTTGAGTTGTCCTTCACATCCGCAAGATAGTTCAGGCTTTCGCCAAGTGCGCAGAACTCGCCCATGGAGTCCCAGCGCAGGTGGTTTTCTTCAACCAGCTGTTCGACGTGTTTTGGTGCTGAGCCACCGGCCCCTGTCTCGAACAGGCCGCCGCCGTTCATCAGCTTGACAATAGAGAGCATTTTGGCGGAGGTGCCCAGCTCGAGGATAGGAAAGAGATCTGTCAGGTAGTCGCGCAACACGTTGCCTGTGATCGCGATCGTATTTTCGCCCTTGGTGATGGTTTCGAGCGAGGCTGCGGTCGCTTCACGCGGCGACATGATTTCAAATTTATCAGCAACTCCAGCGGCTTCGAGCGCGGGTTTCACAATCTTGATCAGCTCTGCGTCGTGGGCGCGCGCGCTGTTCAGCCAGAAGATCGATCTGAACCCTGTCAGGCGTTGACGATCCATTGCCAGCTGAATCCAGTTCTCAATCGGGGCTTTCTTGACCGTGCAGGCACGCCAGATATCGCCGGCTTCGACATCGTGCGAATGCAGTGTTTCGCCATTTGCCAGAACCACGCGGATCGTCCCGTCGGATGGCGCTTCGAATGTGGTCGGGTGGGAGCCGTATTCTTCGGCCTTCTGGGCCATCAGACCCAGGTTCTGAACGGTTCCTGCTGTGGACGGGTTCAGCGCGCCATTGGCTTTAAAAAACTCAATCGCCTCATCATAGACGCCGGCATAACAGTTGTCCGGTATGACGCAATTGGTGTCGCTTTCAGTGCCATCCGGGCCCCAGCCTTTGCCACCCCCGCGGATCAGCGCGGGCATAGACGCGTCGATGATTACATCAGAGGGGACATGCAGGTTGGTGATGCCTTTGTCTGAATTCACCATATACATCGGCGGGCGCTCGTCGGTCAGCGCATCGATGTCTGCCTGAATCTCTGCTGCGTTTGGCATTTCAGCGATCCGGGCAAGTACGTCTCCCAGACCAGAATTCGCATTCACGCCCGCCGCCGCCAGCGCATCGCCATATTTCTCGAATATCGGGGCGAGCCAGGCTTTCACCGCATGTCCGAAGATGATCGGGTCGGATACTTTCATCATTGTCGCCTTCAGGTGCAGCGAGAAGAGCGTTCCTTCGGCTTTCGTTTGCTCGATCTGCTCGGCGAGGAATGTCGAAAGCGCGTTTGCTGACAGGAAGGTTGCATCGACAACTGTTCCTTCGTCGAGCGGCCAGCCATCTTTGAGCAGTGTGACAGCGCCGTCTTTTGCAACAAACTCGATCTTGGCAGCCCCGGCCTGCGCCGCCGTCAGGGTGGCAGAGACTTCGTTTGCAAAGAAGTCGTTGCCGGGCATCGATGTTACTTTCGTCTTGCTGTCTGAAACCCACTTGCCCATCCGGTGTGGGTTGTTTTGAGCGTAATTCTTGACAGCAGCTGCGGCCCGGCGGTCGGAATTCCCCTCCCGCAGTACCGGGTTTACTGCGGAGCCTTTGATCCCATCATACTTGGCGCGCACCGCTTTTTCTTCATCGGTCACCGGTTCTTCCGGGTAGTCGGGCAGGGCGTAGCCCTGGCCCTGAAGTTCTTTGATGGCCGCAACAAGTTGCGGAACCGAGGCCGAAATGTTGGGCAACTTGATCACGTTGGCATCGGGTGTTTTTACGAGCTCACCCAACTCCGCCAGGTCATCGGGCTGGCGCTGATTGTCGCTCAGATACTCCGGGAAGGTCGCCAGAATACGCCCTGCCAGCGAGATGTCCTTTGTGCCGACGCTCACGCCTGCGGCGGATGTGAAGCGTCGGATAATCGGTAGAAAAGAGCCGCTCGCCAGTTCAGGCGCCTCGTCAACAATGGTGTAGATGATATCCGGAGTGCTGTTGTCAGCCATGGGTGCGTTCCCTTTTGCCGAGTGTCATATCTGCTCCACCAAGATGACTGGGGCGCAATAGGTGTGTCTATAATCAGCTTCGTACACAATGGTATACGGAACTTCATGCACCGCTTAGAACACCCAAGGGCGCAGATCAACTCCGCATTCGCGCAGGGGAAGGGTCGCAATGTCGCGGCTGGATGCTTGCGCCTCGGAAAATTCCGATCCACACAACGGCCAATCCTAGCGTATGTGCCGATCAGGGTTCGACAATATCGGACAAGTGTCTATGTTCGGCCCACCTAGTTGGAAGGGCTGGACCAGGTGAGTCTCCGAAAGCGCATCGCGGGCAGTACGATCTTCAACGAGATCGTATCGTTCTTTGTCTACGGCTACTTATGGCTGTGCTATGCGACCACGCGCTGGGATCGCCACGGCTTCGAAGAGATGAATGATTTCGTACGCTCCGGCCAGCCCGTGCTGACAGTGATCTGGCATGAGCGGCTTTGGATGTCGCCGTTTTTGTTTGACACGACGCTGGGCAAAATCTGCTCAATCACCTCGGAGTCGCGCATCGCATATACCGGAAAGTTCCTACTTCGGCGGTTCGATTTCGAAACCATTATGATCGATCCCAAAAAGAACCCGGTCGGACTCAACAGGCAGCTGTTCCGGCGCATTCGCGAAGGCTATTCAATTGCCATCTCACCGGACGGAACCCGTGGCCCGCCAAGGGTCGCCAAGTCTTTCCCTATCACCTGGGCGCGCAAGACAAAGATGCCGGTCTTTTGCGCGACATTCGCGGTGCGCTGGAGGTTGAAGACGCCGACCTGGGACCGGTCACATATCCCGCTTCCGTTCAATCGAGGTGTCTTAATGGTCCGCCGATGGGAGGAAGAAATTTCGGATGCGGCACACGAACAGGACATCGATACACTGACCCTTAAGCTCGAAGAGGCGTTGAACGCTTTCACGGACGAGGGCGATAGGATGGTGGGACGCACGCCAAAGCGCGCCTAGGGGGCAGGACACGGCTCGAAGTCCAATCAGAAAAAGACCCGGCATTGCGAGTTGCAAGCCGGGCCAGGAGACCTGAAAAGAAGTCCATCGATCACGTTATCGACGCTTAAAGTGTTTCAGCAACTTATTATGAAAGCGTTAGCTCCGGCACGAATTTATCGCGTGGTCAGGCACCGTCGAACTGGGTCAGCGCGTGGACGGTCATATCCATGTCCGCCAGCAACTGGCGACCTCCGAGCTCCGGCAAGTCGACAACGAAAGCACAACCCACGACCTCAGCGCCAAGCTTTTCGATCAGCTGAATGCCCGCCCGCGCGGTCCCGCCTGTGGCGAGCAGGTCATCCACCAGCAGCACACGCTCTCCGGGCGCAAGGCAATCGTCATGGATCTCCACCGTGGCCTGGCCGTATTCCAGCGCGTAGTCCTGTTCGATAGTCTTGCCCGGCAGCTTTCCCTTCTTTCGGACGGGAACGAACCCAACACTGAGCTGATGGGCCACAGCGCCCCCCAATATGAACCCGCGCGCCTCGAGCCCGGCAACCTTGTCGATCGGAGTGCCGACGAACGGGTCCAGTAACTGGTCCACGGCTATCCGAAAGCCGCGCGGATCCAGAAACAGGGTCGTGACATCGCGAAACAGGATACCCTTATGTGGAAAGTCCGGGATCGTGCGGATGTAGTCCTGAACGGATTTGCGCGGGGTCATCTGAACTCTCCTCTCGCGGGTTACAGAACGCGGCCTGCAACCGCATCAAGCTTGGCAACGAGCTCCGGATCGCGCTTTTCGGGCGCTGTCAGCAACGCGAATTCCAGCGCGCGGTCGCAGCCATGCGGACAGGGTGCGCGATCCGCGCCCAAGAGAGCTGGAAGCCGCGCAATCAGCCCCTTGGCTTTTTCAGAGTTGCCCATGAGCGTCTTGATGATTTCTGTCACGTCAACCTCGCCATGCTCCGGGTGCCAACTGTCATAATCTGTAATCATTGCCACCGAGGCGTAGCAAAGCTCGGCCTCTCGGGCGAGTTTGGCCTCGGGCATGTTGGTCATACCAATCACGTCGCAGCCCCAACTCTCGCGATACATTTTCGATTCCGCGAGTGTGGAGAATTGCGGCCCCTCCATCGCCAGATAGGTGCCGCTTTTATGCATGTTTATCCCGGCAGAGGTGCCTGCATCGAGGCAGGCTGCGCCAAGGCGCGGGCAGGTCGGGTGGGCGACACTTACATGCGCCACAAGGCCTGTGCCAAAGAAGGACTTGTCCCGTGCAAAGGTCCGATCGATGAACTGATCGACAACCACGAAGTCGCCCGGCGCCATCTCCTCTCGGAACGACCCACAGGCACTGACCGAGATCACATCCGTGACGCCAAGCCGCTTGAGGGCGTCAATATTCGCGCGGTAGGGCACAGTTGTCGGACTGTGGACATGGCCCCGGCCGTGGCGCGGCAGGAAGGCCATTTTAACGCCGTCGAGTGTGCCCGTCAGAATTTGGTCCGACGGGGCGCCCCACGGGCTGTCGACAGTTTGCCACTTGGCGTCCTGGAGCCCGTCAATCTCATAGAGCCCCGATCCGCCGATCACGCCTATATAGGTGTCCATCGCTTACCTTCCTGCTCAGATTTCGCATGTGCAGAACAGCGTGTGCCAGGCGTGAAGTAAAGAGGTGCAGATGCGAATAACCTACCGCGGGCCCTTGCGCAGGTATGAAATTGGTGCAACTCGGATTTGCCTTTGGGCTCTGGCTCGCTAACTCAACTTAGGGTAAGCCCCCCGCAACCCCAAACGCCCCAACCTCCAAGGATTCGCCCATGGCCCGTGCCCTGATGGCATCTTTTGCCAATCGTCTTGCTTTTTCCGGCCCGACCGCGCCGAGCGAGACGCTCAGCCTTGATCGCCTTCGTATCGAGCTTCTGTCCGGACTTACCGTGGCCCTCGCGCTTGTCCCCGAAGCGGTGGCCTTTGCCTTTGTTGCGGGCGTGCATCCGCTGGTCGGCCTCTATGCCGCCTTCATCGTCGGGCTGATCACAGCCTTGATCGGGGGGCGCCCGGGCATGATTTCCGGCGCAACCGGCGCTTTGGCGGTCGTGATGGTCTCGCTCGTTGCGCAGCACGGGGTCGAGTACCTTTTCGCCACTGTGGTGCTGATGGGGGGGCTGCAAGTGCTGGCAGGGGTGTTCAAACTGGGCAAGTTCATCAGAATGGTGCCGCATCCTGTGATGCTGGGCTTTGTGAATGGCTTGGCCATCGTGATTTTTCTGGCGCAGCTGACGCAGTTCAAGGTGCCGGGCGCCGATGGCGACATGGTATGGATGACTGGCTGGCCGCTGGTGATGATGCTGGGACTGGTCATCCTGACCATGGCAATCATCTGGGGCATGCCAAAACTGACAAGTGTCGTACCGGCTCCCCTTGCCGGCATAGGGATTGTCGCAGTGCTGGTGATCGCCTTTGGGATTGATGTCCCGCGGGTCGGCGATATGGCGTCAATCGAAGGCGGTCTGCCGACGTTCCACATTCCCACGGTTCCGATCAATTTTGAAACGCTGCAGATCATCGCGCCCTATGCGATCATTCTCGCGGCCATTGGCCTGATTGAGAGTCTGCTGACGCTCAACCTGGTGGGCGAAATCACCGGCAAGCGCGGTGGTGCAAGCCAGGAATGCATTGCCCAAGGGGTCGCGAATACTGTGACCGGGTTCTTTGGGGGCATGGGCGGCTGCGCCATGATCGGCCAGTCCATGATCAATGTGAAGTCTGGCGGGCGCACGCGGATCGCGGGTGTTGCGGCCGCACTCTTTCTTTTGTTCTTCATTGTGGGCGCGTCCCCTTTGATCGAACAGATCCCGCTGGCAGCTCTTGTCGGTGTGATGTTCATGGTCGTGATCGGCACGTTCGCGTGGCAGTCGCTGACCATCATGCGCCGCGTGCCGCTGACCGACGCGGTGGTGATTGTGTTGGTTACCGTCGTGACGGTGCTGACCGACCTCGCCATCGCGGTTGTCGTCGGCGTGATCGTCTCAGCCCTGGCCTATGCCTGGAACAATGCTTCACGCATTTTTGCCAAGACCCACATCACGCCCGAAGGCGCCAAGGTCTATCAAATTCAGGGACCGCTTTTCTTCGGCTCGGCGACGGGCTTTGTGGAGCTCTTTACACCTGATGTGGACCCGGCTGCTGTGATCGTTGAGTTTGCCGACAGCCGCGTTGTGGACCAGTCGGCTCTGACCGCGATCGAAGCCGTCGCTGCAAAATACGCGGCGGCGGGCAAAAGTCTGCAACTGCGCCACCTGAGCCGGGACTGTCATCAGCTTCTGGCAAAAGCCGGACAGCTGATCATCGACAGTGACGACGACCCGGATTATGCGATTGCGGCGAACTACTCTGTCAAGACAGGCATTCTCGGGGCCGGGCACTAGACCGCGCATTCAAGTCTGAAAATATCCTCGCCGAAGGCACGCCGCCTTTGCGGCGTCAATCGTCGGGCCGGGCGAGACTAAACAGGGTGTCGACCTTGGCATAGTCCCGGTACCCGAGCCGTGACAGCGGCTCGAATGTGGTGACATCAAAGCGCCCGTCAACGATATTTGCATCGGACATGTGCACGCCCGTTACTTCGCCGAGTACCAGAAAATTTGCCGCTCCCGGGAGTTTCACGATCTGCGTGAGCGTGCATTCGAGGTTCGCCGGCGCAGCGGCCACACGGGGGCAGTCGATGGTCTCGCACTCGGCCTTCTCGATCCCCGCTGCTTGGAACTCGTCGACATCCGCGGCAAAGGCTTGCGAGCTTTTGTTCATCACATCGCGCAAGGCGTAGGAGACGATGTTGACACAGAAAACCCCGGTATCGCGGATATTGGCAACGCTGTCCTTTGTATCCCCCCTGTCTTCCTTAACAGCGGTTGAGGAAAACATGACCTGCGGGGGGACATAGGCCACCGCGTTGAAAAAGGAGTAGGGCGCAAGGTTGTCCCGACCGGTGCCACCGCGCGTCGAAATCCAGCCAATAGGACGGGGCGTCACGATCGCGTTGAACGGGTTATGGGGCAGTCCATGCCCATCCTCTGGTCGATAGAACATTTTTCCTCCTGGCGGGGCGCCGCACGTTTGCGCAGCACATTTGCCCTGTGTTAGGCGCTTGGGCCAGCGAAAAACGCAGGTTTGGCGGAAAGCGACAGCGGTGGAATTGAGGCAAGAGCAGCCAGACGATTGGTGGGAGGTCGAAGCCCTCTATGATCTGTGTTTCGCGCCGGGGCGGGAGATGCTGTCATCCTACCGATTGCGCGATGGGATCGACCCGGTGTCCGAGCTTTGCATGGTGGCGCGCGATGACCAGTCTGTGCTTGGTGGCGCGATCCGGTTCTGGCCGGTCCGCGTTGGCGCAGCACCCTGCCTGCTTCTGGGACCTGTGGCAGTGCACCCGACACGGCAGGGCGAAGGGCTCGGCGCTTTTCTGATCCAGGAAGGTCTTCAGACTGCAGCGGCCCTCGGGTGGGAGCGGGTGCTTTTGGTCGGAGATGCGCCCTATTACAGCCGGTTTGGGTTTTACAAAGCGCAAGACGTGCAAATGCCTGCGCCGACCAATCCCGACCGCGTTCTGGCCCATGCTCTTCGGCCACACGCCTGGGACGGAGTTGCCGGGCAGGTGCGGCCGGCCATCTGACCCATGCCGCGCCGCTTCAGCTTTGCGTGCGCAACCAGTCCATGACAGCTGGCCGGACGGTCATCGCGCCATTGGCGCGCGCCTCTGAAATGACCGCGCGGACCTCGCGCAAATCGCTCCTGCGCAGCAGATGTTTGACCGGTCCGATCGAGGCCGGGCGCATAGACAGACTTCGCAGGCCCATCGCCGCAAAACAAAGCGCTTCCACAGGACGACCGGCATCTTCGCCACAAAAGCTCAGCGGTGTCCCGACATCGCGGCACCGGCTTACAATAAGCTCAAGAAAGCTCAGAAAACTGACATTCAGCGTGTCGTAGCGGCGGCGCACCCGTTCGTTTTCGCGATCGGCGGCAAAAAAGAACTGCTTGAGGTCATTTCCACCGATCGAGATAAAATCTGCCATCTCGAAAAAGGCATTTGGCGAGAAGGCCAGGCTCGGGGTCTCCAGCATCGCGCCAATTTCCAGCGACGCGGGCAGGACACGTCCGAGCGCGTTTTCGCGGTCCATCTCGCGCAGCAGCGCGTCGCGCGCTTTAGTGAACTCGTCAAGTTGCGCCACAAAGGGGAACATGACGGTCAGCGGACGTCCGTTTGCCGCCCGGATCAGCGCCTGGAGCTGCATGCGCATCACCCCGGGCTTGTCCAGTCCTACACGGATCGCGCGCCAACCCAGTGCCGGGTTGGGTTCATCCTGCGGCTTCATATAGGACAGCACCTTGTCCGAGCCGATATCGAGTGTGCGAAATACCACGCGCTTTCCTTGCGCAGCATCCAGAACGCGCGAGTAAATCGTCGCCAGCTCGGAGCGTTTGGGCACCTTGGACCGGGTCAGAAACTGCAACTCAGTCCGGAACAAGCCCACACTGTCGGCCCCTGATGTGGGCAGCGAAGGCAAATCAGCCATAAGACCTGCGTTCATTTGCAGCGAAACCACGTTTCCGCAACGCGTTTGCGCTGGCTTGTCGCGCAGCGATGCGTATCGCTCCTGCGCTTTGGCCTGCATCGCCATTTTGTCGGAGAAATGCGCCTGCACGGTATCGTCGGGCCGGAGGTGGACGATACCCTGCTCGCCGTCGACCAGCACAAGGTCGCCGTTCAGCGCTTCTGTCGTGACCCGGCCCGCATGCACGATGAGCGGAATGGCGAGGGCGCGGGCGACCACGGCAGCGTGACTGCCAACGGAGCCTTCCTCCAGAATGATCCCCTTCAGGGACCGGCCATAATCCAGAAGCTCTCCTGGTCCGATATTGCGGGCAATGAGGATCGGATCGGGCGGAACCTCGGCCCCGGTTTCGCTGCCTTGCCCGGTCAACATTCGCAACAGGCGGTTCGACAGATCGTCGAGGTCATGCAGTCTTTCGCGAAGATAAGGGTCGGGGACCTGTTCCATCCGGGCCCGGGCGGCGCTCTGTTCTTTCTCAACAGCAGCTTCTGCCGACAAACCCGACGAGATGCTTTCCTCCATCCGGCGCATCCAGCCGCGCGAGTTCGCGAACATGCGGTAAGCTTCGAGGATCTGGAGCTGTTCGCTGTCTTCGCTTTGAGCTGTATCGAGCATTTCGTCGACAGAAACGCGCAGTTTGTCGACCACGTCTCGCAGTTTGGCGATTTCTGCCTCCGTATCCTCGGCAACCAGCCGGGTTACGACAACTCTGGGTTCGTGCAGATAGGCGTGCCCGACCGCAACACCTTCCTGAGCGACACTGCCCCGGATCATCACCGGATTTTTGTGAGGTGCGGCAAGCGCAGCGCCTTCGCCTGTGAAGGCGCCAAGTTCTTTCATCTCTGCCACGACCATGGCGACCACTTCGAGCGCATAAACTTCGTCTGCGGAGTATTCGCGCTTGTCGCGCGATTGCACGACGAGCACTCCCAGCATCTCGCCGAGGCGCTGAATTGGCACGCCAAGGAAGCTTGAAAAAATCTCTTCCCCGGTTTCCGGCATATACCGGAAGCCCCGTGTCGCGGGCGCGTCAGCCGTGTTCAGAGCGCGCTTGCCGCGCGCCACGCGTCCAACGAGCCCTTCGCCAACGCGCATGCGGGTCTTGTGCACAGCTTCTGGATTCAGGCCCTCGGTCGCGCACAACTCAAGCGTGTCTTCGTCCCGAAAAAGGTAAATTGAACACACCTGTGTGCCCATGCTGTCCGCGATCAGATGGGTTATATGGTCCAGCCGCTCTTGACCCTCACCCGCTTCCGCTAGAGTGGCCTGCAAGCGTCTGAGAAGTTTACGGCTTTCCGTTTCAAGTCGTTCTGACATGCCGCTCCGGCACCTTGTTCACTCAGGCTGCCTTCTCCAATCCGAAAGCATCATGGAGTGCTTGGACCGCGAGTTCCATATATTTCCGCTCAATCAGGACGGAAATTTTGATCTCGGAGGTCGTGATCACGCGGATGTTGATGTTTTCATCGCGCAACGCCTGGAACATGCGCGCCGCGACACCGGCGTGAGAGCGCATGCCGATACCAACCACGGAGACTTTGGCGACATCGGTATCGGCGACGAGCTCTTGGAAATTGATCTCCCCGTGCTCCTTGGCTTCCTTGATCGCGCGCTCTGCGCGCATCACCTGATCCGTGGGACATGAAAAGGTCATATCGGTGCGCCCATCTTCGGAGATGTTCTGAACAATCATATCGACATTGACGCCGGCCTCGGAAAGCGGGCCAAAAATGGCCGCGGCAATGCCAGGGCGGTCGGCCACTGAAATGAGGGTCATTTTGGATTCGTCGCGAGAGTAGGCGACCCCAGAGACAACATTGCTTTCCATAATCTCTTCCTCATCGCAGACCAGTGTGCCTGATTCAGGCGTGTTTTCCTCGAAGCTCGACAGAACCCGGAGCCGCACCTTGTAGCGCATCGCAAGCTCTACAGAACGGGTTTGAAGGACCTTTGCCCCTAATGAGGCCAGCTCCAGCATTTCTTCGAAAGCGATTTTATCGAGTTTGCGCGCTTTCGATGTAATGCGAGGGTCCGTGGTGTAGACCCCGTCCACATCGGTATAGATATCACAACGCTCGGCCTGAAAGGCCGCGGCAAATGCAACGGCAGTGGTATCCGAGCCCCCGCGTCCCAATGTCGTGATCCTGCCCTCCGGGCTGATGCCCTGGAAGCCCGCGACCACAGCGACGTCCATGCCCTCTTGGAACTTCGCGTCGAGATTATCGCGTGGAATTTCTTCGATCCGCGCAGCAGCATGCGTGGCGCTGGTTTTTACCGGAACCTGCCAGCCCTGCCAACTGCGCGCCGGGACGTCCATTTCCTGCAAAGTCAATGCCATAAGCCCGGCGGTGACATTCTCGCCGGAGCTGACCACGGCATCATACTCGCGTGCGTCATAGAGCGGTGATGTCTGGTCGACCCAGCCAACCAGTTCGTTGGTCTTGCCGGACATCGCAGAAACGATAACGATGACCTTGTAGCCGCGATCAACCTCGCGTTTCACCTTCTCCGCCGCATTCTTGATCTTGCCCAGATCCGCGACCGAAGTCCCGCCGAATTTCATTACAAGAATGGGCATTTGCGCCTCTCGTCCCTCGCAGTCGTCGCCGTTTAGGCCAAAGGGCTGAGCAGGGCAAGGGAGTGTTGGCTCGCGGCGTAACTGCAGATATCAAGCGCTTGTCGCATGTTTCGGGTTACGGCGTACCGGCCCTGCGTCGATCGTGTGAACCGCTTTGAGCTGCAGGAGCCAACCGATGTATTCCACTCAGCAGAGGTTGGTCGCCGAGTTTCTGGGAACCTGCTTTCTTGTCGCCACCGTGGTCGGGTCCGGCATCATGGCAGACCGGTTGTCCGAGGACATTGGCGTTTCGCTGTTGGGCAACACATTGCCCACTGGCGCCATCCTTATCGTGCTGATCACCATGCTGGCGCCGATTTCCGGGGCACATTTCAATCCTGCGGTTACGCTGGTGTTCGCGCTTCGGAAGGATATCGCGCTGCCGATTGCTGGTGGCTATGTTCTTACACAGGTCGCGGGGGGCTTTCTTGGCAGCGTTCTGGCGCACGCGATGTTCGAGCTGCCTTTGATTCAGTTTTCCCAAACGGCGCGCGCGGGCCCCGCGCAATGGCTCGCCGAAGTGATTGCAACCTTTGGCCTGGTTGGCGCCATTCTGGCAGGGCTTAAGTTTCGTCCCGCGGCGATACCATGGTTGGTCGGGCTTTACATAACGGCGGCCTATTGGTTCACAGCCTCGACAAGCTTTGCGAACCCTGCCGTCGCGATCGCGCGGGCTTTTTCGGATACATTCGCGGGCATTCGACCCGTGGACGTGCCGGCTTTTGTTTTGGCAGAAGCCCTGGGCGCGATACTGGCGTTTGTGGTGTTTCGCTGGCTGTTGGCTGCGCCAGCTGAAAGCGCAGCAAGAGTTCCAAAGCCCTAGACTAGAACGTCTTTTTTCCGGCGACCGCGCCGACAAAGCGGGACGGCGCAAGATGGCACAGGCTATTGCGAATTTCGGTAACCGCCGCACCCGGGTCCTGCGTGGCAGTGTCGAGGGTGATGTCTGCATCCGGCCATTCATCGATCTGCCGCGCCCGCACGCTGTCCCAGTCCGGCAAACCCTGCATAGGACGCTCCATCAGACGCTGCTCAACACGGCGACGGTGCACCTGCACGTCTGAGCAGATCACATTGACTTGCACCAACGTGGCCTTGCATCCCATGGCGACACTGGCCCAGGCATTGCGCGTTACGGCAATTGGGTTCACGCAATCGGCCACTACGATATGGCCGAGATCCAGGTTTGAGGTGGCCACCTGATAGGCGACATTGTAGCCGAGCGGCCCGATATCGCGGCCATGCTTGGCTTGGATCGGGGCTTCAATCCGGTCAATCTCCAGCAAAACAGCACCGAGACTTCCGCTCAAGGCCTGGGCAATCGTCGATTTCCCGGAACCTGGCCTGCCGCCGAATACGATCAGAACGGGCGGCTCAGTAGGGATGCTGTTGTCCATGCCATGTCTCGAAACAGCCCGTTGTCTCCAGCGACAGAGCTTCAAAGCGGTCGACAAGGCCCTTCGCGGCTTCCTCAACCGATAACTCTGCTGTCTGCCCTCCCATATCGGTTTGGACCCACCCCGGGTGGTAGATGCCTACTGAAATATCAAGCCCGCGCAAGTCAGAGGCAAGGTTGCGCCCGAGGTTGAGAACAGCTGCCTTGGAGGCGCGGTAAATATATGAGCGCCCGGGCGCGCGCGTGTGGGAGGCCATCTGCGATGAGATGATTGCGATCTTTGATTTGCCCGCTTGCTGGAGCTGCGGCATCAACGCCTGAATTGTTAAAAATACACCTGTCACGTTTACAGCAAACATGTCCGCCCACATCTCAGGCGGGTAGCCGTCCGCCAGCCCTTCTTGTCTGTCAAGATACACGCCGGCATTGCAGACGAGCAAGGAGACCGGCTGATCGTCCAGCTTCGTCGCGAGTGCCATATGGCTTGCCGTGTCTCGCACATCGAGCGGGACCCAGTCTACGCCGGGTGTGTCTTGCGGAACATGCGTGCGATAGGTGCCGCATACCTTACGCCCGCGTCCGTGAAGTTCACGAACCAGTTGCTGACCAATGCCGCGCGACGCGCCGGTGACCACGCTCAGCATGTTGCTAATTTGCCTTGTCGCGCGGGCCGAAGGGCAGGGGCATCACCGGTACGCCGTCTTCTATCAAGCCGCGCGCGTCTTCCGCGTTGGCTTCCCCATGTATTGCCCGCAAAGGCATGTCTCCCTCGTGCATACGGCGCGCTTCGGAGGCGAAGTTCACCCCGACATAGTCGGAGTTTTTTTCAACCTCTTTGCGCAGCTTAGAGATCGCCTTCTCCAGAGGGCTGGAGGGCTCAGTCAACGACAGGGTCTGTTGTGCAGTGGGTTCAGGCAGTTCTTGCGCAGCGTCGGGTGTTCCGGAGCTATCGCCGGTGCTTACCCGCGGCGCCATAAGCGCTTTGGTCACATCCTTGCTGCCGCAGGCTGTGCATTCTGTCAAACCTCGCGCTGTCAGGGTTTCAAACGCGTCCGCCGACTGGAACCAGCTGTCAAACTGGTGGCCTTTGTCACATTTCAGCGTGTAGCGGATCATGCGCGGTGGTCCCTTTTCTGAGCGCAGTTGTGCGCTTTGAACAAACGTTATCGGAGAGACTTAAGTGCAGCGCCCTAACCTGACAATAAATTCCATGAGATTTTCGATCGCACTGCAGAACTTGGCGAAGGATCAACGCACGGAACCATCAAATTTGCGCAGAATTTTTCGGAGTTCTGGTTCCTGTACCCGTTCGGCGGCTTTCTTGCGGCTCATCCACTTGCGGCGACGCTGCCCGGCTTCCGGGAATTTGTCCTTCAGAGCTTTAACCCGCATGGGATAGACTGCCACCACGATCGGCAGCGGATCTGATTTCGGAAAAGACTTGTGGTAGGCATAAAACCCGAGGCAACGATCCGAAATCTTGCCGACAATTCCTGCCTCTTCCCAGGCCTCTACTTTCGCGGCATCTGGGGCAGACAGCCCCTGTATCGGCCACCCTTTCGGGATCACCCAACGTTGCGTTTCGCGGCTGGTGACGAGAAGAACCCGCGGCTTCCCCTTGTCCATGATATAGGGCAACGCAGCGACCTGAGTGCGCGCGTTTCCCTTCGCTCGGAGCTGATCTGACCTAAGAATGGTCGCCATTTTCTTACCTCTGCCCGGGTGCCTACTCTATGCCTCGGGGGACTGCATTGCCAGTCGGTTTCACAAAATTCTCAGGATATTGAATTGATCGCGCGCGCAGCGTTGCTATTTGACGACGCAGCGAACAGACCGAAAACCCAATAGCTTTCAGGAGGCTTCCATGCCACTTTCGCGCCGAAACTTGATTGGCTTTTTTGTGGCTTGCGGCCTGTCGGTCCCTGCAGCCACGCAGGCCGAAGTACCTTCGGTGTCATTTGCTTCGATTGATGGCGGCGACATCGCGTTGGGCGATTTTCGCGGTCGACCGGTGATGATTGTGAACACGGCGTCACGTTGCGGGTTTACACCGCAATACGACGGCCTTCAGAAGCTCTATGACAGTTACAGCGCAAGCGGCCTTGTCGTGCTTGCGGTTCCATCGGACAGTTTCAACCAGGAACTGGAGACCGAAGCGGATGTCGCCGCGTTTTGCGAGCTTAACTACAACCTCAGCTTGCCAATGACCGAGATCACCCCGGTCCGCGGCCCGAACGCACATCCATTTTATCGCTGGCTGGAAGACGCCCACGGTGTCAAGCCACGCTGGAACTTCACGAAGGTTCTTCTGGATGGCGATGGTCGCTATGTCGCTCATTTTGGATCGTCAACACGACCAACCTCGCCGATCGTGCTTCGGCAAATAGAGGCGCTGCTGTCCTCTTGACGCCGCAACCTCTGTTTATCGGCGCCGAGATCTATAGGAACTCAACCTACGGCTCCTGGCATCCCTTGAGCATCCCGCGGGTCTCGACGGCAATTGATCTGTCTCGCGCAATGGGATGGCTGCCGCGCGCGCAATACCGCACTTCTCCACGCGCAAAGCCCGAGGCGCTGACGATATGGCACGACCGACAGTACCTCGAAGCTCTGCAGGCTGCCGAAGCTGCCGGAGAGGTCAGTGCGGAGGTACGCCGCAGACATAATCTCGGCACACCGTCTAACCCCGTGTTTGCAGAGATGTTCCGCCGTCCGGCAACTGCCGCGGGAGGATCGATGCTCGCCGGCGCCCTTTTGGCGGAGCCCGGCGTTGTTTACCATCCGGCAGGGGGCACGCATCACGGCCTACGCGATCGCGCCAACGGCTTTTGTTATCTCAACGATCCCGTGCTGGCGATGCTGAGCTTGCGCATCGCCGGACTCCGGCGGCTGGCCTATGTGGATATCGACGCGCATCACTGTGATGGGGTCGCCTCTGCGTTTGTTGGCGATCCGGATATTTTGATGATCTCGGTCCATGAAGAGCGCCGGTGGCCTTTTACCGGGGCCATTGATGATACCGCCGAAGGCGCTGCTCTGAACCTTCCTGTACCAAGGGGGTTCAACGATACGGAGATGGCGGCTGCGCGGGATGAGCTTATTTTACCGGCTTTGGCCGCCTTCGCGCCCGAGGCAATCATCGTCCAGTGCGGCGCGGACGCGGTTCAGGAGGATCCCCTGTCACGTTTGGCGCTTTCCAACAACGCGCACTGGGCCGTTATCTCGGCTATAGGACCATTGACGGACCGGTTCCTGGTACTTGGAGGTGGTGGGTACAATCCCTGGACCGTGGGAAGGCTTTGGGCAGGCGTCTGGGCCACTTTGAACGGACACGAAATCCCGAAGCGATTGCCGGATGCGGCGATCGAGATCCAGCGCGCCCTAAGCTGGCGGGGCAAACCGAGGGCACCGGAACCTGGTATCAAATTGCTGACCACTCTGCGGGACGCCCCGCGTCCAGGCCCGGTACGACAGACAGTGCGCGCGCGCATTGCGCATTTGCAAAAGCGGATACCGAGCTTGCGGGCTGTCTCCACGGTCTGAAACCGGTTGCGATTCTCGGATCTGGTGCTTGTCCAGATGAAAGCACTCTCATAACCGCATAAAATCTATGCAAGCCGGGGCATGGCCGGCGCGCATTCGGGCAGCGCGCAGCGCGTTTGCAACAATTGACGAGCTTTTTGCGCCTGCAGCAAAGGACTTCTGTGGCGCAGCATCGCTTCAACGCTAGCCTTGGATTGCAACCGGTTTCGGATGTCTGGTTGCAACCTCGGTATGCAACACCTGCGTTCGTGACCTTCCTCCTCCCCTCAACGAATGCAGGTGTTGCTTTTTTTCAAGAAAGCGCGCCTTCAACCAAGTCGGCTTACCACAGCGGCACGTGCGGACTTGCTGTCCCGAGCACGGGCTGTTGCGCTCTTCTGGCGCGGACGGCTCCGACCAAAGGATACCGGTGGATTACATGAAACCACCCGGCGGCATCTTCTCCGCACAGGGTCAAAGACTGAACCCTGTAGGGCTTGGGCAAATGAGGTGTGAGGACGGGCAACAACCTGCGCCTTATATCTTCTACTTCTGACTTTGGGAGCGGGCTGGACAATGCAAACTCGACAGGTGTGTCCGGTGTGCGCATGGGGGGGCGAGGGTCGATTACAGCCTGCATCTGTTGTGTTGTGAGCTCAGATCTCCGTCTTAACGCGCGACCATCGTCCTTTGCCGCCGGATCGCGGAATTCGGCAAAGACGCGGTCGACCACATGGCCCATTCGAAACAATTCAAGCGTATCGCCAATTGGCTTGAGCGAAAGATGCCCGTTATCTGCACACAGATGAAGTCCTGGAAACTCCAACGCATCTAGATGTGCCGAAAGGGCCTGCGCAGTATGGTGAAGGCTGAGAGGGCTATGTCCTCCGGCGAGGCGGAACGCGCTGGTTAACGGCGCGTGAAACCCAAATCGCCGTAGACGGCCGCTCAGGCTTAGAACCGAGGTCTCGAGTTCCTCGATCTTGAGAAGGGGCCGCTCCTTACCCTGATCCATGTCCCAGCCAAGCCAATGACGGCCCAGACGCGCAAGATCGCTGTCCGGGTTCGGTGTTATACAGACTGAGTAGCGTCCATACTTCATTGGCCTTCGTCTGGTTAGAGCTGCGCAATGTCAGAGTAGCATCCAAGGAGCTCTTTTCAAAATTCAGATAACAGGCGCCCTTTCGGGATTGCCAAACTCCATTATTCATTTATTCATGAAATATGGAATTAAATGATGCGACCTCCCGATTTCTTGCGTTGAGTCATCCCGGGCGTTTGTCTGTTCTGCGCTTGCTGATCCGGCATTTGCCCGACAGCCTTCGCCCGACAACGATCGCGCAAACCCTTGATCTCAAATTGAATACACTCTCGGTGTACTTGTCTTCGCTGCAGAGCGCTGGACTGGTCAGCGCAGTACGTGAGGGGCGGACAATCAACTACCGCGCAGAGGTGGCGGCGATAGATGACCTTGTCGGATATCTCGCAGCAGATTGTTGCCGGGGTCGGTCTTCTTTCGCGCCGATCTGCGGCGTGTCGCAGTCCAATGGAAGGAATACACCCATGCCGAAGCCATACAGTGTCCTTTTTATTTGCGTTGGAAATTCAGCGCGGTCCATTTTTGCCGAAGCGCTTTTACGGGATCTCGGCGGAGATCGGTTTTCGGCATACTCTGCCGGCGTCCGCCCATTCTCGGAGCTCAACCCGTTTGCGGTCGATGTGCTTTCCCGGCAAGGCCATGACACAAACAGTCTGCGCGCCAAGACGATTTCCGAGTACCAGCAGGACGAAAGCCCTGAGATGGACTTCGTTTTCACTGTTTGTGATCTTGCCGCGAATGAAGAATGCCCGCCGTGGCCAGGGCAGCCTTTAACCGCCCATTGGGGGCAGCGCGATCCGGTGAAAGTCGTCGGCACTGATGGCGAAAAGGCGCTAGCCTTTGCCGAAACCTACCGACAGCTGCGTGCGCGTATTCAGGCCTTTGTGGCTCTGCCGCTGGATGCGCTTGACCGACAGACAACGCAAGCCAGACTGGATGATCTGGCGCGACAATCCGCTGCTTCGCTTGATACATAGCAGGGGCTAGAAATGACCAAAAAAATCGCAGTGAATGGCCTAGGTCGGATCGGAAAACTCCTGCTGCGGGCATTCTTCGACGAAGGCCTCGACGCCGAGATTGTGCTCCTGAACGATCCGGTTGGAACACCGCAACAGCACGCCTTGCTGCTCGAATTCGACACAGTTCACGGCAAGTGGGCGGCCGAGATTGGCCACAACACGGACAGTCTCAGTGTGAATGGTCGAGACATGCGCCTGACACAAGAAGCCGAGCTTTCGGCCCTGCCTTTGGCAGAATTGGGGGTCGATCTTGTCGTCGATTGCACCGGTGTCTTCAAGACCGACGAGAAGATTGCTCCGTATTTCGCGGCCGGTGTTCGAAAGGTCGTGGTTTCCGCGCCGGTCAAAGACGGCAATGCAGTGAATATCGTTTTCGGCGTCAATGAAGGCGACTACATTCCGGCGGAGCACAGGATCATCACTGCAGCAAGCTGCACAACCAACTGCCTCGCGCCGGTCGTAAAGGTTATTCATGAAAATATCGGCATTAAGCATGGGTCAATTACAACAATTCATGATGTAACAAACACGCAGACCATCGTAGATCGCCCTGCCAAAGACATGCGGCGTGCGCGGTCAGCTTTAAATTCGCTGATCCCCACAACAACAGGCTCAGCAACGGCGATCACGCTGATCTATCCGGAGTTGAAGGGCCGTCTGAACGGCCATGCTGTGCGCGTTCCGCTGCTCAATGCTTCGCTGACAGACTGCGTTTTTGAGGTGGAGCGGGCGACCAGCGCCGACGAAGTTAATGCGCTTTTTAAAGCTGCCTCCGAAGGTCCGCTTGCCGGGGTTCTTGGCTACGAAGAGCGTCCGCTGGTCTCCTGTGATTATCTCAACGATCCCCGATCCTGCATCATCGACGCGTTGTCGACGATGGTGGTGAACGGCACGCAAGTGAAGGTCTATGCGTGGTATGACAACGAGTGGGGTTATGCGTGGCGTCTTGCGGATGTCACCCGCATGGTTGTGAACTCCCTATGACGGCGGCAGACCCAAAGAATGGCCTGCCTGCATACATTGCAGTTACAGCAGCCTATTGGGCTTTCATGCTCACCGATGGCGCGTTGCGCATGTTGGTGCTGCTGCATTTCCACACGCTGGGTTTCAGTCCGATACAGCTGGCCTATCTGTTCGTGCTCTATGAAATAATGGGCATGGTCACCAACCTGGCCGCCGGCTGGATCGCGGCGCGCTTCGGTCTGACCGCGACGCTGTATGCAGGTCTTGCCATCCAGATCGCAGCATTGATTGCACTGGCGCAGCTTGATCCCGGGTGGTCTTTGGCCGCCTCTGTGGTCTTTGTCATGGCCGTGCAGGGCGCATCCGGTGTGGCAAAGGACCTTGCGAAGATGAGCTCGAAATCTGCGGTCAAACTTCTGGCACCGGAGGGCGACGGCGCGCTGTTCCGCTGGGTGGCGGCGCTCACCGGCTCAAAGAACGCGGTAAAGGGGGCGGGCTTTCTCGTGGGTGCTGCGATGCTGGGGCTGGTCGGATTTGAGACGTCGGTCATCTTCATGGCGGTTGTCTTGAGCGCGGTCCTAATCGCCGCGGTGCTGTTCATGCCAGCAGGCCTGCCGCGCGGGCGTAAGGGCGCAAAGTTCAAAGATGTTTTTTCGAAGGACCCGCGTGTGAATTGGTTGTCGGCGGCCCGGATGTTTCTCTTCGCGGCGCGCGATGTCTGGTTCGTGGTTGGCATCCCGATCTACTTCTACTCGGTGCTGTCAGATGGGACGGTTGAGGGCAATCGCGCCGCGTTCTTTCAAATCGGAACCTTTATGGCGGTTTGGATCATCCTCTATGGGGCGGTGCAGGGATTTGCACCGCAGCTTCTGCGCGCAAAGCGCAAGTCAGATGCCGAGATAACCGGGCTTGCCCAGACGTGGGTTGGAGGATTGACACTCGTTATTGCAGCGCTTGCCCTGGCGGCGCTTTTCGGTGGCGCACATGCGTCTTGGCTTACGGTGACCCTGGTGCTTGGTCTGCTGATTTTCGGCGCAGTTTTCGCGATCAATTCGTCCTTGCACTCTTACCTCATCCTGACCTTCACGAAATCCGAGCGTGTCACAATGGATGTCGGATTTTACTATATGTCCAACGCGGCGGGGCGTCTTATCGGAACGCTTTTGTCGGGTTTGAGTTTTCAGATAGGTGGTCTGCCTTTGTGCCTTGCGACCGCTGCCGCAATGGCCGGTCTGAGCTGGCTCGCTGCGGGGCGATTGCGGGTGCAGCCAGTGGCGGAAACTGGCTGAATCAGCCGTGCAGACTTGATTGATCCATCAAAAAGCCCAATTTTTAAAAGAGTGTAAGCAGCTGCCTGACGGAGGGTATGGTGGCAGATCTTTCACCGGTGACCGACACCGAAGAACCGGCTTTGTCGTCCATGACGGCGGTGCTTGATCGCGCCATGCTCGAAGCTGGACGGGACGAGGTCAGCGTGAAACATCTCGCCGAAGCATTCGGGCGGGCAGGGTTCCTGCCGCTGATGATGCTTCCGGCGGCGCTTGTGGTCTCGCCGCTGAGCGGCATCCCGCTTTTTTCGAGTATCTGCGGCATCACGATTTTTCTTATCGCGGTACAGCTGCTGGTCGGACGGCACTATGTCTGGCTGCCCGGCTGGTTGAAGAAGCGTTATATCTCCGGCGCGCGGCTTGAGGCGGGCCTCACCCGGATCAGACCGTTTGCCGGATGGCTGGACCGACACGCGCATCGCAGACTGGGTATTCTTTTCTATCCCCCCTTCTGGTTCCTACTTCCAATCATCTGCGCCTTTGCAGGTGGGGCCATGCCTTTTCTTGAATTGTTGCCTTTCACCTCGTCCTTTCTGGGCATGACAGTTCTTTTGCTGTCGCTGGCGATGCTTACGCGAGACGGGCTTTGGGTGCTGGTTGCGATGGTTCCTTTTGTCAGCGCCATTGCGCTTTTCACCAAGCTTGTCATCCTCTGAACCGGACCACCGTCGGAGGGCGCCATGAGCGATTTAAAAACGCGTATCGCAGTCGGCAAGGGCGATCAGCCTGCAGACCTTGTGCTGCGGGGCGGAGTGTTGCTGGATCTTATGACGGGCGCACTTTTGGAAGGCGACGTGGCAATCGCAGGTGATCGAATTGTCGGAACGTTAGAGACCTATGAAGGTGCGCGCGTCCTGGATGTTTCCGGTCTTATCCTCGTGCCGGGGTTCATCGATACTCATCTGCATATCGAAAGCTCTCTCGTTACGCCGTTTGAGTTTGATCGCTGCGTCACGCCCAAAGGGGTAACAACATCTATTTGCGACCCGCACGAGATTGCCAATGTCATCGGGGCAGAGGGCGTATGGTATTTCCAGGCAGCAAGCCGTGAGACGCTCATGGATATCCGGGTGCAGATTCCGTCTTGTGTACCGTCGACTCATATGGAAACCGCGGGTGCTCAGCTTGATGCTGCGGATATCGCCCCGCTCATGGGGCATCCTTCCGGTATCGGGCTGGCTGAGTTCATGAATTACCCGGGTGTCGTCCATCGTGACCCGGCCGCGATCGACAAGCTTACTCTTTTTGCCGAAGGGCATATTGACGGGCATTGCCCCTTGTTATCGGGCAAGGACCTGAACGCATATATCGCGGCTGGTATACGCACCGAGCATGAGGCGACCTCTCCCGACGAAGCTTTGGAGAAACTCCGCAAAGGAATGCGGGTTCTGATCCGCGAGGGGTCAGTGTCCAAGGATTTGCATGCGCTTCAGCCTTTGCTGGACGAGCGCACCGCGCCCTATATCTGTCTGTGCACTGATGACCGAAACCCGCTGGACATCGCGGAGGAGGGGCATCTCGATTACATGATCCGCACGCTGATCGCGCTCGGTACCGAGCCGCTCGCGGCCTATCGGGCGGCGACACTCTCGGCAGCTGAGGCTTTTGGTCTAAAAGACAGGGGCATGATCGCCCCGGGGAAGCGCGCCGATATCGTGGCCATCCGCACGCTGGAGGCCTGCGACCCGCAGCTTGTGATTGCCGGGGGTCGGGTCGTGGACGAGGCCGCGTTTGCTTCGCGCCGACTAATTCAGCCCGTCGGCCGGCGCTCAGTTCAGGCGCCCGACTTAAGGCCTGAGAGTTTCCGAACCCGGGCCAACCGGGTTCAGACCGATGTAATCGGTATTCGCGAAGGGCAAATTCTCACGGATCATTTGCACGAAGACATTCCGATCACCGATGGCGATAAGCGCCCGGATGCCTCGCGCGATTTGATCCGCATCGCGGTGGTCGAGCGCCACGGCAAGAATGGAAACGTCGCCACCGGATTTGTGCGTGGGTTCAACCTCACGGCGGGCGCAATCGCCTCCACTGTCTGCCATGACCATCACAATATCGCCTGTGTTGGCACCGATTACGCAGATATGGCACGCGCTGCAAATCGCCTTTCAGAGATCGAGGGAGGTTTTGTTGTAGCGCGCGACGGGAAAGTGCTCGCCGAACTTCCTTTGCCAATCGCTGGTCTGATGAGTGATGCGCCCTTCGAACAGGTACGCGATGACCTGATCGCCCTTCGCGACGCGGCGCGGTCGCTCGGTGTCACTTTGGCGGAACCGTTTTTGCAACTTGCCTTTCTTGCGTTGCCGGTTATTCCCGCGCTCAAGATTACGGACCGCGGGATGGTGGATGTGACACGGTTCGAGATCATCGCCTGAACGTCAGGGAAAGCGCCCTCTCGCGGTTGGTGTAGAAAGGGCCCGAGCCCGGCCGACACTCCGGGGGGCGACTGTTCAGGCAACCTGCCAACAAGGTGGTCCTGTGCTGTCAGGCGAGCGCGCCAGAAAGCCAAAGAGCACGGCGCGGCATCAGCTTCACTCATGCGGATGTGAACCCACCAGTTCGAAGTGTTTTTACAAGCGGCATTGCCCGCGTTGGGCCTTTGTGGCATCCGGAAGCCGACCAGATGTGATAAGAGCGTCCAATGACCGATTTCGCGAACCGTCGCACACTCATGGTGGACACCCAGGTCCGCCCATCCGATGTCACGAAATTTCCCATTATCGAGGCCATGCTCCATGTCCGGCGGGAGGTTTTTACCCCGGATGAAATGCAGGAAATTGCATATGCTGGCGAGAATATTCCATTGGGCCCCAACCGTGTCCTGCTAGAGCCGCGAACCTTTGCCAAGATGCTCGACGCACTTGATCTTTCTCGCGACGAACTCGTTCTCGATCTGGGATGCGGCCTGGGCTACTCAAGCGCGGTTCTGGCGCGTCTCGTCGATGCGGTGGTCGCCGTAGAAGAAGACGAAGCAATGGCCAAAGAGGCCGAGGCCCGGTTGCTGGCAGAAGAGGTCGACAACGCGGCTGTTTTGACCCGGCCACTTTGCGAAGGATCCGCAAAGCATGGACCATATGACGTCATCATTATTGAGGGCGGGGTAGGCGCCGTGCCAGAAGCGCTGACCGCGCAGCTCAAGGACGGAGGCCGGATGGTATGCCTATTCATGAAAAATGGTCTGGGCTCCGTTGAAATTGGCTACAAATTTGATGAGCAGGTCTCATGGCGTTACGAATTTAACGCAGCTGCACCTATTCTGCCCGGATTTGAGAAAGCTGAAGCGTTTTCGCTTTAACCTCCACATGGTGTTTGCATAGGTTGGCGCATACAACAGCTCTAGCGGAGGTAGCAGTCGTGTTGTCCAGTAAGTTTCGAGCGATCGCCCTAGGCGTCGTTCTGTGCGTTTCAGGCACCGCACAGAGTTCTGCTCAGACTTTGACCGATACGCTTGTAGAGGCCTACAAAACAAGTCAGCTCCTTGAACAGAACCGAGCGCTTTTGCGTGTCGCCGACGAAGACGTCGCCGTGGCGGTTTCGCGGCTGCGACCGGTGCTCGACTACATCGCGAACTATACCTGGTCGGACGGCAACGTTTTTACCTCGGACTCAGGTGAGATTGGAGTCGTGGCAAGCTGGCTTATTTTCGACAATGGGCGTACCCGCCTCGAGATTGAAGCCACCAAGGAGCTGGTGCTGGCGACCCGTGAAGCGTTGCGGTCGATCGAGCAGGACGTCCTGCAATCAGGGGTGCAGGCTTTTCTCCAGATGCGTCTTGCCCTCGACACCGTCGATCTGAGTCGAAACAACGTTCTGGTGATTTCGGAACAGCTGCGTGCGGCGCGGGACCGCTTCGAGGTTGGCGAAGGGACAAGCACCGACGTGGCACAGGCCGAAGCGCGTCTGGCCGAAGCCAATTCCAACTTGTCACTTTCCCTCGGAAACCTGGCGGCCGCGCGAGAGTTCTATCGCGCGGTTACCGGTGCATTCCCGGGGGAAATCGCCAGTATCCCCCAGCCTCCGGAAATACCGGCCTCGGTAGAAGAAGCGGCGGCCATCGGGGTCGCAGGCCATCCATCGATTCTCGAGGCCCAACGGCAAGTGCGCGCGTCTGAGCTGGCCGCAGCGTCTGCGCAACGAGCTGTTTTGCCCACAGTCAGCGTCCAGGCTGGCGTAAGCCGCGAGTTCCGCGAAGATCTGGACGACTTCAACAGCAGCAGTATCGGGATTGGTCTTCAGGGTCCGATTTACCAGGGTGGGGCGCTCAGTGCTCAGTATCGCCAGGCGCTCGCAAGCACCGAAAGTTCACGGGCCGCTTTGAACCAGTCCGTGATTGTCGTGCGGCGGGAAGTTGGGGTCGAATGGGCCAACGTTCAGGTTGCGCGCGCGGTTATCGACGCATCTCAGGAAGCGGTCGAAGCGAACGAGATTGCCTTTGAGGGCGTCCAGGAGCAGCAGCGTGTTGGGGAACGAACAACACTTGATGTTCTGGATGCTGAACAGGAATTGCTCGACTCTCGGACAACGCTCGTCTCGGCAGACGTTCAGGCGGTGCAATCTGTTTATGATCTGTTGCGCTCGATGGGGCTTCTGACGGTGGATTTCCTTGGGGTGCCTGTGCCGACCTACGATCCGACGCTTTATTACAACGCTGTAAAGGACGCCCCTGCCACCAGTACGCAGGGTGCCCGACTGGATCGCGTATTGGAGAGCCTCAACCGGCAATAGGCTCTTTGCAGGTTAGTCTTGTGTCAGAGCCTTCTAGAATCTACTCTATCTAGTAGGTAGAGTGAGAATCTGATGGCGTCTGCAGTTAAAAGTGAAAGCCCTGATGAAGTGCTGGCCTCAATTCGCCGGATTGTGGCTGAAGAGAATAACGTCGAAAATCCGTATTCCGGGCCTCCTCAGGCGCCTGTCATAGCCGAGAAAACACCGATCTTCTCTGGGTCAGCGGCAGCCGCAAAAGTTGAACAACGCCGTCGGGCGGAGGCTTTGATCGAAGCCCGTCGTCGCTACGAACAGCGCATGGCGAACCGCGTGGCGCATGAACCTCCTGTACGCCCCAAGCCCGCACCAAAGCCGCCCACTCAGGCTCAAATGCAGGCCAAACTGCTTCTCACCGAGGATTTTCAGGTACGCGGTCCTCAACAGGATGCACCACGCTACTCGGATCCGCTCTCCAGATTGCAAGGCTACACTGAGGACTCGGATCTGCCCGAGGCGGAAAAGCGTCCAACTTTGGAGTCGGTGGTGCGCGACGCAGTCGCGGACTCGGTTCGCGCAGCGCTGAATACGAGCGTTGACCTCGACGAGGAGCCCGATTTTCTGGATGAAGACGGCTATATCGATGTTGATACGCTAAGGGCTTTGGTGATCAGCGTTGTGCATGAAGAGCTGCGCGGCGAGCTGGGCAACCAGATTTCCGCCCGCGTCCGCAAACTTGTACGGCAGGAGATCAACCGCGCGCTGCAGGTTGAAATCCTGGAGCTCCGCTAACTCGGTCTCCGCGCCAGATTAAGTATCCGATCAAGGTCGAGATGGGTTTCCATGTGATCCGCCAGAGCATCCAGCGTCTCTTCCACTGTCTCCTCGAAATTCGCCATTTGGGAGCTTGCTCCGAGCTGCTCGAGAAATGCCGCACGGAAGGCATTTGATCCAAAGAGCCCGTGCAGATAGCACCCGCGAATGCGCCCATCGCGCGATATCGCGCCCTCTGCGCGGTCCTCAATTTTAACCCAGGGGCGGGTGCAATCCACGCCAGTGGTTTCGCCGATATGAATCTCGTAGCCGCGTACCTCATGTCCGCTCTCGCAGTCCTGCCCGACCACTTCGCGCAGATGCTTGTGCGGTCGCATCACTGTCTCAGTGCGCAGCAATCCTAGCCCGTCAATTTCACCTGGCGGGCCTTCGATACCCTCGGGATCGGTCAGACGCTCTCCGAGCATTTGATATCCGCCGCAGATACCGACGACGTGTCCACCGCGTCGAACATGCGCGCTAAGATCGATATCCCAGCCCTGAGCGCGCAAATGGGCCAGGTCGGCCATGGTCGACTTGGATCCGGGGATCAAAACCAGATCTGCATCACCCGGCAGCGGTCGGCCCTCTTCAATCAGCTGTACATCAACTTCCGGTTCGGCCGCCAGCGGGTCCAGATCGTCGAAATTTGCAATCCTGCTGAGCCGCGGGACTGCTATTTTTATTTTGCCACCGCGGCGCGAGGCAAGATCCATCACATCCTCAGCGGGCAGGCGCCAGGCATCCGCGAACCAGGGAAGTACCCCCAAGGGAACCCAGCCGGTACGCGCCTCGAGCTCACGCATGCCGTCATCGAAGAGAGAAACGTCCCCTCTGAACTTATTTATTGCAAATGCGACAATACGGTTGCGGTCCTCAGGCGGCAGAATCGTTTGCGTACCCACCAGCTGCGCGATCACGCCACCCCGGTCAATGTCGCCAACAAGTATGACAGGGGCATTTACTGCTTCCGCAAAGCCCATATTTGCGATGTCGCCAGCGCGCAGATTGATTTCTGCCGGGCTGCCGGCCCCCTCGATCAGGACAAGATCGGAATCCTGCGCCAGCCGATGAAAGCTCTCGACCGCAGGCACAAGAAGCTGCGGTTTGGCCTTCGCGTAATCGCGCGCGCGCAAAGTTGCGAACCGCTTTCCCTGTACGATCACCTGAGCACCGGTCTCAGTCTCTGGCTTTAAAAGAACAGGGTTCATATCCACGATCGGCGCAACCCTGGCTGCGCGGGCCTGGAGCGCCTGGGCACGCCCGATCTCGCCGCCATCAGCGGTCACAGCTGCATTGTTGGACATGTTTTGCGGCTTGAAGGGGCGCACGCGCAGACCGCGCCGTGCGAACGCACGGGCGAGACCAGCCACAAAAAGTGACTTGCCAACATTAGATCCAGCACCCTGAATCATAATGGTTTTTGCCATGGTGCCTCCACGCGTTACTTTCTGTGCTAGACCGGCGGATGGGCAGAGGACAAGAGGCTATGAATACTCCGGCGCATCTGATTTTCGGAGCTGGCTTTTTCGCCAAACCCGACGCGCCAACAGTGACAGCCGCAGCCCTCGCAGGCGCGATCTTTCCAGACCTGTCTCTCTACTTTCTTGCGGGTTGGGCTCTTTTGGTCGAGCAAATCCCGCCGCAGGTTGTCTTCGATGAGCTGTATTTCTCTGATGCGTGGCAGCGGGTCTTTGCTGTGGACAACTCGATCCCTCTCTTGGCCGTGGTGGCGGCCTTCGGGGCCTGGTCGAAACGCCCGGAGGTTTTTGCTTTCGCCGGGGCGGCACTTTTACATCTCTTGCTTGATCTACCTTTACACCACGATGACGGACGTCCGCATTTCTGGCCGTTCACAATGTGGGTGTACGAGAGCCCGATCAGCTATTGGGACAGTCGGCAATACGCGCGCTTTGTTGCACCGCTGGAAGCGCTGGTTTGTCTTGCGGTCATGATTTCACTGTGGCGGCGCTTTACAGGCTGGGAGGCGCGGGTTGGCTTTGGAGCCCTCATGGCCTTGGAGCTCTGGGTGATCCGGCAGTGGCTTTTGTTCTTCTGACGCAAAAGAAAAACGCGCGCTCCGCCGAGCGCGCGTTTTTTCTCCGAACATCGCGCTGTTCAGGCGGCTTCGGCCTGCTGCGCTGCGTTCCTGCGTTCACTCTCTTCGCGCGATAGCGCAACCGAGGTCCGAACGCCTTGTCCAACGAACTCCATGAGCCCATTTACAACGCGCTCGTTTGGGTCGATGCCCGCGCAAGACAGCACTTCACGCCCGTCACGAGATCGCGCCCACCGCGCGATTTGTTCGGGGCCGTTACCGTACTTCTTGTCGTCAGCTATGGCATCGTCCAAGGCGGCGAGGACAACGGCGGCGAACAATTTACGAGCCCGCTGGCCCTGTTCGTAGTTAAACGCAGATGCGTCGACGAAGTCAGCCATAAGGTATCCTTATTATTGCTCTTGTGTTTGGCGTAGCGCCGAATATGACGATTTCGCACCGATTCTGGGATGTAATTTAGGAATATCAGATATGCATTTAACGCATAGCTTTACGCCGTTGGACCCTACTTGCTGCGGCTTGTCATGTGGTGGCATGCCAGATATAGGAGCCGCCAACCTTCTATCAACCTTTTGCCACGGTTTTGTCCCATGCCGAAAATCAACGGAAACGAAATTCGCCCAGGCAACGTTCTGGAGCACAATGACGGCCTCTGGGCTGCGGTTAAAGTTGACCATGTAAAGCCCGGAAAAGGCGGTGCTTTTGCGCAGGTCGAATTGAAAAATCTACGCAATGGCTCAAAGCTAAACGAGCGCTTTCGCTCTGCGGACAAGGTGGAGCGTGTGCGGCTGGAACAGAAGGATCAGCAGTTTCTTTATGAAAACGACGGCATGCTGGTTTTCATGGACAACGAGACTTATGAGCAGATCGAGCTGCCCGCTGACATCCTGGGGGACCGTCGTCCGTTTTTGCAGGACGGCATGACGATTTTGATCGAATTCTACGAATCCGAGGCGCTGAACGCGACGCTGCCGCAGAAAGTAACCTGCAAAGTGGTTGAGACTGAACCGGTGGTAAAGGGCCAAACGGCCGCAAACAGCTTTAAACCGGCAATCCTGGACAACGGCATCAAGGTCATGGTGCCGCCCTTCGTCGGGCAGGACGAAGACATAATCGTTAACACAGAAACGATTGAGTATTCTGAGCGCGCCTGACGCAGTTGTGCACATCGTGCCCCTGTTTTTCAGTGACTTGGGGGCCTGCGCGTCTAATATGCCTTCCGAGGGGTGCTTTTAACGCCCCAGACTGGGAGGAAAATTATGAAGTCACTAGCTGTTGCAGCTCTTATTGCTGTTGCGCCTTTGGCCGCGTTTGCCGGAGACACTCCGGCGCCGGAGGGCGCTAAGGTCTATTTCGTCAATCTCGAAGACGGTGCAACCGTCTCTAGCCCTGTAACCGTGATCTTCGGTCTCGAAGGAATGGGTGTGGCGCCCGCGGGAACCGAAAAGGAAAAGACAGGCCATCATCACCTGCTGCTCAATCGCCCGTCCCTGGGTGAAGGGCCCGACGGCGGGGATGAACTGCTGTTTGGGATTCCCGCTGACGACAATCATATCCATTTCGGCGGTGGCCAGACCCAGGTTACCCTTGATCTGCCCGCCGGCGAGCACACGATGCAACTTGTGTTGGGTGATCTGAACCATGTTCCGCATGATCCACCAATCATGACAGAAGTAATCACGATCACGGTTCAGTAGGTGTCCTCTGGCTAACCTGGCAGGCGGGTTAGTTTGGCGTCGCCTGCCTCCATACCATCGCCGGCCCGGTCAAAACGCAGATAGGCCAAAGCCTTTCCCTGGGACTGGGTGAAGAGAGTGCCAGCAGTTTTTCCTGCGGCGGTGATCTCGGTGCCGACCGGGGCCGCGCCTTCGACCAAGACCTGCGCAAGGCCTTTGCGAAGCTCGGTTTTGTGTTTCATCCGGGCGGTCACTTCCTGTCCGACATAGCAGCCTTTCTTGAAGTCCACGCCATGCAGTCGCTCGAAGCCCATTTCCAGAATGAAGCTGTCGTTCGGAACCAATTCAATACCGGACTGCGGAATAGCGTGGGCCACCCGCAAAGCGTCCCAATCCGTGGTAACCGGGCCACCTTCAACCCCATATAGCCGCCACCCCATCGCGGGGTGGCGCGGATCCGCAAAAGCGTCCTCCGGCTTTGGCCCGAGCCCGCGGGAAACCGGGATATCGGTAATCTCCAGGTCGACCGTTGCGCGCAGTTTGAACATCGTCAGTCTTTTCAGCAGCGCCTCCGCCTGGTCGGCCTGCACGTCGAGCCAATAGCCATCCGCCGCGGGTGCAATGAAAAAATCTGAAAGATACTTGCCCTGAGGCGTCAGCAAAGCCGCATAAACAAGGGCGTTTTTTGCGCGCGCAACATCGTTTGTTACCAGGCCTTGCAGGAATTTCTCAGCGTCCTGTCCGGAAACAGAGATAAGACTGCGATCAGCGGCGGCTTGTGGTGCGGTTGTGGTTTCGGTCATTGGCGGTTAAGCCTCCCGTCCTGTTCCACGCTCACATATAGGTTTGTGCGGCCGATGCAATCTCTGGGCTGTGCAACTTTCGAGGCTTGCTGCCATGCCTGCTCCACTTTCGATTGTCATACCTGTTCTGGATGCTGCCGCGGGGCTGGAGAAAAGTCTGCCGGCGCTCGGCGAGGGTCTGGAAGCTGGATTGATCTCTGAGTTGATCCTGAGCGATGGCGGTTCGAGCGATGCCACAGCGCAGATTGCGTCGGATGCCGGAGCTGTCTGGGTGGCGGGTGCGCCCGGGCGTGGCGGGCAGATCGCGCGCGGGATTGCCGTCGCAAAATCGCCGTGGGTACTGGTTCTGCATGCCGATACGATCCTGCAGCCGGGCTGGTCAGACGCCGTGCAGGCGGCGTTCAGGACCCCAACGCGGGCCCGCTACGGCGCGCTGGAGTTCGACGCTGAGGGCCTGGCCCCTAGGGCTGTGGCTGGATGGGCCAACCTTCGCAGCCGGTTTTTGGGTTTGCCTTATGGCGATCAGGGGCTGGTGCTGCATCAGGACCTTCTGGACAGCGTCGGCGGCTATCCTGATCTTCCGTTGATGGAGGATGTCGCGCTGGCTCGTAGCCTTCGCGGCCAACTGGCCCCACTTGGAGTTGTCGCACGGACCTCCGCGGCGCGGTTTCAGGCCGAGGGCTGGGTGCTGCGCGGAGCGCGAAATCTAAAGCTTTTGCTCTTGTATTATGCGGGCGCCGACCCGGCGGCTCTGGCAAAGGCCTACCGGTCGTCAGGACAGGCCGTGAACCGGGATTGACGCTGCCTGCGGTGCTGATACCTCTCGAGGTGACAGCGGAACAGGAGCGCCCCATGAGCCTTGCAAACGGCCGCCACTATCTGGCTATTCCAGGACCCTCGGTGGCGCCGGACCGTGTCTTGCAGGCCATGAACAGACCTGCCCCCAATATCTATACCGGTCCGCTTGTCGATATGGTCGAAACGATCGTGCCCGATTTGAAGCGCGTGGCGCGATCCTCCGGACAGGTGGCCATGTATATCGGCAACGGACATGCAGCCTGGGAAGCAGCCCTGGTCAACACGCTGGCGCCCGGTGATCGGATTTTGGTGTTGGCCACAGGCCAGTTCGCCAAGAGCTGGGCGGTCATGGCAGAAGCCGTGGGGCTGGAAGTCGAAACCCTCAGTTTTGGAAATCGCGCCCCGATTGACATGGCCAAGGTCGCAGAACGTTTGCGCGCACCGGATGCGGCAGGTTTCCGGGCGGTTCTGGCCGTCCAGGTCGACACCGCGACCTCGGTGCGCAACGACATTGCGGCGCTACGCCTCGCGCTGGATGCCGCGGACTTCGCAGGGCTTTTGATGGTCGATAGTATTGCCTGTTTGGGATGCGATGACTTTCGTATGGATGACTGGGCGGTCGATGTAATGGTCGCCGGCTGCCAGAAAGGACTGATGACACCGCCAGGCATGTCGTTTGTGTATTTCAACGACAAGGCAGCGGCGTACCGGTCCGAGTTGAAGCGGGTTTCGAGTTACTGGGACTGGCGCAATCGGGCAGAGCCTGATGCCTTCTATCAGTACTTTTGTGGCACGGCGCCGACCCACCATCTCTACGGGCTCCGCGAGGCGCTCACGATGCTGCTTGAAGAAGAAGGGCTGGGCGCGGCGCTGGCGCGTCACGCGACGCTGGCTCAAGCGGTCTGGGCCGCGCTGGATGCCTGGGGGCAGGGCGGGGAGATTGCCTGCAACATCTCTGACCCTGCCTTTCGCAGCAACGCCGTCACCACCGTGCGCCTGACAGCCCCGCAAGGCACAGCGCTGCGGAATTGGGTCACCGAGAATGCCGGCATCACGCTGGGCATCGGCTTGGGTATGGCCGCCGACAGCGATCCCGCCTGGCATGGGTTTTTACGTATCGGCCATATGGGGCATGTAAACGCGCATATGGTGCTGGGTGTTTTAGGGGCGATGGATGCCGGACTGAAAGCGCTGGGTGTACCGCACGGTGGAGGCGCACTCGAGGCCGCTAGTCACGTTTGTGCGGCGGCTCCCAATCCACCGGCTTGATCCCGTTGTGGACGAGCGGCTTGCGGCGAAAAAACTGGTCCAGCAGATACGCAGCGCAAAGCGCCGGCAGGAAACCGTAGAGAGCCCAGACAAAGCCAAGAACACAAAAAAGAACGATGCCGAAAGCGATCAAAAACGGAAGGGTGTAATCCTGTACCCGACCAATCTTCCGCTCTTCAGACATGGGGGCATCTCCTGTTCATCGAACCTCCCATGGTCTCAATATAGCCGAGTCCGGGGTGGTCTGGGGTCACGTCTGGGTCAATACACTGCGCCTGGTCACAACCATAGCCCGATTATTTTGCAAGAACAGCTTTGTATGACCAGCCGCCAGGCGCTTGTTGAACCAAAGAATTGAGTATTTTTGCAAAGAAGAACAGAAGCCGGGTCAGGGGCCCTGAAACGTTTTGCGGGCTTCGCGGGCGATCTCATACCGCGTGTTGAGGCGCGCGATTTCTGCCATGAGGCGGGCCTTTTCATCTGGGTCGGTTGCCGACTGCCAGGCGGCGCGCGCGGCATCCATTTGTTTTTTCAGAGTAATTTCTGCAGGCAAGGCCCCGGCTTCGGCCATGATCCGGTTGCCGACAGCATCCATCGGATCGATCATCGCCTCTTCGGGATGGGCGGGCAGGGGTTTGCCCGCACCGGGGAGGTTATCGAACTGCCCTTCGGCTGAGGCCTTGCGAATCTGTGCCTCGGTGCGTTCGCGAAACTTGCGGCTCATGGCCGGGAGGTTACGCGACCTCGGCCAGTCGTCCAATGGCGGCCCTGAGGGTTGCAAGCTCTTCTTCGCCTGTTGCCAGACGCGCGCGGTTTTCGGTTACGACGTCTTCGGGGGCCGATGCGAGGAATTTCTGGTTGCCCAGCCGCCCGCGTATACCGCCCAGTTCCTTTTCCAACTTTATCACGGTTTTTTCGAGCCGCGCCTTTTCCTCGGCCACATCTATGATATCCGCGAGCGGCAGCGCAAAGGTGCCGCCTTCGACCGCAATGGTCAGCGCACCTTTCGGGGGCTCTTTGGTTTCGCTCACGCCTTCGATCCGTGCAAGCCGCTTGATCAGCGTTTCGTTCCCGGCATAGGCGGCCTTGCCTGCTGCATCGAGGCCAAGTTGCAGGACAGGGACATAGAGCCCGACAGGCACCCGCATCTGGGCCCGGACCGAGCGCACTTGCTCGATCAGGTCGATAACCCAGTTCATTTCGCGATCGGCCTGAGCGTCGACTAGATCGGCCGCTGTGTATGTGGGCCAGTCCGCGTGGACGCACGGTTTCTCACGCTCGGCGGTGATTGCCCACAGCTCCTCGGTGATAAAGGGGGTGATCGGGTGCAGCAGGATGAAACACTGATCCAGTACCCAGGCCATGGTCTCGCGAGTTTCCTGAACAATGTCAGCGTCTTCCGACGCAAAAAGCGGTTTTGCAAATTCCAGATACCAGTCGCACACCTTGCCCCAGACAAAGGCATAAAGTGCGTTGGCGGCGTCGTTGAAGCGGTAGGCGGCCAGCGCCTCGTCGACCACTTCGCGGACTTTGGCGGTCTCGCCCACGATCCAGCGATTCACGGTCTGCGTGGCATCGTCTCTGGACCGGTCAGACGCGCCGCGATGGGCGAATACTTCATTCATCTCGGCAAATCGCGCCGCGTTCCAGAGCTTCGTGGTGAAGTTGCGATAGCCCTTGATGCGCTCCATATCGAGCTTCAGCACCCCACCTAGTGCGGCCATTGCGGCAGAAGAGAACCGCAGCGCATCTGCCCCGAACTCGTCGATCACTTCGAGCGGGTCGACGACGTTGCCGACCGATTTGGACATCTTTTTGCCTTTGGCGTCGCGCACGAGACCGTGCAGGTATACCTCGTCAAAAGGCACCTCATCCTCGACGGCAAGCTGCATCATCATCATGCGCGCGACCCAGAAGAACAGGATGTCAAAGCCAGTGACGAGCACGGAGGTGGGGAAGTACTTTTCCATCTCAGGCGTTTTCTCGGGCCAGCCGAGCGTCCCAATAGGCCAGAGGCCGGAGGAGAACCATGTGTCGAGCACGTCGGGGTCGCGCCAGACGGGGTACACGAGCCTCGTCGGGTCCTGGCTCATGGCATAGGCGGACAGGCTCTCTGCCAGCCTGTCCATGGCAGCGGTCTTGTCGGGGACTTCGATGATTTGCGCGTGATTCAGCGGAGCAGGCAGGCTCGCCAGGTCGTCGAGAAACTTCTGCGAGACATTCTCGAGGGTTGTGGCGCAATGGTAGTGCTCCCCCCCATGAACAAGCCCGTCGAAGGCCAGAGCCGCACCCATATCGATCGCATCCCAGTCCTCGGCAGAGCCCGCTGGGACGCCCGCCTCTGCCAGATGCGCAGAAGTCAGCGACATGTTGAGCCCGTACCAAACCGGGATCTGGTGCCCCCACCAGAGCTGGCGGGAGATGCACCAAGGCTCGATATTCTCGAGCCAGTGGTAATATGTCTTTTCACCGCTCTCGGGCTGGATCTTCACGCGACCTGATTTGACTGCATTCAGCGCCGGGTCGACGATCTTGGAGGTGTCGACGAACCACTGATCGGTCAGAAAGGGCTCAATCGCGACCTTGGAGCGGTCGCCATGCGGGACCATGTGGCGGTCGGCATCGATGCCGTCGAGCCAGCCCTGTTTCTCCGCCAGAGCGATAATCCGCTTGCGGGCGTCGTAGCGGTCCAGACCGTGGAGCGCCATCGCCTCGGGCGCCGGGTCGCAGCCTTCGAGGAAGGCTGCATTCTCCTCGACCGCGATGCCTGCCTGCGTGTTCATGATGTTTATCGTCCGCAGACCGGTGCGGGCACCAACCTCGGCATCATTGAAGTCATGGGCGGGGGTGATCTTCACCGCGCCGGTGCCTTTTTCAGGGTCGGCATACTTGTCAGCCACAATAGGGAGTGACCTGCCGACAAGCGGCAGCCGGACGGTTTTGCCAATCAGATGCTGATAGCGCGTATCATCTGGGTGCACTGCAACGCCCGTATCGCCCAGCATTGTCTCGGGGCGGGTGGTCGCGACGGTCAGGTAGTCGCGTGTCTCATATGCGGTGGGCTTTCCTTCCTCGTCGAATTCAACCGGGTGCTCATAGCTTTCGCCGCCTTCCAGCGCATAGCGCAGGCGCCACATGTTGCCGTTGACTTCGATCTGCTCCACCTCGAGATCGGAGATTGCCGTCTCGAAAT
This sequence comes from Pseudomonadota bacterium, assembly GCA_039192165.1. GTDB lineage: Bacteria > Pseudomonadota > Alphaproteobacteria > Rhodobacterales > Rhodobacteraceae > Dinoroseobacter. The sequence continues at coordinate 528,308 of JBCCXD010000001.1, read as the reverse complement.
GCGGGTCCCAGTTCACCAGCCGCTGACCGCGATAGATCAGGCCCTTTTCGTACATGTCGACGAAGACCCTGATCACTGCATCATGGAAATTGGGTGAGCCATCGCCCTTGTTCGGATCACCGGGCGCGCCGCCCATGGTAAAGGCCTCGCGCGACCAGTCGCACGAGGCGCCTAGGCGCTTGAGCTGGCCAATGATCGTTCCGCGGGATTTCACCTTTTGTTGCCAGACACGGTCGACAAACGCTGCGCGCCCCATCTCCTGACGAGACGGCTCCTGATTGGCAGCCATATCGCGCTCAGTGACCATCTGTGTGGCGATGCCTGCATGATCGGTTCCGGGTTGCCACAAGGTGTCGAAGCCGCGCATCCGGTGCCATCGGATCAGGATATCCTGCAATGTGTTGTTGAATGCATGGCCAATGTGCAGCGACCCGGTAACATTCGGGGGCGGGATCATGATGCAGTAGGTCTCCGCACGAGACGCGTTGGCACCCGCTGCGAACGCATTGGCCCGTTCCCAGGCCTCCGTTATACGCGGCTCTGCACTTGCGGAATCAAAGGTTTTTTCCATTGGCATCGGTCGGTCACCTCTAGCTTTGGGTGCCAGATACGACAGGCACGCGCGAAGGGAAAGGGGCCGCTCGGCACAAATCACTATGCCGACTGGACAGGGCTGCGCGCGCGCCTAATGTCCGCATCAACAGGTTTCCCGGGAGCGGTAGAATGGAAAAATTTGGTTTGAGCCAGCCGGCCACGCGGGTTGAAGATGCGCGTCTGCTGACAGGGAAAGGGCGATACATCGCCGATACGGCGCCGGCTGGGGCGCTGGTTGGCGTGGTTTTGCGGTCTCCGGTGGCGCACGCACACATTTCCGTTCTTGACCTTGCCGCGGCCGAAGCGATGCCGGGTGTCGCGGCAATCATGACGGCCGAGCGGCTGGAGGCCGCAGGCGTGCGATTGGGCATGTTTGGTGTGCGAGTGCCGAACCGTGACGGAACGAAGGGCGCGGGACCAGAGCGGCCCTTGCTTGCACGCGGCAGTGTGCGCTTCGTCGGCGAAGCCATTGCGATGATCTTTGCGGAGACCCGGGCGCAGGCGTTGGATGCGCTGGAAGCGATTGACGTCTCTTACGATGATCTTGCCGTAAAGCTGGAGCTGGAGCCCGGCGGTGCGCCGCTCCACGAAGGTGTGACTGAGAATGTCGGTTATGACTGGGCGCATGGGGATCCCGGAACTGTCGCGTCTGCGCTTCAGGGCGCGGAGCATGTGGTACGGCTGAAGGTGGAAGACAACCGCATCATCGCCAACTCGCTCGAGCCGCGTGGCTGCTGGGCCGCGCCAGAGGGTGAACGGCTTCATCTGAGCGTAAGTGCTCAGGGTGTCTGGCCAATCAAAAGCCAGCTTTGCCAACACCTGGGGCTTGAAGACACCGCTGTGCGCGTAACCACGCCTGATGTAGGTGGCGGGTTTGGCATGAAATCAATGGGTTATCCTGAGTACTTCATTACCGCGCATGTGGCGCGGACGCTTGGGCGACCATGTCTTTGGATCTCCGAGCGCACCGAAGCCATGCTGTCGGACAATTCCGGCCGCGACCTGGTAAGCGATGTAACGATGGGTTTTGACGCAGATTTGCGTCTGGTCGCTTTCAACGCGGATGTTCTCAACAATCTTGGCGCATATAACTCTCAATTCGCTCAGGCCATTCAGACCAACCTGGCGCTCAAGGTTATGACCGGGGTTTATGATATCGAACTGGCTCACATGCGCGTACGCGGTATTTACACGAACACCACGCAGGTGGATGCCTATCGCGGTGCAGGGCGTCCCGAGGCGATCTACACTCTGGAGCGGGCTATGGATTACGCCGCGCGCGAGCTGGGTGTCGATCCATGGGAGCTGCGCCGACGAAATTTCATCCGGCCTGACCAAATGCCCTATACTGCGCCATCGGGCGAGACCTACGATGTCGGCGAGTTTGCGCGGGTTATGGATCGGGCCGCACAGGAGGCCGATCTTGAAGGATTTGCCCGTCGGCGCACTGCAAGCGCTGCCAGCGGCAAGCTGCGCGGGATCGGGCTCTGCTACTATATCGAAGCCATTCTCGGGGACCCGAGCGAAGGCGCGCAACTTCTGTTTCGCGACGACGGCATGGTCGAGCTGCGCGTCGGCACGCAGTCCAACGGACAGGGCCACGAGACGGTGTACAAGCAGATACTGTGGGAGAGTGCGGGGATCGATCCCGACCGGGTTTTGATTGTCCAGGGCGACAGCGACCTGATCAAGCAGGGCGGTGGCACCGGCGGTTCGCGTTCCGTTACTGTGCAGGGCAGTGCGATGCGGGCGGTGGTCGACAAGACCATCGCAGCTTTTCTTCCCTTTGTTGCCGACGAATTGGCTGTTGACCCGGACGCCCTGCGCTTTGAGGAGGGGGCCTTTCGCGCCGAGGGCACAAACCGGTTTCTGAGCTTGGTCGATGCGTCCGAAATCCTCCGCGCAGCCGGACAGACCGAGTTGTTGCACCAAAGTGCCCGGATCACTCTGGAGGATCGTTCCTTTCCCAACGGAGCACATGTTGCCGAGGTGGAGATCGACCCGCAGACAGGCGTAATGTCGGTGGAGCGCTACACCGCAGTGGACGACTTTGGCGTTCTGATCAATCCGCGTTTGGCCGAAGGACAGGTGCATGGCGGTGTCGCGCAAGGCATCGGGCAAGCAGTCAGTGAGCATGTAGTGTATGATGATACCGGTCAGCTGTTGACCGCGACCTTTATGGATTACGCCATGCCTCGGGCCGACAGCCTTCCGATGCTGGCATTCTATTCAGAACCGGTGCCTTCGAAGAACAATGTCTTCGGTATGAAAGGGTGCGGCGAAGCTGGGACCATCGGGGCGCTGGCCGCGGTCGCAAATGCTGTACAGGATGCTGTTTGGGACACTGGGGTGAGACAGGTGGACATGCCGTTTACGCCACACAGGCTGTGGCAGATGTTGCAGAAGGCGGCCTAGCACAACCGTTGTTTCGCGCACGTCAAAAGCAGGGATACCCGAAACCAGGAATGATGAGCGCTGCGCATCAATCACGCTATGTCACGGGGCTTTGTTGCGTCGTGTGCGGGTTTGATGACGTTTTTTTCAGGTCTTTTGCCATATAGTTAGGAGAGGCCCTTGGCCTGATGTCCAATTGGAGCCTCCGAAGGAGGCCCGATGGCATTTGATGACCGGATCCGCAAAGGCACAGACCACATCGTTATCCTTGATGGAACGATGTCCTCGCTGATGCCCGGGGAGGAAACCAATGCCGGCCTGGCCTACAAGTTGATCCGTACGCGCCGTTCGCCGGACACAACCCTTTTCTATGAGCCAGGTATCCAATGGCCCACATGGGGACATACCAAAGCGGTCTTGGCCGGCATTGGGATCAACCGGCAGATTCGCCGGGCCTATCGGTTCCTGTGTCATCGCTGGCGCCCCGGGGACCGGATTTTCCTGATTGGATATTCACGCGGAGCGTTTGCCGTTCGCTCATTGGCGGGTGTCATCGATCGCTATGGTCTTCTAAGACCCGAAGTCGCCTCGGACAGGTATGTCAACTACGTCTACACCTACTATCGGGAGCGTCGGCGCAGCCGGTACGGATCGCGCTTTGCAGACAAGTACTGCCGCCAGAATGTGCAGGTGGAAATGATAGGTGTCTGGGACACGGTCAAGGCGCTTGGATTGCGTGTGCCTGTTCTCTGGCGGCTGGCCCCGATGGCGACGGAGTTTCACTCGGACCAGTTGAGTAGCACCGTCAAACATGGCTTTCATGCCCTGGCGCTTGATGAGACACGCGAGGCGTTTGAGCCGGTGCTGTGGCGCTGTCCTCCCGGCTGGGACGGTCATGTAGAGCAGGTCTGGTTCAGGGGCACACATGGCGACGTTGGCGGCCAGCTGAACGGTCGGCGTGAGGCACGGCGCCTTTCAAACATACCTTTCGTTTGGATGATGGAGCAGGCAGAGACGTGCGGGCTGCGTCTTCCAGATCGTTGGCAGGCGGATTACCCGTGCGACCCGGAGGCGCCATCGGTTGGTATGAACCGGGGCTGGGGCAAGCTTTTCTGGCTGCGCAAGCAACGCAATGTGGGCCAGGACCGGTCCGAGCACCTGCATGAAACGGTACCGTCGAGCGCCAAACCGCGCCGCTTCGGGCATGATACGTGGGTCCCGACCATGGCTGGTATCGGCAAAGTGTCAGATGCGCTCAGAGAGCGTGTGAAAGCCGTGCGGGGCGCAGGTTCCCGATAGCGCGCTACTTTTCAGTGGCGCCGCGTGTCAGCGACCACAGATTTGGCCCGATTTTTGTAAGGTTTTCTCTTTCAGAGGCGCGTTTGCCCTGGCTCAGAAGCTGATCGATATCCGCCCCCACTTCCGGGTTGTAGATATGGTAAAGATGCCCTGTCGGGCTGCGCAATGGCAGGTCGGTTACATCGATGATCTCGACATCCGTGAAGGCGCTGACATCATTGCCAGCCTGGCCGAGCCGCGCGTAGCCATGTAGCTGCTCTGAGAGCGCGAGCGGTCGATCTGTCCCGCTGACATAAATCGTCAGACTGTCCACGATCGGGCGAATTCTCGGCAGGATGCCTGCAAAGATGTCGGCGTCCATGTCGGGCGCCAGCAGAACGACATGCCCCAACCGCGTGCCAGGCTCACGCACGGCCACCTCGTTGAGCGCCAGCACAAGGCCGCGTCCACCCAGGCTGTGGCCCGCAACGTCGACCCGGTTCGGTCCAAACCTCCGATGCATCTCAAGGATCGCATCGGCGTATTCCGGCAGACTCCAGTAGAGGTCGGCCTCGTCGTGAGTGTAATTGAAAATCGCACCGTCAGAGGGCCAACTGAACCACAGGAACCTGCCCTCGGTCCGTGTGTTTTGCATGAAAAGGGTGGCACGCCTGCACCCTTTGTCAAAGTCAATGAAGAACCCATGGGTGTAAAATAAAGGACGCGCGTCGCCGGTACTGTCACGGACCGCATCGTAAATCGCGTCGGGGGACGTCTCCCGAATGGCGGACAGGCGTGTGATTTCGTCAGGTATGCGCAGCGTGCTGGCCTCGGCCAGAGGGGTCAACAAAGAGAGTTTTGTTTCCCTGACATCGCACCAACCTGCTTTGAGATCGCTCCGATCGTCGCCAAAGTACTTTTGCGGGCTGCTTTCGCCAGTTCGGTCGCGCAGGGTTAGAAATGGCAGGGAGCTTGCGCCGCTCGAGACGCTTTGCTGTGCCTGAGCCAATTCAGCAGTGCCGAGCCCGAGACTCAGAAAAGCAGCAGTCACCGATAGTCTGAACGCTCTTTTTAGGATCCGGGAGGTGCGGCTCCGGTCCATCATCCGTCCATGATCAGGCATGTCGTCGTCCCGGTTGCATAGAGCTTGTTGTCCTCAACGCCACGAATTTCTCCCTGGGCTACAGCAGTGGTGCGGCCACTGTGATCCACCCTGGCTTTGGCGGTGATTTCAGTTCCGGGCCGAAGCGCCCGCGTGATATTTATCTTATACTCAAGCGTTGTATAGAGCCGGCCTTTCGGAACAACCGTCATGACTGCGCAGCCCATAGCGCTGTCAAGCAAGGTCCCGTACCATCCTCCGTGGACGCCCGCCATCGGATTTGTGTGCTCAAGTGTCGGGGTGCCGATGAAGGTGATAGCCCCTTCCGAAACCTCAGTGAGGCGGTAATTGAGCGTATCGGCCATAGGCGGGCGCGGCATCTCACCCCTCAAAACGGCGTGCATGAATTCCAAACCACTCCGGGCGAGAAGGTCCTCCCGGCTTGCATGGACAGCTGCGATCATATGGGCAAACGATTTGGCATAGCGGCGAGCCTAGCGCATCAAGCAGGGGCTGCAAGCGCCTGCATCACAGCGCGGCGAGCGCGGGCTCGAGATCGCCATAGCTTGTGTACCGATGCTCAAAGGCAAGGCCCAGACGTTCAGCGCATTGGCGCGCTTTCTTGGTCAGGTCCGGATCCTCTGTCTGTGCCTGATAAACCAGCTTTTCATAGTTGCCGAAATAGGTATCGCGGAGCTGGGGGTAGCGATCGAGCCCCAGCGGGCGCCAGACAAAAGCATCGAACTGGCGTACAAGAAAATCAGTAAGGTAAAACGTCGTCATCTCTTCGTCGCTGCGGGCGTCAAAGGCGGCATTGCCTTCGAAAAAGCTGTAGCAGTGCGGGCCCGCCACCATTTCCACACCCAGTGAGTCGCATCGCGCCTTGAGCAATCCACCGGTGCCGCAATCGGCATAGACAACGAAGATCTTGTCGAATTGTCCTGCCGCGCCAACAACAGCGGCCTCGACCGCGTCGGGCAAAACGTCTGGTGTGAGATGATATTTTGCCGGCAGGCATGACAAGCTCAGGTGATCCCAGCCATTCAGGCGCTTGAGGCTTAGGATTTCATGGGCCAGCGCCCCGCAGGCGATCAGAAGGACAGTCCCTCGCGCCGGGGGAGGCAGCCCGCGCTCAGTCAAGGTGATGTCATCGGGGTTCATCTTATTCGCGTGGACGCCGCAGCGCCCATAGCGCAACAGTGCCCACCATCAGGAAGATGGACAGCGCGCTCAGCCCTCCGCCCGCGCCTGCCATTACACGGTCTGAAAAGATAACAGCCACAGACACAGTTAGCGCAGCTGCCGCGAGCGGGGCGAGGATCAGGACGAAAAGCAGGGAGCGTGGCATTGGTGCCTCCGTTTGGCCTGCTTTAAATATGGGAGGGGATCAAAGACCATAAAACCCCTCAGCCCGCAGCCACCTGATTGTGTTTGCGATTTATCAGCTCTTTGGCAGTTTCAACGGCGACCGCGGCATCTCGGCAATAGGCATCTGCCCCGATGGCGCGACCGAACTCCTCGTTCAGCGGCGCGCCGCCCACCATGACAATATACTGGTCGCGGATTCCCTGTTCTTTCATCGTGTCGATGACGACTTTCATGTAGGGCATCGTGGTGGTCAGCAGTGCTGACATACCAACAATATCCGCCTCCTCGCGCTTGGCGGCATCAATATAGTTTTCGACGGGATTGTTAATCCCGAGATCCACAACCTCGAAACCCGCGCCTTCCATCATCATCGAGACGAGGTTCTTGCCAATATCGTGGATATCGCCCTTGACGGTGCCAATCACCATTTTGCCCATGCGCGGAGCCCCGGTTTCGGCAAGAAGCGGCTTCAGGATCGCCATACCGCCTTTCATCGCGTTGGCAGCCAGAAGCACCTCCGGCACAAAGAGGATGCCATCGCGGAAATCGTTGCCGACGACTGTCATGCCCGCCACCAGAGCTTCGGTCAGGATCTTGTACGGCGCCCATCCACGGTCAAGCAGGATGTTCACGCCTTCTTCGATCTCTTCCTTCAGCCCGTCGTAAAGATCGTCATGCATCTGCAGGACCAGCTCGTCATCGGGCAGTTCCGAAAGGATGATATCGTCTTCTTCGTCAGCCATAACTCACCTTTTGGCTCAATCGCGGGCGTTGTTTTCAGAGTGCCCGGAAAAAGTCCGCACTATAGGGGCGGTTTGCGACATGGCGCGCGAGTTTTTCGACTTCGCGCCCCGGTTTGATTGGGTCACGCGCGGCGTCTGCGGCCCGCGCGTGCACGCGTGCGGGTGGGTCCACCCTCGCCGGTTCCGTCATCGGCAGACGAAAACCCACCAATCTTGGTGGCAATCTCGTCCAGCGAGGGACGATCCCGCGCCGGTGTTTCGTCAAGAGCCGCGCGCATGTGGCGGAGGTGCTCGAACGTTGTTCCGCAGCAGCCACCGATGATCGATGCACCAGAAGCTTTTGCCAGCACGGCATACTCTGCCATCAGCTCCGGTGTGCCGTCATAATGGATGTGGCCGTCGACATATTTAGGGATGCCCGCGTTGCCCTTAGCGATCACAGGGCGTTCGGGGCCGGATGCGGTAAAACCAAGAACCGTACGCAGCAAATCTGACGCGCCGACACCGCAATTTGCGCCGAATGCCACAGGGGGATGCGAGAGCTTTTCTACATTCCGGACCATGTCAGCGGAGGTCACCCCCATCATCGTGCGCCCGGCGGTGTCGAAACTCATCGTTCCGGCCCATGGCATGTCGGCGCGCTCGGCCGCTTCTGCGGCGGCTGCATACTCTTCGGGCGCCGAAATGGTCTCGACCCAAAGCACATCAGCGCCGCCCGCTTTCAGGCCTTCCGCCTGTTCGTGGAACATCTCTACCGCCAGCTCGTGCGTGAGGGGGCCCATCGGAGCCATAATCTCGCCTGTGGGTCCCATCGAGCCGGCAACCACCACTTTCCGCTCGGCTTTGTCGGCCACATTCCGCCCGATCTCCGCTGCGGCCCGATTGAGCGTGGTCACCTGATCTTGCGCGTCATGGAGTTTGAGCCGAGCGGCGTTTCCGCCAAAAGAGTTCGTCAGAAACAGGTCTGAACCTGCGTCGACTGCACCTTGGTAGAGCGCCTCAATCCGGTCCGGATGATCGGTGTTCCACAACTCGGGGGCGTCACCGGACGACAACCCCATGTTGAAAAGCGTTGTACCAGTGGCCCCATCGGTCAGAAGCACGCCTTTCTCCGCAAGCAGCTTGGAGAGCGTATCGGAGCCAGGGGCAGGGGAAGTCATGTCGTGCATCCTTCGAAACGGCAAAGCCCGCCCTGGGCTCAGGACGGGAAACGTGTTATGGCGCTTTTGCCAGCCGGCCAAACTTTAAGCAATTTCATAATTCTCATGATTTTCATGAGCTGCGCGCATTACGCCGTTAAAGCCGAGGCGCGTCCGGCCCCGGAGCCTGAGTTTCAGCCGCATCGATCTTTGGCGGGACACATCATCCCGGTCGCGAGACCTCTAGTCGGTTTCGCTCATAATCTGCGCTTTTGCCTCTTTCAGGAGCGTGGCCATTTTTGCCCGGATTGTGGCTTCGTCGGCCAGATCGCCGAGGTCACCCGACACCTTCCTGTAGACATCTTCGTGGCCGGCCTCTTCGAAATCAGATTTTACGACTTCGCGCGCATAATCATCAGCTTCGGTGCCTGATTTTCCCATCAGTTCCGCCGCCCAGAGGCCGAGTAGCTTGTTGCGCCGCGCGTCTGCTTTGAATTGCATCTCCGCATCATGGGCGAACTTGGCTTCAAAAGCGTGTTCCCGATCGTCGAACGTGGTCATATCTTGTCCCCTGCCACTGAATAGTTGGTGTTCATATGACGATGCCTGCACAACACCGCAAGACCGCACCTGATGCTTGCGGCGTCTTGCAGCATAGCACACCTTGTCCTATAGCGGTCGCACCCTGAAAGGGGCGCGGCCCCGCGCCCTTGTGGTCCGGAGACCCCCCAAGATGGCGCGGCGCAAAAAGATTTATGAAGGCAAGGCCAAGATTCTTTATGAAGGCCCCGAGCCGGGCACCCTTGTGCAATACTTCAAAGACGATGCCACAGCTTTCAATGCCGAGAAGAAAGAGGTCATCGACGGCAAGGGCGTTTTGAACAACCGTCTCAGCGAGTTCTTTATGACCGGTCTCAACACGATCGGCGTTCCCACGCATTTCATTCGCCGGCTCAATATGCGCGAGCAACTCGTTCGTTCTGTTGAGATAATTCCGCTTGAAGTTGTGGTCCGCAATCTTGCCGCGGGCTCCATTTCCAAGCGTTTGGGGATCGAGGAAGGCACCCCAATGCCGCGCCCGATTGTCGAGTTTTATTTCAAGGACGATGATCTGGGGGACCCAATCGTGTCCGAAGAGCATATCATCGCCTTCCAATGGGCAACGCAGCAGGATCTCGACGACATGATCGCGCTGGCACTGCGGGTCAATGACTTCATGTCAGGGTGCATGCTGTCGGTGGGCATCCAGCTTGTTGACTTCAAAATTGAAGTTGGGCGGATCTTCGAAGGTGACTACCAGCGCCTTGTGGTCGCGGATGAGATTAGTCCGGACAGTTGCCGCCTTTGGGATGTGAAAACAGGACAGAAGCTGGATAAAGATGTCTTCCGTCGCGATCTTGGCAATCTTGCTGATGCCTATACAGAGGTAGCCCGGCGGCTGGGAGTGCTTCCTCAGTCGGCGACCCCAATGACGAAGCCCACACTGATCAACTGAGATCGCCCTATGCCTAAGGTCAGACTTTCCGAGAAACTGGCGCTTTTTGACACCCATTGGGACCCAAAGGTTGTTGCTCGTTACAACAACAACGATGTGATGGTGGTGAAGTTTCAAGGGGAGTTTCCATTTCACCTGCATGAAGATACCGACGATTTCTTCCTTGTGCTGGCTGGCGAGGTCTTGATGGAATACGAGGGCGCAGAGTCTGACGTCCTGCAGCCTGGCGACATTTGCGTTGTGCCCAAAGGCGTCATCCACCGTCCGCGCGCTGTGCAGGAAGCCCATGTGCTGCTGATTGAACCGACAGGCGAGCCGAACACCGGCGATCCGGCAACAGCCGCCCCCAAACCAATGATCTGAGGAGCCACCCGATGAAAGCCCGTGTTCATGTGATGTTGAAAAACGGTGTTCTGGATCCGCAGGGCGAGGCTGTTAAACACGCGCTCGGAACACTGGGGTTTGAGGGGGTGCAGGGTGTTCGTCAGGGCAAGGTTCTTGAACTGGATCTCGCCGATGGTACGACGGAAGCGACAGTGACGGAGATGTGCGAGAAACTGCTCGCAAATACCGTTATCGAAAGCTATCGCGTGGAGATGCTCTGATGCGCGCTGCCGTACTTCAGGAGTACAATGCGGATCTCAGTCTTGAAGAGGTGCCAGATCCTGTATGTCCCGAAGATGGGGTTGTGTTGAAAGTGCTGGCGTGCGGCGTGTGCCGCTCTGACTGGCATGGTTGGGTAGGGGAGCATCCCCGTGTAAAACCCGGGCAGATCGGCGGGCATGAGTATTGCGGTGAAGTGGTTGAGGCCGGTCCACGCGCGACCCACAAGGTGGGTGATGTGGTCGTGGCGCCTTTCATTCTGGCCTGCGGAACATGCCCATCCTGCCAGTCTGGGGCCCAAAATACCTGCCCGAACCAGCGACTTCCGGGTTTCATCGAACCCGGGGCCTTTGCCGAATACGTTGCGGTGCCGTTTGACCATAACCTGTCCCTGCTTCCGGACCAGCTCTCTCCGACCGTTGCGGCCGGGCTTGGCTGTCGTGTGACGACCGCCTGGCACGCGCTGACCGGACGCGCCTCGGTGCAGGCGGCAGAATGGGTTGCCGTGCATGGAACGGGTGGGATCGGTCTGAGTTCGGTGATCCTTGCACATGCACTTGGCGCCCGGGTGATCGCTGTCGATGTGGTCGACGAAAAGCTGACCCACGCGGCCGAACACGGCGCGGAGATTGCGCTGAATGCGCGCGACGGCGATGTCGCGGCGAAGATCAAGGAGCTGACCGGTGGAGGGGCGCATATTGCCATCGAAGCGCTGGGCATCCCGGAAACGGTCAACGCGTCTCTCGAATGCCTGCGACCGCTCGGGCGACACGTTCAGGTCGGTATGCCGATTGGCCACACCGCGCGGATGGAAATAAATATGTCTGCCATCTATCAGGGAAATCTGGCAGTCTACGGGACCCGCGGGATGCCGTCCTGGCGCTACCCGTCGCTTCTGTCGCTGATCGAAGCCGGGCGTGTGGATATGTCTCCACTTATTGCCCGGGAGATCGGTTTGTCGGGTACATCCGCGGAACTGCGCGCGTTCAACGGACCGACACCACCGGGCGTGGCGGTCATCACAGACTTTTTAAACTGAGGGAGCCGCAACCATGAAAGCCGCCGTGATCGTCTTTCCCGGGTCGAATTGCGACCGGGACCTGGCCGAGGCATTTCGTAAGTCTTCGGGCGTCGACCCTGTTATGGTCTGGCACAAGGACACGTCCTTGCCCGCAGCGATCGATATTGTCGGTGTACCGGGCGGTTTCTCGTTCGGGGACTATCTCCGTTGCGGTGCGATTGCGGCGCAATCGCCAATTGCGAACGAAGTGAAAGCATTTGCCGAGAAGGGCGGTCCCGTTTTGGGCATCTGCAACGGGTTTCAGGTTCTGTGTGAAACCGGGCTGTTGCCGGGCGTTCTGATGCGCAATGCCTCGCTGAAGTTTGCATGTAAGCCGTCGGGCTTGCGCGTTGAGACTGCTGACAGCCTTTTTACGGCCCACTACGACGCGGGCGAGGAGATCACGGTGCCGATTGCGCATCACGACGGAAATTACCGCGCTGAGACGTCGACGCTCGACCGGCTGGAGGCCGAGGATCGTGTTGCGTTCCGATACCTCGACAACCCGAACGGCTCTGATCGGGATATCGCGGGGATCCTTTCGGAAAACCGGCGCGTTTTAGGCATGATGCCGCATCCGGAGCGCGCGTTCGAAACCGCGCATGGCGGCTCGGATGGTCAAAAACTCTTCGCCGGTTTGCTGGAGGCGTTGATCCCGGCCTGACCCATCCGTTTGTGAGGCCCGGGCCTTTCCCGGCTGCTTGTGACAGATCCGTCAAAGACGTATTCTCAGGTCATGGTCGTTTCCCGCATGGACCCTTTGCGCGCGCTGTCCCGGGCCACTGTCGTGGCCCGTATACTGGCTGCGGTTCTGGTTCTGATGGCAATCGCTGTTGTGTATTTCACAAATCTTTGGCTGACCGACCGGTTCACGGAAACCACCCGGTCGCGGGCCGAACTGCGTCTTGCGCTGTACTCGAACTCAATCGTTTCAGAGCTGCAGCGAAACTCGGTGGTGCCGCTTCTACTGTCGCGTGACCCGGTGATTGTAAATGCGCTGAACCAGCGGGACTATGCTGCCACGTCCCAGCGCCTTATCAGTCTGCGCGAAGAAATCGGCGCGGCGTCGTTGGAACTTCTGGATGAAAGCGGGCGCACCGTGGCTGCGACCGACCGGACCCAGCTTGGAACCCAACACCGCAACATGCCCTATTTTGTGGAAGCATTACGCTCGAACGGGACCGTTTTTACCATCTCGGAGAATGAGAGCGGCGCGTTTGGCTTTGCTTTTTCAAGGCTAATTAAGGACGACCAGCGCGTTTTGGGCGTGATGGTCGTGGAAGTCGACCTGCGAAAGCTTGAGCAACGTTGGTCCGGTGGGTCGGATGCAATTATGGTGACCGACAGCACCGGACGCGTAATTGTTTCCACTGAACCACGCTGGCGCGGACGTACGGGAGAGGAGGCATTGGATGCGCAATCTCCGCCTTCTGCGATCGCGCGGGCTCTTCAGGCCACAGGCGACTGGACCAGCCGAGGGCCCGAAACATACTTGCTTGGCGAGGCGGTGCTGCAGCTCGAAACCCTCGTGCCCTTCCGGGGCTGGCGGCTGACGTCGTTTGTGACGTATTCGTCGGTGCGCGAGCGTGTAAACGCCGTGCTGGCGCTTGAGATTATGGTCTTTGCGATTCTGATCGCACTGGGTTTTTACGCGCTGAGCCGGAGGGCAGTGTCGACCTCGCAGCTCTTCCAGCGCGAGTCGGCAGAACTTCGCCTTCTCAACGAGCGTCTGCAGCAGGAAATCGCCGAGCGTGAACGGGTGGAGCGGACACTGGAACAGGCTGAGCAAACGCTTGCCCAATCACAGAAACTCGCCGCTTTGGGAGAGATGTCTGCGGCCGTGAGCCACGAGCTCAATCAGCCGCTCGCGGCGATGAAGACATATCTGGCCGGTGCGCGGCTCTTGATGCAGCGCAAGCGTGTGGATGAATCCCTCAGTTCCTTCTCTCGCATCGACGATCTTATTGATCGGATGGGAAAGATCACCCGACAGTTAAAGTCTTTCGCGCGCAAGGGCGAAGACGCCTTTCAGCCGGTTGATCTTCGTGAGGCGTTGTCATCCGCCTTGGCTATTATGGAGCCGCAGCTCAAGCAAGGCCATGTAAAAATTGAAAGAAACACACCTAAGGAAGCTGTTTTGGTGATGGGAGACCGGATCAGGCTGGAACAGGTTATCATTAACCTGCTGCGCAATGCGATGGATGCTTCCGGCGGCGCAGATCAGCCCATTGTCGAGATCGACTTGAGTTCTGGCGAAGCCGCAAAGCTGGCCGTGCGCGACAATGGGCCCGGCATCGAGGACTTCGAGCAGCTCTTTGAGCCGTTCTACACGACCAAACAGCCCGGAGATGGTGTCGGCTTGGGGCTTGCCATCTCCTCTGGTATCGTGACCGACCACGGGGGACGCCTTGTGGCAAGAAACCGCGCACAGGGTGGCGCGACATTCGAGATGCGGCTGCCCCTCTGGACGGCGCAGCCCAAGGCGGCAGAATAGCTCCAAGAAGTTGGGAAGGGAGCCGGGCAATGCCCAAGGCCATGAAAATTGCGATTGTAGACGATGAGCAGGACATGCGGCAGTCGATCAGCCAATGGCTGGCCCTTTCGGGGTTCGACACCGAAACGTTCGCGAGCGCTGAGGATGCTCTGAAAGCGCTCGATTCCGGTTATCCCGGCATAGTTCTTTCCGATATACGTATGCCGGGCATGGACGGAATGGCCTTTCTGAAAAAGCTGATGGGGGCTGACAGTGCGCTGCCGGTAATCATGATTACCGGGCATGGGGACGTGCCGATGGCGGTGGAGGCGATGCGCATCGGGGCGTTCGACTTTCTGGAGAAGCCTTTCAATCCCGACCGCATGACCCAACTGGCCAAAAAAGCGGCTGATGCGCGCCGGCTGACTCTCGAAAACCGTGCCCTGCGCCGCGAGCTTGGTGACGGCACCACTTTGATGAAAAAGCTCATTGGCGCCTCCCCTGCGATGCAACGCCTGCGGGAGGATATTCTCGATTTGGGACAGGCAGATGGACATGTTCTGATCGATGGAGAGACCGGGACCGGAAAGACCTTGGTTGCGCATGCGCTCCACGCGGTCGGCCCTCGTGCGGGTAAGGCTTTCATCATCCAAAGTTGTGCAACAGGCGATGATCTCTCTGCGCGTCTTTTCGGCCCTGTTGAGGAGGGGATGCCCTTGCCTCTGGTGGAGCAGGCGCGCGGCGGCACTCTGTGTCTGGAAGATATCGAGTCGATGCCTGCAGACGCTCAGACCAGGCTTCTGGCTCTGATGAATGACAATGCAGCCGGTCTGGAGACGCGGATTATTGCCGTCTCCAACCTGGCACCGGACGGACGCACGATAGAAGACTGCATGCGCCCGGACCTTTTCTATCGTCTTGCCGCCCTTCGCATCACGCTACCGCCCTTGCGCCAGCGCGGCGAAGATATCCTGACCCTGTTTACCCAGTATGCTGAAGACTTCTGTGAGGAGTATGGTTGCGACGCGCCTCAGGTTGCAGCACAGGAGGCCGCGCAACTCCTGCAGGCGCCTTGGCCGGGAAATGTGCGGCAATTGATTAATCTCGCCGAGCGCGCAGTGTTACAGTCGCGCCGTGGGTCCGGGTCGATCTCGTCCCTGCTGATGGCCGACAACGCAGAGGTTGGCGCGGAACTGGGGCCAGCGGTTACGACCGAAGGCAAGCCGTTGAAGGAATACGTGGAAGCCTTCGAGCGTATGCTGATCGATAATACAATGCGCCGCCACAAAGGCTCGATTTCGGCTGTCATGGACGAACTCTGCCTGCCGCGGCGCACCCTGAACGAGAAAATGGCGAAATACGGTCTGAGTCGGGCAAACTACCTGACGTGATTTGAGGGCCTGAGCCTCAGTCCCGCTTGCCGGATGTCGGAAGCTGGTCCGGCAGAGTGATCTTGGCCACCTGTTCGGCGATGGGGTCGACAGATAGTGGGTGCGTTTCCGCCTCATGGCTCTTGGGATCGCCAATTGGTTGCCAGTTGCCACCCTTGTAGATTTCGAGGCCCGCAAACCCGGCTTTGTACCCCATTTTCGGGCTGCCCGGGACCCAATAGCCAAGATAGACGTAGGGCAGCTTCGCTTCGCGCGCGATTTCGACGTGATCGAGGATCATATACGTGCCCAGCGATTGCGCATGCATGTCCGGATCATAGAAGGAATACACCATCGATAACCCGTCATCGAGCACATCGGTCAGGCATACGCCGGCCAGTTGCCGCTCAGATGTGTGATTGCTGCCCGTCTCCGTCAGAGGTGCGCTGTATTCGATGACGCGTGACCGGACCGGAGTCTCTTCGATCATCGCCGCAAATTCGAAAATATCCATATCGGCCATACCGCCATCTGCATGCCGGCTGTCGAGGTACTTTCGGAACAGACTATACTGGTCTTCGGTCGCCCAAGGGGAGGTGGCCTCCCGGATCAGGTGATTGTTGCGCTTTCGTGTACGCCGCTGGCTGCGATTCGCTTCGAACGCCTCGACATTGATCCGTGCAGACAAACAGGCCATGCACTCTGCGCAAGACGGACGATAGAGGACATTTTGCGAGCGCCGGAACCCTTGTTTGGACAGAGCGTCGTTCAGCGTTTCACTGTATTCCCCTTGTAATGCAGTAAATAGCTTCCGCTCCATGCGGCCCTCGAGATACGGGCATGGTTGCGGGGCCGTCACATAAAACTGCGGCGCGATGGGAAGTGTGTGACGCATTTGGTCCGTTGGGCAGCTGCTGCGGAAACGGTAACAAGCCCCGCCGCCGACGCCAACCCACTTTGCGCATCACATCGCAAGCAGGTCTTGCCTTGTCGCTCCCAGATTTCTCGTCGCTTGGTCTCAGGCCGGGGAGGCAACGCGGTTGAGCGCCGCGGTGCCGAGAAGATGGTCGGTCAGGCCCTGCTTGCGCTCGCTCATCAGCATCAGGGCGATAGAGAGCAACTGCAAAGGGAAGACCGCCATGCTGACATGGTACCCCAGCGTGTGCAAAAGCGCCTGACCGCTGTCGAGTGGCCCGCCATCCGGACCGCGCAACTCGATTGCCGTGAAGCGCATCCCAAGTGTAGCCGAGCCTCTGGCAATCGTTACCCAGCGGTAGAGAAAGCTGATCAGCAGGGCGAGGAACGGCAGATACCACAGGGCCGTGAAAAGGGTGAAGGGTACCATCACTGCCGTCAGCAATGCGATGACCAAGAGGTCCACGAACCATGCGACCAGCCGCTTGGTTGGCACGTCGCGATACAGCGCTTCGTGGGTGTAGGGGTCGGGCAGGGCGGTCATCTGGGACATGGTCTTTCTGATACACTATCGAGCAAGGGGATGCCGCCCCGATAAAGGGGCGGCGCGGGAGGTGTTTCGGCAGATATTAGGCGTCTGCCGGATCGCCGTCCTGAGCTTTCGCGGCTTTCTTAGCCGCCTTGGCTGACTTCGCGCGTTCTTCCATAAACTGGTCGAACTCGGATTTGTCTTTGGCCGCGCGCAGCCGGTCCAAGAAGGCTTCAAACGCATCCTGTTCGTCCTGCAGGCGACGCAGGGTTTCAGCTTTGTATGCATCAAAGGCGGTGTTGCCGGAGGATGTAAAGCCCACGGTCTTTTCTGAGTACCGGGTGCGTTTAGAAGAACAGCTGAACATGCGTTTGCTCCAGATCATGTAGAAAAGTAGGGCGAGGCCGACAGGCCAGAAGAATATGAAGCCAAGGACCATGGCGATGATCCAGGCCGGTTTACCTTTGCTGTCGAGCCAGTTTTCGGCTTGGGAAGGCCATGTGGCGACGGATGACATTTCGGGCTCCATTTTGTTTGTGTGCAATGTGAATTCCTTTCACATCACATCAGATGGGGCCGAATTTCCGCAGTGCAAGGGATGTATGTTAAATTAATTTACTTTTTGTTTAGACTTATTGAAAAGCTTCATTCGGTGAACTCAGCTGGCACTGCACCCGATAGTTCCAGAAGGGCCCGCGGCGCGATTGGAAAGATATGGCGTGGGGTTCCTGCCGCTCCATAGACCAGATCAAAGTCCAAAAGTCTTAAGTCCAACCAGGCACGGGGCGCGGTCAGATGTCCGATTGGAGCCACACCTCCGATGGCAAACCCCGTTTGTTTTCGGATCAATGCGGCATCAGCTTTGCCCAGCGGACTACCGGCAAGCGCACTTGCCTTTGCGGCGCTGACCGTGTTTCCACCTGCAGTAATAAACAACAGGGCTTCGCCGGTTTGCGCGCCACGAAAAATGATGGATTTTGCTATCTGATCCAGCGCGCAGCCTGCGGCATACGCAGCCTGTTGCGCTGTACGGGTCTCTGCCTCCATCTCCAGAACGGTATCCTCCAATCCCGCGGATTGAAGCGCAGCGCGCACACGTTTCAGGCTTTTGCTCATTTCTGTTTCCGTTTCGGGGGGGCGGGACCCAGGACTCACTTCCCAGCGCCCGAGAATTTTCCTAAGCCAAAGGGGCTTATGACCCAAGCCCCGAGTCGCCTGACAGACGCGTAGATGACCAAATCAATCACATCCCTGAGCCAGCGTGTGGCCGAGTTCATGGAGCAGGTCTATCCGGAGCTCGATCCGGATATTCTGGCGTCCCAGGTGATGGAGGCATTCTTCCCCGGAGGCACACCGCGCCGCAAACGCCCGAGAGCACCGGGCAACAATCTGTGGTCGGAAAAAGACGCTCTGCTGATCACATATGGCAATTCGATTATCGACGGCACGCATAAGCCGCTCGATCTGCTGCATGACTTTCTGTTGGAGTACATGCAGGGCGTGGTAAATGGCGTCCATATTCTGCCGTTCTTTCCATTTACGTCCGATGATGGCTTCGCGGTTACGGACTACCGCGCAGTGAACCCATCGCTGGGAGACTGGCCCGATATCAATCGTATCGGGGCGGATTTCCTTTTGATGTCGGATCTGGTGCTGAACCATGTCTCCAGCCAGGGCGCCTGGTTCAATGCCTATCGGCAAGGCCATGCGCCTTACGACCAGTTTTTCTTCGAAGCGGATCCGGATGAGGACCTATCGATGGTCGTGCGTCCGAGGACCACCCCGCTTTTGCAAGAGGTCGAAACTTCGCGCGGGCCACGCCATGTCTGGTGCACATTCAGCCACGACCAGATCGATTTGGATTTTCGCAATCCAGAGGTTTTACTTGAGTTCTTGCGCATCATGCGGCTGCACGTGGACAACGGGGTGAGGATCGTGCGCCTCGATGCGGTCGCTTTCATCTGGAAGGAAGCCGGTTCCCCTTCGATCCATCTGGCACAAACACACGCGATTGTGCGCCTAATGCGCCTGCTCTGTGATTTTGCCCAGGAAGCCGTGATCCTTCTGACGGAAACCAATGTGCCTAACGCCGAAAACCTCAGCTATTTTGGCAACCGGAACGAGGCGCATGCGGTCTATAATTTCACGCTGCCGCCGCTGCTGTTGCACGCCATGATGTCTGGCTCGGCAGAGTATCTGCATCGCTGGCAGCAGGGTATGCCGCCCGCGCAGCTTGGCTGCGCCTATCTGAACTTCTCGGCCTCGCACGACGGAATCGGTATGCGGCCTGCAGAAGGTGTTCTGCCGGAAGACGAAAAAGCGCGTGTCATCCAGACTGTGCGTGATCTTGGGGGGCTTGTCTCCATGCGGGCGCTGCCCGATGGGGGCGAAAGCCCCTATGAGCTGAACATCACGTTCTTCGAAGCAATGGGCGGCACGTTCAAAGGGCGGGATGACTATCATATCGCGCGCTTTCTGTGTTCTCAGACAATTGTCATGTCACTCGAAGGAATACCCGCCTTCTATATCCACTCGATGCTTGCGACGCCTAATGACCATGATCAGGTGCGGCGGAGAGGTATGAACCGCGCGATCAACCGGCATAATTGGGAGTATCCGAAACTGGAGGCTCTGCTGGCCGATCCGAATACTCCGCACGCCATCGTTCTCGGGGCTCTGTCGGAACGGTTGCGTTTGCGCGCAGAACAACCCGGGTTCCACCCAAATGCCACACAATTTACCCTGTCTCTTGAGCCGCGCATCTTTGGGGTCTGGCGCCAGAGTCTTGATCGGGATCAGTCGATCTTCGCATTGCACAATGTCAGTGACGAGCGCGTGGCGATTCAGCCTCATGAGATCAACCTGATCGAAGGAGATGGTTGGGTTGATCTTCTGTCCGGGGAGATTATTCGACCCGAAGGGGGCGAGATCCCGATGACTCCATATCAATGCCGCTGGATCTCAAATCGGGTGCCGTCGTAACGGCTATCTCGCTCTGAGTCGCACCTCTTGGTCGCAGGAAACCGGGCAAAAGGGTGCCGTTTTCACAAGTTTTGCGAAACAAAGCCGTGCGCCGAAGGGGATTGGCAAAGATGCGCAGTATAAAAGCGTTAATAATTTTGAGAACCTTCCAGGATATGGCATTCTGACCAGCGGCCAGTGTTTTGGGTCGATTAAGAGTGGTTTGAGAGGTGCGTCATGCGTCGGGTGCACGCTATCGCGGTATCGAGTGTTTTCCTTCTGATCTGGGCGGTCGCCTCTGTGTTGGCGACCGGTCAGGATCTTTCCACAAGTGCTTTGCTGTCTGAACTCTCTGCATCGATCGTTTGGATCGTCGCCGGAGGAATTGCGCTTCTGTCTATCGCGCAGGAAGCCTGCACGGCGCTGAAGCCTCAAAAAGCCTGAGGCACCGAATCCTCCCGTTTAACCTGAACGTCAGCGCACAGTACCGCTGCGAGTTGTCTATTTAGACACCCACTGGGTGAAGCCTTGCCACAATTCTTCGAGAGCGGCGCCATTGTTCAGACTTAGGGAATGAACACGGGGCCAAACTTGGTGATGCGGCCCCGTGCTGGCAGTCTTTGATCACCACGGCAAGGTGATGGTCCGTGGAGTACATAGTGCGAGTATTCCGTTACATCGGAAATCTGTTCGTAGCGTAGTGAGTGCGGCCGCCGCAGCCCATATGGGCGCGGCGGCTTTCGCATTTTCCGGCCAGATGATGCCAAAGGGACTCAGTTGCACGAGCGGAGTTACGCCTGCGGTGCGAAATCCTCAAGATCGGCCGCCGCCGCCGCGCGAAAGTCCATCAGAAAATCCGGATCCGCAGCATGCAAGCGGTTCCAGGTTGGGATGAACGGTGCTTCGGAAGGTTTTTCGATAAAGATCTGTCCGGCGCGCATGATGTTTTCCGCAAAGAGCTCGATCGATTGTTCTTCGCGGTGCCGGTCCACACTGAGCCCGTTCATTTTCGCATCGTTGTAGTACGCTTCCAGAAGATCTAGTGCGCTCCGGTAGTACGTCGCTTTAAGCGTGCGAAATGTATTAGCCGTAAAGGTGGTGCCGTCCGCAGCAAGTTTCCGAAAGATTGATTTGCAGATGTCGGTCGACATCCGGCTGAGACCCTGGGAGGCATCCTCAGGGCTCAAGTCCTGATGCTTATGATCGTAGGCATCCGAGATCTCGACCTGACACACTGCCTTGGGTGCAAGGTTGCGCCAGGCTTCCGATAGGACACCGATCTCCAGTCCCCAATCCGAAGGAATTCGCAGATCCGGGAGTATGCCAGTGCGCATCGCAAACTCTCCCGAAAGCGGATAGCGGAAACTGCGCAGATAATCGAGGTAATCGCGATCTCCGACAACGCGTTTCAACGCGATCAGCAAAGGGCTGACCAGCAAACGTGTCACGCGCCCGTTCATTTTTTTCTCGCCGATCCGCGGATAAAAGCCTTTGGCGACTTGGTAAGGAAAGGTCGGGTTGACCACCGGATAGACCAGCCGCGCGAGCATTCCACGCTCGTAAGTTACGATATCGCAGTCGTGGATTGCCATGACAGAGCTGTCGGCGCAGGCCATTAGGTATCCAAGGCAGGTCCAGACGTTCTTGCCCTTGCCGGCTTCCTGAGGATAAAGGCCCATCTCCTGCAGGCGCGTCCCAAGCGCGAGCATGCGCGGGCTGTCGTTCCAAATGACAATATGGTTCTGCGGCAGGCGCGAAAAGAACTGGCGTGCATGACGAAACTGGGCCTCATCCGCACGGTCGAGCCCAATAATGATCCTGTGCAAATAGGGGACTTGCGCCAGTTCCGACAGGATATTCTCAAGCGCGTTACCTTCCAGTTCGGAATAGAGGCAGGGCAGTATCAGACTGATTTTCCGGGTCTGAGAGAACGTCTCGATCTCATAGGTCAGCTCATCAAGCGACCGGGTGCGCAGATTGTGCAGTGTCGCGATGTTGCCGTTCTGATGAAAATCCGCCACGCCGTGATCCCCCTAAACCTCCGAGCGGTCCATGATTACACGCAGAACCTCTGTGTTCCAACCGTCTGGTCCCGGTTTAGTACTGCGGCGTATGCGCCCCGCCGTTTCGCCAGCAAGCGGGGGCAGGGCGGCGCTGTGCGGGTTGGCAATAACGATACCCAGATCGGCACGCTCGAGCATTTCGATGTCGTTCGGGGCATCCCCAAGCGCAATTGAGAACGGGGATCCAAACTGTGCCAGGATGTCTGCCATGCGGTCAGCCTTGGTCCCACCGAAGGACAGGGTCAGAAAACGTCCGCCTTGACGCGCGGCGATCCCTTTTTGGGCGAGTGCCTTCAGGAAACCAGGCAGACGATCCGCGGCGCCCTGCCACAGACCAGGTTCGGAAAACGCGCGTGTTTTTGCCAATGCAGCTTTATCAAGGCTGAGGCCCGTACAATCGGCGACCTCTGCAACACTCATATCCCCGAAGCCGTGATAGGCTCGGCGTATGTCAGCAGGCAGCTCTGCAAGTGCCTGCCGCAGGCGGCCATACACAGCACTATCCTCGTCCGGTGGAGATGCCGCTTCAAGAACGCCCGCTCCGTTTTCTACGATTGCAGGACAGGCCGAAAGCCTGAGCTCTTCCCGCAATGGCGCAATCTCTGCTGCAGTCTTCGAGCTTGCGAGGATGACAGGAGCGCCGAGTCTTGCGAGGTTTTGCAGCGCAGGGCGCGCCGCTTCATAGCTGTAGGTATCATGATCAAGGAGCGTTCCGTCGAGATCCGTGAACACGATCAGGGGCGTTGAACTGGTCATGCCAACAGGCCTAAGGCGCAGTCCGTTTGCTGCCAAGACGAAACCGCCCTTGCGCCCCGTGCCCGAGCTGCGCTAAGGACCCGGTTAAAGGGTGATTAGCTCAGTTGGTAGAGCGCTTCGTTTACACCGAAGATGTCGGGAGTTCGAGTCTCTCATCACCCACCATAGGCCCCAGCCTGCGCGCTTGTTTTCCAATCGCCTCTCATTGCTCACTAACTTTCTTACTGCCGGTCCGTTCAGACGATATGGTCGCACCCGGAGGGTCATGGTTCGAAAGTGCGGACCCTGCGAACCAGGACCGAGAGCGCGGTTTAAAGGCGCTTCGTCGCTCTGCACTTGCATCTGAGTTTCTTGAGCATTGGCCAACCCAGCCTATGACGACATCTGGCAGAGCGGATGCATTTGGAGTCCGGGTCTTGCCGGGCGAAGTCAGTGTCGGGTCGCTGGGCGCGGCGCCAACTCTGCCTTCCTCAACACATAGTCCACCCGCTCTTCACGGCTCATTTTTCGGGATGGAACCTCAATTATCGGCCGTTTCAGGTAGTGTGTTATGAGACCTGCGGTCAGTCCGTTCGCCATGATCCTGATGTGCAGACTTGGGTCGCGCCTCAGATCATCTGTATTGCGCTCTTCTGCGAGCACTCTCTTGAGCGGAAGCAGAATAAAAAAATCGTACATTCCGGCGTGCTCTCTCATCGTTTTCAGAAGATAGAGCGCCATTCGATCGTCCTTTGAGGACATGAAAACACGTAGCCAGTTTGAATAGGCGTCGGCTGCCCAACGATCCGCCACATATCCGTTGAGCTGGCTTTGCTCTTCGTGTCGGGTATCGAGCCATGTTTTGTAGGAGAGCTTCCATTCTTTAAGCGCAGCGCGCCGTTCTTCGACGCCAAGCATCCCATCCGCGTTGAGGTCGAAGAAGTTCTGTCTTGCTTTCGCAATAGGGGCCCAGTTTTCTTTCAAAAGGGGCACTTCAAGCCTTTGCGCCAGATCCTGGGCCAGCGTTGTTTTGCCGGACCCAGTGGCTCCGCTGACTGCGAGCCGCACATTACTTTCTTTTAATTCCATGCTTTGCATCTGCTTAGTTTCAAACATCACGATCCACACGATGCAACTCTCATTCGGTGGCGCTAGATAAAAAACTTGGAAACAACGTGCTGTGCGCAGACCACAGGCTGCGATCCGGCGCGCCAAACGCAAGATGAGAACGGCTTTGCCTAAACGCAACAGCGGCGGCTGTGACGTCTGGTTGACATCAGGCTCTGCGCGGCGTCCGTCTTCAAACCCCGGCTGGAATATTCAGAGGATCGCGTACAATTTGCTTGGGGGCGTGCAGTTCTTTCCATTTGCTCAGAGCGTTCAGAGCCGATGGAAATGCGGGGCGTGGCACGAAGCGGCCTCTGCCAGGGTTCGGTTGTGAATTCTGGCCCCATGACCAAATGACGTCGCCCCTGCTGAGCGTGTATCTCGCCTGAGCCGTGACCTCTACGCCTTCCCATACACTGTAATCCAGGATCGAATGGTGGCTCGCCGATGAATAGGTATGCGAGATTTTCGGATCCCAGACGACGATATCGGCATCGGCGCCCTCTACGATCGCTCCTTTCTTGGGATAAATATTCAGGATCTTCGCAGCGTTTGTGGAGGTAACTGCAACGAATTCATTGGGCGTCAGACGACCGGTTTCGACCCCTGTCGTCCATAGCACCGGCATCCGTTCTTCCACGCCATGGGACCCATTGGGTATCAGGCAGAAGTTGTCTTTTCCGCGAAGTTTTTGCTCGCTGGAAAACGCACAATGGTCGGTTGCAACAACTTGAAGACTGCCAGCTTGCAGGCCAGCCCAGAGCCCGTCCTGGTGTTCTTTGTTGCGGAAGGGGGGCGACATGACCCTGCGCGCGGAGTGTAACCAGTCGCCAGTGAAATAGACGCTGTCATCCATCGTAAGATATTGGACCAGTGGCTCGCCGTAGACGCGCATACCTTTCTGGCGCGCGCGACGGATCGCTTCATGCGCCTGCTCGCACGAAACATGAACGATATAAAGCGGTACTCCGGCGGCGTCAGCGATGGTGATTGCACGGTTTGCAGCCTCTCCTTCGACCTCAGGCGGACGCGAATAAGCATGCCCTTCCGGGCCCGTGATCCCCTGTTCCAGCATGTCTTGCTGCAGATCCGCAATCAGATCGCCGTTCTCGGCATGGACCATTGGCAGCGCGCCGAGCTCCCGGCAGCGTTTGAAAGACGCGAACATTTCGTCGTCCTCAACCATAAGCGCGCCTTTGTAGGCCATGAAGTGCTTGAAGCTGTTCACGCCCATCTCGACCGCTGTTTTCATTTCATTAAAGATCTGTTCGTTCCAGCCGGTGATCGCCATGTGGTACCCGATATCGGAGCAGATCTGCGAAGCGGATTTCCGGTGCCAGTCGTTAATCGCATTGACGATCGAGCCGTCCGCGCCGGGAAGGCAGAAATCCACAAGCATGGTCGTTCCACCGGTGGCCGCAGCCCAGGTCCCCGTCTCAAAAGTCTCTGCGGCGGTCGTGCCCATAAAAGGCATCTCCATATGAGTGTGCGGATCGATCCCGCCGGGGATGACGTATGCGCCCTCGGCATCGATATACGTGTCGCCTGTAAGATCTTCGCCGATCCGGGCAATCTTCTCGTTCTCAATCAGCACATCCGCTTCCCAGCTACGATCAGCGGTGCACACGATCCCGCCCTTGATGACTTTCGTGCTCATCGGCTCACTCCTTGATTTTCGCCGCGCGGCGCATGTTTGTTTGTCACGCCAAAGCAAGTGCGATGCCGGTCGCCGCGACCACACCGTCGATCATTCGAACGCCCACATCCGGAGCGGCTGCAGGTATATGGCTCATGCCGGCACAGCCCAAAACAACGCTCTGGACGCCATCGATGTCATGGGCATGGACTATGGTCTCAAGGACCTGTGCTGTCGCCGCGCTCCTGTCCCGTTCAAGATCCAGAACCGCGACGCCGGACGCATGCACGGCGCCCAATTGCCCTCCAAGGCCGTAGCGCCGGACGTTGTCTTCCAATATGGCAACCGACGCGGGCAGCGTTGTGACCACCGAAAAGCGGGCCCCTGCCATGGCTGCAAGATGATATGCGGCCTGACCGATGCCCAAAACGGGACAGGATGCGATGTCCCGAATTGCCTCAAGCCCGGTGTCGTCTGCGCAGCCAATTATGAGAGCGCGAGGCTTCTTGTTACAAACCGTCTCGACCAGTTTCAGAAGCGGAGGAAGACAGGCTTCTCCGTCCTCCGGGCCCTGGATCGCGACCGGGCCGTCATAAGATGTCCATCCGGTAATCTCTGCACCCGGATGGGCGGCTTTGGCGGTTGCAAGCATATGGGCGGTCATGGTTTCGGTAGAGTTGGGATTGACGATCGCAATCATACCAACCCCTTACCTGCATCGGATCCCTTTGCGTTCTGACGTCGGCGCAATTGCCATGCAACAAGGAGAAACCCTGCAATTACCAGCAGCGAGAACACCGTTGTCAGAGTTCCGAGCGCGAAGAGAACCGGCGTCGTGACATTTGTGGTCATGCCGAAGATTTCCAGCGGGAGTGTATTGTGGACACCGGACGTCAGCAGCGTGCGGGCGAACTCGTCATAGCTGAGCGTAAAGCCAAAGAGGGCGACCCCAATGAGGGACGGTGCGATGATCGGCAGGACAACATGGCGCACCACCTGCCAGTTTGAGGCACCCAGATCACGCGCTGCCTCTTCGTAGCTGCGGTCAAATCGGTTGAAGACGGCAAACATGATCAAAAGACCAAAAGGCAGCGTCCAAGTCAGCTGCGACCCGAACCCACTGGTGGCCCAGTGGACCGGCATGCCGGATTGCGACCAGATCAAACCAACACCCAGTGAGATAAGGATCGAGGGAATGACCAGAGACGTCACAATCAGGTAAAACAGGACCGTCGATCCGGCAAAGCGTTTCCGGAAGGCCAGACCGCCCATCACAGACACCACAACTGTGGTCACCATGACCATCAACCCAAGGACAAAGGAGCGACGGAAAGAGCCCCAGATATCGCCGACGGCCTGTTGCTCGAAAAGATCGCGGAACCAGTAGAGCGACACACCGCGCATCGGGAAGGTCAGCCCGCCGCCAGGACCCTGAAACGATAAAATCCCAATCGTCAGTGTCGGGCCGTACAAAAATAGCAGGAACAGAATGAAGAAGGCTGACAGGGCATAGAAGGATCTGGGTCGACGTTCCATGGTCTAAAGCTCCTTCCGGATGTCGACGAAACGCAGCAAGATCCCGATCATCAGGAGCACAGTACATAGCAAAACAACAGCTGTTGCCGCGGCGGACGGGTACTGAAGAAGACCGATATCATTTTGGATCATCCGCCCGACATTCGCGGATTGCGACCCGCTCATGAAACGTACCGTTATGAAGTCTCCCATAACCAGCGCCGTAACGAAGATCGTGCCGATCATAATGCCAGGCTTGGTGAGCGGAATGATAACATGCCACAGTGTCTGCCACCCGTTGGCGCCGGCATCGGCAGCTGCTTCGATAAGGCTTTTGTCGATGCGCATCATGGTGTTGAAGATCGGCACGACCATGAACAGTGTATATAGATGCACAAAGGCTAGTATTACGCTGAAATCACTGAATAAAAGCCACTCTAGAGGTTCGTCGATTACACCCCAGGACATCAGCGCTGAATTGGCCAGTCCGTTGCGCCCAAGGAACGGAATCCAGGATATCATTCGTATGATATTCGAGGTCCAGAACGGGATCGTGCACAGCAGAAACAGCGCGATCTGCCAAGTCATGCTGCGGACGTGGAACGCCAGGAAATAGGCGACAGTAAACCCAATCAGCAGCGTGAAAACCCACGTGATCACCGCATATTTGAGGGTGTTCACAAAAACCCGATAGGTCACGTCCGAACTGAGCAAGAACGCGTAGTTGTCGAACTGGAACGCAGGGTAAATCGTCCATTCCGTGGCGCCCCAGAAGCTGACCACGATTATCATGAGGATCGGTGCGACCAGAAACACCAAGAGAACCAGCGCAAGCGGCGACGCAAGCAGCCAGCCCGCTGTCTGGGGCGAGCGGCCTTTGGGGGCTGAGGACGGCGCTGTGGCGTCTGATGTCGCAAGTGTGTCTGTCATAGCGGGAAACGCGCCCCGGCGCGGGTTAAACGCCGGGGCGCTTGTCAGCCTTAAGCGGTCAGGCTGCGACGAATTCGTTCCATTTGCGCACCATGTACTGGTTCTCGTCCATTACCGCATTCCAGCAGGCAACCGCGCCCATGCGATCAAAGAAAGACCCGCCATCGCGAACCGCGCCGGCTTTCTCCATGACCTGCCCAAACGGGTTGGTGATGTCGCCGGACGCTGGCTTGCCCTCGAACCAGAAGCCCCATTCGTCTTCTGACATGAAGTTTTTGGACGTTTCAGGAACTGCAGAATAGTAACCCTGACGCATCAAGAAGCCGCCCACCCAGCCGGAGAGGTACCAGTTGATGTACTCGTAGGCCGCATCCAGTTCCATGCCGGACAAGGATGCCGACAAGCCGATGCCGCCGCCCCAGGACCGGTAACCCTCTTCGAGTGGCTGGTACACGCAGGGGATACCCTGCGAACGCACTGCGGTGATCGCAGGGGACCACATGGATTGGATGACCACCTCGCCGGAAGCCATGAGGTTTACGCTTTCATCGAAGGTTTTCCAGAACGCGCGGAACTGACCGTTCTGCTTGGCTTCTGTGAAGATGCCTAGCGTCATGTCGATTTCTTCTTTGGTCATGTTGCCTTTGTCGGGATACGTGTATTCCCCCATGGACTCCACCACCATGGCCATATCCATGATGCCGATTGACGAGATATCCAAAATCGATGCTTTGCCTTTGAATTCCGGGTTGAGCAGCTCGGACCAGTTGCTGATGGGACGACCAATCAGATCTGGGCGGATCCCAAGTGTGTCCGCGTTGTAAATCGTCGGAATAAGGGTCATCCAACCGGACTCTTCATCGACGAACGAGGTGCCGTCCGACGCGGTGGTAAAGCCAACAGTATGCGGTGCGGTGCCCTGGGCTATCACGCTTTCTGGTGTCAATTTCCCGTTCCGGAAAATGCCCACGATCTTGTCGTAGTTTGCGATTTTGGAGGTGTCCATCGCCTGCAGGTTGCCCGTCGGCCAGACCTTTTTGCAGATCCAATACTCGATGTCCGCGATGTCGAAACTATCGGGTTGCGTGGCTGCGCGTTGCGTCACGCTGTCTGAGTCCAGCGCCGTCATTTCCAGAGTGAAGCCAAGATCCTCTTTTACTTTTTCAGCAACTTCATTGAGGTTGGAGACGCCTGTACCGAACTGGCGCAGGGTGATGTCTTTGGTCTCCTGGCCCCAGACCATTGGGGCTGGCAGCGCGGAGGCTGCGACCGCTGCCGCTCCAGATTTTAGGACGGACCGGCGAGAATAGCGTACTTTCGAAATAGTGGTCATATGAGCTTCCTTTTCATGGTCGTTCTGTTTTTACCCAGCCAAGGCATGCGCAGCCTCAGCCTCCCAATCGAGACCTATGGCCTCTCCTAGATTCTTCGGGGCGCCGAAGAAGTCCTTGTCTGACAAAAGAGCTGTAACTTCTTGATTTCCATCCACCTTCGCCGTAAGTGCGACGTGGGTTCCCTGGTATTCAATATTTGTCACCGCGCCCCGGATGCGTGCGGTTTCCGCGGTGTTTATTCGGAGTGCGTCTGCGCGGATCGCGACCATGCCTTCCGCCAGTGTTACAACGTTGTGCGAGCCTAGAAACCGGGCCACGAAGGCTGTCTTGGGGGCATCGAACACAACGCGGGTTTTGCCGGCCTGTTCTATTCTGGCATTGTTCATGACAACGATTTCATCTGCCAGGGCCAGCGCCTCGTCCTGACCATGCGTGACATGGATAAAGGTGATGCCAAGCTCTCTTTGCAGTTTCCTCAGTTCAGCGCGCATACGCACGCGAAGAAACGGATCGAGAGCGGAAAGAGGCTCGTCCAGAAGAAGAACTTCCGGTTTTGTGATCAGTGCGCGCGCCAATGCCGCGCGCTGTTGTTGCCCGCCTGACAACTGCGCTGGCAAACGGTCCTTGAGTGCGACCATGTCTACCAATTCCAGCATCTCGGTTGCACGGCGCGTGCGCTCCGAGATGTCTTTTCCCTGCATTTTCAGACTGAAGGCGACGTTCTCGACAACGGTCAGGTGCGGAAAAAGAGCGTAGCTCTGGAACATCATCGCCGTCCCGCGCTTCGCAGGCGGCAAGTGCGAAACATCCCGATTGCCCAATAAGATAGAGCCATCAGAAACGCTCTCGTGCCCCGCAATCATGCGCAGGGTCGAGGACTTTCCACAGCCTGACGGTCCCAGCAGACAGGCATAGGTACCAGCGGCGAAGTGATAGCTGATCGCATCCACCGCAACAGTGTCGCCGTAGCGCTTCGTCAGATTTACAAATTCAAGATCAAGGTTCTGGGTCATCGAGGCTCCCACACGAAAACTGTGAGCCTGTGACCCTGGGCGATCCAAGCGTTTTTGCGGTAACCTGACCGCTCATTCGTTGTGCTGAAACGTTTCGGGCAAACAGGCTGTCAGATGTTTAAAAAATGAGCGGAAATTGTATACGATCTGCTGCAACGTTCCGCTGTGATTGAGAAATGCGCGGCTCTACGCAACGCTTTCGAGCAGGAGGACCAAGATGCCGACGACCAAAGCGCCCCTTTTGTCCGCACATGAAATTGTCTCACAGCTCACCGAGGCGGTGCACGAACATCGTATCCAGCCCGGCGCGAAACTAAGCGAGGACGAGGTCAGCGATATTTTTGGCGTGAGCAGGACGCTTGTCCGACAGGCGCTTCGCAGTATGGAACATGGTGGGCTGGTCACGATAGAGCGCAACCGCGGAGCGTTTGTGACCAAGCCGACTATCACCGAAGCGCGAGAGGTTTTCGAGGCGCGAAGCCTGCTTGAACCACGAACGGCCCGGGCGGCCGCGGAGCGCGCCACGCGCCAAGACATCGCAGACCTGGAGTGTCATATCGCCAACGAACATGCCGCGCTGGATCGCAAAGACCTTGGCCTTGCTCTGAAGCTGTCGGGTGATTTTCATGTCGCGATTGCGCGCATTGCAGAACAGCGCACTGTTGAAGACTTTATAAGGCAACTTGTGTCGCGCTCTTCGCTGGTGATCGCCCTTTACTGGCGCCACAGAGACGCGGTTTGTGAGGAAGATGCGCATCATGCCTTGCTCGACGCGCTTCGGGCCGGTGACGCCGACCAAGCAGAAGAACTTATGAAGGCGCATCTTCGCAGCCTGCTTCTGCAACTTGATTTGCGGGAGCGTCCAGAGGGTCCGGTGTCTTTGCGCGATGCCTTGCTGAGATAACCGGCAGGCGCGAGGCCGGCTTCGATGCGGAGTGCGGTGAGTTCGCGTGCAAACGCATCAGGTGACCCAAGAATGTTCAAGCTGTGAGTGAGCGCTCTGTGGTTTTGCCGTCTGCGTCCACAGAGCGCTGGATAGAACCTGGGTCAGGTGGCAAGGACTTTCGCTTTTTGCGCGGCGAACTCTTCTTCGCTCAGCACGCCTTTTTCCTTCAGTGCCGCGAGGCGTTCCAATTCGTCGGCAGCC
The DNA here is from genome assembly GCA_039192165.1 of Pseudomonadota bacterium. Taxonomy (GTDB): domain Bacteria; phylum Pseudomonadota; class Alphaproteobacteria; order Rhodobacterales; family Rhodobacteraceae; genus Dinoroseobacter. The sequence goes on along the minus strand of JBCCXD010000001.1, from coordinate 496,804 downwards.
GAAACCTGCGCGACAGAGCGGATGTAGTCGCGTTGCGCGTCTTCGATCTTCTCCATCGCCTCGGCATTATGCGCCTCCATTTTGTCGCCACGCAGCAGCAGATAGGCAAGCACGCCAAGCCAGGGAATGATAATCACAAAGCCGACCCAGAGCGCTTTGGAGAAGCCGTTCATATCTTTGGAGCGGAATATGTCGGACACGACCGAGATGACCACCCAGAACCAAGCGACCATCAAAAACATCCAGAAGATGAACCAAATCACATCAAAAAATCCAATGCTCTCTTCCATGCCAAATCCCTTTCTTTGTTGTGAAGTTTCTGTCCCTGGCCGCAGAGGACCATCTCTCTGAACCAAAGGAAAGAGATTTATCGACTGTGCAGGCTTGGTCTAGTGCGCCTCGGTGCCGAAGGACGTTCCCGGCGCGGCGGGCTTCATGCGGATCAGGCGGCTGTCGGCCACAGCGGCCTGCCGGTGGCGCACCGCGTGGCGGCAGTCTGCGTCACGCAGCATCGCGACGAATGCTGCAACACTGGGGTATTCTGCGATGAAGGCCAGATCCCAGGACTTCACTGGCGGTCCGATCAGCATCAGCTCCGGCGTGCCCAGCCAAACCTGCTTTCCACCAAGCCGTTCGAAGATCGGCGCGCTGTCATGTGCATAGGCGGCATAAGCTTCAGCGCCCGTGGCCTCGGTCCCGTCCTCATAGGCGGCGATCTCCCGAAACTAGATCAGATTGAGCATATGCACCGGACCGGGGCGGTCCATTTCACGAAACGCGGCAAAGCTCTCGCGGGTCGGGTCGATATAGCTGGGCATGTGAATTCTGGTTTTCTGTTTGCGCAGTGAATGGGGTGAGGCGGCCTAAATCGCGCCCCAATCTACCGCTAGTTGTAGAGAGAGCAGGACCCCAGGCAACAGAAGGAAACGGCAACGTGCAGGATGTGGATGCAAACCGCGTACGCATAGAGCCAGTTAAGGACGGGTTTCAGATCACAATTCCAGCTAGAAAGAGTTCGAGCCTCACCGTGGGCATCGTTATTAGTCTCGTGATTTTGGCGGTGGGATTCCCCGCGGTCATTGGTTCTATGGTCGACAAAAACGTTGATCTCTGGAGCTTGAGCTTGTTCGCTGGTTTTCTCCTTTTCTTGGTTTTCAACGCGATCACCATAGTCCTTTGGAACCGCTCCGGACGGGAGATCGTGACCTTTGCGCGCGGGGTGATCACGGTGGAACGGCGGATGCCCTACCTGTTCAAGCGGCGCGCGTTCCCGGTGGGGACCGGCGCTCAAATACGCGTCGCGCACGAGCTGCCGGATCGCGTGCTTAAGTGGTGGAGCTTTTTTGTTCACAGCCCCTTCCGGACACCATATGAGCCCTTCCCATTTCTGGGCGGGTTTCAACGCGGCAAGATCCAGTTCGCATATCAAAGCGTTTCATTCCGCTCGTTTGGTCTGGATCTTACGACAGTGGAAGCTGAAAACCTTTTGGACAGAATTCGCAACCTGCGAGGTTGGGGGGCACCATCCAAGTGAGTCGGCCGAATTACTGAAGAGAGTGGCGCGTCAGTCTTCCTCGAGGCTGTAACGTTCCAGCATCTTTGCCTGCGCGATGAAGAAGGCAAAGAGACAGGCGGGCAGAGCGAAGGTCTCGAATTTCACCCAGAACTCGGTCGACATCGTGCGCCACACGACCTCGTTCGCAACGGCCATCGCGGCAAACATCGCAGTCAGGCGGCGGGTGAGGATCATCCAGCCTTCCTCGGCAATTGGCATCATGTCTTCCATGACATAGGCGAGGTAGGACTGGCCGCGCAGCAGACCGATCCCCAGCAGGCCGGCAAAGAGCGCATAGACAATCGTTGTCTTCATCTTGAAGAAGGCTTCGTTGTTAAAGATCACGGTCAGCGCGCCGAACACGATCACCATTACGGCGGTCACGATCTGCATTTTGCTCAGCTTGCCGGTCAGCCACCACAATATGCCCATGGACAGAAACAGCACTGGGATAAAGGCCGTGGTCGCGACGATGAACCCGCTATACTCACGCCCAAGGATCAGGAAGGTCTCGTCCTTGATCCGCATATAGCCGATGAAAAACAGCAAGACCGGGCCCAGTTCCAGTCCCATCTTCAGCCACGGGTTGATCGGTTGCTTTTCTTGCATCTGTGCTGTCCTCTAGCCTCCCGCCTCAACTATCACAGCGCCCGCTGCGATCAATGCCATCAGGACCAAACGGCGCGGACCGACGGTTTCTTTCAAAAAGATCCAACCGATCGCGGCTGCGAAAACGGTCGAGGTTTCGCGGAGGATCGCAGCCTCACCGACCTTGTCGAGGCGTGTGGCCAGCATCACCGACCCAAAACTGCCGAAGGCCACGAAGGCCCCGATCACGCCCCGCTGCAGAAGCGGGCCAAGCGGGGGGCGATCTGGCATGCGCCGCCATCGCCACCAGGCGATGAACGGAAAATCGAGGCTGCACAGCAGGAAGAACCAGGCGATGAAGGTGAACGGGTTCGGGATCGCGCGGATCGCATAGGCATCATAGGTCGTATAGAGCGCCACGAAGCCGCCAGTCAAAACCGCAAAGGCCAGCGCCGGGCCCAGGCTTTCGCGCCCCTGGTTCAGGAAGAGATAGTTATAAAGCGCAAGCCCGAAGATCCCTGTGAGCAGAACAGCGACACCCAGCCATTGGGTCGCATTGAACGTCTCACCGAAAATGAGCCAGGCGCCAAATACTGTAAACAAAGGACCGGTGCCGCGCACGACCGGGTAGACAACCGTGAAGGCGCCCCGCTCATAGGCCAGTGCCATACCGAGTTTGTAGACGAAATGGATCACCATCGCGCCGGCCATGAGCAACCATTCCTCGCCTTGCGGCCAGGGTACGACGAGGAGAGCGACGGGCATCGACAATGCAACGGCTGCCGCGTCAATTGCCCCGCGGGTCAGCCAGGGGTCATGGCGGCCTTTTTGCAACGCGCCAAAAACTGCGTGCAGGAAGGCGGCCGAGAGCGCAAGGATCAGCGCAAGCGTTTCACCGGTTGGGGTGCCTGCGACGGAGACGATCCAGTCGCCCATCCGCGGTCAGAGGCGGACAGGGAAGGGGGGCGTCTGCCCCCCGTACGCCTGCGGCGTACCCCCCCGAGGATATTTGCCGACTTGAAGGAACATGGGCTATCCGTCCCGTCCGGTCAGCGCGTTGGCGAAATCCTCGGGGTCGAAGGGGGCAAGATCGTCGATCTGTTCCCCCACGCCGATGGCATGAATCGGAAGTCCGAACTTGTCGGCCAGTGCAACCAGCACGCCACCCTTTGCAGTTCCGTCAAGCTTGGTCATAACAAGCCCGGAAACAGCCGAGATTGCGCGGAAGGTCTCAACCTGGCTCAGCGCGTTCTGGCCAGTGGTTGCATCTAAAACGAGCAGCGTGTTGTGCGGCGCGGTGTCATCGACTTTGCGGATCACGCGCACAATTTTCGCGAGTTCTTCCATCAGATCGGCGCGGTTCTGCAGGCGGCCTGCGGTGTCGATCATCAGCAGATCAAGGTTTTCGTCTTGCGCCTGCCTGATAGCGTCAAAGGCAAGCGAGGCGGGATCCGTTCCTTCGGGCCGCGTAAGGACCGGCACACCCGCCCGTTCGCCCCAGACCTGAAGCTGTTCGACCGCCGCGGCCCTAAAAGTGTCTCCGGCAGCGATCATCACGGTCTTGCCCGCCGCGCGAAACTGGCTGGCGAGCTTGCCGATCGTGGTGGTCTTGCCCGAGCCATTTACCCCCACCACAAGGACCACCTGCGGGCGTTTGGGATAAATCGGCAGTGGTTTGGCAACCGGTTCCATGATGCGCGCGATCTCGTCCGCGAGCACCGCCTTGATTTCGCCAGTCGACATGCGTTTGCCGTAGCGACCCTCGGCAATGTTGGCAGTCACGCGGAGAGCCGTGTCGACCCCCATATCAGAGGCGATGAGCACTTCTTCGAGGCTTTCAAGCATGGCATCGTCCAGCGCCCGGCGCAGGACCGGCTCGTTTGGAGCGTTCGCAGGCGCGGCGGCTGTTGGTGCTTCCGGAGCCGTTGGGGCTGCTGAAGGACCCAAAGGCTCGGTGGCCGCCGGTTTTCCAAACATCCGGCCCAGGAGCCCGGGTTTGGACGGAGCTTGCGCTGCGCCGGTTGGCGTGGTTTCGATCTCAGGCTCAGGCTCAGGCTCAGGCTCAGGCTCAGGCTCAGGCTCAGGCTCAGGCTCAGGCTCAGGCTCAGGCTCAGGCTCAGGCTCAGGCTCAGGCGTTTTGGCGTGTTCCGCTTCCGGTTCAGGTGCGGGCTGGGCTTGGGGTTGGACGTCGGTGCTTGGTGCGGTCCCGGTCTTTTCGGCGGGGTCTTCGGTGCCTCCGTCTTCGACGAGCGCATCCAGCCCTTCTTCCAGTTTGGAAGAGGATTTGAACATCCGGCTTTTCAGCTTGGAGAAGAACGACATGCCCGACGCCTTTTTAAGTATTTCCCCCTCCACCTAATACGCCGCGCGGGCTTAGGGAAGATGCCGGATTTGTTCAGAAGAGCGAACCTTGGTCGGGGCTGCTCTTTTTGGTCGAGGGATTACGGCGCGTGGGCGTCGCGGAGCCATCTGGCCGAGTCGAAACACGGCCATCGGTGAATTCGAGCTCGAGCATCGGCGCCTTGGCGGCGTCCGCCTGCTGCGTCACCACCGCACCTTCTGCATTCCGGACGATTGCGTATCCGCGCGCGAGAGTTGCCTGAGGCCCTGTGCTTTCCAACACACGGGCCAGCGCTGTGAGGCGGGTGTGCCGCTCGGAATAACCTTGCCCGAAAACTTGCGGAAGGCGCGCTGACAGCGGATCCAATCGTTCCCTGCCGCGGTCGATCCTGGCTGACAGCATCGCAGGGCGAAGGGCCCCGACACGGTGGCTTAGAGCAACGCGCTTTGCGGCGGCCGCGGCTCTTAGCGCGCCCGGCAAACGGTCTGCGGCCGCGTCCAGGCGTTGTGACGGCACGGCGAGCAGATCCGCGGGCCGGGGCAGAGCCCGGCTCAGGTCCGTGAGGCGTTGGTCGCGTTGCGCGACGGCGCGCGTCAGCCCGGAAAGCATACGCTCGCCATACGCACCCAGGCCCGCCAGAAGTTCCATCCGCACGGGTACGGCCATTTCGGCGGCTGCCGTCGGCGTGGGAGCCCGCTGGTCCGCGACATGGTCTATGAGGGTGGTGTCAGTTTCGTGTCCGACGGCCGAAATCAGCGGGATTGTACTTTCGGCGGCTGCGCGAACCACACTTTCTTCGTTGAAGCCCCAAAGGTCCTCCACCGAGCCGCCGCCCCGTGCGACGATCAGCAGATCCGGGCGCGGCAAAGCGCCGCCTGGGCTGAGCGCATTAAACCCGCGAATTGCGTTCGAAACTTCCGGCGCACACCGCTCGCCTTGAACAGCGACTGGCCAGATCAAAACCTTGCGCGGGCATCGGTCCCTGAGCCGGTGGAGAATGTCCCGGATGACGGCGCCTGTCGGGGAGGTCACGACGCCGATGACTTCGGGCAGAAACGGCAGCGGCCGCTTTCGCTCGGGCGCAAAGAGTCCTTCGGCCTCCAGCGCAGAGCGGCGCTTTTCCAGTAGCGCCATCAATGCGCCCACCCCCGCCACTGCGACGCGGTCAACATTTATGTTGTAGCGAGACTGCGGGCCGTAGGCGCTGAGCTTGCCTTCGACGACGACTTCCAGACCCTCTTCAGGCTGCACCCCAAGTCCAGCGACCTGACCCTTCCAGGAAGTGCAGTTGATGACGTTCCTGTCGTCTTTGAGGTCGAAATAAATATGTCCAGAGCGCGCGCGCATGACACGTCCGACCTCACCGCGCACGCGCACGCGGCCGAATTCACCTTCGAGCGCGCGCTTTATGGCGCCAGACAACTCGCTCACGGTGAATTCCGGCGCATTCTGTCCTGGCGCAGGATCGTCGATCAGGTCGTAGTCGGACATGTGGCCTCGCTTGTCATGGCGCTGACATGACCTTAGAAGTCCCCAGGCAGAAGAAAAAGACCAGAGACGACAGCGCCCATGAATATCCTGATCCTCGGCAGTGGCGGGCGTGAACACGCACTGGCGTGGGCCGTCGCACAGAACCCTAAATGTGATCGACTGATTGTGGCTCCGGGCAATGCTGGCATGGCAGAGATCGCGGAGTGTGCCTCCTTCGAAATTGAAGACGGAGAGTCCGTCGTCAGCTTTGCCGAGGAAGAGGCGATCGATTTTGTCGTCATCGGGCCGGAGGCGCCCCTCGCGGCCGGGGTGGCAGATCGCCTGCGGGAGGCCGGGATCCTGTGTTTCGGTCCGTCAGCCGCCGCGGCTGAACTTGAGGCCTCAAAGGCGTTCACCAAAGAGATATGCGATGCCGCAGCTGCCCCGACTGCGGCCTATGCGCGGTTCACCAGTCTTGCTCCGGCGCAGGATTACGTACGTGCGCAAGGGGCACCGATTGTCGTCAAGGCCGATGGGCTTGCGGCGGGCAAGGGGGTTGTCGTCGCGATGGACGAAGCTTCGGCACTCGCGGCCGTCGAAGACATGCTGGGCGGTGCCTTCGGCGCGGCCGGCGCCGAGGTGGTGATCGAAGAGTTCATGGAGGGCGAAGAGGCCTCCTTTTTTGTTTTGTCGGATGGCAAGACCGCGCTTCCGATCGGGACCGCGCAGGATCACAAACGCGCCTTTGATGGCGACACAGGCCCCAATACCGGCGGCATGGGTGCGTATTCTCCGGCGCCTGTTTTGACCGATGCTATCGCGCAAGCGGCACTTGAACAGATCATTCAGCCTTGCATCGATGAAATGGCGCGGCGGGGGACACCTTATCAGGGTGTGCTTTATGCAGGCCTGATGATCCAGAACGGACAGCCCCGGCTGGTCGAATACAACGTGCGCTTCGGTGATCCGGAATGTCAGGTTCTGATGATGCGTCTGGGCGCGCAGGCGCTTGATCTGATGCTGGCGTGCGCCGAGGGCCGCCTGGCCGAAGCGCAGGTCAACTGGGCCGACGACCACGCGATCACCATTGTCATGGCCAGCAATGGCTATCCGGGCGCATACGAGAAGGGGTCGGAGATCCGTGGTCTTTCCGGACTCCCGGAAGACAGTTGGAATATGGTGTTTCATGCAGGCACCAAGGCCGTAGGCGGGGTCCTGGTGGCCAATGGCGGGCGCGTGCTGAATATTACCGCCCGTGGGCGGACCCTGCGCACGGCTCATACCCGCGCCTATGACATGCTCAGTCGCATTCACTGGCCTGAAGGATTTTATCGCTCCGATATCGGATGGCGCGCGCTGGAGCGTTCCGATGTCGACGCAACAGGCTAATTTCTAATCAATTCAACCTTTACCGGCTCTTCTTTTCGTCTTTTGATAGCCAGGCGGCCGGTCGTCTTCGGTTGGCCAGTACTGCCCCGGAGCCTCTCTATGTCCGTATTTGGTGATAAACTAAAGGCGCTCTACACCGGCCAAAGCCCCGCCGCTGTCCGGTTTCGCTATACCTTGCTCGCCTTCGATCTGGCGACCGTGCTCTACTTCATCGTTACTACGCCCTTACAGCTGACCCCGCTCCAGTCCGCGCTGAACCTGTTTCTGGCACTCGTGATCTTCGCGGACCTTTGCGCGCGGCTCTTCATCGCGCGGGATCGCGGGCGCTATCTGACGCGTGTTTATGTGATGGGTGACATCGCTGTTCTGGCATCACTTGTTCTCAACCCTTTTGTGGCGGTTGACCTGGCTTTCCTTCGGATCCTGCGTGGTTTGCGCCTCGGGCATTCTGATTATCTTCTCAACGACCTGCGGCGCGATTGGCGGTTTTTTCGTGAACATGAAGATGCGCTCGTTGCCAGCCTGAACCTGATCGTCTTTGTTTTTGTCACGGCGGCGGGCGTCTACACCTTTTTTGGCGGCGATCAGCGCGGCGTGACCGGTTTCATCGACGCGCTGTATTTCACGGTTACCACCCTGACCACCACTGGCTATGGAGACATCACGCCAACCACGCCAACGGGCAAACTGATCTCGGTTTTGATCATGATCGTTGGGGTCTCGTTATTTTTGAACCTCGCTCGGACGATTTTCCTGCCGGCCAAAGTGACCTACACCTGCCACTCCTGTGGCTTAAACCGTCACGATCCAGATGCCGTCCATTGCAAGCATTGCGGCGATCCGCTGCGGATCGAAACAAAGGGGTATGGGTGACCCCAGCGTGCTTTGCGGAACAAGGGAACAACGCTCAGGCAGTGCGCAAAGGTGCACCACCTGGCGAAATGACGTCTTGTTTCTTGTCGGACAGGTTGTCAGTTCGGCGGCGACGGCGGTTTTGGCAGGGCAACGGGCCGTCGTTGAACCCTGCACAATAGTATAGGGTTTGCGCTTGATTTTTCGTGCTACGCTGAGTGCCTAAAGTGAAAGCAGTCACACTGCGAGATTACATTCCCGGAGGATCTCATGCGTGAAAAAAATCATGTTAACAGTACTTTAGGCTTGGGTGCACCGCTCTGTGTCGCGAGCGCCCTGGTTGCGTACTCGGCCATGCCCATAGCAGCTCAGGAGTTCCAGACCGAACAGGAAAATACAGAGGTTGTCCTGGCGCCTGATGCGTTCTCTCCCTATGCGGGTCGCAATTTCCTTCAGCGACCGCTCTGGGGTGACAGCCATCTTCACACCGCCATCTCCGTCGATGCAGGTACCATGACCCGGCTGACCCAGGAGCAAGCCTTCCGGTTCGCAAGGGGAGAGGAGGTCACCACCACCCACGGTCTTCGCGCAAAACTGTCCCGACCTCTCGATTGGCTTGTTGTTTCGGACCATGCCGAGATGTACGGGCTGATGCCGCAGCTTCTTGCCGGCGATGCCGAGGTTCTTTCAACACAGCAGGGCAAGGTCTGGTACGAGGCTCTGACCGCCGGCGACGCGCAACTGGCTTTCGACACCGCCATGGAAATTGTGGCGTCGCTGTCGGGCGACGTACCACCGATCGATAATCCAAAAGCCATTAAGCATGCCTGGGAGGAATACACTGAACTGGCGGACAGCTTTAACGAACCCGGCGTGTTCTCAGCTATAATCGGGTATGAGTACACGACCGAGGGCGCCAATAATCTACACCGGAACGTTCTTTTTCGAGACGATCGGTTTCGCGCAAACCAGACACGTCCGTTTTCTCAGTACGACAGCAAAAACCCGGAAGACCTTTGGGCTTACTTGGCTGAATATGAGCAACGTTCTGGCGGTGAAGTTCTTGCAATTGCGCATAACGGCAATCTGTCGAACGGTCGCATGTTCTCGTTCAATGCCTATGACGGGTCGGAGTTGACGGAGGACCTTGCACGCCTCCGCGCGCGGTTCGAACCGCTCTATGAAGCCACACAGATCAAGGGCGATGGTGAGGCGCATCCGTTTCTGAGCCCTGACGACGAATTTGCAGATTTTGATACTTGGGATGCTGCAAACTTGAATGGAACAGAGCTCAAAGTCCCGGAGATGCTAGCCGGAGAATACGCGCGCGAGGGGCTGAAGCGCGGGCTGCTTATCAAGCAGGATCTTGGGGTGAACCCGTTCAAATTCGGTATGGTCGGATCCACGGACTCGCATACGGGTATGGCAACGGCGCAGGAAGACAACTTCTTTGGAAAGCACTCTGGCGTTGAGCCCGAGCCAAACCGCTGGGAACATCTGGTCATCGAGGCGCCGGATCCAGACCTGTCGATCTATGGTTGGAAACAAGCGGCCGGCGGGCTTGCCGCTGTTTGGGCCCCGGAAAACACGCGCGCTGCGATTTTTGATGCGATGAAGCGCAAAGAGACCTACGCCACCACAGGCTCGCGTATGGCAGTCCGTTTCTTCGGCGGCTACAGCTTCACGGCTGAGGACGCTGCATCGCGCCTTCCAGCCGATGCCGGCTACAGAAAAGGTGTTCCGATGGGAGGAGATCTTTCCGCGGCGCCTGAGGGCGTTGCGCCAACATTCCTGGTGGCAGCGCTTAAGGATCCCCTTTCCGGCAATCTCGACCGTATCCAGATCGTCAAGGGCTGGGTCAGTGCGGACGGCCAGGTGCAGGAAAAAGTCTACAACATTGTGTGGTCAGGTGACCGGACGCTGGACGCAAATGGCAAGCTTGAACTGATCGGCAGCACGGTCGATGTGGCCAATGCCACTTGGACCAATTCAATTGGCGCGCCTGAACTGATCGGTGTCTGGGAAGATCCGGATTTCGATCCCGCGCTTGACGCCTTTTACTACGCCCGGGTCATTGAAATCCCAACACCACGCTGGACAGCCTATGAAGCACAGCGCTTTGGTGTCGAGATGCCCGACTTCGTACCAATGACGACAACAGAACGCGCCTACACCTCACCGATCTGGTATACGCCGGGTTGAACACTGTCAGGGGGCGCTTTGATTTGGCGCCCCCCAAAAACTACACCAGCCTTCACTTCTGGGGTCTAGCGGAGACGCTGTTCTGTTTCTGCATCAAAGAGATACACACGCGCGTCTTCAAAAGTCACCGTTACTCTGTCGCCTTCTCGGGACCGCACATCGCCACGTTCTTCGACAATCAGCTTCTCGCCAGACGGCGCCGTGATATAGGCGTAGCTCACCCCACCCAGCGCTTCTGTCAGATCAACTGAATGCGTCTCTCCGCTTGTGTCCACTGTCGCGTGTTCGGGCCGTAGCCCCACAATAACCCTGGTGCCGTTTGTCGGTAGCGGTCCGCCTGGTGCCACGCTGCGACCGAAGCCCGGTACATGAACCGCGCCATCTTGCACCGTCCCTTCGAGGAAATTCATCGATGGCGAGCCGATAAAGCCTGCGACAAACCTGTTGTCCGGGTCCCGGTAGAGATCGAGCGGCGCACCAACCTGTTCGATGTTTCCATTTCTCAACACAACAATCTTGTCGGCCAGCGTCATAGCTTCGACCTGATCGTGTGTAACGTAGATCATGGTGGCGCCGATTTCTTTGTGAAGGCGCGCGATCTCGACCCGCATCTCGACCCTGAGTTCCGCATCCAGATTTGAAAGCGGTTCATCGAAAAGAAACACTTCCGGTCCGCGCACGATGGCACGCCCGATCGCCACCCTTTGACGCTGACCGCCCGAAAGGGCTGCCGGCTTGCGCGAAAGATAGGAGTCGAGCTTCAGGATACTCGACGCTTCGGCCACTTTTGTTTTGATCTCGGCTGAAGGGTGACCGTTCATCTTCAGACCAAACCCCATATTCTCCTCGACTGTCATATGCGGGTAGAGTGCATAGGTCTGAAAAACCATCGCCACGCCGCGTTCAGCCGGGTCAAGATGTGTCACTTCGCGCGCACCGATGCTGATATGGCCATCGCTGGTTTCTTCAAGGCCAGCCACCATGCGTAAAAGGGTGGACTTCCCGCAACCCGAAGGACCAACAAAAACACAAAATTCGCCGTCATCGATTTCGAGGTCGATGCCGTGCACAACTTGTGTGGCACCGTAGCGCTTGATCACTTTTTGAAGTGTCACGCCAGACATGATGCGACCCTTTCGCACTCTGGCAAGCGTCTCCCCATTCCATGCGAAAACGTCGCGAATTCTGCGCCCAGAGCGGCTATCCCTCGGTTCATGTATCCTCCCTTGCTCTCTCATGCGTCTGCGCGCAGGTGTGAGCTCTTGTTGACATCAATAGGCGAGTTGCGAATACCTTTTCAACAGACAACCATCGGATCTCGGCAAACGGGACCCATCATCGCGGATGCGTCAGGGAGGACATCATGCATTCCATTTTCAAAGCGCCGCTTGCGGCGCTGGCAGCCTCGTCTGTGAGTATTGCGGCAGCCTTTGCCGGCAGCCATGCCAGCAGCCTGAGCGGCGAACTCAGGATCATCTCGGATATGTCGAACCCGGCCCCGCGCGCGGTCATGGAAGGACTTGCCGCCGAGTTTGACGAAATGCACCCTGATCTCACTGTGGAGTTGGAGATTGTCGATCGTGAAGCTTGGAAGACCCAGATCCGGAACGCGCTGTCGGCAAATCCACCCGACGTGGTGAACTGGTACGCGGCCAACCGGATGCTGCCTTATGTGAACGCAGGCCTGTTTATGGATGTCTCAGACCTTTGGGCGGAGCCGGAGTTCGAAGCTCTGGCCTCGACCAAGGGAGCGATGACAATCGACGGCAAGCAATGGGGCGTGCCCTACACCTACTACCAATGGGGTGTGTACTACCGCAAAGACATTTTCGAAGAGCTTGGACTGCAGGAGCCGGCAACCTGGGACGAAGAAGTGGCAAACTGTCAGGCTATCCTCGACTCCGGCAGGAAGTGCTACACCATCGGCACGAAGTTCCTGTGGACTGCAGGCGGATGGTTCGACTACGTGAACTCGCGGACCAATGGTTATGATTTCCACATGGCGCTTGCGCGGGGCGAGGTCGAGTGGACAGACCCCCGTGTCCGCCAGACCTTCGATAACTGGCGTCAGCTGATCGATATGGGTGCCTTCATCGACGACCATCAGACCTACAGCTGGCAGGAAGCGTTGCCTTTCATCGTGGATGGAGAAGCGACGGCATATCTGATGGGCAACTTCGCCGTGGCCGCAATGCGGGACGGCGGTCTGGATGACAGCAAGCTCGACTTTTATCAGTTCCCCGTCATTAACCCCGATGTTGACTACGCAGAGGATGCACCAACCGACACGTTCCATATCGCCAGCGCAGCGCAGAACGTGGATGCCGCGAAAGAATTCCTGCGTTTTGTGACTTCGGCAGATGTCCAGACAAGGATCAATTCAGGCGACGCACTCGGGCAACTTCCCGTGAATGCTGGCTCCTCCATCGGGGATGACAAGTTCGTGCAGCAGGGCTTTGAGATGCTTTCAAACAACGCAGGCGGAGGAATCATGCAGTTCTTTGACCGTGATTTCCCCGCTGAGATGGCATCGGTCGGCATGGAGGGATTGCAGGAGTTTATGGTGTTCCCTGACAATCTCGATGACGTGCTCGCCCGGCTCGAGGATGCGCGCCAGCGGATCTACCAGTAAACAGTCGTCCCCGGGCGGCTCTTGCGGGTCGCCCGGGACGATCAAGCCCGCCGTTCTCAAAGCACGGCGAAAGATGACTTCCGGAGGAAGGGCCATGGGGTCCGAAGCAGCCAGGCTCGAACGCAAAAGCTGGTACAAACGCAACGAGATCGCGGCAACGCCGTGGCTGTTTTTGATCCCGGGCATCCTTTTCTTTTCCATCTACGTGATCCTGCCGATCTTCCAGTCCTTCTGGATCAGCCTGCATGAATGGGACGGTCTGGGCGAAAAAGTCTGGGTAGGAACGGCAAACTACGAGCGGCTTCTGGGAGGCGACCGCAAATTCGAAGTGTCCTTCTGGAACAACGTACGCTGGTTGATCCTCTATCTTTTGGCGATACCGGCGGGACTCTTTATCGCGCTTTTTTTGAACCAAACGGTGCGCGGCATCCGGTTCTATAAATCGATGTTCTTTTTCCCGTTTGTTCTTAGCCAAGTGGTTGTCGGGCTTGTCTTTTCCTGGTTCTACCTGCCGAACGACGGGTTGTTTGATGTCATCATGGGCTGGTTCGGGGTCGACATTAAGGGGGGCGTGCTGGGCAACCCCAACACAGCCACCTACGGCATCATTGCTGCCGGCCTCTGGCCGCAAGTGGCTTATTGCATGATCCTTTATCTTACAGGGCTCAACGCAGTCGACCCGGAACAGGTCGAGGCCGCCCGGCTGGATGGTGCCAAGGGCTGGAAGATGCTGTGGTATGTGATCCTGCCGCAGCTTAAGCCTGCGACTTTCATTGCCTTTGTTGTGACGATCATTGGCGCGTTACGCTCGTTTGATTTTATCGCTGTGATGACCAATGGCGGGCCTTTTGGGTCTACCCGGGTTCTGAGCTTTTACATGTTCGAAGAATCCCTGTCGGAATTCGGGTTCCGCATGGGCTATGGCGCCGCAATTGCTGTGGTGCTGTTTTTGCTGATGCTGGGTTTCATTCTGTATTTCCTCTACTCGATGTGGCGTGATGAACGGGAGGCCCGGTGATGTCTGACTTGCGCCATCGCGTTTCCGAAATCTGTGCCGCGCTCCCCGGCGCGGAAGCGTCCGATCCTTGGGGAGGTGGGCACGAGGCCTGGAAAGTGGGTGGCAAATTGTTTGCCTGTTTTGGGTCTGTCGATCCCGGAGTGTCGGTGAAAACCTCAGATATCGAAACGGCAACACTGCTCATCGATGCTCAGGTTGCGCGCAGAGCGCGCTACTTTCACCGTTCGTGGGTCAATCTGCCCGAAGAGGTAGAGGATGATGAGCTGATCCATCGGATTGTCAGTTCCTACGACATCGTGCGGTCAGGTCTCACGAAAAAGATGCAGGTGGCGCTTCCTGCTCGGGAAGGGGGCTAGGATGTTTCCCGCACCAATTCAGAAACGATCCAGCTCGGCGCAACTGACCTATCAGGCCGCATTGCCTTTCGCGATGATTGTCTGGCTGTTGCCGCTGATTGCCGTGGCCACTTTCTCGATCCGTCCGGAGAGCGATTTTGCTGCCGGCAACTATTGGGGCGTGCCGGGATCGTTCGAGTTTTTTACAAACTACGGTCGCGTGTTTTTTGAAAGCGACATGCCGCGATATCTGTTGAACTCGATCTTGATTACAGTGCCCACGGTCATTGGGGCTGTTGCGTTGAGCTCCATGACGGGCTTCGCACTCGGGGTCTATAAATTCAAGGGCAACCTGCTGATCTTCTTTATGTTTATTGCAGGCAACTTTGTGCCGTTCCAGATTCTGATGGTGCCAGTGCGCGACCTGACGGTGAACCTCAACCTGTATGACACAAAGACCGGCCTGATCTTGTTCCACATCGCCTTTCAGACCGGGTTCTGCACCTTGTTTATGCGAAACTTCATCCGCCAGTTGCCGTACCCACTGATTGAGGCCGCACGGGTGGAGGGGGTGGCCGAGTGGCGGATCTTCTGGTTTGTCGTGCTGCCGCTGATGAAGCCCGCGCTTGCCGCTCTGTCTGTGCTGATCTTCACCTTTATCTGGAACGATTACTTCTGGGCGGTCGTGTTGACGCAAGGTCCGGACTCGCAACCTGTGACTGCAGGTATTACCAGCTTCAACTCACAGTTCCGAGCGGCGTACCATCTCATGTCCGCAGGATCGATTGTTGCTGCAATTCCGCCGGTTTTGATGTTCTTTGCTATGCAGAAACACTTTATTGCAGGCCTCACTCTAGGCGCTGTCAAATAGGTTCCACGCCCATGCCCAAGATCGCGTTTATTGGCGCCGGTTCGACGATCTTCATGAAGAATATCATTGGCGATGCGTTGCATTTTCCAGCGCTGCGCGATTCCACTTTCGCGTTGATGGATATCGATGAGGCGCGCCTGAGGGAAAGCGAGATCGTTGCCCGCCGCATGGTCGAAACCATGCAGACCGGAGCAACCGTGGAAGCAACGCTGAACCAACGCCGCGCCCTCGACGGCGCTGATTTTGTCGTCACCGCCTTCCAGATCGGCGGCTATCGGCCCTGTACTGTTGCTGATTTCGAAATCCCGCGCGCGCATGGTTTGACCCAGACAATTGGCGATACTCTGGGCGTCGCCGGCATCATGCGTGGTCTCCGGACGGTGCCGCATCTCTGGGCAGTGGCCGCGGACATGGCGGAGCTCTGTCCCGAGGCGCTGATGCTTCAATATGTGAACCCAATGGCAATCAATACCTGGGCCCTTGCGGAGCGTTTCCCGGCAATCCGCACGGTCGGGCTCTGCCATTCGGTCCAGAACACTGTGGAAGAGATCGCCCAGGATCTGGATCTGCCGCAAGCCGAGATTGGCTACAA
Source organism: Pseudomonadota bacterium (assembly GCA_039192165.1). Classification (GTDB taxonomy): domain Bacteria; phylum Pseudomonadota; class Alphaproteobacteria; order Rhodobacterales; family Rhodobacteraceae; genus Dinoroseobacter. The sequence goes on along the minus strand of JBCCXD010000001.1, from coordinate 480,959 downwards.
GGTGGCCGGGATCAACCATGTGGCCTTTTTCCTGCGCCTCGAACACGAGGGGCGCGACCTCTATCCCGAACTGTCCTCCGGCTACCGGGCCGGTCGCCTCCCAAAGGCGCCGCTTCACCACGCGCGTTGCCCCAATGCGGTGCGCTACGAGGTGATGGAGCACCTGGGCTATTTCTGCACCGAGAGCTCGGAACATCTTGCGGAGTATGTGCCGTGGTTTATAAAGCGGGGCCGGACCGACCTAATCGAGCGTTTCGGCATCCCGCTCGATGAATATCCAAAACGATGCGAGGAGCAGGTCGCGGACTGGCGTGCACAGGCAGAACGGCTGACCGGCGGAGCTCCGATAGATGTGTCCAAGAGCCATGAATTCGCCGCCGATCTTATGAACGCGGTCGTGACTGACGTGCCGTTGGCGATTTACGGCAATCTCCGGAACAAAGGCCAGCTGCCCGATCTGCCAATGGGCGCTGTTGTGGAAACGCCCTGTCTTGTCGACTCAAACGGCGTTCAGCCCACAACGGTTGCTGGTCTGCCGCCGCAGCTCACAGCGCTGATGCGCACGCAAATCAATGTTCAGGAACTGACAGTGCGCGCGCTGATCGATGAGAATGTCGACCATGTGTACCATGCGGCAATGATGGACCCGCACACAGCCGCCGAACTCGATCTGCGGCAAATCCGGGCGCTTGTCGACGATCTTCTTGAAGCGCATGCCGACTGGTTGCCGCGCTGGGCGGCGCGGCCCACCCGCAAAACTGCCTAGGCGAGGGCCAGCTTGTGAAGCGCACACTCGGTGTCTGCTACTATCCCGAACACTGGGCTGAGCAAAGCTGGGACGACGATGCGCGCCGAATGGCAGAGGCCGGGCTCTCCTGGGTTCGTATCGGGGAGTTTTCCTGGGCATTGCTCGAACCGTCTCCGGGCGAGCTTGACTTTGACTGGCTGGACAGGGCTATCGAGAGCCTCGCGCGTGCAGGCCTTAAAGTTGTTCTTGGCACTCCGACAGCAACGCCACCTCGCTGGATGCTCGACAAGCACCCCGATATGCTGGCCCTGGATGCCGAAGGCCGCCCACGCAATTTCGGGGCACGCCGGCACTATTGCTTCAGCCATCCGGGCTATCTTGAAGAAAGCCGCCGCATCGCGAGCCTGCTCGGAGAGCGCTACGGTCGTGACGCGCGCATTGCAGCCTGGCAAATTGATAACGAATATGGCTGTCACGACACGACGCTGTCTTACTCGCACGCGGCGCTCGTGGGCTTTCGTGACTGGCTTGCCCAACGCTATCAGTCTCCGGACGCACTAAACGCAGCATGGGGGAACGCGTTCTGGTCGATGCAATACCGCGACTTCGACGAGATCGACCTGCCAAACCTCACAGTTACCGAACCGAACCCGGCGCATATGATGGCGTTTCGCCGGTTTTCGTCGGACCAGGTGGTGCGGTTTAATGCGGTTCAGGCGCAGGAACTCCGCAAACGAACGAACACGCCTCTTCTGCACAATTTCATGGGGCGGGAACTCGATTTCGATCACTTTGCCGTCGGCGCTGATCTGGATATCGCCGGGTGGGACAGCTATCCGCTCGGATTTCTGATGGACCGCATAGACTGCGATGATGCAACCCGGGACGCATTTGTGCGGCAGGGCCATCCGGATTTTCAGGCCTTTCACCATGATCTCTATCGTGCGGTCGGGCGCGGCCGCTGGTGGGTGATGGAGCAGCAACCCGGACCGGTAAACTGGGCGCAATGGAACCCTGCGCCCTTGCCGGGGATGGTCCGGCTCTGGAGCTGGGAAGCGTTTGCCCATGGCGCGGAGGTTGTCAGCTACTTCCGCTGGCGTCAGGCGCCGTTTGCACAGGAGCAGATGCATACCGGGCTATTGAGGACGGACAACGCGGATGCACCTGCGCTGGCAGAAGCCGCGCAGGTGTCGCGTGAGATTGCCACGATACCCGAAGTCAGCGCAGGTCACGCGGATGTGGCCATCGTCTTTGACTATGCATCTCAATGGGCATGGGAGGTGCAGCCACAGGGCCGAGACTTTGACTACTTCGACCTTGTTTTTTCGGCGTACCGGGCGCTGCGCCGGCAAGGTGTATCCATCGATATCTTGCCATCTGATACAGACGTTCTTTCGACCTATGCACTTGTCCTGATCCCGGGCCTGATGACCCTGTCTCGGCCGTTACATGCGGCCGTCGCGGCGGCACAGGGGCGCGTAGTTCTGGGGCCGCGGTTCAACAGCCGGAACACCGAATTCCGTATCCCGGAGGCGTTGCCGCCCGCCACTGATCTTGTGGATGTCAAAGTCGTTCTGTCGGAGAGCCTTCCTCCGGTTGCGTCAATTCCGGCAAAGGGCGGGGGAGCGATAATCCGGTGGTGGGAACATGTTGAAACCACAGCGCCCGGAGTCTTCGAGGCTGCTTCGGGGCAGCCGATCCTGTCAGGTGATCGCCGGCAATACCTGTCTGGCTGGCCAGATGACGCGCTTTGGGATCGGCTCGTCTCCAGATGGCTTGCTGACGCGGAAGTTGCCGCGCTTGATCTGCCTGACGGTCTTCGGGTCCGCGACACTGCAAGCCACCGCTTTGTATTTAACTACGGAGCCGGCCCCGCGACATTTGAGGGGCAGTCGATTCCGGCAGCAGGCGTTGTCTGGCATCCACTTGAAGAAAATAAGTAATTTCCAGCCGATCAGGTCAGGGCGAGTACCTTGGTCTTGGGGAATTGCGTCATCAGCTCGTCACCAATTCTGTTGGCCGCGGTGTCCGGAACCAGTGCCACAATAGCGCCGCCCCAGCCGCCGCCAGTCTGACGCGCGCCCAGGGCGCCGGCGGCTTCTGCGCTGGCGACCAATGCATCGGTTTCCGGTACTGTGATCTGATAGTTGTCACGCGCGGTTTTATGGCTTTCGGTCATAAGCCTGCCGAACGTGGGGGCGTCGTTTTCCTGAAGAGCTGTGAACCCGTCCTGCGCAAGTCTGTTGTCGGTCACGACATGGCGCGCGCGTTTGTTCAGAGGGTCCGGCAGCGCATCGATACGTTCAAGGTCCCCCAGATCGAGTGCGGATAAGTAGGACACCCCGAGAGCCGTACAGGCGGCCTCGCACTCGGCAACACGCGTGGCATAGCCGCTGTCCGTCAACTGGTGGCTGACCCCTGAGTCCATTACAAGAAAAGTGTGGCCTGCAAGCCCGGGCGCCGCCCCGTAGTCAAGGGTGCGGGTGTTCAGAAACAAAGCCGTGCCTGGCGCGCCGACGGACACGGCAAACTGATCCATAATCCCGCAGGGCATACCAACAAAGTCGTTCTCGACTGACTGCGCGCGGCGCGCGATGTCCACCGGATCCATATCCAGGGCGAAAAGCGCAGCCACCGTCCGCAGGGTGGCGACCTCCAGCGCGGCTGAACTGGAAAGCCCGGCGCCAAGCGGCAAGCTCGTGGCCAGAGCTATGCGGAGACCCGTTCCTGCCGTGGCTTCCATCGCGACCGCCTGAACGCAGCCCAGCACATAATCTGACCAGTGCCCTGACGGCGCATCGGATACCTCGCGCGTTGCGGATGCGCCAAGGGTCGTCGACAGAATTTCGAGGGTTGCCGGTGCGGCGCCGTTGTCCACGGCGACCGCCACGCCCAGATCCTGAAGCGCCATCGGCAGAACGTACCCACCATTATAGTCGGTGTGCTCGCCCAGAAGATTGACCCGGCCTGGCGCAAAAGCTGTGGTCAACGGCGCAGTGCCGAACCGTGCTTCAAAGTCCTCTGCGATCTTCTTTTCCTGCGCAGCGCCATCCATCATTCTGACCCGTCGCTGGTGGACTTGTAGTGCGCACGCGGTAGGTCACGCAGCCGCGCTGCGGCGCTCTCGGGTGTCAGGTCCCGCTGGGCTTCGGCCAGCATCTCATACCCCACCATGAATTTCCGTACCGTCGCGGAGCGCAACAAGGGTGGGTAGAAATGGGCATGCACCTGCCAATGCGCGCGCTCGTCCGACTGGGCGGGCGCGCCATGCCAGCCCATCGTGTACGGAAACTCGGTCTGAAAGAGGTTGTCATATGCAACCGTCAGCCGTTTCAAAACCTCTGCCAGACCCAGGCGTTCCGGCTCGGTCAAATCCGGCAGCCCAAGGACATGTCGCTTGGGAAGAACAAGGGTCTCGAAGGGCCAGGTCGCCCACCACGGAACAACCGCGATCCAGTCATCGGTCTCAACCACGGTCCGCTCTCCGCGCTGTGTTTCCTCGGCCGCGTAGTCGACGAGCAAAACGCTGCCCTTGCTGTCGAACCAGGCCTTCTGCTGCGCATCCTCAGCAGCCACCTCGTTGGGAAGGAAGTTGGAGGCCCAGATCTGCCCATGGGGATGAGGTTGAGAGCAGCCCATAAGCTCGCCTTTGTTTTCGAACACCGCGACCCACTTCCACCGCGCGCCCAGCTCTGTGATCTGCTCAGCCCAAACATCGACAATTGCACGGATTTCTTCCTGCGAAAGCTCAGGAAGCGTCAGGTCGTGGCGCTCCGAGAAACACACCACCCGAGCTATCCCTTGCACGTTCTCGGCACGGAACAGCGGATCGAGGCTTGTGCCTTCGGGCGTCTCCGCCAGCAAGGCCGGGAAATCATTGTCGAATACGAAGGGTCCAGTGTAGTTCGGATTTTTTTCACCGGAAGAGCGCATGTTTCCCGGACAAAGATAGCACTGCGGGTCGTACTTTGGGCGTCCGGCTTCTGCCTGCGCTTCGCTCCGTCCCTGCCATGGTCGATTGCCCCGGTGCGGAGACACCAAAACCCATTCACCTTTGAGAGGGTTGAACCGCCTTTGGGGCGCATCCGCGATGAGTTGATCAATTGGCACCAGGAGCCTCCCAAATATCTGCACCCTACAGATCACACAGAAGCGGGCGCGACCAGCCTCGGTTCTAGACGCAGGACGAGGCCAGAAAACGCGCTTTCAACGCATGCGTGAATTGCCGCAAACGCGTCTGTCGCCTTACCCTTGCGCAAATCGTTCGAGAAAGGACCGTCTTTCGTGATCAAAGAAACCTTTGGGCTCGGCACATTTTTCTGTTTGAGTACGGCGCTTGCTGCTGAGGAATTCCGTCTTGGCTGGCCTGTGGAATGTGAGTTGGGAAACGACTGTGTCATCCAGCAATATGTAGATCGGGATCCAGGCTCGGGCGTGCAGGACTTCGGTTGCGGCACGCTTAGTTACGATGGACACAACGGCACCGACATCCGGGTTCCCACAATCTCCGATATGGAAAAGGGGATGGCGGTGGTCGCTGCGCGCTCCGGGACGGTACGCGGCGTGCGGGACGGGATGCCGGATATAGACGTTTCCTCCGCTGAAGCGATCGATGTGTCCGGTCGCGAGTGTGGAAACGGCGTCGTGCTTGTGCACGAGGATGGATGGGAGACGCAGTACTGCCACTTGCGTGAATCCTCTGTCGAGGTGCGGTCTGGTGATCGGGTTGAGCAGGGACAGCGACTGGGCGAGATCGGCATGAGCGGGAGCGCCGCATTCCCGCACTTGCATTTAAGCGTAAGACGAAATGGCGCCGTTATTGATCCCTTTGCGCCCGAAATGACCGATGCGTGCGAAACCCAGTCGCAAGATCAGCTCTGGATTTCGCCTGTGCCTTATGTGTCTGCAGGCTTTCTCGATGCTGGATTTGCGGCTGAAGTGCCGTCTTACCAGGCTCTGAAAGACGGCATGCCTGCGCTATCTGAACTTGCTGCTGAAGTGCCCGCTCTTGTGGTCTGGGCGCTGTACTACGGCCCGCGCGCAGGCGACACCCTGTCCATCACCATCACTGGTCCGGAGGGGTACCGGTTCGACTACGACCATCTTGTTGAGCGCGATCAGGCCCAAGCCATGCGGGCGGCAGGGCAACGCAGACCTCCGAACGGATGGCCTGCCGGCTCTTACACTGCCACGCTTACTTACGGGAGAGGCGCGGACACGCAGTGGCGTGTCGAGCGCCAGATCGTGCTTTCACGCTAGTGTTCTAATGACTTCGATCGACAACCAATGTCTCCACAAGCTGTCTTTTCGGCCATTCCCAGAACTAAACCGATTTGGTCTTGCGGGTGCCACTCAATTTCATGTCCGGGTTCCGCAACCTCTGCTCAGGACCTGTCCAGGCGTAGGCCAATAGGCACGGATCGCGGTCACCGGTCGTAATTCTGTGCTCGTCGCCGGAGCGGTTGAGGATAAGTGACCCGGGAGCGAAGACAGCAGTGTTGTTCTCTGACCATGCCCCAGACACTGAGATGTAGCTTTCTTCAATCTCTTTATGGCTGTGCTGCGGGTAGGTCGTGCCGGGGGCAAAAAGGACAAAACCCAGGATCAGGTTTTCGCATTGAACCGGGCCCTGAGGGCCGAGGATTTCGCAGTAGGCATATTTTTGGCTGAGTGCTTTCGATATCCGCTCGTATCCGTATTCCCACGTCAGATCTGCTCTGATCTCCCGCAACGCGCGCGCCATTCCCTGCATGGCAGCCCGCTCTCCCAGATCGAGCGCCCGACCGAGATGCGCCGTGACAGGTTTTGTCTCGCATACTCTTGGAAGCATTTCGGGATTGCGCGCCATTGCTGCTGACAGGCGATCGCGGACGGTTTTTCTGTGCGCACGGATCGCCGGGCTCCCGCCTGCGGACCCATGGCGGTAGAGCGCGTCGAACTCACGCAAAAGGTACACCCAGTCGGGACGGTCCTTCAGGCGCGGGACGGTTGGAAGGTTCATTTGCAGCCCCCTGATTCACATGCCCCGCGCGTGCTTGCTGCGGCTTGGCAAAGAGCCCCTACCTGAAGACCTGCGAAGTTGCCAAGGTGTTGTCTGGTCAAACCCAAAAAGTTGCATTCTCCGGAGCAATTTAGGGTTCGTGACTGGCCCGAAGCGGGTTCATATTCAGAGAATCTTTGCCCAGCACCTTTAGATGGAGCGTTTTGGGGCTCTGGATGCTCACGATCAAGCACCGACAGCGAAGACACTCGATTTGCTTCTTTAGTGCCGGTGAAACCTGGCGAGCACGTTTTCGAGCGCAGTTCCCGCGTGAGCCAGAAAGCTGGCGTCTGATGCCTTGGATGATAGTTTTGTGCATCTGCGCACCAATCTTGCGGAAAATTCCTAGTTTATGCGCACAGATTGCGGATTAGTTTTGTACCAGCAGATAATTGTGGAGGCCTGCCATGAGTTGGAACCCAACCCTCGATCCGGATTGCCCGACCGGCGATGCCGTCGACGCCATCGAGACATTGATCATCCCACGCGCGCGGGATCTCGGCGCGCTGGAGGTGCGTCGTGCATTGCCTGCGCCCAAGCGCCAGATGGTGGGGCCTTTCATTTTCTTTGACCAGATGGGACCGGCGGAGTTCCTTCCGACCAAGGGGCTCGACGTGCGTCCGCACCCGCATATCGGACTGGCGACAATCAGCTACCTTTATCGCGGACGGATGCACCACCGCGACAGTCTTGGAACGGACAAATGGATCGAGCCGGGCGCTGTGAACTGGATGGTGGCAGGCCATGGGATTACGCACTCAGAGCGCACCGATGATGAGACGCAGACTGACCCTATGCCTTTCTTCGGTATCCAGACATGGGTGGCGCTGCCGAAGGATCACGAAGACCGGGCACCGGAGTTTCAGCATGCCCCGAAAGACACGCTTCCCAGGTTGGAAGGCGAGGGGAAAGAACTGCGTCTGATCCTTGGCTCCGCCTATGGAGAACGGGCCCCGGTAGAGACCGCTTCAGAGATGTTCTATGTCGATGCCAGCCTTCAGCCCGGCGCGAAGCTTCCGCTGCCCGACGACCATGAAGACCGGGGTATTTATGTCGTCGAAGGCAGCCTTGATGTGGCCGGGGATACGTTCGGGTCCGGTCAGATGATGGTGTTCCGTCCCGGTGATCGGGTTTCGGTAACTGCCGGTGCACAGGGGGCGCGACTTATGATGCTGGGCGGTGAAACCCTCGAAGGGTCCCGTTACATCTGGTGGAACTTTGTCGCGTCTTCGAAGGAACGGATCGAAGCAGCAAAAGAAGCCTGGCGCGCTGGCGACTGGGAAAATGGCCGCTTTCAGCTTCCCACGGGCGACACGGCCGAATTCATTCCTTTGCCCGACAGGTAGACCAGCGAAAGGCCGTGCGAGCCAACCGCGGATACGTCAGCCCGCGAACCAAAGCCCTTCGGCGCTGATGAACGTGGTTCGCTCACAGGCGATTACGATATAGGTGAAATCAAAGTCCCGATCGCGAAAGCGGTCGGGCTCTTTTGCCCACATGAGGGCCGAGCCGAACCGGGACACCTTGTCCATGACCTCTCCTGCCAAGAAAACGTGCGACCGCGATACAAGTGTGTTCCGCCGCGGCAAACCGGGCCCGAACTGACCGGCTTCCAGAAGCACAGGCTTCAGGTCGGGATACTGTTTCAGCGTGATTGAATCCAGACGGACCCGCTGAATCCACTCGATGCCAACAAATGTTCCGTTGATCGTCCGCAAAAGATGCTGCGCCGTTACGTTTTTTGCTGGCATGGGGCCGAGATGCGTCTCAAGCATGGTGACTTCGCTGAAAGCCTTCAGGCCAAAAACACTGGGATTCAGAGGCTGATTGCTGTTGGCGTTTGTCCGGACCATGCGTTCACTCACTACACACCTGCACCGACAACCATGTGGTGCAGAAAAAACTTCACCGCCGCGCCAAAATAGACCGGCTTTGCGCGGGCCGCGCTTGTCGGGCCTCACCAATATCCAGGCCCGTCTGGACCCTAACTTGCGCCCGCGACTCGGGCCATCACTCGCTGCATACCGCTAGAATCGGTTAAGGATTCTACTTTAAACACGAAACCATAGTTCTGAAAACGCACAACTGTTTCTGATTGTGAACCATTTGTGGCGAAGGTAAACTGTATTGCACAGCATGGATCGTGAAAGCGATATCGTAGTGGCATGAGAGTGAAACGAGTACCGTGATCGTTTTTTGCCCTTCGGCTTGTTGCCGGGGCGGAAAGCGAGGAGAAGCTGAATTGGCGCCTAAACGAAAATTGTTGTCCAGCCGGCGAAACCGCTCCTGCAGCGCGGCTTTTAGCATGCGCGACGGAAATCAGCTTCGGCACGTTCGAGAATCGGAGAGTAAAATGGCAAGAACCGCTTTATGGCTGGCCGTGGGGCTACTGCCTTTTGTGACCCTCGGGGCCACAACCAGTGCAGAGGCTCAGGCAGAAATATGCAACCGCAGCACTGCACGAACCCTCGCAAATTCTGGCGACTACCAGGGTCTATGCGAATGTACAGTTGTGACCCGCAGTTTTCTGACAACGCTCCAGAGTCGGCGCGACTTCGGAAACATCCTGTTGGAAACATCGGATCTTTGCCCGGCGCTGGCCAGCCTTCTTAGTGACGTGGCAACGGCGAGTGTCGCCGCGGGCTCAAACTACGAGAACGATACCGGTGATGGTACGTCGTTTAGTGGCGGCGGCAGCAGCGATGACAGCGGCGACGGTGGCGATGACGGCGACGGTGACGGCGGCGATGACGGCGACGGTGGCGGCGGCGGAACAACCCGTGACGGCGGCGGCGGTGATGGCGGCGGCGGTGACGGCGGCGGTGATGGCGGAAGCGGCGACGGCGGCGACGGCGGTGATGGCGGTGATGGCGGCGACGGCGGTGATGGCGGCGACGGCGGTGATGGCGGCGACGGCGGTGACGGCGGCGGCGGCGGTGATGGCGGCGACGGCGGTGATGGCGGCGACGGCGGTGATGGCGGCGACGGCGGTGATGGCGGCGACGGCGGTGATGGCGGCGACGGCGGTGATGGCGGCGACGGCGGTGATGGCGGTGACGGCGGCGACGGCGGCGACGGCGATGATGGCGACGACGGCGATGATGGCGACGACGGCGACGACCAAGGCGGCGGCTGTAGCGCTGAGTGCTAAGACATACCTAAATTGAAAGAGAGGCGGGTTTTTCCCGCCTCTTTTTTTTCGGCTATCGGATTTGTAGCAAGCAGCTTTGCCAAAAATCTCTAGTGGAAAATTCCGCCCTTCATCACAAGACGCCATCCGGTCCGCGACGAGGCGTCCTGCGCTTTCAGGAATGAATACCCGGTCCGGTCCCACCGCAGGAGACGGTTGTTCAGATTGTCGAGCACCAGATCCCCTTGAGAGGTTCTGAGCACCAGCACAGCGTGGGGCTCGCGCTTTCTGTCGAGCACCGTTGCAATGGACAGGCGCTCTGGCGCGACACCTTTCTTGATCAGCATCTGCTTTTTCAGCAAAGCGAAGTCTTCGCAATCACCGCCTCTTGAGGTCGGCAGCGCCCAGTGATCGATCTGTCGATACTGCGCCTGGTCGCTGATCTGGTGAAACTGGGTGTTGACCAGTCGGTTCACTTGCCGCGCATACGCGATCATATCTGCCTCGTCAGTGACAGACCCGGCTGTACTGCGCGAGCACGCCCAATAGTGGCGTTTGCACAGCGCTTGCGAGGCCATCGGCGCTCGCGTTTCTTTCAAAGATACATCAAAGAGCTCGGCCTGCGCCTGAGTGGGTGCAAAAGAAACAAGTGCAACAGAGAAAGCCACGGCCTGAAGCAGCGTCGTGAACCCGCCACGTTCAGTCTTGTGGCGGTCGCGCCCTGGTGCCGGGCTCGTGCGGCAGTCGCGGTAAAACGGTATGGTCCTAGGCAGCATCGTTTACATCCCCGGGAGCCTGCTTGCACCGTTGTCTTCAGTGGTGTGGAAACAGCGCCCGTTTTTTTGAGTGCGATGCGGCAAGGCTCGTGGAGAATCCGGGCCAGATTTTGACGGAACTAGGGAAAGTCTGTTTCGGAAATTTGCCGCTTTGGACAAATACTTCACAGTCTTCGGAAAGACTCTGGCCCAAAGGCTACTGTTACGGATGCAAAAAACCTGCTGAGGTGCCCCTCGACGCTTGACCGCATCTCGGCCTTGGCGTATTCCGCACGCTACGCGCGGTTGTAGCTCAGATGGTTAGAGTACCGGCCTGTCACGCCGGGGGTCGCGGGTTCGAGCCCCGTCAACCGCGCCACCTTAGTTTCCCTGCAACAAGTCTTCCTTCATCGCAGCGAAAAAGCCGTCGAGGATGTGGTGCCCACCGTGGGGCGACAACCGCGCTTTGCGCGGCGCGCGGCGGCGTTCCGCACCAGCCTCGTAGATCGTTGTGTCTTCCTTGATCGTCACTTCCACCCTGAGCTGGTCCAGAGTTTCAGGATCGACCGCGGTGGGGTCTGCGGAAAGAATGACAAAATCCGCAAGCTTTCCCGGCGCGATAGACCCTTTGGTGTTCTCCTCAAAGTGCTGAAAAGCGGGCCAGATTGTCATTGCCTTGAGCGCGGTCATGACATCTACGCGCTGCGCCGGCCCGAGAATGTCGCCCGATCGTGTGCGGCGCGTCACAGTTGCATCCAGAACGCGCATACTGTCCGGGAACGCCACCGGTGCGTCGTGATGGGTTCCGAACATCATTCCACGCGTGACCATCCAGCCCGTGGGCGAGATATTTTCGGCCCGAACGGGACCAACGGTGTAGTCCCGATGCCAGTCGCCCCAGTAAAACGTGTGCATCGGGAAGAGAGACGGAAAAACACCAAGGGCCTGATAGGCATCTACCTGATCTTCCCGCAGGAACTGACCGTGTATCAGAACCGGTCTTCGGTCGCTCTTTCCGTGGCTAGTTTCCGCAGACTGGAGCGCGGCTATCAGCATGTCGGATGCGCCTTCGCCATTGGCATGGGTTAGGATCTGGATACCGTTGGCATAGGCCCAGTCGACCGCATCCGTGACCTGTTCGATGGTGGCTGACGCATAGCCTGCATACCCAGGTGGGTAATCTCCGATCGGGTCAAAATATGGCCGGTCGCGCAGGGCCGTGAAGCCTTGGGGCGAGCCATCGATCGTCAGTTTGGCGCCACCCACCCGGACACCGTCCTCATAAACCGTAGAGGTCGCAGTGCCTATGAAATCCCGTTCGACAAGTACATCGGGATAAACCACCACATCGATCGGAAGATCGCCGCGCGCGGCAACGATGCGCAAGGTGTCATAGACCTGAGACGTTGCACGACCCTCCTGGCCGGTCGTGTACCCGTAGCGCGCCCAAAGCTCAGCGCCAGCGCTCGCAAACGCCTCAAACCCAGCCTGTCCGAGACCTCCGATCAGCGGGATCAGGGCCGCGAAAAACGCATTCTCCTCCAGAACGCCGGTTGGCACTCCTGCAGTATCGACGCGAATAATGCCGCCAGGAGGTGTGTCTTCGGCGCTTTCTATCCCAGCTTGCGCCAGCGCCGGCGAATTCGCGACGCCAAAATGGCCCGACTGATGCACGATAACGATCGGAACCGTGTCCGAAACCGCATCCAGTTCCTCCCGGTTCGGCGGACGCAATTCGGCAAGCTGGCTTTCGTCATATCCAAAACCGACGATCAGATTGATCTGAGCAACGATCTCGGCGTTTTCGTCCACCCAGGCGCGCAACGTCTCCTGGAGCGAAGCGATATCGCGGACATTCCCATCTGGCGGAGCGAGCAGGTTTGCTGAAAGCGCCTGAAGACCCCCCATAACCACATGCCCATGGCTGTCCACAAAACCAGGCAGCAGCGCCCGTCCTGCCAGGTCGACCATGTTGGTCTCAGGGCCACGCAGGGCGTCGATATCGGCCTCGCTGCCGAGGGCAAGGATTTTGCCCTCCGCCACAGCAACCGCCTCCACGCGCGGCTGGGCATCTTCCATAGTCAGGATTGTCCCACCGGAATAAATTGTGTCGGCGACAGATTGCGCGAGGGCAGGGGCAAGCGAAAAAGACCCAAGGGCCAATGACAGGACATAAGCTTTCATGGTGCCTCCGGTCTGTGAATCACGGCGCTACTCGTTAATGATATCAGGTTTAAGTGCTCTTGCAGCCCAGCCTTTTTGTATCATGAACTTCGAGTGAACTTATCCGTTGACGCATCGGCGTAACTGCCCTAGTGCACACGCCACGCGCGGTTGTAGCTCAGATGGTTAGAGTACCGGCCTGTCACGCCGGGGGTCGCGGGTTCGAGCCCCGTCAACCGCGCCATTTTCCGATTTGCCAAGTCCTGCGGATCCGCAGGTGCAGACAGCCTCTGAGTCCGGTCGGCTCCAGCAAACGCCGACCTGCGCTGGTCCCAGGTGTCGGCGGATACCACGACCGCTTCCGGCGCAGGCTCCATGAAGTCTAAATTCGTCACCGCAGCGTCGTTTCCGGTTTTGACGGGCGCTATCTATTCTGCGACATGGGCGGCGTAAGACCGAAACCGGAGGCTGGCCATGTTGATTGTCTTTCGCACCTCCGGTGTGCTGCTGCTGGGGATCTTCTTGCTGATGACAGGCAACGGGATTCTGGCCACCTTGCTTGGCATCCGGGGCGATATTGAGGGTTTTTCGACCCAGGAAATGGCGTTCGTGATGGCCGGCTATTTTGCGGGCTTCCTCGGTGGGTCGCGGATCACTCCGGATCTCATCCGCCGGGTCGGGCATGTTCGTGTCTTTGCGGCCCTTGGATCGTTGATTTCTGCCGCGCTGATCCTGTTTCCGGTCTTCACCGATCCTATCGCATGGGTCGTGCTCAGGGTTGTAATCGGATTCTGTTTTGCCGGTGTGTATGTCACCGCGGAAAGTTGGCTGAACAACGCTGTACCGAACGAGACCCGGGGGCTGGCAATGTCGTTTTACGGCGTCGTCATGATGTTGGGCTTTGTTATCGCGCAAGCAATGGTCGCGGTTGGGGACGCGAGCGGATTTGTTCTCTTTATCCTGCCCTCCATTCTGGTTTCTGTATCTTTCGCGCCAATCCTGTTGTCTGTAACACCCGCACCGGTTTTTGAGACTTCCCGCGACATGACCCTGCGCGATGTATTCAGGGCCTCGCCTCTTGGTCTTGTTGGTCTTTTGCTTATGGGCGGTGTTTTTTCGGCGCTGTTCGGGATGGCATCGGTTTATGGCACCCAGGCCGGACTGAACGCCACGCAGGTTTCAACCTTTGTGGCCGCAATCTATCTTGGCGGAATGCTCCTGCAGGGTCCGATCGGCTGGATTTCCGACCGTATGGACCGGCGCAAGCTGATCCTTATGGCCGCGCTCTGCGGGGGCCTCGCGGCGGCCATTGGTTGGAGCGGGGTCGGTGGATTTGCTGGGTTGCTCGTTGCTGTCTTTGTCGTCGGTGGCATGGCCTATCCGCTTTATGCGCTGCTGGTCGCCTATACCAATGACTATCTCGACCCTGAGGATATGGCCGCAGCCGCCGGAAAACTGGTCTTTGCCAACGGTGTTGGTGCTGTTGGTGGTCCTTTCCTGACTGCAGCCCTGATGGATGCTGTCGGACCCGCCGGGTTCTTTCTTTTCATAATGGGCCAGATGGGCCTGCTTTTTGCGTACTGTCTCTGGCGCATGGGGCGGCGGCCTTCGGTGGCGGCCGAAGATACCGGCAGTTTTGCCGCGATCTCGCCTGCAGCATCCCCCGTTGCCATGGTTGTGGCGCAGGAGGCCGCGTTTGAAGCCGATGAGGAAGCTGCAGCCGAAGCGGCAGCAGAGGCTGCAGCGGAGGCTGTGGCAAACCGCTGAACTGGCAATTGTTGACGCAGCGGCACTTTCGCCCCACCTCTGTCTGGGGGAGGAATGCTGATGGCACAATTTCAAGATGTTCTCGACTTCTGGCTGACGGAAGTGGGCACGAGCGGTTGGTACACGCAGGATGACGCGATCGACACGGAGATCCGTAGAAGATTTTTAAACGAATGGGAGACCGCTGCCGCAGGACGTTTGCGCAGCTGGTGCTTTTGCCCGAACGGGACGCTTGCATATCTGATCCTGACCGATCAGTTCTCGCGCAATATGTTTCGTGGAAGCGCCAAGGCATTTGCCACAGACGTTCTGGCGCTGGAGGCTGCAAAGACCGGGATCGCCCGCGGGTTCGATATGCAAATTCCCGAACCGCAGCGGCAGTTCTTCTATCTCCCGCTTGAGCATTCTGAAGTCCCGACAAACCAGAACCGCGCAGTAAGACTGATTATGGAGCGGATGCCGGCGAGCGATGGCACAACCTTGCTGCATGCACGGGTTCATCGCGAAATCATCCGTCGCTTCGGCCGCTTTCCTTTCCGCAACGAGGCGCTCGGCCGCCTGTCTTCGCCCGACGAGGCAGACTTCCTGGCGCGGGGCGGATATGGTGAGTTGGTGCGCCGGTTTCAGGAGCCAACCGCCTTGTCCGCTTGATTGAGTTGGTTTAAAGCTAAACTAATTTGTCGAACATCTGGCGGGAGGCAGGCATGGCGGCGAAATCCTTTGACCTTGTGGTGATTGGCGCAGGGCCGGGCGGCTACGTGGCGGCGATACGTGCGGCGCAACTGGGGCTCAAAGTGGCCGTAGTTGAGCGCGAGCATATGGGGGGGATTTGCCTGAACTGGGGATGTATTCCCACTAAGGCGATGCTGCGGTCATCCGAAGTCTTTCACCTGATGCATCGGGCCAAGGAGTTTGGCCTGAAAGCCGAGGGGATCAGCTACGATCTGGATGCGGTCGTGGCCCGGTCGCGTGCCGTTGCGAAACAGCTTAATGGCGGTGTTGGGCATCTTCTGAAGAAAAACAAAGTCACTGCGCTGATGGGGGACGCGACGGTACCCGCAAAAGGCGTGGTATCCGTGACAACCGACAAGGGCGTGGAAGAGCTCCACGCGCCAAATATCGTGCTTGCGACCGGCGCGCGCGCACGCGAGTTGCCGGGGTTGGAGGCGGATGGCGATCTCGTGTGGACCTACAAGCACGCGCTGGTTCCACCAAGAATGCCCAAAAAGCTGCTGGTGATCGGGTCCGGCGCAATCGGGATCGAGTTTGCGAGCTTTTACAACACGCTTGGGACGGACACGACCGTGGTCGAAGTGATGGAGCGGATTCTGCCCGTCGAGGATGCCGAGATCAGTGGTTTTGCGAAAAAGCAGTTCGAAAAGCAGGGTATGACGATCCTCGAAAAAGCGATGGTAAAACAGCTTGATCGCGACAAAGGAAAGGTCACGGCTCATATCGAACAGGGCGGCAAAATCACCAAAGAGACGTTCGACACAGTAATCTCTGCCGTCGGCATTGTCGGAAACACTGAAGGTTTGGGGCTGGAAGCGCTGGGGGTGCGCGTCGAGAAAACCCATGTCGTCACGGATGCCTTCTGTCGAACCGGGGTGGAGGGGATTTACGCGATCGGTGACCTCGCCGGAGCGCCCTGGCTGGCGCACAAAGCCTCCCATGAAGGGGTGATGGTGGCCGAATTGATCGCCGGAAAGAACAACGTTCATCCGGTCAAGCCAGAAGCCATCGCCGGGTGCACGTACTGCCACCCGCAAGTGGCCAGTGTCGGGTTTACCGAGGCGCAAGCCAAGGACAACGGTTTCGACGTCAAGGTGGGCCGCTTCCCCTTTATCGGAAACGGCAAGGCGATCGCGCTGGGCGAACCGGAAGGCATGGTGAAAACCGTGTTTGACGCGAAAACCGGCGAACTGCTCGGCGCGCATATGGTGGGAGCCGAGGTGACAGAGCTGATCCAGGGCTATGTGGTGGGTCGCCAGCTCGAGACGACGGAAGAGGACCTGATGGAGACGGTTTTTCCGCACCCGACACTATCGGAAATGATGCACGAATCCGTTTTGGATGCTTATGGACGCGCGATCCATTTCTAAGGTGTAACCGCGGGACGCAGCACGTATCCGTCCCCTCCGAAAAGTCTTCTTTGCAGCACTGCTCAATTGTATCGCCCATTGCGAATTGTACCCATCACATAAAGTCTTTGGGGTTTGACGGTCTCGCGCGTTAGGTGCGGGGTATGGGCACGGTCAGAGCAGATACAAACTGGACGCTGGTATTGTTGCTATGGGTCGCGGGGCTGGGCTCGGCGGCGCAATACGCCAAGGTCAGCGTTGTGTTCGACCGCCTCGGTGGGCTCTATCCTGACGCGGGCCCATCGCTTGGGTGGGCGGTTTCGTTGGTGGGGGGCGTCGGAATCGTTCTGGGCGTCACCGCTGGTGTGGTCGTTGCACGGATCACATTTCGGCGCGCGCTTTTGTTTGGCCTCTGGCTGGGCGCGGCCGTTTCTGTTTTTCAGGCGACAGGCCCGATTTTTGAGATGTTTCTGATCAGCCGTGTTCTGGAGGGTGTTTCGCATCTCGCGATTGTTGTGGCAGCTCCGACGTTGATCGCCTCGCTGAGTGCGCCAAAAGACCAGGGGCTGGCGCTAACGCTTTGGGGCAGCTTCTTCGGGGTGGCCTTCGCACTACTGGTGTGGTTTGGGCTGCCCTTTGTCGACATTTTCGGCGTATCTGCTCTGTTCGGGGCACATGGGCTCTATATGGCCGTTTTCGCGGTGCTCCTCACGGTGCTCTTGCCACGTGAAAAACCGCAAGGGGCAGTCCTCCTTACTCCGCGCGAGGTGGTCTTTCGCCACGTGCGCATCTACCGGTCTCCGTGGCTCGGTGCGCCGGGGGCAGGGTGGCTGTTTTACACCTTTTGTTTCGTGAGCTTCCTGACGCTTATCCCGCCGTATCTTGACCCTGCGCAAAAAGCGATGGTGCTTGCAGCAGTCCCTCTTGTGAGCATTGCGGCCTCCTTAACACTCGGCGTGTGGATGCTGCGGTTTGTCTCAGCAGTCTCGGTGGTGCAGATCGGCTTTGTGTGCGCGTCGCTCCTGGCGTTTTCTCTGGCCGCCTTGCAGGGCAACGCTGTGTTGTGTCTGGCGCTGGCTGCTGCACTGGGCCTTGTGCAGGGCGCGAGTTTTGCCGCAGTGCCGCAGCTTAACGAAACGCCTGAAAACCGGGCACTTGCGAACGGAGCTATGGCGCAGACCGGGAATATTGGAAACACCCTTGGCACTCCTGTCTTATTCTTTGTCAGCAGTAGCTTAGGGTATAGCGCGATGCTCATCGGGCTGGCGATTGCACTGGCATGCGGCGCGACCGTGCATCTTTTTCTGGCACTGCGCCGAAACAGGTCTTCGAAACACTAGACAGCCCGGGCTGCGCCGCGTTCTCTGAACCCTGTTGTGTCTGAGGAGATTGGCCCATGCGTGCGGTATCGCTTTTGACAGGTGTTGGTTGGCTCGCCGCCAGTGCAGCCGTTGCGCAAAGTGATTTGGCGCGCTGCCAGGCGGCCACCCCGCAGTTTCCACAGGCCTGTTCCTGCATTATCTCTCAGGCGCAAAATTCCGGGATCACCGGTCCGACTTTGTCGCGCCTGCTGAGCAACGATACTGCCGGTGTACCGATTGAGCTCTTTCAGCAGTATGGCCAAATATATGTCCAGTGCATCCAGCAGACTGTGATGGGCACGGTGCCGGGGGGCGCGCCGCCGGGTGCGCCAGCACCTCCGGCGCAAACCCAACAGCGTGTCGCCCCCCCACCGCCAGTCCAGCCATTGCAAGCCCAGCCGACGCAGATCCCGCCCCTGCAAATCCCTGCATTGCCGTCGTTGCAAGGGCAAACAGCGACAGCACCGCCGGTGGTCCAGGAAGCGCCTTATCAAAGCTATCCTGCAGACCCCTTTGTGATGCGCTTCCGCGACCCGATCCCGGCGGGTCAATGGGGGTTTACCGGGTTTGAACGCCCGGGAGTTGGTCTCGGCGGCGATGGCGTGCACGACGGGCAGGGGCGCATTTTGCATCTTGACTGTTTTCCGAGCTTCTTGACGTCTCGTCCTAGCTGGACACTTGCAGGTGTGCCAGCTTTTGCAAGCGTCCAGAACGTTCAGGTTTCTGTCACGCGCGGCAATGGATCTGTGATCTATAATCGCCAGTCCCTGGCCATTCCGGTGATGGGGCCGTTTATGATGGCCGATCTGGGGCGAGAGCTGGCCGATGCGCTCCGTGTTGGCAGCTCAGTCCGTTTCGCGATTCAGAATGGACCGGTCTATGAGTTCGGTCTTAAAGGATCCAATGCGCAGATGGGCCCGGGCGTCTGTGGCGCCCAGGCGCTTCGCTTTGATACTTACCTTCTGACCAGTAATTTCGTGCCCAACCTCGGTTGGGAGGTTCGCGAGACAGACCTTGCCGGCCGGTTTGAGCCGTTGGTCGCCTACCAAGCTGGCCCGCCCTATGTGCCGAATGTTGCCATCTCGTGCGATCAGCGGCTTATCCTGAATTCTACGGTTTTCGGATATGGCGGTTATCCGTATTCGGGGCAGATCTCTGTCGACAATTATCGAGGGTCAGCGCCGAGCTTTCCGGTCACCTTCGCCGATAGAGGCGGCTATATTGCAACGGACCCACTGGACGCGGTGGCATGGCAGGCGCTCCAAAGTGGAGAGGTCCTGGAGGTTACCTTCAATTTCGATGTGGAGCCCGGTGAGTTCACCACTGTCTCCTATCGCCTCGTTGGTCTGGTCGAAGGATTGGCAGCGCGCGATTGTGCCAATCCGATGGGGGAGCGCGCGCCAGTGCCAGCCACCGATCTCACGGCAACGGGCGTCATCTGGCGACCCACCGACTTTGGTGTGGCGTTCAGCGGCAACCGGCCTAACCCGCCCGTCGTACCCGGTGCGTCGCTTGCGACCGGTGATCCGGCAGTCCCGGCCTTGAGTGCGCAATGCAACGGTGAGGTCTTCCTGTTTGATGGTTGGAGCGAGCCAAACTTCTTTCTGCGGATGGAAATTGACAGCGATCCCGCGACAGACCGGATCGTAGGATGGTCTGTCACAAGGTCTCAGGCGTTTCCCGGGTACCAAGCGTATCCATTTGAAGACAGAATTCTGAACGGTCTGACCCTGCGGGTGACATGGCGGGACGGATCGGGCCGCGATGTGCTCTATCCGCTTTCCGGGCTCGCGGCTGCGTTACAGGCGGCGGGATGCTAGTTTTAGATGTTCTTTCTTCGTTCTCATTTTTCCATTGGAGACTCAGCTGGTTTCTCCTATCTCTTGAGGACCGGTTAATGAGGTCCCCATGCCCGAGCTGAAAAAGATCGAAGTCCGCGGCGCGCGTGAGCATAATTTGAAGTCCGTCGACGTGGATATTCCGCGCGACGAATTGGTGGTCATCACCGGGCTGTCCGGCTCCGGCAAGTCATCCCTGGCCTTTGATACGATCTATGCCGAAGGCCAGCGCCGGTATGTCGAAAGTCTCAGCGCGTATGCGCGTCAGTTCCTCGACATGATGGAAAAGCCGGACGTGGACCACATTGCAGGTCTGAGCCCGGCAATCTCCATCGAGCAAAAAACAACGTCAAAAAACCCGCGCTCCACCGTCGGCACGGTGACCGAGATTTACGACTATCTGCGTCTGCTTTTTGCGCGCGTTGGCACGCCCTATTCCCCTGCAACCGGGCTGCCGATTGAGGCGCAGCAGGTTCAGGACATGGTCGATCGCGTCATGGCGATGGAAGAGTCGACCCGCGCCTATTTGCTCGCGCCGATCGTGCGCGACAGGAAAGGCGAATACCGCAAAGAATTTCTTGAATTGCGCAAGCAAGGCTTTCAGCGCGTCAAGGTGGATGGGGAGTTCTATGACCTCGACACGCCGCCGACGCTCGACAAAAAGTTTCGCCATGACATCGACGTGGTCGTCGATCGGATTGTGGTGAAGGAGGGGATTGAAACCCGGCTGGCTGACAGTTTCCGCACCGCGCTCGATCTCGCCGATGGGATTGCGGTCCTGGAGACCGCCCCGAAAGAGGGCGATCCGGAACGGGTTACATTCTCGGAGAACTTTGCCTGCCCTGTGAGCGGCTTCACAATCCCCGAAATTGAGCCGCGTTTGTTTTCGTTCAACGCGCCGTTCGGCGCCTGTCCATCCTGCGACGGTCTCGGGGTGGAGCTTTTCTTTGACGAACGGCTGGTTGTGCCGGACGCCGCGCTGACGCTTGAAGACGGTGCGCTTGCCCCATGGCGCAAGGGCAAGTCACCCTATTTTCTGCAGACCATTCAGGCCATTGCCACCCACTACGATTTCGATCCGAAGACGCCGTGGAAGAAACTGCCCGATCACGTGCAGCAAGTGTTCCTGCGCGGGTCCGGCGAGGAGGAGATCGCCTTCCGCTACGATGAGGGGGGGCGGGTTTATCAGGTGAGCCGCGCGTTCGAAGGCGTGATCCCAAACATGGAGCGCCGCTATCGCGAGACGGATTCGGCGTGGATCCGCGAAGAGTTTGAACGGTATCAGAACAACCGCTCCTGCGGGACGTGTGGCGGGTATCGACTGCGCGAAGAAGCTTTGGCCGTAAAAATCGGCCCGGCGGACAACCTGCTCCATATCGGGCAGGTCGTGCAAATGTCGATCAGAGAGGCCTACGCGTGGTGCGAGACAGTTCCAGCATCGTTGACGGACCAAAAGAACGAAATCGCCCGGGCGATCCTGAAGGAAATTCGCGAGCGTCTTGGGTTTTTGAACAATGTTGGTCTCGAGTACCTCACCCTTAGCCGAAATGCAGGAACGCTTTCGGGCGGAGAAAGCCAGCGGATCCGGCTGGCGTCTCAGATCGGGTCGGGGCTGACCGGTGTTCTATACGTCCTCGACGAGCCGTCCATCGGGCTCCACCAGCGGGACAATGATCGTCTCCTGACCACGCTCAAGAACCTGCGCGATCAGGGCAACACAGTGATCGTCGTCGAACATGATGAAGAAGCGATCCGCGAGGCGGACTATGTGTTCGACATCGGCCCTGGGGCAGGGGTGCACGGGGGTGAAATCGTTGCCCATGGCACGCCGGATCAGATCATGGCGACGCCGCATTCTGTGACAGGCGACTACCTGGCGGGGCGGCGCGAGATCGCTGTGCCGTTGGAACGGCGGACGGGCAACAAGAAAAAAGTTACGGTCAAGAAAGCCACGGGCAACAACCTCAAGGACGTGACGGTCGATTTTCCGCTGGGCAAGTTTGTTTGCGTCACAGGCGTTTCGGGGGGCGGAAAGTCCACGCTGACCATAGAAACGTTGTTCAAAACGGCCTCCATGCGTCTGAACGGTGCGCGCCAGACCCCTGCGCCCTGCGAGACGATCAAGGGGCTGGAGCATCTAGACAAGGTTATCGACATCGACCAGCGCCCGATCGGGCGCACACCGCGCTCGAACCCGGCCACGTACACGGGGGCCTTTACCCCCATTCGCGACTGGTTTGCCGGACTGCCCGAATCCAAGGCCCGCGGCTACAAGCCGGGGCGGTTCAGCTTCAACGTGAAAGGCGGACGCTGCGAGGCCTGCCAGGGCGACGGTGTCATCAAGATTGAGATGCACTTCCTGCCGGACGTTTATGTGGAATGCGAGACTTGTAAGGGCGCGCGCTACAATCGCGAGACGCTGGAGATCAAGTTCAAAGGCAAGTCGATTGCCGACGTTTTGGACATGACCGTCGAGGACGCGCAGGAGTTCTTCAAAGCTGTCCCCAGCATCCGTGAGAAGATGGATGCGCTGATGCGGGTCGGTCTGGGCTACATCAAAGTGGGCCAGCAGGCGACGACGCTCTCAGGAGGCGAGGCACAACGCGTGAAGTTGTCCAAAGAGCTGGCAAAACGCTCGACAGGTCGAACATTGTATATTCTCGACGAGCCAACCACCGGTTTGCACTTCGAAGATGTTCGAAAACTTCTAGAGGTTCTGCATGAACTGGTCGAGCAGGGGAACACGGTGATTGTGATCGAGCACAATCTGGACGTCATCAAAACCGCGGATTGGATCATCGATATCGGGCCGGAAGGCGGCGATGGTGGGGGCCAGGTGGTGGCAACCGGCACACCGGAGGCGGTCGCGGAGGTTCCGGAGAGCCATACTGGCCGGTACCTCAAGTCCATGCTGGTCCAGGGGCGCGTCGCAGCGGAGTAGGTCATGCGATAGGTCCGGGGCACATGCCTTGGGGGCTGTCTGCCCCCAAACCCCCGAGGATACTTGCGGACTTGAATTGGGGCCTGTCCGCAAATGACTACAGGGCGGCCGGTCAGGCACCCCTGTAGCTTAACTGTCCAGTAGAATATCGCGGTCGCTTAGCGGTCTTCGATCTCAGTATAGTCGCGCGCGGTTTCGCCGAGATACAGCTGGCGCGGGCGGCCGATTTTCATCTGCGGATCTTCAAGCTGTTCTTTCCACTGGCTGATCCAGCCCACGGTCCGAGAAAGCGCGAAGATCGGCGTAAACATCGAGGTCGGGAAGCCCATCGCCTCCAGGATGATACCAGAATAGAAATCCACATTCGGGAAGAGCTTTTTCTCCGAGAAATACGGATCTGCCAAAGCGGCCTGTTCAAGTTCTTTGGCGGTTGCAAGGATCGGATTGTTTTCCACGCCCAGCAGGTCGAGCACCTCGTCTGCGGATTGCTTCATAACCGTCGCGCGCGGGTCGAAGTTCTTGTAAACGCGGTGGCCAAAGCCCATGAGGCGGAACGGGTCGTCCTTGTCCTTGGCGCGCGCGATATATTCCGGGATGCGGTCGGGTGTCCCGATTTCCTTGAGCATCTCCAGGCAGGCCTGGTTCGCACCACCATGGGCCGGGCCCCAAAGACAGGCAATGCCCGCCGCGATACAGGCAAACGGATTCGCGCCGGAAGAGGACGCCAGACGCACGGTTGAAGTCGACGCGTTCTGCTCGTGATCCGCGTGCAACGTGAAAATCCGATCCATCGCACGTGCGAGGATCGGGTCGACATGGTACTCCTCAGCCGGCACGGCAAAGCACATGCGCAGGAAATTCGAGGCATAGTCCAGATCATTGCGCGGATACACAAAAGGCTGCCCGATCGTGTATTTGTATGCCCACGCCGCAATGGTCGGCATCTTTGCGATCAGGCGGTGCGAGGCGATCTCACGCTGTCGTGGATCGCTGATGTCTGTGCTGTCATGATAGAAGGCGGACATAGCGCCAACCACCCCCACCATAACTGCCATTGGATGCGCATCCCGGCGGAAGCCACGGAAGAAGTTCCCCATCTGCTCGTGCAACATTGTGTGATGGGTGATGGTGGTTTCGAACTCTTCGAGTTGTGCTGCGCTTGGAAGCGTGCCGTAGAGCAGCAGGTAACACACCTCAAGGTAGTGGGATTTCGCCGCGAGCTGGTCGATCGGATAGCCGCGGTGCAGCAGCACGCCTTCTTCGCCGTCGATAAAGGTGATCGTGCTGTCACAGGCTGCGGTCGATGTAAAACCGGGGTCATAGGTGAACACGTCGCCCTGTGCGTACAGCTTACGGATATCCAGTACATCGGGGCCCGTCGATGGCGAATGGATCGGCAAATCGATCTCTTTACCATCGAATAGCAGCTTCGCGGTGCGTTGTTCAGCCATGTCAGTCCCTCTTTCTAGGCGGGGCCCGGAGCGGTCCGGGCCGGGCGTGGCGTGTCGGTCTTACGACCGGCTCATACGGGCGCATGAGGGTGGCGCCCGGACCGGGACCGTTACCCCCTCATGCCGCTGCGTCCCCAAGCCGAGCGAGCGTTTCCTCGCGGCCCAGAACGAGCATCATGTCATAAACGCTGGGGGTCACGGACCGCCCTGCCAAGGCTGCGCGCAAAGGACCTGCCAGCTTGCCAAACTTCAGAGATTTTTGCTCTCCGAACACAGCCATCTGCGCCTCCAACGCGTCGCGGGACCAGCTACCATTTTGCAGGTGCGGCGTCAATTCTGACAGTATACTACGGGATACATCATCGAGCTGTTTTGCGGCCTTTTCATCCGGGACAATTGGCCGCGCATTCAAAATAAATGCCCCTTTTTCAAGAAGTTCAGGGAAATTTTTGGCTCTGTCTTTGAGGCAATACATCGCACGTCCCAACCCCTCGATTTGCGTCTCTGAGAGCGCGGGCAGAGCTGCCGCGGCGAGATATCGCGCTGCGCCTGCGATCAAATCTGCATCCTCGGCGACCGCGATATGTTGGCCGGACAGGTTTTCGAGCTTTTTTAGGTCAAACCGGGCAGGCGATTTGCCAATGCCGGACAGGTCAAACCACTCCAGCGCCTGAGCTTGTGTGAAGAACTCATCATCACCATGAGACCAACCGAGCCGGGCCAGATAGTTGCACATCCCAGATGCCGGAAATCCCATTGCCTCATACTGCTCAACACCAAGCGCACCGTGCCGCTTCGAGAGCTTCTTGCCGTCCGGTCCATGGATTAGCGGGATATGCGCCCAAACAGGGACCTCCCATCCCATTGCCTCATAGATCATCATCTGCCGGGCGGCATTGTTGAGGTGATCGTCACCGCGGATTACATGCGTGACGCCCATGTCGTGATCATCAACCACAACGGCGAGCATATAGACAGGCGTACCGTCCGAGCGCAGCAGCACCATGTCGTCGAGCTGATCGTTTCGGATTATCACGTCACCCTGAACCTCGTCGCGGATCACGGTCTCGCCGTCCTGAGGCGCTTTGATGCGCACAACAAAGGGGGCATCGGGATGTGTCGAGGGGTCTGCTGCGCGCCATGGGGATCGAAAGAGTGTTGAGCGGCCCTCCGCCTTGGCGACCTCGCGGAAAGCAGCGATCTCTTCTGGTGTGGAGAAGCACTTATACGCCTTGCCAGATGCAAGCAGCTGATGGGCCACCTCAGCGTGCCTGCCGGCGCGCTCAAACTGGCTGAATGCGTCGCCATCCCAGTCAAGCCCGAGCCAGCGCAGCCCCTGAAAGATCGCTTCGGTCGCTTCCGGTGTGGACCGCGCGCGATCTGTATCCTCAATGCGCAGCAGAAATGTGCCGCCACGCCCGCGGGCATAAAGCCAGTTAAACAGGGCCGTGCGCGCCCCGCCGATGTGCAGATAGCCCGTCGGAGAAGGGGCAAAGCGGGTAACGATCTGGTCGGACATGACGGGCTCCTCGGGGTCAACTGTGAAACGGGCGTTAACCCTTCATCAACCGGGATTTCAATACGGTTGAGGCTCTGTAGCCAACCCGGTGGAGCAGGACAAGTGAGCCGCGAAGCAGATCTGCGCAGGGGGCTCTTCCCCTGGTTGCCCGTGCTCTTCGGGCTTGGCGCTCTGGTCTATTTTTCGGCGCACGCTGAGCCATCTGAAACCCTGGTCATGGGGGATCTTGCCCTTGCCTGCGCCGCCGCACTGGGCGGTCTGGCGGGGCCCTGGCAATCCCGGCCTTTGCTGCTTGCAGCAGCGATGGTTCTTGCGGGATTCGGGCTGGCTGCGGAGCGCGCCGCGCGGCTTTCGGCGCCCGTGTTGGAATATCGGTACTACGGGCCGATTGAAGGCCGGCTGGTGGAGGTGGGGCGCTCCCACGCAGGCGCTATCCGCCTGACACTTGATCAGGTGCGGCTGTCGCGCATCCCGCCGCACAAAACCCCCCACCGCGTGCGCGTGTCGCTCCATGGTCCTGACACCGGCTTTCTTGTCGAGCCCGGACAGCACCTGATGACAACAGGGCATCTGTCCCCTCCTGCTGCACCAGCAGAGCCGGGAGGGTTCGACTTTCGACGCCACGCCTGGTTCGAAAGCCTTGGGGCCGTTGGCTACACACGTGTGCCTGTTCTGCTTTGGTCGGCACCTGCGGAAGTCGGCCTGGACCTTGCGGTCTACCGCTTCAGGTACGCACTGAGCGCGGCAATACAGGCGCGAATTTCGGGACAGCCCGGGGCCTTCGCTGCCGCTATCCTGACCGGAGATCGGTCCGCCATCGACCGCGACCGGGTCGACGATCTGCGCGCCACAAACCTTGCGCATCTTCTCGCGATCTCTGGCCTGCACATGGGGCTTCTGACAGGGACCGTCTTTCTGGCGCTGCGGACCGCGCTTGCGCTGGTGCCGCAGCTCTCCCTGCGCCTTCCGGAAAAAAAAGTGGCGGCTGTCGGAGCGCTGGGAGCCGCAACCGTCTATCTGGTTATCTCGGGCGCGGCAGTTGCAACAGAACGCGCGTTTATCATGGTGAGCATGATGCTGCTGGCGGTCCTTGTGGACCGTCGGGCCGTTTCGTTGCGCTCTGTGGCCTGGGCCGCGCTGATCGTGCTGGTTCTGCGACCCGAAGCCTTGGTGGGCCCCGGGTTTCAGATGTCCTTCGCCGCGACAACGGCGCTCGTTGTCGCCTTCAATGCTATTCGCGACTGGCCGCCTTGGCGGACGCTGCCGACATGGGCGCGGGGGCCAGCCTCGCTTGTCCTGTCATCGAGCGTCGCAGGGGCCGCCACCGCACCAATCGCGGCCGCGCATTTCAATATCATCGCGCAGTACGGCCTGATCGCCAACCTCGCCTGCGTTCCGATCATGGGGATGGTGGTGATGCCCGGGGCATTGCTGGCGCTCGCTTTGCAGCCCCTTGGCGCCGAGTGGCTTGGTTTGATGGCGACCGAATTCGGTATTCGTTGGATTCTCTGGGTGGCGTCCAGTATCGCGGAATGGGACGGTGCGGTGGGTTATGTGCCGCGCCCCCCGGCTGGCGTTCTGGGGCTGATCCTCGCAGGCGGTCTGCTCGCCGCGCTCGGCCCTTTGAGAGGTCTCAGGTTGTCCAGTGTTCTACCGCTCGCACTGGCCCTGGTGCTGTGGACAACGGTGGAGCGTCCACCGCTTCTGGTCAGCGAAAGCGGAGGTCTTCTTGGTCTGATGACACCGCAGGGCAGGGTGCTCTCGCGCCCGAAAGGCGAGGGGTTCTCGGCAAGGGTCTGGCTGGAAAATGACGGCGATGGCGCCGATCAAGACATCGCGGCAAGACGGCCGGGACTTCAGAAAATTGACAGGGCGGAGCTTCATCTGACCTTAGAGGACAAGCTTATTATCCAGTTGCGCGGCAAAACCGGTGCGGCGCGATACACCGAAGCCTGCAACCATGCGGATCTGGTGATCCTCAACACAAAACACCCACAACGTGATGGGTGCGAAAGCCTCGATCTTTCGCGTTTACGCTCAACCGGAGCCGTTTTGATTGCCGCTGGAGCAAATGGACTGCGCGTTACGACGGCACGCGCGCGGCAAGGCGCCCGCTTATGGAGCGGCGCCTCCGCACGTTCGGGTATATTCAAGCGACTGGCGCCTGGAAGGAATGGCACCAGCCAGGCGTATACCGGGCTTCAGTAGGTGCGGATAAGACCCACCAATCGGCCCTGAACCTTCACCTGATCGGAGGGGAAAACACGGGTCTCATAAGCGGGGTTTGCCGCTTCGAGGGCGATCGCGTTTCCACGCTTGCGCAGGGTTTTAAGTGTCGCTTCATGCCCCTCGACCAATGCCACGACGATTTCGCCGCTCTCGGCCGTGCCGGTTTCTCGGATGACCACGATGTCTCCATCGTTGATACCCGCATCGATCATCGAGTCGCCTTTGACCTCTAACGCATAATGCTGAGCGTCTCCGCGCATCATGCTTCCCGGTACCGCCACATGGTGCGAAACCTCGGAAATTGCTTCAATTGGCGTGCCCGCGGCGATCCGGCCCATGACAGGCAGTTCAAGCGCATGTACGGCGTCAACGGGCAGGGCAGCCGGTGGCGGGTCGGTCTTATCGCCGGTGATCACACGGGGGCTGAATCCGCCTGTTTTGTCGGCAATCGCGTCTGGCAGCTTGATAATTTCGAGCGCCCGCGCCTTGTGCGCAAGTCGCCGGATGAACCCGCGTTCCTCAAGTGCAGTGATCAGCCGGTGGATGCCGGATTTGGAGCGTAAATCCAGTGCGTCTTTCATCTCATCGAATGAGGGCGGCACGCCGTCGCGCTGCGTTCTTTTGTGGATAAATTCAAGAAGTTCGATCTGCTTTTTGGTCAGCATGTCTGCTCCCTCGGCCTCAGGCAGTTAACCCGGCTCCGCGATCCTGCGGCTTGCCGGCCGGCCGCCGTGCTCACCCAAGTCAATGAGCGTTAGCAAAGGGTAAACACCGCACGCCGTTCGCGATACGTTCTATCCTTGTTCGCGCTTTGTGTCAACTTTCGGCCTGATCAGCGTCAGAGCGGAATGTATTCGACCTCAGAGCCGTAAGACAGCGGGTCGGCATGCGGGGCGCGCACCATAAGGCAGTTGGACCATGACAAAACCGACAGAAGCGAGCTGTCCTGACGGCTTTCCGGATGCACCCAGACCGCACCATCGCGGATTTCGAGCTTGGCGCGCATGTAGTGTTCGCGATTGCCGTTTTTGCCCGCGTCGGAGGCGAGCCGTCCACGCTGGCGCGGCACGGGTTCTGCCGGAAGACCCTGCATGGCCCGCAGTGCCGGAACCACGAAGATCTGCCCGCAGACCATCGAAGACACCGGGTTTCCGGGCAGTCCGATAAGAAGCGAGGCCCCCAGTTTTCCGCACATCAGCGGTTTGCCGGGGCGCATTGCGACCTGGTAAAATTCGCGCTCAAGTCCCATCGAGCCCGCCACTTCGCCGACCAGGTCATAATCCCCAACGGAGGCACCACCAATGGTGATGATCACATCTGCGCCGCGTGCAAGCTCCAACACCTGTCCCAGGCTTTCCACGGTATCAAGCGCGATCGGCAACATCCGCACGATGGCACCTGCCGCTTCGAACATGGCTTTGAGCCCGTAGCTGTTCGAGGAGACGATCTGATCCTTGTTGGGTTCCGAGCCCGGTTGCACCAGCTCGTCGCCCGTGGCGATAATCGCGACTTCGGGCCGCCGATAGACACGGACACTGGGCAGGTTCATCGATGCGCAAAGCGCGATATCGCCCGGTCGCAGGCGCTTGGGAGCGATGATCCGGTGCCCGATTGCAAAATCACTGCCCTCGGGGCGCACATTGTCCGCGTCGCCAAGCGTATCCAGAAGCGTAATCTTGTCTTCGTCGCGCGCGACATCTTCCTGTATAATCACGCGTTCAGCGCCGGCGGGCATGGGCGCTCCGGTGAAAATACGCACTGCCTGTCCGGCTTCCACCGTTCCGGACCAGCTGAACCCGGCGCGTGCTTCGCCCACCACAGCCAGTTCTTTGCCAACACGGGCGTCTTCGCTCTTTGCGGCATAGCCATCCATGGCCGAGGCATGAAATGGTGGTTGGTTGCGTTTTGCGACGGCATCCTCTGCCAGCACGCGCATGGCACAGTCGGCCAGTGCGACCTCTTCTACCTGTAAGGGGGATACCAGTTTAAAGAGCGCGTTCAGCGCATCTGAAACGGGGGTCAGCGTCGTCATTCCGCCTCGTACTTTCCTGTTTTTCCACCGTCTTTGAAGACGAGCCGAGTGTCGGTCAAGCGCATGCCTTTGTCTACGGCCTTGACCATATCATAGAGTGTGAGTTGCGCGATGGTGACGGCGGTCAAAGCTTCCATTTCAACCCCCGTTTGCCCGGTGGTCTTGACTGTCGCTTCGATATGAACCCCAGGCAAACCTGTGTCCGGGGTCAGCTCCAGTGCCACCTTGGAGATGGGCAGAGGATGACAGAGCGGAACGAGCTCGGCAGTTTTCTTGCATCCCATAATGCCGGCCAGCCGTGCTACGGCCAGCACATCCCCTTTCTTTGCGCGCCCCTCTGTAATCATAGAAAGTGTTTCCGGCAGCATTGTGACCGAGCCTTTTGCGGTCGCGATCCGGTCGGTAACCTCCTTTTCGGAGACATCAACCATGTGTGCTGCGCCTTGCGCGTCAAAATGGGTCAAATCGCTCATGCTGCACCCTCCATCGGCACAGGATCTTTCAGCATCGCGCGGGTCGCTGCGGTCACGTCGTGCTGGCGCATAAGACTTTCCCCGATCAGAAAATTCCGCGCGCCGTAGCCCGCCAGATCGGCAAGCTCCTTCGGACCAGCCAGCCCGCTTTCTGCCACGACCAGCCGAGCGCCCGGAATAGTTGGCGCAAGGCTTCGGGTGGTGTCGAGTGATGTTTCGAAGGTCTTGAGGTTGCGGTTGTTGATGCCAATCAGCTCGGACTTCAGTTGCAATGCGCGCTCAAGTTCTTCGGCATCATGCACCTCGATCAGCGCATCCATGCCCCAGCCGAAAGCGGCGTCTTCCAGTTCAGCGGCCTGCGCATCCGACACGCTGGCCATAATGATTAGAATGCAATCCGCCCCCCAGGCCCGCGCTTCTGCGACCTGATAGGGATCGTACATGAAATCCTTGCGCAACGCCGGCAGGCCGCACGCGCTGCGCGCCGCGGCCAGATACTCCGGCGCGCCTTGAAACGACGGGGTGTCAGTGAGGACCGAAAGGCATGTCGCGCCCCCTGCTTCATAGGCGCGTGCAATTTCGGGGGGGTCGAAATCAGCCCGGATCAATCCCTTTGAGGGCGAAGCTTTCTTAACTTCGGCGATAAGGCCGTAGCCGGTGGAAGACGCTGCCCGGAGGGCTTTAGCAAATCCGCGCAGGGCAGGGGCCGCCTTGGCCTCGGCCTCCACGTCGGACAGAGGCTTTGCGGCGCGCGCAGCGGCAACCTCCTCAAGCTTGTAGGCCTTGATTTTGTCGAGAATGGTTTCGCTCATGCCGCCGCCTCCGTTGTCAGGGCTGCGAGGCCTTTGACCTTGGCCTTCGCCGCTCCGCTGTCGATACTTTGGCGCGCCATCTCGCAACCTTCGCGCAAATCGGCGGTTTTTCCAGCCACAACCAACGCCGCCGCTGCGTTCAAGAGCACTGCGTCACGATAAGCAGAGGCCGCACCATCCAGAAGTGCGCGGAATGCTGCTCCGTTCTGCTCCGGCGTGCCGCCCAGAATATCTTCGAACCGATGCACCGGAAGGCCTGCGTCTTCGGGATGCAGCTCTCGCATTTCCACAGCACCGTCCTCCAGCGCTGCAATCCAGGATACTCCCGTGATCGTGAGCTCATCGGTACCGTCCGAGCCGTGCACGAGCCAGGCGACATCTGATCCGAGCGTCTTCAGCGTTTCAGCCATGGGCGCGATCAGATCACGCGAAAACGCACCCGTCAGTTGCCGCGTCACGCCAGCAGGGTTGGTCAAAGGCCCGAGAATGTTAAAGATCGTTCGCGTGCCCAGCTCCGCGCGCGTCGGCATCACATGCTTGATCGCTGGATGATGCATCGGGGCCATCATGAAGCCGATGCCCGTTTCGGCAAGCGCGCGCTCCACCACCTCAGGTCCGACCATCACCTGGATGCCCATCTGCCCTAAGGCATCTGCCGCGCCGGATTTGGAGCTCAGATTGCGATTGCCATGCTTTGCCACAGGGACGCCGGCGCCAGCCACCACAAAGGCCGTGGCAGTCGAGATATTGAGTGTCCCCTTGCCGTCCCCGCCTGTGCCCACGATGTCCATCGCGCCCGAGGGCGCTGTGACAGGATTGCACTTGGCGCGCATCACAGCGGCGGCTGCGGCGTATTCCTCAACCGTTTCGCCCCGCGTGCGCAGAGCCATCAGGAACCCGCCCATCTGGCTTGGCGTGGCTTCGCCTTCAAACAGTGCTTCAAACGCGGTTTCTGCCTCACCCCGGGTCAGCGCACGCTCTGCCGCTGCACCGATCAACGGTTTCAACGCATCGCTCATGCCGGCTCCTTCACCGTCGATAGAAAGTTCTGAAGCATCTGGTGCCCATGCTCGGACCGGATGCTTTCCGGATGGAACTGGACACCGTGAATAGGCAGCTCTCGATGCTGCAACCCCATGATCGTCCCATCTTCCAGCTCCGCTGTGATCTCTAGGGTCTCGGGCAAAGAGTCCCGTTCCACCACCAGAGAGTGATACCGTGTCGCCTCAAACGGGGACGGCAGACCGGCGAAGACGCCTTGTCCATTATGGCGCATGACGCCCATTTTGCCATGAACGATCTCTGCGTGCTGACCCACCTTGCCTCCGAACACCGCGCCAATGGTCTGGTGTCCGAGACAGACACCCATCAAGGGCGTCTGCGTCTCCGCAGCGGCTTCGGTCAGCGCCATGCAAATGCCGGCTTGCGTCGGATAACCGGGCCCGGGGCTTAGAACAATCCCGCTCGGGCGCAGGGCCATAGCCTGCTGAACGTCCAGCGCATCATTGCGGTAGACCCGCACATCCGCACCGAGCTCGCCAAAATAGTGCACGAGGTTATACGTGAAGCTGTCGTAGTTATCGATCAAGAGCAGCATATCGGTCCCCTGCGTTTATCCCGGCCGCTGCGCTCCCGTTCCGGCCCATTGTGGCAGCGGGGTATAGATGCCCCCGCGCGGGGGCAAGGGTCAAGCCCTCCGCCCCGCGCTGCGGCTTTCGCGTGCCACATGCCGTCCAAGGTGGCCTCTTCCCGGCCGCGGGGCTTGCAATACTGTGAAAACACGTGGGAAGTTTGCGTATAACGCCCGAAACTGGGCGCAAGAGGCAAAACGAGACTGTGGCGATGGGCAGAGGATTGCTTTCCGGGCTCTTCTGGGGCGGCGTGGCCAGCATGGTCGTGCTGATCGTTGTGTCGCTCTACTACCCGATGCGTGAACTTGCCGGCAGCCGGCCGCTTGCACCTGCTCCTGAACCCCTTGCGGAGAGCGCGACCGAGGCAACACCTCAGGCTGCACGCCCAGACCCCGAGCCCGAACCAGAGGTCGCGCCGTCGGCGTCCCGGCCGCTGCTGGCGGACCCACCGCCACCTGCGGCGGGAGCGGATCTGTCCGATACTCCCCCCGATGCGCCATCCCCGGTCACCACCAGCGATGCGGCCCCTGAGCTCGCCGAACGTCCTGAAGAGACGCCGGTTGGGGCTGCAGATCCCGTGCGCCCTGTCTTGCCCGACACCGCTCAAAACGTACCCAGCACCCCTGCACCGGCGGCGCCTACCACGACGCCGGAGGCTGCACCGGCGCCGGAGGCTCTCGCGCCAAGCGTACAACCAACAGATCCCGATGCACCTGCGGCGCCACCTCCGGCTCCCGCGCCTAGTGAACTCGCCGCGGCCCCGTCCGCCATCGTGCCTGCTCCTCCGCAGGAGGCCGCGCCCCAGGCCGAAGCCGCGCCGGCACCGACGCTACTGCCAACTCCGGACGCGGCCGAGGCCATCGCAGCACCTGCGCCGCCTCCGCAAGGCGGTCCGGCGCGCGTGCCGATCGCGGCCGTGCCGGCGCCTTTGCCAGATCTGCCCGAACGACCTGGCGGCCCTGTTCCGCCCGGCGCCGCTGGTCGGGCACCGGTGCCCGATACGGCGCGCATCGCCATGCCCGCCCTGATTGGCGAGACGCCGATGCCCGATACGGAAGCCGCGCAGGCGGGAGAGGTGCCGGACGGGCTGGGTCTGCCACCATTTTCCGGCGCGCCCGAGCAAACGGTGCCGGCGCAACCCGATCTGCGCCTCGCGGCTCTGACCCAACCGATTACAGAGGGGCCTCCGCTGCCGCGTGCTATGCCTACCCCGGCGCAGTCAGAGGCACCGGCGCCGGACCAGCCTGCGGAGACCGCGCCCGACGCAGTCCCGGCAACGCCCGCGCCAGACGACAACCCGGCGCCCGCGCCTGCGCGCCCGCAGCCAGGGTTTGTTATCACACAGCCCAGTGAGGACCCTCCGGAGGATCCGATCGCGCGCCTCCAACCGGCAGAATCCGAACAGCCCGAACAGCCCGAACAAGCTGCGCCGGCGCGCACGCTTCCGCGTCGGATCGTTGTCGGCGGCGAGGGTGCGCAAGACGGCGCGTCCCGACTTTCGGCGCGGTTTGGAGCCAGCAACCGTCTGCCGCAGATCGGCGCTGCGCCGGAGCCCGATGGCGGGCCTCCTGCCGAGGACGTGCAACCCGAAGGCAGTGACGACAGACCCGTGGGCGCGCTGGCCAGAAATGCGCAGCCCTGGGATGGCGCCGGCCCGCGCGCGGCCATCGTCCTGCAGGCGACAGGGCCCGATCGCGCGATAACCGAAATACTCGCAGGGATCCCTTTGCCGCTTGCTGTGGCACTCGACCCGTCTTGGCCGGATGCTGACGCGCGCGCCGAAGCGCTGCGAACTGCCGGTCACGAAGTGCTGATTACACTGACGGGTCTTCCGCCGCGCCCGGAACTGCGGGATCTGGATGTGGCGCTCAATGCCCATATAGCCCGCCTTCCCGGCGCGGTCGGGGTGTATCTGCCACCCGACAGTCCAGTGGGCAACGACCGCGAACTTCTGACCCATCTTGCAGCGCGGCTGACACAGACCGGACACGGGCTGGTGGCCGAAGCGCGCGGGCTTAGCGTTCTGGCGCAGATTGCCCGCTCCGAGGGCACAGCACTTGCCGCCGTAGATGATGTGCTGATGCCACAGGCGCCTGCAGTTGAAGCCGCCCGGGCGCTCGATCGCGCAATGTTCGAAGCGGCGCGCGGCGGCAGTTTCCTGCTGCTGGGTCAGACCCGCGCCGACACCCTGATTGCTCTGCAGGACTGGACCCGCTCAGCAGAGGCAGGGCTGGCGCCGGTCTCTGCGATCCTGCTTGAGGACAGCTGACACCACTGCGGCTTCTTCTTTGAAAAAATACGCACCGCGCCGCGCCGGACAGGCGCCGAGTTCTATCGGGTATTGCCGGTTCCGCCAAACAGACCCGCATCTGCCGCTGCCCGACGAATGGCATTCGATTTGTGGACGGTCTCCTGATACTCAGCCTCGGGGTCGCTGTCATAGACCACGCCGCCACCCGCCTGAATGTAAAGCTTTTCATCTTTCAGAACCGCCGTGCGCAGCGCGATGCACATATCCATGTCGCCATTGGCCGCAAAATAGCCCACGCCGCCGCCATAGATGCCGCGCTTTTCCGGCTCCAGTTCGTCGATAATCTCCATGGCCCGCACCTTGGGCGCCCCGGAGACAGTGCCCGCGGGCAGCCCTGCTAGAAGCGCCGACAGCGCGTCGTGATCTTCGCTGAGCTCTCCGACAACGTTCGAGACAATATGCATCACGTGGGAATAGCGCTCGATAATGAACTCTTCGGTGGGCCGAACCGTGCCAATCTTCGACACACGGCCCGTATCGTTGCGCCCCAGATCGAGCAGCATCAGATGCTCAGCCAGTTCTTTTTCATCGGCCAGCAGATCTTCTTCCAACGCCTTGTCCTCTGCAGGGGTTTTGCCTCGCGGTCGGGTGCCGGCGATGGGCCGGATCGTTACCTCGCGACCGAAAACCCGGACAAGGATTTCCGGGCTTGCACCGATCACCTGAAACCCTCCGAAATTGAAAAAGAACATGAAAGGTGAGGGGTTGGTGCGCCGCAGGCTTCGATACAAAGCAAAGGGCGGCAGCGGAAAGGTCTGTGTCCAGCGCTGCGCCGGCACAACCTGAAAAATATCACCCGCTCGGATATAGGCTTTGGCCTTCTCCACCGCGTCCAGATAGCCCTGGTGCGAGAAGTTCGAGACCGGGTCCCCGATCTCGACCGTCTCACCCAAATCACGGCTTTCCCCGGCTGCGACCCGTTCGAGATCACGCACCGCATCCATCACTCTTTCGGCCGCTTGCGCATAAGCGGCCCGTGCCGACTGACCGGTTCCCGCCCAGGCCGGCGAGACCACCGTGACCTCGCCTTTAACGCCGTCGAGCACGGCAACGACCGAGGGGCGCATCAGTACCGCATCCGGCAAATCCAGCGGGTCCGGGTTGATGTCCGGCAAATGCTCAACCAGACGGATCATGTCATAGCCCAGGTAACCGAAAAGACCCGCTGCGATGGGGGGTAAACCCTCGGGCAATGCGATCCGGCTTTCGGAGATCAAAGCCCGCAAGGCACTCAGAGGATCGCCGTCCAGCGGTGTGAACGCGTTCGGGTCGAAGCGGGCCGATCGGTTGATCTCGCTTTCAGTGCCCCGACAGCGCCAGATCACATCGGGCTTCATTCCAACGACCGAGTAGCGCCCGCGCACCTCGCCACCGGTGACCGATTCCAGCATGAAGCTGTCTTTGCGTGCGCCGGCCAGCTTCAGCATCAGGGACACGGGCGTGTCCAAATCAGCCGCAAGCCGGGCATAGACGACCTGATTTTCCCCACGCGTGTAGGCGGCTTCAAAGGCGTCGAACTCTGGCGTCAGCAACATGCTTTATCGAACTCGTTTAAGGGAATTGCGCCTGCACCGCGTTGATTGCGGACTGGTCAATCTGGATGCCGGCTTCCTCTTGCAGGGCGATGGCATAGGCGGCAAAGACATCGCGGGCGAGGCTTTCGCTCAAGCTGCGATCCAGAAGCTGCTGGACCAGGGTGGCATCCGGATCGTCAGGGTCGGCGCCAAGGATGGCCTCCAGTTGCAGCAGGGCAATCCCGCCCTCGTCGGACACCACGTCGACATCTTCCGGGTTGAGCTCGAAAGCGCGGGTCATGAGCCCAATTGGAGCGCCTTCCAGAAAGGCTTCGCGGGTCAGCCCGTCCTCGCGCACGGGCTCCAGCCCTATATCTGCAAAGCTTTCTCCTGCGCGCAGGCGTTCCGCCAGCGCATCGGCTTCCGCGCGCACAGCCTGCCGCTCGGCGCGGGCTTGTGTTGCGACGCGCACATCCTCTTCGGCATCCGCGAAAGCACGCAATTGCGGGGCACGGATCCCGTTGAGGCGCAGGGCAAACACGCTGCCATCGTCGAGAATCTCAAGCTCCGGAAAATCACTGTCGCTCACGCTCAGCGCGGCCTGGCGAAACTCCGGATAGGCCGCGGGGCCTTCGAAGGTCTCCACAGTCATGGCGATTTGTCCGAGCTCCATCGGGCTTGACTCGGCCAGCTCCTCCAATGTCGCTCCCCCGGCCAGTTGATCGTCGAGCGCTTCGATCTCTGCGCTGATCGCGCGCCGGGCAGCATCGCTGGCAAGTTCTGCAATAAGGTCATCGCGGACGGTCTCTAGCGGTATAAGCTGCGGTAGCAGGAGACCGTTCACCTGATAAAGTGCAGGCCCTAAAGGCGAGGCCAACGGGCCCACAATGCCGGTGTCTTCGAGCGCAAAGATCTCGGCGGCGATGTCTGGCTCCAGATCGGCTTGGCTGACCGTGCCCTGATCGACATCCTCGGGCGCCAGGCCGCGCTCTTCCACCAAGGCCTCAAAAGTCGTCTCACCGGCCTCGATCCGGGCCAGCGCAGCGGCGGCCTCGTCGCTTGAGCCGAAGACAAGCCGGTCAAGAAGACGCCGTGCCGGGCGATCGAACTCATCTGAGCGTTCCGCATAGGCCCTCTGGATTTCGTCCTCCGACGGGGTGACCTCAGACAACATCATCTCCGGCGTCAGCAGGACATAGGTGATCTCGCGCGCCTCGGGGTCAGTGAACTCGGCCGGGTTGGTTTCGTAGAACTGGCGCATTTCGGCGTCGCTGACCGGCGGTACAGCGATGTCGAGCGTCACGAGATCGAGTGCGGCCCAGTTAAACTGCCGCCGCTCAGCGACGAACTCGAACAGCCGGTCGGTCTGCGCGCTCGGCGCCCTGACCCCGCCTGCGACCGCTCCTTGCAGAAGGGTGCGCGCTGTGTCGGCTCGGATCTGTTCCTCAAATTCCGCCGGGCTCAGGCCGTTGCTTTGCAGTGCGAATTCGTAGGACTCCCGGTCAAAGTTCCCGTCGATGCCCTGAAACGCCGGAATTTGCTGGATCTCCTGCAGGACACGCGCGTCGCCTACCGACAGGCTCATCGTGCTGGCCTCATTGTCCAGCGCCGCCTGAGTGACCAGCTGCGACAGCACTTGCCGGTCCAGTCCGATCGCGCGGGCATCTGCCATGGTCAGGGCTTGCCCGGTTTGCGCCGTTGTGGCCTGGATCTGGTTTTGCAGGGTGCGTGCATAGTCGTCGACCGTGATATCAGTGTCGCCGACCGAGCCGATCCGCGACATCGAGCCACCGAAACTGGTCACGCCGAACCCCGCCAGCCCGAGGATCAAAAGCCCCAGAATGATGGTCATGAAGACGTTCGAGGTTTTGCCCTTCATCGCGCCCGGCGCTCCCCTGCTGATCAAGCGGTCTCGACACGTTTAGGCCCTGCGGGGCAGGGCGGCAAGGGTCGTTCTCGCCGGTGGGTCAGGGGGTATAGCCTGCCAGCCGCGCGGCCAGCTCGGAAATGCCGTCCGCATCAATATTGGCAAAGGCAAAGCGCATTTCCTTGTCGGCGCCCGGGTGCCCCTCAGGTGCGAACATTGTCCCTGGCAAAGCGAGCGCCCCGATCTCCGAGACCATGCGCTGCGCAAGTTGGTGCGAGGAGGCATCAAACCCGTGGCGGGCGTAGCCGAAATATGCCCCGGCCCCAAGAAGCTCCCAGCCGGGCAGTCGCTGGAACGCAGCCCTGAGCGCGTCGCGGCGCGCGAGCGTCTCCAGCCGTTCCTCTGCCAGCCAATCGCGCAGGTTTTGCATGCCCCACAGGGCAGCACGCTGTCCCAGTTGCGGCGCGCATATCTGCACTGTATCGAGAAATTTCTCCACCTGCGCCAGACGCGCAGGCGAGGTTGCCAGTGCACCGACCCGGTGCCCGGTCAGGCGGTAGGCTTTGGAGAACGAGTAAAGGTGCACCACAGTGTCGTCCCAGTCTGGATCCGCAAAGAGCGTGTGCGGTGCTCCGGTCTGCCCGTGAAAGTCGCGGTACGTTTCATCGACAATCAGCGCCAGTCCGCGGGACCGGGCAAGATCGCGAAAAGCTGCCATAACTGGTATGGGATATTCGGCGCCGGTGGGATTGTTGGGGCTCACAAGCACAATTGCGCGAGTGCGATCGTCGATCAGTGCGGCGGCACGTTCGGGGTCGGGGACAAGATCATCACCGGCAGGTAGCGGTCGCGCCGCGACACCCTGCATGCTCAGCCACATTTGATGGTTGAAATACCACGGCAGGGGCAGGATCGCATTGTCGCCCGGGCCTGCAAGTGTTGCCATCACTGCCGCGAAAGCCTGGTTGCAGCCCGATGTGATCGCGACGTGGGTGTCCTTTACAGGGCCGTCGTAGAGCGTCGAGATCTCGGCCGCCAATGTTGCACGCAGCTCTGGCAGGCCGAGAACGGGACCATAGAGATGCGCGGGCGGGTCGTTCAGGACCGCCTCCGCCATGGCTTCGCGCAACGGGCGCGGGGGCGGGGCAGTGGGCGCGGCCTGGCTGACATTCAGCAGCGGCAAACCCTCGGGCAGACGCGCCTCATTAAGCCAGCGGCGGGCCTCCATCACGGGCGGGGCCTGTGTGGCAGCGATGGCAGGGTTTATCGGACCCATAGGCGCTCAGGCGCCGCGATAGGGATCAACGTATTGCAGCGCCATGTCCCATGGAAAGAAGATCCAGGTATCCTGGCTGACGCTGGTGATGAACGTGTTCACCATCGGCTCCCCTTTTGGTTTGGCATAGACGGTGGCGAAATGCGCCTTTGGGTACATGTCACGTACCACCTCGAGCGTGCGACCGCTATCAACCAGATCGTCGATGACCAGAACACCGGTCCCATCCCCGACAAGCTTCGGATCCGGCTCGTTCAGCACGGTCGTCTGCCCCTGAGTTTGGTGGTGATAGGACTGCACCGAGATCGTCGCGACCTGCCGTATATCAAGCTCGCGCGCCACGATCATCGCAGGTGCCATTCCGCCTCGGGTGATCGCAAGGATCATCCGCCAGGCGCCATCCTCACCCGGGCCACGCTTATCAAGCCGCCAGGCTAGGGCCCGGCTGTCACGATGGATCTGGTCCCAGCTGACATGAAAGCCTTTTTCGTGCGGCAACTGATCGGTCATGGCCTGCGAATCCCCTCGTCTCGGTTTGCGCCGCTTTGTACAAAAGCCCCGACGGACTTGCCACAGAATGTAGAAAAACGATCAAGTCAGCTGGTCGCGATCTTCACACCGAAAAGTGCAATCAGCCCGCCGAACACCCGGTCGAGCGTTGTTTTCAGGCGCAGATAGGCGCGCCGCGCCTGCGGCAGCGAAAAGACCCGCGCCACGATCACATACCATCCCGCCTCAACGAGCAACACCAGCGTCAGGATCAATGCGGTTTCGGTCAGGGTAATTCCTGGTGGCAGAATTCCGACAAAAACAGCGCCGAAAAAGACCGGCACCTTTGGGTTTGAGAGCTGCGTCAAAAGCCCGAGCTCAAACGCGGCCCAGGCCGTCTTTCTGCCGCCCGCTTCCAGGTCTGGCAACGGATCTGACGCGTGCCGCCACATCATGATGGCAACGAAAACCAGAAAAGCCGCTCCGGCAAATTTCATCGCGGCCAGCAGGATAGGTGCAATTTTGAAAAGCGCTGCGAGGCCAAGCATCGCCGCGCCCGCCCAGATTGTCGCGCCAAGCCCGAACGCAAGCGCCATTACAAGTGCGTTGCGCAATCCATCGGCCGCCGCAACCCGTGTGATCACCACGAAGGACGGCCCGGGACTGATCGCGGCCATCAGATGAATAAGTGCAATTGAGGCAAAGGCCGCCAGTGTCATTTCTTGACTGGCGCTTCGATATCTGGCGCGTCAACGGCTTTCATGCCAACGACATGGTAGCCTGCATCCACGTGGTGTATCTCGCCGGTCACGGCGCGGCCCATGTCCGAAAGCAGATACAGCGCAGACTGGCCCACCTCGTCTTGAGTAACCGTTCTGCGCAGCGGCGCATTGTACTCGTTCCAGCGCATAATGTAGCGGAAGTCTCCGATGCCCGAGGCAGCCAGCGTCTTAATCGTGCCCGCGCTGATGGCGTTGACGCGGATACCGCTCTTGCCGAGATCTTCTGCAAGATACCGCACGGATGCTTCAAGCGCGGCTTTTGCGACACCCATCACATTGTAATGCGGCATGACCTTTTCGGCGCCGTAATATGTCAGCGTCAGACAGGATCCGCCCTCTGTCATGAGTTTCTCAGCGCGCTGGCACACCGCAGTGAACGAAAAAACCGAGATGTCCATGGTCATGTTGAAGTTTTCGGAAGTCGTGTCGACATAGCGCCCGCGCAGCTGTTCCTTGTCGGAGAATCCGATCGCATGGACAACGAAATCGAGCTTGCCCCAGACCTTTTCAAGCCGCTCAAAAACCGCATCCAGCGACGCGGCATCGCCGACATCGCAATCAAGGACTTCTTCGATCCCAAGTTTTTCGGCCAGCGGGATCGCACGTTTGCGAAAGGCATCTCCCTGATAGGTCAGCGCCAATTCCGCGCCAGCATCGGCAAGCGCCTGGGCAATGCCCCAGGCAATCGATTTGTCATTCGCCAGTCCCATGATCAGCCCGCGTTTGCCTTGCATAAGCCCAGTTGACATTTTTCGCCTCTAATCCACTTGTCCGTCTCGCCCCTTTAGGCGAAAGCC
The DNA here is from genome assembly GCA_039192165.1 of Pseudomonadota bacterium. Taxonomy (GTDB): domain Bacteria; phylum Pseudomonadota; class Alphaproteobacteria; order Rhodobacterales; family Rhodobacteraceae; genus Dinoroseobacter. The sequence continues at coordinate 438,952 of JBCCXD010000001.1, read as the reverse complement.
TGTTATCCATCAAGAGAGCACACCGCCTCATCCGAAAGGCCAAGTATGAGCGACAGAACCGGAAAGTTCGCAGGAGACAACCCGTTTGAATTGGCCCGTCAATGGCTTGCCGAAGCGGAAGCGTCCGAAATCAACGACCCGAATGCGATGGCCTTGTCGACGGTTGATGCCGACGGTCTGCCCAACGCGCGCATGGTGTTGCTAAAGGAAATCGAAGACGACGCCTTTGTGTTCTACACCAATTACGGATCCGTAAAGGCTCAAGAGTTGGACGGCACCGGAAAGGCAGCTTTCGTTATGCACTGGAAGTCTTTGCGCCGGCAGCTCCGCGTTCGGGGCGAGGTGACCCGCGAGGACGGTCCGCAAGCCGATCACTACTATAATACCCGCTCTCTCAAAAGCCGTATCGGTGCCTGGGCCTCGCATCAGTCGCAACCGCTTGAAAGTCGGGCTGCCTTAATGGCCGAAGCGGCAAAGCTGGGCTTGGAAAAAGGGTTGAACCCAAAGCGTCCTCCGTTTTGGGGTGGCTACCGGATCACACCCACAGAGATCGAATTCTGGGCGGATGGGGATTATAGGTTGCACGATCGTTTTCGCTGGACTCGCGTAAAAGGCGAAAAGTCATGGAATATCAGCCGTTTGAATCCCTGAGTGTTTTTGGAGTGTATATGAAGCTTCAAGGATAACGTCCTAAAACTGAAAGTTTTTCTTGCGTGCCGGTGGAAAAATTGAAACCATTAACGAACTCTCCGGCGCTCACGGGCTCCATCACGACGTCAACCCGGACCAAGACTGTGCAGAAACCTATGGCAGACAGTCCCACCATTAACGGGACCGTAAAATGGTTCGATCCTAAGAAAGGATTTGGGTTTGTCGTGGGAGAGACCGACGGCCCTGATATTCTTCTGCACGCAAACGTTCTTCGCAACTTTGGACAAAGCTCGGTGGCCGATGGCGCGCGGATCGAAATCCGGGTGCAGGAGACCCCGCGTGGAATTCAGGCCACAGAAGTGCTGTCGATCCTGCCCCCGGAGGGCGGAGACGCCGCCGATGGCGAGGCAGCGCTGGGGCAAAGCTTCGAGGATATCCCGATCATGCCTGGCCGGGTGAAGTGGTTCGACAAGATCAAGGGCTTTGGCTTCGTCAATGTTTTCGGATCCAGCGACGACATCTTCGTTCATATGGATGTGCTGCGTCGGTGCGGGTTTTCCGATCTGCAGGCCGGCGAGGCAGTGGCGCTGCGCGTGGGCGACAGCGACCGCGGCCGACTCGCTCTGGAAGTGTTGAGCTGGGACACGGCCGTCGACGAGGAATGACGCTCCGCCGCCTCGTTCTGGTTGTCTTCTTTTTTTGTAGTGGTTGGACGACTGTCGCGTTTGCGGCGTGCGCGCCTGACCGTGTCGATCTGCGCGGTCCGTGGGGAAAGGCGACCTTTACGGTCGAACTTGCGGACACACCCGAAAGCCGGGCCCAGGGTTTGATGTTTCGGGAAAGCATGCCGCGCCGTGCAGGAATGCTGTTTATCTATGAGCGCCCGCAATCGGTTTCGTTCTGGATGCGCAACACGCTGATCCCGTTGGACATGCTTTTTGTAAACGCGCGCGGGGTCGTGCAGCATGTGCACGAAAATGCAGTTCCGCTGGACGAAACGCCGATCCCCGGTGGTTCGGATATTCTTTTGGTGCTGGAGCTGAATGCCGGTCTGGTTAGCCAGTTTGGCATCGCTCCGGGCACGGAGTTGCGTCACTTATCGCTGGGAGAGGACGCGGCATGGCATTGTTCCGAAGAATGAGCGCGATTAGGGCTTTCCAAACCGAAAGCTTGGCAGTAATCAGTCGGGCGTCGGGGCGTGGCGCAGTCTGGTAGCGCACCTGTTTTGGGTACAGGGGGTCGTGAGTTCGAATCTCGCCGCCCCGACCACTTCCACCAAGTAGACCACTAGATGTAGTGTCTTTCGCGGGCGCGTGGGCGCATTATCTTGGGGTCTGATCGTCAAACTCGAATCGGTATTGCCAACACGATAGGCAAAATCCGTGGCAAATTTTCAACAGCCTTGGCTTTGTGGCCCCGAGGAATCCTAAGAGAATCTAGGGTTATGCACCGTCAATAGTATTTTGTCTTCACGCCATCACAAAATGTAGTTGACCAAAGTGCAGTTTCTACGCCAACTTGTGCTGGCGGAGGAGGCGACCCCTACATTTGGTAGGTCTCCGATAAAACCACAGCGACAATGTCCTTAGTACGAGATGCCGGCATTTCGTACGCCGGAGGCGCTGTGTCAGTCGGTCCTCCTCCGCACGAGACTGGGTAGCGGCACGGCGGAGCAACCGCATGGTCGTATGACGAATGGCCAACATGGGGCAGACATGAAAATCGAACGCCATTTTACAACAGACGGACAGGAAGCACTGTCCGGTATCGAATTCTCAATAACCACTTCCGAAATCCGCAATCCGGACGGCTCGATTGTGTTCAAGCTCGACGAGCTGGAAGTCCCGTCCTCCTGGAGCCAGGTGGCGTCGGACGTGATTGCACAGAAGTATTTTCGCAAAGCGGGCGTGGCAGCAGCGCTGAAGCCAGTGCGCGAAAAAGGTGTCCCGTCTTTTCTGTGGCGGTCGGTGCCGGATGAGGCGGCTCTGAAGCGACTGCCGGAAGATCAGCGGTACGGGGGCGAAACCTCGGCGAAGCAGGTGTTCCGCCGCCTTGCAGGCGCCTGGGCCTATTGGGGTTGGAAGGGCGGGTACTTCTCGACCGAAGACGATGCGCGCGCCTATTTCGAAGAAATGCAGTTCATGCTGGCCAAGCAGATGGCTGCGCCGAACTCGCCACAATGGTTTAACACCGGGTTGCACTGGGCCTACGGGATCGATGGTCCGGCGCAGGGCCACTATTATGTCGACTTTAAAACCGGCAAGCTCACCAAATCGACCTCGTCCTACGAGCACCCTCAGCCACACGCATGTTTCATCCAGTCTGTCGCAGACGATCTGGTGAACGAAGGCGGGATCATGGACCTGTGGGTACGCGAGGCACGTCTTTTCAAATATGGCTCAGGCACGGGTACCAATTTCTCCTCCCTCCGTGCCGAGGGGGAAGCCCTGTCAGGCGGCGGCAAATCGTCAGGCCTGATGGGCTTCCTCAAGATTGGGGACCGTGCTGCAGGCGCGATCAAGTCAGGCGGGACAACGCGCCGGGCGGCCAAAATGGTGATCTGTGATGCAGATCATCCCGACATCGTGGAGTTCGTGAACTGGAAAGTGAAAGAGGAACAGAAGGTTGCCTCGCTTGTGGCCGGTTCAAAAACTCATGAGGCCAAGCTGAATGGCATCTTCGCCGCGATCGGTGAGTGGGATGGCCTTGGCGAGGACGCGGTTGATCCGGCTAAGAACGCTGCGTTGAAGGCTGCGATCCGCGACGCCAAGAAGGTTCAGATCCCGGAAACCTATATCAAGCGCGTGCTGGATTATGCCAAGCAGGGCTATTCCTCGATCGAGTTCCCGACCTATGACACCGATTGGGACAGCGAGGCGTACAACTCCGTCTCCGGTCAGAACTCGAACAACTCCGTCCGTGTCACGGATGCCTTCCTGCAGGCGGTCAAGGACGATGCCGATTGGGAACTGATCCGCCGCACCGACGGAAAGGTTGCTGAAACCATAAAAGCCCGCGAGCTGTGGGAGCAGATCGGCCACGCTGCATGGGCCTGTGCCGACCCGGGCATTCAGTTCCATGACACGGTCAACGCCTGGCACACATGCCCCGAAGACGGGCAGATCCGCGGCTCGAACCCGTGTTCCGAGTACATGTTTCTTGACGACACGGCCTGTAATCTGGCGTCGATGAACCTGCTGACCTTCTATAAGGACGGCAAATTTGATGCCGAGGCCTACGTGCATGCCACGCGCCTTTGGACACTGACCCTCGAAGTGTCCGTCCTGATGGCGCAATTCCCCTCCAAGGAAATCGCGCAACGGTCCTACGACTATCGCACGCTGGGTCTCGGCTATGCCAATATTGGCGGGCTTCTGATGAACATGGGCTACGGCTATGACAGCCCCGAAGGCCGCGCAATGTGTGCCGCCCTGACCGCCGTCATGACTGGTGTGTCGTATGCCACGTCGGCAGAGATCGCGTCCGAAGTGGGCACTTTCCCGGGCTACGAGGCCAACAGCCAGCACATGCTGAGGGTGATGCGGAACCACCGCACCGCCGCCTATGGCAAGGCAAACGGATATGAGGACCTGGCTGTAAAGCCTGTCCCGCTCGACCACGCCAACTGCCCGGACGACACGCTGGCGGCACTCGCCAAGTCCAGCTGGGATCAAGCGCTGGAGCTTGGCGAGAAGCACGGCTACCGCAACGCGCAGGCCACTGTGATTGCGCCCACCGGCACGATCGGGCTGGTTATGGACTGTGATACAACCGGGATCGAGCCCGACTTTGCGCTGGTGAAGTTCAAGAAGCTCGCCGGCGGTGGGTACTTCAAGATCATCAACCGCTCCGTCCCTTCGGCCCTTGAAACACTGGGTTACGGCGCGGCGCAGATTGAGGAGATTGTTTCCTACGCGGTCGGCCACGGGACCCTCGGGAACGCGCCGGGTGTGAACCACACGTCGTTGATCGGTCACGGCTTTGGCGCCGAGGAGATCGAAAAGATCGAGGCAGCCTTGCCCTCGGCCTTTGACATCAAGTTCGTGTTCAACCAGTGGACCCTGGGCGAGGAGTTCTGCACCAAAACACTCGGCATCCCCGCCGAGAAGCTGAACGATCCGACCTTTGACATGCTCCGCCACCTTGGCTTTGCCAAAGCGGATATCGATGCGGCCAACGACCATGTGTGCGGTACGATGACGCTCGAAGGCGCCCCGTTCCTGAAATCGGAACACTACAGCGTCTTTGACTGCGCCAACCCCTGTGGCAAGAAGGGCAAGCGCTTCCTCAGTGTAGACAGCCACATCCGCATGATGGCGGCGGCCCAGTCCTTCATCTCGGGCGCGATCTCAAAGACGATCAACATGCCCAACGATGCCACCATCGAGGACTGCCAGAAGGCCTATGAGCTCTCCTGGTCGCTCGGCACAAAGGCCAACGCGCTCTATCGCGACGGCTCCAAGCTCAGCCAGCCGCTGGCAGCTGCGCTGGTCGAGGATGATGATGACGCGGCCGAGATCCTCGAAACCGGCACCGTTCAGGAAAAAGCCGCTGTGCTGGCCGAGAAGGTGATCGAAAAGATCGTCGTCAAAGAGGTGATCAAATCGCATCGCGAGAAGATGCCGGAGCGCCGCAAAGGCTACACGCAGAAAGCCATCGTGGGCGGGCATAAGGTGTACCTGCGCACCGGGGAATACTCCGATGGTAGCCTGGGTGAGATCTTCATCGATATGCATAAGGAAGGCGCCGGCTTCCGTGCAATGATGAACAACTTCGCCATCGCGGTGTCAGTCGGTCTGCAATACGGCGTGCCGCTGGAAGAGTTCGTCGATGCCTTCACCTTCACCAAGTTCGAACCCGCGGGCATGGTGCAGGGCAATGACAGCATCAAGAACGCCACGTCGATCCTCGATTACATCTTCCGTGAGCTGGCTGTCAGCTATCTCGACCGGACTGATCTGGCCCATGTTGCCCCCGAAGGTGCGGCCTTCGACGACATTGGCCGCGGCGAGGAAGAGGGCGTGTCGAACATCCAGGAGATGTCGGAGAACGCCGCGTCAAAATCACTCGAAGTGCTCAAGCAGATCAGCTCCACGGGCTATCTCCGGAAGCGCCTTCCGCAGGGTCTCAATCAGGACCTGGTGGTTTTGCAGGGCGGCGCGGACACCGTTGCGCGCACCGGTACTGACGATGCGGGCACCACGATGACGGCGGTTCATACCGAAACCCTGTCGGTCAGCGAAGGCGTACCGATGACCGCAATGGATGCGCGCACCAAGGCTAAGATGCAAGGCTACGAGGGCGAAGCCTGCGGGGAATGCGGCAACTACACGCTGGTGCGCAACGGCACCTGTATGAAGTGCAACACCTGCGGCGCGACGTCGGGGTGTAGCTAACGAAATTCGCGACGCGGCGTCACGCCGCCGCGATGCGAAATCCGGGGCGGGTGCGCTCGCCCTGAACGCGGATCAGGCCGCAGGCAGAAAACAACTCGAGCGGTAACAACGACGAGCCTGATAAGCGAAACTTCAACAGGGCGGCGCCCCAGCCGCCCTTTTTTCTTGACCTCATCCCATATCGAGGTCCGCCCGCAGCCGCGCCCGCGCCCGTGCCAGCCGCGAATGAACTGTCCCCGGCGCGATGCCTTCCGAGCGCGCAAGCTGCGCGGTATCGTGGCCCTCTAAGGCGCCGCGCACCAGCCGGGCTTGGGCCGCAGGCAGGTGCGCCACGGCCTCCAGCGCGGCATAGGCACCCTCGCCAGACGGCTCTGCGCCCATTGCGCTGTCGTTGTCTAAGGGTTCAAGGCGCGGGAACTGCCCGCGGCGGCGAGCGGCGTTCTTCAATACAATCCGGCCATAGGCGGAGAGGCTGTCAATCTCGCCACCCGCGCGCAGCCGCTGCAGGATCGCCGCCAGCGTGTCCTGCAGCAGATCGTCGGCTTCCGCCTGGCTGTGTCCAAGCCGGCGCGCCAGCGGTGTGAGCTGTGGGATCAAGGCAACAAGGTCCGCGTCCGTTGAACTGGGTTTTTCTGGATATCGCATACCCCAAGCCTGCGCATCGCAGTCGCTCCGGTAAATGCGAGGAAACTTGCTCAGCAGGGCTTTGCCGGGGGTCCGCGCTGGTTTTCGGCGGAGCACTGCGCGTCGCGCTGCACCCGACCGGCAAGCCCCCGCCACCTGACCTGCAGCGCCGCCAGAGACGGACGCAACACAGCGTCAGAGCCTCTTAGTCGGTGAAGGCACCCAAAACCGGGCGCTTTCTCAACCAACCTTTGAGGAGTGAGAGATATGAAAACCCTGATCCTTGGTCTGACCGCCGCCACGCTTGCCACTGCCGCCTTCGCCATGGGCAACAAGGCCGAGCTTGATGCCGATGGCGATGGCATGCTGTCCTTTGCGGAACTTCTGGTGGGCTACCCGGCGCTGACCGAGGAAACCTATGGCACCATGGATTCCAACGCCGACGGGGCCATCGATGCCGAGGAACTGGCGGCAGCGGAAGAGGCAGGCCTGATCGTCTCCGGCAGCTAGGCGCTGCCCGCGGGCGGCAGGCGGTCTGTCCTGCCGCCCGCGTTTAGGACTCTGCACCCAGGTCTTGCAGCCGCTCAAGCAGAGCTCGCGTCGGCAATCCAGCCTCCAGCGACAGCACATAGGCATGCGTCAGTAAAAAGGCCTCTGCCGTGCGGCTGCGGGCCTCGAGGGCTTCCGCTTCCAGCAAGGCCACCATCCGCGCGGTGTCTCCTGCTGCGCGTGCCGCAGCAAAGTCGGTCTCAGACATTGCCGCCCACGGCACCCATGCGCGCAGCGACCCAGGCATGCAGGCAATGGGTCGGGCCGTCCATGGCGGGCGAAAAGCGTCCGCCGTCAAAGCCCTCCGCCGCGCGGCCCCGCTGCATACCTTCGACAACGAAGATGTCCTCTTCGAATACCGACCTCCATTGCGAGGCGTTTTGCTGGCGCAGCGCGGGGCTCACGCTCTGCGTCGCGTAATACAGATGTACCTCTTCGCGGGTGCGTGCCGGGCCGTCCGGGTGCAGCAGGATTGCGAAAGCATGGTCGCGATGGACGCCCAGCAGCAGGTTGGGAAACACCGCGATATACTCCGCAGCAGTGTCCCACCGCGCGCCGAGCCCTGCGAAATCCGGGAGCACCTGCCCGGACGCGTCGCGCAACTGGCGATAAACCGTGGTTCCCTGGCCCGCATGCGCCGGCGCCTCGATATTGTAGTGGTCTTCGAGCCTGGAATAGCTGTTCAGACCGGGATGCACCCAGGGCAGGTGATAGCTTTCGCAATAGTTCTCTACCGCGAGTTTCCAGTTCGTCTTGACCTCAAGCGTGAAGTGACTGTCCGAGCCACCGTGGAAAAGCGGCTGATCGGCCTCTTTCCATCGGGCGATGAGTGCTGCGTGAACCGTTTCGAACGGGGGCGCCGTGCCAGACAAGTTCACAAACACCACATCGCGCCAGACGTAAGAGCGCACGACTCGCAGTCCGAGTGCGGAGCGGTCAATATCGGGGTGGGTATTGTTGCCCGGCCCACCGACATGCGGGGTTGTGACCAGTCGCCCGTCGGTGGCGTAGCACCAGGAATGATAGGGACACCTGAGTGCCCCCTCGATCCGGCGCGGCGTTTCGACCAGGATCATGCCGCGATGGCGGCAGACATTATAAAAGACGCGCAATTCTCCGTCGCGGCCCCGCAGCACCAAAAGCGGCTGACCAAGGAAGTCGATAGGCTTTGCATCTCCCGGGGCAGGCAGATCGCTCGCAACGCAAAGCGCCGCCCATTCCTGTGCGAAAAGCGCGTCTGCTTCCTGCTGGTGCAAACCGTGATCAGTATACAGCGCGTTCGGCAACCCGCTGGCTTGCGCGACAGGTTGCAAAACACGGGACAGATCGGGCAAATCCATGTCACGACTCCGGTCAGATCACACCGAAGACTAAACTGCGGGGAGCCTGGCGAGCCGTCCCGAACCGACATGTTTGGCCGCAATTGGCCGCTTTGTCACGCGCTTCCGGGTCCGCGCGACAGCGCAGCCACGCCCGTGCGGGCCATCTCGGACAGCCCAAGCGGACGCATCAAATCGCCGAACGCGTCAATCTTTTGCGGCGTGCCGGTAATTTCAAACACAAAGCTCGACAACGTGCTGTCGACCACATTGGCGCGGAAAATTTCCGCAAGACGCAGCGCTTCGATCCGGCGGTCACCGGAGCCTGCCACTTTAAAAAGCGCCAGCTCCCGTTCAACGCCTGTCCGTCAGGTTGCTTTTAGACGCGCCGGAACTAGCGCCTTGTAAAACTGCTCATATTCATACCGCGCTTTGCTCAACTCAACATACTCTTTACCCTGCGTAGGAAAGGCTATTGTGTTATTAGTAGCAATGAGAACCCCCCGTTTCTTGGCTTCCAGAGCCCACCATTTTGACTGCCCACTGATATGAATACACTTTACGGTCGACAACTGTTCCAACCGCAACAGGTGCACGCCGTGGACACCAAATACTAGTGCAAGCCTTTTGAAGTATCCTTTCTGCCAGCACCGCCAAACTGATCGGTCCAAATACAAGCCGCCAAATTTAATCGCAATTGCGGACCATACAATCGCTTCGATGTGCATAAATCTATTGAAATCGGCAGGGGCCATTTCTTTCAAAAAGGTATCCAACCACTTAATGTCGAAACCGCCCACGCAGTATTGTGCCACGCCGATGTCTACGTGTCTCGCCAACTGATACCCTTTTTCGAAAGCGCGCCGGACGGCACGAGGCGGAAACAAGCAATTCGGCTTCTGGTGCATTAGGAAGACGCCGCGCTCTGGGGCAACTTCAAAGTGGAATTTATTCGGGAAGTAAAGGTCTGGATCGAGTACGATAACTTCCTCACCGTCCGCGCTTAGCAAGAGCGGATCAGTGATCTTGCGCCAGCAAGGGTGGCCTTCCCTGAGCCCTAGAATGCTTGGGTATTCTGAGAGTCTTAGCTCTGCTGCCCCATCTAACTCCTTCTTGGTCAAGATCCTAGCGGAATTGAACCCAAGATCTGTCTCCTCCATCAGCGTTGCGAAGATAGTTTTATCCTCCTCATCATCGACAAGGAGCGTTATGGAAAGAGGATCTAGTGAATTCGCGACTAAAGATTGAAAACAAAGCGCAGCGTAATCGAATGAATGGCGCGACAGCACTATGAAGACGGGTCTTTGAGATCCAGCTGAGCCTTTAGGCCGAACAGATCCGTCCGGCTGTGTATTTTTGATCATGCTCGCCCCCCTAGAAAAATTCCGCCGCTTTGTCACGCGCTTCCGGGTCCGCGCGACAGCGCAGCCACGCCCGTGCGGGCCATCTCGGCCAGCCCAAGCGGACGCATCAAATCGCCGAACGCGTCAATCTTTTGTGGCGTGCCGGTAATTTCAAACACAAAGCTCGACAACGTGCTGTCGACCACATTGGCGCGGAATATCTCCGCAAGACGCAGCGCTTCGATCCGGCGGTCGCCGGAGCCTGCCACTTTAAAAAGCGCCAGCTCCCGTTCAACGCTTGCGCCTTCAACTGTTAGGTCATGCACTTCATGGACCGGCACCATACGTCCCAGCTGCGCCTTGATCTGCTCGATCACCTGAGGTGTGCCCGTGGTCACGATCGTAATGCGTGACCGATGCCCCTCATGGTCGACTTCGGCCACCGTAAGGCTCTCGATATTGTAGCCGCGTCCGGAAAACAGGCCGATCACGCGCGCCAGAACACCAGCTTCGTTGTCGACCACAACCGCCAGCGTGTGGGTTTCCTGGTGATCGCCATAGGTCGATCGCAGGTCGTATGCGGAGTGTTTCGAGGAGCCTTTTTCAATTTTTAACGGGGACATGGGTTCTGCTTTCTATTCCTGATGGCGGGCCTTATTGACGCCATACTGTCCGGTTATCGGCTGCGCCATGACACGGTGTGCCGACAATATTCGTGTTTTCAACATCCCTTATCAGGCCTTCATCCTGTGGGTGGCGACAGCTTTGATTATTGGATCGATGATCTGGATTGAGGTAATAAACCGACCCATTCTGCTGGCCCTCGAGGCCCGCGGAATCGACGCCAAGGCCGAAGTCACGCGTTTTGGGCCGATTATCTTCGATCCGCGCCCGACGCCAGGCGGCGCGAACCGCGATGTGTTTTACAGCTACCGGACCTTTGACGGGACAACGGTTGACGACAAACGCCGTGTCGGGCGTCACGTCTGGGACCGCCTGACCATCGGCGGTACCATCGACGTGCGGTATCTGCCCGACCGGCCGGAGATCCATACAGCGTCTATTCTGTCTGGATACGCGGGCCGCGGGATGCTGGTGCCGCTGGCGCTCATGGGGGTCGCGACAGTTGTGTTGGGAACTTTCCTTTTTTTCCGCGCCGGACCAGCCCAACGCCCCCGTCTGTACCCGGTTATCAGCTTTCGCTGAGAGCCATGACGGGCGTGTTGTCACCAACTGGGTCATTGTGAAGCTTTCTGTTCAATCGGGGTGCGCAACAGCCCGGCGGCGGAAGGAGGGCGCAGGCCGCGCCCTGCCGCGGTTTTATACCAGAACTGCACCCTTGGTCCCGATCACGCCCTGCGTTTCGGCTTCGCCCAGCAGCATCTCGTTATGCGGCGCGCCTGAGGGTATCATCGGGAAACAGTTTTCGTGCTTCTCGACGAGACAGTCAAAGAGCACGGGACCGTCATGGTCCAGCATCTCCATAATGGCGTCATCGAGGTTTTTCGGGTCGTCGCACAAGATACCCTTGGCGCCGAACGCCTCTGCAAGTTTCACGAAATCGGGCAGGGCGTCCGACCAGCTGTGTGAATACCGTTCTCCATGCAGCAACTCCTGCCACTGGCGCACCATTCCAAGACGTTCGTTGTTCAGGATGAACTGCTTTACAGGCAGCCGATACTGAATCGCCGTCCCCATCTCCTGCATGTTCATCAGCCAGGATGCTTCGCCAGCCACATTGATCACCAGCGCGTCCGGATGTGCGATCTGCACCCCGATCGAAGCAGGAAAGCCATAGCCCATCGTCCCCAAGCCGCCGGAGGTCATCCAGCGGTTCGGTTCGTCAAAGCCCAGATACTGTGCAGCCCACATCTGATGCTGGCCCACCTCGGTTGCGATGTAGCGTTTGGGGTGATCCTTTGTCAGCGCCTCAAGCCGCTGCAGGGCGTATTGAGGTTTGATCGTCGTGTCAGAGTTTTTGAACGACAGGCAGCGCACGGCGCGCCACTCTTCGATCTGAGCCCACCACTTGGCAAGCCCGGCCTTATTGACCTTCCGTCCACGCGCTTTCCAGATCCGCAGCGCATCTTCTAAAACGTGCGCCACATCACCGATGATCGGGACATCGACATGGATCGACTTGTTGATGGAGCTTGGATCAATATCGATATGGATCTTCTTGGAATTGGGGCTGAAATCGGCGACGCGACCAGTGATGCGGTCGTCGAAACGTGCCCCGATATTGATCATGACATCGCACCCGTGCATGGCCAGATTGGCTTCGTAGAGACCATGCATACCCAGCATACCGAGCCAGTTCTCGCCCGAGGCCGGGTAGCAGCCCAGTCCCATCAGGGTGGACGTGATCGGGAAACCGGTCGCTGCCACGAACTCGCGCAGCAACTGCGTGGCCGCCGCGCCGGAATTGATCACACCGCCCCCGGTATAGAAGATCGGCCGCTCTGCGGTTTCCATCAGCTCTACCATTGCGGTGATCGCATCGATGTCGCCTTTGACGCGGGGCTGGTAATGGTTTGTCTTTGCTTTCGCAGGAGGCGTGTAGGTTCCCGACGCGAACTGCACATCCTTGGGTATATCCACAAGCACCGGACCGGGACGGCCCGAAGTCGCTACGTGGAAGGCCTGGTGGATCGTGCCAGAGAGCGTGTCTGTTTCCTTCACCAGCCAGTTGTGCTTGGTGCATGGACGGGTGATGCCCACAGTGTCGGCTTCCTGAAAAGCGTCATTGCCGATCATGAAGGTGGGCACCTGGCCAGACAGGACAACCATCGGGATCGAATCCATCAGCGCGTCGGTTATCCCGGTCACGGCATTCGTTGCGCCGGGGCCCGAAGTCACCAGAACGACACCGGGTTTTCCGGTCGAACGGGCGTAACCCTCTGCGGCATGTGTCGCAGCCTGTTCATGGCGAACAAGGACGTGCCGAATTTCATTCTGCTGAAAAAGCTCGTCATAAATCGGTAGCACAGCCCCACCCGGATAGCCGAATACGACATCCACGCCCTGATCTTTCAGGGCTTGGATTACCATCTGTGCGCCGGTCATCTGCGTGCTCATCGACTTAGTTCCTTTGCTTCTCGTCGCTCTTCACGTCTTCGCCCTTTCAGGCATAAAAAAACCCCCGGTGTTGGTCGGGGGCGCAGGGGGATCGGTCTGGTGTCCGTTACCGGCCCATGCGCCTCTTTCCTACAAGTACGACAATCGAAATCATCATCCGGTCCTTTAAGGTTCGTGCGCGAGAAGGTAGGTGCCCAGAAAGGGCACGTCAACAGGCAAAATCATGAAAACATGACCTGAAATACGAAAAATGCGCAACTTTGTTGCGTCTTTGCCGGTTTTCTTGAAACAGAGCGGCTAGTCCGTTGGTTTCTTCGGTACGCCGTAGAGCTCGAGCTTGTGCCCTGTAAGTCTGTAACCAAGCTTTTGTGCGATCTTTTCCTGCAGCGCTTCGATCTCCGGCGAAACAAACTCAATAACGTCGCCGGTTGTGAGGTCGATCAGATGGTCGTGGTGGTCGCGTTCTGCATCCTCATAGCGCGCGCGACCGTCGCCAAAGTCCACTTTCTCCAGGATCCCGGCTTCCTCGAACAGCTTCACGGTCCGGTAGACGGTGGCCAGCGAGATTTTCGGGTCGACCTTCCCGGAGCGCGCAAACAACTCTTCCACATCAGGGTGGTCGCGCGCTGTGTCCAGCACCTCGGCGATAACCCGGCGTGGGCCGGTCATGCGCAGGCCCTTGGCCTCGCAGCGTTCCAGAATGGTTTCGCGCATTGTTCCCACAGCTCGTCCTGCATCCATTGGATACGCAAAACCCCCGAGATGCGCCAGTCTTTGCTGTCAGAGGGCGCTCGAGGCGCGGGGCTGCAGGGTGACCGGAACGCGTGACAACGGGCCGGGGGGCACCCCGCTTTCCAACCAGTCCAGCAGAATTTCTGCCGCGCGCGCACCGAAAGCATCGATGTCACATCGTATCGAGGTCAGCGGCGGGTGCGCCAGCTTCGCTTCCTCGATATCGTCAAACCCGACCACAGCGATATCCCGACCTGGCAGCTTTCCGGCTTCCAGAAGCCCGGTCATCAGCCCGAGTGCTGTAAGATCATTGAAGCAGATTGCGCCCTCGATATCGGGGTGGTCTTGCAACAGCCGTGCAGCTGCGACGCGTCCGAAGGCGCGGGTCGGTCGGCCCGGCAGAACGAGCGGTTTCACCCCCATGGACCGCATCCCCTCCAGATAACCGCCTTGGCGTTCAGCGGTAATTCCGCGTCCCTCAATCCCACCAACAAAGGCTATTTTCCGAAGGTGATGGTCCCGCAAGTGCCCCATGGCGAGGATCGAGCCCTTTGCGTAGTCATAGCTGAAAAACGGCAGGCTTGGTCCGCTCCCGCTTTCGCGGCGCAGGACCTGCAGGGCGGGAATGCCGGCGCGAACTATCGCGCGAACCGCCTCGCTTGCGCCGTGGCTCGGCGAGATCAACAAAGCTGAGATGTCATGCTCCAACATTTCAGCGACAACGCGTTCCTGCAGGGCGGGGTCCTCGTCAGCATTGGCGATGACGGTGGCAAAGCCGCGCGCTGCAAAGGCCATCTGCGCCGATGCAGCAAACTCGGTAAAAAAGGGGTTGCGCAGATCGTTTATGACCAGTCCGATCAGCCCCGTACCGGCGCCGCGCAGTGTTGCCGCCGCACGATTGCGGACATAGCCAAGCTCTGCCGCCGCCCGCCGCACCAGCGCCTTGGTTTCCTCCCTGGCGAGCGGCGAGTTCTGCAAAACAAGCGAGACTGTGGACTTCGAGACGCCGGCCCGCGCGGCCACATCCTTGATCGTCGGTCGCTTGTCCATTGTTTTCAGTCGATCCCGTTCAGCGCCAGCAAATGCCGCATCCGCCCGGTGGCGCGGTCCGGATCTTGCAAAAGCCGCGCGGCATCCGCCAAGCGGAAGATCTCGGCATAATGGACAATCCCGCGCGTTGATTGGAAGCCGGCAGGCATCACGAAATGCGACTGCTGTCCATTGAGCCACGACAGAAATGCGATCCCGGCCTTGTAGTATTGTGTGGGCGCGCGAAAGATCTCGCGGCTCAGCGGTACAGTTGGGGTCAGCAGGGCGTGATAGGTCTCGCTGTCGTTTGCCGCCAGCGCCTCGAGCGCCTGTGCGGCAGCCGGAGCGATTGCTGCGAAGATACCCAGAAGCGCATGCGACTGATGCGTGCCATCGCCTTCGATCAGCGGCGCATAGTTGAAATCGTCGCCCGTATAGAGCTTCACCCCTTCAGGCAGACGGGCGCGAAATGCCTCTTCATGGGCTTGATCCAGAAGGCTGATCTTTATGCCATCAACCTTCTCGGCATGGCTTGCAATCAGGCCGAGCACGGTTTCTGTGGCTGTTTCCACGTTGCTGCTGCCCCAATAGCCCGCCAGTCCCGGATCGAAGGCCTCGCCCAGCCAATGCAGGATCACCGGACCTGCTGCCGCCTCAATCAGCCGGGTGTAGACCCGCAAATAGGTGTCAGCGTCAGCGTCCAGCGCGGGCAACGCCCGTGTTGCCATTAAAATGATCTGACCGCTGTTGGCCTCAATCACCTCCATCTGTTCGGCATAGGCGGCAAAAACCGCGTCTTCGGTCATAAGCTCCGACAAATCGTACTGGTCCGTGCCGGCGCCGCACGCCACGCGAGGGCTCAACGGGTGGGCCTTGGCCTCCAGCATGGTACGTCGGATCAGCTCAGCGGCCGTTGGCCAGTCGACCCCCATACCGCGCTGCGCGGTATCCATTGCCTCGGCCAGACCGAGGCCCTGATCCCAAAGGCTGTGGCGGACCTTCAGCGTTGTTTCCCAGTCAACAGCCGGGGGCGTGTGCCAGGGTACGGTTTCCGCCAGCGGGTCGCTGACGACATGAGCGGCCGCGAATGCCACACGAGAAAAGGGCCGTTTGGGTGCGCGCGGAACCAGGGGCCTGGCCGACGCGGAGAAGGCCGACAGCGTTCCGTCAGGTCTTGGCAGGGTCAGCATGTCATCTCCTTAGCTCTCGATATCCAGCACGAGAATGCCGTCAACACCGCCGACGGCATTCTCGATCAGTTGCGCGCCGTAGCCCTGGTGCTCCGGATCCTCTGCATAACGGGCCAGCGCGTCCCAATCGTCGAAGTCGATAGTGAAGCCATGCAGATAGCCCCGCTCGATTTTTTCAGGGCTTTCTGACTTGCCTCCGACAAAGCCCGAGGCGCCCGACAGTCGTTCAGCGACTGAGGCAAGTCCGGAGTAGATCTCTGCAATCCGTTCCTCCGGCGTGCCGGGGGAGAATTTGGTCAGAACGATGTGTCGAATCATTGGCTTAACCCATTGTCTTCTTTGATCATGTCAGCGCATTTCTCGGCGATCATGATGGTGGGAGCATTTGTGTTTGAGGACACCAGGCGGGGCATCACGGAGGCGTCGGCGACCCGCAGTCCCTCTATGCCGCGCAGGCGCAACCGGATGTCGAGCGGCGCGGTGTCTTCGGCCCCCATGCGCACGGTGCCCGCGGGGTGGTGGTCAGTCTTCGCATTGGCGACAGCGAAATCGAAGTAGTCCTGTTCGGTTTTGATCTCAGGGCCGGGAAGGACCGGGCGCATAACAAACGCCTTGAGCGCCGGTTGCGCCATTATCTCCTGCGCGAGTTTCAGTCCTTTGATCGACATGTCCCGGTCATGGGGATCTGCCCAGTAATTCGGATCGATAAGTGGAGCAGCGCCGGGATTGGATGAGCTCAGTCTGAGTGTGCCGCGTGACCGCGGCCGCAAATAAGCAGAGTTCAAAGTGATGCCGGGGTTGGTCATTTTCTCAACGCCCGCTTCGATGCCGGACCCAAGCCCAAGATGGAACTGGATGTCCGGCGATCGCGCATTCGGGTCCGCGTACCAGAACCCTCCGGTCTCAAAGAGCGAAGACGCCACAGGTCCGGTTTTGTTGAAGATATACTCGATGCCTGCCAGCACAGACCAATGTGGCTTGGCGTATTTGTCATAGGTATGATCGCCGGTGCACTCGCAGATTGTGAACAGATCCAGATGGTCCTGCAGATTGCTGCCGATCTCTGCCTGATCCACCAGCACATCGATCCCGACATCGCGCAGGTGGTCCGCAGGACCGATCCCCGACAGCATCAAGAGCTTCGGAGAACCGAACGCGCCCGATGTCAGAACCACCTCAGTTGTCGCCCGGATCGTCTTGCCATCTTGTAAGACCACGCCAGACGCGCGGCCATTCTCGACAGCAAGCTTCGCGACCTGAACTTTCTCGCGGACGGTGAGATTTTGACGATAGCGCACCGGGTCGATGAACGCTTTAGAGGTTGAGGATCGACGCGCAAGCCGTTGGGTTAGCTGATAATATCCGACACCGTCAGGCGTGTCCGACGTCAGGTCCTTGTTGTGGGGAATGCCCAGCTCCCCCGCAGCTTTGAAGTAGGCTTCACAAATCGGCAGCGGCGCCGACGGTTGTGAGACCCCAAGCGGCCCGCCTTTTCCGTGAAATTCGTTGTCATAGGTGTCGTTGTGCTCGGATTTTTTGAAGTAGGGCAACACGTCTTCGTAGCTCCAGCCCTCGCAGCCCATCTGCCGCCACTCATCGTAGTCAAGCGGATGACCGCGCGTGTAGATTTGCGCGTTTACACTCGATCCGCCGCCCATGACCTTTGCTTGCGTAAACCGCAGAATGCGGTCGCCCAGATGCTTCTGCGGGACTGTGTGATACCCCCAGCTGCCGATCCCCTTTGTCATCTTCGCAAAACCCGCAGGCATGGCATACAGCGGGTTCCAGTCGCGGCCTCCGGCTTCCAACAGCAGAACGCGCGCGTTCGGGTCCTCGCTCAGCCGCGCGGCCAGCACGCACCCCGCGCTGCCGCCGCCCACGATGATGAAGTCATATGTCTCGGCCATCTTTTAAAGCCTCTGTATGGAAAGCCCGCCATCCACAGGGATGACCGCGCCGGTGGCGAAGGCCATCTGCCCGGTGACGAGTGGAAGTACGGTGGAAGCGATGTCTTGTGGCTGGCCCCAACGCCGCGCCGGGACAAGACCGTCTTCTATGCGTGCAGTATATGTGTCTCGTACCCCGCTGGTCATAGGGGTCTCGATGATGCCAGGACGAATGTCATAGACGCCGATGCCGGCCTCGGCGAGCCGCGCCGCATAAAGCTGCGCCATCATCGCCGCGGCAGCTTTTGACAGGCAGTATTCGGCGCGCTCGGGCGACACCATTTCGGCGCTCACTGATGTAACAAACACAAGCGCCTGATAGGTGTCACTTTTGCGGGCCAACATACGTCGGGCTACGTCCTGAGCCAGGAAGAACCCTCCGCGCAGATTGATGCCAAGGGTGAAGTCAAAATTTGCTGTCGAGACGTCGAGCATATCGCCCCGTACCCGGGCTGGAACTCCCGCGTTCGAAACCAGGGTCGTCACCGGACCCAGCTCCGCTTCGATCCGGTCAAGAAGTGCAGGTACGCCAGGCACATCGTTGAGATCGTGCGAGTAATGGTGCGCATCGGGCAGGGTGCTGAGGGCTTGAGTGACCTCGGCACTGTCGTCTGGGTGCTCAGATGAAATCGCAACCTGAAATCCCGCCCCTTGCAGGGCTTGCGCGACTGCCAGACCGATCCCACGCTGACCGCCGGTGACGAGGACTGTCCGCTTCATGCTGCAAGCTCCGTCCTGGCGATATAATCGGCCACGCGCAAGGCGTTGGCGGCTATGGTAAGCGCCGGGTTCACGGCGGCCGAGGTTGGCAGGAAACTCGCATCAACGACAAACAGGTTCGCATGCTGGTGCGCCCGGCAATTCAGGTCCAGCGGCGCCCTGTCCGGGTCTGCCCCAAAGCGCACCGTGCCGCATTGATGAGATGGCGTAGACCGATCAAAACTCTGATGTAGAACAATGGGATACCCTGCGGCCTTAAGCACTGACCTAAAGCGTCGGATCAGTGTTTTATGCGCGGACCAATTGGTGCGTTGCCAGTCCAGTACAATGCGATCGCCCCGCACCGTTACGCGACTTTCCGATAATGGCAGGTCCTCGGACATCAGGTACCAGTCCAGAGAGCGGTTTGCGATCCAGCCTGCGGCAAATGCCGGTGTCGCGCTGACGCATCGGAGGATTTCCGGCGTGATTTTCCCCAGCAGCTGGACGTTTCCCAGTGGCGTGTCGTCTTCACCTCCGGAGAGGTAAAAATCGTTCAGATACAATGTTTTCTGATAGATCGTTGAAACTTTTCGAAAGGGGTGCAGCGCCATCATTGCAGTGCAGTTGTGGTTCATGAAATTGCGCCCGACCTGGTCTGACCGGTTGGCAAGTCCGGTCGGGAAGTTGTCATTGGCTGATTTCAGCAGGAGTGCTGCGGAATTTACCGCCCCGGCGGACAGAACCACGATCTTGGCGGTGGCGGTTTGTGCGGCGCCGTGTCGAGTGAAGCTGACCTGTGCAATGCGGCCTGAGCTGTCGGTTTCGAGGCGTGTCACCTGACATCCCGTCTCCAGGGTCACGTTGTCATAGGTAAGCGCGCGGGCAATGCCGACGCTTTCTGCATCCTTCTTCCCGGTGCCCGTATCCGGATAGCCGTCCCACCCGGTCTCGCCGCCCTCCAGCCAGGCCTGAAGATCAACGGCGAGTGGCAGGGACGCGGGCGTCAGTCCCTGGGCGGCAAGGCGACGTGCGGCGTCTGCTATCGCGGGCTCGTGCGGTACCGGCGCGTGCGGATAGGCAGGCCCGTCAGGGTCGGTCGGCTCAAGGCCCCGTGCGCCACGCACCGCGTACATCTCCTCCGCCGCGTCGTACCAGGGCGCAAAGACGTCATAGGCCACGGGCCACGCCGGGGACGTTCCGTCAAGATGGGCGATCTCTGCAAAATCCGCCTCGCGGTAGCGAAACATCACCGCGCCATAGAACTTCGAGTTTCCTCCGACCATGTAGTAATTTCCAGGATCGAAGGCTTTGCCGTCGGGCGTGTCCCAGGTCTCGCCGGATCGGAACGTTCCAAATTTAAACACAGAAAAAGGATCGCGGGTTTTTGGCGATGCCTGCAGCCGTTCGCCGCGCTCAAGGATGACGATGCGCGCACCCGTCGGGGCGAGGGCGGCGGCCAGTGTGGCCCCGCCCATGCCTGATCCGATGATAAGCACATCCGCCTGCATCAGTTGATCCGAGCCTCTGTTTTGGGGTCAAACGCCACGGCCTTTTCCATGTTGATGGCGAAGGGCACGCGCTGGCCCGGTTGCACATCGGCGTCTGCGCGCAGACGTGCGATGCATTCCGTGCCGCCCAGAGTGGTGGTCACGAAGGTGTCGGACCCGGCGGGCTCTGTCACCATGACCGAGTTCTCCACAGTTTCGACATGGCTGGACCCACGGTCTGCGCCATCGGGATCGGTGATCGCCTCTGGCCGTATCCCCAGCGTGATCGTATTGCCGTCATGGGCTTTCAGCTCTTCAGACGGATTCGCGAAAGTCAGCGAAATCGCATCCCCTGCGTCGTTGGTGGTCTCCGCGAAGATCGCGTTTCCGTTGGCCCGCACTTTGACATCCATCAGGTTCATGGACGGGGAGCCCATGAACGTGGCAACAAACAGGTTCGCGGGGTTGTCGTAGATCTCTTTCGGGGTGCCCAGCTGCTGAACATATCCGCCGTTCATCACTGCGATCCGGGTTGACAGTGTGAGCGCCTCGATCTGGTCGTGGGTCACATAGACAATCGTTGTCCCGAGCTTCTGGTGCAGTTTCTTGATCTCGGTCCGCATGTCCACACGCAACTTGGCGTCGAGGTTCGAAAGAGGCTCGTCAAACAGGAACACATCCGGGTTCCGCACAAGCGCGCGCCCCATGGCGACCCGCTGGCGCTGACCGCCCGAAAGCTGGCCGGGCTTGCGGTCCAGAAGCTGCTCGATCTGCAAAAGCTTCGAGACGTCCTTGAGCGCTGCGTCGCGGTCCTCCTTCGGGGTGCCATGCATCTCAAGCCCGAAGGTGATGTTCTGCCCGACGCTCATATTGGGGTAAAGCGCGTAGGACTGGAACACCATCGCAATGTTGCGCTTGGACGGGTGGACCCCGTTCATCACGTTGTCTTTGATGCGGATTTCGCCGCTTGTGATCTCCTCCAGCCCCGCGATCATGTTCAGCAGGGTGGATTTGCCACAGCCCGAAGGGCCGACCAGGACCAGGAACTCGCCCTCTTCGACGGCGATGTCCACTTTGTGCAGAACCTCTACGGCGCCGTACGACTTGGTTGCGTTATCGATATCAAGAAAACCCATCGGACTATCCTTTCACGGAGCCGGCCATCAGACCGCGGACGAAGTAGCGCCCTGCGACTATGTAGACGAGAAGAGTGGGAAGCGCGGCGAGGATCGCGCCAGCAAAGTGAACGTTGTATTCCTTCACACCGGTGGAGCTTTGCACGAGGTTGTTCAGCGCCACGGTCATCGGAGCGCCGCCGCCGCTGGCGAAAGAGGCGCCGAACAGGAAGTCGTTCCAGATGTTGGTGAACTGCCAGATGACGCAGACCACGGTGATCGGCCCGGACGAAGGCAGCAGGATTCGCCAGAAGATCTGGAAAAAGCCTGCACCATCGATCTGCGCCGCCCGTACCAGCTCGGTCGGAAAGGCGGCGTAGTAGTTCCGGAAATACAGAGTTGAGAACCCGATGCCGTAGACCACGTGCACGAGAACCAGACCCGCGGTGCTGCCGGCGAGCCCCAGCTCACCCAGGATCCGGGCCATCGGGATCAGAACAATCTGGAACGGAATGAAGCAGGCAAACAGCATCAGTCCGAACAGGATTGTATCGTACTTGAAGCGCCACTTGGTCAGCACATAGCCGTTCAGAGCGCCGAGCACGGTAGAGATGGCCACTGCCGGAACAACCATTTTGATAGAGTTCCAGAAATAGGGGGCAAGGCCAGTCGGCTCGACCCCGATCTGGGCGGAGTTCCAGGCTTTGCTCCAGGGCTCCAGTGTCCAGACCTGGGGCAGGGACATCATGCCCCCGCCAGTGATCTCGGACAGCGGTTTGACCGAATTCACCAGCATGACGTAAAGCGGCAGCATGTAGAACAGCGCGAACAGGATCAGCACCAGATAAAGAAAGGTGCGCGTGATGCGGCCCGTGCGAATGGCGGTATCTGAGCTTGCGACGGCCATCACTTCTTCTCCCGCAATTCGGCGTAGAGATAGGGCACCATAATCGCCGCGATGGTCATCAGCATGATCACCGCAGACGAGGCGCCGATGCCCATCTGGTTCCGGCTGAAGGTGTAGGAATACATGAAAGTCGCCGGCAGTTCCGTGGCGCGGCCCGGACCGCCGCCGGTCATTGCAATCACAAGGTCAAAGGTTTTGATCGCAAGGTGCGACAGGATCACAAAGGCCGACAAAAACGCGGGGCGCAGTTGCGGGATGATTATCCTCCGGTAGAGGTTCCAGTTCGACGCCCCGTCCATTTGAGCTGCTTTCAGAATCTCGTTATCGATCCCGCGCAGGCCGGCCAGAAACATCGCCATCACGAAGCCAGACGTCTGCCAGACCGCCGCAATGACAATGGTGTAGATCGCGAAGTCGCGGTTTTTGATCCAGTCGAAGGTGAAGCTTTCCCATCCCCACGAGATCATAATGTTTTCAAGGCCGATCCCTGGGTCGAGAAACCACTTCCATGCGGTGCCCGTCACGATGAAACTCAGCGCCATCGGATACAGGTAGAGCGGGCGCAAAAGCCCTTCGCCGCGAATTTTCTGGTCCAGAAAGATCGCCAGCATAAGGCCGATCGCCGTGCACACAACGATATAAAGCCCGGCGAAGACCGCCATATTTGTCAGGGCGATTTCCCAATGCGAAAGGCGGAACAGCTTCTCGTAGTTGGCAAACCCGATCAGGTCATAGGTCGGCTGGCCGTCTGCCCCGACGAAGGGCAGGATGCGGCTGTCTGTGAAGGACAGGTAAACTGTAAAGATAATAAAGCCGTAAACGAATATGCCTACCAACGCGAGGGATGGTGAAAGGACCAGCTTCGGAAGCCACTCCTGCAACTTGGTTCGGAAATCTTTCTCCGGCGCGCCGGCTGAGCTTTGCCCGCGCGGGATGTCTGCCATAGCCATGGCCCCCTCCCTCTGTCTGGTCGTTCAGAGGGTCAGGCCGCGCGCAGCGGCCTGACCGAAAGCGCGGCTGCGCTTACTTTGCGATGGACACCGCGTCGACGAGCTCCTGAACAGCAGTCTCGCTGTCGTACTCGCCGTTAAAGTGCGCAGTCACAACGTCATAGACGGCATTTTTTACGGCCGCAGGTGCTGCGTGCCCATGAGCCATCGAGCCGAAAAGCTTGCCGGAAGAAGCTGCTGCGGCAAGATCCTTCATGCCTTGCTGGCCGCAGGCGTCCAGATCGGAGCCATCGACGTCAGTCCGCGCCGGTACCGAGCCTTTCACCTTGTTAAAGGCAATCTGGAAGCCCGGGGACAGGATTGCGGATGCAAGCGCTGCCTGCTCGTCCGACACGGTGCCGCCCTGGTCAAACATCATGAACTGGTCCGCGTTGAAAGTGACGGTGTCGCCAGTGCCCGGGAAACGGAAGCACAGGAAGTCCTCACCCGGGGTTTTGCCCGCGTTCAGGAATTCACCCTTGGCCCAGTCGCCCATCATCTGAAAACCGGCTTCGCCGTTGATGACCATTGCGGTTGCGAGGTTCCAGTCGCGGCCCGAGAAGTTCTCGTCGACGTTGGCACGGATAAAGGCCATGCGGTCAAATGCTTCCTGCATGGTCGCCGATCCAAGCGCATCCTCGTCCAGATCAACGAACGCGGACTTGTAGAAGTCAGAGCCGCCCGTGGACATGACTACCGCGTCGAACACAGTGGCGTCCTGCCAGGCCTGACCCCCATGGGCAATCGGGGTTACACCGGCTGCTTTGAGCGTTTCAACCGCAGCGGTGAACTCTTCCCAGGTGGTGGGAACGGCAATTCCGTTGGCGTCGAGAACCGACTTGTTGGCCCAGACCCAGTTCGTGGAGTGCACGTTTACAGGCGCCGAGATCCACTTGCCGTCGACCTTTGCAAATGCCTGCAGTGCTTCTGGAACAACATCGTCCCAGCCTTCTTTCGCGGCCAGCTCGTTGAGGTTCGCCAGTGCGCCCTGGTTGCCCCAGTCGAGGATATCGAAGCCAAGCGCCTGGACAGCCGTCGGGGCGTCGCCTGCGGTCACGCGGGCCCGCAGCACGGTCATCGCCTCGGTGCCACCACCGCCGGCAACCGGCATGTCCTGCCAGCCAATGCCTTGGGTTTCGAGGTCCTGCTTGAGGACGTTCAGCGCGGCAGCTTCGCCACCAGACGTCCACCAGTGCAGGACTTCTACGTCCGCGGCCTGTGCGGCGCCCGCCGACAGAGCAAGTGCTGCGACGGTCATTTTCAGAGATTTCATCATCATTTTCCGGTCTTCCTCCCGTTGGACTAGGCATCTTGTGCCAAGGATGTCAGAATTAGAACGTTATAAAGTGGCCCGCTGTCAATAGTTATTTTAGCGCAAACAGCAAACGTGAAAACACCTTCTTTTTAAGGGAATATTTTGCGCATGCAGCATTATGCGCATGCAGCGATGAATTTTGTTGCAACGATTTAAATTATGCGCATATGGTGGCCGTAAGCTCAGATCAGGGGGCCTGCTTTGCCGTCCGAGACCGACACTTCCGCGCCGCGGGCGCGCTCCAAGCCGACGCTGCGCACCGTGGCCGAAGAGACGGGTTTTGCCGTAACGACGGTTTCGCGTGCCCTCGCGGGCGATGAGCGTATCGCCGAGGGCACGCGTGCGCTGGTTGCCGAGGCCGCAGCGCGCGTGGGTTATGTGCCGGACCGGGCAGCGCAACGCCTGCGAACCGGGCGCACCAAGGTCATCACGCTGCTTCTGAACACGGCGCATGAATATCTGGGCTTCACCAATGAGTTTCTGTCCGGCATGACCGAAGCCCTTCGGGGCACCGGCTATGCTGTGAACATAACGCCCGACACCGTTGACGATGATCGCATGGCGGTGGTGCGGAACATCCTGCAGAACCGGCTTGCAGATGGTGTCGTTTTTACGCGGACCGAGTGCTTCGATCCCCGGGTGCGTTTCCTGCTTGAACACGACTTTCCGTTTGTCAGCCATGGGCGCACCGATTTCACCACGCCGCACCCCTTCGTCGACTACGACAATGCTGCGTTCGCCCGAATGGCGGTGGAGCGTCTCGCCAGTAAGGGGCGCAAGCATATCTGCATGATCCTGCCCGATGAGCAATTCACGTTCGCACAGCACCTGCGCTACGGCTTTATGTCCGCTGTGCGCGAGGCGGGGCTCGACTACACCTTCCCGGGGACTGTCGATCTGGACAGCTCTCCGGACGAAATTGCCAGCGCAATGGCCAAGATACTGGACCAGTCCGCGCGCCCTGACGGGTTTATTTGCGTCGGCGAGGTTGCGGCGCTGGCCACGCTGGCGGCGTTGACCGATTCGGGTGTCGAGATCGGTGTCGGGGCGGATGTCATTGCCAAGCGCGCGTCGCCGATCTTCAGTCAGTTCCGGCCGCGGATCGAGACCGTTTTCGAAGATCTGCGCGAGACCGGGTTCGAGGCGGGGGCGTTGTTGCTCAAGCGAATCGACGGCGCGGAGGCACAGGGCCTGCAGGTCCTGCATAAGCCTCTGAAAGGGTTCGCGCTGTCGGGCTGATACGATCATCCGGCCACCCAGGGCGCGCGCGAGGCGGTGCCGACGCGCATGGTCACGGTTTTCACTTCCTGATAGTCCTCAATCGCCTGCCGACCCAGCTCGCGGCCAAGGCCCGACTGTTTCACACCACCAAAGGGCAGTTCCGCAAACCCGTCCATCCAGGTGTTGGTCCAGACTGTTCCGGCCTGCGCGTGACGCGCGAACTTCAGACATGTCTCCATGTCCTGCGACCAGACCCCGGCGCTCAACCCGTATTCGGTTCCGTTCACCAGCCCGAGCGCTTCGTCGAAAGTGTCAAAACTCAGAATCGCCAGGACGGGCCCGAAGACCTCTTCGCTGGCGATCGCCATGTCCGGCGTCACTCCGCTGACCAGCGTCGGCGCATAAAATTTGCCCGGCAGCCCGGCGACGGGGAGGGTGTCGCCGCCGAGCGCCAAAGCGGCGCCGTCCTCCACGGCGCCTTTCACATAGCCATCGATCTTTTGCAGATGTGCGTCTGAGATAATTGCCCCAACCTGCGTGTCCGGGTGCAGCGGATCGCCAAAGGCCACCTTGCGCGACAGCGCGGTGAGCTTTTCGGTCAGGGGCGCAACCACATCCTTGTGCACAATGATCCGCGAGCCGGAATTACAGCACTCACCCGCGTTGAAATAAATGCCGAAAATGATCGCGTCGGCAGCGGCATCCAGATCCGCGTCCGGGAACACGACCTGCGGGTTCTTGCCGCCAAGCTCGAGCGCCACCTTCTTGAGCGTCGGCGCCGTCGCCGCCACAATCGCGCTGCCGACGCCGGTGGAGCCGGTAAAGGACACCATATCCACCCGCGGGTCAGAGGTCAGAATCTCACCCACCGGCATGCCGTAGCCCAGCACGATGTTCAGCACACCCGCCGGCAACCCTGCTTCCACGAGAAGCTCGCCCAGAACCACAGTGGTGGCCGAGGTCAGCTCCGACGGTTTCACCACGCAGGTGCAGCCAGCTGCCAGCGCATAGGGCAGTTTCTGGCTGATGATCAGAAAGGGAAAGTTCCAAGGCGTGATGAGAGATACCACCCCGATCGGCTCTTTGAGTGTCATGCCAAGCATGTCGCGCCCCAGAGCGTTCTGGGTCTCGCCGACAGAGGTCCTTGCCAACGCCGCCGCATAGCGCCAGAGGTCCGCCGCGCTCTCGATTTCTCCCTTGGCTTGCGAAATCGGCTTTCCGGATTCCAGGGTTTCAAGCCGGGCAATGCGGTCGATGTCCCGCTCGATCAGATCGGCGGTTTTCGACAAAACAGCCGCACGCTCTTTGCCGGAAAGCTCCGACCAACGCCCATCATCAAAAGCCGCGCGCGCCGCCTTGATCGCTGCTTCAGCATCGGCCTTGGTGCCAAGGGCGGCACGCGTCACGAGCGTGCCATGCGCCGGGCTTTCGCGGGTGAAGGTGCCGGTGCTCATGTGCCAGACGCCATCAATCAGGTGGCGCGCCTCGAAAACCGGATCGGTCGGGGCAGGGGTATCGCGCGCAATAAGACGCAGGTCATGGGTGGTCATTGTCTGTCTCCGAAATCGGGGCTGCGCTTCTCGGCGAAGGCGGCAACGCCCTCGGCTTTTTCGGGCGAGCCCGCCTGTATCCATCCGCCCAGCGCTTCCAGCGCGGCGTCCTTATCTTCGTCATATGCTGCGGCGATGAGCGTCTTGCCGACCTCAGTTGCCTCCGGTGCGCGAGCAGCGATTTCGGCCGCCATGGTCTGTGCCTCTGCCTGCGTGTCTTCGGCCACTGCGTTTACGATGCCCATCGCCAGCGCACGGTCCGAACCGATCCGCCGCCCGAGCAATGCCATTTCCTTCAGAACAGCCGCCGGGATCTGCCGCGCCAGCCGCTGCGTGCCGGACCATCCGGGCACGATGCCGACGCCGGTTTCCGGCAGGGCCAGCGTTGCGCGCGGGGTCATCACGCGCAGGTCACAGCAGGCAGCCAGCTCCAGTCCTCCGCCCATGGCATGGCCGTTGAGCGCGCCAATCACCGGCATCGGCAACCGCGCAATGCGGTCAAACACCCGGTGTCCCAGTCGCACCCAGTGACGCGCAAATTCGCGCGGCGACAGCTGTGCCCACTCGATGATGTCCGCGCCGGTGCAAAACGCCTTCGGTCCCGCGCCGCTCAGCACGACCGCACGCACGGCTGACGCCTCCAGCGTGCCGCAATGGGCGGTCAGATCGCGCAGCATAGACGTGGTGAGCGCGTTGTACTTCGCCTCATTCTTAAGCGTCAGGGTCGCAATGGGCCCATCGATGTGAAGGGTGACCTCGCTCACAATTGCAGCCCCATGGCGCCTTCGGCCAGAAGCGCGCGCGGCATCTCGCCGGCGTTTCCGGCAATCCGCACGCGCCCTTCGGATGCCTCGACGATATCGCGCTGGGCGTTGATGCCTGGCATGATTTCAATGGCGACAAGCCCATCATCCTCGCAGCGCATCACGCAGCGCTCGGTTACATAGATCACGTCCTGCCCAAGATGCCGTCCGCGCCCGCCCGCATAGGTGACATGCTCGACCTCTTCGACCATCTTGCAGAACTTGCCCGGACTTTTGACTGTCAGACCCTCGGAGGTCTGCTCAAGCTGTGCACCGGCCTCAAAATAGCCTGAGAAAACGATTTTCTTGGCATGCGCCGTGATGTCGACGAACCCGCCACACCCGGCTGTCAGATATGGCTTTTTCCCGAGCTTGGAGACATTGACATTGCCTTGTCTGTCGACCTCGAGAAACGACAGGAACGACGTGTCGAACCCGCCTCCCTGAAAATAGGTGAACTGCGCGGGCGAGGGCAGGATGGCATCCGCATTCGATGCGCAGCCAAAAGCGAAACCGGTCAGAGGCATGCCGCCCACAGCGCCTTGTTCGATGGCCCATGTGATCGATTGGGCATGGCCTTCCTCCAGCAGGATACGCGGCACGTTTGCCGAGATCCCGAATCCCAGATTGGCGGACTGGCCCGCGCGCAGTTCCATCGCGGCGCGGCGCGCTATGATCTTTTCGATCCCCGGCTCGGCGTTGGAGAAGCTGCTCCATGGTCGCATAATCTCGCCGGAAATCGCAGGGTCATAGGCGGTTTCGGTCGTCTGCATCTGGTCGGGGTCGACCACCACGAAATCCACCAGATGGCCGGGGACATGCACGTCATGGGGCCGCAAGCTCCCTGCGGCGGTTACGCGTTTGACCTGCGCGATCACTGTGCCACCGTGGTTGCGCACGGCGATGGCCTGATCGAGTGCGCCCAGCGTCGCGCCCTCATGCTCGAACGTCAGGTTCCCGCGTTCGTCTGCCGTGGTCGCGCGGAGAATTGCAACATTCGGAACGATATTGGGGAAGTGCAGCCAGGTTTCCCCCTGCATCTCGTGGCGGTGAACAATGGGTTTGGCAGCCGCGACCGCGTTCATTGCGCAGCCCTCACGGATCGGGTCGACGAAGGTTTCAAGGCCCACCTGGGTCATCACTCCGGGCTTTCGTGCGGCGACATCGCGGTGCATGTCAAACAGGATGCCCGAGGGCACGTTATAGGCAGCGACACGGTCTTCCACGACCATGCGCCAGATGTCGGGCATCGGCTTGGAGGAGGGGCCCGAAGGATAGGACCCGGCGATAACCGTTGAAATCAGCCCGTCCTTGGCGATGTGGTCTATGCCTTTGATTCCATACATATCGCCGGCTGCGATAGGGTGGATCATGGTCAGGTTCTGCGGATGCCCCTCTGTATCGAAGCGCTCGCCAATGGCTTTGAGCATCCGGTCCGGACAGCCGAGCCCCGAGGACGAGGACACCGTGACCACTGCGCCATCAGGGATCGTTGAAGCGGCAACCTCAAAGCTGGTGTGTTTTGCGGGCATCTCAGATCCCTCCGTAGTCGACAGTTACGCGCTGTCCGGATGTGGCGGCCTCTTTCACGGCGGCGGCCACGGCCAGTGATTTCACCCCGTCCACACCGGTCGCCGACGGGGCGCCGTCACCGGCCACGGCCTTGGTGAACATCCCAAGCGAGCGCTCATAGAGGTTGTGATCGGAATAGCTGATTTCTTCCTCGCCGCGCTCGGTCCGCAGGCGAACCTCGCCAATCGGCTGCTGCGTCATCACGTTGCGCGCAAAGAGGGAGCCTTCGGTGCCATGCATCTCGAACCCCGATCCAGCAAAGCGAATGGTAAAACCTTCATGGGTCTGCACCAGCGCGCCGGATGGCATGTGCCAGGCAGACATCACGCTGTCCTCAACACCTTGTCCCATGCCCGCGACGCTTTCCTGCGCAACAACGCTTTCAGGGTCTTCGTCCAGATGAAAGCGCACGGTGTCCGCATCATGGACAACGATATCCGGGATCACACCACCGCCCGCTGCCGGATTATCAATCCGCCAGCCCTGCAAATGTGGGGGAAGAAAGACCGCATGAAAAACACGTACCGCCAGCACGTCACCGATTTTGCCGGATTTGACGGCATCGCGGATAGCGAGATGCGTGCCGGCGTTGCGCAGATGATGGTTGGTTGCGAAAATCAGGCCCGCTGCGTCGGCCGCGCGCACCATATCCACGGCATCCGCGACCGTCATAGCGAGTGGTTTTTCACAGAGCACGTGCTTTCCGGCATCGATTGCAGCCAGCGCCTGTTCTTTGTGTTTTTCGTTCGTGGTCGAGATATAGACCGCATTGATGTCTTCGCGGTCGAGCAGCGCGGAAAGGTCGTCGGTGCTGTGCGGAATGTCGTGCTTGCCGGCATAGGCGGCACCGCGCTCGGCGGAAGAGCTCAGGACCGAGGCGATCTGTCCGCCGGTTGCACGCATCGCCGGGATCATGCAGGTGGCCGCGATATTGGATGCCCCGATCAGACCCCAGTTCAGCTTGGTCATGTCCCCTCCGTCCGGTCGTCTGCGACTCATTTTTTGGATCGTTCCAATTATGGCCCCGACTATATCTTTGGATCGTTCCAAAAAGTCAACTGCTGAATCGCGTTTCCAGGGTCACTGTACCTAAGCGCGAAGCGCGGCTTGCTGGTCAGACGACAGCCCGAGCAGGTCGCCCAGTTTGGTCAGGAACCGCTCTTCAACCGGATGGCCCTTCTTGATGGTCATAGCCGCGGTCGCGAAAACCGGGTTGCGCTGCTCTTCGGGCGTGTCCTTGGCAAGAAGTTCGGGGTTGGTCGGTGCGTTCATCTGCGCGTTGACCCAGGCCAGCTCGCCCGGGCTGGCGCCGCGCAATGTGGCCAGGATGTTCTGCTTTTCGATCATGCTGAGATGGCCGTCTGACTTCGCGGCCTCTATCATTGCTCGGATTTGCAGTTTGGCTGCGGCTTCTGCTTCTGCCGAGGCGGGCGGATCGACCCGTCCTGACAATAAGTCTCCGACCGGCGTGGTTGCAGCGAGCAATCCGCCGGCCAGTCCCGCCACTCCGAGCACGCCGGCAAGACCCAGCAAATCCTCGTCCACAGCACCCGCCCCCATGCCTTCCAGCGTTTCGGCGGCGCCTGACACAAGCCCCTCGGCCCCGCCGGACGCGAGCCAGTCGACGCCGCGCGCGGTTGCATATCCTGCGCCCAGAAGGGCGAGCGTTTGCACAAAGCTCATTGCGATACCTCCGTCGCTCAACATAGCGCGGTCATCGCTTATGTTGCTGTCTTTCTCGAACCTTACGAGAAGATTTGGGCATGGTCCGCGAAGGGCGCATCCCCTGCAGTTCGGGGTCTCGGGGTTCAGATCTTCATCTTCGCATACCGTGGTCGACCGCTAAGCCCCGGTTTTAGCGAGAATTTTCTGTTTACAAGCGATGTAACTTTCATATTTAACCGCAGATACCAAAGGACGTCCCAGATGGCTGCTATCGAAGATCATCCACTGCGCTACAGGCTGGCCAACGAATTGCATGCACGGCCGTTTCCGGCGCTCAAAGTGCCGTGCCACGGGGTCTTTCTTGCCATTAAGCAGCCTAACAATGCGGTGTCGCGGGACCGTGAGGCGGACAGCGCTCATCTTGTGGCGCTGCTGGACAGATTTGGTGCGCCGCACCCGCAACCCGGCGCCACCCACTATTTTGGCGAGATCGGGCGTCATAAGCTGAAATGGGAAAGCCATACCGAGTTTGTCACCTACACGATTTTCATCGAAGGCATTGCAGCCACGCCGTTTGATCCCAGCGCGTTCGATGTGTTTCCTGCAGACTGGCTGGCGGAAGCTCCGGGCACACGGATGACCTCGGCGCTGCTGCGTGTTGAGCCTCAAGTCAGTACAGAGGACACCCTTGCCAAGATCGAGGAGTGGTTTGTGCCAGAGAGCTTGGCAGTCAGCCAGGTTCTGGATGCCAGTGCGGTCATGGCGGGCGATTTCAGGATCGACAGCGCGGGACATATGCGGTTTGCGATTTTCATGGCGGACGGCGTCGAGCAGCGCCGCATCGGTCGCGTGCTCCAGCGCGTTGTCGAGATCGAAACCTACAAGACCATATCGATGCTCGGCTTTGCCAGGGTGCGCGAGATCGGGGCGCAGCTCAGCGAGCTCGACACCAAGCTGACCGCCACTGTCGGGGCGATGAAAGGCGACACTGCGCAGGCTGAAGACACGCTCTCGGCGCTTCTGGAAGTGTCGGCAGATTTGGAAAAACTTGTGGCTGAGTCCTCATTCCGGTTTGGCGCGACCGGCGCCTACGAAGCGCTGGTCAACCAGCGGATCGAGGTTCTGCGAGAGGAAAGGTTTGCAGGGCGCCAGATCTTTGCAGAATTCATGATGCGTCGCTTCGATCCCGCGATGCGCACGGTTAAGGCAACCGAGCGGCGTATGGCGCAGATGGCAGAGCGGGCCACGCGGGCTGCGGAGTTGTTGCGGACAAGGGTCGATGTCGAGCGCCAGATCCAGAACCAGAAACTTCTGGAGAGTATGGACAAACGCGCTGATCTGCAATTGCGTTTGCAAAGGACGGTCGAAGGGTTGTCGGTCGTTGCGATCAGCTATTATGCGGTAAACCTTGCGCTTTTCATGCTTGGTCCGCTTGCGGACACGGCGGAGGTGTCCAAAATCACGCTTACAGCTGTGGTCACTCCGCTGGTCGTTCTTGCTGTTTGGTTGCTTGTTCAGCGGATCCGGCGCTCGATGGAGTAACTCCTTCGGGCAGCAGCCGCCCGGTGACCCAGCCACCCACAGCGATGCCGACCAATGCAAGTGTCGCGGCGAAGCTGAGCGTTGGGACGCCAGCCAGACCAGCGCCGACAGAGCAGCCACCGGCCAGCACACCACCGACACCCATCAAAGCCGCGCCGGCCATGTAGCGGCCCGTTTGTGGTGCTGAGACGAAACTCTGAAATGCGAATTCGCGCGTGGCGAGTGCGGCGATCAGTGCGCCCAGCAACGTGCCGCCCACAAGCCCAGCACCGAACGCCGGACGGATAGAGGTCGCCGCGATCAGGTAGAAAAGGCTGTCGGCCATCGGCGCGGTAAAAGACAGGCTTTCCATCGGGATCGGATCAAAATCATCATAAAGCACATATCCCGTGCCAGCCCAACACAGCGGTACAAGCAGCCCGAGCAGCACGGCCAGGCCAAGCGTGGTGAGACGGTTGCCTGAGCGAAGGGCCACCGCACCCGCGCCAGCCGCGATTACTCCGGTCCAGAGCAAACTGCCCCCGGGCAGGGCAGCAAAGCCGGTGAGCGTGCCCAGATCGATTGTCACGCTGCTGAGAGACGCCCGCAGGGGCACTAGGATGCCCTTGAGCGTTGCATGCGCCACGACGGCGAAGACCAGCAGGACTGTGAGCGCACGCAGGTTGCCCGAGCCGCCGAGCACTGTCAGCCGGGAAACGCAGCCGCGCGTCAAAACCATGCCGGCGCCGAACATCACGCCACCGGCCAGGATAGCCAGGACAGGCAGTTCTGCGACAAAGAAACGGTGTTCTGTGAAGTCGACGAGGCCCGTGGCAATCACACCCTGCGTGCCGACCAATGCTGCTGCCAGCGCCATGAGCCAGACCCCAGATGCGCTTTTGCGGTCCTCCGGTGCTCCGGCAAGGGCGCGGCGCAGGCAAAAGCGGGTGCGTTGTGCCAGCGT
Source organism: Pseudomonadota bacterium (assembly GCA_039192165.1). Classification (GTDB taxonomy): domain Bacteria; phylum Pseudomonadota; class Alphaproteobacteria; order Rhodobacterales; family Rhodobacteraceae; genus Dinoroseobacter. The sequence continues at coordinate 405,284 of JBCCXD010000001.1, read as the reverse complement.
GCCGAACATTACCCCGACGATAAGGCCAAACAGAGCGGAGGCCTGACGAGGATCGAGATACTCAAAACCAAGATCTTCAAACATCAAAGACGCTCCGGGCGCTCTGCCGCCACTGCAGGCATTAGCTCTGATATGCCGAAACACCGAAAAAGATCAATGGACGGGCAGGGTGATCGGCATGGGGGACAGGGTTTGTTACCGGCCCAAACGGGGCGCCGGGTGCGCGGTACTCTCAGACAGCTTGCCGGCGCGTGGTGCGTAAGACTGCGCCAGATCGCGCCAGACGAAACCTTTTGGGCCAAAATGCCCTTGGGTTTGGCTTCAGCTCCGACAAAGGCGTCTGTGATGTTGCGCGCTTTGGCAGCTTGGCCTTGACCTTACCGATCCTCGGACGCAGGTAGATCATACACCCCAGCAGCCAGAGGACATCATGCCGATCAAGAATCGCTTCGCCGAGCTTCTTCCCGAGATCACCGCATGGCGTCGGGACATCCACGCCCATCCCGAGATCCTTTTTGATACGCACAGGACGTCCGGCCTTGTCGCCGCAAAGCTGCAGGAGTTCGGATGCGACGAAGTGGTGACGGGTATCGGACGCACAGGGGTGGTTGGTGTGATCCGGGGCCGGGAAAGCGCGTCGGGCCGCACCCTGGGCCTTCGCGCGGATATGGACGCGCTGCCGATTCACGAGGAAACCGGGCTCGAGTACGCGTCCAAAACGCCAGGTGCGATGCATGCCTGTGGCCATGACGGGCACACGGCAATGCTGTTGGGGGCCACCAAATACCTGGCCGAAACCCGGAATTTCGACGGAACATGCGTGGTGATCTTTCAACCCGCTGAGGAAGGCGGTGGCGGCGGGCGCGAGATGGTCGAAGACGGCCTGATCGAGCGGTTCGGGATTGACGAGGTTTACGGCATGCACAACTGGCCCGGACAGCCGCTGGGCAAGTTTGCCATCCGGTCCGGGCCGTTTTTTGCCGGGACAGATCAATTCGAGCTGGTTATTCGCGGGCGCGGCGGCCACGCGGCCAAACCGCAGGAGGTCATCGACCCGACCGTTGCCGCCAGCCAGATTGTGCTGGCGCTGCAGACCATCGTGAGCCGCAATGCAGACCCCATCAAGCAGCTTGTGGTATCTGTCACGTCTTTTGTGACGTCGTCGACTGCGTTCAACGTGATTCCGCAGGCTGTGACCCTACGCGGCACGATCCGGACGCTCGATGCCGACATGCGCAAGCTCGCCGAGGAAAGGCTGCGCGCCATTGCAACCGGGGTCGCGGGGGGGCTTGGCGCCGAGGCAGAGCTGGAGATGCTTTATGGGTATCCGGTGATGGTGAATTCCGAGGCCGAGACAGACTATGCCGCAGAGGCCGCACGTCGTGTCGCAGGGGAGTGTGCTCCGGCGCCGCTGGTCATGGGGGGCGAGGACTTCGCCTACCTGCTGGAGGCCCGCCCGGGGGCGTATATTCTTGTGGGAAACGGCGAGACCGCGCCGGTGCATCATCCCAGGTACAACTTTAATGACGAGGTGATCCCGGCGGGATGCTCGTGGTATGCTGAGATGGTCGAAAGCCGCCTGCCGCTTTCTGCCTGAGACATCCCACTGCTTGCCAGCCTGAAGCGCGCGCGCTAAGCCACCGATATGAAGCCGTTTCTGATCCTTCAGCTGCGCCCTGAGGCGGTCGTTTCTGACGACGAATATGCGGCCATTCTTGCGAAATCCGGGCTGCACGCGGATCAGACCCATCGCATCTGTCTTGATCATGAAGACTTGCCGGCTGATCTGGATCTGTCGTCCTATTCCGGCGTGATCGTCGGCGGCGGGCCGGGATGCATTTCCGATGCGCCGGAGGAGAAAACGCCGACCGAAGCAAAAATCGAAGCCGCGATCCTGTCCCTGATGCCGGAGGTTACCGCGCGGGACGTACCCTTCATGGGATGCTGCTACGGAATAAGTGTGCTTGGCCATCATCTGGGTGTTGAAGTCTCGAAACGAAAGTTCTCGGAGGCAGTGGGTGCGGTGCCCTGCGCCGTTACAGAGGAGGGACGCGCTGATCCGATCCTCGCCGGCCTGCCCGAGACGATTACCGCTTTTGTGGGCCACAAGGAGGCGCTCCAGACCTTGCCCGAAGACGCTGTTCATCTGATGGAGGGAAACGAATGTCCGTTTCAGATGATCCGCGTGGGACAGAACATCTATGCCACGCAGTTCCATCCCGAAGCTGACCCGGACGGCCTCGCCGTGCGGGTGCGCGCCTACAAGGACAAGGGGTATTTCCCTCCCGACGAGGCCGAGGCGCTGATTGCCCGCAATGCCGACGTGGACACCTCGGGTGCGGCCAGAATTTTGCGGAATTTCGTGGATCGCTACGGCCGGGACTGAAAAGCCCTGCCGGGCTTTGCCTTCGGCGAGAGTATTTTCACAAAGAAGAAGACACGCCTTTCTTCTTTGCACCAATACTCCGGGGGAGGCGCGCGTCAGCGCGGCGGGGGCAGCGCCCCCTGGGAGCGCCCCAAGGCGGGCTCAGCCGCCGGTATGGCTCATGTGGCGTGAGACCTGACCCTCGACCGTCTGGCGCGAATAGTCGAAGTCGTGCCCTTTCGGCTTAAGCGCAATGGCGGCCCGTATGGCATATTCGAGCGCGCGGTCATCATCGGGAAATTCTCGTAACGGAGCCCGCAGGTCGGCCATGTCTTCTTGGCCGAGGCACATGTAAAGCTCCCCGGTGCAGGTCAGGCGCACGCGGTTGCAGCTTTCGCAGAAGTTATGCGTCAACGGTGTGATGAACCCGATCTTCTGGCCGGTTTCCTCCAGTCGGACATAGCGCGCAGGGCCACCTGTGCGTTCCGCCAGATCGATCAGCGTGTACTGCTCGGCCAGACGCCCTCTGAGGTCTGAGAGTTTCCAATACTGGTCGAGCCGGTTCTCGTTGCCGATATCACCCATCGGCATGACCTCGATAAATGTCAGATCCATGTCGCGCGTGGCACACCAGCTGACCATCTCGAAAAGTTCGTCTTCGTTGAAACCCTTGAGCGCCACCGCATTCAGTTTGATGCGCAGCCCTGCCTTCTGGGCTGCATCGATCCCGCGCATCACCTGGGGCAGGCGGCCCCAGCGCGTAATTTCCGCGAATTTCGCCTCGTCGAGCGTATCGAGCGACACGTTGATCCGCCGTACGCCGGCATCATAAAGCGGTTGGGCGAACTTCTCGAGCTGGGAGCCGTTGGTGGTGAGCGTCAGCTCGCGCAGATCACCGCTTTCCAGGTGACGGCTCATCCGCTGAAAGAAGGTCAGGATATCGCGTCGCACCAGGGGTTCGCCGCCCGTGATACGCAGCTTCCGGACCCCGAGGCGCACGAATGTGGAGCACATGCGATCAAGTTCTTCGAGAGTGAGCAGCTCTTTTTTGGGCAGGAAGGTCATGTTCTCTGACATGCAGTAGACACACCGGAAATCGCAGCGGTCTGTCACTGAAACGCGCAGGTAGTCGATAGCGCGCTGAAACGGATCGATCAGAGGTGCGGTCTGGTCTGTCATATCGTGTCGTTCTCCCCTGCGACGCGAGAGTATCCATGTGGCTCCAGGGCTTCAAGAGCAGGGCGGCAAGACCTTGGTGGTAGGCTCTAGGGCCTTGAAAAAATTGCAGAGTTGAGTGCGAGTAGCGTTTCGCTGTAGTGCCGCAAGATAAATATGCAAAACGGAATCAGCTTAGAGATGCCGCGCCGCTTCACGCCGGGCAAAGGGCTTCAGCCTCGAACCAGGCCCTGCCAGAAAGGCTGTCGCGCGGTCGCGGTCGTGTTTTGAGAGCTCGCGCACCCACCAGGCCACTGCTTTCTGAATGAACCAGTCCGGGGCGTCCACGTAGGATGCGGCCCAGCCCAGCACGCGGTCCCGGATCGCTTCATCGGCGGGTTTGGGGTGGTTCTGCTTGGTCCAGGGCAGGGTGATGACCAATGCGGCCCGGCGGGTCCACATATGATCGCAGCGCGTCCACTTCTCTACGTCGTCCAGCCGCGCGGGGTTGGCCAGCAGGCGGCGCTGCCCGGCCATGCAGGCGTGATCCGCGATCGCCCAGGCGTCGAAGCTTGGGACCCACCCCGAAATCACGTCCCAGGCCGGTGTGTCATCCGGCTTCAGCCGCGCCTGTGTCAGGGATTTCGCGGCCGCGATCCGGGCTTCGTGGATATTCGTCTGCCATAGCGCCTCCGCCAGCGCGGCCCGCTGTGCGACGCTCAGACCCGTACGCCAGCCTTTGGCAAGACGGTCAAGTTCAGGGTTGGCCACACCCAGATAGGGGCGGTCCACCTTGTGATAGCCTGCCATTTCCACAGCTTTCTGAGGGTTTGCGCGCGCTTCAATCTGCGCGAGTGCATCCTGTGGTGTCATCCCGCGCCGTCGATGTTGCGCGCCACGATATGCGTGGGCGCGCCATCTATGGTCGTCTGGTTTTTTTCCCGCCAGTAGTCGCGGATCCGATCTGCTCCTTTGTCCTTTGCCCAATGCGCCAGTGTTTCGCGCGGGCCGGCGTAGTCCATAAACGGCACGGCATAGCCGCAGGAGGTCTGCATCATCTCGACGCTCAGATCATAGACCTGGCGCTTTTCCGGTCCCCCGGGAAACAGGGCCGAGAGCGTATCCCAGTCAGAGGCATCCCGGTGCACCGCCCGCGCAGTGCCATAGGCCCGCAGGATCATCGGGCGCTTTGTAAAGCTGCACCACATCAGCGTCATGCGCGGGTTTTGCAAAAGATGGCCTGCCGTTTCGTTGCCCGACCCGGTCATGTTGAGCCATACAATGCGGTTCGGCCCGAGGACACGCAGGCTGTCCATACCTTTGGGGGAGAGATTGACCGTGCCGTCCTGGCCAGCTGTGGCCACAAAGAACATGTGCTGCTCTTCGATAAAGGTCTTATGCGCGTCTTCGATCTGGTCGAACTGCTTGGCCATAGGTCACTCCACGGTCACGGATTTTGCGAGGTTGCGGGGCTGGTCCACATCCGTGCCCTTCGCGACTGCGGTATGGTAAGCCAGCAGTTGTGCCGGGATGGCGTAGAGGATCGGCGCGAAGGTCGGATCAATCGCAGGCATTGCCACGGTGGCCCAGGCGCCTTCGGCGGCGGTCTCGAGTCCTTTCTGATCCGAAACCAGCAGCACTTTGCCCTGACGTGCCATAACCTCCTGCATGTTTGAGACGGTCTTGTCGAACAGCGCATCGGTCGGCGCGAAGACGATCACCGGCACCGATTGGTCGATCAGCGCGATCGGTCCATGCTTCAGCTCGCCCGATGCATATCCTTCGGCGTGTATATAGCTGATTTCCTTTAACTTAAGGGCACCTTCGAGGGCCAGCGGGAACATCGGGCCACGGCCAAGAAACAGGATGTCCCGCGCCTCGGCCAGCTCGGGCGCGATCGCCTCGATCTCTGCCTCTATCCCGAGCGCCTGATTGAGAAGTCCGGGCATGGCGCGCAGCTCGGCCAGGTGACTTGCGAGGGAGGGCGCGTCGATCCGGCCACGCTGCTGACCTGCATGAAGTGACAACAGGGCCAGGACGGCCAGCTGGCAGGTGAAGGCTTTGGTAGAGGCCACGCCAATTTCCACCCCGGCGAGCGTTGGCAGCGCGACATTGCTTTCGCGCGCGATGGAGCTTTCGGGCACATTGCAGATCGACAGGATATGCTCGGCCTTTCCGTTCACATAGCGAAGAGCGGCAAGCGTATCGGCGGTTTCGCCCGACTGGCTGACAAAAAGAGCTGCAGTGCGCGGACCAATCGGGGGCTGGCGATAGCGAAACTCTGAGGCGATATCGACCTCGACTGGCAGGCCTGCGATTTGTTCAAACCAGTATTTTGCTGTCTGGCAGGCAAGAAAGGCGGTGCCACAGGCCACAAGGATCAGCCGGTCAATCTGCGAGAAATCCGGCAGCTCCTCCGGCATCACGATCTGGTCGGCCTGCACGTAGTGCGACAACGCGTCGGCCAGAACGGTCGGCTGCTCGGCGATTTCCTTGGCCATGAAGTGGCGATGTCCGGCCTTTCCAATCTCGGTACCGCCCAGGCGAGACTGCGTTTCGCTGCGCGCCACCGGCGTCCCGCTGGCGTCGAAGATTTCGACACCTGCGCGGCTGACCACGGCCATATCGCCCTCTTCGAGGTAGGTGATCCGGTTGGTCATCGGTTGCAGCGCGATCGCATCGGAGCCCACGAACATCTCTCCATCTCCGTGGCCGATGGCCAGTGGCGAGCCGCGCCGCGCCGCGATCATAAGGTCATCCTCGCCCTCAAAGAGAAACAGCAAGGCGAACGCGCCATGCAGCGCGTCGACGGTGGCATGCGCCGCCTCTTGCGGGCTCTTGCCCGCGCGCAGATGCGCGGCGCAAAGCTGCACAACGGTTTCTGTATCTGTCTCGGATTCAAAATTTACGCCTTTTGCGATCAGCTGATCGCGCAGGGTCCGGAAGTTCTCGATAATCCCATTATGGACGACAGCGACCCTGCCTGCCTGGTGGGGATGGGCATTGGTTACTGAAGGTTTGCCGTGAGTGGCCCAGCGTGTGTGACCAATCCCCGCCTTGCCCGCCAAGGGAGTTTTCACCAGCAGGTCCGAAAGGTTAACGAGCTTGCCGAGGGCGCGGCGCCGGTCAAGCGCACCGTCGTGCACGGTGGCGATCCCGGCACTGTCATAGCCGCGATATTCAAGTCGTTTCAGCGCCTCAACCATAAGGGGCGCGGCCTGGTTATTGCCCAAAACGCCGACAATCCCGCACATCGTTCAGCTCCCTTTCCTGGCGGCCTTGAGCGCGCGCAGCTTTTCCATGAAGCGTTTGGCAAAACCTGGCTTGTTGGCTTGCTGCGCGCGTGCCACGGCCAGCGCGGCGTCCGGAACATCTTTGGTAATAACCGACCCAGATGCCGTCATGGCGTCGTCTCCGACTGATACTGGCGCGACGAGCATTGTATTTGAGCCGATGAACACGCGTGCGCCGATTTCAGTGCGGTGTTTGAAGACACCATCGTAGTTGCAGGTAATGGTGCCTGCGCCGATATTGCTGGTCTCGCCCACCGACGCGTCGCCGATATAGCTCAGGTGATTGACCTTCGCGCCCCCGGCAAGCGTTGCGTTCTTGATCTCAACGAAATTCCCGACGCGGGCATGTTCGCCAAGTTCGGCGCCGGGACGCAGACGGGCATAGGGCCCGACGATCGCGCCGCGCGCGACATGCGCGCCCTCCAGATGGCTGAAGGCGCGGATCTCGGCGCCGGATTCGATGGTCACACCGGGGCCGAATACGACCTGCGGCCCGATCACAGCATCGCGCCCGATCACAGTGTCATACGCAAAATAGGTGGTTTCCGGGTCTTCCAGAGTTACACCGGTATCCAGCGCGTCCGCGCGCGCGCGCGCCTGAAAGGCGGCTTCGGCAGCGGCCAGTTCCGTGCGGGTGTTGATGCCAAGCGTCTCGGCCTCGTCACAGATCACCACGCGCGTCGCGCCATTCTCCGCGCCATAGGCCTGCGGCAGGTCTGTCAGATAGTATTCTCCGGCCGCATTATCGTTTGAAACCTCTGCCAGCAGCCGCATCATGGTTTGCGCGTCACCAAGAACCAGCCCCGAATTGCACAGATCGATTGCGCGTTCCTCCGGGCTCGCGTCCTTGTGCTCTACAATCCGCAGAAGTCGGTCTCCGTCTGTCACCAGGCGGCCATAACCGTTGGGGTCAGCGGCCCGAAAGCCCAGGACAACCAGATCCGCCTTGTCACGTTCCGCGGCCATGGCCTGAAGTGTTTCCGGTCGTACGAAGGGCGTATCGCCGTAGAGCACGGCAATATCGCCCTGGAAGTCCGCAAGCGCCGCCTGCGCCTGTAACACTGCATGTCCAGTGCCGAGTTGTTCAACCTGACGGACACAGACCGCCTCCGGCTCCAGGTCCGCCACAGCGGCTTCTACGTCCGTCGCCCCGTTGCCGGTGATGATGATGGTCTGCGCGGGAGCCAGCGCCGCGCCGGTACGAAGCGCATGGGCCAGCAGGGGGACACCCGCGAGCCGGTGAAGCACCTTGGGTACGTCCGAGTTCATCCGGGTGCCTTGCCCAGCGGCCAGAATGACCAGTGCAACGCTCATGCCTGCTTGCCTCTTTTGTCTCGTTGCAAACTCTATTACCCAAAGCCGAGTTTCGGGCAACCGCCCTGACGGTCACGTCCTGTGACACGCGTTTCACCCCCTCACGCCGCTTCGGCGGAAAGGAGCCGATATGTCCCGCACCTTGGTTTTCGATCTCGACGGTACATTGGCAGATACGAGCGCGGATCTGATTGCTGCAGCAAACCATTGTTTTCAGGCCCGCGGGCACGGGGCGCTTCTGGATCCGGTCGACGATGCTGCGACGGCTTTTCGCGGCGGACGAGCCATGTTGCGGCTCGGGCTGACGCGGGTTGGTGCGAAATGGTCTGAGGCGGATGTGGATGCAGATTATCCGGTGCTTCTGAACGCTTATGCCGAAGCCATCGATGTCCACACACGGCTTTATCCGGGCGCAGTGGACGCGGTCGAACGTGTTCTCGCGGCGGGCGACAAGGTGGGCATTTGCACGAACAAGCCCGAAGGCCTGGCAGAGACTTTGATGCGACGTCTCGGTGTGCGGGATATGTTTGGCGCGCTGATCGGTGCGGATACGTTGCCGGTGCGCAAGCCGGATCCAGCGCCATTGCGCGAAACCGTGGCGCGGCTTGGCGGGGATATGGCGCGCGCGACCCTGATTGGCGATACGGTCACCGACCGAGAAACGGCGCGCGCGGCGGCAGTGCCTTCGGTTCTTGTCACCTTCGGTCCGGACGGTGATACCGTGGCAGATCTGAAACCCGAGGCGTTGCTGGATCACTATGACGAACTCGACCGTGTCCTGAGTGAATTGATCGCCCCCTCAGCCTGACGATCGGTTCTACGCCGAGCGCACCGCATGCAATATTGCATTGAATTATCCGGTTTTTTGTGGAGGCTGCTGCCGCATTAGGAATGATGGGAGGGACCATAATGATAACCAGACGAATTTTTCTGGCAGGTTTTGCAGCCACGGCGGGCGCCAGCGCGGCGGTCGCGCAGTTTACCGGGCCAAGTGTTCAGGGCGCGCAGTCGACAGTATCTGCGGCGCAGTCCGCACGCGTTGGCAGCTACATCACGCTGGAAGGCAGCATCGTTTCGCATCTGCGGGAGGACTATTACACGTTCCGCGATGGCACAGGTGAAATGCGGGTCGAAATCTCCCAGGGCAGGTTTGGCGGACGGGCCGTTGGCCCGAGCGACCGCGTGAGGATTATGGGCGAGATCGATAACGGCCGGGCCGGACGCTACATCTGGGTCAAATCCCTGCAGGTTCTTTAGAGTCAGATCGTCTGCGTCCGGCGCAGACGATGTACACCGTACTGTTCCGGCCGCCTTTGGTTCGACCGATAGATCCTGCCTAAGCCCATTTTGAATGGCATGCCGCTGTTCGGTGGGCTGTCCTATAGGTGCCGTTGGTTTTGGTGGTGTCACCGTCCGCCCCCGGTTCTGCCAATTCGCGGAAGATGCGTGTAAAAATACTGTGGTGTGACCACCTGACGAAGCGATTGCACAGCGTTCTGTTCGGATCCTGCCCCGCTGAAGCATCCCGCCTGCGCGGACGCATGCGGATCACTTGGATGGTGCTGCTGAGGCCGCTTTTGTCTTCCGGTCCCGTACTTCCCGCACGAAATCACTTGGACAAAGAACAAATCTCAAAAATCTGTATCTGAGGCGCCGAAAGGAACCGTGACCCGCGCATTCGACGCTTCAAAGCGGTTTTCTGAACGCACCTTTGAAGGAAAAGCCCCAATCGCATTGAGCGGCGTCGAGCTCAAAACCAATACCGCTCAAAATTCGCTCGTACACGCCTTTAGGAAAGACCTGCTCGTTCACACCTCGCTCAATGAGGTCCAAAGTGAAGTCGTCGTACATGGCGCCGACCGGCTCGCAGAGAAGAAAAAGCTGTCCGCCCGGTTTCAGGACTCTGAAAATCTCCCGGGTGATCTGATTTAAATCGACAAAATGGTGAATGGCGCGTGAGATGAAGACCGCGTCTACAAAGCCATCCCGGATTGGCATCGCATTGGCGTCAAGCCGCACTTGAAGCGTCGGGTGCGGCTCCTCGCGCGCCAGCAAGCTTGCGATCTGAAGCAGTCGAATTGAAACATCGCAGTTGACGAATGTGCCGGTCCAGTTCGCGCCGATCCTGCTTCGCCTGAAGCTCGTTCGAATTCCTCCGCCGATCTCTATAACCACTCCCTTTTCCGGAAGCTGCAGATTGCCATCTGAGAATTCGGCGGCGATTTTGTCATCCAGCACCTCCGAGAACTCACGTCCATTTGACAGATCCGGCAGAGAGGGCGGCTCACTTCGCGAGATCTCTATATCCCGGGTCATCCCGGTATCCTCTTGCCACGCAACACCTTCCTGAACGGCCAAGACCTTTAACTCGTGTTGTCCCAGATCGTCAGGTGCCTTGACTGTGATCGGCACGGTGATTTCCCGTCCGGGCGGAACAGGCCGTGGAAGGGCAGTGCGTTGCCCTTCAAAAACGACCATCTCGTCGCGTCGAAGCCAGTGATAGCTCAAAAGCAACGGGAACTCCCCTGCCGACTCGATGGGGAACTCGCTCAAGTTCTTGATCCGGACGGCGACGTGGAAGACCGTTCCGCGACGTGCGGACGCTGGTGGATATAGCTGCTCAACCTGCACCAGTGGCTCGAAATTTGTGATCGCGAAGCGTTCGAGGAAAAGCTCCTCCTCAGCATCGAAAAACGAATTTCCGACCGACTTCACAGGCGCCAGAACGCGCTCGATCAAGGCCTGTGCGGAGGAATCCCCATCAACACTCAGTTTCTCCGCGACCGCCCGAACAGCGGCTTCGCGCAATGGTTCGGCCCTGGGTGCGCTGGGCGTGTTCTGCGCGGGGACAATCATGTCAAGAACACCGTTCACTGGCACTGCTGACCAGTGAGACGAGGCACATATTATTTCGTCTTCCCTGACAGTTAACGGCTGTCCACTTATGGGACAGAGGAATAGATCCGCTGCGCGGTTCAGAATGTCGTTACTGGTATCGATAATGCCCTCAAAATCTTCTATTGCGACCGCTCTCAGGCTCGGCGCAGCTGTCGTCGACTTCATTCTTCGCAATTCTGCATCGCGTCTGTTCGGGGACAGTCGACCAAAGACAATGCGGGGTCAAGTATCGCCGGTTGGACGATTTCGGGAAACGGGTTTGCTTTACCTCGTTGCGCATCGCGCACGCGCGCGCACGGGCCATTTGTTCTGTGCGATCAGCTGTCCTCTCCTTTGTTACTCTGGTCCCAAGTACAGCGACTCTCTCCGACCGTTTAGCGTGGCAGTTGCGGACTGCAGCTGTGTCCGAATTCGGGTCATTCTCCAGTTTTTCAGAGACTACCGCTGCCGGTGTAGAAGCCGCCGCTGAGGTTGCGCCATTCTCCAGGCCCTCAGAGAAGGGTCAATTACGCTTCTGAGCCGGTGTTAGCTCTGGACAGGTCGTCGCTTCGCCCCTACAACTGAACAAGCGTTCAATTTTTGGAGGAGCGGGCGCAGATGTTTATGGGCTCGATGAAGTTTGACCTTGGTGAAGAGGTCGAGGCGCTGCGCGATATGGTGCATCGGTGGGCGCAGGAGCGGGTGAAACCGCTGGCCGCGAAAGCCGACACCGACAACGCCTTTCCAAACGAGCTCTGGCCTGAGATGGGCGCGCTGGGTCTGCTTGGCATCACCGTTGCGGAAGAGTTCGGTGGCGCCGGTCTCGGGTACCTCGCTCACACCGTTGCGGTTGAGGAGATATCCAGGTTTTCCGCATCAATTGGGCTGAGTTACGGGGCACATTCCAACCTTTGCGTGAATCAGATCAGTCTGAACGGGACACCTGAGCAGAAGGCAAAGTACCTGCCGCCGTTGGTGTCTGGGGCCCATATCGGCGCGCTTGCTATGTCGGAGGCGACGGCGGGCTCGGATGTGGTTGGTATGAAGTTGCGGGCCGAAAAGCGCAACGACCACTACCGGCTGAACGGCACCAAATACTGGATCACAAATGGTCCGGATGCCGATACGCTGGTGGTCTATGCCAAGACCGATCCGGAGGCGGGCTCCAAGGGCATCACCGCCTTTCTGATCGAAAAGGATATGACCGGATTCTCGACCTCGGCGCATTTCGACAAACTGGGCATGCGGGGGTCGAACACCGCCGAGCTGATCTTCGAGGATGTAAACGTGCCCTTCGAGAACGTGCTTGGCGAGGAGGGGCGCGGTGTCGCTGTGCTGATGTCCGGCCTCGATTATGAACGCGTGGTGCTTTCGGGCGTCAACATCGGGATAATGGCGGGATGTGTGGACGAGGTAATGCCCTATGTGACCGAGCGCGAACAGTTTGGAGAGCCAATCGGGAACTTCCAGCTTATGCAGGGCAAGATCGCCGATATGTATACGTCGATGAATTCTGCCCGCGCCTATGCGTATGAGGTTGCAAAGGCCTGTGACCGGGGCGAAGTCACGCGTCAGGATGCGGCCGCCTGTGTGCTCTACGCGTCCGAGGAGGGGATGAAGGTAGCGCATCAGGCGGTTCAGGCGATGGGTGGCGCCGGGTTTCTGAACGATGCGCCCGTGGCGCGGATGTTCCGGGACGCCAAGCTGATGGAAATCGGTGCAGGCACTTCCGAGATCCGACGCATGCTGATCGGGCGCGAACTGATGGCGGCAATGGCCTAGGTCGATGAAATGGCCGCGCTGGATATGGTTTCTCCCGCTCGGGATCGTCGTGCTGATCGTCGCGGCAAACGGGATCCGGTTGGGTATGCAGCGCGCGGCCCTTGATGAGGGAGCGGTCATCGCGTTTTATGCCGAAGAGTACCTTAAAGATCATGATCGGCTCGACGCACCGGGGCAAGCGGCGCTGACCGACTGCGCGGCGGTTCCGGGAAGCGATCCGGGCATATGGATCGTTGTACGGTGCCAGGCGGAGGGGCAGGCAGAGAGTTTCGACTATTACATTCGCCGGGACGGGGCGCTCGCGTTCACCGGGCGAGACCGCGCCGGACGGCCTGAAGCATGACCGGCTTTGCGCGCAGCACGCAAAAGGCGCGCCCTGCGAGCGCGCCTTCAGTGGACTGTTCCAGTCCGTGTTCAGAACTTCCAGACATAGGCGGCTGTGAACACATACGGATCAATCTCGACCGTGCCGAGACTGGCGCCATCCAGAGTGGCGTCGGTGTCGATGTCGATATAGCGGACATCGAGACGGAGCGCCCCTCTTTCAGAGATATCGTACTCAAAGCCAAGGGTTGCCGCGAGGCCCCAGCTGTCATCAAGCTCAAGCTTGCCGAGGCTGGAAGATTCCTGGAAAAAGTTGGTGTAGTTGACACCAACCCCGACAAAGGGCCGAAACGCTCCGATCGCGTTGAAATGGTAGTTCAGCGACAACGTGGGCGGCAGGTGGTCGGTGTCCCCGATTTTTGTTCCGTCCAGGGTGATGTCGTGGCTGAACGGCGTCGCCAGGAGAAGCTCAATGGCCAGATTGTCCGTATAGTAGTACTCGGCCGTGAAGGTCAGCGACACATCGCTGTCGACTTCGATCGTACCAACGCCGCTGACTTCGAGGTTGTCGTCTTTCGGATCGACATAACCAAGCCCGAAGCCGAGCATGTAGTCACCGGCGGATTGCGCAATGGCAGGCAGCGCGGAGGCAACAAGCGTTGCGGCGGCGGCTGTGGAAAGCAGCAATTTTTTCATAGGTTTGTCCCTCTTTTTATCGCGCATCTCGTCCTGCGCCTTTTGCGGGCACTCCACTTTGACCTGCATCAAGCCAGGGGCATTCGCGGGGTGCGTGATGTCGCAACTGCAGCATTTGCGCCACGGTTTTCTCTGGCGCGGGTCTTTCGAGGCAGGTGGCAGCCCGCCGATACGTGTCTAAATCCAGTGGGGGCCGCATGCGCCTGAGCTCGAACCATCTACGCGACTCAGAGCAGTCCAAAGCCAATCGCGCGGCACATTTGCAAGCTTTGTCCGAGATCGAGGCAGCCGCCGCGCACGCCGCAGCGGGCGGTGGGGATGCTGCACGGGCGCGTCATTTGTCCCGAGGCAAAATGTTGCCGCGCGACCGCGTTGCGAACCTGCTTGACCCCGGTTCGCCGTTTCTCGAAGTGGGGGCGACCGCAGGGCACGGGCTTTACGACAATGCGTCCCCCTGTGGTGGGGCGATCGCGGGTGTGGGCCGGGTCATGGGCCAGGACGTTATGGTTGTCTGTAACGATGCCACTGTCAAAGGCGGGACCTATTACCCGATCACGGTCAAAAAACACCTGCGCGCACAAGAGATCGCCGAAGAATGCGCACTGCCGTGTGTTTACCTCGTGGATAGCGGCGGGGCCAATTTGCCAAATCAGGATGAGGTGTTTCCCGACCGCGACCATTTCGGCCGGATTTTTTACAATCAGGCGCGGATGAGCGCCAAGAACATTCCCCAGATCGCCGTGGTGATGGGATCCTGTACCGCCGGTGGCGCTTATGTGCCTGCGATGTCAGATGTCACGATAATTGTCAGACATCAGGGCACAATTTTTCTGGCCGGTCCGCCGCTGGTGAAGGCGGCGACAGGCGAAGTTGTGAGCGCAGAGGAGCTGGGCGGCGGGGACGTGCATACGCGTCTGTCCGGCGTGGCCGACTACCTGGCAGAGGACGACAGCCACGCCCTGGCGCTGGCCCGGCGCGCGGTCGGATCGCTGAACCGGAGCCGGCCGGCCAGCGTAGAGATGCAGGCACCGGAAGCGCCGGCCTATGATCCTGATGAACTTCTGGAGGTCGTACCCTCCAGCCTGTCCACACCATATGACATCCGCGAGGTCATAGCGCGGATCGTGGATGGCTCGCGGCTCGATGAGTTCAAACCGCGTTTTGGCGAGACGCTGGTCACCGGCTTTGCCCACATCGAAGGCTGTCCCGTAGGGATCATCGCCAACAACGGTGTGCTTTTCTCAGAGGCCGCGCAAAAGGGCGCGCATTTCGTGGAACTCTGCTCGCAGCGCAGCATCCCGCTTGTATTTTTGCAAAACATCACCGGCTTCATGGTGGGGCGGAAATACGAAAACGAAGGCATCGCCCGGCACGGTGCCAAGATGGTGACGGCGGTCGCAACAACCTCGGTTCCGAAAGTCACAATGGTTGTCGGCGGCTCGTTTGGCGCGGGCAATTACGGTATGGCCGGGCGCGCCTACCAGCCCCGCTTTATGTGGTCCTGGCCCAATTCCCGAATCTCCGTCATGGGCGGGCCACAGGCGGCCGGCGTGCTCGCCACTGTCAAGCGCGAGGCCATCGAGCGCAAGGGCGGCACATGGTCTGACGCTGAGGAGGCGGCGTTCAAGGCACCGACCATTGCGATGTTCGAGGCGCAGAGCCATCCGCTTTACGCGTCTGCCCGGCTTTGGGACGATGGGATCATCGATCCGCGCAAGAGCCGTCAGGTGCTGTCGCTGAGCCTGTCAGCCGCCCTCAATGCACCGATCGAGGAGACACGCTTCGGCGTGTTCCGGATGTGAGGCGTTTTATGCTGGCACCGCACGCGTCGAGTTTCTGGGGAGCGGAATGCGCAAGCTGACTTCTGCGATATGGCGTAATGTGCCCCAGCTGCCGGTGCTGAACCTTATGAAGGAGGCAGAAATCGCGGTGTACATGGTGCACAACTCTCGCGATCCCGAGGACTACTTCTTCCTGTTTGATTTCGAGGAATTCGTTGATCGTTCGCGCGGCGGGGTTTTTGTGCGCCCCGTCCTGCGTATCTATGCGGGGCGCGATGATTTCAGTCGAACGCAGTTCGCGCGGCAGTTCCGCGAGGTTTTTGCCCGGGAGTTTGACCGGATGCGCGCGGAACTCGCGGAAGCAAATGGCAAACGCGGATGGTTGGACTGGTTCGGCGGGCCGGTCGATCTTATCACCGGGCTTGTGGGCAACCTCATACTTGCCATTGCGCTGTCGGTCGGGCGCTCGCTGCTCGGGAGCATGACTATGCCGGGATTCCTGAAGCGCAGGAGTGCTGAGGCAAAGCTTGCGGACGAAATCGACCGCACGAAAGGGCAGGTCGAGGCCGCATTGGCGCGCATTGAAATTACACTGCATCGGGAGCTGTACGATTACGCGTATCGGGACGGCTTGCCGGGCAAGATCAGTGGACTCGATCGCGAGGCCTGGCCGCTGCCAGCTTATGTCAAAGGGCACTTGCAGCAGGGTGAAAGCGGGTCTTGGTGGTGATAGGGACAGCCATGTTTGAGAAGATCCTGATCGCCAATCGCGGAGAGATCGCCTGCCGCGTGATTGATACCGCGCGCCGGATGGGGGTGCGGACGGTCGCGGTTTATTCCGTGCCTGACGCACAGGCCCGTCATGTGGAGATGGCCGATGAAGCCGTGCTGCTTGGGGGCGCAACCCCGGCTGAAAGCTATCTCAAAGGCGAGGCCATCATCGCGGCAGCGCAGGCGAGCGGAGCGCAGGCGATCCATCCCGGATATGGGTTCTTGTCTGAGAACCCGGATTTCGTTGATGCCGTCGAGGCGGCTGGTCTGGTGTTTGTCGGCCCGTCGGCGCAGGCCATCCGTGCGATGGGGCTGAAAGATGCAGCAAAACGCACAATGCTCCAGGCGGGCGTGCCCGTGGTGCCGGGATACGAGGGGGACAACCAGGATCCCGGGCATCTGGAAGCAGAGGCCGCGCGGATCGGGTATCCGGTTCTGATCAAGGCGGTTGCCGGGGGTGGGGGAAAGGGCATGCGTCTTGTGGAGACACCTGAGACGTTTGTCTCGGCGTTGCAAAGCGCCAAAGCCGAAGCGCTGGGCGCTTTCGGCAATGCTTCTGTGTTGATCGAGAAGTACATCGACACGCCGCGTCATATCGAAGTGCAGGTTTTTGGCGATGGTGCCCGCGCGGTGCATCTTTTTGAGCGCGATTGCTCGCTGCAGCGTCGCCACCAGAAGGTGATTGAAGAAGCGCCCGCGCCTGGCATGACCGAGACCATGCGGGCAGCCATGGGCACTGCGGCGGTGCGCGCGGCAGAGGCGATCGGCTACAGCGGCGCAGGCACGGTGGAGTTCATCGTCGATGCTAGTTCCGGTCTGCACCCGGACCGGTTCTGGTTCATGGAAATGAATACCCGTCTGCAGGTCGAACATCCCGTTACAGAGGCCGTTACCGGTGTCGATCTGGTTGAATGGCAATTGCGGGTGGCGGCGGGCGAGGGGCTGCCCGCGACACAGGACGCGCTGTCGATCACCGGTCATGCGTTCGAGGCGCGCATCTATGCCGAGGATGTCCCGCGGGGCTTTCTGCCATCGACCGGAACGCTGGCACATTTGCAGTTTCCCGATACTGCGCGCGCTGATACCGGCGTGCGGGCGGGGGACACGATCTCTCCCTGGTATGATCCCATGATCGCCAAGCTGACCGTGCGCGGCTCCACTCGCGCGCTCGCATTGCGCAAACTCGCGGATGCGCTGGCGCGCACGGAAATCGCCGGAAGTGTGACCAATCTCGCCTTTTTGAG
This sequence comes from Pseudomonadota bacterium, assembly GCA_039192165.1. Taxonomy (GTDB): domain Bacteria; phylum Pseudomonadota; class Alphaproteobacteria; order Rhodobacterales; family Rhodobacteraceae; genus Dinoroseobacter. The sequence continues at coordinate 387,682 of JBCCXD010000001.1, read as the reverse complement.
AGCACTTGCGCTGCATCGCGGTTTCGCGGCGGGTAAGGTGGACACCGGCCTCATAGCCCGTGATCTGGCTGCGCTGGTCAGCGATCCTGAACCTTGCAGCCGCACCAAGGCGCTGGCGTCTGCCGCTGCGGCCGGGCTGGATGCGCGCATGTCCGCACAGGGCTTCACTCTCTGGGCGCCGCTTGCGCAGGATATTGCGCTTCTTTACGCCGGTACGCCTGTTTCGGCGCGGGTCGCTCACACGGGACCCGGGCAGGGACGTGTGGAGCTGGGAGAGATCTCGCACAGCGTTGAGGTTTCCGACACCGGCTGGTGCGTTGACGGGGCCCCTGTGCCAGCGCGGGTGGTGCGACATGCCGCTGGCCTGAGTGTCTTCTGGGGCAACGGGTACCATTTCACGCGGCCCGACCCATTGGAGAAGGCACCGGACGCAGACTCCGGGAGCGATCTTGTCGAAGCGCCGATGCCAGGTCTTGTGAAGGCGGTGTTTGTTGCGCCAGGCGCAAAGGTCGAGGCCGGAGCGCGCCTGGCGGTGCTGGAGGCAATGAAGATGGAACATACGCTGAGTGCGGCGCGGGACGGGGTTGTGGCTGAAGTCTTCGTCGCGGATGGCGCGCAGGTGGAGGCAGGCGCTGCGCTGATCCGCCTGGAGGGGCCGGACGACGCGATGACATGATCCGGCTTCACCATTCCCCTCAGACCCGGTCCATGCGCACACTGTGGCTTCTTTACGAGCTCGGCATCGATTTCGAGCTCGTGACATATAGCTTTGGCGCTGCGCTGCAATCCCCTGAATTTCTGGCAAAATCCCCAATCGGGCGTGTGCCTGCGCTGGAGATCGATGGCGCTGCGATGTTCGAGACCGCCGCAATCGCTGAGCTTCTGTGCGAACGCTACTCTCCCGACGATTTTGGTCGGTCGCCCGACCATCCCGAGCGCGCTGAATGGCTGACCTGGTTGCATTTCGCCGAAACGCTCAGTGTACATGCTGCTGCGCTGACCCAGCAGCATGTCATGCTCTTCAGGGACGAAATGCGCTCCCCGGTGGTTATGAAGCTGGAGACGAAGCGGTTATCGAAGTGCTATGGTGCGGTGCAGGACCAGCTCGCACGCAGCGCCAGCGGCTTTGTGCTCGGCGGGGGCTTTTCGGCCTGCGATATCGGGCTCGGGCAAGCGATCTATATGGGACAACACTTCCTGACGCTTGAGGCTTATCCAGGGCTTTCGGAATGGTATGTGCGGATGACCGGACGCCCGGCCTTTCGCGCCACTCTTCCGCAGCCGGGCGAAGGGCTCTATGACCGGCCTTTCTACGATTGGCAGGACTGGCAATGAGCGACCATGTCGAAATATTTGAAGTCGGACCGCGTGACGGGCTGCAAAATGAGAGGCGGCTGATCTCGACCCGGGACAAGATCGCTCTGATCGACACATTGAGCGCCGCCGGGTTCCAACGAATCGAGGTGGCAAGTTTCGTCAGTCCGAAATGGGTGCCGCAAATGGCAGATGGCGCAGAGGTGCTCGCGGGTCTGGCGCGCGCGCCCGGCGTGTCTTATGCGGCGCTCGTGCCAAACGAGAAAGGGCTGGTGCGCGCGCTTGAAGCCCAGGCCGATGAGATTGCCATCTTTGCCAGTGCTTCTGAGGGCTTCTCCAAAGCAAATCTCAACTGCACGATCGAGGAGAGTTTTGCCCGCTTTGCTCCGGTGCTGGCGGGCGCTGCTGAGGCTGGACTGCCGGTCCGGGGCTATGTGTCCTGCGTAACTGACTGTCCGTTTGATGGCGCGACAGCGCCAGCTGATGTGGCCCGAGTGGTCACGCGTTTGCTGGAGGCGGGCTGCTACGAGGTCTCTTTGGGGGAGACACTGGGGCGCGGAACGCCCCGGGCGGTAACTGACATGCTCGCGGCAGTGTTGTCCGATGTGCCTGCAGACAAGCTCGCCGGGCACTTTCACGACACGTCAGGCCGCGCGCTTGAGAATATTGCTGTGGCGCTGGAGGCGGGGATCAGGGTCTTTGATGCGTCGGTTGGAGGGCTGGGAGGCTGTCCTTATGCGCCGGGCGCCGCTGGCAACATTGCGACTGAGGCCGTACTGCAATTTGCACAGGGGCAGGGGCTGGACACAGGCCTTGTGGAAGAACGCGTCGCGGAAGCGGCTGCACTGGCCATCGCATTGCGAGGAGGGGCGTAATGGCGTTTGAGACGGTCAAGGTCGAGACAGACGCGCGCGGGGTCGCCACGCTGACCCTGTCGCGCGAGGACAAGCACAACGCGATGTCGGCAGCCATGATTGCCGAGTTGACAGAGGCCGCGCAGAGCCTTGGCGCAGATCCTGCGGTGCGGGTGGTGGTCCTGACCGGAGCTGGGCGGTCCTTCTGTGCCGGGGGCGACCTTGAGTGGATGCGCGCGCAGATGGCGGCCGACGGGGCCACGCGCGCGGTTGAGGCCCGTAAGCTTGCCGATATGCTCGGTGCCCTCGACCGGATGCCGAAACCCCTGATCGGGCGGGTGCAGGGTCAAGCATTCGGGGGTGGCGTCGGATTGATGAGCATCTGCGACGTTACGGTCGGCGTGGCCGGGGCAAAGTTCGGCCTGACCGAAGTGCGGCTGGGTCTGATCCCTGCTACAATAGGGCCATATGTCGTGGCCCGGATGGGCGCGGCGCGGGCACGGCAGGTGTTTTTCTCAGGGCGGGTGTTTGACGCCGAAGAGGCCGTTGCGCTGGGGCTTCTGGCGCGGATCGTCGCGCCGGATGCACTTGATGCGGCGGTTGAGGCTGAAATTGCGCCATACCTTGCTGCGGCGCCTGGCGCTGTCGCAGCAGGAAAGGACTTGGTCGCGGCGCTGGGCGAAACGACGATGGATATGCATATAGATGCCACCGTGCAGGCCTTGGTGGCACGCTGGGAAGACCCTGAATCCACCGCCGGCATTGAAGCGTTTTTCAGCAAGAAACCGCCGCCCTGGGCCCCCTAACGCTGGCAAAGCCTTCAAATGGGGCGGTCTTGCGATGTTACTGGCGCTGTCGCAGGGGCTTTCGGTTGCGAAGGACATGACATCTTGGTTAGCCTCAGATGAGCACACCGAGTCGTAGGAACACATAAGGGGCAGAAATCATGACTTATAAACGCAGCATTACAGTTCTTGTGGCCGCATTGAGCCTTGGCGCGCTTGCGGCCTGTTCGGACAATCAGAACGTGAACGCGGCGACCGGCGCTTTGGTCGGCGCAGCGGCAGGTAACCAAGTCGGTAGCGGCAGCGGTCGCACCGCAGCGACCCTTCTCGGCGCCGCGGCAGGCGCGCAGGTCGGGGCGCAGGCACCCACCAACTGATTTGATGCGCCATCTTGGCTTTCAGGCCGGCTTCGGATCTTCGGAGCCGGTTTTTTTGTTGGTTTGCGCCCCGGAACTTTTCAAGGCTGCGTCACCCCGTCGCTGGCGACCGAGGGACAAGGGCTTACACTTCTTTATTGAAATTGGTGCATTTGCGTCCGGCCTGTTGGTTGACCGGCTTCGTGCGCAACGCTAGACCTCGCCCGACGACCCAGCGCAGTCTCCGACCAGACCGGAGAAACGCCAGACCCCAGGGAAGGAGCCCCAGGTGGAAGAGCTGCTCAGAGAATACCTGCCCATCCTTATATTTCTCGGGATTGCAATCGGTTTGGGCCTCGTCCTTATCCTTGCGGCTGTTGTGCTTGCAGTGCGCAACCCCGACCCGGAAAAAGTCAGCGCTTACGAGTGTGGCTTTAATGCCTTCGACGATGCCCGCATGAAATTCGATGTGCGGTTCTATCTTGTCGCGATCCTGTTCATCATTTTCGATCTGGAGATCGCTTTTCTGTTCCCCTGGGCCGTTGCGTTTCCGGAAATGTCTATGACCGCTTTCTGGTCGATGATGGTGTTTCTGGCGGTGCTGACCATCGGCTTCGCCTATGAGTGGAAAAAAGGAGCTCTGGAATGGGAGTAAGCACTGCGACAAACGACGCGGGCCCCGACAAAGAGTATGCCACACAGGCCCTGAACGCCGAACTGCAGGACAAGGGTTTCCTGCTGACATCCACAGAGGACATCATCAACTGGGCCCGTACCGGCTCGCTGCACTGGATGACCTTTGGTCTTGCCTGTTGCGCGGTTGAGATGATGCACACCTCGATGCCGAGATATGATGCCGAACGGTTTGGGATCGCCCCGCGCGCCTCGCCGCGCCAGTCGGATGTCATGATTGTTGCGGGCACGCTCACCAACAAAATGGCGCCGGCGCTGCGCAAGGTCTATGACCAGATGCCCGAACCGCGCTACGTCATCTCGATGGGCTCCTGCGCCAATGGTGGTGGCTACTATCACTATTCCTATTCGGTGGTGCGTGGCTGTGACCGCATTGTGCCTGTCGATATCTACGTCCCCGGGTGCCCGCCAACGGCTGAGGCGCTGCTTTACGGTATTCTGCAACTTCAGCGGAAAATCCGGCGCACAGGCACTTTGGTGCGCTGAGAAAGGAATGGGCGATGACCGCGGCTCTTCAGGAACTGGGCACCTATATCGAACTCAAGCGCCCCGACTGCGTGGTCTCCACCAACATCGCGCATGGCGAGCTTACTGTGACCGTAGTGCCCAATTCTCTTGTCGATATCACAGGATTTCTGAAGTCTGACCCGCGCTGTGGCTTTTCCACCCTGGTGGATATTACCGGTGTGGATCATCCCGAGCGGGTGCAGCGTTTCGATGTGGTCTACCATTTCCTGTCGATGTACCAGAACCACCGTATCCGGTTGCGCACCCAGGTCCGGGAGGATCAACTGGTCCCCTCAATCGTATCTGAACACCCCTCCGCCAACTGGTTTGAGCGTGAGGTCTTCGATATGTTTGGCATCCTGTTCTCTGGCCATCCAGACCTGCGCCGGATCCTGACCGACTACGGGTTCCGCGGCTATCCGTTGCGCAAGGACTTTCCGACCACCGGCTACACAGAGGTGCGCTATGACGAGGAGAAAAAGCGCGTGGTTTATGAGCCTGTAAAGCTGGTGCAGGAATATCGGCAATTCGACTTCATGAGCCCCTGGGAAGGCGCGGACTACATTTTGCCCGGTGACGAGAAGGGCGATGCCGAGGGAGAGAAAGCCTGACACATGGCTGATGTGACGCTTCTTTTCGGGATTGGGGCCACCAAGGCGGGCACGAGCTGGCTTCAGTTCTATCTGCAGCGGCACCCCGACGTGCATTTATGGCGCCACAAGGAGCTGCATTACTTTGATGCGCTCGATCATGGGCGCGTGATGGAGACGATAGATCAGCTTTGTGAAAAGCGGGCCGCCTTTCGCTCCCGGATGCAGACGGCCTCGGGTGCTCAGCTTGGCAGGCTGCGCAGCGATGTTGAGGAAATTGACCGCTATCTGGGCCTGATCGGGCGGGGCGAAGAAAACGCCAATGCGTATGTCGCCTTCCTTAAGAAAGGGCGCAAAGGTGCCAGCGTCGTCGGGGATATCACCCCGGCCTACGCGCTTTTGTCCGAGGCGCGCTTGAAGATGATGGCCGGACTCGCGCCTGCGACGCGGTTTCTTTACATCCTTCGGGATCCTGTCGACCGTCTATGGTCCAATATCCGGATGATGGCGGGCTGGAAGGGCGGGGCGGACGCAGAAATAGCGGATCGCGCCAACTGGATTTTCGACCGATGGACCCGCGGCGAAGAACAGGCGGTATCGGAACGTTGCGACTACGCGGGCGCGTTGGGCCGCCTCACGGCCGCTGTCCCGGCCGAAAACCGCATGATTGCGGTCTATGAAGATCTGTTCACGCAAGCGACCGCAGATCGCATCTGCGCCTTTCTGGGCGTCGCCGCCCATCCTGCACCGCTGGAGCACCGCGTGCACGAAAGCGCCGCGGTCCAGCTGGATTTGAAACGCCAGGCGATCGCCGCGGAACGTCTTGCGCCGCAATACGACTACGTCCGCACCTTTTTTGGAGCGCTGCCGCAAGGCTGGCGTTCCGAACCCGTGGGAGTTTGACCGATGATGGATGGCACAAATTTCGAAGACACTCTGACCGGCGAACAGAAAATCCGGAACTTCAACATCAACTTCGGGCCACAACACCCTGCAGCACATGGTGTTCTGAGATTGGTTCTTGAGCTCGACGGGGAAATCGTTGAGCGTTGCGATCCGCACATCGGGCTGCTGCACCGGGGCACTGAAAAGCTTATGGAAAGCCGGACCTATCTGCAGAATCTGCCGTATTTTGACCGGCTCGACTATGTTGCTCCGATGAACCAGGAACACGCATGGTGCCTGGCGATCGAAAAACTGACGGGGGTTGAGGTGCCGCGCCGCGCGTCCCTGATCCGCGTGCTTTATTCCGAGATCGGTCGCATCCTGAACCACCTTCTCAATGTCACCACGCAAGCGATGGATGTGGGCGCCCTGACGCCGCCGCTTTGGGGCTTTGAAGAACGTGAAAAGCTCATGGTGTTTTATGAACGCGCCTGCGGTGCGCGTCTTCACGCCGCCTATTTCCGTCCTGGCGGTGTCCACCAGGACCTGCCCGAGGCGCTTTTGAATGACATCGAGGCCTGGAGCTATACGTTTCCTGAAGTGCTGGACGACATCGAAGGCCTGCTGACGGAAAACCGCATTTTCAAGCAGCGCAATTGCGACATCGGGGTCATAACCGAACAGGAGATTCTCGACTGGGGCTATTCGGGCGTGATGGTCCGTGGATCCGGCCTGGCCTGGGACTTGCGCCGCGCGCAGCCCTATGAATGCTACGACGAGTTCGACTTCAAGATCCCGGTGGGCAAGAACGGAGACTGCTATGACCGGTATCTGTGCCGCATGGCGGAGATGCGGGAGAGCCTCTCAATCATCCGTCAGGCGATCGCAAAAATTCGCGAAACACGCGGTGACGTGCTGTCCCGTGGTAAAATCACCCCTCCCAAGCGCTCTGACATGAAAACGTCGATGGAAGCGCTGATCCACCATTTCAAACTCTACACCGAAGGCTTCCACGTGCCCGCGGGCGAGGTCTATGCCGCCGTCGAAGCCCCGAAGGGCGAATTTGGTGTCTATCTCGTGGCCGATGGCACCAACAGGCCTTATCGCGCCAAGCTGCGCGCACCGGGGTTCCTGCATTTGCAATCAATGGACCACGTCGCGTCGGGGCACCAGCTCGCGGACGTCTCCGCCATCATCGGCACCATGGATGTCGTTTTCGGGGAGATTGATCGGTGACGGACACTGGCCTGCTTCTTCTTTGTCGAAATACTCCCGCCGGAGGCGTCTGCGCTTTCGACCAGACCGAAAGGGTGTAATGGATGCTGCGCCGTCTCCATGCTGACCAACCCGACAGCTTCGCCTTCACCCCGGACAATCAGGCCTGGGCGGAAGCGCAGATCACCAAATACCCCGAAGGCCGGCAGGCCAGCGCAATTATCCCGATCCTGTGGCGCGCGCAGGAGCAGGAAGGCTGGCTGACACGGCCGGCCATCGAGTATGTCGCTGAAATGCTGGATATGGCCTATATCCGGGCGCTGGAGGTGGCGACCTTCTACTTCATGTTCCAGCTGCAACCTGTTGGTTCTGTGGCGCATATTCAGGTTTGTGGCACCACGTCCTGCATGATCTGCGGCGCCGAAGATCTGGTCGCGGTCTGCAAGGAGAAAATCGCCCCAGCCGCGCATCAGCTGAGCGCTGACGGCAAGTTCAGCTGGGAAGAGGTTGAGTGCCTCGGCTCTTGCGCCAATGCGCCGATGGCACAAATCGGCAAAGACTATTACGAGGATTTGACCGCCGAAAACTTCGCGGCGTTGATTGACCAGATGGCGGCGGGGACGGTGCCGGTTCCGGGGCCGCAGAATGGGCGCTATACGTCCGAACCGCTGGGCGGTCTTACAAGCCTTACCGAATATGAGGCCGGCAAAGATCGCCACAACGCCTCCGTGCGCCTTGCAGTGGATTTTCAGGATACGATCAAACGGATCGACGGAACCGAAGTGCCGCTTCGAACACCCTGGTTGCCCACGGGGGCTGGGACGACTGAAGGGCGCCCCGCCAATATGCCAGCCGCGCCAGGCCCGGCATCGCCCACGATGTCCAGACCTTTGATGCTGGGCGCCGCCCGCACAGAAGGGGCGGACGATCTCAAGACGATCAGGGGGGTCGGTCCAAAGCTGGAGAAGCTGCTGAATACTCTGGGTGTCTTCCATTTTGACCAGATCGCGTCCTGGTCGGAGGCCGAGCTGGCCTGGGTGGATGAAAGTCTCGAAGGCTTCAAGGGCCGCGCGTCCCGCGATGACTGGGTTTCTCAGGCTAAAGTACTGGCAACAGGGGACGAGACAGGGTTTTCATCTCGCGTTACAACAGGGCAAGATGAGTGAATATCGGTCCTAACGAAACGGGGAGATTTGGCATGGTACCGCAAAAAGCTGATTACACCTGCGCAATGGTGTGCTGGGGCATAGGGATTCTGCTCGGGGTCCTGACTGCCGGAGGATTAATGGTTGTCGGTTGGTCCTTCTTGCAAGGCGCATTCATGGGCATTCTGGCCTGGCTGGTCGTAGGGGGCTTTTTGTCTTTTGCCGTGTGCAGAGCCGGCGCGCCCGCGGCGACGCCGGCGGAGACCAGCGCCAAGCTGCAGGCTGAGATGGCCGCAGCCAGGGCGCGGGTTCAGGGCGGCACACCGGTGCCAAGTGCGGCGGCGCCGTCTGCGGCGGCGCCAGATCCGGCACCCGCACCCGCCGCGAAACCCGCCGCTGCGCCTGCAACCAAAGACGAACCCAAAGTAAAGCCAAGCCCGGCCCTTGCCGGAGAGGCGGAGCTCGCCGAGCGCAAAGGGGATTGGGCCTATGGGAGCGAGTCCGAGCCGCCCGCTGCAGCCGCCGCAGAGCCCGACGGCAAACCTGCGGGCCTTGATGCGCCGCGCGACGGGTCTGCGGACGATCTTAAAAAAATCAAGGGTGTCGGGCCGAAGCTGGAGCAACTTCTGCATTCGCTTGGCTTTTATCATTTTGACCAGATCGCGAACTGGTCGGCCTCCGATGTTGCGTGGGTCGATGACAACCTTGCCGGATTTAAAGGGAGGGCCACCCGGGACGGGTGGGTCGCCCAGGCCAAGACGCTGGCCGCCGGCGGGGATACCGACTTTTCCAAGCGCGTGGAGGACGGTGACGTTTACTGAGAACCATGATGAAACCCAATGATCCAGAGGACCTTGCCCGCGTTATGCAGGCCCGCACGGCGGCGATCGTCGTCGCGGCCACCATGGTGCTCTGGATCGGGGCGAATTTTGCAGGACGTGAGTTGGGTCTTCCGGTCCGCTACGTGTTCCTGTTCGATTTCGCCGCTCTGGCGGCTTTCTTCTGGGCGTTGGTTGTGGGTGTGAAACTCTGGCGCGCGCGCCAGACCAAGGAGTGAGACATGCTGCAAGATCAGGACCGGATCTTCACCAACATCTATGGCATGCACGACCGTACTCTGGCAGGCGCCAGGGCGCGTGGGCACTGGGATGGCACTGCCAAGCTCCTTCAAAAGGGCCGCGAGGGCATCATCGAAGAGATGAAAAAGAGTGGACTTCGCGGCCGGGGGGGCGCGGGATTCCCCACCGGTCTGAAATGGTCTTTCATGCCCAAGGAAAGCGATGGACGCCCGGCCTATCTGGTGGTCAACGCCGACGAGTCCGAGCCGGGCACCTGCAAAGACCGGGAGATCATGCGCCATGATCCGCATACGCTGATCGAGGGGTGCCTGATCGCGTCTTTCGCGATGGGGGCTCATGTCAGCTATATCTACATCCGAGGCGAATACATCCGGGAGCGCGAAGTCCTTCAGGCCGCAATTGACGAGGCGTATGACGCGGGTCTTCTGGGGAAGAACGCGGCCGGGTCTGGCTGGGACTTTGACCTTTATCTCGCCCACGGCGCGGGCGCGTATATCTGCGGCGAGGAAACCGCGCTGATCGAGAGCCTGGAAGGCAAGAAGGGGATGCCGCGCATGAAGCCGCCGTTCCCTGCGGGTGCGGGGCTCTATGGCTGCCCGACAACCGTCAACAACGTAGAGTCGATTGCCGTGGTTCCGACGATCCTGAGGCGGGGCGGCGACTGGTTTTCCCAGTTCGGACGGCCCAACAACGCCGGGACGAAGCTCTTTGCCATCTCAGGCCATGTGAACCACCCGTGTGTGGTTGAAGAGGCTATGAGCCTCAGCTTCGAAGAACTGATCGACAAGCATTGCGGCGGCATTCGCGGCGGCTGGGACAATCTGAAGGCGGTGATCCCGGGCGGATCCTCCGTGCCCTGTGTCCGGGGCGAGCACATGCGCGAGGCGATCATGGATTTCGACTACCTGCGCGGCGAACTTGGCTCCGGCCTTGGCACCGCGGCGGTGATCGTAATGGACAACTCCACCGATATCATCAAGGCGATCTGGCGCTTGTCGAAATTCTATAAGCACGAAAGCTGCGGTCAGTGTACGCCCTGCCGGGAGGGCACGGGCTGGATGATGCGCGTGATGGACCGGCTGGTGCGCGGCGAGGCCGAGGTCGAGGAGATCGACATGCTCTTTGACGTCACCAAGCAGGTCGAAGGTCACACGATCTGCGCGCTCGGTGATGCCGCGGCGTGGCCGATCCAGGGCCTCATCCGCAATTTCCGCGACGAGATCGAGGACCGGATCAAGGCGCAGAAGGCAGGCCGCGTCTCGGCGGCGATGGCGGCAGAGTAGGGGCCGTAGGTTTGAGATGGTACTTAAGGGACACCAACAACGGCAAGTGTTTGACCTGCGGTGCACAAAACCCTCCGCAGTTCGGCAATATGAAGTGCAAGGAATGCGGATCTCAAATTCTGACACAAGGACTCTGGCGAGAAACCGACAAAGCGTTGAGCGGCCGGAAGGCTCTTGGAACCTTTCTGGGTGGTTTGCTCGTTTTTTGTGTTGTACTCGCGTTCGCCTATTTCGCGGATACTGGTGTTCGAGCCTGGGTCAACAGCCTCGAGTTCTACATTCCACTTTCAAATTGATGACGTTTTGCGCGGCCGCTGGATTATCGATGACTTCAACTGCGGCCAATGCAGACGGACAGCGCCCCGCACCTGCGTACCTCTCGGACATGTTCGCCCAGGTCTACGCCGCAGAAACCCTCGCCCATTGGTGCCCGACCGTGTCGGTCGATGCAGACGGAGTGGAAAAAGCCTGGCTGAAGGTGTTTGCACGTCTGGATGAAGACGGCTTTGATGGCACGCCCGGGGCTGCGGGCATGGCGGATCCCAGTGATGCGATCGGCGCCGCTGTGGCCGACTGGGCCGAAAAGCGTCGTCTGACCAATGCCTCTGAGGTGTCGCAGGTGTGTCGTGCAGCAGACAAAGAAATCGCGGAGCGCACTTTAATCGGCAGTTTTCTGAGAAGGACAGCGGGATGATCCGCCCTGTACTCGTTCTTTTGGCCTTTGCTTCTGCGGCCAATGCGCAGGATTTGCGTCCGGCGCCCGATTACTACACCGACGCCGTTTTCGCTGTGACAATGGCCGAAGCGCTGGCGCAGGGCTGTAGCAGCGTGGGCATCAATTTTGGAGCGATCCAGGAACGCATGACCATGCTGGAGGCGCAACTGGAAGAGGATGGTTTCAACACAGAAACGCCCTTTGATCAGATGATCGATCCCAGTCCGATTTTCGGTGCCATGCAGCAGGATTTTCTGGGGAAACACCCGATAGAGGGCAAAGGCGAGGAGGCCGTCTGCGGAGCCGCCGCCGCTGAGATTGCTTCGGAAACCATGATCGGGTCGCTCTTGTTGGAGGCCGAGAAATGACCAAACCCCCCGGGTACAACCTTGCCCAACTCAATATCGGCCGGCTCCTGGCGGATACAGACGATCCGCGCGTGCGGGAGTTTATGGATGCCATCGACATGGTCAACGGGCTCGGCAAGCGCATGCCGGGCTTTGTCTGGATGATGGAGGGCTCCGGCGCGCCGGGGACCGGCAATACCGAAGCCAAGCTCGAAGGCGATCCGCGTTTCGTGTCGAACCTGACCGTCTGGGAAGATGTCGTGAGCCTTGAGAAATTCGTCTGGGGCACGATCCACAAGCGCTTTTACGAGCGCCGCCGGGATTGGTTTGAAGTGCTGGGCGAGATGCATTTTGTGATGTGGTGGGTGGAGGCGGGCCATGTGCCGACCCTTGAGGAAGCACTGGACCGGTTGGAGCACCTCAAGACCCACGGAGACAGCGACCATGCGTTCGGCTGGTCATATCTGAAAGAGGCGCGCATGTGGAAAACCCATGCCTGCGCGCCCGTAGCGGCGGAGTGAGCGCATGACAGACCTGCGCAAGATCATCATTGACGATCACGAGGTCGAGGTCGATCCGGCTTTGACCCTGATCCAGGCCTGTGAAGAGGCGGGGGTCGAGGTGCCGCGTTTCTGCTACCACGAGCGGCTCTCCATCGCCGGCAACTGCCGGATGTGTTTGGTGGAAGTCGTCGGCGGTCCCCCAAAGCCTGCGGCGTCCTGCGCGATGCAGGTGAAGGATCTGCGCCCGGGGCCTGAAGGCGCACCGCCGGTAATCAGGACCAACTCGCCGATGGTCAAGAAAGCCCGCGAGGGCGTGATGGAATTTCTGCTGATCAATCACCCGCTTGATTGCCCGATCTGTGACCAGGGGGGAGAGTGCGATTTGCAAGATCAGGCAATGGCTTACGGGGTAGACTTCAGCCGTTACCGCGAGCCCAAGCGGGCCGCAACCGAGCTGGACCTCGGGCCATTGGTGGAAACGCATATGACCCGCTGCATCTCCTGCACCCGCTGCGTTCGGTTTACGACCGAGGTCGCCGGGATCAGCCAGATGGGCCAGACAGGTCGGGGCGAAGACAGCGAGATAACCTCGTATCTGAACCAGACCCTCTCCTCGAACCTGCAAGGCAACATCATTGATCTTTGCCCTGTGGGTGCGTTGGTCTCGAAACCCTATGCGTTCACCGCGCGGCCCTGGGAGCTGACCAAAACCGAAACCATCGACGTGATGGACGCGCTGGGGTCCAGTATCCGTGTGGATACGAAGGGACGTGAAGTGATGCGGATCCTTCCACGCAACCATGATGGCGTGAACGAGGAGTGGATTTCCGACAAGACGCGTTTCGTCTGGGATGGCTTGCGGCGTCAGCGGCTCGATAAGCCCTATGTGCGTGTCGATGGCAAGCTGTGTCCGGCAAGCTGGGGCGACGCGTTGTCAGCGGCTGCAGCGGCTATGAAGGGCAAGCGGATTGCTGGTCTGGTGGGTGATTTGGCGCCGGTGGAGGCTGCCTTTGCGCTCCGGCAACTGGTTGAAGGTCTTGGTGGCACGGTAGAGTGCCGGACCGATGGTGCGAGACTGCCGCAAGACAACCGGTCGGCTTATGTCGGCACGGCCGCGATAGAAGAGATCGACACCGCGGACCGCGTGGTGCTGATTGGTACAGACCCTCGCGTTGAGGCTCCCGTTCTGAACGCGCGCATCCGCAAAGCGTGGCTGGCCGGTGCGGATGTCTCAGTGATCGGCGAGGATGCGGATCTGAGCTTTGATACTGTGCATCTCGGCACCGGGCGGGATGCGCTGGTCAGACTGGTCGAGGAGGCTGCACCGACAGACGACAAGAGAGTTATCGTCATCGTGGGGCAAGCCGCCTTGCGCGAGGCAGATGGCGAGGCCGTCCTCAGTCAGGCGATGGCGCTGACTGAACGCATGGGCGCGAGGATGCTGGTGCTCCATACCGCCGCCGGTCGTGTTGGTGCTCTTGATGCGGGCTGTGTGACCGAAGGCGGGCTGAAAGCGGCCGTCGATGGTGCGGAGGTGATCTACAACCTTGGCGCGGACGAAGTCGACATAGATCCCGGCGCTTTTGTGATCTATCAGGGCAGCCACGGAGACCGCGGCGCCCACCGGGCGGACGTGATCCTTCCAGGGGCCGCTTACACCGAAGAGCAGGGGCTCTTCGTCAACACCGAAGGGCGCCCGCAACTGGCCCTTCGTGCCGGGTTTGCCCCCGGTGACGCAAAGGAAAACTGGGCGATCCTGAGGGCGCTTTCGGCAGAAGTTGGGGCTCAGCTGCCCTATGACAGCCTGCCACAGTTAAGGCAGGCGCTGGTTGCAGAGGTGCCGCATCTCAAAGCGGTTGACGCGGTTCCGGAAAACGACTGGCAGCCGCTGCCTTTGACCGCCCCTGCGGACGCCGACTTTCAGGGGGCAATATCTGACTTTTACCTGACCAATCCGATCGCGCGCGCGTCGAGCCTGATGGCCGAGCTGAGCGCCATGGCGCGAGGGAAGGCGACCGCTCCAATTGCTGCGGAATAAAACTTAAAGCGGGCCATTCAAGTGGCCCGTTTCCCGCCGGTGACCAGTATGTGATCACTTTGCGGCTCCCTGCGGGAAAAACAGAACAAAAATGCGCGACACGGGCGCATAATTGATCCTGAAGCTATGGTCATTAAGGGCGTTTTAGGGGTATCCGATGTGCGCGGTGACCGTCCGAGATAAGGGCCCTGATCCGGCGGGGCAGAACGACGAGAGACACCGCGGTGCGATGCGGCGTTTGAAGCGAAAGGCGATGTGAGGCTACATGGCTGACTTCTTTACCACCACGCCGGGCATTGCGCTCATCATCGTGGCGCAGTGCCTGGCGGTCGTGGCCTTTGTGATGATCTCGCTTCTGTTTCTTGTCTACGGCGATCGTAAGATATGGGCGGCGGTTCAGATGCGGCGCGGCCCGAATGTGGTGGGCGCATTCGGCTTGCTGCAAACCGTGGCCGATGCTCTGAAATACGTGGTCAAAGAAGTGGTTGTTCCAGCAGGCGCGGATAAGCCCGTATTTATGCTGGCGCCCATGACCAGTTTCGTGCTGGCTCTGCTTGCCTGGGCGGTTATCCCGTTTAACGACACATGGGTTCTGGCGGACCTGAACGTTGCAATTCTCTACGTATTCGCGATCTCGTCGCTTGAGGTCTACGGCGTCATCATGGGCGGCTGGGCGTCCAACTCCAAATACCCGTTCCTCGGCAGCCTTCGGTCGGCTGCGCAGATGATCTCCTACGAGGTCTCAATCGGGCTCATCATTATCGGCGTGATCATCTCCACCGGGTCGATGAATTTTGGCGATATCGTGCGTGCGCAGGATACCGGCTTTGGTTTCTTTGGGTGGTACTGGCTGCCGCATTTGCCGATGGTGTTCCTTTTCTTCATCTCGGCGCTTGCCGAAACCAACCGACCGCCCTTTGACCTGCCTGAGGCGGAATCCGAGTTGGTGGCGGGCTATCAGGTGGAGTATTCCTCCACCCCGTTCCTGCTGTTCATGGCGGGCGAGTACATCGCCATCTTCCTGATGTGCGCACTCATCACGCTTCTCTTCTTCGGTGGCTGGCTGTCGCCCATCCCGGGCCTGCCCGATGGTGCGCTCTGGATGGTTGCGAAGATGGCGTTCTTCTTTTTCCTCTTTGCCATGGTGAAGGCGATCGTGCCCCGATATCGCTATGACCAGTTGATGCGGCTGGGATGGAAGGTGTTCCTGCCGTTCAGTCTTGGCTGGGTCGTGCTTGTCGCGTTCTTTGCCAAGTTTGAACTGTTCGGCGGGGCCTATGCCCGTTGGGCGATTGGGGGCTGAAGGTGATCGTTCTCACAATCCGTTACGTGGCTTGCGCCGCAACTTCGGTGATTGTCTCGTCCGCTTCGCCCGCTGAAGCGTTTCGGGAGGCGGAGACGGACATCATAGTGACCTTGGGCGAAGTCCGGCGTGCGGCTGTCGAAACTGCCGAAGGTCTCTGCCCGGCTGAGCTTCATGCTGTCAGGTCTGCTCAAGGACGACTTTCGGTTTGGTCGGACGAACCCCTCGCTTTGGACCAAGAAGTCTGGCCCGGACCGGACTTTGAGTCCGAACATAAGGGATTGGTTGCCGCCCGTGTTTTGGCGCTGCCGGCTTTGGTAGACATTGGCACGATTATCGAGCGAGAGCCCCACTGGCCAACTGCCGACGACACGCGCACGCGCGTTCAACATCTCAGCGGGCAGCTCAATCAAGAACTGCGCGCTGGAGTAGACTTGGCGGATTGCCTGGCACCTGAGGCACAAAAAGGGGCCGCTAGCATGGCGGAGCGATACAACTGCGCTTTGAGCATCGCAGAAGACTTTCTTCACATGCTTGAAGATGAAGCCGAACCCCAAGCGCAGTATGAGACGATGCAAGACCTTAGGGTCGCGTTCTATTCTGATTGCGAACGGACGCGCCAATGAAGGAAAGAACTTGATATGACACAGATCGACTATACACGTGCGGCCAAGTACTTCCTGCTGGCAGACTTCTTTGCCGGGTTCAAAATGGGGCTGAAGTATTTCTTCAAACCCAAGGCGACGCTGGCCTATCCGCACGAGAAGGGGCCGCTGTCTCCGCGGTTCCGGGGCGAGCACGCGTTGCGCCGCTACCCAAATGGCGAAGAACGCTGCATCGCGTGCAAGCTGTGCGAGGCGGTCTGCCCGGCGCAGGCCATCACCATAGACGCCGAGCCGCGCGAAGACGGGTCCCGTCGCACCACGCGCTACGACATCGACATGACGAAATGCATCTATTGCGGCTTCTGTCAGGAGGCCTGTCCTGTTGACGCCATCGTGGAAGGCCCGAATTTCGAGTTCGCCACCGAGACTCGTGAAGAGCTCTTTTATGACAAAGAGAAGCTTCTCGACAACGGCGAGCGGTGGGAAGCCGAAATCGCCCGCAACCTTGAGATAGATGCGCCGTACCGATGACCTTTCTGCGCGCCACCACTCTTACGATATCGATGCTGGCCTGGCCTATGGGCGGGTTTGCGCAAGGCGTCGATGTGGCGGAGTGGAATGCAAAGCGCGCGGACTTGTTCTCCAAGGTTTGTATGGGAAGTGCGCCGACCTTCGAAGCGTTTGAAGCCAATGCGGCCGCTGCGGGGTTTATTCGCTCTGGCGACAAGCTGGTGTTCGCGAAGGATGTCCACGTGGGACTAATCGAGGATATCGGGTTGTGCCGGTGCTTTATGGTGATGGGGGCGCCCGATCCGATCGCGCTGTCAGAAGAGATGTTGGAAAAGTTGCGGGCTGATTTCCCGGGAGCTTGGTTTGAAGACAGAGAGCGAAGCCAGACGACCCCAAAAGGCTTCCTTCTGGAGGGTGTGCACGTGGGTTATACACTCACTCCTACGTCACTTGAAACACAGCCCGGTCTTGTGGCCAGCGCGCGAATAAAGGGGAAATGTCCTGCATGACCAATGATCAGAAGAACCCGTTCGCCTTGCTGCTGGGCCAGAGCTTCAACACGGGTGAGCTGGATGCTCCGTATCGCTGATGGGAACCTGGGCCATACATAGCTTCGGCAACGACGATGCCGCCGATTGGATCGATGAGATTTCGGGCATTAAACAACCCGTTTTTCAGATAGATGCAATGAAAGCGGCTTTTGAAGCTGCCCGGACAGAAGCGCTGTCCAGTGACCTTGAAAGCGGCACGGCAGCCGTTGCAGTGGCCGCAGCCGAGGTTATCGCTTGCGAGCTTGGCCAGCCGCGCACTGGCGCGTCGCCGTACGAGGTGACGAGCCTTGATCTGCAATACGCGCTCAAGGTCAATGATGAGGTGCTGCGTCTGTCGCGCCGCGCGCTGTCGCTGGTGACGACGGAAGTCTCGGAGCTCGCAGACCTGTGGGATGACACGGACGAGGCAGCGGAGTGGCGAGCGCATATCGCCGACCTAGATGCGCGGTTGCTTAAGGCCGCTGAAACGCATGATCTGAACCCAGCCTTCGTTCCCATCGAAGTGACCGCAGAAGAGGAGTTGGGTGAGGAGGTCGCGGCCGTCTACGACGAAATGCATATGGCGTTTGAGCGGCTGGCAGATCAAAGCAAAGGCGACCCGACCGTCGAGGTTCTGCGACAGCTGGCCAATAAGATACATCGCCTGCACACCGATGTGACACATATGCGGCACGCGATCACAGGTAGCCTCGACGACCTTACAAACCGTATCGACCTTTTGGAGAAACGCAGCAAATGAACGACTCTTCTCAAAACCCGTTCGCCCTGCTGCTGGAACAAAGCCAGGCATGGGCCAAGGCAATGAACCCGGCACTCGAGAGCTTTACGCCAAAGGGCTTCGAAAAACTCTGGCCGACTGTACCCGCCGAAGTGATGGAAGCGATGATGGGCCAGACCTTCAACCCGGGTGGGCTGGATGCCAAGACCCGGTTGATGCTGACGCTCGCAGGGCTCACCATTCACGGCGCGCAGGCCGAGGCGCAGATCCGTATGACCGTGCGCCACCTGGTCGAAGCCGGGGCGACGAAGCAGGAGATCGCTGAAACCATCGGTCAGGTGGCCATGTTCGCGGGTATTCCGGCAATGACGAAGGCGATGGAGCTTGCCGGTGAAGTGCTCGATGACGCCCCGGAGGACTCCGAATGACTGTGGCGGACTTTACGTTCTATGTCTTTGCGATCACCGTCGTTACCGCGGGCCTGTTCGTGGTTCTGGCGCGGAACCCGGTGCACTCCGTGCTGTGGTTGATCCTGGCGTTCCTGTCCTCGGCCGGGCTTTTTGTCCTGTTGGGAGCGGAGTTCGTCGCGATGCTTCTGATCATCGTCTATGTGGGCGCAGTCGCTGTGCTGTTTCTGTTTGTGGTGATGATGCTCGATGTCGATTTTGCCGAGCTCAAAGCCGAGATGACGAAATACATGCCCATCGCGCTTTTGATCGGTGTGGTGCTTTTGATGCAACTTGGCATGGTCTTTGGGAACTGGACCTTCTCGGAAGAGGCGCTGGCACAACGCGGGGCGGTCGCGCCGGACCTGAACGAAGTGCAGAATACAGCCGCGCTTGGCCTGCTGATCTATGACCAGTATTTTTTGCTGTTCCAAATCGCTGGATTGATCCTGCTCGTGGCGATGGTGGGCGCGATTATGCTGACCCTGCGCCACCGGGTGGATGTGAAACGCCAGGATGTGCTGGCGCAGATGTACCGTGATCCGGAAAAAGCGATGGAACTGAAAGACGTCAAACCGGGGCAGGGTTTGTAGAACCGCGCCGTTACGGCGAAGACAACGCACGACCGAGGGAGCGCATGGTCGAAACCAAGCAGATCGTAGGCAAAGGGGCATTGGCCTCGGTTGCGGCCGTGCTGCTGGCGGCGAGCCCTGCCATGGCGCTCGATCTTGCGTCATGTGAGCGTGTCACGCACCCCTCCCACGGGGGCGAGGATGCACATCGTGATTTGGGCGGCGGCTATGTGATGTACCGTAACTGGTGGTCGCAGGAAGGCGCTTTTCATGACTATGTGGTGGCCGATTGCGCCGCCGGACGCGCGTTGAGCCTGCGGGCACATGAAGAACGCATCTCGGACCGGCCGCCCTTTGACCGCCGTCCCGCCGTTGAACGCAGGCTCGAGGCGTTTGCAGGATGGGACCCACTGTTTTACGACCTTGATCGGCTCGCTTCGACCCTCGCGCGGGAGGCCAAAGACCTGCGCGTCGCCACCTTTTCAGACACACCTTGCGCCTGCGCCGCCGCTTACCCCGGCCTGAGCCCGGCACGCCCGTATACGGAGACGCTGCAATGAGACGCCCCCAGCCCCGCCGCCGCCCCGAGGGGGATGCTGCATGATCGGCATTGAACACTATCTGACCGTTGCGGCGGCCCTTTTCGTGATCGGGATTTTCGGTATTTTCCTGAACCGCAAGAACGTGATTGTCATCCTGATGTCGATCGAACTGATGCTGCTGGCAGTCAACATAAACCTCGTCGCCTTCTCGGCTTTCCTTGGCGATCTCGTGGGGCAGGTCTTTACGCTCTTTGTGTTGACCGTTGCGGCCGCCGAAGCGGCCATCGGCCTTGCGATCCTTGTGTGCTTCTTCCGGAACCGCGGCACGATTGCGGTTGAAGACGTTTCGAACATGAGAGGCTGAGGAGATGAAGGTTCTCTGTTTGGCGATCGCACTTGCTCTTGTCGCACCCGTGGCGCGATCTCATGAACTCTATGACTGTTTTACGCCGTATGCCCTTTACGCAGCCCCATCAGGCAAAAAGATAGGCTCTGGCTTGCGCTACTATTGGTCAGAAAGATATCTCGTCCCTGGAAAATCAGAAGTCTCTGTTACAGAGGTTCGGTTCGCACACTGCGAGGCGGGCCGTATGATCCTTGTGTATGAAACTAAAGATGGCCGCCTTCTCAACCAGGCAGATGACTTCGTGATGTCGCTCATCGGAGATGGGATCAATCAAACCCTCGACGACGTTGTTGCTCTGCTAGAGGCCCAATCCTACAGAGCCTATCATGTCCCGGTCGAACTCGACGGTTGTACATGTCGGGAGGAAAACTGAGATGGAAGCGATCATCCTTTTTGCTCCGCTGGTCGGCGCCATCATCTGTGGCTTCGGCTGGAAATTCATTGGCGAGACGGCAGCGTTGTGGATCGCTACGGGGCTGCTGTTCCTGGCGGCCCTGCTATCCTGGTTCGTCTTCCTGACCTTTGACGGCGTCACCGAGCAGGTCCAGCTCTTCCGCTGGATCGAAAGCGGTAGCTTTGTTGCCGACTGGTCGATCCGGCTCGACCGGCTGACCGCGATTATGTTGATCGTTGTGACCACGGTCTCGTCGCTCGTGCACCTTTACTCCTTTGGATACATGGACCACGACCCGCAGTGGCGGGATGGAGAGACCTATAAGCCGCGTTTCTTCGCCTATCTGAGCTTCTTTACCTTCACCATGCTCATGCTGGTGACGGCCGATAACCTTCTGCAGATGTTTTTCGGCTGGGAGGGCGTGGGCGTCGCGTCGTATCTGCTGATCGGGTTTTACTGGCGCAAACCTTCCGCCGGGGCCGCCGCGATGAAAGCGTTTATCGTAAATCGGGTCGGTGATTTCGGCTTTCTGCTGGGGATCTTCGCGACCTATGTGGTGTTCGACAGTGCGCAGTTTTCGGTCATCTTCTCGGAAGTCGGCGACATGCAGGATGCCACGCTGACCTTCCTGTGGCGCGACTGGCCCGCTTTAGAGCTGATTGCCTTCCTGCTGTTTGTCGGTGCGATGGGCAAGTCAGCGCAGCTCTTTTTGCACACGTGGCTCCCGGACGCGATGGAGGGCCCAACACCGGTGTCGGCGCTGATCCACGCCGCGACCATGGTCACCGCCGGCGTTTTTCTGGTCTGCCGCATGTCACCGATCATGGAATTCGCGCCCTCAGCCATGACTTTCGTGACCTTCATCGGCGCCACGACCGCCTTTTTCGCGGCGACCGTGGGTCTGGTGCAGAACGACATCAAACGTGTGATCGCCTATTCGACCTGCTCGCAGCTTGGTTACATGTTCGTGGCCGCAGGCGTGGGCGTGTACTCGGTCGCAATGTTCCACCTTTTCACCCACGCCTTCTTTAAGGCGATGCTGTTTCTGGGCGCCGGTTCAGTCATCCACGCAATGCACCATGAACAGGACATGCGGAACTACGGTGCGTTGCGCAAGAAGATCCCCTACACATTCTGGGCGATGATGATCGGCACACTGGCCATCACGGGCGTCGGTATTCCGCTGACCGGCTGGATCGGATTTGCCGGTTTTGCCTCCAAGGACGCGGTGATCGAGAGCGCCTTTGCTGGTACAAACTCGATGTCCATGTACGCGTTCTGGATGCTGGTTACCGCAGCCTTGATGACCAGTTTTTACAGCTGGCGTTTGATGTTCCTGACCTTCTATGGCGAGCCGCGGGGTGACCGGCATACCCACGAACATGCCCATGAAAGCCCGAAAGTGATGTTGATCCCCCTCGGGGTCCTTGCCCTCGGCGCAGTTTTTGCAGGCGCGATCTGGTATAACAGCTTTTTCGGGCATACCGATACTGTCGGCAAGTTCTACGGCATTCCCTATGCTGAGGAACACAGCGAAGAGGGCCACGCAGACGATCACGGCAAAGACCATGGCGAAGATCATGGCGAAGCTGCCAAGGACGCGCATGGCGGCGACCACCACTACGTGTTTACCGGGCAGCCGGGCGAGGGCGCGATCTTCATGGCGCCTGAAAACACAGTAATGGCAGACGCCCATGATGTGCCGAAATGGGTGAAGGTCAGCCCCTTCGCAGCTATGCTGATCGGGTTCCTCACGGCTTTCCTGTTCTACATCCGGGCGCCGCATCTGCCCAAGGTCTTCGCGGAAAGCCTTTGGCCGCTCTACAATTTTATCTACAACAAATGGTACTTCGACGAGATTTATCAGGCCCTCTTCGTCGGTCCTTCAAAAGCGGTCGGGCGCTTTCTGTGGAAACGTGGTGATGGCGGGACGATCGATGCCGGGATCAATGGGCTCGCAATGGGCATCATCCCCTTCATCACAAAGCTCGCAGGCCGTGCGCAGTCCGGATATCTCTTTCACTACGCATTCGCGATGGTGCTGGGGATCACGATCCTCATCACCTGGATGATGATCGGCGGAGGAGCTGAGTAATGGACAATCTCCTCTCGATTATCACCTTCACACCCGCGCTCGCGGCCCTGATCCTTGCAGTCTTTCTGCGCGGCGATGACGAAGCGGCACAGCGCAACGCGAAATGGCTGGCGTTAATCGCAACCTCGGCCACGTTCCTTCTGTCCCTGATCCTTCTGGCCGAGTTCGACCCTTCCAACACGGGCTTTCAGTTCATCGAAGAACGCCCCTGGGTCTTTGGGCTCACCTACAAGATGGGTGTGGACGGTATTTCAGTGCTCTTCGTGCTGCTGACCACATTCCTGATGCCGATCACCATTGGCGCATGCTGGACTGTTGAGCATCGGGTCAAGGACTACATGATTGCCTTTTTGGTTCTCGAAACCCTGATGCTGGGCGTGTTCTGCGCGCTGGACATGGTCCTGTTCTACTTGTTCTTCGAGGCAGGTCTGATCCCGATGTTCCTGATTATCGGCATCTGGGGCGGCGCAAACCGGATCTATGCTGCGTTCAAGTTCTTTCTGTACACGCTGCTTGGCTCGCTTCTGATGCTGGTTGCGATGATCGCAATGTATGTGGATGCCGGCACAACCGACATCCCGACACTTCTGAACCACCAGTTCGCAACAGACACGCTTGACCTGTTTGGCTTCCAGATCATTGGTGGATTGCAGGTGCTTTTGTGGCTCGCGTTCTTTGCATCCTTTGCAGTCAAGATGCCGATGTGGCCGGTACACACCTGGTTGCCGGACGCACATGTGCAGGCCCCGACCGCCGGCTCGGTCGTGCTTGCCGCTATTCTGCTGAAAATGGGGGGCTACGGCTTCCTGCGGTTCAGTCTCCCGATGTTTCCAGTTGCCTCCGACATCCTTGCGCCGTTTGTGTTCTGGCTAAGCGCGATTGCAATTGTCTACACCTCGCTCGTGGCGCTGGTGCAGGAGGATATGAAAAAGCTGATCGCCTATTCGTCTGTTGCGCATATGGGGTACGTGACGATGGGGATTTTTGCCGCCAATCAGCAAGGCGTCGATGGCGCGATCTTCCAGATGTTGAGCCACGGGTTCATCTCTGGCGCGCTTTTTCTCTGCGTCGGCGTCATTTACGACCGGATGCACACGCGCGAGATCACGGCCTATGGCGGCCTTGTGAACCGGATGCCCGCCTACGCGCTGATCTTTATGCTCTTTACCATGGCCAATGTCGGCCTGCCGGGCACGTCGGGCTTCATCGGTGAATTCCTGACGCTGATGGGGGTGTTTCAGGCCAACACATGGGTGGCGCTGTTCGCGACCTCGGGCGTGATCCTTTCGGCGGGCTACGCCCTCTGGCTTTATCGCAGGGTCGTGTTCGGAGACCTGATCAAGGAGAGCCTGAAAACCATAAGTGATGTCACCCCGCGTGAGCGCGCGCTGTTTGCGCCACTGATCGTGATGACCATTCTGCTGGGCGTCTATCCCAGCCTCGTGACCGATATCATTGGCCCGTCTGTGGCCGATCTTTTGACCCAGTATTCCGCAGCGGTAGACGGCTTCGTGCCGGACACTATGCACGCGTCGACCGGACATGGAGGGTGATCCGATGATTGCTCAGGACCTGTATGTTGTTGTTCCGGAGATTGTTCTGGCGCTTTTTGCCATGGCCGCGCTGATGTTTGGTGTGTGGACCGGCAAGGACCGCACAGCTCCGTTGCTTGTCTGGATGACGTCTGCTGTTTTCGTGGTGCTTGCACTGTGGATCGGTTTAAACGGGCAGGGCACGAACGCGGCCTTCGGTGGCATGTTCATTGACGACAGCTTCTCGCGTTTTGCCAAGATCCTGATCCTTGTGGCGGCCGCGGCCGTCCTGCTCATGAGCCAGGACTACATGGCGAAGCTGGGCATTCTGAAGTTCGAGTATCCGATCCTGATCAGCCTTGCTGTCGTGGGGATGATGATGATGGTTTCGGCGGGCGATCTGATCGCCCTCTATATGGGGCTGGAGCTGCAATCGCTGGCACTTTACGTGGTCGCCGCCCTGCACAGGGACAACGCGCGGTCCACCGAGGCGGGGCTGAAATACTTCGTGCTCGGGGCGCTCAGTTCGGGCCTGCTGCTTTACGGTGCTTCGCTTGTCTACGGCTTTTCAGGGACAACGCTCTTTTCCGGGATTGTCACGGCTGCGTCGGAGGGCGAGCTGTCGCTGGGCCTGCTTTTCGGCCTGGTTTTCATTATGTCCGGACTTGCATTCAAGGTCTCTGCGGCCCCGTTTCATATGTGGACCCCGGATGTTTACGAGGGCTCGCCGACTCCGGTTACCGCATTCTTTGCGACAGCCCCCAAGGTCGCCGCCATGTGTCTCTTTGCACGGGTTGTGTTTGATGCGTTTGGCAATGTCGTGGCCGACTGGCAGCAGATTGTCGCCTTTTTGTCTGTGGTCTCCATGTTTCTCGGTGCGGTCGCTGCGATCGGACAGAAGGACATCAAGCGCCTGATGGCCTATTCCTCCATTGCCCATATGGGCTATGCGCTTATGGGTCTTGCAGCCGGCACAGTCGAAGGCGTGCAGTCCATGCTGATTTACATGGCAATCTATGTGACGATGAATATCGGCACCTTCGCTTTCATTCTGTGTATGGAGCGCGACGGTCAGTCGGTAACCAACATCATGGCGCTCAACCAGTTCTCATCCCGCGAGCCTGGAAAAGCGCTCGCCCTGCTGGTTTTGATGTTCAGCCTTGCAGGCATTCCGCCGCTTGTCGGGTTCTTCGCCAAGTTTGGAGTTTTGCTCTCAGCAGTCGATGCCGGGCTGGTTTGGCTGGCCGTGGCCGGTGTGATCGCGTCGGTCATTGGCGCATTTTACTATCTAAGGATCGTTTATTTTATGTATTTCGGCGAGGAAACAGAGGCGTTGGAAACCAGGATGCCACCTGTGCAATACGCCTTGCTCATGGCATCCGCCGTGATCATGCTGGTCGGGGTCGCAGGGTTTTTCGGGGTCGAAGGCTCTGCGCTTGCTGCGGCGGAAGCGCTTGTCAACTGATCTGAGCTGGCCCGCGGGCGTTGAAAAGCGGGTCCTGGCAGAGGTTGACAGTACCAATGCCGAAGCCGCCCGTATTGCGCCCACACTCGCGGGTCCGACCTGGATTCTGGGTCTTCACCAAACCGCTGCGCGCGGGCGGCGCGGGCGGCCCTGGGTCAACCCGAGAGGCAACTTTGCCGCGACGCTTGTGATGCGCCCCTCCGAGCCGCCTGAGCGTGTCGCCCTCCGGTCGTTTGTCGCCGCGCTTGCTTTGCGCGACGCTTTGGTACGTGCCACCGGTCAAGCGGACGCCTTCGCATTAAAATGGCCTAATGATGTGCTGCTCAACGGCGGCAAAGTAGCGGGTATCCTGCTGGAGAGCTCCGGGTCCGGTGGCAAGGTCAGTCATATGTCCATCGGGATAGGCGTGAACTTAATCACAGCCCCTCCGGTATCTGCGGTGGAGACCGAAGCTTTGCCCCCGGTTTCCTTGCTCGGAGAGACAGGGGTCCCTGTCGGGCCGACAGACTTTCTCGATCTGCTGGCACCGTGCTATGCCGCGCGGGAGACGCAATTCACCACATTTGGTTTTGATCCAATTCGCGAGGCGTGGTTGGCAGGGGCGGCGCGTCGAGGCGAGCTCATACGCGCTCGCACCATGCACGAGGAGCTGCACGGTACGTTCGAGACGGTAGACGCGGAGGGCGCGCTTGTCTTAAAGACAGCAAACGGTCGCGTAACACTTCCTGCGGCCGATGTTTTTTTCTGAGCCGGAGCACGCCCCCATGCTTCTCGCCATAGACTGCGGCAACACAAACACGGTGTTCTCGATCTGGAACGGGTCAGAGTTCCTTTGCACCATGAGGACCTCCACCCACCATGCGCGCACAGCAGACGCCTATTTCACCTGGTTCTCGACCCTGCTGAACCACTACGGTCTCACGCCGGACATCACCGATGTGATCATCTCGTCGACTGTGCCCCGTGTGGTATTCAATCTGCGGGTGTTTTCGGATCGGTTCTTTGGCTGTCGTCCGCTTGTCGTTGGCAAGCCCGAATGCGCCCTACCGCAAGAGCCACGCGTCGACGAAGGCACAATCGTTGGTCCGGACCGGTTGGTGAATGCGGCCGGCGCCTTTGATCGCTTCGGCGGCAATCTGATCGTTGTGGATTTTGGTACAGCAACGACCTTTGATGTCGTTGACGATGACGGTGCCTATGTCGGTGGACTGATCGCACCGGGCGTGAACCTAAGTCTTGAGGCGTTGCACTCCGCCGCTGCAGCGTTGCCGCATGTCGACATCTCCAAACCGCAACGTGTGGTGGGAACCAACACAGTCGCCTGTATGCAGTCGGGTGTGTTCTGGGGCTATGTCGGTGTCGTGAAGGAATGCTGTGCACGTATCAAGGCAGAGCGTGGGCGCGATATGAAAATCGTTGGAACAGGCGGACTTGCCCCTTTGTTTGCCGATACGGAGACGCTATTTGACGTGGTCGAGGACGACCTGACGATGCATGGATTGACGGTGATCCACGCCCATAACAAGGAAAACGCATGAGCAGTGAGCGACTGATTTACCTGCCCCTCGGCGGGGCCGGGGAGATCGGCATGAATGCCTATGTCTACGGATACGGGCCAGAGGGGCAGGAGCGTTTGATTCTTGTGGATCTCGGTGTGGCTTTTCCGGACATGGACACCACGCCGGGCGTCGACCTGATCACGGCGGATATCTCATGGCTTGAGGCGCGTGCCGACCGGCTCGAGGCTATTTTTGTCACGCATGCCCACGAAGACCATGTCGGTGGGGTCGGCATCCATTTTTCCCGCCTGAAGGCTCCGGTTTACGCGCGGCCCTTCACCGCGAACATCGCTGCGCGCAAGCTGGAGGAAAAGGGTCAAAATCCCGAAGAGGTTCAGATCGCGGGCACCTGGCCGGACACGGTAACAGTTGGTCCGTTTACTGTGGGTTTCCTGCCGGTTTCGCATTCTATCCCGGAAGCCGCAGCGCTGGTCATTGACACTCCGGCTGGCCGCATCGTTCATTCGGGCGACTTCAAGCTCGACCCAAATCCAATCGTAGGTGAAGCGTGGGATCCCGAATTGTGGGGAAGCGTTGGCAAAGACGGCGTTCTGGCGCTCGTCTGCGATTCCACCAATGTTTTCTCGCCCAAGCCGGGTCGGTCGGAAAGTGACATCGCCCCGGAATTGAAGCCGCTGGTGGCCGAAGCAAAGGGAATGGTGGTTGCCACAACCTTTGCATCGAACATTGCCCGCCTGAAATCGTTGGCCGAGGCCGGTCGCGCCGCCGGCCGCTCGGTTGTTTTGCTGGGCCGCGCTATGAAACGGATGGTCACGGCCGGAGTGGAATCCGGTGTGCTGACAGATTTTCCGTCAACGGTCGCGCCGGAAGCAGCCGCCGACATCACGCGGGAAAACCTTATGCTGATTGTTACAGGCAGCCAGGGTGAGCGACGCGCGGCGTCAGCGCAACTGGCGCGCGGCAAGTATCTGGGTTTCGAGATAGGGGAGGGGGATTTGTTCCTGTTCTCCTCCAAGACTATTCCGGGCAATGAAAAGGCGGTTGCGTCGATTATGAACGCGCTGAGCGAAAAGGGCGTCGATATCGTCGATGATGAAGGGGGGCGATATCATGTGTCCGGCCATGCAAACCGACCTGATTTGCTCGAAGTGCACACCCTTTTGAATCCGCAGGTTGTGTTGCCCATGCATGGCGAGCACCGCCATTTGCGCGCCCATGCCAAGCTGGCCGAAAATGCGGGGCGGAAAGGCATCATCGCGCCCAACGGCGCGATGGTCCTGCTCAGCGGGAACAATCCGGGCGTAACAGATTATGTGGAAACAGGGCGGACCTATCTCGACGGCGCTGCTCTGGTTGGAGCCTTCGATGGCGTGATCCGCGACCGGATCAGACTGGCGCTGAACGGTCATGTGGTGGTTGCCATAATCATTGATGAAGGCGACGAGCCACTCGAAGACGCCTGGGCAGAGCTGCGCGGCTTGCCGGAACGCGGCGCGTCCCGAAGCGACCTGCAAGAGCTGATTGAATACGATATCGGTCAATTTCTAGCGCGGGCCGAGCGCAAAACTGTCAATGATGACGGACGTTTGGAAGAAGAGGTCAAACGTGTCGTCAGGCATCTGTGTCATTCTGAAATTGGCAAACGTCCGGAAGTAACAGTGCTGATATCGCGCCTTGTGGCCGAGTAAAATGTGGGGCGCTCGGGGCGCCCCACATGCGCAGATTTACTGCGTGCTTGTCGGGAAAAGCGTCTCGTACATCATGGAATAGACCTGGGTATTGTCCATCAAAGGCGCCACCATGTCTGCGTTCAGGCCCGCTGCACGGACCAGAATACCGCCCGCAACATCTTCATACCCGACCCAAGCGATGCCAAATGGATGCTCCACGCCGTTCTTGTCCGGGGCGGAGACAAAAGCGTTTCCATACTGACCCTCCTGACCGTGCAGGATACCACCGCCGCGGGTAGAGGCCGCCACGGCGCCACCGATCTCGTCGGCAGAAGAGCCCGAGACCACTTGCAGACCTCCGGCATCGCTGTCTGCGGCCATGACCAGCAGCGTATCCTGATTGTCGGCAAGAAAATCGAGCATAACCCCGGTTGCCGCGTCTGCCCGTGCCAGCGCTTCAAGTGTTCCAGCGGCGTTCATGTTGTTGGCGATATTGTCAGTGCCTTCCTCTTCGATCACCGCAAAGAAGCCGTCTTCGTCGCGGCTGATGATGTCGAGCGCGACCTGGCTCATTTCCGCAATTGTTGGAGCGGTTTCCCAATAGGTCGGAACAGCATCGATCTCATTCCGGATCCATTCCTGATCGTTGAACGTATGGTTATGGGCAAACACGCCCAGCACCTTGTCGGTGGTCCCGGTATCAAGCGCCAGCAATTCGTCTCGGGTATAAACGATGGTATACCCCAGTTCTTCGGCGCGCTCAATCAGGTTCAGACCGTCTTCGCGCTGGCCTTCGCCATGACGGCCCTGGGTCCCTTCGGGCAGCAGAAAGCGCTCCCCGCCCGCCATGATCACAGCGGCGCCGGATTCGATCACCGATTGGGCGATTTCATGGGTATTCGAACGACGCTCGTTTGAGGCCACGAAAGCCGCGGTCCCCGGCTCCGCGATGTGGCCCGTCTGTACAAGAGCCACGGCACGGCCCGCGGCTATGGCTTCCTCGGCGATCGACATCTGTTTGCCCGATGCCGCTGTAATTTCCTCCGTGCCGTTCAGGCCGAAACTGTTGGCCTGTACCTTTACGCCATAGGCATGCACCGTCGCCCCACCGTGGCTCGTTCCTGTCAGGCGATCCGCCATGTGGCCTGTATAGACGCCAAGCTCGGGAAGGCGATCCCAGTTAATCTCGCCATCCGGGCCGGCAATGTGCATCCGCGCGGCCCCCCAATGGTTTACGCCAGACCCGTCGGGGTGAAAAAAGATCACATTGCCCGTTTCCTGCGCTGTGACAGTGCCGCTTGCCAGCATAAGTGCCGAAACACTTGCCGCGCCCAGACATCCAAGTCTTGTCATGTTGTATGCTCCCTATTTCAGATCGCGCGGCTGGAATTCCTGCACCGCGCACCACGGAAATGGGAAGCGAATGTAACCGGCTTGAAACGCCGGTATGAAAATTCGGTTAAATGTGAGGGTGGACCGGTTTCACGGTCTCTTTCAGCCAAAGACTGGTCAGCTCGCCAGCCTGTCATCAAAACTGAGTGCGATGAAGCCAGGCACGTGGTCGCCAAGCCCGATCGGCTGTGGGCCAGCGTCACGGTCGCGTCCCCGGCCGCGTCCGCCGCGCTCACGCCGCGGGCGTTTTGCGGGTTTTTCGTCCTTGGAAGGGGTCTCGCTCGCTGCCACGTCGGCCTCTGCCACCACCGGTGCTTCGACTTCTTTTGGCGTCTCTGGTTTGCGCCGACGACTGCGTTTTTCGGGGGCGGGCGCTTCGATCTCAGGCAATTCCACGCGTGGGATTTCTTTCTGGATCAAGCCTTCGACACCAGCCAGGAGCTTGTCATCTGCGGGCACTGCGATGGTGAAAGCCGTGCCCTTACGCCCCGCGCGGCCGGTGCGGCCGATGCGGTGCACGTAGTCTTCCGAGTGGCTTGGAACGTCGAAATTGAAGACGTGGCTCACATTGGGAATGTCGAGCCCGCGTGCGGCAACATCCGACGCGACAAGAAAGCGGATCGAGCCATCGCGGAAGCCGTCCAGTGTGCGCATCCGCTGGCTCTGGTCCAGATCCCCGTGAATCGGTGCCGCATTATAGTCGTGCTTAATCAGGGACTTGGCGACAACATCAACATCCATTTTCCGGTTGCAGAAAATGATAGCGTTGGTGCATGCTTCCCCTTCACGTTCGATGATGGCGCGCAACATGTTGCGCTTTTCCTTGAACTGCGTGGCACGGTCGCGGCGCGAGGGTTTGAAATAGGCCAGGCACTGCGTGATCGTTTCCGACGTCGTGGACTGGCGCGCAACTTCGATACGCGCGGGCGCAGACAGGAATGTATTGGTGATCCGTTCGATCTCAGGCGCCATTGTCGCCGAGAAGAACAGCGTTTGACGGGTAAAAGGCGTCAGTTGGAAAATCTTCTCGATATCGGGAATGAACCCCATGTCGAGCATCCGGTCGGCCTCGTCCACAACCATGATCTGCACGCCCGTGAGCAAGAGCTTGCCGCGCTCAAAATGGTCGAGCAGCCGGCCCGGTGTGGCAATCAGTACGTCAACGCCGCGATCGATCAGAGCGTCCTGTTCTTTGAAACTGACACCCCCGATCAGAAGCGCTTTGGTCAGCTTCGTGTGCTTGGCGTAGATGTCGAAGTTCTCCGCCACCTGAGCGGCCAGTTCACGCGTCGGGCAAAGCACCAGCGACCGCGGCATGCGCGCACGCGCGCGGCCCTTTCGAAGCATGGTGATTGTCGGCAATGTAAAGCTGGCTGTCTTACCGGTACCGGTTTGAGCAATACCCAAAACATCGCGACCCTCTAGGGCAGGGGGAATGGCGCCCGCCTGAATGGGTGTCGGTGTCTCGTAGCCTGCTTCGTCAATCGCTTTGAGAACCTTCGGATCGAGGTTCAAGTCGGAGAACTTGGTCATATACGTCCCGTTTACGGCACCTTGCCGTTGAATGGATGGGACGCGATATCTGGGCGCCCCGCGCGCTGTCAACCCCGTATGGGCTGTGTTGGGACATAGCGGAGAGAGGCACTCAGGTCAAATGCAGCGCTGTCGCGCATACTGTGCGGGTGTGGCCTTGCCGACGCACACCCATGTTGGCCGGCGACCATCCTCAACTCCCGATACAGACTTATTGTTCTGCATTTCACGACAAACCATCCGTGCAGTGATTATCGTTTCCGTTTCGGCGTTAAGTGGCTCAAATTCGGGGCATAACTCCCAGAACTGCCCAAAAATCACCGTATTCAGTGCGCGTACTCAGGGCCAGTTATGAGTTGCAGGAATACCCGGATGAAGACCCTCGTTACAGCAATCGCGCTTTTGTGCGGAGCGGCAGGAGCATCGCAGGCGGCCACGTACAAAGCGGTGTTTTCTGATCTGACCGACTACAACAGCGGGATTTGGCGTCTCGGGGGGGATCCGAGAGCGACCACAATGACGTTCACCTGGGAAGTGGACGAAGCACCGCGCCCGCTTGCGGGCCCGTATTCCTATACCCGAACCTCCAACTACAGCTTTGACTATGTATTCCTCCCATACAAAACGTTCTCTGTAACCGTTGGAGGGGTGACGTTCTATGGAGGTGCATCAACGACCACAAGCAACAGAATCTACCTGCGGGACGGCATCGCTGACGGTCGCTACGGCATAAACGATTACATGCAGGTATTTACGACAACGAACCGGTCGCTCTCGGACGGCTGGTATGTCGATTACTTCTATATGTCGAGCTACGACGACGATGAGACATCCATCAGCGGTCTAGACCACCCGGGCGTTCAGGAACTATCCGGTATGGCAGGCCACGGCGGTCAGATTGTTCTGCGCAACGCGACGAGTGGATCCTACGCCTACGTGACGTCCAGCACGCTGTCGGAGGTTTCCGAGATCAGTGTCATGCCACTGCCCGCGGCGGCACCGCTTATGATTGCGGGGCTGGCAGCACTAGGCCTTCTCAGGCGGCGCAAACGGCGGGCGGCGCTCAGCACACAGTGACAGTCCGGGTTCGCGGGCGTCAGACCATCATTTCCTTGGTCGCGGACAGTGTCACGTCAGGGTAATCGCGCGCGATCCGGTCGATATCCCACTGCAGTCGGGTCAGAAAGACCGGATCTCCATCATGATCATGCGCGATATGCTGTTTGTTGGCGGCCTCGACCGCCTCGACCGCGCCTTTGTCTCCCGATACCCACCGCGCGGATGTAAACTGTGTCGGTTCGAACCGAACAGGCAGGCCGTACTCAAGTTCAATACGGCTGGCGAGTACTTCGAATTGCAGCTGCCCGACCACTCCGACAATAAAGCCCGAGCCGATTGACGGTTTGAACACCTTTGCCGCGCCTTCTTCGGCGAATTGCATGAGTGCCTTTTCCAGGTGTTTGGCCTTCAGCGGATCGCCCGCGCGGGCCGACTGCAACAGTTCCGGCGCAAAGGAGGGGATGCCAGTGACTTTCAATGCCTCGCCCTCGGTCAGGGCATCGCCGATGCGCAATTGCCCGTGATTGGGGATGCCGATGATATCGCCAGCCCAGGCTTCCTCGGCCAGTTCGCGGTCTGCAGCCAGAAACAGAACCGGGTTTGAGATGGCCATCGGCTTTTTGGACCGCACATGCGTGAGCTTCATGCCCCGGTTGAAATGGCCCGAACACAGTCGGACGAAGGCCACGCGATCACGATGCTTGGGATCCATGTTCGCCTGAACTTTGAACACGAACCCGGAAACCTTTGACTCGTCAGGAGAAATCTGACGTGGTTCGGCGGCTTGAGGCTGCGGCTCCGGGCCAAAATTCGCGATACCGTCCATCAGTTCTTTGACCCCGAACGAGTTGATGGCCGAGCCGAACCAGATCGGCGTCAGTGTGCCATCGCGCAGCGCCTCCGTGTCCAGAGCGGGCAGCAGTTCGCGCGCCATTTCGACCTCTTCGAGGAATTTTTCCAGCAGTTCGGCGGGGACGTGCTCGGCCAGCTTGGGATCATCCAGGCCATTGATTTCAATGCTCTCCGCGACCTTGTTGCGGTCGGCACGATCCATCAGCTCCAGTCGGTCGTTGAGCAAGTCATAGCAACCCAGGAAGTCTCTCCCCATGCCAATTGGCCAGCTCGCAGGCGTGACATCGATGGCGAGGTTCTCCTGAATCTCATCGATGATGTCGAACACCTCCCGGCTTTCCCGGTCCATTTTGTTGCAGAAGGTCAGAATTGGCAGATCGCGCAGGCGGCAAACCTCAAAGAGCTTTTGTGTCTGGCTCTCCACGCCTTTTGCACCGTCGATGACCATCACAGCCGCGTCGACCGCAGTGAGTGTGCGATAGGTATCCTCCGAGAAATCGGAGTGGCCGGGGGTGTCAACAAGGTTAAACCGAAACTCTCTGTAATCGAAGGACATTGCCGAGGCGCTGACCGAGATGCCCCGGTCTTTTTCCATCGCGAGAAAGTCCGATCGCGTGCGCCGGGCTTCGCCTTTTGCACGCACCTGGCCTGCCATCTGGATCGCGCCGCCGTACAAGAGGAACTTTTCGGTCAGCGTCGTCTTGCCCGCGTCCGGGTGCGAAATAATCGCAAATGTGCGGCGACGTCCAATCTCGGGCGGCAGGTCGGGGGTGTTATGGGCGCGATCCAGCATGCAGCGGCATATAGTTCAGCGGAGATTTGCGCGCAATTGGGTCTTTGCTTGACCCTGAAAAGGGACTCAGGCACGATGAGAACATTAATAGAACATTTATGGGGAGGATAGCTATGTCCAGCCTGAAAGACATTGCGATGGCCGTGAAGAGCGCCAATGAAACAAACGCAATCGATGACTTGATGAAAAACTACTATGCGGACAGCTGTGTATCGGTCGAAGCGACACCGATGCCGGGGACCGACAGCGCGATTGCAGACGGCGTTGCCGCGATCAAAGCGAAACATGACTGGTGGAACAGCGCGATGGAGTTTGTCTCGGGCACGATCGAGGGCCCGCACCTGCATGGCGACGATCGCTTTGCGCTTATCTTCAAGTCGGTGATGCGTGAAAAGGCCAGCGGCAATGAGATGCCGATGGAGGAAGTTGCGCTATACACCGTGAAGGACGGTAAGATCGTCCGCGAGGAGTTCTTTTATACGATGGAGTGACGCTTAGAGTGTGTCTATCAGGCGCGCAGCCTCTGTCGTTGGCTCGGACAATCCCGTTCTGTCTTCGCCCGGAAAGAAGCGTGCGCGTGTTGCCGTTGGCATCGGGTTTGGCGTGAAGAGTGTCACTTTCGGACCAATGCGGGCTGTTTCGCTGGCCCAGCTTTGCACCATTGCCCGAGCCGCGGCTTTCGACGCTCCATAGGTGGTAAAAAACTTGTCGCCGTCCTGGATGTCGTCGCAGAAAACGGCGCGCGCGTTCGGCGCCGCTGACAAGAGCGGCGCGACCATGCGGATCACGCGAAGTGTGGCCTCGGCATTCGTTGCAAAGGTTTTGGCGAAGTCTTTCGGGGCGACATGATCTGCAGGCGAAAGCGCGGGCGCATGCACGGCGCTGTGCACCAGCACATCCACATGTCCCCAACGATCATGGATCGCGCGGCATATGCCTGCGACCGCCTCTTCTTTGGTCAGGTCAATGGGCGCCAGCGTGGCAGACCCACCCTTCGCTTTGATGCGGTCATCTAGGTCCTCAAGCGCGCCGACAGTCCGCGCAAGGGCAATGACATGCGCCCCCCTCTCCGCAAGCGCTTCGGCGACGGCAAAACCCAGACCGCGCGAAGCGCCGGTGACCAGCGCAACTTTGTCCTGGAGATCGTATGCCATGGCGCCTTTTGGCGGATCGCCTGCAGCAAGGCAAGAGGGGGCATTTGCTTGACTTTCTCAGGAGACTCCAGAAAACACTGGACCCAACTGACACATGAAGGATTTCCCCAATGACCCGTGACATGACCCTGTCTCAAGCGACCCTCGGAACGGATGGACTGCTGCGCAAGGCGCTGCTGGTCCTTGGCGGCTCGGCCTTCATAGCGGTTGCTTCAAAAATTGCCGTGCCGATGGGCGCGACCTCGATGACGCTGGGCTCGCTTGCGGTTCTTCTTGTGGGCCTGACCTATGGGTCGCGGCTCGCGGCGACGACACTTTTGACCTATCTCGCGGCCGGCGCTGCGGGTCTGCCGATGTTTACAATCACCACCGCGCCCGGTCTGGCTGCGTTTGTTGGGCCGACAGCCGGGTTCCTTTTCGGCTACGTGATGATCGCGTGGTTTGCAGGTTATGTGACAGAACGCGGCGTGAAGTCCTTTTTCGGGCTTGCGTTGACGGCGCTGGCGGCATCGGCGCTGCTCTATGTTCCCGGCCTGGCCTGGCCGGCGTTGATTGCAAGCGGACTAGGTATCGAGGGGTCGTGGATCCCGTCGTCCCTGGATACTCTGCTCAACTGGTACATGCTGCCCTTCCTGCTTGGCGACGCAATCAAGGCGCTAATCGCAGCACTCGTTGTCTCCGGCAGCTGGAAAGTTCTGCGCAAAACCTGAGACACATCCACAGGATCGTTGAAACGCCGCTCTGCCAGGGCGGCGTTTTTTCTTGCGCAACTGCATCTCATTGGCTGATTGGAAGAAGGTTGCAGGCTGCAGTCAGGGCAGACCTGAACAGATGTGTCCCGCATGCCCGATGACCGCGTAAGCCAATGGAGTTTTCCGTATGGGTCCTGCGCGCTTACTCAGCGGCAGTTTTCAGTTTGAACCCGGCATCGATCATGTCTTTTGGCTCTATCGGGTAGTCGCCTGTAAAGACCGCGTCGTGATAGGCGGGCGCGGCAGGATTGCGCCCGTTTTCTTCGCCAACTGCGCGGTAGAGCCCGTCAATCGAGACGAATTTGAGCGAGGCTACGCCAAGATACTCCCGCATTTCTTCCTCGGTCTTCGTCGCCGCCAGCAACTCGTTCCGGTTGGGCATGTCGACACCATAGAAATCGGGCCAGATGGTCGGTGGGCTCGCAACGCGGAAATGCACTTCCTTGGCGCCCGCTTCCAGAACCATTTCCTTTATCTTGCGGCTTGTGGTGCCGCGCACAACGCTGTCGTCTACCAGAATGACACGTTTGCCCTGCATCAAGGCGCGATTGACGTTCAGCTTCAGCCGCACGCCCATATTGCGGATTTGTTCGGTTGGTTCGATGAAGGTGCGGCCGACATACTGGTTGCGGACAATTCCCATCTCGAACGGAATACCCGATTGCTGCGCATATCCGATAGCAGCGGGCGTGCCGCTGTCGGGAACCGGGCAGACCATGTCGGCCTCCACCGGCGCCTCAAGGGCCAGCTGGCGTCCAATCTCGCGGCGCACTTCATACACCGAGCGCCCTGCAATCACTGAATCCGGGCGGCTGAAATAAACGTATTCAAAGATGCACGGGCGCGGACGCAACGGCTCAAACGGGTGATAGCTGGTGACTGTGCCGTCGTTGCGGATCACCACCATCTCGCCCGGCTCAATCTCGCGCACGAAATCGGCGCCAATGATATCCAAGGCGCAGGTTTCGGACGCCAGCATATGGGCGTCGCCCTGTTTACCCAGCACAAGCGGGCGAATGCCCAGCGGATCGCGCACGCCAATCAGTTTGGAGCGCGTCATGGCCACGATCGAGAACGCGCCCTCGACCTGTCTCAGTGCTTCTTTCATCCGGTCGGTGATCGACCGGCCCATAGACCGCGCCATAAGGTGAATGATGCATTCAGTGTCGGATGAGGACTGGAAAATGGCCCCGCGCTCGATCAGTTCGCGGCGCAGTGTCACTGCGTTGGTCAGATTTCCGTTATGTGCAATAGCAGCGCCGCCCATCGCGAATTCGCCAAAAAAGGGCTGCACATCGCGAATAGCGGTATTTCCTTTCGATCCTGCGGTCGAGTAGCGGACGTGGCCGATCGCGAGTGGTCCCGGCAGCGTTTTCATCACCGATTGCGACGTGAAGTTGTCCCGCACATACCCAAACCGACGCGCCGAGTTGAAGCCATGTTGCGGATCATGCGCGACGATGCCGCCGGCCTCCTGACCCCGATGCTGCAAGGCATGCAGGCCAAGAGCCACATAGTTTGCAGCGTCCTGCAGACCTATGGCGCCGAAAATACCGCATTCCTCATGCAGCTTGTCGTCGTCGTTAGGGTCTGTCAGGTGAAATGTCTCGGTCGTCTGCGCGGCTGGCGTGTCTGAGTGGGACAAGGGGCTCGCTCCGAATCCTGAAGGAGATGTCGATGCTCCTCATATAGAGTGATCTTGCATCTGTCACGAAACTATCATGGAAACGGTACTGCGAGGGGAGGGACGCACAGTGGCACCCACCCCCTTGCAGCACATTCAGCCCATTATTCCGCCGCAGGTGTGTACCAGATGGGCGAAGAATAGGCGCGCTCCTGGTGGGTAAGCACGGCTTCAGCGGGCAGCTCGCTTCCAAACCTTATTTTGTCATAAAGGACCCAGCGCGGAGTTGGGATCTCCAAGGCCCGCACATAGTAGAACGCGCGTTCCTCCGGGTCGAACTCGGGGTCGGTCCAGACCGTCAGCAGTTCTGCGGTGCCGATAGAGTTGGACCAGCTCGCCGACTCGATATCTACCGTGTTTCCAACCGGCGGTACCTTGCCGCTCGCATCGGCCACCCGGTCATCGGACCATGCAACGTCATAGACCTTCTCCATCAGCTCGCCCTCTGCGTTGAGCCAGCCTTTGATCACCTGAACGCGGTCCAGATTTGCGCCGATCGGATCGCGCAAGGCAGCAATCAGGAAACTGGGAGCCGCGTCGCCCTCGCGCGGGCGCAGGTCAGACCCCATGGGAACGCCCTTGGTGTAGCCGACATCTGCCAGAAAGCGGCTTTCGAGATCGTCCTCGGAGAACTCCCAACCGCCAAAGAACCGAAGACCTATCCGAGGGCCGGTGGTCGCATAGGTCTCGCGCCGCTTGAACGCATCGAAGATCGCGGAGCGGGTGTTTTCCGTCGCCCAGACCGCAGTATAGCCCGACGCGACCAGAGTGTGGCCCTCAAAGGCGCCGAGATCGCTTTCCACAAAGGGATGTTGGACGCGTGTGGCGGAAGGTTCTGCGCTGACGGATTTACCGAAATAGTTGTCTTCTTCAGCTGTCGCGAGCGATGTATGGCTGTCTGTCGCGCCGCCCATTCCGAACTTGTACGGGTTTACGCCAAACTTCTCTTCCAGCAAAAGCCCGCGCTTCAGAGCCTCGCGCGCATATTCTGCAGCAAGCATGTCATCGGTCTTCAGCTCGGACAGGTCGAGATTGCCCACATCCCAGTTCTCGTAGTCGGCAAATTCATCATCCGGGCTGAGAACAGGGTGCGCTTCGCCGTCGCCCTTGATCTGCGTGACTTCGTAGTGCGGCTCCCACTTGGCGCGCTTGGTCACATAGTCTTCGTCAACTTTTCCCTCGTGGTAGGTATCTTCAGTCGGAAACATCCAGCCATTGGACAGATTTCCATTATGGGCAAAGGCAACCGCCCGTCCGCCGGTTTTGGCTTCGTACTCTTCCAGCCATTCCCAAAGCGCCAGTGGATCGGTGTTGCCGAACGGCGGTTGTGTGACCGGCGGGACAACTTGCAGAGCCCGAATGGGCCCATCGCGCAACATAACATTCCGGTGCAGGTTGAAACCCTTGGGAACGGAGGTCCACTCAAAGCCGATAAAGGCAGTGAATGTGCCGGGATCATTGTGCCGCTCCGCCGCCAGAACGATATGCTCCCATGTGAACGCGAACGCATCTGCTCCCGGGCTGTAGGAGTTCAGCAGGGCCTCGGGTAAAGTGAACTGCGAGAAATTCTGGATGATGTCAAAGGCCGCTGCACCGGCAGCTTCACCGCCGGCAGAGTACCCCTCGTACCATTCTAATCCCTTCGGGTCCGCCAGCACTCCGGGTTTGCCAGCCTGAAGGTCTGGGGCAAACCCCATCAGATCGGTGTGATCGGTCAGCACCATCCAGTCGAGTGGCCGGGCCAAACGCACCGGTTGCCCGGTCGAGGAAACGACCTGCTCTCCTTTGGCAAACCGCCATGCTTCGTCGGGCAGAAGCGTGTTGCCGAACGCCCCCGCGTCCAGCGACAAACCTGTGTGCAAATGCGTGTCACCCCAGAGCGGGCGTTCAGGGAAAGTCCGGTTGGCGTAGGGCGAAAAAGGGCGCTCGGCAAACGTGCCTTCGGCGGCAGCGGCACTGGGCACGCCGTCGGCAAAAGCGCTCGTCGTCAGTGCCAAACTCACAGCGGTTGATAAAA
The DNA here is from genome assembly GCA_039192165.1 of Pseudomonadota bacterium. Classification (GTDB taxonomy): domain Bacteria; phylum Pseudomonadota; class Alphaproteobacteria; order Rhodobacterales; family Rhodobacteraceae; genus Dinoroseobacter. The sequence goes on along the minus strand of JBCCXD010000001.1, from coordinate 347,808 downwards.
GAATGCGGTGCATATGTCCCTCCATACAAGTGCGCGGCATACTTAACCGGACCAGATAGAGATCGGATGTGGGGCCAGGTTGCCGACTAGCTGCCAGCCTCAGCTTACACAGCGAATTTCGAAATTCTAGGCTTGAAATTCAAGAGTTTACGTGTCAGCAGGCTCCGCCTGTCCGTGCGGGTTCGCAACTGCTTGCTGGCCTATCTTCCCACGGAAGCCCTGCAGTCTTCCAGCCGTTCATGCGTCGCTCGCCCTTGTGCGGGCCAGAGGTTGCACGATCACCCAGATAGCCGTCTGTGACCGAATAAACCTGCGTGAATCCCATCTGCTCCAGCGCATTTGCAGCTTGCGCGCTGCGGTTTCCCGACCGGCAGATGATCACGATTGGATGGCCCGGATCCAGTTTTTGGCCAAGGGCCAAATTCGCGATACCCGGCAAGAAATCCGGGTTCAGCATGGCCGTGCCTTGGGCCGATGGGTCGGGAACGAAGATCGGGATCAGCGCATCGGTCCCTTGGGCAAGACCGGATGCGTCGATCTCCTGCTCAGTCCGAACGTCAATCATAAGGGCCTCTGGCGTACGGGTGAGAAACTCCAGCGTTTCCTCGGCAGTCAGGTACAATCCGAGCTTTGTCTGCTTTGAGGCGGGCAGGGTCTGCGCATGCGCAACACAAGCCAGTGTGCCCAACAGACATGTGAGCAATGAACCGAACAGTGTTTTTGCTGTCATTTTTTGGTCCTCTGAAGTTGACCGGCTCCAACGACCGTGTCGCGCGTCAGCCCTCGATCTGAGGCAAGCGGCTGCCAGTTTCCTGTGTCTGCGAAGCGCCACAAGTCCCGACCAGTTCCTCGTAGCGCGCCACGACCCAGCCCGTCGCGTCCTCGGGGATCTGGTTCTCGATCTCTGCGGTTAAGTTGGCAAAGATTGCTGCCGACTGGCTGTCGTCCACCATCGGCACGGCGTCATTCACCATGATCCGGTCGTAGGCCAAGAGCGCGATTGCCACCAGAAGGATGCCGCGCAGCGCGCCGAAGAGGAACCCAAGCCCTTGATCCACGCCTCCCAGTGCGGTGCGGTGGATCAAACCCGAAAAGAGCGGCGTAAATACCGAAACCACAATAAGGGTCACTGCAAAGACGGCGGCGAATGCTGCAATTATGGCCAGTTCGCAGCTGTCCTGCAGGATCGGCCCAATCACCGGGATCTCTTTGATCAGCGGCTCGACCTGGCCTGCGAACATGAATGCGATAATCGCCGCGGCCACCCAGCCGACGATTGCCATCACCTCGCGGACCAGCCCGCGCGAGAAAGCCAGCAGGGCAGAGATCACAATGACCGCTGCGACGATGCCGTCTACTAGGGTAAAGCCATCCATAGTGCCCGGTGCCTCTTTTGTTGTTCTTCGGGGTCAGCCCGCGCCGAATACGTCCCCCACCAGTGTCGCAAGGTCCGGCATCTTGCGCACCGAAATTCCCGATGTCGCGCCGGTTTTGCTACCCTCCGGTGCGAGTGCTTTCGTGAAACCAAGTTTTTCGGCTTCTTTCAACCTGTTTTCGGTCTGAGCAACCGGTCGGAGCGCGCCGGACAGGCTGATCTCGCCAAAAACAGCTGTGTCCGCCGGCAGGGCAACATCCTCGCGCGCAGATAAAAGTGAGGCCGCAACAGCCAGATCGGCGGCCGGTTCGCTGATCCGCATACCGCCGGCCACGTTGAGGTACACATCGAGCCCGGTGAAAGGAATGCCGCAGCGCGCTTCCAGAACGGCCAGTATCATCGACAGCCGTCCGCTGTCCCACCCCACAACCGTGCGGCGGGCATTGGCAAGCGCGCTTGGCGCGACGAGCGCCTGAAATTCGCACAGCACCGGGCGCGTGCCCTCGATGCCGGCAAAAACAACCGAGCCTGGCGCCGGCTCCTCACGGCCTGAAAGAAAGAGTGCCGAGGGGTTTGCAACCTCGGCCAGTCCGCTGCCGGTCATCTCAAACACACCGATCTCGTCAGCAGGACCAAAGCGGTTTTTGACCGAGCGCAGCAGACGAAACTGGTGGCCGCGCTCACCCTCGAAATAAAGCACCGTGTCGACCATGTGCTCGACCACCCGGGGCCCGGCGATCTGGCCTTCCTTGGTCACATGGCCGACCAGAACAACGCTTGTGCCGTGCCGTTTGGCGAATGTTGTCAGCTCATGGGCGCAGGCGCGCACCTGGGTGACAGACCCCGGTGCGCTGTCCACGGTGTCTGACCAGAGCGTTTGGATCGAGTCGATAATCGCCAGATCGGGCGCTTCGGCCTCCAGCGTGGTCAGAATGTTGCGAAGGTTGGTCTCTGCACCAAGTTTAACCGGCGCGTCGGCAAGTCCGAGGCGTTGCGCGCGCATCCGGACCTGACTGGTCGCCTCTTCGCCCGAGATATAGACCGCGCTCACCCCGGCGCGCGCAAACCGCGCGGCGCCCTGCAGCAGAAGCGTGGATTTTCCTATGCCCGGATCTCCGCCCACAAGGATCGCCGATGCATCGACCAGGCCGCCACCCAGAACTCGGTCAAGCTCGCCCATGCCCGAGGCCTTGCGCGGCGGCGGCGCCTCGGTGGCTGACAGTTGGCCGAGCGGCACCGCCCGACCTTTTGCCCCGCCCAGGGCGGTTTTTCCCGGACCGGCGCTGAGCGGGACTTCTTCGGAGATCGTATTCCACGCGCCGCAACTGTCGCACCGCCCGGACCATTTGGAGCTGACCGCACCACATTCGGCACAGACAAAACGCGTCGCCGGTTTGGCCATGTCAGACCTGCACCGGAAAGACCGCCAGACCGCGTTTGCTCAAAGTGGTGATCAGCGTCATAGGCCCCTCTCGGCTAAGGCATTGCGCTCTGTCTGCCCGGCTGTGGCTCCGGCGTCAAATAGGTCAGAACCAGCGACACCAGGATCAGCGCAGTAAAAAAGTAGAGCCCCCAGGCCACCTCGACGCGGCCCAGCCCAACCCCTTTGATGGCCACGATATAAAGCGCAATCAGAAAGACGTCCGCCATGGCAAGTCTGCCGAGCCATGTCAGCCAGCCGGGTTTCCCGCGCAGCCACCCGAACTGCACCGCGGCCAGCGTCAGCGTTTTTGCATAAGGGGCCACCAGCGCAAAGAGCGCAACCAGAAGCGCCAGCACGGGCGCCTCGCCCCAGAGCGCAAAAATCCCCGAGATCACGCTGATCTCTGACAGACCAAAGAGGGGCAGGAGACCCGCGCGCAACAGCGGTGCAAACCACGCAATCGGAAAGAGAAGGAGCAGTGACAGGTTCACAAGGCGCACCCAGCCTGTGCTCATAGACCGCCACGCCCTGCAATCACGCCAAACGCAAGACAAAGCGTTGCGGCCAGCCGCAGGCTTTCCGGCCCCCGCGCACCGCTTTGCTCGACCCGGCGCACATCCATCGCCAGTATCCACACAAAGCCCGCGGGCAAAGCCACAAAGAGCAGTCCCACAACCGACGGCAGCCCGACTACCGCGCCCAGCATCACAATGATCACGACCGCGCAGGACAGCGGCACAAGCGCGGCCATCAGGTCAACAAAGTGTGCGATATGGGTCTTCGGGTCATCTGCCGCCACGGCGCGCAGCCACGCGACCAGTAAAACAAGCGCATAGGACCACAAAAGCACGGAGGCAAATTTCATAACGGTCACGACCATGGCGCGAGCCTACGCGCTTCCCTAGGACCGGGCAATCGCCTCTTCTTCTTTGGTCAAATACTCCGGGGGAGGCCCGCAAGGGCCGGGGGCAGAGCCCCTTCTATCCCGTAAACGCTACCGCAGCGCGGATGTCTATCGGACCGCCTCGATTGGCCCTTCAGCGCTGCCGGTGATAAACTGCGTCAAATACGGATCGCCGCTTTCGTCCATCTGCGCCACGGGCCCGGTCCAGCGAATCTTACCGCCGTGAAGCATCGCGACGCCATCCGCGATGGCCCGGACCGATGTCATGTCATGGGTGATTGTCATTGCGGTTGCCCCCATCTCAACCACGATTTCGCGGATCAGATCGTTGATGACGCCGGCCATGATCGGGTCAAGCCCCGTGGTGGGCTCGTCGAAAAAGATGATCTCCGGTTCGGCTGCGATCGCGCGGGCGAGCCCGACGCGCTTTTGCATGCCCCCCGACAACTCCGCCGGGAACAGATCTGCCACATCCGGGGTCAGCCCGACGCGCCGTAGTTTTTCGATCGCGATCTCTCGGGCCTCGGATTTGGGCCGTTTCAGCGCGCCGCGCAGCAATCGAAAGGCCACGTTCTGCCAGACGGGAAGACTGTCAAAAAGCGCGGCCCCCTGAAACAGCATCCCGAACCGCGCAAGAAACGCGTCGCGCTCGGCGCGTGCAACATCCTCTCCGTCGACCTGGATGGTCCCGCCATCGGGGTGAACAAGCCCCAGGATACACTTCAGCAGCACCGATTTGCCGGTACCCGAGCCGCCAATGATCACCATGCTCTCGCCACGCGGGATCGTCAGCTCAACGCCGCGCAGAACCGTTTTGGCCCCAAAAGCTTTCTCGACGCCCTCGATCTGGATCATGGCAGGCTTGGTCATCCGGAGAAAAACACCTCCGTGAGCAGGAAGTTCGCAGCAAGGATCAGTACAGCGGCGGCGACGACAGAGGTTTTTGTGGCACGCCCGACACCCTGCGCGCCGCGACCTGAGTTCATGCCCGAATAACACCCCATTAGCGCGGCAATCGCTCCGAACACCGCGCCTTTGACCAGGCTCGTGACGATGTCGTGCAGTTCCAGGAAATCGACCGTGTTTTGCAGATAGGTTGCCGGGTTGAAGCCAAGCCGGGTGGTGGAGACGATATAACCGCCAAAAATGCCGATCGTGTTTCCAACAGCAACAAGGATCGGCACCGTTACGATTGCTGCCAGAACCCGCGGGGCGGTCAGGTATTTCATCGGGTCCGTGGACAGGGTGACGAGTGCATCGATCTGTTCGGTCACCTTCATGGTGGCGATTTCTGCGGCGATCGACGAGGTCACACGCGCGGCGATCATCAGCCCGCCCAGAACCGGACCCAGCTCGCGCACCATCCCGATCGCCACGATCTGCGGCACGACGGCTTCCGCCGAAAACCGCGCGCCACCTGCATAGATCTGCAGCGCCAACGCGCCACCGGTGAAAAATGCGGTCAGTCCCACAACGGGCAGGCTGAAATAGCCGATGTTCAGCAACGCCTGACCGAATTCCCGGACATAGAAGGGGGGACGCAGCATGTGGCTGAACGCCTCCAGCGCAAAAAGCGTGAACCGGCCCGTTGCCGCCAGCAGCCCAAGGACCGTCCGCCCGATCGCAGCAAGAAATCTCATGCGCCGGTGCCCCTGTAGTCGCGCGTGTAGCGCCCGCCCAGGGACGTCAGAATCTCATAGCCGATGGTGCCGGCGGCGTCTGCAAGCGTATCCACGCCTTGCGCCGGGCACAGAATATCCAGTGTCCTCGGGACGCGCGACAGATGGGTGATATCCACGGTGATTAGGTCCATCGACACCCGGCCGACCAAAGGGCAGGGTTCGGGGCCGTGCCAGAGGTTCGCGCGACCCGACATGGCGCGGATAAGACCGTCGGCATAGCCTGCGGCCACCGTCGCAACAACGCTTTCGCGCTCCGCAGTCCACGTGCAGCCGTAGCCCACGGTTTCCCCGGGGAGTACTGTGCGGGCCTGCACCACTGGAATCGAGAGCCGCACGACCTGCCGCGCGGCCGCGAAAGGCAGGCCGCCATAAAGCCCGATCCCGGGGCGGGTCAGATTGAAATGGTATTCGCGGCCCAGCAGGATCCCGCCTGTCGCCGAAAGCGAACGCGGCGTGGTTATTCCGTCTGTTAAACGACGAAACTCCTGCAATTGGGCGACGTTTTCGGGATGATCGGGGTCATCGGCACATGCAAGGTGCGACATCACCAGCTTAGGGCGTTGGCTCAGCGCGATCTCGGCGACCGAAAACCATTCATCTGCCTCCATCCCAAGGCGGTTCATTCCCGTGTCCAGCTGCACGCCAAAGGGATGGTTCGGCAAGGTCTCGAAATGCCGCGTCAATTGATCGGTCGAGTTGATCATCGGCGTGAGCCGCGCCTGATCAATCAGAGCTGTATCGCCATCCATATGACCGGAAAACACGTTTATGGCCGGGCCCGGACCGATGGCTTTGCGGACCGTGATGCCTTCATCTGCCCCTGCAACAAAGAACTGCCGCGCCCCGGCGTCAGCCAGAGCCGCAGCGACGCGACCGGCATCCAGCCCGTAGCCATCCGCTTTGACAACCGCCCCGGTCATCACATTGCGTGCCGAGGCCGCATCCAGCGCCCGCCAGTTGGCCACCAGGGCGTCCAGATCAATTGTCAGTGTCGCCGTTCCCATGCCGGCCGTTTTCGGCAGAGGTGCGGGTGGCGTCAAGGGCAGAATATACTATTGAGCCCACCGGGTGCGGAGCCTTGCTCAGTAGGGCGAGCTCAACTTGAACGGGTTCTTGCCTGATTTAGCCGATGCACCCGTGGCACTGCCGGCGCCGCAGTCGACCTGCGGGCTTGCGGCGGCCTGCCAAATTCGCGACTGGCCCGGCATCAGATCCTCGGGCGTCAGGCCAACAAGCTCCAGCACAAGCTTGCGCCGCACCGCTTCGGCGAACTCGTCCCAGCTTTCCACGGCGATGACAAAAGAGGCCGGACCGCCCACAACGCAGTGACGATAATATTCTTCCAGATCCTCTGTCGGCCAAAGGATCTCGTTTCGCTCGCGCGTCAAAAGTGGCAGCCCGTTTATCGCGATCCCGTCCGCCACGGTCCTGTCCCGCGCCGCGATAACCGAGCCGCCTTCGTTGTTGGGTCCGTCGCCCGAAATGTCGATAACCTTGCGCATGCCCTCATACGGGTTGTTTTCGATGGCGACCCGCGCATGTTCCAGTGCGCCCGAGATTGAGGTGCGGCGCGAGGGCGGCGTCGGAATATCTGTGAGTTGGTCAGCGAAGACGTCAGCTGAAGTCCTGTCGGAAATCAGCATCCAGTCGACCACCACTGTCTGAGATTTTACGCCGGCCCATTCCACATAAGAAACGGCGACCTGGCCGATCAGTCCGTTTTCGATCGCTTCGATGACCATTGGGCTGCGCAGCGCAGCCGCGTAGCCGCGTCGCTGAAGGTCCAGTTCTGCTTCGGACATTGACCGCGAGACGTCCACCGCCAGCAGGAGTTCCACGTCCACTTCCAGCCGGTCGGCTGATGCGGCAGGGGCACTCAGAGAAAGAACAAGTGCCGCAGTCTGTAGTAGGTTTCGCATGTCGTGCACCTCCGGGATCGCGGGATAGCGCACATATAGCAGGTTTTGCTGCATCGCAGAAAATTGCCATGCTGCGATGCCGCATGAGCGGCATCAACTCTGTCTGGTTGCTTAAAAACTAATCGCGTTCGCCCGATAAGTAAGCGAATGCAGGCGCGCCAGCCCGCCCTCTAGCTGAACCCGTCGGCGCGGCCCGAGCTCTCCTGCCAGGGTTTGACGAGGTTTCCGAACCGGGTGAAGCGGCCTTCGAAGCTGAGCTCGACTGTGCCGATCGGGCCATGGCGCTGTTTGCCGATAATCACTTCGGCCTTGCCATGCAGACGCTCCATGCGTTCCTGCCACGCAGCCATTTCATCCAGTTTTTCGTCCGAGGGCTTTTCGCGCTCGACATAATACTCTTCGCGGAAAACGAACATCACAACATCAGCATCCTGTTCGATCGAGCCAGATTCGCGCAGGTCCGACAATTGCGGGCGCTTATCGTCGCGCGCCTCTACCTGACGGCTGAGCTGGCTCAGCGCAATAACAGGAATGTCCAGTTCCTTGGCGATTGCCTTGAGCCCTTGCGTGATCTCCGACACCTCATTCACGCGGCTGTCCTTTGCCGTCGCAGGGCGCACAAGCTGAAGGTAGTCGACAATCAGGACGTCCAGCCCATGGGTCCTTTTTAGCCGTCGGGCCCGTGCGGCCAATTGGCTGATCGGAAGGGCGGGCGTGTCATCAATGAAAAGTGGACAGGATTCCAGCCGCTTGGCCGCTTCGACAAAACGGCGAAACTCCGCCTCTGTCATGTCGCCTTTGCGGATCTGCTCGGATGGAACTTCGGACGCTTCCGACAGAATCCGGGCCGCGAGCTGCTCTGCACTCATCTCAAGGCTATAGAAGCCGACCACGCCCCCTTCGACCGCGCCCTCGCTGCCATCCGACAGCTTTCCGCGCTTGTAGCTCCTGGCGATATTGTAAGCGATATTGGTCGCGAGCGAGGTTTTTCCCATCGACGGACGCCCGGCAAGTATCAGCAGGTCCGACCTGTGGAGGCCGCCCAGTTTCTTGTCCATGTCCACCAGACCGGTGGAGGCGCCGGCCAGCCCGCCCTCGCGCTGATACGCGGCGTTGGCCACATTCACCGCGTCTGTCACTGCCCGCAAAAAGGACTGAAACCCGCTGTCGGCCTGTCCTTGCTCGCCCAGTTGATACAGCGCCTGTTCGGCCTCTACGATCTGTTCCTTGGGCTCGGAAGCCACGTCGACACTGCCGGCCTTGTCTGCGATCTCTTTCCCCAGCCCGATCAGTTCGCGCCGGATCGCAAGGTCATAAATCATCTGGGCATAGTCGCGCGCGGCAAAGGCGCTGATCGCAGCCCCTGCGAGCTTAACCAGGTAACCCGGGCCACCAAGAACCTGCAGTCCTGGTTCATCTTCCAGAAACGCTTTTAGTGTGACCGGCGAGGCAAGCGCGTTCTTCTGGATGCGCGCACTGGCCACCTCGTAGATGCGCTGATGCACCGGGTCATAAAAGTGATGGGGCTGAATAATGGACGCGACCCTGTCGAATATATCATTATTCGTTAGGATCGCGCCCAGGAGCTGCTGCTCGGCCTCGATGTTGTGAGGAAGACTGTCCATAGCAGACGCAGTTTCAGGTGCCGGCGACGCGCCGGCCATTGACGTTACTTCAGCCATGATCAGGACCCTCATCCCTCTTGCGGTCGTGTATGCGCCGCTGATCTGAGTCGCGCAATCTTGATAACTTGTGGATAAGCTGTGGGTCTATGAAAAAACACATGATGTTGGTGTTTCCGCGAAACGGTACACGACATATTGCAAAAAAAACAGGATTTTTGCCCGTCTGAAAAGTCTGACACATCACACTGTCGCGTGTTATTAACAGCCGGTGTCACGTGCCGCGTGACGATAGAGCAATTTCAGGAGCGCGCGTTCTGCCAGGCGCGTGGATCGTTCAGGAATGTTTCAACCTGGCCAAGCGTTTCAGCGTCAAAGCTGCTGCGTTTGCGGGCCTCCGACAGCACATCCCACCAGGTGCAAAGGTGGTGCAGTTTGACCCCGTGGGCGGCCAGATTGGGCTCGGTGTCCGGGAAAATGCCGTAGTAGAAAATCACCGCCGTGTGCCCGCAACTTGCGCCGGTATTGCGAATCGCATCGACGAATTTCAGTTTTGAGCCACCGTCGGTGGTCAGGTCTTCGACAAGAAGCACCCGGTCGCCTTCGGACATCAGCCCTTCGATCTGCGCGTTCCGGCCATAGCCTTTCGGTTTCTTGCGCACATAAGACATCGGCAGGGCCAGGCGCTCAGCAACCATGGCGCCGAACGGGATACCCGCAGTCTCGCCACCGGCAATGTTGGTAAACGCCTCAAAGCCGGCGTCGCGCAGGACCGTGACGGTGAGAAAATCCATCAATGTGCTGCGCACGCGCGGAAACGAGATCAGCTTGCGACAGTCGATATAGGTGGGCGAGGGCAGGCCAGAGGCCAGCGTGAACGGCTCGCGTGCATTGAAATGAACCGCCTCCACTTCCAGAAGCATGCTTGCGGTGAGGCGGGCAATTTCGGTTTTGTCGGGAAAGGCGCTTGGGATCATAAACTGTCTCTGGTGGCTGGCCGGAGACGCCTCCGGCGGGGATATTTTCGGACTTGAATACGCATCATGCCACGCGCCAGTGGAGCGGGTGGCCCGGATCGAACACAGTCACTGGCCCGGCGCCGGTCCTGATTTTTTCAGGATAAGGAACCGGGCTGTCTTCCCGCACCAAGGTGATGGTGCTCTGGTTTGGCTCCAGACCATAATGCGCAGGACCGGCAAGCGCGGCAAATGCCTCAAGCTTGTCGAGCGCATCTTCTTCTTCGAACACATGTGCAAGGCAGGCCATTGTGTTGGTGGCCGAGAAAACGCCTGCACAGCCGCAGCCGCTTTCCTTGGTCGGGTCGGTATGCGGCGCGCTGTCGGTGCCCAGAAAAAAGCGCGGATGTCCCGAAGTGGCCGCCTTGCGCAGCGCGGTCTGGTGCTCGGCGCGCTTGACCACCGGCAGACAGTAGTAGTGGGGCCTGATCCCACCCACCAGCATATGGTTGCGGTTGATCATCAGGTGATGGGTGGTGATCGTTGCGCCGATATGGCCTGCGGTGTCAGAGACATACGCGACCGCTTCGGCGGTGGTAATATGCTCCATCGTGACGCGCAGATTGGGCGTTGCCCGGCGGATCGGATCCAGCACACGGTCAATGAAAACCGCCTCGCGATCGAAAATGTCGATATCGCTGTCGGTCACCTCACCATGAACGCAAAGCGTCAGCCCGATCTCAGCCATGCGCTCCAGCACGCCGCGGACTTTGTCGAAATCACGCACACCCGAAGCCGAATTGGTGGTGGCGCCCGCCGGGTAGAGCTTGACCGCATGCACAAGCCCCGCCGCATATGCTGCTGCAACGTCGTCGGGGTCGGTCTCTTCGGTCAGGTAAAGCGTCATGAGCGGACTGAAGCTCATGCCCGTGGGCAGGGCGGCCAGGATCCGATCGCGATAGGCGCGTGCATCGTCGCCCTGGACAACCGGCGGCACAAGGTTTGGCATGACAATGGCGCGCCCGAAATGACGGGCCGTTTCCGGCAAAACCCCCGCCAGCATTGCGCCGTCGCGCAGATGCAGGTGCCAATCATCCGGGCGACGCAGGGTCAGCGTTTTCATCAGGCTCCTCCGATCACGGGTCAGCGCGGTGCTACACGATCGGGTTTGGACGTTCCAGTGCCCCGACCACGGGTGCGACGCTCATTTTTTGAGCACTGATCCGGGTCTCCTGGAGTTTTCTGCGGGCGCAAAGGCAACAGCCCGCAAAATTCTGCACTGCGGCATAAACGTCCATTGAAGCGCGGCGCGGAGTTGCGCAGTGTGGGGTCGAAAGGAGCCTTATGCGCGACCTGCTTGCCTCCGATCCTGTGGATCAAACGTCGCCGCTGCAGCGCAGCCGGGGTCAGGCGCATGCGAGCTTTGTCCTGCGCAATGAAAGAACCTGTCTGGAGCGGCTGCATCAGGCGGGCTGCGCAAAGGCCATGTTGCCGCGGACATACGGGCCATGTCCGGAAGTGGTGTTCCTAAATACTGCCGGCGGGATCACGGGCGGAGACAGGCTGCGCTATGGCCTTGATCTTGGGCCCGGGACCCGCCTGGTTGCAACCACGCAAACAGCCGAGCGGGCCTATCGCAGTCCCGAAGGTGCCGGCGATGTGGCGCTGGAATTCTCGCTGAGCGCAGGGGCGCATCTCGACTGGCTGCCACAGGAGACCATTCTTTTTGACGGATCAGACACGTGCCGCACGACGCGGGTCGATATGGCTGGCGATTCGACCTTGCTCTGGGCGGAGATGCTGGTGATGGGCCGCGCTGCGATGGGCGAACAGCTTGAGCACGTGGCGTTGCGCGACCAACGGCAGATCTGGCGCGACGGGAAACCTGTTTTTGTTGAGCCTTTAGAGCTGTCCCCCGAGATTCTTTCCGCGCGGGCCGGTCTTTCGGGCGCGCGGGCGATATCGACCGTTGCGTTCCTGTCTGCGGATGCCAAAGATGCGCTTGAGACGGTTCGCGCGTTGTCTTTTGAACGCGTGCAGATCGCAGCCAGTGCCTGGGATGGTAAGTTGATCATCCGCGCAATCGCTTCGGATGCGCAACCGCTGAAACGGGCGGTGGCCGCGTTGGTGACAACCCTGCGCCGGAACGTGGCTCTGCCACGCGTCTGGCAAGTTTGAGACGACAAGAGGAGAGGACATGAACCTCACCCCAAGGGAGAAAGACAAGCTTCTGGTCAGCGTTGCTGCAATGGTGGCGCGCGGTCGCCTGGAACGCGGCGTCAAATTGAACCACCCAGAAGCGATTGCTCTGATCACCGATTTCGTGGTCGAAGGCGCGCGTGATGGCAAGCCTGTGAGTGAACTTATGGACACCGGCGCCCATGTCATCCGCGCGGACCAGTGCATGGCCGGCGTGCCTGAAATGATCCACGATGTTCAGGTCGAAGCCACGTTTCCGGACGGCACGAAACTTGTGACCGTTCATCATCCGATCCGCTGAGGGGGAAGACATGAAGGACTTGATCGACCGTTTGAACGAGCTTCTTGACCGCATTTTTCCGACCCCGGACCGTCGCCCCGTTCCGGTTCGGGTCAAAGATAAGGAGCCCCGCCAATGATCCCGGGCGAGGTCATGACGGCGCCGGGAGACCTGGAACTGAACACTGGGCGCGAGTCGGTGACGCTCAGCGTCTCCAATACCGGCGACCGACCTGTGCAGGTGGGCAGCCACTATCATTTTGCCGAAACCAACAGTGCGCTCTCGTTCGATCGGGATGCTGCTTTGGGAATGCGGCTCGATATCGCTGCGGGTACGGCGGTCCGGTTTGAGCCCGGGCAAACCCGTGATGTAACCCTTGTGGCCATGGGGGGTGGGCGCAAGATATATGGATTTAACCAAAGGGTTATGGGAGCACTCTGATGCAAAACCTGAGAACCCCGCTCGACCTGTGGGTCAGCGGAATGAAATTCTGGCAAATGTCGATCGACATGCAGCTGCAAATGGCCGAAAGCGCACTCAAGATGGCCTATGCATACTCCCCCAATTCGCTGGGCAGCGCAGTCCAGACGCTGAAAGCATCGCCGCCAAAGCGCAAGCCCGCTGCGAAGGCCGCGCCGAAGCCTGCCACGAAGACTGCTGCTAAGCCCACCGTCAAGCCCGCCGCGAAAACATCCGCGAAAACCGCCGCCTCCAAGGCCAAGGCGCCTCCGAAGGCGAAAGCGACCGTGACCAAGCTTGAGCCGAAGACGCCCCCTAAAACGGCCGCTAAACCTGCCGCGAAGCTGGCGGCCAAAGCCACCCCGGCGCCCGCAGCCAAGGCTGCCAGCAAGCCTGCTGCCAAGGCGGCTCCGAAGCCCGCGCCGAAGGCGGCCGAAGCGAAAGCGGCACCAGCCGCGGTCTCAAAACCCGTCGCAAAGCCTGCAGTAGCACCCGCACCAAAAGGCAAGGCGCCAGCAGCCAAACCAGCCGCAGCCAAACCAGCTGCTGCAAAGCCTGCGGCGGTTAAGACAGCCAAGGCGGCACCCGCGGCCAAAAAAGATGCTAAACCTGTCTCGCAGACCGCAGAGGCGGCCCCATCCAAGCCGACGCGAAGCCGGCGCTCGCCTCCGCGCAAGAAAACCGTGAGCCTTGCGCCGATGCCTGAGCCGATTTCCAAGGCGGCCACCGAGCCGGTTGTTGCCAAACCGGCACCAAAAGGGGTTGCCAAGAAAACCTCCCAGACCAAGTCAAAAGTCAGTTGAACCTTTGAACATGTCCCGGCGCGCTTAGCGGGCCGGGGCTTATACGCAGGATCGTTTATCGATGAATCACGCGCCGAATATGTTCGATCTCATGAGCACCGGAGCCAAGATGTGGCGTCTCGGGTTTGAGACAAATAACGTAATTTTCCTGCGTATGATGGGCATGGCCGGTGTCTGGAACACCCCGTTCGACGAGAACTGGCGCATGGTGACCGAAAAGCCCCACGCATTTATCAAGTCGGGCCGTGACGGCATGATTGCCGCGATGTCCGGGGCACACCCGACCAAGGTGGTCGAGGCGTCCATATCGCCGCTTGACCGCGCCACCAACGCCAACCGTAAACGTCTGTCAAAGCGCGGACCGCGCCGACTTCGGTAGGCTTTGCAAACTGCCCGATTTTTGAGCAGCTCGTAGCAGCGGGCAGTGGGTTTTTGCGAGCCTGCGGCCTTCTGGGATGCAATTGCGCGCGCGAACGCATTAGGCTGGCGGAAGATCGAGACTCTGACGAGAACAAGGACCCCCGATGCCAGCCAAAATCTCCCGCGCCGCCTATGCCGATATGTATGGTCCCACCACCGGGGACCGTGTCCGGCTCGCTGACACGGACCTGATTATTGAGGTCGAGCGCGATCTCACCGCGCAAGCAGTGGGGGCGGCGCAGTCCGGGGGCTCAGGGCCAAACAGCGCTGTATACGGTGAGGAAGTGAAGTTCGGTGGCGGAAAGGTCATCCGTGACGGCATGGGTCAAAGCCAGGTCACGCGCGCAGAAGGTGCGGTCGACACCGTCATCACCAATGCGCTGGTTCTTGACCACACGGGCATCTACAAGGCCGATGTGGGTCTGAAGGACGGGCGGATTGCGGCCATTGGCAAAGCGGGCAACCCCGACACACAGGACGGGGTCGATATCATCATTGGCCCCGGCACCGAAGCCATTGCGGGAGAGGGGAAAATCCTGACCGCGGGGGGCTTTGACAGCCATATCCACTACATATGTCCGCAACAGATCGAAGATGCGCTGCACTCTGGCCTCACCACAATGCTTGGCGGCGGGACAGGTCCCGCGCATGGCACGCTGGCGACCACCTGCACACCCGGGCCGTGGCACATCCAGCGCATGCTGATGGCGGCGGATGCGTTCCCGATGAACCTTGCGTTCGCAGGCAAGGGCAACGCGTCGCTGCCCGCCGCGCTCGAAGAGCAGATCCATGCCGGCGCCTGCGCGCTGAAGCTGCATGAAGACTGGGGCACCACCCCCGGTGCTATCGATTGCTGCCTCGGCGTGGCCGACGCCATGGACGTGCAGGTGATGATCCATACCGATACGCTCAACGAGTCTGGCTTTGTCGAGAACACCGTGGCGTCCATGAAAGGACGCACGATCCACGCGTTCCATACGGAGGGCGCGGGGGGCGGCCATGCACCTGACATCATCAAGGTTGTTCAGGAAAATCACGTCCTGCCGAGTTCCACCAACCCCACGCGCCCCTATACCGTCAATACGATTGAAGAGCACCTCGACATGCTCATGGTCTGCCACCATCTCGACAAGGCGATCCCCGAGGACGTGGCCTTCGCCGAAAGCCGCATCCGGCGCGAGACCATAGCCGCCGAGGATATCCTGCACGATATGGGCGCCTTCTCCATCATCGCGTCTGATAGTCAGGCCATGGGCCGGGTGGGGGAGGTGATCATCCGCACCTGGCAAACTGCGCATAAAATGAAGGTTCAGCGCGGGCGTCTGGACGAGGAAACCGGCGAGAACGACAATGTCCGCGTCAAACGGTATGTCGCCAAATACACGATCAACCCGGCCATAGCCCACGGGATTGGGCATGAGATCGGCTCAATCGAAGTCGGCAAACGGGCGGACCTCTGCCTTTGGAATACAGGGTTCTTTGGCGTGAAGCCTGAAATGGTGCTGATCGGGGGTACGATTGCCTGCGCACAGATGGGCGATCCGAACGCCTCGATCCCGACACCTCAACCGGTGTACAGCCGGCCCATGTGGGGCGCCTTTGGCCGGTCGGTGGAAGCCTCAGCTGTGATTTTCGTGTCCGAGGCCGCACAAGCCGATGGAGTGGGCCGGACGCTTGGTCTGGCAAAGGAAACGCTCGCGGTGAAGAACACGCGGAACATCGGCAAGAGCGACATGGTCCATAACGCCGCAACGCCCGAGATCGAGGTGCATCCTGAGACCTACGAGGTGCGCGCGAACGGCGAGCTTCTGACCTGCGAACCGGCTGCTGAACTGCCCATGGCTCAACGATATTTCATGTTTTAAAACAAGGGTCTGCGGAAGCAATTGCGTTTGATGTGCCAACTGGTTGCGCTGCGAGACACTCCCGATCCACCGGATCTTGCGCCACCGGTGGCGCCGAGGCATTCGCCCAGTGCAATACGGGAATTCGATTCTGTCGGTGGTATACAAGTGGATACAGGAACATATTGCGGCACAGGGAGGAAATTCGTGAACCTAACCACGGAGAATTCCAATGTCGTCACTTACTCTCGACCGTCCGTCCTTTTACAAGCAAGCCGCTTCGTTGATGGATGCGATCTTCCACTTGCCAATGCACGTGGCACATGCGCACGAAATGCGCGCCGAAGCCGAGCGCATCCAGTCGCTCAGCGATCTGCAGCTCGAAAAGATGGGCACCACGCGGGACGCGCTTCTTCGCAAACTGGCGCAAAGCGCCTGAGCCTGTACGCAGACCGGGTTGCACCTTCTGCAACCCCGATCTGCGCACTGACAGCTTGTCGCACCCCGGTACTGCATGCGATTGTGGACCAAGGGGGGAAACCTCACCTCACCAGAAAGGTCAGAGTTTCCGATGCAGCAGAACCACACCTTACCCGTCCTGGGTTTTCTGGCGCCGTTGGCGCGCTTCAGATCGCTCTGGGCCTCTGTGGAATACGCCCGCGCCACAGCCACAGAATTTGCCGCGCTCAACGCGCTAAGCGACGCGGAGCTTGCCGAAATGGGCCTGACGCGCAGCGTTCTCAGGCGCCACATTCGCCAGAAAAAGACCGCGCGCTCCATGCTCACGTCCGCCGGGGGGTGGCATGACCGACA
Source organism: Pseudomonadota bacterium (assembly GCA_039192165.1). Lineage (GTDB taxonomy): Bacteria > Pseudomonadota > Alphaproteobacteria > Rhodobacterales > Rhodobacteraceae > Dinoroseobacter. The sequence continues at coordinate 331,109 of JBCCXD010000001.1, read as the reverse complement.
CGCCCAGGATCACGACACTTTCCAGCGCTGAGGGCGCGACCGACACGATATCTCTGGACTATGAAGCGCGTTTTCTGCGCCGCAAGAGGCTCGTCTCAGATGGCGGGCAGGCGTTTCTGCTGGACTTGCCGGAGACCGTAAGCCTCGATGAAGGGCAGGGGGTCGACCTGCCCGACGGAACACGCGTTGCCGTTCGGGCCGCGCCAGAGCCTCTTTTGCATGTCACGGGCGACCTGGTGCGGCTGGCCTGGCACATCGGAAACCGCCACACCCCGTGCCAGGTTGGAGCGGATCATGTGCTGATCCGCGCCGACAAGGTGCTTGCAGCCATGCTGCGCGGGCTTGGGGCGCAGGTGACAGAGGTCACAGCCCCGTTCCGGCCCGAAGGCGGCGCGTATGGCCATGGCCGAACCTTGGGGCACAGCCACAATCACAGCCACGATCATGGGCATTCCCATGGATAAAGCCCGTCTGACGCTCCAGCAGTGGCTGAGCCCCGCTTTCCCGATCTCGGCGTTCGCCTATTCGCACGGACTCGAATGGGCAATTTCCGAGAAGTATGTGACTGACGCACCAACGCTTCAGTCCTGGCTGGAAACAGTTCTAAAAACCGGCACCGGGCGGGTCGATGGCGCTTTGGTGGCGGCCGCTGCGCGGGGGGAGGATCCGTTCGAGCTGTCAGCCCTGGCAGAGGCGCTCGCGGCATCCGCCGAACGCTGGGCGGAAGCCCGGGACCAGGGCGCGGCGTTCATGGCCACAACCAATGCCCTTTATAACGATGATTCTCCACCCATGCCCTATCCGGTGGCCTTTGGTATGCGGGCCGGGCAGTTGGGTCTCCCGGTGAGTGAAATCGTTGCGCTTTATCTTCAGGGGTTTGCGTCCAACCTGATTTCAGCTGCTGTGCGATTTTTGCCGCTGGGGCAAACCGAGGGTCAGAGAGTCTCTGCCGCGCTGCACCCGCTGCTGGCAAAACTTGGCGATGCGCTGGCCGATCTGCCGCTTGACCAGATTGCCAGTGGCGCGGTGATGAGCGACTTTGCCGCCATGGCCCATGAAATGATGGATGTAAGGATTTTCAAATCATGAGCACAACCGAAATCGGCCGCGCCTTGTCCGAAGAGCTGAACCCCGGGATGGAGGAAGCGCTTCAGGCACGTTACGGCAATCTGGTGCCGGGTATGGCCGAAGCCGTTGTGGACTTCGCTTACGGTCGACAATACGCGCGCCCGGGTCTTCCCTTACGGGATCGCTACCTGGCCACAATCGCTGCGCTGACCGCGCTTGGCGGACAGACCAAGCCGCAGCTCAAAGTGAACATCGCTGGAGGCCGCAAAGCCGGCCTTACCCAACAGGAAATTGGCGAAGTCATCTGGCAAATGTCGCTCTATGGCGGCTTTCCATCTGCAATCAACGGACTGAATGCGGCTCTTGAGGTTTTCGCTGAGGAATCGGGCGGCTCAGATGTCGGCTAACGGTCCCCTGCGCGTCGGCATCGGAGGTCCGGTGGGCGCTGGTAAAACCACGCTGACCGAGCAGCTGTGCAAAGCCATGCGCGAAACCCACTCCGTCGCGGTGATTACCAACGACATCTACACGTCAGAGGACGCCGAATATCTGATGCGCGCGCAGGCGCTGCCACTGGAGCGGATCAAGGGGGTCGAAACGGGCGGTTGCCCGCATACCGCGATCCGGGAGGACGCGTCGATCAACCTTGCGGCAGTTGCAGAGCTGCGCGCACAGTTCGACGATCTGGACGTGATCCTGATCGAAAGCGGGGGCGACAACCTTGCGGCCACGTTCAGCCCAGAGCTTGCCGATCTGACAATCTATATCATCGACACCGCTGCAGGTCAGGACATTCCACGCAAAAAGGGCCCAGGCCTTGCACGGTCGGATTTACTGGTGATCAACAAAACTGATCTTGCGCCGTATGTTGGCGTTGACCGGGACCTGCTGGAACGCGATGCAAAGGCCGCGCGTGGTACGCGGCCTTTTGTGATGTCATCTCTTAAGTCGGGCGGTGGAGTGTCTGAGATTGTTGAGTTTTTGAAAAGAGAGGGCGGGCTTGGCTAGACCCGCCAGCCCTGATTACTCCGCCGCGGTTTTAGGCGCCCGTGTCCATGCGAATTTCTGCACCGGCGCGTCGACTGGTGTGTCTGCGATGTGGTTCACGTAGTTGGAGATCACCTTCTGCGAGAGCCCCAGGATGACTTCCAGCACCTGCGCTTTGGTGTAGCCGGCGGCATAGAAGGCGTTCAGCTCGTCTTCGCTGACATGGCCCCGTCCGCGAAGGACCGCGAGCGTGAACGTGCGCAGCGCCTCAAGTCGCTCGGTCGGGAGCGGCGTCTCATTGCGCAGCGCTTCCGTGATCGCTGGATCGACCTTCATCGCATTCGCAATCGCGGTGTGACCCGGCACACAATAGTGGCACTCGTGTTCAACATTGATGGTTTGCCACACAACTGTTTTTTCGTCGTTGTTGAAACTCGTTGCGAGGAAAAGTTTGTGCAGGACCTGATATCCTTCCAGAACACCCGGCGCCTCAGCAAGCGTACCGTGGAGGCTCGGAATGCGGCCGAAGGCAGCCTGAGAGTTTTCCAGAAGCGGTGTCGCCGCCTCGGGCGCCGTTTCGAGCGAATGAATTGGGAAGTCGGACATATGTCTCTCCGGTTTTGAACGAGTGCTCAAAGCTGAGCGTGCAAGGTTGCTGTCTGCGACAAAATACCTACGTGTTTTGAGTGATCGTTCAAGCCATGATTTGAGCGATCACTCAATTGTGTGGGAGTTGCCGATGAAGGCCGACAAACGCGAAGAGGCACTGAGCCGCGCCCAGAATCTGTTCTGGGCAAAGGGCTATCACGCGACTTCACTGAAGGATCTCGAAGCCGCGCTCGATATGCGACCCGGCTCAATTTATGCTGCCTTCGACAGCAAAGAGGCGCTGTTTCTCGAAGCGCTTGAACGGTATGCCCGGGAAGGCGCAGCGCGGTTTGACACTTTGCGCGCGCGGCAGGCGTCGCCGCTTGCCGCGCTGGCTGCGCATCTGCGCAGTTTTGCCGATCTCGGGCGTCGTGAGGACCCTGCGCGCGCCTGCATGATGGTCAAGACTGTGCTTGAAGCTGCCGATGATCCGGTGCTGTCGGACCGCGCCGAAACCCTGCTTGCGGACACGGAGGCGCGGTTCACGGCCGCGTTTCAGGATGCGCAGGCCAAAGGAGAGATCGCGCCAGAGCTGAATACTGCGAAGCTTGGCCGTCGCTATTTTGCGGAAATTGGTGGTCTGCGCGCCTACGCGCAACGTCCCGGCTCGGCGCAGGCCGTGGCAGAGATGGCCGAGGAGCTGGCGCGTGAGGTGGAGGCATTGCGCATCGAGCCTGCCTGACGCAGCGCCCCCAAGTGCCGGACCGAAGCGCCCCTTCAGAAAAACGCCTGAAGGCCGGTTTGTGCGCGCCCAAGGATCAGGGCGTGGACGTCATGGGTGCCTTCATAGGTATTCACCGTCTCAAGGTTCATCATGTGGCGCATAACCTGGAAGTCTTCAGAGATCCCGTTGCCACCATGCATGTCGCGGGCCATCCGCGCGATATCCAGCGCCTTGCCGCAGTTGTTGCGTTTTACGATGGAGATCATTTCAGGCGCGCCCCGCGCCTCGTCGATCAGCCGGCCGACGCGCAGGGAGGCCTGAAGCGCCAGGGCGATCTCGGTCTGCATGTCCGCGAGCTTCTTCTGGAAAAGCTGGGTTTGCGCCAGCGGCTTGTTGAACTGCTTGCGATCCAGACCGTATTGGCGGGCGGCATGCCAGCAAAACTCTGCGGCCCCCATGACGCCCCACGAGATGCCATAGCGCGCGCGGTTGAGACACCCGAAGGGGCCTTTGAGTCCCTGAACGCCGGGCAAGAGCGCATCTTCGCCAACCTCGACCCCATCCATAACGATCTCGCCCGTGACGGAGGCGCGCAAGCTGAGCTTGCCACCGACCTTGGGCGTACTGAGACCCGCCATCCCTTTTTCGAGGATAAAACCCCGGATCTTACCGTCATGGGCATCGGACTTGGCCCAGACCACGAACACATCCGCGATGGGCGAGTTCGAAATCCACATCTTGGAGCCAGTGAGCCGGTAGCCGGTCGCAGTTTTCTCAGCCCGGGTCTTCATGCCCGCCGGGTCTGAGCCCGCATCCGGTTCTGTCAGTCCGAAACAGCCAATCAAACTGCCCGCAGCAAGGCCGGGGAGGTATTTCTGCCGCTGGTCTTCGGAGCCGTAGGCGTAGATCGGATACATCACCAAAGAGGACTGGACCGACATCATGGACCGGTAGCCTGAGTCGACGCGTTCAATCTCGCGCGCAACCAGGCCGTAGGTCACGTAGGATGCACCGAGCCCGCCATACTCCTCCGGTATGGTGAGGCCTAAAAGACCAGCTTCGCCCATTTCAGAAAAGATCTCTGGCGCGACCTCTGCCTCGCGATAGGCTTTCACAATCCGGTGCGCGAGCTTGTCTTCAGTAAAGGCCTTTGCACCGTCGCGCAGCAGGCGCTCGTCCTCGGTCAGCTGATCTTCGAGACGAAAGGGATCTTCCCAGTCGAAGGTGCCCATATCCGGTGCATCCTTGGACGAAATCTTTGTGGTCACGTTCATTTGGGCGTCCTCCTCGTTCCCGGCGGGATATAGCGCGTTGCGCGACCCGGAACAATCGGGGTTGAAAAGGTCGCAGTCTGTGGCAAACGCCCGAAACCGCCGACTTGACCCGGCAGCCGCTCCATGCAGGTTAAAGACGAACGGAGGACCAGAATGGCGACAGCATTCGGCAGCATCGACGCGGTGCAGGAGACTTTGGGCGCGCAGGGCTATGTGTGTGGGCGCCCGCTTGCAACGGTCGTTTTTCTGGCAGCCACACTCGGACGCCCTGTGTTTCTGGAGGGCGAGGCCGGTGTGGGCAAAACCGAAATTGCCAAAGCCATAGCGGCCAGCCTGGGCCGGCGTCTGATCCGTTTGCAATGCTATGAGGGGCTGGATGCGGCATCGGCTGTTTATGAATGGAATTTCCCGGCACAGATGGTGGCGATCCGAACCGCCGAAGCGGCAGGGACAGCGAACCGGGACGCGCTCAAGTCTGAGCTTTTTTCCGATGAGTTTCTGATCGAGCGTCCGCTGCTGGAGGCGATGCGCCCGCAACCGGGCGGCGCGCCGGTTCTGCTGATCGACGAAATCGATCGCACCGACGAGCCGTTCGAGGCGTTTTTGCTGGAAGCGCTCAGCGATTACCAGGTAACGATTCCTGAGCTTGGAACGGTTCATGCGCCCGAGCCGCCGATTGTCATTTTGACCTCAAACCGTACGCGCGAGGTCCATGACGCGCTTAAGCGCCGGTGCCTCTATCACTGGGTGGATTACCCGGACTTCGACCGAGAGATCGCCATTCTTAACGCCCGTGCACCGGAGGCTGCTGAGGCGCTCAGCCGCGAAGTTGTCGCTTTTGTGCAGCGTCTGCGGACAGAGGACCTGTTCAAGAAACCGGGCGTGGCCGAAACCATTGACTGGGCAAAGTGTCTGCTGGCGCTTGATGTGGTCACGCTTTCGCCCGAGGTGATTGCCGACACGCTTGGCGCGATCCTGAAATATCAGGACGACATCCAGAAGATCGAAGGGTCGGCGGCCAAGAAGATCCTCGATGACGTCCGCAAAGAGCTGGCTCCGGCCTGATCCGATATGGCGGAATTTGCCGAACTTGACCTTCCGGAGAGCCCTAAACTCTCCCATAACATTACCTATTTCGCGCGTGCGCTGCGGGCTGCTGGCATCCCGGTGGGGCCCGGACGGGTGATCGACGCCGTGGAGGCCGTGCAGGCGGCAGGGTTCACCAATCAGCGCGATTTCTATTTCACGCTGCAGGCGTGTTTCGTGTCCCGGCCGGAACAGCGCGCGGTGTTCCATCAGGTCTTCCGGCTCTACTGGCGCGACCCGCGGTATATGGAACAGATGATGAGTTTCCTGACGCCGATGGTGCGCGGTGTGCAGGAGGAGAAGAAAGCCAAGGCCGCCGAAAAGCGTGCGGCCGAAGCGCTGTTGGACGGGGTCGAACGGGACCTTCCGGACTTGCCGGAGATCGAAGAAGACGGCACCGAGATCGACATTGATGCCTCGCGCACCATGTCATCGCAGGAGCGTTTGCAGACGCTGGATTTCGAACAGATGTCCACGGCCGAAATGGCTGAGGCCAAGCGGCTCATCGCGCAGCTCAAACTGCCAGTCAAGCCGCTTACATCGCGCCGCACGAAGGCTGATCCGCGCGGCTTGAGGCCGGACTGGCGCGGGACCATGCGCGATGCCATGCGGCGCGGGGGTGAAATCCATCATCTGGCGCACAAAGCGCAGCGCACACGCTGGCCCAACCTTGTCTGCCTGTGCGATATCTCAGGGTCCATGAGCCAGTATTCGCGCGTGGTGCTGCACTTCCTGCATGCAGTGACCAATGCCAAGGGGGCGGGCTGGGCCAAGGTGCACGCGTTTACCTTTGGCACACGGCTCACCAATATCTCGCGCCATTTGCATCAGCGGGACGTTGACGCTGCACTGGGCGCCGCCGGGTCCGAGGCGCAGGATTGGGAAGGCGGCACGCGGATCGGAGAATGTCTCCACGCATTCAACCGCGACTGGTCGCGCCGGGTCATGGGGCAGGGGGCGATGGTGCTCTTGATCACCGATGGTCTGGATCGCGACGACCCGGACGCTCTGGAGCATGAAATGCGGCGGCTACACCTGAGCGCGCGCCGGGTCATCTGGATCAATCCGCTGCTGCGCTGGGAGGGGTTTGCGCCAAAGGCGCGGGGGATCATGGCGATGCTGCCCCATGTCGACAGCTTTCGGGCGGGTCACAACATTGCTTCGCTGAAGGCGTTGGCGGACGCCATAGGCCAGGATGACGATGTGGGTGACAAAGCGCGCTTGATGGCGTTGATGGAGCGTGCGTGACGGCTCTGGCATCCCCCTGTTGGTTCCGTCATAGTCTCCCGCGAGGAGGAGGATTTTATGGCATTTGCCCATGATCAGATGCCGGAACAGGCGCTCGACTGGCACCGTTCGGGCAAAGGCGCGGTGATTGCCACTGTGGTCGAAACATGGGGGTCCGCACCGCGTCCGGTGGGCAGTCAGCTGGTAATCTCGGGCGAGGCTGAACTGGCCGGGTCCGTGTCGGGCGGGTGCGTGGAGGGGGCAGTTGTCGCCGAAGCGCTTGATGCGGTCGAAAGCGGCGCGGCAAGCTCCATGAAATTCGGCGTCTCGGACGACGAGGCCTTTGCCGTCGGATTGGCCTGTGGCGGGGAAATCCGGGTGATTGTCGAGCCTGTGGGGGCACATATCAGCGAAGACGTGTTGGCCGAACTGGTCGATGCACGGGCAGCGCGCGCGCCAATTGCCTTGGCGGTGAACCCGGCGACATGGGAGCGTCGTCTGGTCCGGCCAGGAAGCGATGATCCCCTTGCCATCCCGCTTGAGACCCGTGCCCGCGCGGACAAGTCGGGTTTTGAGGGCGACTGGTTCCTTGGGCTGCACAACCCGCCTTTGCGGATGGTCGTTGTGGGGGCTGTGCATATCGCCCAGCCGCTTCTGACCATGGCCCGGCTCGCGGGATACGACCCGGTGCTGGTGGACCCGCGGGAAGCGTTTGGCTCCGAAAGCCGCTTTCCGGGCGAAACGATCCTGCATGACTGGCCCGATGCCGCGCTGACGGCCCACGGGCTGGACGCGCGCACGGCTGTTGTCACGCTCACCCATGACCCCAAGCTCGACGATCCGGCGATCGAAGTGGCGCTTGGCGCCGAGTGTTTTTACCTCGGCTGTCTTGGGTCGACCCGTACCCACGGCAAGCGGGTTACGCGGCTGGAGGCGGCGGGCTTTTCCGCAGAGCAGATCAGCAAGATCCACGCGCCGGTCGGCCTCGATATCGGAGCCAAGTCACCGGCGGAGATTGCGATCGCGATCATGGCCGAGATCACGGCTCGCCTGCGGCAGCCATGAAATTCGGACCGGTTCCCATTGGCGCCGCCGAGGGGGCGCTGCTTGCGCATTCCGCGCAGCTCCCTTCAGGCAAACTGCCCAAGGGCACTGTTCTGACACAGGCGCATCTGGGCGAGATGGCGGCGCAGGGCCAGCGCGAGGTTATTGTCGCCCAGCTTGGCGCGCATGATATCTCTGAGAACACCGCGGCCGCGCGGCTCGCCCAGGCGCTCGTGCCGGCGCCCGAACCTGCCGGGCTGCGCGTGACCGAGCCCTTTACAGGTCGGGTTAACCTTGTTGCAGAGGCCTCTGGTATTGTTGAGATAAATACCCGTGCAATCGAAGCGCTCAATTCCGTCGATCCGATGATTACGCTGGCGACGGTTCCGCAATATGCCCGTGTCGTGCCCGGCATGCTGGTCGGCACGGTTAAGATCATTTCCTACGGGGTTGCAGCGGCCGCACTGCACCGTGCCGCTGAAGCCGGGCGCGCGGCTTTGCGGGTGCGGCAGGCGGCCCATTCCAGCGCAGGCCTTGTACTGAGCGAGATCACAGAGGCCGACGCGCGGTTGCGGGCCAAGTCTGTCGACGCGATCGAAACGCGTCTGGCGCAACTGGGCATGTCGCTGGCCGAGACGCGGGTGGTCGCGCACCGGGCGCGGGACATCGGGCAAGCCCTGTCGGAGGTGGCAGGAGACATGGCTTTGCTGCTCACAGCGTCTGCAACATCCGACCCGCATGACGTCGGTCCTTCAGGTCTGCGCGAAGCGGGCGGACAGGTCGAGCGCTTTGGCATGCCGGTGGATCCGGGAAACCTGCTTTTTCTGGGGGCGATCGGGGCGCGGACAGTGATCGGACTGCCGGGCTGTGCGCGGTCCCCTGCGCTGAACGGAGCGGACTGGGTGCTCGAACGCGTTGCCTGTGGTGTGCCGGTGACCGGCGCCGATATCGCCGCGATGGGGGTCGGGGGGCTTTTGAAAGAGATTCCGTCCCGGCCACAGCCGCGGCGCCAGAAGCGCCGCGACGACTAGAGGGTTTCGAGCCGCGGTTACTCCGCCGGATGGCGAAGCTGCATTGGCTCAGTCTCATCGGACACGGCCGGCGGGTCGGTTTCGGAGGTTTCGGGCTCGGCAGCATCCTGAGGTGCGCCAAGGGCGGCATCCGCCAGACCGGCCATCCCGTTCTCCATCGAGACGCCCAGCTCTTTGCCAAGCTTTGTCATTGCGGGCATTTGCAGGGCCATGCCAAGAATCGAGTCCAGCGCCTGATTGACAGGTGCCTTGTCCCCGACCGGGGCGCCGGTGCCGTTGGCAGCGCCGCCAGTCGCAAGTCCAGAAACCTGGTGGATGCGGATAGTATCGATCTTTTCGGCCGGCTTGACCATTTCCGCGATGATCGCGGGCATCGCTTCAAGGCGGGCGAGCTGCACTTTCATCGAAACGATGGCGTCGGTGATTGCATTTTCAGCCTCTACAATTGCACGGCGCCCTTCGGCTTCGGCCAGCAGGTCGGTCTTTTTTGCGTCCGCGCGAATGGTTGTGGCGTCCGCATCTGCCTGCGCTTCTTCACGACGCGCAGCAGCACGGTCTTCTGCGGCGTCCTTGTCGGCCTGCGCGGCCAGTCGGATGCGAGTCGCTTCGCGCTCGGCTTCCCGCGTTGCTTCGATCAGCGCAATTTCCTTGTCGCGCTCCGCCTCAGCGACAGACCGGGCGGTTTCAATAGCCTCGGAGGCCTTCGTGGCTTCGGCCCGCGCGCGGTCCGCTGAGGCCCGCGCCTGGCTTTCTTCCTCGGACTTTTTCGCAATTATGATCTGTCGGTCCTGATCGGACACTTCGAGCTCGCGGTCGCGAGCAATTTCCGCCTCGCGGATTGCGCGTTCGCGTTCGATATCGGCAGCGCGGATCGACTGTTCCCGCTGAATGCGGGCCGCTTCCTTAGTCTTCTCGGCCTCTTCTTCCTGGCGGGCGATCTCAGCTTCTTGCGCGGCGCGGAGCGTGGCGATCTGCTGGGCCTGCGCGATCGCAGCCTCTTGTTCGTCCCGCTCGATTTCCAGCCGCTGGCGCTCCGCCTCCATCGCGGCGCGTCGGACGGCGACATTGGCCTCTGCATCAATCTCGGCTCGCTCCTTCTTCGACGTCGCAATCACCTCAGCCAGTTTGCGCATTCCGACCGCGTTAAAGGCGTTGTTTTCGTCCAGTGCTTCAAACGGGGTCTGGTCGAGGGCGGTCAGCGAGACCGATTCCAGCTCAAGACCGTTCTTCAGCAGGTCTTCGGAGACAGCGTTCTGGACTTCCTGCACGAACTCGGCCCGGTTTTCATGCAGTTCATCCATCGTCATCTGTGCGGCCACAGCGCGCAGACCATCGACCAGCTTACCCTCGATCATCTCGCGCAGCTGATCCACATAAAAGGTACGATTGCCAAGGGTTTGGGCGGCGCGGCTGATCCCTTCTTCCGTTGCGTTGACCGAGACGTAGAATTCAACCCCAACATCAACACGCATGCGGTCTTTCGTGATCAAAGCGCCATCGGCGTTTCGCTGAACCTCAAGGCGCAGGGTCTTCATGTTTACCGGACTGATTTCGTGCAGCAACGGAATGACCACTGTGCCCCCGTCCATGATCACGCGTTTGCCGCCCGATCCGGTTTTGACCAGACTGACCTCGCGCGTGGCTCGCCGATAAAGGCGCGCCAAGATCAACCCTGTGAAGGCGATCAGTGCGACAAAGGCGACGATGGTAATCAGAAGGGATTCAATAGGCATCGTGTTTACTCCTTCTCAAAGGTTGGTGTTGTGATGGGCTCAGGTCAGGGGAACGAGGGTGAAACGATCGGTGCGCCGGTCTCGCAGGACAAGAACTTCGGTGCCTTGCGCAATCTCGTCGCTGTCGACCAGAGGTTCCGCGCGGATGTAGTGCAGGTTGCCGTGACGATCGGTCAGGCGTACTTCGGCCTGAGCGCCGCGGCGGGCGGTGCCCTGGCTGACTACACCGCGCTTTCTGCTCAGTTGGCGGCGCATTAAGGCCGTGCTTTCTGATTTCGGAACCACCCGCGCGACTGCGCTGCCAAAGGTTTTGGCCAACCAGATCCCGGCATAGAGGGCGGGCAGGGCAACCAGAGCCACCGGCAGGGGACGACCGATAAAGGCCTCTGCCGTAGCCTGAAGAACATGACCCGAGGCACCAAACCCTGCAAGCAGAGCTGCGATCCAGATCGCGAGCGGAACTTTTCCAATCCCAAGCCACTGTGTCAGCGCACTCGGGGAGGTCTGTGGCTCCAGAGTTGGATCGGCGTCCAATGCCTCCGCATCCAGAAGCTCATAATCCGCAAGGTCGACATCCATTGATGTCAGGTCGACCCCGATATCGGCCAGCCCCACATCGGCGATGTCGAGTTCAGCGTCCAGATCGAATTCCGCTTCCCCGTCCATCCCCAGCATCGAGCCACCCAAAAGCAGCGCGATCACTTCAAGTAGGACGAGGGTCAAGAGCAACGACAGGGCAACCGTAAACGGTGCCACCGGCGCCGCGAGAAAAGCGTCGATCATATCACTTCAGATGTTGGTATGTGTTTCAGTTAGTCACTCATCGCTCGCATACAACCTATGCGTGACCGGAATGGGGGCGAACTGTGACTTTTTTGGAGTATTTCCCCTTCAAGGGATCATCGCTTCCCTTTTGTTCGGAAACGAAAAAGCCCACCGCAGGATGCGGTGGGCCTGTAAACTTCTGCGAGAAGTCAGTTATTTGGCGGCCGGTCCGATCATCATGATCATCTGGCGGCCTTCCATTTTGGGCATGTTTTCAACTTTGCCCACGTCCTTGGTGTCTTCGGCGACACGTTCCAGAAGTTCGCGGCCCAGGTTCTGGTGGGCCATCTCGCGGCCGCGGAACCGGAGCGTCACCTTCACCTTGTCGCCGTTTTCGAGGAATTTGAACACGTTGCGCATTTTAACATCGTAGTCATGGGTGTCCGTATTTGGCCGGAACTTCACCTCTTTGACGTCGATGGTTTTTTGCTTTTTACGCGCCTCGCTTTCACGTTTCTGCTGTTCGTATTTGAACTTGCCAAAATCCATGATCTTGCAGACCGGGGGATCGGCATTCGGGGAGATTTCTACGAGATCAAGGCCGACTTCTTCGGCCATGCGGAGCCCTTCGCGGGGGGACACGACACCGACATTTTCACCTTCGGCGCCGATGAGGCGAATCTCTGTGGCTCTGATCCGGCCGTTTACGCGAGGGCCGGTGTCGCGCTGCGGAGGCGCGTTGTGAGGTCTGCGGGCTATGGGTTTCGTCCTTTTGCCTTTGTCTATGAGGCCGGGAAAATAGGGTGTTCCCGCCGATGGTTCAACCCGGTTTCGGCGGGCTTGTGCCGGTTTGTGTGACGATTGTGGGTTCGCTTGCGCGGGGGCGACGGCTTTCGCATGAGTGTGTCTAATAATTTGAGGCATTGATCATGAGCACAGGTATTAAACGCGCGATTGGCGCGGTCACGGCCGTCGTTTTGGTTCTCGGACTGGTCCGGCTCACACAGGCACCCGGCACGCCATCTCGTGTCTTTGTGCCGTCTGAGCAAATAACAGGGCGCGCTGCCGGACACGACACGGTGCACGCGCTGCAGGATATTGTTGAAAGTCCGCGCAGCGTCGGCGACGCCGTCTTTCAGACCGCCAATCCTGTGGTTGCGGAGAGAGAGACGGATCTGTCAGATGACGACTTACAGGCCGAAGCCAAGGCGTTGTTTCAAGAGCTTGGCGGAACGGATCTGAGCCCGCTGGCGCGGCTTACTCTGAAGCGAAAGTGGGATCTGGCGGAGACCCCGGAAGCACAGGTCGAAGTCTTATCGCGTCTGCGCGCGACCCTGGCCGCGCGCTGACCGGCGCGCGCTAGCCGACGAAGGCTTTCTCGACAACATATTCCTTGGGTTCGGAATTTGCGCCTTCCCGGAGACCGTGTTTCTCAAGGATCTCTTTGATATCGAGGTTGAAGGGCAGCGAGCCGCACACCATCGCGCGGTCTGTTTCGGGGCTTAGCCCGCCCTCGATCCCGAGATCTTTGAACACGGTTCCGTCTTCCAGAAGCGTGGTGATCCGCCCCATGCGCGGGCTCTGTTCGCGCGTTGTGGTCGGGTAGTACACCAGCTTGTCGGCAAAACCTTCGCCCATCAGTTCGGCCAGCAATTCATCGTTTCGCACCGACTCGACCAGTTGCCGTCCGAACTCCAGTTCCGCCACCTCACGGCATGTGTGCGTAAGGATGATCTGGTCGTAGTCCTCGTAGGTCTGAGGCTCGCGGATCAGCGAAGCAAAGGGCGCAATACCGGTACCGGTGGCGAAGAACCACAGTCTCTTGCCGGGCAACAGAGCATCGTGCACAAGCGTGCCCACTGGCTTCGGGCGCAGGATAATCTGCTCTCCGGGCTGGATGTGCTGAAGCCGCGAGGTGAGCGGGCCATCCTGAACCTTGATTGAGTAAAACTCGAGCTCTTCGTCCCAGGCGGGCGAGGCGATGGAATAGGCGCGCAGAATTGGTTTTTGCTTGCCGGTTTTCGGGTCCGGATCGCCCATAAGGCCGATCATTACGAATTCGCCTGAGCGAAACCGCAGCGTCTGCGGGCGTGTGGTGCGGAACGAAAACAGCCGGTCCGTCCAGTGTTCCACATGGGTCACTGTCTGGGCATCCGGCAGGGTCGGAACTTTGATCGGGGAGGCTTCGGTCACGGCAGATGTCTCGGCGGTTAGATTTGCGGCTGTGAGATTGGCAGGTTTATTCATAGTGTCAACTTGAGTTTACACTCATACCTTTGTTTTATGGGGTTCTCAGGGGGGAGGAAAGAGGACAATCAGGCGCGGAGGCGGTTCTGATAGCTATGCGCTTGCCAGTTCGCACGGAATTGCCAGTCGGGTTCGGGCTGGCGGTTCGCGAGATCGTCGGAAATTTCCACTTCGTCAAAGCCGGACCGGCGCGCCATAGCGTATTGGTCGGCGATCACATGGCCTTTGGCGCGCAGGCGACCGGTATATCCCAGATCGCGCAGGCGGCGGGCAAGCGTAAAGCCGCGGCCATCGGCAAAGCTCGGAAAATCGATCCGAATGATATGCGCATTCAGAAGGCGGGGCAGATCCTCTGGCTGCGTATCAGACCCCAGATCGACCGCGGCAATATCGTTGGCCGGCGCCTCGCTCAGGGCCGTAAAACCGTGGCTCCAGTCGTCGGCGGAAAAGCCTGTATCGGTGACAATAACGCTCATGCTGCGTCTCCTTCGGGCGATGGGCCACGCACGGCCTTGCCATTGATAAAATGAATGCCGCATTCGTCCTTTTCGGCGTCGCGCCACCGACCGGCGCGCGGGTCTTCCCCCGCTTTGACCGGCGAGGTACAGGGCGCGCACCCGATCGACGGATAGCCTTTGGCCACCAACGGATGGCGCGGCAGACGGTTATTGTCCATGTAGTCCTGCACGTCGGACGGTGTCCAATACGCGAGCGGGTTAACCTTCAGGCGCATCGCGCCGTCGGCTTCAAAGAACTCAAGCGCTGCGCGCGTCCCCGACTGGAACCGTTTGCGCCCGGTTATCCAGGCATCAAATCCGGCCAAAGCGGCTTCCAGTGGCTGGGTCTTGCGCAGGTCGCAGCAGGCGTCAGTGTCGCGGTCGTGCAGATCGTTGCCCGGGTCCAGCGTCGCGAGACGTGTCTCGGATGCGCGTACCACCTGCAGATTGGTCAGCCCCAGTTTCTCGGCAACCCGGGCCTGGTAAGAGAGTGTTTCGGCAAACAGCATCTGCGTGTCGATGAAAAGCACCGGAGTCTTCGGGGCTTTTTTCGCAATCATATGCAGCAGAACAACCGACTCGGCTCCGAACGAGCTGACAAGCGCCACGCGCCCCACCGTTGGGTCGGACAGCGCACGCTCAACAACAGCTGTCGCCGAATGGTGGCGATAGCTGCGGTTGAGCTCCGTGGCCCGTTCCTCGGTTGAGGGGAGAGGGGCCTCAAGCGGCATGTTTTTCGGCAGCCTCCGGATAGAGTGCGGCTTTGAAAGGGGCCATGCCGAGACGACGATAGGTTTCCAGGAAGGTTTCGTCCGGGCTGTCACGGTGATCCAGATAGGCGTGGATCAGACGTTCGATTGCGGGCACGATTTCGTCATAGGCAAAGCCGGGTCCGGCACGCTCGCCGACCGAGGCGGTCTCTGTGCCGTCGCCACCGAGCGTGATCTGATAGTTTTCCACCCCCGCACGGTCGAGGCCAAGAATGCCAATATGGCCGACATGGTGGTGGCCGCAGGCGTTAATGCAGCCCGATATTTTGATCTTCAATGCGCCGATATCGTGCTCCAGTTTCAGCTCATCGAACCGCGTCGCGATCTTCTGTGCCACCGGGATAGACCGCGCCGTTGCCAGAGCGCAGTAGTCCATGCCAGGGCAGGCGATGATATCGGAAATCAGACCGATGTTCGCGGTGGCAAGACCGTAGACCTTCAAGGCCGCGTGTACCGCCGGAAGATCGGCGCGCGCCACATGGGGCAGGATCACGTTCTGCTCGTGGCTGATGCGCAGCTCGTCGTAGCCGTATTTCTCCGCAAGCTCAGCCAAGGCCCGCATTTGCTCAGCGCTTGCATCACCCGGTGTTGCGCCTTGTTTTTTCAGCGAAACAGTAACGATCGCGTGGTCATGACGCTTATGTGCAGTGACGTTCGTGTCCACCCAGGAGCGAAAAACAGGATCATTGTCGTAGAACGCCTGGAACCCCTCCGTGTCGCGCGCTGTGAAGACCGGCGGCGCGAACTGAGCTTCAATTCCGCTCAGGATCTCCTGATCCACGCCCGAGAATTGCGGACGCAGCTCCGAGAAGCGGGCTTCGACCAGTTCGCGAATTTTCTCAATCCCGTTTTCATGAACGGTGATTTTGATGCGCGACTTATACTTGTTGTCGCGCCGTCCCAGTGTGTTCCACACCGATACGATGGCCTCCACATAGGGCAGCAGATCCGCCTTGGGGAGAAACGCGCGCACCACTTTGCCGATCATCGGAGTGCGTCCAAGACCGCCGCCCACGATTACCTCGAACCCGGCTTCGCCGTCCTGCTCGACCATGCGCAGACCGATGTCATGGGCTTTGGTGACGGCACGGTCGTTGGGACTGCCGGTAATGGCAATCTTGAATTTACGCGGCAGGAACTGGAACTCCGGGTGGTCGGTGGACCATTGACGCAGCAATTCCGCCACCGGGCGCGGGTCGGCAATTTCGTCGGCCGCGGCGCCTGCGAAATGGTCAGCTGTCACATTTCGGATGGTGTTGCCGGACGTCTGAATGGCGTGCATTTCCACTTCAGCCAAAGCTTCAAGGATATCCGGCACATCTTTGAGTTTGGGCCAGTTGTACTGAATATTCTGGCGAGTGGTGAAGTGGCCATACCCGCGATCCCAGCGTTCGGCGATATAGGCCAGCTGGCGCATCTGATCGGACCGCAGTGTGCCATAGGGGATCGCCACGCGCAGCATGTAGGCGTGCAGCTGCAGATACAGGCCGTTCATCAGCCGCAAGGGCTTGAATTCATCCTCGGTCAGGTGGCCTTCGATGCGGCGCTCCACCTGGGCGCGGAACTGCAGGTTGCGCTCGGCTACGAAGGCGGCGTCGAAATCGGAATAGCGGTACATCATCTGCTCCTGTCTGGCGCCGCGGATGGGGCGGCGACGCGTGGCGGAATGGCGGCCTAGCTGGCCAGCTCTTGCTTGCCGTGGCGGTAGTTGGATGGGCCGGTGGCGCGGAACGCCTCGCGGAAATGGGTTGGTTCGGGGCCGTTTTCGCCCGGTTTCACATCGGCCAGATAGGCACCGACGATGCGGCCAGGCTGGCTCTCGGCAAGCAGCAGGCGTATTTGCGCATGCGCTTCATCCTCGATCACCTCGGCTTCAGCGAGTTCACGGGACCATGTGTCCGTTTCGGTGAGATAGATCACATCGCCCTCGATCAGATCGGACGCGGTGACGACTTTGGGTGTGAAAGCGCGTGGCATCAGGAATACTCCATCGCGGATGCAGGATAGTCAGAAAGGTGCAGGGCGGCTGAAATGTCCGGGGTGTCTGCGGCGGCGCGCGCCTCTTCGGCGGCCAAGCCCAAAAACAGAACAGCCGGTCCCGTGAGTGTCGCGGTGGCATTGGGCAGGTCTGCAAGCGTGCTCGATACGATGCGCTGGTCTGTGCGCGAGATATTTTCGATCACACTGATGGGCGTCTCCGCCGCGGCGCCGTGCATCATCAGGCGGCCTTGCAGGAAACGCGCGGCCTTCTTGCCCATGTAGATTGCGGCAACCGCCCCTGGACTGGCCAATGCGGCCCAGTCGTGGTCGGCAAAGCCCTTCATGTCATGGCCCGTTACAAAGCGCAGATCGGAGTTGCGACCGCGCTTGGTGAGCGATTGACCGAGCGCCGCTGCGCCGGCAGCGGCAGCGGTGATGCCAGGAATGACGCTGTAAGCGATGCCGGCTTCGTTCAGCGCTTCGGTTTCTTCGTCCAGGCGACCAAAGACACCCGGGTCACCCGATTTCAGCCGGACCACCTGTGCGCCGGACTGGGCGTGCTCCACCATCAGAGCGTTGATGGCGTCCTGACCCATCGAGGGGCCAAATCCGGTCTTGCCGGTCTCCACAATCGTGGCTTCGCGGCGCGCCAGCTCGAGGATGTCGACCGGCACAAGGCGGTCATGCAGCACGACATCCGCAGTATCTAGCGCCTTGCGTGCTTTCAGGGTCAGCAACTCAGGGTCGCCAGGGCCCGCACCAACAAAGATGACCTCGCCTTCCCTATCCTCCTGGTGGAGGTGATCATGCAGCAGCCCATCGAGCGCGCGTTGCGCGCCCTCGGCACCGGCGGCCTCGGCGGCTTTGGGGCCTTTGTCGAAATAGTAGGCGGACCAGAAGTCGCGTCTTGGGCGGCCAAAGGGCAGGGCGTCGGCTTGCGGACGGAACGTTTTGCCGATGCGTGCGAGCATGCCAAGCAGCGGCGACAGTTTTTCTTCGAGGTCTCGCTTGATCGCGCGCGCAAGAACAGGCGCAGCGCCCTCGGTTCCGATGGCAATAGTTACCGGATCACGGTCGACTATGGCGGGCGTGATGAACTGGCTGTCCTGCAGATTGTCCACGATATTGACCAGCGCGCCGTCGGCCTGCGCAAGCTCTCTGATACGGCGATCCTCGGTCTCATCCTCTGTCGCGGCATAGACCAATGACGCACACATTGCGTCGCCCGGCTCAAATGTGCGCTGGATCAGGCGCAGCTTTCCCGCTCCGGCCCAGTCTTCAATCTCGGCAACAGGAGCCGGATCAATAACCGTCAGGTGCGCTTCGGTCTTGAGCAGGAGCCGCAGTTTTGCGACAGCGGCATCGCCGCCGCCCGCCAGAACGACGCGACGCCCGGCAAGGGCAAGAAAGATCGGAAAGTGCTGCATTCTTGGTCTACTTGCTGAATATGGCGTTGAGCTCCCCTAATAATAGGAATTTTTCCTAGATATTCGCCAGTAACCGGCGTAGATAAGGAAAATTGTTCCGTTTCCGCAGCTGAACGGAAGTCAATTCCTCTAATTTCGGAGACAGAAGGATGGCCGTTTCGCTGGACGCGACAGATCGAAAAATTCTCAGGGTGTTGCAAGAGGACGCTTCACGCTCTCTTGAGGAGATCGCGCGAGAAGTCGGCTCCTCCAAGACCCCGGTTTGGAACCGAATCCGCAAGTTGCGCGAAGCGGGCGTGATCAAAAGTCAGACGGCAAACCTCGATCCGGAGGCGCTTGGGCTGGAGGCCTGTTTTTTTGTTCTGATCCGTACGTCCGAGCACGAAGCCGGCTGGCAGAAAAAGTTCCTCCATGCCTTACAAAGCCGCCCTGAAGTTCTTGAGGCACACCGACTGGCAGGTGACATTGACTATATTCTGAAAGTACGGGTGCCCAATGCGCGCGCCTACGACACATTCTATCAGGCGTTGATCGACGAGGTTCGGATCTACAATGTGACGGCGCTTCTCTCCATGGAAGAGATCAAGTCCACCACAGCCTTACCGATCCCGGACTAAGCGGGATCACGTGCCGCAGAAGGTCTGCTGCACTGCTTCGTGGGTTTGTGCCGGGGCCATCAGCGCCTCGTGCTCAGGCTGATCGTCGAACGGGTGTGAAAGAACGTCGACCAGCTTGTTGAACGGTGCATAGTCACCCGACAACCCGTGCTGGATCGCTTCCTCGACCCGGTGATTGCGTGGAATGAAGGCTGGATTGGCCGATTTCAGATCAGGCACACGCTCCAAAGGCGATGTGCCTTCTGTCGCGAGCCTTGCCGACCAGTCGTCCGCCCAGGTATCGAACGGTCCAGGCTCTGCCCACAGCTCGCGCGCGATATTCGGTCCCTCGGCCAGGGCGCGGAAGGCCAGGGTGAAGTCTATACCGGCCTGAGCCATCAGTTTCAGATAAGCGGTGATCAACGCGACATCGCCGTCTTGTTCGGTTTTGAGGCCGAGCTTCGCGCGGAAGCATGCGCGCCAAGCGGCTTCGTAAAGCGGTGCAAAGCCGTGTACCGCTTCAGTCGCCTTTTCAACCGCTGCGTCCCTGTTCGGATCGATCAGGGGCAGCAAAGCCGTGGCAAGTTGCGCCAGGTTCCAGACGGCAATCTCCGGCTGATTGGCATAGGCGTAGCGCCCATACTGGTCGATCGACGAATAGACAGTGTTGGGATCATAGGATTCCATGAAGGCGCAGGGTCCGTAGTCGATCGTCTCGCCCGAAATGGTCATGTTGTCGGTGTTCATCACTCCGTGGATGAAACCAAGGCTCATCCAACGTGCGACAAGATCTGCCTGCCGAGAGATCACACCTTTCAAGAGCCCGAGAGCCCCTTCCGCTTCGGGGTCGTGCCGGGCAATGGCAAAGCTCACCAGCGATTCCAGCGCCTCTGTATCGCTGCGCGCTGCGAAGTACTGAAAGGTGCCAACGCGGAGATGGCTGGACGCGACGCGGGTGAAAACGGCACCGGGGAAGGGCGCTTCGCGCAGAACTTTTTCGCCGGTGGTCACGGCGGCCAGCGCGCGTGTTGTCGGAACACCGAGCGCATGCATCGCTTCTGACAGGATGTATTCCCGCATCACGGGGCCAAGCCAGGCGCGGCCGTCGCCCATTCTAGAAAATGGCGTGCGCCCGGAGCCCTTGAGCTGCACATCCCGCAGATTTCCGTCGATATGGCGCAGCTCCCCGAGCAGGATCGCGCGCCCGTCTCCGAGCTGCGGGTTCCATCCTCCGAACTGATGTCCGGCATAAGCCTGTGCCAGCGGCATTGCGCCCTCTGGCACCAGGTTGCCAGCCAGCATGGCGATCCCATCGGCGCTTTCCAGCACCAGAGGGTCAAGGCCAAGCTCGCGCGCCAGCTTGTGATTCACCCTAATCAGGCCCGGGTCCGCCACGGGGGTTGGATCCAGTTTTGCATGGAACCGGTCGGGCAGGGCCGCGTATTGCGCCAGGAAGGGGATCGTGAGTGTCATGGGTCGTATCTATGGTGCAGGCCTTGCGAACGCCAGCCCAACGGGGTCAGAGACGCGCGATCCGTTTTGTCAGAAGCGTAAAGAACCGCTCTGCATCCAGATCGCCCATAAAGGTCGCATTTGGAGCGCGGTCGGTAACCCGCCACCAGTCCGCAACCGTCATACCGCGGGTCAAATCTGACTGCGTTTCGATCTCAACATTGACATGCCGACCCGAGAATATGTCAGGCTCCAGCAAATAGGCTATCACACAAGGGTCGTGCAGAGGTGCGCCTGCGGAGCCGTATTTCTCTTTGTCGAACCGCTCGAAAAAATCTGTCCAGGCCGCAACCATCTCTCCGACCCTTGTACCCATATCGCGAAAGCCCTGCACATGGGGCGCGGTGGTAAGCGCCTTATGAGTGACATCGAGCGGCATGACCGTAATCGGCGCACCTGAACGGAAAACGGCTTCAGCGGCCTCCGGGTCCACGTAAATGTTAAACTCCGCAGCAGGGGTTATGTTGCCGACCTCGAAATATGCGCCTCCCATAAGGACAATCTCGGCCACCCTCTCAATTATGTCCGGCGCGCGTTCGAAAGCCGTCGCGATATTGGTGAGTGGCCCCAACGGGCAAAGCGTAATGGTTCCAGGCGCTTCGCCGCGCACGGTGTCGATTATGAAATCCACACCGTGCTGGTCCTGTAGTGGCATGGTCGGGTCAGCGAGTTGAGGACCGTCGAGGCCTGTTTTGCCGTGCACATGCTCGGCGGTGACAAGGGGCCGGGTCAACGGCGCATCGCACCCTGCAAAGACGGGCAGGTCTGACCGTCCCGCCAATTCGCAGACAATCCTCGCGTTTTTCTGCGTCAGATGCAGCGGTACATTCCCGGCCACAGCGGTGATACCCAGTACATTCAAATCCGCCGGGCTTGCGAGTGCCAGCAGGATCGCCACGGCGTCATCCTGGCCGGGGTCTGTGTCGATGATAATATTGCGTGTCACTTGCAGACTTCGGCCCTCTGCACATTAAATTTTGCGAATCTACACGCAACACGTGTGTTTGCGGCGCGCATTATCGCACGCAGCATGTACAAAAACAGACTGTTCCGCAAAACGAAACGGAAATTGTGACCGCCCATTTTCTGGGCGTTGTTTGCACGCACCCGGCCCAGTGTCGCCGCTTCGGCGACAAAGCGAAACCAGGGGGCAAACCGGTTCCACCCCAGCATCAAATCGCGCCTGGACTGTTTACAGATTGTTAAAAATCCATCGGTCTCGGGTCTGCCACAGTCTCCGTTTGGCGCAAGAAAACGTCACAGTTTGACCTTTGTGCGCCCGCCTGTCGCCGCAGTCCCCGGCGATAAAGAGGATGTTCCGAATGATGGCAGCCTGCCCTGGTTCGGAACGGTACGAGTGTGCTGAGTAAGCAAAGGTGGCGTGATCCTCGTGGTCACGTCACCACCAAAAAAACTAACGAGTATGGGGTCAAAACCCTTAGGTGACAGTGATGATAACGAGTAATTCCTTGCGCAACTCTGCGCAGAACAAGTTTGTATCCGTGGCAAATGCGGAAGCCGAGATTAGCGGTGCAGAGCCACATAGAGCGAAGACAGCCGACGGGACTGTGCCCGGTGCCGTAGGCTGGAAACTTCCAGGGTTTGGCCCGGAGGCGCGCGTTCTGACGACCATTGGGGAAGTTCCAGCGAAACTGCTGCGCCGGAACGATCAGATCGTAACGCCTTCGGGTCAGCCTTGTGAAATCGAATGGATCGACCGAGTCGGTCTTGATGAGGGCTTCTTGAAATCAGTCCCCGGCGCTGCGCCCGTGCTTGTGCGAACGGGTGCCTTCGGGCGCGACCTCCCATCCCGCGATATCTGGATGTCACGCATGCAGACCATCGTCATGGGAGCCCGTTTGGATGATATGCAAACCGCCGAAGAACTTGGCGAGGACGCGGCCTGGGAAGGCGGCGCGCTGGCGTACACCATGTTCCATTGCGGCCGTCCAGTGCTCGCCCGTGTCGAGGGGCTGTGGTGTCGCGTCGACGAGATCTCGACCCGGAAAGGACGCCGCGCAGTCTGAAGCGCGTGCCCGAATTTGCATATCTGATCTGAAGCAAAAGGGCGGCCAAGGGCCGCCCTTTTTCGCATTAAAGCCCCTGAGCCTTGGCGTCGTTCCAAAGCGCGTCCATCTCTTCAAGCGTACTGTCGGCTGGCTTTGTGCCGGCTTTGGCAAGTTCTGCCTCTATGTGCTTAAAACGGCGTGTAAACTTCGCATTTGCGGCGCGCAGAGCGGCTTCGGGCTCGACATCAAGGTGGCGGGCCAAGTTCACAATAACAAATAGGAAATCGCCAAACTCCTCCTCGACATGTGCTTTGTCGTCACTGGCGCGCGCGGCGGCAAGCTCGTCTGCTTCCTCGCGCAGCTTGGCGAGCACGTCTTCTATCTCTGTCCAGTCGAAGCCAACGCGCGCGGCGCGCTTTTGCAATTTTAAAGCGCGCAAAAGCGCCGGCAGACCTTTCGCAACACCTTCCAAAACTCCGCTTTCGTGCCGGGCGGCGCGTTCCTTTGCTTTTTGGGTTTCCCAGTCGCGGGTTTGTTGCTCGGCGGATTTCTTGTTGCTCTCGTCGCCGAAGACATGCGGGTGGCGGTCCAGCATCTTCTGGGCAATGGCGTTGGCGACTGCGTGGAAGTCAAAGAGCCCCGCTTCCGCGCTCATCTGCGTGTGGTAGACTGTTTGCAGTAACAAATCACCAAGTTCACCTTTCAGATCTGCCCAGTCCCGCCGGGCGATCGCGTCCTCCACTTCATAGGCCTCTTCGATCGTGTAGGGAGCTATGGAGGCGAAATCCTGTTCGATGTCCCAAGGGCAACCGGTTTCCGGATCGCGCAGACGGCGCATGATCTCAAGCAATCGAGGCAAACCGCCATTTTCGTCGTGGCACAGACGATCACTTTCGGATCTGGACAGGAACATGCCGGTTTTGCCTTCCGTTTGCTGGAAAAACCCTTAGGTCTTGGGGAAAGGAGGGCAGGGCATGCCCATTGTCAATCGCATAGCTGACTTTGCGGACGATATGGCCGCGTGGCGACAAGCGTTGCACCGGATGCCAGAACTCGGGTTCGACTGCACGAATACCTCGGCTTTTGTGGTCGAACGACTGCGCAGTTTCGGTGTCGATGAGATCCATGAAGAATGGGCGGGGACCGGCGTTGTCGCGTTGATCCACGGGCGAACACAGGGGCCGGTGATCGGGCTTCGGGCGGATATGGATGCACTGCCGATCGAAGAACAAAGCGGTGTATCCTATGCGTCCGAAGTTTCAGGCTGCATGCACGCGTGCGGGCATGACGGGCACACAGCGATGCTGCTGGGGGCCGCGCGCTATCTCGCCGAGACGCGTAATTTTTCGGGCACTGCTGCGCTGATTTTTCAGCCGGCGGAGGAAGACGGTGGCGGCGCCGGCGTGATGGTTGAGGAAGGTCTGCTCGACCATTTCGATATATCGCAGGTCTATGCGCTCCATAATGCGCCGAACATCCCCGAAGGCGTGTTCATGACCCAGTCCGGGCCGATGATGGCTGCGGTTGACAACTTTCATATTCATATCGAGGGACGGGGCGGTCACGCTGCCTTGCCACATGAAACTGCTGACCCGATCATGGCCGCTGTGTCGATTGCGCAGGCTGTTCAGACAATTGTCAGCCGCAACCATAGCGGGACAGAAGATCTCGTGATCTCGGTTACGCAAATCCATACAGGCTCTGCGGATAACGTGGTGCCAGAGACCGCGTATATCTGCGGGACAGTCCGAAGCTTCGATCCGCATGTGCAGGAGATGGTTGCGCGCCGCCTCGCCGAAATAGTCAGCGGGCAGGCGGCAAGCTTTGGGGTGGAAGCGGAGTGCATATACGAGACCGGCTATCCGCCCGCGGTCAATTCCGAGGAGGAAACCCGGTTGGCGGTGGAAACAGCGGTCGAAATATCCGGCGCGGCACAGGTGGACGACGCGTCCGGACGCCAAATGGGCGCCGAAGACTTCGCCTATATGCTGGAGGCCCGCCCCGGCGCGTATCTGTTTCTGGGGCAGGGCGCAGGTCCGTCGCTGCACCATCCCGCCTATGATTTCAACGACCGGATCGCACCGATTGGCGCAAGCTATTTCGCGCGCCTTGTCGAGCGGTTACAGCCCGCAACGTAGAGCGCGCTATTCCGCAGCCTCAAGCGGCGGTGGGTCGCGGTCCTCCGGGCGCTTTTTGCTCGGCTCGGAACCTTGCGGAGCCGGTGTAAGCGGGGTCGGGGCGCTTGCGGAGGACTCCACTTCGGGGGTCCAGACCAGATCACCCAATGGCGTTTTGCGTGCCGCGCGCCGCAGGGCAATATCACGCGCAGCGCGGCTGGCCCGGCCCTGACTGAGCGCCAGTAAACGCTTGGAAATCCCATAAGCGCCGTCTTCGATCCAGATGCGCAGCGCCAGCATCGACGGCGTGAAGACCAGGGTCAGTACAGTGGCGATGCCCAGGCCGAATACAACGGCAGTCGCAAGCTGCTTCCACCAGAGCGCCGTCGGGCTGTCCACCGTGTAGCCACCGCCAAAGAAATCGAGGCTTACGCCCAGCATCATCGGTGTCAGACCCGCCATGGTCGTCAGTGTGGTCAGCAGGACCGGGCGTAGACGGTCCTGTGCTGTGCGAGCCACAGCCTCCAGCCGGGGCATGTACCGGGAATACTCCTGGTACGTATCAATCAAGACGATGTTGTTGTTCACCACGATCCCGGCAAGTGCCACGATACCGGTCCCTGTCATGATGACCGAGAACGGCTGTTCCATCACCATCATGCCAATCAGCACCCCGGTGGTCGATAGAACCACGGCGATCAGAACCAGCGCGGCGTTGTAAAAGCTGTTGAACTGCGCCAGCAGAATAATGAACATCAGCCCCAGCGCGCCGATGAAGGCCTGGGTCAGGAAGGCCGCGCTTTCGGCCTCGTCTTCCTGATCGCCAGTCCATTCCCAACTCACGCCGAACGGGAAATCTGCTTCCGTTTCAAGCCATTCGGTCAGATGAGCGATACGTTCGGCCGCGTTGATCACCGCACCGTCCTCGTTTGTCAGGCCCTCGCGCACGGCGGCTTTCACGTCATAGTATCGTTCGCTGTCCACGCGGTCGATCTGGCCCAGCTTGGGAACCGGTTGCCGCGCGATGAAATTTGACAGAGGGACCAGTCCTTCGGCCGTGCGAACACGCAAGGAGTCGAGTGTCGAGAGCACCCGGTCTTCGTCCGGAAAGCGGACACGAATATCGATCTCTTCATCGGAGCTGTCGACGCGCATTGTATCAAGGAGAATGCCGCGCGTGACGAGTTGGACCATCGCGCCCACGGTCGCGACATCCGCGCCGTAGCGGCCGGCGGCCTCTACGTCTACATCGATTTGCCAGTCGATACCCGGGAGGGGACGGGTGTCTTCTACATCCCTAAGGCCTTCGGTTTCGTCAAACTTGGCGCGTGCCGTTTCCGTGGCGGCCGCGAGGGTTTCGAAATCCGGAGCTGTGAGGCGCAGATGTACCGGTTTGGCGCCCGCGGGCCCCTGTGCCATTTCCATAATCTCGGTCTGGATGCCCGGCAGTTTCTTCAGGTCGGCCTCGAGCCTTGCAAGGATGTCATCGCCCTTGGCCAATTCGCCTCCCTGGCGGTCTTCCCATGGTGCCAGTTCGAACTGGATCGTGCCGATTGCGTCCAGCGGGGCAGACGCTCCGCCCGTATTCTGGTTCAACCCGCCGCTGCCGGCAAAAGCGAAGACCGACGAGATGCCGGGCGTTGCAATTGTCACTTGCTCGGCCTCGCGCAACAACGCGTCCTTTTCTGAAAGCGAGTGATTGCCGCGCGCGCGCACATAAACGATGGCCTGTTCGGGCTCGGACGCCACGAAAAACTCCACGCCACGGTTGTTGTCGCCATAGGCAAACGCAACCGTGACAACAAACACGATTATTCCACCGAGCACCACGAGCGGCATAACCGGGTTTGAGACGATTGTCCGGATCAACCACCCAAAGCCGGATCTTTTGTACCCGGAGTCAATTACAGCTCTGCGGCTAGCGCGCACGCGCTCGCGCAGTTCGCTGAGACTTACGCCCAGGCGTTTCAGCCATGCAAATGTTGCAAATAACAAGGTGATCGCCGATGCCACACCAGCAGCGATCGTTACGACAAGTGCCAGCATCAGCATGATCACGACAGTCATGCCCGGGATAACTGAACCAAACAGGTTGGCGCCATCCAAGTTCGCGAATGCCACTCCGATTCCGCTGAGCAAGATCTTCGCCAGCAACGCGCTACCAAATGCAACGCCAACGCAGACAGGCATCAACAGCAAGTGCATCGGCCAACGCAGCCTTGCGATGTAGCTCAAAGAACCCGACACCATGCGCTCGGAGCGCCCTGCAACGCCTCCCATGACCGGCAGATAAACAAGCGCGACCACAAGGGAGGCCGAAAGCACGAAGATGAGCGTGACGGGGAGCATTCCCATAAACTCGCCCGCAACGCCCGGCCAGAACAGCATCGGAAGAAACGCGCACAGCGTTGTGGCGGTTGAGCTGACAATGGGCCAGAACATGCGCTTTGCCGCTTCCGTATAGGCCCGCATCGGTCCGCTGCCGTCCCGGATCCGGCGGTCGGCAAATTCCACAACGACGATAGCGCCGTCGACCAGCATACCGACCGACAGGATCAAGCCAAACATGACGATATTGGATACTGAAATACCCATCACCGCCAGGAAGGCAAAGCAAAGCAGGAATGATGTCGGGATCGCAAAACCCACCAGAAGGGCCGAGCGTGTGCCAAGTGCGGCCAGCACCACGATCATTACAAGCGCAATTGCGGTCAGAACCGACCCTTCGAGCTGGCTGACCATCGACTGAACGATACGCGACTGGTCCATCGACACGTTTATGACCACCGCTTCCTGCAATTCCGTCGGCCACTTTACGGCCTCGGCGGCCACAGTTTCGCGCACAAGCGCGGCGGTATCGATCAGATTGAACCCCTTGCGCTTAACCACCTGCAAAGCGACAGTCTCGTCTCCGTTGTAACGTGCTGTGCCTTCGCGGTCCTCGAAGGTCAGACGGATTTCTGCGAGATCGTTGAGCGTGACGACCCGGTCGCCATTGGTCTTTACCGGCAGATTGAGCACGTCCGCAGGATCGTTGAAGCTTGACGGGATTTTGACCGAGAACGCGCCCTGATTTGTATCTACTTCTCCGGCGGCAATAAGCTGGTTGTTGTTCTGGACAACGGACAGCAATTCGGCCGCAGTCACGTTGTAGGCCTCCAGTTTCAGAGGATCGATCACAACCTCAAGCATCTCGTCACGATGTCCGGCAAGGCTGGCTTCCAGGACCGGCTCCAGCCCTTCAAGCGTGTCCTGCAGGTCCTTGGCAACGCGCAACAGCGTGCGTTCCGGCAGGCTTCCCCCCAGGCTCACGACGATGATGGGAAACTGGGAGAAGTTGAACTCATTGATGGAGTATCGCTCGAAACCGTCAGGAAACTCCGCTTCGGCCTTGTCCATGCGATCGCGTACATCCGCGATAATCTTGGTTTTGTCCCAGCCGAACTCAAACTCGAGCACGATATTGGCATAGCCGTCTGCTGCGGTCGCCGTCATCGTGTCCAGCCCGTCCAGATCGGACAGCTCGGTCTCCATCGGCTGGATCAGCAGTTTCTCCGAATCCTCGGCCGATATGCCGGGGAAGGGCAACGAGATCACCAGTGCCGGAACCTCGATATCGGGCTCACCTTCCTTCGGCAGCCCGATATAGGCCATTGTCCCGGCGATCAGCGACAACGCGATAAAGGCGAGCACCATGCGTGCCCGCGAGGCAGCCCAGTCAACGATACCGGTCATGAAGCGGGCTCTCTGAGTGTCACGGCAATCGGTTTGCCGGCGTTCACGAAGTCCTGGCCAACCACTATAACCTGAATCTGGTCCGGCAGTCCGGAGACCCAGATGCCGTCCACGGTGTCGCGGACAACGGTGACCGGCGCGAACCCGGCAACAGGGCCGGCGTCGCCGTCAACAACATGGCGCACGCCCAGACGCCCCTGGTCGTCGAGCGTGAGCGATGACGCCGGAAGCAAGTGCGCGACCTTGCCCTCTGCCTCCACACCGACTTCAGCAGTCTGTCCGGCCCGGATGTTCAGGTTTGCGTTGGGGACCTCGACCTCGACGCGGAACGTACGCGTGGTCTCATCTGCTTGCCTTGCAATGAAAGACACGCTGCCCTGCACGGTTTGCCCGTCGCTCAGCCTGGCCCCTGCAGCAGCCCCCAGCGAGACCTGAGATACCAGAGTTTCTGGAACAAATCCCACGATCTTGATCGGATCAAGCTGCAGGACGGTTGCGCAGTGGGCATTGCCGCTGTTCGGGCTCAGATATGCGCCAAGCTCTGCGGTGTCATCTTCCAGCACACCGGCAAAGGGCGCACTGACGACCAGATCTTCAATGGCGCGCTCCGCGCGGCGCACGGCTGCACGGGCTGCTTCCAAAGCGGCAGTGGTCGAGGCGCGCCGTGTGGTGGATACGAACCCTTCTTCTGCGAGCTCTGCTGCCGCGCTGGCGGAGATCTGCGCCTCCTCCAGACGCGCTTGCGCTTCCGCCAGAGTAACTTCGGCCGTTCCCGGGTCGAGCTGGCACAGGATATCGCCTGCTTCCACCGACACCCCGCGGCGTATGGGGGCGGAGATGATCCGCCCGGAAACTTCCGCCGCAACGGCAACAGTCCGCGCCGGCTCGGTGCGGCCGCGCAAGACAACGGCGCTGTCAATTTCCGCCGCTTTGCTTTCCATAGCGATGATGGACACGCGGCCGGGTTGTGGGGCGGGCGTGGTCGCGGGTGCCTCGGTCTCTGTTTCGACCTGTGTTTCAGCAAGTTCGGGCGGCGTTCTGCCAAGCGCTTCGTCGACGCGATCGCGCTCAAAAACGAATGCATACAGCAAGGCGCTGACGAAAACTGCAAAAAAGACTGATGCCAAACGCATCTGCTCAACTCCTGAAGGCGGCCGAACCGAAACAAGGCCGTAAACTCAAAATTGGTTCAGTGGGACGAAAAGCTGAACCGTTGAGTCCAAAATACGATTGTTTTCTTATTTCACAAGGTGGCAATACGTCCTTGCGCGGGTCTTGGCTTTGCTTGCTTTGACAGTATAAGAAGTCGTGGGCAGGGCAATGAGGCGACCGCAGTGAGTAATCCCGATAGCTTTATCGAAGAAGTGTCCGAGGAAGTGCGCCGCGACCGGCTCTACGGCGCTTTGCGCAAATACGGTTGGATTGGCGTGGTCGCAGTCATTCTGATTGTCGCGGGCGCATCGTTCAACGAATATAGAAAAGCGCAGGACAAGGCGGCTGCGGAGGCCTTTGGAGACGCGCTCTACACTGCGCTTGAAACCGAAGATCTCGACACTCGCGTGACGCTTTTGGAAGAGGTGCAGACCCCGGACGGGGCGGCAGCCCTGACCGGCCTTATCACGGCGACTGAACTCGCCGGGCGTTCGGACCAGGAAGCCGTCGCAGCTCTTCAGGCGTTGATCGTGAACCCCGACACACCGGCGATTTATCGCGACCTTGGCCGCCTCCGGCTTGTTTTGGAAGGCGGGGAGGTTCTGAGCGAAAACGAGCAAGGTGCAGCTCTTGATGCGCTTATTCAAGGCAGCGGTCCATTCCGTCTGCTGGCACTGGAACAGCGCGCTGTGTTCGAGGCAGAAAACGGAGACACAGAAGCCGCAATTGAAACGCTTCAGGAGGTCATGCGGTCTGCCGGAGCCTCAGAGGCCATGCAGTCGCGTGCTTTGCAGATGATCGTGGCCCTCGGTGGCGATGTGGCGCAGGGTTAGAAAGATGCGAACGGAACAGGCTGGTCCCACGCGCATTTTCGGGCTGCTGAGTGTTTGCGCACTTGCGCTCGTGCTGTCGGGGTGCGGGGATGACGAATTGATCCTGCCCGGAGAGCGTTTGTCGATTGACGCTCCTCTTGATCCTGAGGCCGAGATACCTGAACCGGCCAATCGTGCGCCGCGGGAAGTGGCGCTCAGCGTGCCGTCTCAGGTCAACCATCAAAGCTGGGCGCAACGCAACGGGACCCCACAAAATCGCATTCAGCACCCGGCATTCGGGACAGCGCCACAGCTGATCTGGGCCACCGATATAGGGGCGGGCGCGGATCGACGCCGGCGGATATCAACCACGCCGGTGGCCGCGAACGGTCGGGTGTTCACGCTCGATGCCCTTGCGCAGCTTACGGCTGTGTCGTCGAACGGGCAGGTGTTGTGGACACGCGACCTGACACCCGAGCGGGAAACAACCGAAGAAGCGTCGGGCGGTGGGTTTGCCGTCGTTGATGGCACGCTCTACGCCACGTCGGGCTTCGGTTTTATCAATGCGTTTGACGCCGCGACCGGAGAGCTGCGCTGGCAGCAAAAGCTGGGTGCAGCGGCAACCGCCCCGCCGACAGTGTCAGGAGGCATTGTTTATCTGGTCGGGCGGGACAGCGTCGCCTGGGCGCTCGATGCACGCAATGGTCGTGTGATTTGGTCCTTGCCAGGCACGCCCTCTGGCACTGGCTATGTCGGCGGCGGCGCGCCCGCACTGACGGATCGTCTGGTCATTCTCCCATTTCCGTCGGCCGAGATAACCGGGGTACTCCGGCAGTCTGGCATTCGGGTCTGGGGGGGCGCGGTATCTGGGCAGCGGCTCGGGCAAGCTTATGCGGGCTTTTCCGACATCACCGGTGATCCGGTCGTGGTGGGCAATACGATCTTCGCCGGAAACCCGGCCGGACGAACCGCCGCGATCAATGCCTCAAGCGGCGATCGTATCTGGACGGCCGACGAGGGCGCGACACATCCGGTCTGGCCGATCGGAAACTCGATCTTTCTGATGTCTGACCAGAACGAGCTGATACGCCTTTCGGCGAGCACTGGCGAAACAGTCTGGGCCGTGCCTTTGCCCAAATTCACCGAAGAAAGAGTGCGCCGGCGCACGGGTGTTTACGCGCATTACGGGCCTGTTCTTGCTGGCAACCGCCTCTGGGTCGCATCGAGCGATGGTGTATTGAGGGGCTTTAGTCCCAGCTCGGGGGCATTGACGGCTCAGATTGATCTGCCGGGAGGGGCAGCGAGCGCTCCGATCGTGGTTGACCGGACGCTTTATGTTGTGTCGCAAGAGGGGCAACTTCTCGCATATCGCTGAAGTCATTGAGCCGTTGCATCGCTTTCGGGCGCACGATAAAGCGGGCGCCTTGACACCGGAGTGCGCGCCATGAGCTTCACCCTTGCCATTGTCGGGCGGCCCAATGTGGGCAAGTCCACGCTGTTCAACCGGCTGGTTGGCAAGCGCCTGGCGCTTGTCGATGACCAGCCCGGGGTAACGCGCGATCTGCGCGAAGGCGGCGCGCGTCTGGGCGATCTGCGGTTCACAGTGATCGACACCGCTGGTCTTGAAGAAGCAACCGACGACAGTCTGCAGGGCCGCATGCGCCGGCTGACCGAACGCGCAGTGGGCATGGCGGATGCCTGTCTTTTTCTGATCGATGCGCGGACGGGGATCACACCAACGGACGAAGTGTTCGCCGATATCCTGCGCAAGGCGAATGCCAATGTGATCCTCGTCGCGAACAAGTCCGAGGGCCGCGCCGCCGAGGCCGGGCTCTACGAGGCCTATGGTCTGGGTCTGGGAGATCCGATACCTTTGAGCGCTGAGCATGGTGAGGGAATGGCCGAACTCGCAGGCGTCCTTATGCCAATCGTTGCGAAAGTGGAAGCGGCACAAGACGCAGTTGCGGCCCCTGTAATCGACATGCCTGTCGAGCTTCCCGAGGCTGAGGACGAGGACACTGAAGAAGTCGCTCTTCCCACCCCGGATAAACCCCTGCAGATAGCGGTTGTCGGGCGACCCAATGCCGGAAAGTCGACCCTGATCAACCAGCTCATCGGCGAAGACAGATTGCTGACGGGTCCGGAGGCCGGGATCACACGCGATGCAATCTCGCTGCCGTTTGACTGGGAAGGTCTGCCTGTTCGGATCTTCGACACTGCCGGTATGCGCAAAAAGGCGAAAGTTCAGCAAAAGCTGGAGAAACTGAGCGTATCCGACGGATTACGTGCGGTAAAATTCGCTGAAGTTGTTGTTGTGTTGCTCGATGCCGCAATCCCGTTTGAACAACAGGACCTGCGGATCGCAGATCTGGCTGAACGGGAAGGCCGTGCTGTCGTCGTGGCGGTAAACAAATGGGACATAGAGGAAGACCGGCAGGGTAAGCTGGCTGAGCTCAAGGAGGCATTCGAGAGGCTGCTGCCGCAATTGCGAGGAGCGCCTCTTGTGACGGTTTCCGCAAAGACAGGGCGCGGCATGGACCGGTTGCGCGATGCAGTCATCCGCGCCTATCGCGTATGGAACCGACGTGTTTCAACGGCCCGCCTGAACCGATGGCTTGCCGCGATGATCGAGGCCCATCCCCCACCGGCGCCAGGCGGGCGTCGTATAAAGATGCGGTATATGACGCAGGCAAAGACCCGGCCCCCCGGATTTGTGGTGATGTGTTCCTACCCTGACAAAGTTCCGGACTCTTATAAGCGTTATCTTATCAATGGGTTGCGTGAAGACTTTGACATGCCTGGGACGCCGATCCGGCTGACGCTGCGCAGCCAGGCCGACGCCAATCCCTATAAGGATCGCAAGAAATCAACACCATCCCGGCTGCGCAAACATCTGGGTAAACCGTCGCCGAAAGGCTGACCCGCAACACCCGCTTTTCAGCGTTTTGTCTTCGCGCGGTCAGCGGCGCGCAAAATGTCCTGGGCGCGGCGTTCCCCGGGGCTGCCCACCGGAAGCAGCCCGGCCGCGCGACGCGCATGGATCGCGGCATCGTCAAGACGACCACGCAGGGCATAGCGCTCCGCTACGGTGATCGAGGCCATACCGGGCTGATCGTTCGCAGCGTAAGCTTGCGACAGGTCACGTAACAGTCGCGGATCGATCGGGTCGCGGCTGTAGGCGCGCTGCAGCGCTTTCAGCGCGTCCCGATTGGCCGCAGGTGTTTTGAGCGCAAGCAGTGCGCGGCCGTATCCGGCGAGGATCTGCGCTTCGCGCGGGGCGAGCTCCACGGCCTCTCTATAGGCCTCAACTGCGGCCTCGTAGCGTCTGTTTTCAAACAGAATTTGCCCGCGAAGCTCAGTGTAGTAAGGATCGCCAGGCCGCGCTTCAATAAGCGTATCTGCGGTGGCAATAGCCCGGACGGGATCGGGCGTTTTATGATATGCAATGGCGCGCCGCATCAAAGCGATTTCATCCTGGCGATTTCCGATCCTCTGGAACGTCCAGCTTGGGTTTCGAAGAAACGCCGACAGCTTGCCTTTCAGACGGGCGTACCAATAGGTGGAGCTCGAATTGTCGCGGTCCGGGACCTGAGCGGCGTTGGCCATGCTTTCGGCCGCGCGCAGTCGGTCGCGGGTCAAAGGGTGCGTGCGGACATAAGGATCCTGCCGGATCGTGGTCAGCGCCTCCTGACCCCGAAAGACTTCAAGCACATCGACCATCGCACCCGGATCGATCCCGGCCTGCACCATGTACCGACCTGCTGAGCGGTCGGCAGACGCTTCTTCGGCTCGTGTATGCGCAAAGAACGCGCGGCGGGACGCATCGGCCGTTCCGATGCCAAGACCGGCTGCCGCTTCTCCGCTCCCGGTAATTGCGGCGGTTGCGATCGCAAGAGCCAGGCCCAGTCGGGCAAGACGACCCGAGGCCTGCAAATTGGCTGGGCGTCGCGCCAGGTGCCCGTTGGCGATATGTGCGATTTCGTGAGCAAGCACTGCCTGTACCTGCTCGGGGGTGTTAAGCCTCAGCAGGAGACCCGTGTGCAGGACAATGGTCTTGGGCCCCGCAACAAATGCATTGAGGCTGTCGTCATTGAGCAACCAGAAATTCATCCGCTGCGTGCCAAGACCCGCCGCTGCCATCAGGGGTGCCGCCAGTTCTCGCAGCGAACGCTCGATCTCGGCGTCACGGATCAGCGTCTGTGCCTGCGCCGGCATGGTTGCGGTCCAAGTGCAGATGGCCAGCACAAGCGCGCACAGGAACTGAGTGAGGGAACGGTGCATTGACCTTGTCTCGACAGATTGCGAAAGCGGTGAAACCTTCACCGCCCATTAAGGACGCCAGAATGCGAAACTCAACCCGATCGGAGATCGATCCCTTCATCGTGATGGATGTTATGGAAGCGGCGCGGGCAGCGGAGGCCGCAGGCCAGGACGTGATACATATGGAGGTTGGGCAGCCTGGAACTGCCGCTCCGGAGGCTGCACGCCGGGCACTTACCGCCAAGCTGGACGCGCAGCTCGGCTATACGGTTGCTCTCGGACTGCCCGAGCTTCGCAGTGAAATCGCAGGTCTTTATGCGCGCTGGTACGGAGTGAAGCTCGACCCGGAGCGCGTGGTTGTCACAGCTGGATCCTCGGCGAGTTTTCTTTTGGCGTTCACTGCGCTCTTTGATGCGGGGGAGCGGGTCGGCGTTGCCGAGCCCGGCTACCCGAGCTACAGGCAGATCCTCAGGGCGCTGTCGCTTGAGCCTGTGGGCCTTCCGACTCAGGCGGCAGAAGGTCACCGGCTGCGAGCAGAGGCGCTGGACGCGGTTGATGTAGCGGGGGCCATCGTGGCTTCTCCGAACAATCCGACCGGCACCATGCTGGGGCACACTGAACTTGCGTCCTTGGTCGCGGCCTGTCAGGCCCGGGGGCGGGCCTTCATTTCAGATGAAATCTACCACGGGCTGCACTACGGCGAGCGCGCGGTCAGTGCACTGGAAATCTCCGACGACGTCTACGTCATCAATTCGTTTTCGAAGTATTTCTCCATGACCGGCTGGCGCGTCGGTTGGATGATCGTTCCGGATGATCATGTCCGGCGTATCGAACGGCTGGCGCAAAATATGTTCATATGCCCGCCGCACGCCTCCCAGATCGCCGCGCTCGGCGCGTTGTCGGGAACTGCTGAAGCGGAGCTGGAAGCCAATCGGGCGGTTTACGCCGCCAACCGCAACCGGGTCGTCGCGGGGTTGCAGGCGATGGGTCTTGACCATTTCGCGCCTCCGGATGGTGCTTTCTACGTTTATGTCGATGTCTCCGACAGAACCGGGGACAGTCTGGCCTTAAGCCAGCGTATTTTGCGCGAAGCCGGTGTCGCCGTGACACCCGGATTGGATTTTGACGCGGCACGCGGGGCAGGAATGTTGCGGTTGTCCTACGCGCGGTCCGAGTCCGATATCGCGGAAGGCATGGTCCGGCTGGCGCGTTTTTTCGCTGAATAGAAAACTGTTGTCGCCGTCTTCTAAGGTTCCGCATTCGCGGTTTCCGAAGATGGGCGAACAAGGTATAGTTGCCGCAACTAAGAATAAAAGGCACCTGAATGGGCAGGGCAGTTCTCAATTTTCTCGCTGCGGGTTGTGTTGTGCTCGCAGGCGTATGCGCTGCGATGGCGCAGGACTTGCGTGCGGTGGCGCGTATCGATCCTGGACTGTCTGAACTGGTCGCAACCTCGGATGGGCTGACGCTCACCCTCGGGCTGTCGCAGCCAGTGCCCTATCGTATCGAGACGCGTGTGAACCCGATGCGGGTCGTCGTGGAGTTCCGTGAGGTCGATTTCACTGCCGCACCGCTCGAGAGCTTTCTGGATTCCGCAGGGGTGGAACGGATCAATGCAGGGCCCGTGCGCGAGGGTTGGTCGCAGATAGAACTTGTGCTGACCGAGCCCATGGGGCTCGTTTCGGCCGAAATGCTGGTCGATCCCGGGATCGGGTCGGCGCTGCTTGATGTCGTTCTCGAGCCAACCGACGAGGCAACTTTCCGAGCTGGCGCAGTTCAATCGGATCTGGGCGTAGAGCAGCAGACTCCCGAAGAATTGATTCCAGCCGACCGGGCGTTGACGCGGCAGCGCGGTGACCGCCCACTTGTCGTTATGCTGGATCCTGGCCATGGCGGCTTCGATCCCGGGGCAGAACGGGATGGCCATACCGAAGCAGACCTGATGCTGCTGTTCGGCCGCGAACTGCAGGATCATCTGGTACGCGAAGCCGGCTACACGGTGCTTATGACGCGCACCGAAGACGAATTTGTCCCATTGCCCGAAAGGGTGGCGCGCGCGCGTGCCGCCGGCGCAGACGTATTTCTATCGCTGCATGCCGATGCTCTGATCGCGGGCAACGCGTCGGGTGCGCGGGTCTACACTTTGTCGGATGTGGCATCCGACGAGGCATCTGCGCGCCTTGCCGAACAACTTGACCGGGCCAGTCTTCTGGCGGGGATGGATCTCACCGAACAGGATGACACGGTCGCAACGGCGTTGATGGACTTGGCGCGGGCCGAGGTGCAACCCAGGTCCAGCCGGCTTGCGGATGAGCTTGTCTCCGGGATCTCGGCCACCGTTGGCGAGATGCATCGCCGACCGCGCCTTTCTGCAGATTTTTCTGTCTTGCGCGCTCCTGATATTCCTTCCGCATTGATAGAGCTTGGCTTCCTCAGCTCCGACAAAGATCTTGAGCGTCTTCTGTCGGAGGAGTGGCGTGCGCAATTGGCGGAGGGTATCCGCATCGCGCTGGAGGCCTGGGTGGTTGGGGACGCGGCCGAGGCCGATCTGATCCGGCAGTAAGGGCGCTCGTCTTGCAAAAAGGACGTCAATTGGACTGGTTTGAGAGAGGAAGTATCCGCCAGGGACACATGAATTCTCACCGCACTTTCGTGTCCAGGCGCGCGGCGCGCGCATTTGTGATCGCTTGCGCTTCAAAAGCGGCTGTGCCGTGGCGGCAAATCGCGTGTCGAATGCCGTGAGTTGCTTTGACCGGACGGGTCGGGACAGGTATAGAGTATCAGATAAACGCATCTTGAGGCAGAGTTTGTGATCCGGTTTATTCTGGGCTTTTTCGGCGCCATCTTCACCGCAACGACGCTGGGGATTTTCGCCGTCGTGCTCACGGTTGGTGGCGTGTTGTGGATGTATGGCCGCGATCTGCCCGACACCGAGGCGCTCGCGCAGTACGCACCTCCCACGATCAGCCGGGTTTATTCCGGCGAAGGCCGGCTGATGGATGAGTTCGCGCGTGAGCGGCGGGTCTTCGCGCCGGCCGATGAAATCCCCGATCTGGTAAAGCAGGCCTTCATCTCGGCTGAAGACAAGAATTTCTACGTGCACAAGGGCTATGACCCGCGGGGCATTGCGGCGGCGGCTTTTGATGCCGCAACGGGTGGTCCTTTGCGGGGAGCGTCGACCATCACTCAGCAGGTGATGAAGAACTTCCTATTGGGGGGAGAGCGCTCTGCCGAGCGCAAGATCAAAGAGATTATCCTGTCAGCCCGGATTGAGGAAACGCTGACCAAAGAGGACATTCTTGAGCTTTATATGAACGAGATCTTTCTCGGGCAGAACAGCTTTGGCGTTGCCGCCGCAGCGCAGACCTATTTCAACAAGTCTCTCGCCGAGCTTGAGATCCACGAAGCGGCCTATCTGGCGGCATTGCCCAAAGCGCCATCGACCTATCACCCGGTGCGTGCTGTGGACCGTGCTGTAGAGCGCCGCAACTTCGTGCTGCGCGAGATGTTCGAGAATGGCTATATCAGCGCTGCCGATTTTCAGACCGCCCGGGATATGCCGCTGGAGACGGTGCAGAGCGGGGACTTTGCAAGTTTTCGCCGCGCTTTGCCGCCGCGGGATTACTTCACCGACGAGATCCGACGGCAGTTGTCCGGTCGCTTCGGTGAGGAGGAGTTTTTTACCGGTGGTCTGACGATCCGCGCCACCGTGGATCCACTTTTGCAACGGACCGCGGCGAAGGCGCTTCAGGACGGTCTGGAACGCTATGACCGGTCACGTGGGGTTTTTCACGGCGCCGAGGCGCAGATCTCTGAAGAGGAGCTTGCCAACTGGCGCGAGGCGTTGGCCGACCTGCGCGTGCCGCGTGACATCGCCGGATGGCGGCCGGCTGTGGTGCTCGGTTTTGACGGCGGCGCTGCTGTGATCGGTGTTGAAGGCGTTCCCGGAGAGGCCGAGCGCATCCCGGCAAACGATGTCACCTGGGCGCGCCCGCGGCTTGCCGGGGGCGGGCTGGGCTCTAAGGCGCGCCGCGCCGAGGACCTTCTTTCAGTCGGTGATGTGGTCCATGTCGCCAACGGCGATGAAGGCTGGTCACTGCGTCAGATCCCAGAAGTGCAGGGCGGCTTTATGGCGATGGATGTCAACACCGGCCGTGTGCTTGCCATGCAGGGGGGCTTTTCGTACCAGTCTTCGGTTTTCAATCGCGCCACGCAGGCCACGCGCCAGCCAGGCTCCAGCTTTAAACCGCTGGTCTATGCTGCGGCCCTCGATACAGGGTACTCGCCTGCAACCATCGTGATCGACGCGCCGATCGAAATCGACACCGGAAGCGGAGATATCTGGCGGCCGAAAAACGCCTCCAACCAGTTTTACGGCCCCACGCCGTTGCGGACCGGAATTGAACGCTCACGGAATCTGATGACCGTGCGGCTTGCACAGGACGTGGGCATGGAAACCGTGGCCCGCTATGCCGAACAATTCGGGGTCTATGACAATCTGGAGCCCTATCTCGCCAACGCGCTTGGCAGTCAGGAAACCACGCTGTTCAATATGGTCGCGGCCTATGCAATGTTTGCCAATGGCGGAGAGCGGGTCGAGCCAACACTTGTCGACCGGGTGCAGGATCGCTGGGGCGAGACCGTCTATCGCCACGACCGCCGGGAATGCGTTAATTGCACTGAGGCAAGCCTGCCGGAGGGCGAAGCGCCGCGCATTAAGTCTGATCGCGCGCGGGTGATCGATCCGATCACCGCTTATCAGCTCACCTCCATGATGCGGGGGGTTGTGGACCGTGGAACTGCAGCCCGGACCGTGAACCTTCCGGTGCCCATCGCGGGCAAGACGGGCACGACAAACGACGCAAAAGACGTCTGGTTTGTGGGCTTTTCATCGAACATCGTCGCCGGCTGCTACATTGGGTACGACATACCACGCACGATGGGCCGGGGCGCCTCAGGCGGCGGTATGTGCGGACCCGTCTTCAACGAGTTCATGGAACTTGCCATTCAGGAATATGGCGGTGGGCGTTTTACCGTGCCCGATGGGGGCCGTTTCGTGAAAATTGACCGTATTACCGGTGGCCGTGTCGATGATGATGCCAGCGGCGCCGAGGTGGTGGCTGAGTATTTCCGGGATGGTGAAGAGCCATTCTACGGCATCGGCGCGGCGATCGACGGGGGCTTTGCAATGGGTTCCAACCTGCCGCTGTTCACTCCGCAGCAGGACACACAGCAGGGTGGGACGGAGGTTGTGACCTCCACCGGGCGGACGGCTGTCGTACCCGAGAAAGCCAATGTGGGAACAGTGACCGCGGGTGGGCTTTACTAGGGTTGTGTGCGCGTGAATCTCAATCATCTTTGAGTTGTTCAGAAGTCGCCGAAATCTGGCCTTATTGAGATGCGACTGTCACTTGTGATCATTTGCGATCCTCGAGGCCCACTCAATGCTCCTGTACGCAACCGCCTGGCGCGTTTCCAAAGCAAACTTTGCTGCAATGATGATCATGGCTTTAGCAATCGCTTGCTCAGAGGGGTTGTTGGGGTACGGACCCCATGTTGTTGTGATCGTCCTTTTGCATGGTTGTTTTTCTTTTCTCGCGCATCGCAGCGCCCTTTTGGGTGACGCTCAAAGCAACGAAACAGGGCATTCTGAGGATGTTGACGACTTAAAGCTGACTTCGGTATGGCGCTTCGGTTGGAGAGGTATTGCATTCTGTGCTTTCGTCGGTGTGCTTATCCTGGCTGTGTCGCTTCTTCTTTACGCGGTGATCTATCTGAGCCCTGTGAACGATTTGACCATTGCGCTGCTTTGATCGGGCGCAGGTCTGGTGATACTCATGATCGTGTATCTACTGGCATTTTTCGGAACGGTGTTTCCGGCTTCCGTAAGGGGAGGTAACACGAAGTTGGGTGTCGCTTTCCGGCGCGGGCAGGCGACTTTCTGGACGACGCTTGCACGGTTTCTCATTGGACCAGGCCTGTGGATGATTTACGGGATCGCCCTTCTCAACCTGGGTTTTGACCTGATCCCCGATGCACTGAAATCGCTCACTATGGGTGACTTGGCAGTATCGGCGGCGAGTTCGATGGTTGGTCTGATGAACACCCTCCTTGTCGCTGTGATCCTCAGCCTTGCGTATCAGGAGACGGAAAACAGTGGGGTGGCGGAAGGGTAGGTCGTGAAGAGCATGCTCACTCTCACGTATCGGGTTGTCGCTGCGAACGCGGGCATACTCCTGGGCCTGAGTCTTTTGCTTGGTTTTCTAAATCTAGGGCCAGGATCGGGGTCAAATTTGATTGCTGCAGTGGTCGAGTTTGCTGTTCTTGGGGCCGTGACTTACTGCACCTTGCGCGCAGTTCTCTTCCACAAAGAAGGTGCATCATTCAACGTGCGACCGTCTCTTGGGCACGCATTTCAGTGGCAAGAACTTCAACCGTTTCTCGTTAGCTTTGTTGTACTTAGTGGCGTCTACGTGGCGTTGTTCGTAGCTGCTTTGGTTGGTTTTTCGGTCTTCGGGGGTGTCTTTGCCGCACTTATTCCCTTCCTGCGCTCATCGGGTTTTTTAAGCGCCCTTCAGCTTCTTGCGATCACCATTATATTACTGCAGGGCACCGCAAGCTTCGGCACCATGTTGGTGGCATCTGTGGCAGGTGGGGACAGGACGCTGCGCGGGGCCCTTGCGAGGTCCCAAGTCAACATGTGGACCACGACATGGCGGCTCGCGGTCGGACCGCTCCAGTTTGCGATTTGGGCGCATTTAGCAATTGCTTTGCTTCTACTGGTTCTTCCACACATTCAGAGCGGAGCTTTCCTGTCGGCCTTTCTCGCACAAGCTGCTGTGGCGTCCGTAAAGCTGTTCTGTAACGTTTACATTTGGGTCATTGTGGCGGTTGCCTATCTCGAAGCGCAGGCCGCAGGAGTGGTGTCGGAGTAGTTCCACACCCTTGAGTGTCTGAGCACCTTTGGTTACATCCGAAGCCCGGGGAGGGCGGGTGTCTCCCCTTGAGTTCGGAAGGCAAATCCCATGCGCGCAGACGCCCAGAACGCCGTTGAGGCGATCGAGAAATCCCTGAACCTGCTGGAACAGCGGCTCGACTATGAGACCGCGCCGCACCGGCTGGAAGAGTTCAACGCGATGATCGAGGACCCGGACCTGTGGAACGACCAAGCCCGGGCGCAGAAACTGATGCGTGAGCGTCAGATGCTTGTTGATGCGCTGTCCACCTTTGAAGGCATCAAGCAGGAGCTGAGTGACAACATCGAACTCATTGAACTGGGGGAGATGGAAGACGACGCCGATGTCGTGTCTGAAGCCGAAACGGCCCTGAAATCTCTTCAGGAGAAGGCGGCTCAGAAAGAGCTTGAGGCGCTGCTCGATGGCGAGGCCGATGGCAACGATACCTTCCTGGAGATCAACTCAGGGGCAGGGGGCACCGAAAGCTGTGACTGGGCGTCGATGCTCGCGCGGATGTATGTCCGCTGGGCCGAGCAACATGGCTATGAGGTCGAGCTGCAGTCCGAAAGCGCGGGCGAAGAGGCGGGTATCAAGTCGGCGGCTTACAAGATCAGTGGACCGAACGCCTATGGCTGGCTGAAATCGGAGTCCGGCGTGCACAGGTTGGTGCGCATCAGCCCCTATGACAGCTCGGCGCGGCGGCACACCTCGTTCAGCTCGGTCTGGGTTTACCCGGTGGTCGACGACAATATTGAGATCGAGGTGAATCCGGCAGACATCCGGATCGACACGTATCGGTCTTCGGGCGCGGGCGGGCAGCATGTCAACACGACCGACTCCGCCGTGCGGATCACGCACATCCCCACGAATATTGTCGTGACCAGCTCCGAAAAGTCCCAGCATCAGAACCGGGACATTGCCATGAAAGCTCTTAAATCAAGGCTTTACCAGATGGAGCTCGACCGACGAAACGCCGCGATCAACGAGGCGCACGAGGCAAAGGGCGAAGCCGGTTGGGGCAATCAGATCCGGTCCTATGTTCTTCAGCCCTATCAAATGGTCAAAGACCTCCGCACGGGTTTTGAAACCTCGGACACCTCTGGCGTTCTTGACGGTGATCTGGACGGCCTGATGGCGGCCACGCTGGCGCAGCAGGTTGCCGGCAAATCCCGGTCGGAAGCCCAGAGCGACGACTAGGCGCAGCACCCTTTGCCCTGCGGGCAACCCTTGCTAGGCTTGCGGCAAGGAGGATCGACCATGGCAGAAGCGACACTTGCCGAAGATGCGGCGAAAGGCCCGGCGACGGTGACCATCAACACCGTGACGGTTGATGATCTCAAAGCAGCGCTCAACGCAGGCTGGGCCGATTTCAGGCGTGCGCCGGCATTTGGCCTCTTTTTCAGTGCGGTTTACGTCTTTGGCGGGTTGGCGATGGTCTATATCCTGATGGCCACGGGAAAGACCTGGGCGACCTTGCCGATTGTCGTGGGCTTTCCGCTTGTCGGTCCCTTTGCGGCTGTGGGTCTCTACGAGGTCAGCCGACGCCTTCAAAAAGGCCAGCCCCTGGAGTGGGGCGGCGTACTTGGCGTCGTTGTGAACGAGCGTTCGCGGCAAATGCCCTCCATAGCTGCAGTCATTCTGATCTTTTTTCTGTTTTGGAACTTTCTGGCGCATATGATCTTTGCGCTGTTTCTGGGACTGCAGGTTATGACAAATGTCTCGTCTTCCTTCGATGTGTTCCTGACAGCCAATGGTTTGATGATGCTGCTTGTGGGCACGGCAATCGGTGCTGTTCTGTCGTTCGTCCTTTTTGCCATTACGGTTGTGAGTTTACCGCTTCTTCTTGATGCTGAGGTTGATTTTGTAACGGCCATGATCAAGAGCTTTTCGGCCGTGACCGAGAACCTTGGAACGATGCTGATCTGGGCCGTGACGGTGGGCGCGCTTTTGCTGATCGCAATGGTACCGGCCTTTCTGGGCCTTTTTATCGCGCTTCCGCTTTTAGGTCATGCAACCTGGCATCTTTACCAGCGTACGCTCACCGTGACCTGAGCCCGAACACGGCCACGACAGCCGAGAGCCCGGCTAGACCGGCCGCTGTGGCGGCGACGGCTGCAAATCCCAGGTTCAGCGCGGTTTGATGCTGCGGTGCGTCCGAGAGTGCCCCGAAGCTGTCCTGGCCGCCGCTTGCCACATAAACGGAAGCGGCCAGACTTCCCATCGCGGCTACAGCGACCAGACCGGCCACCCGACTGACCGCGTTGTTGATGGCCGACGCCGAGCCCGTTGCGCTGTCAGGTACCGACGCCATCACCACGCTTGAAAGTGGCGCCACCGCCAGCGCCATGCCAAGCCCCATCAATGCGCAGAGCGGTACTGTAAGCGCCCAGAACGACTGTAAGTGTGCTGTCGCGCCAAGCCCGGCGAAGGCCAGCGCGACAAGTGCCGCGCCGCCGCCGATCAACGGAGCAGCGCCTTTTTCCTCGGCCCATTTCCCGGACAGCGGCGACAAAAGCGCTATCAGCAGCGTCATTGGCACAAAGGCAAGGCTTGCCTCAAAAGCGCCAAGACCCCAGCCGGCAATCACTGTCATGGGCAAATAAAAGAGCACCGCTGACAACGCGAAGTACAGTGCGA
This sequence comes from Pseudomonadota bacterium, assembly GCA_039192165.1. GTDB lineage: Bacteria > Pseudomonadota > Alphaproteobacteria > Rhodobacterales > Rhodobacteraceae > Dinoroseobacter. Next base: position 286,875 of record JBCCXD010000001.1, on the reverse strand, counting down.
AAGTTACTAGATTTGCGGAAGAAAACGCCCGCGATTGAAAGAGGGTCAGCGGCATCATGGGGTGCGGACTTTTCCACTCTACCAAAAGAAAGAGTGCAATCACCGCCATCCCGCCGCCGCCCCATATCAGAAGCCGCGCATCGAGCGTTTCGCCGTGCTCTGCGCCGGTCAGCCCGTAGGCGAGCAGCCCCAACCCAAGAGTAGCGAGCAGGCCTCCCGGCAGATCAAGCCGTGTGCTCGATGTGCCGGGAAGGCGGTTTGTCTTGCGGACCAACATCCAGACAGCCGCGGCCCCGAGCGGCAGGTTCACCGCGAAAATCAGCCGCCAGGCTCCGTCCCCGGCGAGGTCAAGCAATGCGCCACCCAGGACCGGCCCGATCGCGGTGGTCAGCGCAGAGGCGGCCGCCCAGGTCCCGATGGCCTGACCTCGCTCAGCACTCGGATAGGCCTGTGCGATGATTGCCAGGGAGCCCGGCACCATGACAGCGGCAGCCATTCCCTGCAATGCCCTGGCTGCAATGAGCGTATCCACTGTCGGCGCGACGGCACAGGCCAAAGACGTCAGGGTAAACGCGGCGATTGACAGGCTGAAAACGCGCGAGACGCCAAAGCGGTCTGCCAGCGCGCCTCCCACCAGCAGGAGAGCAGACAGAGTGAGCATATAGGCGTTCGACACCCATTGAGCCTGGCTGAGTGTCGCTGTCAGATCTGCCCGGATCGCCGGCATCGCGACGGATACGACTGATCCGTCGATAAAGCCCATGGCTGATGCCAGAATCGCGGCAACCAGAACGAATTTGCGCGCCTCTGTTTCACAGAGACGCGCATCGTGGGTCTGGGTGCTTTCCGGACGCAGATGCGGAGGTGCGCGCACCTCCGTCCCTTACGCCTTAAGCGCCGGCTTTCTGAGCCGGTGCCGCTGCCGCAGCGGCCGCTGGCTTCGCCGCAGGCGCCGCTGCCTTTTTGGATGTGCTCGTGCCAAGCGGGTCATCCTGGCGTTGGACTGACCCTTCAAAATGGGCACCGCTTTCGATCGCAATGGTCTTATGAATGATGTCGCCTTCCACACGGGCAGTGGAGGTCAAACGGACCTTCAGGCCACGCACGCGGCCGATAACCCGCCCATTTACGATCACGTCGTCGGCTACAACCTCTCCACTGATGGTTGCGCCTTCGCCGACCGTCAACAGATGCGCGTGGATATCGCCTTCAACTTCGCCTTCGATCTGGATGTCGCCCGCGGTGCGCAAGTTGCCGATCACCTTAAGGTCAGACGACAAAATAGACGGTGCTGCCTTTGGCTTGGCCGAGGCCACCGGGGTGCTGTCTGCCACGGACGGACGCGGGGTCGTCGGTGCCGCGTTGGTGTCTGTGTCTTCGGTTTTGGAACCGGGTTCGTTGATTCGAGATTTAGAGAACATCTTTGCCTGCCCTGATAAACGTCATGGGATTTACGGGTTTACCGGACTCGTGCACTTCGTAGTGCAGGTGAACTCCGGTGGACCGTCCAGTGCTTCCCATATCACCGATCCGTTCGCCACGCGAGACACGTTGCCCCTCTTTGACACGAATTTTTGTCAAATGCGCGTAAATCGTCTCGTAACCGAAGGCGTGCTTGATGCGCACCATGCGACCAAAGCCGCGATGCCAGCGTGCTTTGACCACCACACCTTCAGCTGTGGCATAGATCGGCGTGCCGTGCGGTGCCGCAAAATCGGTGCCTTTGTGCATTCGCGTGCCGCCGCCTTTGGGGTCGCGGCGATAGCCAAACGGACTGGTAAATCGGAAATTCGACCGGACCGGCATTGCAAACGGAAGTTTGTCGACTGCTATCCTGTGCAGGTTGAGCCTGTCCAAACCCGCAAGAATGCTCTGGGTCCGATAGCTGAGCTCATCCTGGGGCAGGCTGCGCGTAGACAGACTTTGCGCGACCAACGGGCCACCCTGACCGGTATATCCCCGGCGCACTTCCGTCAGGATGCGGTCCGGGGAGAGGCCGACTTGGCGAAACATTTCCTCCAGCGGCTCGACCGATACTGTAACAGCCTCTTCCAAAGTCTGGAAAATGCGATCGTTTCGTTCCTCGGAGAGCTGCGCAGTCAAAAGCAGCTCTTCCACCTCTGACATTGCACGCGTGTATTCCAGATCAAGCGTGTCACGATCTTCGGCGGTTTGACCGAGTGCAACCGTCAGAAAGCCAAGCGTTGCCTCAAGATCACGGATGCGCGCCTTGTCGGTTTGCTCCGATCCGGTGGCCTCGGCGAGCTCAGAGATTGCTTCCTGGGCCTGGGAACGGGCGGTATCTCTTTCTTCGATCGCTTCGCGTAGTGTGAGTTGTACCGCCTCAACGGCACCTTCGAGCTCTGCGCGACGCTCCTCGGATTTAAGAAGGTAAGTCTGCATATTGCTGACTTGTTCCAGCGCAAGCGAAAAGCGCTCCTGAGCGGCGACCGCCTCAGCAAGGCGCGCATCGCGCTCCGCTGACAGGCTGTTCAGGCGCTCGGAATACAGCTGTTGCTCGCGCAGGGCTTGTTCTCTGGCGCTTCCAGACCCCAATGCTTCGAAGATGACCAACGACGACGCAAGTGCGGTCCAGCCAAGAAGCAGCGCGGTGCACACGACCATTCCAGCCTGAGTACCTGTACTCAGACGAACGAACCTCGTGGAGTCGTCAGATTTTAAAAACAGCCGCTTTTCCGGAAATATTGCTTCCAGCCGCTTGCCAAAGCGTGTCTTCACTGCACGTGCCCTCTATTCCCCAGTTGAGCCCGATCCCGTGCGCATCTTGTTACGCGAACAGATCCCCTGTTAGGAGAGGTAACGTCACAGGAGCAAGGATTTTGGGGCGTTCGGTGTATTTCCGCCGCAGATTGCGGGGTTTTCGGCAAATTTCCGCCTATTTTTCAGGGCCTCACGGTGTTTTCTGAATGTCGAGCTGGTCGGAAGGCTCTGTCAGCGGCCAGTAGAAATCCGGAGGGAGGCCTGCCTCTGCCCGCTTTTCCTCGTTGAACGGCGGCTTGAGAGTGGAATGGAAATAGCGCCGAACAAGCGCATGGAAGGCGTCCTTTGGATCACGATCCTCGCGCCCGCACAGGAAGTGGAACCACTTGGCGCCATAGGCGACATGGCCAACCTCTTCCGCGTATATTGTCTGAAGCGCCTCAACCGTCTCCGTCTCACCTGCCTTTTCGAAGACTGCGATCATGCCGGGCGTTACATCAAGACCGCGTGCTTCAAGGACCATCGGCACCACTGCGAGACGTCCCAGCAGGTCTTCTGCGGTATCCTCCGCGGCACGCCACATGCCGGCATGCGCAGGCAACGCACCATAGTAGCTATCTCCTTTCTCAAGGCAGTCGCATACGAGATTGAAATGCTTTGCTTCCTCGTCACCGGCCTTCACCCAATCGTCATAAAACCCAAGCGGCATCGACGTATCCGTAAAGCGCGCAATGATGTCCCAATGCAGATCCACAGCGTTTAATTCGATATGCGCGACGGCGTGGAGCAACGCGCGCCGACCTTCGGGGCTGCCAGGTCGGCGGCGCGGCACATCGCGCGGCGATAAAAGGTCTGGTTTCTTTGGCCGCCCCGGTTTTTCGGGGGGCGTTGCGGACCCAATCGGCAGCGGGGTTTCGGCCATCCGACTTTCAAACCATCTCGCCGCGCAAGCCCGGCTCAACGCGGCTTTCGCACGACCGTCGGTTGTACGCAGAATGGCATTCGCGCAGCCCGCGAGTGTCTTTGGCAGTGCGTCCTCTGGCGTCAAAGCGCCTTTACCGCTTCAAGCACTGTTTCGACATGGCCCGGCACCTTCACTTTGCGCCAGATCTCAACGATTTTACCGTCGCCGTCTATCAGGAACGTCGAGCGCTCAATCCCCATGTACTTTTTGCCGTACATCTGCTTTTCGACCCAGGTGCCCCAAGTTTCGCAAACATCGCTGTCTTCGTCACTCAGCAGATGTACGCCAAGCGAGTGTTTGTCGCGGAACTTGTCGAGCTTTTTGACGGGATCCTTTGAAATTCCGACAATTTTCGCGCCAGCTTCCTCAAAGGCCGAAAGCTGTTCGGTGAAGGCAATCGCCTGTTTTGTGCAGCCTGACGTGTCCGCTTTGGGGTAAAAGTACACGACCACGGCCGACGGGCGCAGCGCTGAAAGAGTAACATCTCCGCCGCCGTCGGCGGGGAGGGTGAAATCGGGGGCAATCTGGCCGGTTTCGATCATGGGAACCTCGCTGTAGACTTTCGCAAAACACTAGCGGAGAACGGTTCGAAAGAAAGGGGCACAGGTCAGAGAAATCGCTCGATCGAGATTCGGCGGCGAGCGGGACATGCACAGGGAAAATCCACGCAGTGACCGAAACTGAAGACAGCAAGACCGCCCCTGCAGGCACGCCTTCTAGGCGAGCACGCGCTGAAAGGCCTGCCTACAGCGCCCGTCGCCGATCTGGCTTGTTGGTGGTTGTGGCTGCTGCGGTTGTGCTGGCCACTCTTGGCGGGTTGTCGGCGCTTATCCTGCGTGGCAGCGTCGTTGTTCCCGAGCCGGTCGTCGCGATACTTGAAGACAGGGTCCGAAGTCTGACGCCGGGTCGGGGCATTGTGCAGGTTGGGTCGATCGAAATTGGCCTTTCTGAGGCAGGCCGTCCGCATATCGTGGCGCGTAATACGATCCTGCGGGCACCCGGCGGGCTCGACAGACTGGTGGTGCCCCATCTGGAAGTAACGCTGTCGCGCCGCGCGCTGCTCCGCGCGGAATTGCGACCGATTGAAATCCGGATTGACGGCGCAGCTTTGCGTATCACGCGCCGGGAAGACGGGTTTCTTCGGGTCGCGCTCCAATCGGGTGAGACGCTGACTGAGGGGCCTTCCTTGCCGGCGATCATAGCTCAGATCGAAGATATCTTTGCCCAAGATCCCCTGAACGAACTGGAACAACTCAACCTGTCTAACCTGAGCCTCCAAGTGGTGGACGGGCGGCTTGCCCGCGGCATCACTCTTTCCGGGGGCGACGCGCGGGTAAATGTGGACCCGCGCTCGATCGCGCTGGCGCTTGCGCTCGATCTGGAAGGTGCTCCGGCGGGCGCCGGTGCCGCTTTGCGGTTTGAAACCGAACGCAACGCACCGGACACGCGGATGACAATGCGACTGCGGGAATTGCCTGCCCCGTTGCTGTCACGACAGTCGCCAGCTTTTGCGGCACTGGCCGCCTTCGATGGTACGGTAAGTGCCCGTTTGGATGGGGCGCTCGCGCCTGATGGTGCAATTTCAGAGCTCGCGGGAGGCGTCGACCTTGGTGCGGGCAACCTTGCAGTTCCGTGGCAGGAAGCCCCGGTGCAGATTACGCAAGCGTCGCTGGAGCTGGGATATGATCCTGCACTTTCACGTTTTGAAATGTCGGGTCTGGAGGTGATATCGGATCTGGGCGCAGGGCGTTTCAACGGAAGTGTCGATGTGCTGCCGTCTCAGGGTGTAAGCCTTTGGCCTGATATTCAGTTTGCGCTCGCCGGTGATATCGACAGGTTGAAGCTGAAGCCAAAGCTGCGTGAAGACGCAGAGGATGTGGGTTTTACGCTCGACGGCCGTTTCTCGGCAGCGACCCGACGCATCGATCTGGGGACGCTTCAGGTCATAGACCACCAAAGCGGGGCCCGGGGCACCGGCAGTGGGCGCATTGATCTGCCCAAGGGCGGCAAGCCAGAACTGGCCCTTGAACTGCACGTCCCGCATTTGCCCGCGACGCGCGTGCCCGGTTTTTTTCCCACCAGCGGAAGAGGGCACAAACTGGGACGGTGGCTCGCCAGTAATATTCTTGAAGGTACCGCCACCGATGGACAGGTCGCGCTTCGTCTGATGCCCGGGGCGCCGCCAGAAATCGCCTTAACCTTTGCGTACCAGGACGCCAGAGTACAGGTTCTTGAGGGGCTGCCGCCGTTAACCTCGGCGCACGGCCATGCAAGCCTGTTCGACAACCGGTTCTTTATTCGGGTCGGAGATGGAGAGGTTGAGCCAGAGGGCTTTGCGGCTGTTTCGGTTTCGGGATCGAGTTTTGAAATTCTCGACACGCGTATTCCGGGAACAGACGCCAGGATACGGCTGGACGTTTTCGGAGATACGTCTGCAATTATTGACGTCCTTCAACGCCCGCCTGTGCGTGTTGGCGAGCGGTTCAAACTGCCGCCACAAGGGATCGCAGGACAAACAGAGGGATCGGCGGATTTCCTGATTGCTCTTGCCAAAGATGCTCCTTTCGACCTCGACCAGCTACGCATCAAGGCCACAATGACCAACGCTGAAATAGAGGGCCTCGCTCCGGATATTGGCCTCAGCAAAGGCACCCTGGCGCTCGATATCAGTGGGCCCGACCTGGCGCTTTCGGGCACAGGGCAACTCGCAGATCTCCCTGTGTCCTTCGGACTGAACGCGCGACTTGATGGCCCGCCAGGTGCTGCGCGAGAGACCGTTATCGCAGGCGAGGCACAAGTGTCCGAGGCCGGGCTTGCCAGCGTGGGCGTTGCGCTTCCAGCCGGCCGAATTGGCGAGGGCACGGCCACTGCGGAATACGCTCTGACACTGCCTGGAGACGAAGCGCCCCCGCGTCTGACAGTGTCCAGTGATCTCGCTGGCGTGTCGATATCCGTTCCAGAAATTGGCTGGACAAAACCGGCCCGGGAAGCAGGGCTCGCAGAGGTCGATTTGGCGCTCTCCCAGCCGCCGGAGCTCGATCGGATCGTCTTTGAGTTCGCAGGGCTCAGCGCCCAGGGGCGCCTTCGTCTGGAGGCCGACGGGGCAGGATTGGCCTGGGCTCAGATGGATCGCTTGAGTCTTGGAAACTGGTCCGATTTGGAGGTCGAGCTTGTAGGGCGCGGGCCCGGAGCGGCCCCAACAATCGCAGTAACCGGAGGGCGCATAGATCTGCGGGATCTGCCACCTCGTGCAGCCAGCCAGTCAAATTCCGGGGCAGGGGCGTTTGCACTGCAACTGGATGAAGTGATTGTTTCCGAAACGCTGAGGCTTTCTGACGTATCCGGGACTCTGCAGTTTGGTTCAGTCGTGTCTGGTACGCTTTCAGGGTCCCTAAACGCACGCGCCCCTGTTCGCATAGAGCTTGGCCCGGGACCCAACGGCCGTCAGCTTGTCAGGGTGACGGCAAACGACGGCGGCGCCACTTTGGCTGCGGCGGGTATCCTTGCGAACCTGCGCGGCGGTCCGATGGAGTTGGTTTTGGAGGAAACCGCGTCACCGGGCGGCTATGCCGGCCAGCTCAAGTTGGCGAATACGAGGCTTGTGGAAAGCCCGGCATCGGTCGAGCTGCTTTCAGCACTGTCTATCGTTGGACTGTTGGAGCAATTGGCAAATGGCGGTGGGATCGGGTTGACCGAAGTCTCGGCCGATTTCCGGATCACGCCTGAGGGCGTCAGCCTCCGCGATGGTTTGGCAAACGGGCCCTCGCTTGGCCTAACCTTCGAGGGCGTGGTGATGCCCAAATCAGATCAGATTGACCTGCAAGGTGTGGTTTCACCTGTCTATATTATCAATTCTCTTGGTGGCGGTCTTCTGGGCACCCCGAATGAGGGGCTCATTGGGGTGACCTACCGTATTGCAGGGTCTCGGGACAGCCCGGAGATTTCCGTTAATCCGCTCTCGGTCTTGACACCTGGCATCTTTCGCGACCTGTTCCGTCGGCCACCACCACAGTTGACGCAATAGCCTGAACGCGCCCGATGACCCTGTCTCTTTCTGATTTTGACTTCTCGCTGCCCGAGGAGCTGATAGCGACGCGCCCTGTGTCGCCACGCTCGTCGGCCCGCTTGCTTGTGGCGGACGGAGATGCGGCGCTTCGGGACCGGATTGTAACGGACCTCGTCGACGAGCTGCGCCATGGCGATCGTCTCGTGCTGAACAATACCAAGGTGATCCCGGCGCGGTTGTTTGGAACGCGCTTAAGGCAGACAGGTCAGGGGCCTGTGACCGCAAAGGTTGAAGTAACCCTCACCGAAGCGGCGCACCAGGGCGGCTGGTGGGCGCTGGCCAAACCGATGCGGAAACTCGCTGAGGGCGAGCAGGTCGTGTTCTCAGATGATCTGAGCGCGGATGTTGTGGAAAAAGCGCCGGATCGACTGCGCCTTGCGTTCAATCTGGCGGGCGAGGATTTCGACGCCGCGCTGGCCGAAGCAGGCGCAATGCCTTTGCCGCCTTACATCGCGGGAAAACGCCCTGCAGACGACCGGGACAAGGATGACTATCAGACGGTTTTCGCGCGCCACAGCGGTGCGGTCGCGGCACCGACAGCATCGCTGCATTTCGACGCGACGCTGCTGAGTGCGCTGCAGGCGCGCGGGGTGGATCTGTCCTTTGTGACGCTGCATGTCGGAGCAGGCACTTTCCTTCCCGTGAAAGTGGAGGATGTCGCCACGCACAAAATGCATGCTGAATGGGGCGAGATCCCGCAGATCGCGGCTGAGGAAATCAACGCTACACGCCGTGCTGGCGGGCGGATCATCCCGGTTGGTACAACTGCACTGCGGCTGATTGAAACCGCAGCGACCGAGGATGGGATCCTATCAGCCTGGGAAGGGGAAACAGATATTTTCATATACCCCGGCTACCGGTTCAAAATCACCGACGCCTTGATGACAAATTTTCACCTGCCGAAGTCGACCCTGATGATGCTGGTCTCGGCGCTGATGGGACGCGAACGCATTCTGGAAATCTATGCCCACGCTATCACCCGGAACTACAGGTTCTTTAGCTACGGAGACAGCTCGCTGCTGATCCCCGAAAAGGACTAGCCTTCGGCAATTTTTCCCAGAACACGCGCCCAGGACCGTGTGCCTTTGTGAAAACTCTCCACGTCGTATTTCTCGTTCGGAGAATGCAGCCCGTCATCGTCTTTCCCCCAGCCGGCAAGGATCGAGTCCATTCCAAGGATCGACTGGAAGTACCCCGCGACCGGGATTGATCCACCGGCGGCTGTGAACGTTGCAGGAAGGCCCCACTCTTCGGTCAGAGCGGCTTTTGTTTTGGCGAAGAGCGGATGTTCCATCCGCATCATTGCTGCTTTCGAGGCGCCGTGATCGACAAACTCAACGTCCATGTCTGGCGGCACCAGGCTGCGAACTTGCGCCTGGAATGCTGCCTGAATGGCGACCGGGTCCTGATCTCCGACCAGTCTGAAGCTGATTTTTGCGGCCGCTTCGGCCGGAAGAACGGTCTTGAAGCCATCGCCCGCGTAGCCGCCCCGAATACCGTTCATTTCGCAGGTCGGACGTGCCCAGGTCGCTTCCAGCGCGGAAAACCCCTGTTCGCCTGCCGGGTGCGACAGTCCGACATCTCCCAGAAAGCTCGCCGTGTTGAAGCCCAGGGCTTCCCATTCCGCGCGACGCTCAGGCGTCAGGTCCGGCACACCGTCATAGAAGCCCGGGATCGTCACCCGGCCCGCCTCGTCGTGCAGGCTTGCGAGAATATGCGACAGGACCTTGATTGGATTGGCCGCCGCGCCGCCATAGTGACCCGAGTGCAAGTCGCGTGACGCTCCGCGCAGGATGACCTCCTGCCCGAGCATCCCACGCAGTGACGCAATGATTGCCGGCACCTCATCGTTGAAAAGGCCGGTGTCGCAGATCAGCGCCACCTCCTTGCGGAGCTCGTCCGCGTTTTCTTCAAGGAATGGAATCAGCGATGGGGACCCGGATTCCTCTTCGCCTTCGAAGAAAAATGTCACTTTCACGGGTAGGCGACCGTGTTCGGCAATCCAGTTTCTGCAAGCTTCCACAAAAGTCATCAACTGGCCCTTGTCGTCGGCTGTGCCACGTCCTCGGATAACCTGACCTTTCGGAGTATTTTGTAGCTCCGGTTCGAAGGGGGGCGTGTCCCACAGCTCCAGCGGGTCAACGGGCTGTACATCGTAGTGACCGTAAAAAAGGACTTCCGGCCCGTCTCCATCCAAATGGCCAACCACCATAGGCCGCCCCGGGGTCGGGCGTTTCGACGCATCTGCTCCAATGGACTGAAGTTCAGACACCAGCCAGTCGGCCGCTTCGTCACACGCGTCGTTGTAGGCTGGATCGGTGGAAATCGAGGGAATGCGCAAAAGCGCCTGCAGCCTTTGAATTGCAAGGGGCAAATCGGCATCTATGCGGTCAAGAACAGGGGTTACGGTCATGAGTTCCTTGCGGTATGTAGCCTGGCGGAGTGGATGCGCAGCCTACCAACCCCGCAAGGGGTGTCCAGCGCCGATGTGCGACCAAGGTACCCAGGGGGACTTGATCTCGGTCAATGCAGTGGCATTTTGCGCATTGGTAACTACGTCCCTGAGGGCCTACCTTTGGCCTGCCTACGATACCTAACGTCACGCGGAGCAACCCTTGGACTACACTGGACACCTCGAAACGGCTCTTCAACGTCTCCATGACGAAGGACGGTATCGGACTTTTATTGACATTGAGCGCCGCAAGGATGCGTTTCCGCACGCTGTCTGGACGCGGCCCGATGGTACCAAAAAGAACATCACTGTATGGTGTGGCAACGATTATCTGGGCATGGGCCAACATCCGGTCGTTTTGGACGCGATGCACGAGGCTCTGGACGCCACCGGCGCGGGGTCTGGCGGTACGCGCAATATTTCCGGAACCACGGTTTATCACAACGCGCTGGAAGCTGAGCTCGCCGACTTGCACAAAAAGGAAGCGTCTTTGTTGTTTACGTCGGCGTACATCGCCAATGATGCAACGCTCTCGACCCTTCCGATGCTGTTTCCCGGGCTCCACATTATCTCGGATGAGTTGAACCATGCCTCGATGATCCAGGGTATACGGCATGGCAAGTGTCCCAAGCACATTTTCCGCCACAATGATCTTGAGCACTTGCGGGAAATCCTCCTGAGCCTGCCTGTGAATGCGCCGAAGGTGATCGCGTTTGAGTCCATCTACTCCATGGATGGTGATTTCGCCCCTATCGAAGAGATATGCGATCTTGCGGACGAATTTGGTGCTCTGACCTATCTTGACGAGGTGCATGCCGTGGGCATGTACGGCCCCCGCGGCGGTGGCGTTGCCGAGCAGCGTGGTGTGATGCACCGGATTGATATAATCAATGGAACGCTCGGAAAAGCATTTGGAGTTATGGGGGGCTATATCGCAGCGTCCGCAAAAATGGTCGACGCGATCCGGTCTTATGCGCCGGGCTTCATCTTCACGACATCCATCCCGCCTGTTATCGCCGCCGGTGCCGCAGCCTCGGTGCGTCACCTGAAAACCGACACGCAGATTAGGGAGCTTCACCAGTGCCGCGCGCATGTGCTCAAGATCCGCTTAAAGGGAATGGGCCTGCCGATCATCGACCACGGAACCCATATCGTGCCAGTTATCGTCGGCAATCCGGTGCACACCAAAATCATCTCGGACATGCTGCTTGAGAATAATGGCGTTTATGTCCAGCCGATTAATTTTCCGACGGTGCCAAGGGGCACGGAGCGCCTGCGTTTCACGCCGTCGCCTGTACATACACCCGCAATGATCGATGATCTGGTGCGCGCAATGGATGGTTTATGGAGCCATTGTGCCCTTTCTCGGCAACAACTCACCGCCTGAAATTTTCCTCCTGCCGTCAAATTCTTAATGTGCTACGGTCTACCCTAGGCAGACCATGTGCGAATCGGCGATAAGTCCGCAGCGGCACAGACAAAGGCAGGTGTAATGATCGGGCGCAAATCCCAGCGCACGGAAGGTGATACGTCAGACCTTCTTGGTTTTGACGATTATGACCTGTCGCTTGGCGATGTCATGCGGGGGGAGCGTGCGACGCTTGGAAAATCGCTGCTGGACGTTCAGCGCGAGCTCAGGATCAAAGCCAATTACATCGTTGCCATTGAAAACGCAGACCCGTCTGTGTTCGACACCCCGGGTTTCATTGCCGGTTATGTGCGGTCCTATTCGCGGTATCTGGGGCTGGATCCTGACTGGGCGTTCGAAAAGTTTTGCGAGGAAAGCGGGTTCTCAGGCGTTCATGGTATGCAACCTGAAGCCAGCAGCGCAAAGCAGTCCGACACCGCGACACCGCGCAAAATCACCGCGTCAAAAGCCGCGGCTGAAGACCCGCTTCTGGCATCAGCCCGCAGCCTTGCGCCAGTGCAAGAGCCATTCTTTTCAACACTGAACCCCGGGGCACTGGGGTCGCTGCTCGTTTTGGTCGCGTTGATTGGTGGCTTGGGATACGGCGCCTGGACGGTCCTGCAGCAAATCCAGCAAGTCACAATGGTGCCCGTGGAATCCGCGCCGGGCGTGGTCGCAACAGTGGACCCCCTGGCACCGGCGCTGATCTCAGAAGACGACGCAAATCTTGAAGAGCTTGCGGCGCCGACGCCCGAGGCTTTCGACCGGCTTTATCGTCCTCAGGCTCTGGATGTGCCTGTTCTGGCGTCCCGTGACGGGCCAATTGCAACCATCGATCCGAATGCCACAGGGCTTTGGCGCGCGCCCGCAACTCCGCCGACCCCTCAAGTTGCGGAGTTTGATCCAACCGAAGTTGACCCGGTGCTGCCTGCGGTGCAGGTCACGACGCCACCCCCGCCGGAAGTTGCGCTGGTGGCTGTTAATCCAGCCTGGGTTCGCGTTCGGGCGGCAGATGGCACGATCCTGCTTGAAAAGGTGATGGAGCGCGGCGAAAGCTATGTGCTTCCCGCTTCTGAGGATCCAGCGACGCTTCGGGCCGGCAATTCCGGATCCGTTTATTTTCTGGTCGACGGTCAACCTTTTGGCCCAGCCGGTCAATCCGGGTCAGTCGCCACCAATATTGCGCTGTCGCGAGAAAGTCTCCAACAGGACTTTGCCCTTGTCGATCTGAGCGCAGATCCCGGCACGGCTGAAATCATCGCGGTCGCAGAAGCCGAGCTGGTTGGTGAGGGGGAAGAGCCGGCCGAGCAATAACGCAACCGCAGGTTTGGCCTCTGGCAGTATCAGAGCCTCTGTATTAAATCACAGGTAAGCATTGCTACGTTGCCTGATTGCGCTGTGTGGCTTACGTTACAGATGGACTGTCAGACGGAATATCCAATGTCGCTCAATTCTGTGCGCCCTTGGCGCAACATCTACCGCCGCCAAAGCCGTCAAATTATGGTGGGTGATGTACCCGTTGGGGGGGATGCACCAATTTCGGTGCAGACCATGACAAACACACTCACGCCGGACATCAAAGCGACCATTGCGCAGGTTCAGGCTGCCGCAGAGGCGGGTGCAGACATTGTGAGAATTTCAGTTCCGGACCAGGACAGCTCGACGGCACTGAAAGAGATTGTACGCGAAAGCCCGGTGCCGATCGTGGCTGATATCCATTTTCACTATAAACGCGGGGTCGAGGCGGCCGAGGCGGGGGCTGCGTGTCTCCGGATCAACCCGGGCAATATTGGCAACGAGAGTCGCGTTAAGGAAGTGATCAAGGCCGCCCGGGACCACAACTGCGCGATACGCATCGGCGTAAATGCGGGCAGTCTGGAAAGGCATCTTCTTGAGAAGTATGGCGAGCCCTGTCCTGACGCAATGGTGGAGTCCGGCCTCGACCACATCAAAATCCTGCAGGACAACGACTTCCACGAGTTCAAAATCTCATGCAAGGCGTCGGATGTTTTCCTCGCTGCGGCCGCCTATCAAGCGTTGGCGGAGGCCACCGATGCGCCGATCCATTTAGGCATCACTGAAGCGGGCGGGCTGATGTCGGGGACCATCAAATCCGCGATCGGGCTGGGCAACCTATTATGGATGGGTATTGGCGACACGATCCGCGTCAGTTTGAGTGCCGACCCTGTCGAAGAAGTGCGCGTCGGATATGAAATTCTGAAATCCCTGGGGCTTCGGCATCGGGGCGTGAATATCATTTCTTGCCCGTCCTGTGCGCGGCAGGGTTTTGACGTGATCAAGACGGTCGAGGCGCTGGAGCAACGTCTGGAGCACATCAAGACACCGATGAGCCTGTCCATTATCGGATGTGTGGTCAACGGCCCGGGTGAAGCGCTGATGACGGATGTCGGCTTTACCGGCGGTGGCGCCGGCGCTGGCATGGTCTATCTGGCCGGCAAGCAGAGCCACAAGATGTCCAACGAGCAAATGATCGATCACATCGTCGAAGAGGTTGAGAAGAAAGCTGCTGCGTTGGATACAGAGCGTATGGCGGCATCTGAGGCTGCCGAATAGCCAGCGGTCAGAAAGACTTCAGGCTTGAATGGATCCCTCCGCGTCCAACCGATTGGCCAAAGCACAGAATTCCTGAAGGGATACAGTCTCGGCCCGCCGGGTTGGATCGATACCAACGGCGCTCAGGTGGGCTTCCATATCCGGTGCCAGGCCTTTCAGGCTGGCGCGCAGCATCTTTCGCCTTTGGTTGAAGGCCGATGCAACAACGCGAGACAGCGTCGCAGCCTTGGCCGGGAATCGCGGCGCTGGCAATGCGCGCAAGTGCACGACAGCAGAGTGAACCTTGGGCGCAGGAACAAAGGCTTGAGGGGGGAGCGTCAGGGCAATTTGCGCCTCTGTACGCCATTGCGCGAGCAGCGCGAGCCTTCCATAGGCCTTTGAGCCGGGCTCCGCCACAATGCGCTCTGCCACTTCCTTCTGGAACATGAGGGTCAGGGAGCGCCAGAAGGGCGGCCAGACCTCGGGCGTGAGCCAGCGCACCAAAAGCTCGGTGCCAACGTTGTAAGGCAGGTTGGCCGCAACGTGGATTGGTGACTCCAGATGGACACGCGGATCGATATCGAGCGCGTCCCCATGCACAACCTCCAGCCGGCCGGGATAGGCGGTTGCGATCTCGGCAAGGGCAGGCAGGCAGCGCGCATCCTTTTCAATCGCAAGAACCCGACGCGCACCGCTTGCGAGAAGACCACGGGTGAGCCCGCCCGGCCCGGGTCCGATCTCCAGCACATCTGCGGTGCTCAGATCTCCCGGGATACGGGCGATGCGGGCGGTCAGGTTCAGGTCCAGAAGGAAATTCTGGCCAAGAGACTTCTTCGCCGACAGCCGGTGCTCTGCAATCACCTCGCGGAGCGGGGGAAGTTCGTCGATCTGTGCCATCAGACCGCGCGCGCCTGTGCCATGCTTGCTGCCAGGCGCAGAGCTGCGATCAAGCTGGCCGGATCGGCCTTGTCCTGACCGGCGATATCGAGGGCTGTTCCGTGATCCGGAGAGGTGCGGATGAAGGGCAGTCCAAGTGTCACGTTCACTCCGCCCTCGAAGTCTATGGTTTTTATGGGGATCAACGCCTGATCGTGATACATCGCGATTGCCGCGTCATAGCGCGCGCGGGCCGCGCTGTGGAACATCGTATCGGCCGAATGCGGCCCGGTCAGATGGTATCCCTCTGAGCGCAAGGTCTCCACCAGCTCGTTGATCCAGTCTTGCTCTTCCACACCGATCTTTCCACCTTCCCCGGCATGCGGGTTCAGACCTGCGATGGCGATCCGAGGCGCGTTTATCCCGAAGTCCTGTTGCAGCCCGGCGGCTGTCAATCGGATGGTCTGGCTCAGTCCGTCAGGCGTGAGCGCGGTCGGAACCTCTGCAAGCGGAATGTGAATTGTCGCCGGAACCACCCGAAGCTCTGAACTGGCGAGCATCATGACCACCTCCACGTCACCCGCCAGATACGCCAGGAATTCCGTGTGGCCGGGAAAGGCGAACCCAGCGCCATCGGCGAGCGCCTTTTTGTGGATCGGAGCGGTACAGAGCGCGCGGGCCGCACCCGACCTGGCGAGATCTACACCCCGTTCGATCGCTTTTATGACGTCCGAGGCATGGTCCGGGTTGGGCGTGCCGGGGTCCAGGCGACCTTTGAATTTCAATGGCATGACCGGTAATGCCTGAGCGGCCACGGCTTTTGCCTCTGCGGGGTGTCCGATTTCTGCCAGAGGTACCCCCGGAGCGTGAGCGCGGAGATGTTCCGGGTCCGCGATGACAAAGAACGGCACATCCTGACGAAGCTTGGTCCAGGCTTTCGCGGCAATTTCGGGTCCGATGCCTGCTGGCTCGCCGCAGGTCAGTACGATCGGGGCATCCGGGTCAGCGGACGATTTTGGCATCTGCCCGCAATTCCTCGAGGTAGCTTTCCGCGTAGCTCGAGATCCTTTGGCCCCGTAGCTGGTTGCGGACTTGGTCGATCCCCGCTTCTTCAACCACCGCGCTGACACGGGCACAGAGCATCAGGAACCTGGGGCCAGCGCTCGTTGCGATCTGCGTGCCTTCGTTGGCATCCAGCGCAGGGATCGCGTTTGCGACAGAGCGGGGCAGGGAGCCTGTTGCAACAGTCTCGCGCACCAAAGCGCCGTCGGGCATTTCGCGTGCAACCGTATAGAGGTCGTCGCAGGTATCGACACGTCCGATCAACTCCGCCGTCCGCGCCGCGGCTTCGTTGGGGTCGTTGGGCAGCGCCAGAAGCGCGTATTCCACTGAAACAGCGCCGGGCACCTGTGCGCGCCGCTCCTCTAAAGCGCGGACCTGGAAAATCGCAATTGCCTCGTTGCTTATCGGAAACACTTCCGATGTCTCTCCAGGCGCCAGCGTCAGCAGGTTCGAGGCGATCTGGGGCGGAAGCTCGGAGAGGTTCACCCAATCGCGCTGCCCGCCATTGGCCCGGGTGGGGGCAATTGAGAAACGACGCGCTGCCTCGGCGAAATCGGCCTGGGTTTGAACCCGTTCGCGGATATCTTCTGCGATGGCGCGCGCCTGGGCCTCCAATTCAGCGGACTGGGTGGGCAAAACGATCTCTGCCAGAAGCACCCGCGCGCCGGACCGGGTCGCAGACAGCGCAATAGCACGGTCGAGTTCGGCCTCTGAGATGCCGGACCGTGGCCCGAATGCGCCTCTTACAAAAGCCCGCCAGGCAAGACCTGCTTCCACGAAATCGCGGAAGGTCTGAACATCGACCCCGCTCTCCGCGATCGCATCCAGAAACTCAAATGTCGTAAGATTGCCGCGCTGTGCAAACTCTTCGAAAGCCACTTCGAGGTCATCTTGTGTGATCTCAACACCGGCGGAGCTTGCGGCTTGCATCTTAAGGCGGTCTTCTATCATCGCATCCTCGGCGACAATCAGGCTGGCGCCTGGAACACGCAGCGCCTGCAGCAAAAGAAACCGCTGTTCGATCTCGTATTCTGTGATGATGTCGCCGTTCACCGTGACAGCCGGTACGAAAGACTGCGCGGAAGCCGAGGCGGGAAGGAGCAGCGCGATACAAAGCGAAAGGAGGCGTAAGGTCATTGTGTCCGTTGGGCTTTAGAGGCTGCAGCGGCTGGCGCTGCGTGGAGTATTTGGGTCAGATCCGAAGCCGTTTAGCGAGATTGTAATTCCGAAGTCTGTTGTGTCGCGGAGACTAGCGGACGAAGCCCAATCGCGCGAGAGGGAAAGGTCCACGGTGATGCATTCGTTGCGGTAGATAACACCAAGTTCTGCCTCGCGCGAGCGCGAGTTTTCAGCGTCATAAGTATATTCGAAATCTCCGGCCCAGTTCGCATTAAATGTCCGAAACCCGCCAAGGCGAAGCTCGTTGGTGTCATCTTCTCGGCCCTCGAGAAGCGATTGACGCAACCACGTATAGGTCACGTTCAGCCCTGTGCTTCCCCCGTTCCATCCCAACCGAAATGCATTCTTGTCGACCTTGAAGTCCGTGCCGTACTGCGCGCGGTTAATCAGGTCGAGCCCAAACGGAGTTTCCAGTTTGATTGTCGTCAGCCAGTCCGAGGCACTTTCTGATGGGTCCACGCCGGGCGCAAAGCCGTCTCCGCGACCTTCTCGAAAAACCCGGCCTACTGTGACTGTGCTGTCCCAGCCATTATCGGCGAAGCGGGTCCAAACCAGCCCAAGATTTGCGCGCCAACCACTCTCGAGGCGATCACGACCTGAGAAGCGGTTGAATTCAAAGAGGCTCACCTCGTCGAATTCAACGGTCTGGCTGTCTTCGTTTGGCACCACATCATCGGAGACGCGCGACCAAACGAGCTGTCCGATGGGTTCCAGAATGTGCTGCGCGCCAGAGGTGCGTTTCTGCAGGGGCCAACGCAGCTCTGTGGCGAGTGTTGGCGTTGTCCGGATTGTGTCTGATTCAAACCGGCTGTCTTGGTCGACCATATATGCGTCGACCGCGAGCTCGCCGATTGCTGTGCCGACAAAGCCCATGCTAGAGGTCCAGGTCCGCCGCCAGTCCGCGATCCCGCTTACGCGTCGCGTGTCACGGCCGATGATATCGCCGTCCGAGGGCCGCGTAAGCGACAGCATCGCCAGTTCAACCTCTGCCTGACCTCCGATAGCGGAAGGAGAAAACCGGTAGTTATACTGCCCGTCCACGACGTAGCGCGGGATTGTTTCGTTGTCTTCATCGTCGCGAAGCGTGGTGAAGTAACTCCCTGAGAAGCGTAGCAGGTTATCGCGCTGTGTACGCGAAAGCTGGACCACGCTCTCCAGTCTGTCCTGATCGTCAAAGCCGTAGTCGCGGAAATAGCTCCGGTCGCTCACGGTCTCCAGATCCAGTTGCAAAACGAAGTTGTAGGGAAGGCTGAAAATAGCGTCGAGCGTTGCAAGGCCCCGATCGCCGGACTCCAGTTCGTCTCGCGTAAAATAGCCGTCGAATTCCAGATTGCCGTTCCGGAAGGCCTGTCGATATCGCAGTCCAAGGGTTCGTGAGTTCTCGGTTGTTACAGCTGGACTGATGGTCAGATCCCTCTGGTCGTCAATCACGAAGAAATACGGCGTCTCTATCCCAAAGCCGAGTTCGTTCGTAGAGCGAAACTCAGGATACAGAAAGCCGCTTGCACGTTCCAATGTGGGGTCCGGTGCGCGGAAACGTGGCAGGTAGAACACTGGCACCCCCGCGACCTCGAAAGTCGCATTCTCAAAATAAATCTGCTTTTCCAGCTGATCGTGAATAATCCGCTCGGCTCTGATCTGCCAAAGTGGAATCTCCCGCTCAGAGCAAATCTCGCAGCTGGAGGCGACTGACCGGTGCAACTGGGTAAAACGACCCTGGCTCCGCTGGATCTCGTTCGCCGCGATCTGCATCCGTTGATCGAGAACCAAACGAGCGCTGTTCAGAATGCCATCCTGCAGGCTTCGGTCCAGATCGGCTTGCTCTGCCAGAAGCAGTATTTCGCCAGTGGAGTCGGTCAACCTGATCGGTCCCTCAACAATCAGACGATCGTTTGTTTGGTTATATACGATGGCATTGGCCTGAATGCGGTTTCCCGCATAAAAAACCTCCACAGCGCCTTCAGCGCGCAGCTGGCCCTCGGGGTCAGTTAGAACTCGGTCCGCGATGAGAGTTGCCGGGGCATCTGCAGGCGGCGTTTCCTGCGCGCCTGCACCGCTGGCGGTGAGTGCGGACATATAAAGGGCTGCAAGCAGAGAAAAGCGAACCGGCGTCATTCTATCCGTCTTCTTGATGCAACAGCAGCGCCAGCGCCAGCGAGATCCCGGCAATCGGTGGAACCCAAGCAGAGGCCATAATGGGGATTTTCCCCGTCTCCCCCAAGACTTGCGCGAAGCTCTTGAAAAAGAACAGCGCGAACCCAAGCATCACTGCGAACAACACCATTAATCCGGTACGTCCAAATCGAGTATGGCGCATTGTGAAGGCGGAACTGATCAGAACCATAGAGACCATGAACAAAGGCGCCGCCAACTCAGTCTGCAGCCAGACCCTGTGACTTCTTGCAGCAAAGCCTGCCTCTTCAAGCCTCTCTATGAAGGCGGGCAGTTCCCAGATCGGAATGTCGGAAGGGTCGCCCACACTGTCGCGGATTTCATCCAGCGTTAACGTCGTCGGCACGCGTTGCCAGGGTACGGCCTGGTTGGAGGCCTGACCGTTCGTGGCTTGTTCAAGATCCCAGATTACGGCGTCAGCCAGGTCCCAGGCGCCAGGAACGAGCCTTGCCTGCGCGGCGGCCACACGTTCAACCGGTTGTCCGGACGCATCAAAGCCAAGAAACGTGGCATTATAGAGTGTTGTGCCGTCCTGACTTGTCGAAAGGGCATGGATCACCATCTGGCCGTCCACAGTGTTTTGTCGCAACCACAGCCCGTTCTGGCTTAGCGACAAGACGGAACGGCCCCGGATATCATCGCGTTCTTCGTCAGCAATTCGGGACGTTGCGGCCACAATTGGATTGAACACGCTCACAAAAAGCCCGCCCAACATCATCGCCACCACAACTGGCGCGAACAAGCTGCGGATCGCGGAGCGTCCGGCGGCTCGCGTGACAATCAACTCGGAGGTCCGCGCCATTTTCAAGAACAGGGCTGTGGTCGCAAAAAGTGCAATGAGCGGGACGATTTCATAGAGCTTTTTCGGCGTCGCGAGAAAGGCAAAATAGGCCGCCTTCTGAAACCCAAATCCCTCTACATTGATCGATCGGATGTTTTCCACGATGTCGGCGAGCATCATGATGCCGAAGAATGCGAGGAAAATAGCCATAAAAGTCAGCAGATATCTTCGGGCAAAGTACAACTGCAGGGTCATTTTGCTGGCTCTTCGAGGTTTCGGGTGAACCAGCGTTTCACCTGAGGCGGGTGATCGGCCATCCATAGCAAAAGAAGGACCGCCAGGATGCCCGCAACGATCGGAGCATAGACGACGGGCCAGGCGCCTGAAGTGCTCAAAGCAGTTTCTTCCGCGATGTTAACGCCGATTTGCAGAACCACATTCAAAGCGATGCCACCAGCAACCTGGTACCAGAAGCCAAACCGGCTGAAGCCGCCGACCAGCAAAGCTGCAAAGCCAAGCACCGCGTTTATGATGGCCAGCAGCGGGGTGGCAAAGCGGGTATGCAACTCGTGTTCGAATGCGGCCTCCGTAGTTCCGATGGCCATGATCAGATCCGGATCCTTGTCCAACAGCACGGTTGTCGGGTAACCGCGGAGGTCGCGCAGAATTGGCGGCGTGTCGCTCTCAGGCTGACCGAGGCTGAGCGAGAAATTCTCGAACCGAAGCGTTGAAAGCTTGCCTTGGGCGTCCAACTGCTGGGCGAGGCCTGAAAGAAGCACAAGCTGGGGACCTTCGCTTGAGCGCACGAACAAAGCCTCTTCTGCGGTATAAATCACGCCTGCGTCCGGCACACGCGTGTCCGACAGCAGCACCCGTTCAAGCACTTCGTCGTCGGTGATATTGCTTACAAAGAGCGTCACTCCCTTGAGCGGCGTCAGGAACCGGCCTTCGTCAAGTAGCCGCGCGCCAAAATCCTCCGCAATCTCCCGCTCAATTTCGGCAACCTGCACCCGGCTGGCCGGAATCAAGACATGCGCGAGAACAAGCATCAACATCGTTGCCATTGTGCCCATCAAGAAGGCAGGACGCACAGTGCGGAAGGCACTTACGCCCGCAGTCTGAAGCGCGACAATCTCGCTGTCAGACACCATACGGTTGCCGGTCTGAACGGCGGCGGCAAAGACACAGACAGGAAGGATGAGGTAAATAAGGTAGGGCAGGCTGAGCACTGAGAGTTCCAGAAAAACCGCAAGGCTCTCGCCATTTCCCACAAGCCTGTCAAAGAGCCGTGCCGCCCGACTGATCCAGAATACCAGTACAAGCACAACGGTGAAAAAACCGAAGGTGACCGTCAGTCGGCCAAGAGTGTAGCGGTCATAGCGGGCGAGCATCTCGCGTCGGGGATCCTTGCTTCGGCTCGGAGCTTTGTGAAGACCCTATTGCAATCCAGGCCGGGGGAAAAGCCAAGTTCGCGCAGTCACCGCCGATCTGCTGGCCTTCGCCGCAGGCGCGGTCTAGGGTTCGCCAAAATCATGCAATGACAGGGATTCCCATGACTGAACTGCCTCGGGTGCGCATTTCCGAAATCGATCTTGACGCCTTGTCACAAGCCAGCGGTGTCGTTGCACTCCTGGTGCCCGAGACAGGCGCGCTCGACCCATCTTCAAAGCGCGTTAACAAGCTCTCTAAGGGCGCGGTGGCGCGCGCCGTGGGCTCTGAAGCCTTCGACAAGTTGAAGACCGGGGAAGCGATGCGGCTCGGCTACCCTGCGGGTATGGAGGCTGATGCAGTTATCATCGTGAAGCTGCCCAAGAAAGTTAAAACGCTCGATGCGCGAAAGGCTGGCGCGCGACTGTCCAAGGCGCTGGGGAAAAATGGTCTTACAATCTGCGCGGGAAGCCACGCGCAAGCCGCAGAGATTGCCTACGGCGCGACCCTGCGGGCCTACAAATTCACCGAGCGGAAATCGAAATCTGACGAGGAAATCGGTGAAATTGTTCTCTTTGCAACCAAACCCGATGTGGTGCAGGAAGCCTATGAGGACAAACGGGCTGTAGCAGATGGCGTGTTTTTTACCCGCGATCTTGTCAATGAACCTGCCAATCACCTGACTACCACCGAATTCGCGGATCGCCTGGTCGCGCTGAAGGACCTCGGCCTTGAAGTCGAAGTGCTCGAAGAAGCCGATATGGAAAAGCTCGGCATGGGGGCTTTGCTGGGTGTGGGGCAGGGGTCCGAAAGCCCGTCCAAAATCGTCATTATGAAATGGATGGGTGGGGGCGATGAAAAGCCCTTTGCCTTGGTGGGCAAGGGTGTCGTCTTTGATACGGGCGGGATTTCCATAAAGCCCGCTGGCGGGATGGAAGACATGACCATGGATATGGGCGGCGCGGGCGTGGTTTCCGGTGTTATGCGCACGCTTGCGATGCGCAAAGCCAAAGCGAATGTCGTGGGCCTTGTCGGTCTCGTAGAAAATATGCCTGACGGGAAGGCACAGCGCCCGGGTGATGTCGTGACATCCATGAAGGGTGACACCATCGAGGTCATCAACACCGACGCTGAGGGCCGCCTCGTTCTGGCGGATGTGATGTGGTACGCGCAAGAAAACTACGAGCCCGTGGGAATGATCAACCTCGCGACCCTTACCGGGGCGATCATTATCGGTCTCGGCCATGAAAATGCAGGAGTTTTCTCCAATTCCGACGCGCTTTCGGCGGACTTCATAGGAGCGGCATCTGCTGAGGGCGAGGGCGCGTGGCGGATGCCGATGGGACCCGCCTATGACAAGCTTCTTAAGTCGCGGGTGGCGGACATGAAAAACGTGGGCGGCCGGGCAGGCGGCTCGATCACCGCCGCACAGTTTCTCGGCCGGTTTGTCAAAGAGGACGTGCCATGGTGCCATCTGGACATCGCAGGCACGGCGTCTGTGAAATCCGAAACGGCTTTTGCACCGGGCGGAGCGACCGGTTGGGGTGTTCGTGCGCTCGACCGGCTGATCCGGGACCATTACGAGGGGTAGAATGGGCGCGGTTTACTTCTACCATATGACCCGGACGCCGCTCGAGGCGACCCTTCCGGTCTTGCTGGAGAAGTCGCTGAAGGCTGGCTGGCGCGTGGCCGTACGAGGTCCCGACAGGGCGCAACTTGAACATCTTGACGAGCTACTTTGGCTGCGGCCGGAGGAGGGCTTTTTGCCCCATGGTTTGGATGGTGGCGCGCATGACGCGCGACAGCCGGTGCTCTTGGGAACCGAACCGGCTTTAGCGGACCGTCAGGCTTTGATCTGCGTCGGAGGATCGGCGCCAGCGCCGGCAGAGGTAGCGGAGCTTGAACGTGCCTCAATTCTCTTTGACGGAAACAACGCCGCTGCGGTGGACACAGCGCGCGATCAATGGCGCAGTCTTACCGGTGCCGGTTGCTCTGCCCAGTACTGGAGCCAGGAGTCGGGCGCCTGGGAAAAGAAAGCCGAAGCCTGAAGGACAGGGGCCGCACAAGACGCGCGGCCCGTCCTTTGGTTTCTCAGGTCAGGGCTAGTCTGCGCCACGCACCGGGATCGCGCCGCCCTTGGGCTGGAACACCCTCTGGATGAAGAAGATCGCCGCCGCGATGCTCACGCCAATCAGATCTGACAGGATTCCGCCTTCGATCAGCATCAAGGCTGCGAGTATCAGACCAAGTCGCAAGAACCATGCAGCGCGTCCGCCCATAAACCAGCCTTGAACCCCGGAGCTGAGGAAGAACACTCCGACGACTGCGGTGGCGCCTGCGCGCAAAACCTCAGGCCAGGTGCCGTCCATAAGGATCGCAGAGTTGTAGAAAAACATGAACGGAACCACAAAGGCTGCAATGCCGATCTTGAAAGACGTCACCGACGTCTCCATTGGATTTGCCCCGGATATGCCTGCGGCCGCATAACTTGCCAGCGCCACAGGTGGCGTGATCGCTGACAACACCGCGAAGTAGAAGACAAAGAAATGCGCTGTCAGCTGCGGGATACCAAGCTGTACAAGGCCGGGCGCCACGACCGAGGCTGCGACCGCGTAAGCCGCAGTTGTGGGCATGCCCATTCCGAGCAGGATCGCGATACACATTGCAAAGAACAGTGCCAGCAGTTGCGAAGCATCTGCGATGCCCAGAAGAACCGCCGAAAACCGCGCACCAACCCCGGTCAGTGAGATCACGCCAACGATAATACCTGCGCAGGCGCAGACGGCGATAATCTGCACCGACATAACGCCCGCAAGCTCGAAGGCTTTGACGATCGACCTGATCCCCATGCGGTTCGGAGTGAGCCACGAGACCACAGCCGCCGCAACCGTGGCGAGGGTCCCTGCGCGGATCACCGAATAGCCCATGAACAGAGCGTAGATCAGAATGATGATCGGGATGAAAAGGTACACCTGCCGGACCATCTTGTTGAACTTCGGAAGTTCGTCCTCCGACATTCCGCGCATGCCAAGCTTGGCGGCTTCCATGTCCACCATGAAATAGACTGACACGAAGTAGAGGATCGCTGGAATTACGGCCGCCAGTGCGATCTCGGTATAGGGAATGCCGGTGATCTCGGCCATAATGAAGGCGCCTGCGCCCATGATCGGCGGCATGATCTGCCCGCCCGTGGAGGCCGCAGCCTCGATCGCGCCCGCAGTTTTCTTGTGGTACCCGACTTTCTTCATGAGCGGAATGGTAAGCGAGCCCGTCGCCACAACATTGCCTGCGGATGTGCCGTTGATCATGCCCATGAGGCCGGAGGCAAAAATGGCCACTTTCGCCGGACCGCCTCGCGCACGCCCGGCAGCGGCAAAGGCGAAGTTCACAAAGTAGTCCCCAACCTTGGAGGCCTGCAGGAACGCGGCAAAAATAATAAAGAGAATGATGTAGGTTGAAGACACCGCCGTGGTGGGCCCGAGGATACCCGCGTCGGAGTACACATGGCCAAAGAACCGCTGCCAGTCATAGGCGCGCTCGACCGCAAGAATTCCCGGCAGAAGATGAGCCGTGAAGACATAGGTCAGGAAAACACCGGTTATGATCACCAGCGCCAGACCGGCGACACGACGTGTCAGCTCCATGATCATTGCTACGCCAGCCGTGGCCGCGAAGGCCACTCCGATTGGAACACCTGCGGTGCCGACAGCGATACGTCCCGACGTGCTGTAAATCGTCACGAGGTACACCGCGACGACAACGGCGCAGACTGACAAAACCAGATCGGAAATTGCAAGATGCGCGCGGTCGACCCGTTCGACCCAGCCCAGCAATATTGCGCCGCCGGTCGCGATGAGCAGCGGGTAGCCGAACCAGAAAACTTCTGCGTTATAGATCCCTTGATAGGCCTCGAACTGAGCTGGAACCGTCGGCGCGGAGACCCAAACAGTCACGCCCCCCATGGCCAGAGTCTCGGCAGAATTCAGAAAGGACACAAAGTCGATTGCGGTCCAAAGGGAGAGCAGAGCCGGAATAAATAACGCAAACGCGCAGTAGCTGATTACTTTCGTTTCATTGCCCTGTCTCGGGAACTTCATGCCTGCCGAGAACATCATGAAGCCGAGGGCAAGCGCACCCGCGATGTGCACGATCCGGAAGTTCCAGGTCTCCAGAGGGAAGGTTGGAAGAAAGGGAATTTCTATTCCGGTCATTCCGGAAATCGATAGACCGTTCAGTGCCGCCATGTGGAACGCTGCGTAAAACGCTGCATAGGCACTGATGAGTAACAGGTTCCGGCCTTCGAAAAGGCGCCGGTTTGACTCAACGGGTTCTTCATCGACGCCGTCGGCGATCAGGTGATCGTCGTTTTGCTCGGTTTGATCTGTCATTTCCCTCACTCCGGTTTGGGCCGCGTTCACGCGTGCCCAACGTTCCCTCCGTGCGGTCTGGCGAGGGGCCGTCCCGAAGAACGGCCCGCCGCTTTGGTCAGTTTACATCCCGTGGATCATGTCATCTGGGATATCTGCGCCGGCATTCTCCTTGAACCACGCAGCGGCACCGGGGTGCCATTTCAGAACGCCGTTCTTGTCCCAGTTCTCGGGCACAGTTGACCGGGCGGCTTTGTGGATGCCGACCATGCGCTCGTTGTCAGACATAATGACGTCGACAACCGCGTTTACGAAGGTTTCCGGCAAGTCGCAGTTGGCAATTGCGAAGTTCCACATCGATACCGAACGCGCGTCTGCCTCAAGAGTGGTATAGGTATCCGCCGCAATCGCGAACTCTGATACCGGGAAAGACGACAGGATTGTCGCCTGCTCGTCTTCGGTAAACTCGATGATGTTCACATCGGTTTGCACCTCGAGCTGACTTACCGCAGGCACAGGAACGCCAGCAGCAAAGGCGATCACGTCAAGCAGGCCATCCTGAAGCTGACCGCCAAGGTCGGTCCAGCCACCGTTGCGCCGCTCGAAGTTCACGCCCAACTCTTCCATCATGCGAGGAAAGTAGGTGTCAGACGTTGATCCTGCAGGGCCAAAACCGATCTTGGCGCCATCAGGAATATCCGCGATCGAGGTGATGCCCGACGAAGACAACGCCGTGACCGAAAACGGTGTCTGGTACATCGGGAACATGGCGCAGGCGCCGGTCATTGGAACGCCGGGTTGTGTCGGGTTCATCCCCATTAGGGACTCCGCAGCCGGACCCATTGTCGTCATGCCAAACTGCGCGTCGCCATTGTTGACGAGCAGCATGTTCTGCATCGGGCCACCAGTGACTTCGCCCGCGCCGGACAAGCCAAGCTCCTCGGCCACAAGGTTCGCCCAACCCGAGCCGTAAGCGAAATAGGTGCCGCCTTGCGACGCGGTGCCCACGGTAAAGCTTTCCGGCCAGCCTGTGGTGTCCAGGTGGCTGCCGGCGGTTGCGGCGGACGCGCCAAGGGCAACGGCCATGGCAGTGCCGGTGATCAGAGTGAATTTCATATCTTCCTCCAGGTTGCGCCAAGACGCAGAGACATTTTTTGAATTGTCCCCTCGCGCCCGGCTTGCTCGGGCTTGGCCTCCACCGTACCCGCGCACCTCCCATCGGGTGCAGCGGCAGAAAACAGGAGTGCTGTGCCCTTAAACAACCCTGCGGACTTCAAAAACGTGAGACTTTGGATCTGTTTTTTACGGATTTGGGTGGATTGGGTGACCAAATGGGTCATGCATGGGTCACTGGCAACACATTTCGCTCAGGTCTCGTCGATAAAATCTGCGCGATTGATCCCAAATCTCTGCATCTTGTCGTAGAGCGCTTTGCGCGAGATGCCGAGCGACTCATACGTTTCCTTCAGCCGTCCGCCGTTCGCAGCCAACGAAGCGGAGATGAGCGCGCGTTCGTGGGAGGCCATTTTTGCGGTTAAGGTCGTGGCCTCTGTGGCGGTTTCCTCCGACAGGCCGATATCGAGGCCCAGAACGAAGCGGTCTGCTGCATTGCGCAACTCCCGGACATTTCCGGGCCATTCCCGGGCCGCAAGCGCAGACAGGACTGCGCCGGACACATCGGGAACAGGCCGCTTGTAGCGCGCGGCGGCTTCGGCAACCAATTGCGTGAACAGCAAGGGGATGTCCTCTCGCCGGTCTTTAAGCAACGGCACTTCCAGGGTCACAACGTTTAGTCGATAAAGCAGGTCCGGGCGGAAACGCTGTGCTTCGGCTTCAGCCAGAAGGTCTTTTTTGCTGGCTGCCACAAAACGGATATCAAGCGGGATTTGTTCGTTTGACCCCAGTCGCGTGATCGCGCGGTTCTGAACCGCATGGAGCAGCTTGGCCTGCAGAGGCAAGGACAGACTGTCGATTTCATCCAGGAATACGGTACCTCTTTTGGCGGCTTCAAACTTTCCGAACCGTGCGCGCAAAGCCCCTGGAAAGGCGCCCGCCTCGTGACCGAAGAGTTCGATCTCTATCAGCTCGGCGGGCAGGGCGGCACAGTTGATGTTCATGAAAGGCCCGTTGCTGCGGGTCGAGGCACGATGCAGCGCGCGCGCTGCAACTTCTTTGCCTGTGCCCGTGGCGCCGGTAATCAGCACATCCGCGTCAGTCTCTGCAACTGCGCGGAGACTCTGGCGCAGGGAAATAACAACTTCACTGCGACCGGTTATCCGAGCCTCTACCGTATCGCGGCGCCCGACCTGTGCCCGCAAAGCTCGATTTTCAAGCGTCAGGCGGCGCTTGTCCAAGGCGCGCCGAACCGTTTCGACAAGCCGGCTCGGAGCATAGGGTTTCTCGATAAAATCGTAAGCTCCGTCGCGCATGGACGACACCGCCAGCCCTACGTCCCCGTGACCGGTCACCAGGATCACCGGGAATTCCGGATCGATTTCCAGCGAGCGCCGCATCAAGGTCAGCCCATCCATACCCGGCATGCGAATATCGCTGACAAGAACGCCCGGAAATTGCCGGCCGACCAGGACGAGCGCTTTCTCTGCATCGGCGAAGGACGTCACATTAAGGCTTTCGAGTTCCAGTGCTTGCGTGGCGGCAATACGAAGATGCTCTTCGTCGTCCACAAACAGAACCGTTTCCATTAGTGCGCTCATTCAGCGGCCTGTTGGTGCGGTGCTTCGCGGCGCTCGAGTGTCAGGGTGAACACGGCGCCGCCTTCTTCGTGATTTTCAGCGCTGATGCTGCCTCCGAAGTCACGCACGATGTTATAGGAAATTGACAGGCCGAGACCTAAACCCTTGCCAGGGCCCTTGGTGGTGTAGAAAGGGTCGAAGATCTGTCGGCGCGCGTCTTCGGGCATGCCGCTTCCATGGTCTCGGACTATGAGCTGGCACGTGCTCCCGGATATCAAAAGTTGCAGGTCAATGGTCGGCTCGGGCAGCCCTTCCATGGCGTCAAGCGCGTTGTTGAGCAGGTTCACGATCACCTGTTGCAGACGCACATGACCGCCAGCGACCCAAACCTCCGTTTCGGGGGGAGTGAAAGCGACCTTGGCACTGCAATTGGTCAATCGTACTTCCATTACCGCCAGCGCATCCTCGATAACGCGCAGAAGCGGGGTCGGCAGCACATCTTCTTGCGGGCGTCGCGCGAAGTTTCGCAGATGTCTTGAGATTGCTGCCATCCGGTCGGTCATCTGTGAAATACGACTAATATTTTCGGTCGCATCCTCGGTGCGCGCGCGCTCCAGCAGTGTTTTGGCGTTATCGGCATAGGCTTTCACAGCCGCAAGCGGCTGGTTGAACTCGTGGCTCAGCGCTGCCGACATTTGGCCAAGCGCGGCCAGCTTGCCCGCCTGCACGAGCTCCGTTTGCGTCTGCTTCAGCTGCGCCTCCGTGGCACGGCGCTCATCGATTTCAGCCCGAAGCTGGGCATTGGCTTGGTTTAGGTCGGCAGTTCGTTGCGCGACCCTCGTTTCCAGCATTTCCTGCGCGCTGGCCTGCGCCGCGATGCGGTCCATTAGCCGCGCCCGACGCTGAAGATAAACCACGGCCATAAGCCCAAGAGCCATGAAGATCAGCAGGCCGCTGGCAAGCGTCGCCAATGCGCGATTGCGCGCGGGGCCGGTCGGCACAAGGATCGTGACATCCCACCCGGCATCCGAGAGCCTCGTTGTGGCCGAAACGAAGCTCTCTCGCGTGCCGTTCTCCTCAAAAATGCGCTGGGTCAGACCTTCGTCCAGCGGCTCCAATGTGTTCGGCAGCGGACGGACACGGTTCAGCGGGTACTGCCGCGAAGAGGCGATTTGCTGACGGTCCCGATCGCTCAGTGGCGCCAATGCGCGGAAATGCCAGTCCTCGCGGTTGGACATGAAAACAACGCCGAGCAGATCGCTTACAAGAACTGTATAGGGTCCCGTCCGCCATGTTTCCTCAAACCCGTCGACGGTGAATTTGACGGCGACAACACCGACGATACGCGTGCCGTCTTCGACCGGGGCGGCATAGAAATAGCCCCGTTCGCCTGAAGTTGTGCCGAGCGCGAAATACCGTCCGAGACCGCCATCAAGTGCCTGAGTGAAATAAGGACGGAAACTAAAGCTGCGGCCAATGAACGGTGCATCCTTTAGGTAGTTGGAGGCCGCCAGCGTGAGGCCTGTTATGTCCATCAGATAGATATCCGAGGCTTTCAGCCGAAACGCCGTCTGGCGCAGGTCTTCGTTTATCTCGGCCTGCAGCGCGGTGTTGCCGGGATCCGCCAGCAAGGTCCGCAAGTTCTCACGTTCCGCGACCAGAGCGGGCAAAGGCGCATATTGGCGCAATGCACCATTCAATCCTTCAGCCGCCAGAAGCAATGACGCCCGACCTTCGGCGCCGGCCTGCAGAAGATAAAACCGCTCCAGACGTGGGAACAGCAACAGCGCAAGCACGCTCCCCAGCACGAGCACGAAAAACAGTGCGCGGCCAGCGGTCAGCCGAGGACGATTATGGATAGCGTCCGCTTTCATATTCGCGAATTATGCAGTGCTTTGGAGGTCTTGCCCAGTCACTTGGCTCGGTTCAACCGTCAGGCCAGCGCTGAGACAATCCCGGAAAAATCGCTGGCCTTCAGCGAAGCGCCGCCGACCAGGGCACCATCTACATTGGAGACCGCAAATATGTCGGCTGCGTTTGTGGGTTTGACCGAGCCGCCGTAGAGCAGTCGCACGGACCTGCCGACACCTTCACCGAAGCGTTTCTCCATTCGGGTGCGTATGAAATCATGCACTTCGCCAATCTGATCAAGCGTAGGGGTACGCCCGGTGCCGATGGCCCAGACAGGCTCGTAGGCCACCACAAGGTTCTCACCGTTGGCCTCGTCCGGGATAGACCCTGCGAGCTGTCCTGCGATGATCCCGAGCGTATTTGCAGCGTCACGTTCCGCTTCGGTTTCACCGACGCAGATGATTGCACGCAAGCCGGTCTGCCAGGCCGCAAGCGCTTTAGCGCGCACGAGCGCGTCGTTTTCCCCATGATCGGCGCGCCGTTCAGAATGGCCCAGAATGACATAGTCTGCGCCCGCGTCGCGCAGCATCGCGGCTGAAATATCACCTGTATGAGCGCCGGAGCCAGAAACATGGCAATCCTGCCCACCGCAGGCAAGCGCGCTGTCCTCTGCAAGCGTTGCCATGTCCGAAAGAAGCGTAGCAGGCGGACAAATCAGAACCTCTGGTCCATCGGAGGGAATGTGGTCAAGCAGTATCTTGATTTCCGACAGCGCGGCTTTCGTTCCATTCATCTTCCAATTGCCTGCGGCCAGTTTGCGCCTCATGCTCCATCTCCCTAGCATTGATTGTGCCCGATAAAAGGAAGAGAGACGCAAAGGGTCAACCGCGTTTCACAGCGCGGCGCAAAACGTCCTGTCTGACCCAGCCTAGGTGGACAGAGTTTCGTCGAAACGAATGGATTCTCCGCATCCGCATGCATCAACGACATTTGGATTACGGAATTTGAACCCGGCTTCGAGCAGTGAAGTCTCGTAATCGATTTCTGTCCCGAACAAGAACATCTGCGCCATGGGCGCGATCATTACGCGCGCGCCGTCATGTTCCACAACTTCGTCAAGCGGATCGACCTCATCCACATATTCCATGGTGTATTCCATACCCGCGCAGCCGCCCTTCTTGACGCCAATACGCAGACCTTGCTTCGCGCCCTTATCCATCAGGCGCGCAATATGCGCAGCAGCGCGATCGGTGATTTTAACAGGCGCTTGGCCGGGTATGCCGAACATGTGGAACGGTTCCTGTGTTGCGTGACGCCAATATAACTTTTGCAGCAGGGCCGTACAAGGTTTCCCCAAAATTAGATAGGACGTGCCGGGTTCCCTACAACCGTCTGACCTGCCTCGACCGAGCGTGTTACGATCGCCCCGGCACCGATAACGGCACCGTCTCCGATTGTCTTTCCGGGCAGGATAATCGCTCCTCCCCCGATCCACACGTCTTGCCCGATGCTGACCGGCGCGCCATTTTCGACCCCCGCCGCGCGGGAGGCCGCGTCTCGTGGATGGTCTGCTGTCAGGATTTGCGTGTAGGGTCCGATCTGTGTGCGGTCTCCAATGTGGATGTCGCAGACGTCAAGCAACGTGCAGCCATAGTTGAGGAACACATTGTCACCGAGGAAAATATTACTGCCGTAATCGACATGAAACGGGGTGCGCAAGGCACACCCGGCGCCCAAACCACCCAACAGCTCGGCTAGAATTTCCGCCCGACGCGCGTCATCGCCGTACACGGTTTGATTGTAGGCCTGCATCAGGTGTTGAGCCCTTTTGCGCCGCGCCACAAGGTCGGGATCGCCAGGATCGTAAGGCAAACCTGCGCGCATGTCGTCCCATGCGCGCGACATGTCACATAAAGCCCAGCTCGAGGCGTGCTTCGTCTGACATCATCTCCATCCCCCAGGGGGGATCCCAAGTCAGCTCGACGTTCACCTGCTTCACGCCGGGCAGGGGTTCAACCGCCTCAGCGACCCATCCCGGCATCTCGCCAGCCACGGGACAGCCGGGAGCTGTGAGTGTCATGGTAATGTCCACTTCCGAAGCTTCGTTGATCGCAATCGTATAGATCAATCCGAGATCGTAGATGTTCACCGGGATCTCTGGATCGAACACGGTGCGGCATGCTTCAACGATCGTTTCGTGAAGCGGATGGTCGGTGCTCGACGGATGGATCAGAGGTGCACCTTCGACGTGCTGGCTTTCTGAGGACATTTTCAAACCCAAGTAATGCTGTGCAGAGATATAAGGTTTGCGCGCATGGGGGTAAAGGGCACAGCTGTGTTGTAAAGCACGTGCGCGCGGAAATTGATTGCCGTAACGTCAACTTCTGGCGATAAGGGTATAGGCGCGAATTAGAGGAGCGCTGGAAGGAGAGCAGTTTGCCAGAGCCTGACGCGCGGATGGATAATCTGGAATGGCTTGGGGAAGAACTCGCCAATCTGGCGATCGTCGCAGAACGCGCCGGCTTTAAGCTCACAGCGCGTGATCTCCAGTTTGCAATCCGAAGCTTCGAGGTTGAGCAACGCGAACGGCAGCCGCGCGAAAGCTGAGCAGTTTCTGCGTGACCTTCCGCGCGACACAGCGTAACCGGGCGACATGACCGCAAAATTTTCGTTCAGCAGACTTGCGCATGACGGTAGCGCCCGTCGCGGTGTGGTGCATACCCCGCGTGGCGATATTCAAACCCCGGCCTTTATGCCGGTGGGGACCGCTGCGACAGTCAAGGCGATGATGCCCGAGAGTGTCCGGACCACAGGTGCTGAAATCCTTTTGGGCAACACCTATCATCTGATGTTGCGTCCGACGGCGGAGCGGATCGCAAATCTGGGCGGCCTGCACCGCTTCATGAACTGGGATGGACCCATTCTGACCGATTCCGGTGGTTTTCAGGTGATGAGCCTTGCCGAATTGCGCAAGCTCACGGAAGACGGGGTCAGTTTTCGCAGCCATATCGACGGCTCGCGACATATGCTGTCGCCCGAACGCTCCATGGAAATACAGCGACTTCTGGGCTCGGACATTGTGATGTGTTTTGATGAATGCCCTGCGCTGCCCGCGTCGCGTGATCGGATTGCGGAGAGCATGCGCCTTTCTATGCGGTGGGCAGATCGGTCCCGCGAGGCGTTCGGCGATCGCCCGGGCCACGCGCTGTTTGGTATCCAGCAAGGGGGATTGGAAGAGGACTTGCGCAGCGAGAGCGCGGAGGCCCTTCGTGCCATTGGGTTTGACGGCTATGCTGTCGGCGGGCTCGCCGTAGGAGAAGGGCAGGAGGCGATGTTCGGGTGTCTCGACTATGCTCCCGACATGCTTCCTGAGGACAAACCGCGGTATCTGATGGGGGTCGGCAAACCCGACGACATCGTCGGGGCCGTTGCGCGTGGTATTGACATGTTCGATTGCGTTTTACCGTCGCGATCCGGTCGCACCGGGCAGGCCTATACGCGGCGCGGCGCTGTAAATCTTAAAAATGCGCGCCATGCTGATGATCCGCGACCTCTGGATGAGGCGTGTACGTGTCCGACCTGCACCAACTATTCGCGGGCCTATCTGCATCATGTCTTCCGGGCCGGAGAGATCATCTCATCAATGCTTTTGACGTGGCATAATCTAAAATACTATCAAGACCTTATGTCTGATATCAGAAGTGCCATATCAAGACGTGATTTTGCGAATTTCCAGGCGCAGTTCACCGCTGAGCGCGCGCAAGGCGATATTCCCCCGCTCTAGAGGTCTCAGGCGGTGTCGCGGCGTGTTATCCAGGCAAAAAGATCGCCTGGTCCCGCGTCGCCTTCCAGTCGCGCTTTCAGCGCATCTATTTGTGCTCCCAATTCATCGTCGAACCACATTCTCAGCATTTCCCTGAGCCGCGTGCCCGTGCGGTAAAGGGATACATCCAGCTGCGATTTGTCCTGCTTTGGTTCAATTTTGAAGTCATAAATTCCCTCAGACATGTCCTCGGGAAGGGATGCGTCCTCACCCATGAAATAATACCGGCATCGGTAAGGACGCTCCCGGGTCACGAATGTGACAGCCTGCGTTTCGTATCGGCCCGGGCTGACAGCGCAGCGCAAATGGACCGTATCTGGTTCGGAGGTGCCGGGCAGCACGTCGTAGTGCTTCCCGCTCCAGAAATGCGTTTTTGTGGTTTGTTGCGGAACAACAGCGTTCCACACCTGCGTCGGGCGCGCAGCGATGATCGCGCGACTGCGGGCGCCATAAGAGAAAAGCGCCGGCACATGGTCCAGCAGCCGACCATAAAGGGTCAGGTGGAGCAGTGCGATGACTGCTGCTGCCAGAGAAAGCCGTAGCGTCGTGTCGCTCAGTGCCGCGTTTAATTCCGGCGCGGCCACAATCACGAGCGCTTCGATCATTGTAAAAAGACCGAGAACTTCGCAAAGGCTGCGCAGACGCGGAAACAGCAGGATGATCAGTGCAACCACGGCAGCAACGCCGGAGAAGAAGATCACGACAGTTGTGGGAATGACCCAGACCGGTAGGTGAGAGAGTGAGCCAGCCGTGCCCTGAGACGACATAAGGCTCGCCAACGTGAAGAGCGCTGCGCAGGTCAAGATACGGCGGCGTTGTCGGTGAATCCTCTGAATCATACTCTACCGGTCCCCTTACACTTACGGGGAGACCACCAGCCATCTCTGGCTCTGATAAGGCGCAAATAAGGCAAATGTGTTGAATTTGATGACGATCCGGTGTGCGAACAGAGGCAAAAACACAAAATCTTGTGGATTACCGGCCTAACGGGCGCAATTGCGGTTGCGGCTCGCCAGACACCCGTGCATCCTGACGTCAGCGTTGCGCCTGTTCCGGCGCCATCCCCGGGATAAGCGCACGGGCGGGCGTGACCTTGATTGGTTGAACTTCGGGGACTTCACCCCCACGTTAGGGGACCATCATCCGGAGACAGCCTCAGGGTCGCTGCCACTGCAGGGCCCGTGCCGTCTTGCCAATTGAAGGACCGAGCATGTCTGAACAACTCAACCAAAGTTATCCGGTGTTGCCGCTGCGTGATATTGTGGTGTTTCCACATATGATCGTGCCGCTGTTCGTCGGACGGGAGAAATCCGTCCGGGCACTGGAAGAGGTCATGAAAGACGACAAGCAAATCTTGCTGTCCAGTCAGATTGATCCGGCGGTCGATGAACCCACAACGGACGGGATTTATGAGACCGGCGTACTCGCCAATGTGCTGCAGCTTCTGAAGCTGCCTGACGGAACCGTTAAAGTGCTTGTCGAAGGTCGGCACCGGGTTCAGATCATCAACTACCTCGAAAATGATGCATTTTTTGAGGCAGAGGCCGTGTATCTTGAGGAAGTGATCGGCGATACCGAAACCGTTCAAGCCCTGATCGGGTCGGTCGGCGCGGAATTTGAGCGCTACGCCAAGATCAAAAAGAACATTCCCGAAGAAGCCTTGGCTGCAGTTGCGGAAACAACAGAGTCCGAAAAACTGGCGGACTTAGTTGCCGGGCATCTGGGGATTGAGGTCGATCAGAAACAGGATCTGCTGGAGACATTGTCCGTCGCAGAGCGTCTGGAGAAAGTCTACGGGCTGATGCAGGGCGAAATGAGCGTTCTGCAGGTCGAGAAGAAGATCAAATCCCGTGTGAAATCGCAGATGGAGCGTACCCAGCGCGAGTATTATCTGAATGAGCAAATGAAAGCCATTCAGAAAGAGCTTGGCGATGGTGAAGACGGCTCGAATGAAATTGCCGAACTTGAAGACAAAATTGCCGAGACCAAGCTGAGCAAAGAAGCTCGCGAAAAAGCTGATGGCGAAATCAAAAAGCTCAAGAATATGAGCCCGATGAGTGCCGAGGCGACTGTCGTTCGCAACTACCTTGACTGGATGCTGTCCATCCCTTGGGGCACAAAATCACGGGTTAAGAAAGATCTTGGCAAAGCGCAGACCGTTTTGGATGACGATCACTATGGTTTGGAGAAGGTTAAGGAACGGATAGTCGAATATCTGGCGGTCCAGTCCCGATCGAAGAAGCTGAAGGGCCCGATCCTGTGTCTTGTCGGACCTCCGGGCGTCGGAAAGACATCGCTGGGCAAGTCGGTCGCCAGAGCAACGGGGCGGGAGTTCATCCGCATCTCGCTGGGTGGCGTGCGCGACGAGTCAGAGATACGAGGCCACCGCCGGACGTATATCGGGTCCATGCCGGGCAAGATCATTCAGGCCCTTAAAAAGGCAAAAACCACGAACCCGCTCATTCTGCTCGATGAAATCGACAAAATGGGGCAGGACTTCCGTGGCGACCCTGCATCGGCAATGCTCGAGGTTCTGGACCCTGAGCAGAACAGTACATTCATCGATCACTATCTCGAGGTTGAGTATGATCTTTCGAATGTGATGTTCCTCACAACGGCCAACTCCTACAACATGCCCAGTCCACTTCTGGACCGGATGGAGATCATTCCGCTGGCCGGGTACACGGAAGACGAGAAGCGCGAAATCGCTCGCCAGCACCTGATCAATAAGCAAGTGAAGGCGCATGGACTCAAGGAATCCGAGTTCGAGCTGACCGATGCGGCGCTGACCGATGTAATCCGCTACTACACTCGAGAAGCCGGTGTGCGGAACCTCGAGCGTGAGATCGCCAAGCTGGCTCGGAAAGCGGTGACGATGATCGTCAAGAAGCAAACCGAGAAGGTCATCGTAGAGCCGGCAAGTCTTGAAGACATGCTGGGTGTTCGACGGCACAAATACGGTCTGGCCGAGGAGAAGGATCAGGTGGGTGTGGTCACAGGGCTGGCCTATACGTCCGTCGGCGGAGATCTCCTTTCGATTGAAGCGCTTAGGCTGCCGGGCAAGGGGCGGATGAAAACGACCGGGAAGCTCGGTGACGTGATGAAGGAATCGATTGATGCGGCTGCGTCCTTCGTTCGCTCCATTGCGCCAGAGATCGGAGTAAGACCTCCGCGGTTTGACCGGTGGGATATCCACGTGCACGTGCCCGAAGGCGCGACACCAAAGGACGGGCCCAGTGCTGGGATCGCAATGGTAACGTCGATCGTTTCGGTCCTGACCCAGATCCCCGTCCGCAAGGACATCGCGATGACCGGCGAGGTCACTCTGCGGGGCAACGTTCTGCCGATCGGCGGCCTCAAGGAGAAACTGCTGGCGGCGCTTCGGGGCGGCGTGAAAACCGTACTGATCCCCGCTGACAACGAGAAGGATCTTCCCGAGATTCCGAACAATGTGAAGGACGGGTTGGAGATCATTCCCGTGAGCCACGTGTCTGAGGTGCTGAAGCTGGCACTTATAGATACGCCCAAGGCGGTTGAATGGGACGAAGAGGCTGAAGAGGCCGCTGCCGCCCAAAAGGCGCTTTCGGATGCGGAAACGCAGGGGTCGGCGAAACACCATTGATCCTGGGTTAACATGAAATGAAAAAGGCGCCCCTCAGGGCGCCTTTTTTTGTTATGCAAACTTGGCAAATCGTCCGAATTTTTAGCCCTTTGTACTCTGTCACATGCCGCCGCGCGCGAAGAGGCACCGAGCCTTGTTTCGCGCGACGATTCGAGCTTCTACTGTCACCATGTTGATCGTTGCGTTCACGCAGGTTCTGAGGTCGTTCCTCCATGGCTGAAGTAATTGGAAACCGGTTTTTGTGCTTCCTCGGCTACGTGCAGGCGTTCGTCTTGTCTGCTCTGCTGGTCGCGCCCGCGCAGGCGCAAACTTCGTCCGAGGGGTCGCTGCCAATAAGTGGCGCGATGTCCACAGATGGAACGGAGCTGGAGTTGTCGTGGAAAAACGCGATGACAATGCGGGTGCTCAATTCTGAGGTCTATCGCCGCGAGTTTGGGGCGAAGGGCCCTCAAAGCTGGCAATTGATTGAGCCTAAGCTCGGACGATCGTTCATTTTTCGGGATACCGGTCTTCAGCCGGGAACAGCGTATGAATACAAGGTGGTGCGCTACGACACTGAGATCGTTGATGTGGGCTATTGGTTGGCCGGAGTGGACGTGCCAGCGGCCGAGTTTCGCGGCCGCGCGTTCGTGGTCATTGATGAAACCCTCGCAGAGCCCCTCGCGCCCGTGCTTGAAAGGTTCTCGCAGGATTTGACAGGTGATGGCTGGGCCGTGATGCGCCACGACGTGCCGCGCGGTGTGCCGGGCGATCCCGTCGCCAATCTGGCGAATGCGCGTGAGATCCGGCATTGGATCGCAGACCAGTACCAGCGTGATGTGTACCGCGAATTCGTTCTCATTCTCGTGGGCCATGTGCCGGTGGTCTATAGCGGCCGCGTTGCCCCGGATGGGCATGCGGCCAAGCCCCATCCC
This sequence comes from Pseudomonadota bacterium, assembly GCA_039192165.1. Taxonomy (GTDB): domain Bacteria; phylum Pseudomonadota; class Alphaproteobacteria; order Rhodobacterales; family Rhodobacteraceae; genus Dinoroseobacter. The sequence goes on along the minus strand of JBCCXD010000001.1, from coordinate 247,943 downwards.
ACGGATCTCTTTTATGCTGACGTGAACGGGATCTGGAAAGACGCGTCCGACGGAGCGTTGCAGCCCGATATTGTCCCCAGCAACTTTATCGAGTTTCCGGTCGGGCGTATTGATTTTTCAGGAATGTCGGGCGGTGCTTTAGATACGGAGCTGGCCCTCCTGCGTGCCTATTTCGACAAGAACCACCATTGGCGTCACGGAATGATCGGCGACCTGCGCGAAGCCTACGGTGCCACGGATTATCTAAGGGTCGAGCGCGACCAACTACGCAATATTGTTGGCGCGGAGGCAATAACCGTCGGCGGACACCACGATGTGGGGGAAGAAAGGCCCTGGCTCTTTGGCGTCGATTTCGGCGACTGGGAGGGCGGAAACTATGCAGATTATGCCAACAAGGCGGTCTTTTCGATCAATTTCGGCAGCGGAAAACAGTATTTTGCCAATGGCGATAATCCCATGCGCGGAATGCTGGTCCAGCCCTGGTACGGGCTGGCGAGCGCTTGGGGCGCGCGTCCATCCTGGCGGCTTCATCCTATGTCGCTTGGGGGCACAATTGGTCTTGCGCAACTCAAAACGGTAAATAACGGGCGCTATGGCGGGGACTACCGCGTGGCAATGGATTATTTTCCGACCGGCCAGTACCTGCTTCGCAACCCGATCTGGGTTAATCTGATGGGAGACCCGACGCTGCGGGCTTTTCCCACACGTCCTCCGCGAGAGGTGCAGGTGGATATCGGGGCGTCCGGAGCCGAGGTGTCCTGGAGCGTGTCGCAGGACGTCGATGTTGTGGGGTATCGCATTTACCGGGCGCAAGATGGCGGGGCCAGGTTCGAGACAGTCTCGGACCCACTGTCTGCTGACACAGTTTCATTTTTCGATCCTGATGGCATGGTTGGGGATCGTTACATGGTGCGGGCCTTGTCCCGGAAGACCGTTCCCGCCGGCAGCTTTTTTTCCCTGTCACAAGGCGCCTTCGCGCAGACCGAAACCGCACCCGCGCCTGACGCGATGATCACTCAAACACTCCGCGGGGGTCAGGCGGTCACGCTTGAGTTGGTCGATGATCCGGATGCCGGTATTCTGCGCGCGTTCGTGGAGGGCACAGAGGCAGGGGATCTGGCGCGAGGCACAGACGGGCTCTGGGTTTTTACCCCCAAAGCCGATGCTGTCGGCGAGGTCGCCTTGCGCTTTTCAGAGTGGGATGGCGTGGCGACGCGGGAACGAATATTTGCGCTTACTGTTGAACCTTGAACCTGCGTGCCGCTTTGGCTAAACCCGCCGCTACGGGTGATTAGCTCAGTGGTAGAGCGCTTCGTTCACATCGAAGATGTCAGCAGTTCGAATCTGTTATCACCCACCATTTTCCCCGGTTCGAGCTTCAACCCGCCATTGACGCTGTTCCGGCGCGGGCGCAGGTTGCTGCCATGAGTTTCGCATCGCGCATAACGCGCTTGCCTGTGCCTTTCGACGCCGATCAAGCAGCCGTGGCCCGGGAGGGATGGAATGGCCCCGTGGCTGAGCTCATCGGGGGTGTTGCAGGGTGCAGTCCGTTTCTTCAGTCTCTGTTGGGCCACGAGCGAGGCTGGTTGGAACGGGCGCTGGACGCACCCGAAGCAGCCATCGCATCAGAACTTTCCGGGTTGGCTACGCTGGATGAGCAAACTGCAAAGAAGGGGTTGCGGCTGGCCAAGCGCCGGGTGGCGCTTCTGACCGCACTCGCCGACCTTGGCGGTGTATGGCCTCTGGCGCAGGTGACACAGGTCCTGACGGAATTCGCCGATACATCGCTGTCGGCGGCGCTCCGTACGGCGCTGGAGCCAGACCTGAAGCGTGGCAAAATCCCAGGCCAAAACGAGCACGCGTTGCCTGAACTTGCAGGCATGGTCGCGCTGGCAATGGGCAAGATGGGTGCGTACGAGCTGAACTATTCCTCCGATATAGACCTGATCTGTCTGTTCGATGAAACCCGCTTTGATCCGGCCGACTTCGCTGAAGCGCGGGCGGGATTTGTCCGTGTAACCCGCAAGGCAATGGCCTTGTTGTCCGAGCTGACAGGAGAGGGCTATGTGTTTCGGACCGATCTGCGGCTGCGTCCGGATCCATCGGTTACGCCGGTCTGCATCGCGATGGAGGCGGCAGAACGGTACTACGAGTCGTTGGGCCGAACCTGGGAGCGCGCCGCGCATATCAAAGCGCGCCCGGCCGCTGGTGACCTTGACGCAGGTGCGGCATATCTGGCCCGTCTGACCCCGTTTATCTGGCGCAAACACCTGGACTTTGCGGCGATTCAGGACGCCCATGACATGCGCTTGAAAATTCGCGCGCACAAAGGGCTTCACGGTCCGCTGAACCTGCTGGGACATGACTTGAAACTGGGGCAGGGCGGTATTCGTGATATCGAGTTCTTCACCCAGACACGCCAGATAATTGCCGGCGGGCGCGATCCGGACCTGCGGCTTCGCGGCACGGAGGAGTCGCTTTCGGCACTGGCCGCAAAGGGTTGGGTGTCGGAGTCGGATGCCGAAGCGTTGCAGGCCCATTACCGGGAGTTGCGCACGCTGGAGCACAGGGTGCAGATGATCAATGATGCCCAGACCCACAAACTGCCAAAGACAGAAGAGGGATTGCGCCGCATCGCCTATTTATGCGGTGAAACCGATCTGGCCGCCTGGGCCGACACCTGGCGGGCGCGTCTGGGCGATGTTGCGCATCTGACCGAGCCATTTTTTGCGCCGCGCGCGGCAGAGGATGGCGGCCCTGCGCCGGAGGCCCCAAAAGTTCCAATTCCCGGCGCCAGCGCTGCCGCAGATCGCTGGCGCAGCTACCCCGCGCTGCGCTCCGCGCGCGCAGAGGAGATTTTTGCGCGCCTGCTGCCCGAGATTTTGCGCCGCTTGTCTCAGGCGGCGCGCCCGGAAGAAGCTCTACAGAACTTTGATGGATTTCTTGCCGGATTGCCGGCCGGTGTTCAGCTTTTTTCGCTTTTCGAAGCAAATCCGCAGCTTGTAGATCTGATCGCAGATATTTGTGCCACCGCTCCGGGCCTGTCGCGCTATCTGTCGCGAAATTCTTCGGTTCTGGACGGCGTCATCGGCGGCCCATTTTTCAGCCCCTGGCCTGGTGCAGTGGCCCTTGTTTCAGAATTGAATGACCAACTTGCTCGGCAGGGGGATTACGAGGCCAGACTGGATGCGGCGCGACGCTGGCAGAAGGAGTGGCATTTCCGGGTTGGCGTGCATCAGTTGCGTGGTCTGATCGATGCTGAGGAAGCTGCGCGCCAGTACACTGATCTTGCCGAAGCCGTGCTGCGCGTGGTCTGGCCACTTTGCGCTGCCGAGCTGTCGCTCCGCCACGGATCGCCGCCAGGGCGGGGCGCCGTGCTGGTCGGCATGGGGTCGCTTGGGGCTGCGACCCTTACCGCGCAATCTGACCTCGACCTGATCGTGGTCTACGACGCGGCCGGTACAGAAATGTCCGATGGCCCGAAGCCGCTGATGCCCGGACCCTATTATGCGCGCCTGACCAAGACGCTGGTCACTGCCTTGTCTGCACCTATGGCCGAAGGAAGGCTCTACGAAATTGACATGCGGTTGCGTCCGTCCGGCAAGCAAGGTCCGGTCGCCACGAGCTGGAGCGCTTTTCAGAACTATCAGGCGGAGGATGCGTGGACTTGGGAGCATCTGGCCATGACCCGCGCGCGCGTTATTGCGGGCACCAACACCGATGCCCAGGCGCTTGGGCGGGAACTTGAGCGCTTCCGGCAAGGTCTGTTGTCCGCGAAAGGGCCCGGTCACGGCCCGGAAATCGTCCAAGCGGTGCAGGATATGCGCGTGCGGCTGGCCGCCGCGAAACCTGCCAGAGCTGCATGGGAGGCAAAGCTCGGACCTGGTCGGCTGCAGGACATCGAACTTTTTGCACAGATGGCCGGGCTTATGGCGGCTTGTCCGACCCATGACACGAATAGCCAGCTGGACGCTGCCTTTAACTGCGGCCTGCTGAGCGCTGCGCAGCGCGCCGATATGACGGCGCATTATGCGATGCTCCGTCGGGTGCAGATGGCAGGGCGCCTTTTGACAGATGGCGAGATTGATCCCGCCGCACTTGGAGAAGGGGGGCGCAGTTTCGTCTTGTCTCAGACACATGATCCGAGTGCTGAGGTTTTGTCGGCGCGTATAGCGGAGCAGTCTTTAAACATGGCAGGACTTATCGAAGCCGGGCTTGATGTTTGTGCCTCCCGGAAGGAGAAATCCCTATGAGCGACACCCCTGTAAGTCTCCCGCAACATGTGCGCGAAGTAGATCCTCGCGATCTGATCAGAGAGGCGTACCGGATTGAGGGAATCTCGCTTCCGGATTGCCGAACGGTTTTCCTTGACTGGTCTCTTGGTGATATGGGGGCAGTGCCAACCCAGGAGGCTGTAACGCGTCTGTTGGCCCATTACGGCACCCGCGACCCGGAACACCCAATGACGCTGGTTCTGCGCTCTGCGACAGCAGAGGCACCATCGCCACAGCGCCGCGGCGGCGCGAAAGCGCGCCGGCAGGATTGATCGCGGGTTGCGGCGAGGCCGGAAAAGCCCATATCCCAGTTATGCTGAAACTGACACCACTTCTGCTGGCGCTTCTCTATGGTCTGGGTCTGTACTGGATCGGGGCCAAGCGCACCGCCCGCGAGCTGGACAAACGCTCCACGCTGCTTGCGGATCGCAAACTGAAGGCGCTCACCGATAAGATGGCGGATGCGCTCGATCTGGCGGATATCAAGGTGCATATCTACGAAGTCGACCCGGTGAACGGTCTTGCCTCGCCAGACGGGCGGATTTTCATAACCCGTGGGTTTTTTCGAAAATATCAGCAAAACGAGGTCAGTGCGGAGGAGATGGCCAGCGTTATCGCGCATGAGCTGGGTCACGTCGCGCTCGGCCATTCACGACGTCGCATGATCGATTTCTCGGGCCAGAACGCGATCCGCGTCGCGCTTGCAACCGTATTGGGGCGGTTCATCCCCTATGTCGGAGTTTGGATTGCCAACACGCTTGTCACTCTTCTGGCTGCGCGCTTGTCCCGCGGAGACGAGTATGAGGCTGATGCTTATGCTTCGGCTTTGTTGACCAAGATCGGGATAGGCACCGAACCACAAAAATCTCTGTTTCGAAAACTCGACGGGCTCGTGACAGGTGGTGGCGCGGCGCAGGCACCTGCATGGCTTATGAGCCATCCCAAGACCGACGAAAGAATCTCAGCGATAGAGAAGCTTGAAAATCGTTGGGTAACTCCGGCGACCTGATCACTCCTCAGCGTAGAGTGCCTTGCCCATTCGTGAAAGACGGGCCCGTTTCAGCACGCTGCGCGGGGTTGTCTCTCCGCCGATGCGTCTGGCCGCTTCCTCTGCAGCGCCGGCGACAAGCGAGCGCATTGTGTCCGGGTGCTCCGCCAGCAGCTCCAAAAGAAAGCCGTCTGGCTCGCGCCTGAACAGGCCGTAGCGCGTGAGGGTCCGCGTCGGGAAATCCTTTAGGTTCAGGGTCAGAAGGCTGTCTGCCCGGGCAGACAGTGCGGCGGCCAGCACATGTACGTCATCAGCGTCAGGCAGCGATAGCCCTTCTTCGGACCCATTGGCGAGCAAGGCTGTACTGTCTGGGAAGGCTACCGATAGTCGTGCTATTTCAGCGTCAATAAGGGCTGCTTCAGTCTGACCGGATCGGGCCGCCGCGTGGCGCCATTCATCAAGGATCCTCGGACTCCAGAGTGGCACAAAGAGGCCGCGTTCGGCACTGCCAATCAGCACCTTGCGCAACAGCGTGGGGTAAAGCACGCACGCATCAAGAAGGATCCGCTCGCTCATCCGTCGAGCCGTAGCGCAAGTGCTTTCAGATACCCTGTCTCTCCGAGGAACGGATGGAGCGGATGATCTGGCCCTGCCGTGCCGGTATAGATGATCTGGCCGGTCCGCCCGGACCGTCCGACCCCACGCAGGGAGGCAGCGCGGAATTTTGACAAATCTGCTGCGTGCGAGCAGGAGCAGAGCATCAGATATCCCCCCGGGCTCACGAGCTGAGCCGCCAGGCGCGCGACGCGTTCATAGGCGCGCAGACCCGCGTGCAGAGCGGATTTAGAAGGCGCGAAGGCAGGAGGATCACAGATCACCAGATCGAATGTCCGGCCCTCTGCGCGCAGTGCTTCGAGCGCGACAAAGGCATCAGATTTTTGAGTCGAGAGGCGGTCTGCGACGCCGGTTATTTCGGCGCCTTCTTTTGCCAGCTCCAGCGCGGCTGCGGACCCATCGACGGCAAGCGCACTTGCGGCGCCTTGCGCAAGCGCCGCCAACGCGAACCCGCCGACATGGGAAAAGACGTCGAGAACCGACGCCCCCTCGGCGAGCCTTGCTGCAAAGGCATGATTTGGCCGCTGATCGAAAAACAGACCGGTTTTTTGCCCGTTTGCCAGATCGGCAACGTACGTTGCGCCGTTCATTGGAACGAGTACCCGGTCCGGAGGAGAGCCGAGAAGCGGCCCGGAGACATCGTCGAGACCTTCGAGACCACGAGCGCGACCCGAGGCTGACTTGAGCAAATGCTTGATGTCTGCAACCTCGGCCAAGGCGTCTGCAATCTGGGGCAGACATGTTTCAGACCAAGCTGTGTTCGGCTGCACAACGCAGGTATCACCGAACCGGTCGATGATAAGCCCCGGCATCCCATCGCCTTCAGCATGCACAAGCCGGTAAAACGGCGCATCGTAGATATGCGCGCGCAGCGCAAGCGCCCGTGTCAGGCGCCCGGCGATCCATGCGCCGTCGATTTCGAGATCAGGGGTGAGGTCTAAGACCCGAACTGCGATCTTGGAGCCTGGCGTGACGGCGACAGTGGCCAGTGGAGCGCGGTTTGCGTCCTCCAGCGTTGCAATCGTACCGGGTGCAAGCGCCTTTGTACGGCGGTCAAGCACCAGAGCATCAGCATAGACCCAGGGCATACCGTGGCGCAGCGCGCGCGCGTCGGCCTTGGGTTTCAGTCTTATGCGGGGGAGGGCATTGGTCATGCCCTCCTCTAACGGGTCGGTTGCGCAGGCGAAAGGCCTTCCGCTCGCGCGCTTAAGCCTTGTGAGTTGCGCCGAAGGTCAGCTGCTTACGCAACCAGTTTCTTAGTGCGAAAAAAGCTTCCGCAGTTGCTTCGGCGCGCATGCGGTGTACGCGGGCTTCGATACGGGCCAATTCTTCATGGCTCAGATATGCTTCCGGTTTCATGGTCTGCTCCGATGTGCTTTTCTGGTGTTGATAAAAAAATAAGGGGCTTCATGCCGGGTTACCAATGCCGGCTCTGCATAGCCGCTTTGACCTGATATTCATGCCGTCTGGGAAAGCAGGCTTGATAAGTTAGCGCTAACAATGTACGCCGCATGCAGTCGTTCTACGTAGCATTGGACCGGCTCTTCAGGAGGTAGCAATGACTCTGAATTCCACAGTCGCCACCGTAACCGACCGGATCGTTGCCCGCTCACAGCAAGCGCGCAGTGAGTATCTGTCTCGTATGCGCCGCGCCGCTGATGATGGACCACGCCGGGCGCATCTGTCTTGCGGAAATCAGGCGCACGCCTATGCGGCGATGGGGGATGACAAGGACGCGCTGTCAAAATCACGTCAGCCGAATATTGGCATCGTGACCGCGTATAACGACATGCTTTCAGCGCACCAGCCGTTTGAGACTTATCCTGCGCGCATCAAGGATGCCGCGCGGCGTGTCGGTGCGACAGCACAAGTCGCGGGCGGGGTCCCTGCAATGTGCGACGGGGTCACGCAAGGCCAAACCGGGATGGAGTTAAGCCTCTTTTCCCGTGACGTCATCGCGCTGGCAAGCGGGGTGGCGCTCAGCCACAACACGTTTGATGCCGCTGCCTATCTTGGCGTTTGCGACAAGATCGTGCCGGGCTTGATCATTGCTGCGGCCACCTTTGGCTACCTTCCCGGTGTTTTCATCCCGGCGGGACCAATGCTGAGCGGGCTTGCCAATGACAAAAAAGCCAAGGTACGCCAGCAATTTGCAGCCGGAGAAGTTGGGCGCGACAAGCTGATGGCCGCTGAAATGGCATCGTACCATGGGCCAGGAACCTGCACGTTCTACGGCACTGCCAACACCAATCAGATGTTGATGGAGTTCATGGGTCTGCATTTGCCTGGCGCGTCGTTCGTGAACCCCGGCACGCCCTTGCGCGATGCGCTGACAGACGCGGCAACCGAGCGTTTGGCATCGATAACGGCCCTCGGTAATGCGTACCGACCGGTCTGCGACGTACTTGATGAGAAGGCTTTCGTAAACGGCATCGTCGGTCTGATGGCGACGGGAGGTTCGACAAATCTTGTCATTCATTTGCCCGCCATGGCACGGGCGGCGGGCGTGATCCTTGATCTGCAAGACTTCGCTGATCTTTCGGAAGTGACGCCTCTCATGGCGCGCGTTTACCCAAATGGTCTCGCAGACGTGAACCACTTCCACGCTGCTGGTGGATTGGCGTTCATGATCGGAGAGCTCCTTGAGGCCGGCCTTCTGCACCCCGACACAAAAACCGTCTTTGGTGACGGGTTGGCGGATTACGCCCAGGACCCAAAGGTGCTTGAGGGAGCGCTGACCTATGTCGAAGGCCCAACGCACACATTGAACGAAAAAATACTGCGCCCGGTCGCGGATGGGTTTGCTCGCAGCGGGGGGCTAAAGGAACTCGCAGGCAATCTCGGACGGGGCATGATGAAAGTGTCCGCAGTGGCCGAAGACCGCCATGTTATCGAAGCACCGGCCCGCGTTTTTCAGGACCAAAGCGACGTCAAAACGGCATTCCAGGCGGGCGAATTTACAGAAGATACCGTCGTGATCGTCCGGTATCAGGGGCCCAAAGCGAATGGGATGCCAGAACTGCATTCTCTGACGCCGATCCTCGCCGTGTTGCAGGATCGTGGCCTGCGAGTCGCGCTGGTCACCGATGGCAGGATGTCGGGCGCTTCGGGCAAAGTGCCCGCGGCGTTGCATGTCTCGCCCGAAGCGTTAGACGGCGGGCTTCTTGCGCGGGTTCAGGATGGGGATCTGATCCGGGTGGACGCTGTGAACGGCGTACTTGAGGTGCTGACTGAAGGCGTTGACTCACGGCCCATGCAGCATCCCGATATGTCCCCCAATCAATTCGGAATAGGCCGTGAGTTGTTCGAGGTTTTCCGTCAGCAGGTCGGGCCGGTCAGCGCCGGCGCCGGTGTTGTCGTTTAAAGGAGCACGCCCATGACACCAGCGCAGGCAAGCGCCAAGGCACGAGACATCTGCGGTCTGGCACCGGTGGTGCCAGTGCTCGTCATTGAAGATCTGGACCACGCGCGTCCTTTGGCTGAAGCGCTGGTTGCCGGAGGTCTTCCGGCATTGGAGGTCACCTTGCGCACACCCGTTGCCATCGAGGCGATCCGGCAGATGGCCGCTGTTCCGGGTGGCGTCGTGGGCGCGGGAACGCTGCTGACGCCAGCGGATGTAGAAGCCGCCAAGGAAGCAGGGGCGCAATTCGGGGTCTCTCCGGGCGCGACAGGAACACTGCTGGCGGCCTGCGAGCAGGCGGCGCTGCCACTGTTGCCCGGGGCAGCCACCGCAACAGAAGTCATGGACCTGCTGGAGCGTGGATACACGGTTCAGAAGTTTTTTCCGGCCGAAGCCTCCGGAGGTGCAAAAGCGCTCAAGTCTATTGGTGCGCCTTTGCCCCAAGTGTCTTTCTGCCCCACGGGGGGCGTAAGTCTGGCTAATGCGCCCGGGTATCTGGGCCTGTCGAACACGCTGTGCGTGGGCGGCTCCTGGGTTGCGCCGAAGGCAATGATGGAAGCCGGCGACTGGGCCGGGATCGAAGCGCTTGCGCGCGAAGCGGCTGCACTCAGCAGTTAGGAGGGTTTGTTCGCAAAGATCGTGGTGAGGCGTTCAATGAGAGCGTCATAGGCCGGCACCGCCTCATAGAATGACAAAAGCGATGCATCTGCGAACTCGCTGTCGACGATATGTTTCAGCAGAGCATCAAGCGGTGCCCAGTACCCATTCGTATTTAATAGAAAAATCGGCTTTTCATGGAGCCCGAGCTGACGCCAGGTCAGGACCTCAAAAAACTCATCCAATGATCCTGCGCCTCCGGGCAGCACGACGATCGCGTCAGAATTCATGAACATGACCTTCTTTCGCTCGTGCATCGTTTCTGTGACCACGAAGCTCGATAAATCCCGTTTGCCAATTTCGCGTTCGAGCAAATGCACCGGTATCACGCCGAATGTCGCGCCGCTTGCGGCCTGCGTGGCATTAGCCACAGCGCCCATCAAGCCGACATCGCCCGCGCCATAGACCAGTTGATGGCCGTTCTGCGCGATCCAGGTCCCGAGCCGTTCCGCATCGGTCCTGTAGGCTGGGTCTGCCCCAAAACGGGAGCCGCAATACACACAAATTGAAGCCATAGAGCACCTAGCAGGCTGAGTCGGTTAGGTCTTTTCCCCTTGTAATAGGCTAGATAAGGTAGCCCAAGCGCATGCAAAGCTGTGCGGGAAAAAAGATTGGGGATGTCGGTTATGTCCATAAGGGCGTTTTACTCGGAGCAGTCCGGAGCGTCACGGAACGTTGCCATCGGAGCGGGCGTCGGTTTGGCCGTTGTCGCGGCGTTTGCGTATGGCTGGTGGAGCCAGCAGGCGCGCGACGCTCAGGACGCCCTTGCCACCGATGCCGGCGCCCCGGTGGAAGAGCCTGTGCTAGCAGAGGAAAGCGCCGACAATACCCCAGTCGCGCCGGTTGTTGCGCCCCAGCCTGTCGAACCCGAACAGACAGCGCCGGGAGACGAGGTGGAGCAAGCACAAACCACGACTGACCCTCAGGCAGAGCGCGTAGAGACGTCTGAAGCGCGGGAAGTGTCCGAACCAGCGCCTGAGCGCCCTGCCGATGCGCCAGAAGCGGTGGCGAGTGCGCGGGATACGACACCACAATCCGGCGATGCTGTTGCGGAAACCGACAATGCCCCGTTGGAAGAAGAACCACAGACCCCAACGCTTGTGGCACCCGCCGACGAGGACGTTGCCCCTATTTTTGAAGTGGTTCGGGTCGAGGAGAGCGGGGATGCGGTTATCGCTGGTCGCGCGGAAGCCGGTGGTATGGTTCGCATTCTGCTTGACGGTGTCTCTGTCGCGGAAACTTCAGCAGACGCAAGCGGTGCATTCGTTGCGTTGGTGTCGCTGGACCCTTCGGAAGACCCACGCACCCTGACACTGGAAAGCGTTCGTGAAGGTGAAGCCCCAGTTGTGTCAGAGCAGACCGCGCTGGTTGCCCCCTTCGGCGCTGTCGACACGGAAGAAAATGTTGAGATTGCAGCACTGGAACCGCCAGGCGCGCCAGTGGAACCGAGCAGAGCTGAGGATCAACCGGCGGCCGGAGAACAGGCAGCGCCCATAGCAACCGAAGCGCCGACGGTCGCCGAGACACCAGATGCACCCGTTCCTGTGCAGGATACGCAGATCGCGGCATTGCCTGGCCCGGATGCAACGCCCCAGGTCGTCATTGTGGCGCCCGATGGGGCTGTTCCGCAAAGTCCCTCTGTTGCGCCTGCGCGACCGGATGCGCCGGACACGCCCAATGTTGTGATAGACACAATCTCCTATGATGAGGAGGGGGAGGTAATCCTTGTCGGGCGTGCTCAACCTGGCAATTTCATCCGCCTCTATCTTGATAATATTCTCGCGCAAACCGAGACAGTTGCCGCGACAGGCGAGTGGCGTAGCCGCGTCACCGGGATCGAAGCTGGGGTTTACACGCTGCGTGCCGACGAGACCGGTGAGAACGGGCGGGTTGTCTCGCGCTTTGAGACCCCTTTTGAGCGGGTAACGCGGCCGCGCGCAATCGCGGCCGCGACGCAGGTGGCAGAAGCCGAGGTCGGGATCGACGAAACCGATATCCTCGGGAATGAAAGCCCCATGCGCGCGGCGGCCGGGATTGTGACTGTGCAGCCTGGCTTCACCCTTTGGGCGATTGCGCGTGAAAACTATGGGGACGGGGTCCAGTACGTTCGTGTTTTTGAGGCGAACAAAGCTCAAATTCGCGATCCGGACCTGATTTACCCAGGCCAGGTGTTTTCTGTGCCGCAGCAGTGATGTGCTGGTCTCTTTCTGTCTGAGATTCTAGACTCCGGTAATGCAAACCCCGCCACGCCGTGCCCCGGCAAGCAAAACCGCTCCGACCGATGCCGAAGCCCGCGAAAGCGGCATACGCGTTATCCGCAAGGTTGCACCCTATCTTTGGCCCTCGGACAAACCTTGGGTAAAGCGCAGGGTTGTTCTGTCGCTTGCCGCGTTGTTTCTGGCCAAGCTGGTCGCCGTCGGGACCCCGTTTCTCTACAAGACTGCCGTTGACGCATTGTCCGGAGACGCAGACGAGGCAACGCTTCTGGCGATCGGCGCTGTCGGACTGACCGTGGCGTATGGTGCTGCACGTTTGATGTCGATCGGATTTCAACAGCTGCGCGACATGATATTCGCGAAGGTCGGCCAGCAAGCCTTGCGGGCGCTTGCGTTGGAGACCTTTACCCATATCCACCGGCTCTCCATGCGCTACCACATCACCCGCAAAACCGGTGGTTTGAGCCGGATCATCGAGCGCGGCGTGAAAGGGGTCGAATTTCTGCTTCGGTTCCTGCTGTTTTCCATAGGCCCCTTGATACTTGAACTTGGGATGATCGCAGTCATTCTGACGTTGTATTTTGACGTGTCCTACCTTCTGGTCGTGGCCGTCACGATAGCGGTTTATGTGGCGTTCACTTTCAAGGTCACCGAATGGAGAGTGCGTATCCGGCGCGAGATGAACAAGCAGGATACGGACGCCAATCAGAAAGCGATAGACAGCCTGCTAAACTTCGAGACGGTCAAGTATTTTGGCGCCGAAGGCCGTGAGGCCGCACGCTATGACAGTTCGATGGAGCAGTATGCACAGGCAGCGCTGCGCACCTCTTACTCGCTGGGGTTTCTGAACTTTGGGCAGGCGATAATTATTACCGCTGGTCTTGTGGGTGTCATGGTCATGGCCGCGCTTGGCGTCCAGAACGGCACCCTGACCGTAGGCGATTTCGTGATGGTCAATGCATACATGCTGCAGATCACCCAGCCGCTGAACTTTCTTGGAACGGTTTATCGTGAAATCCGCCAGGCTTTGATCGATATGGGCGATATGTTCGATCTTCTGGATCAACCGTCCGAGGTCAGCGACAAGCCAGGTGCATTGCCCATTGCGGTAGCAGGGGGCGAAGTGGTCCTTGAAGACGTGTATTTCGGGTACGATCAAAGCCGGCCAATTCTGAATGGCATCAGCCTGAGGGTCGCTCCGGGTCAAAGGGTGGCAATTGTCGGGCCGTCAGGCTCTGGAAAGTCGACCATTGGTCGGCTGCTCTTCCGGTTTTACGATGTGTCATCCGGAGCCTTGAAGATCGATGGGCAGGATGTGCGTGACGTCACCCAGGACAGCCTTCACGCGCAGATCGGTGTGGTGCCGCAGGACACAGTCTTGTTCAATGACTCGATCCGCTACAACATCGCCTACGGTCGACCCGAAGCCACCTGGGGCGAGGTTGAGGCTGCTGCCAAAGCCGCCAAAATCCATGACTTCATCACGGGCCTTCCGGATGGCTACGACACCCAGGTGGGCGAGCGCGGGCTGAAGTTATCCGGTGGTGAGAAACAGCGCGTAGGAATTGCCCGCACGCTGCTGAAAGACCCGCCAATCCTTCTGCTGGACGAGGCAACCTCGGCGCTCGACACCGAGACAGAAAAAGACATTCAGGACAGCCTGCGTGATATGGGGCAGGGGCGAACGGTGATCACTATTGCGCACCGTCTGTCCACCATCGCGGATGCGGATCTGATTGTTGTTCTTGAAACGGGACGGATTGCAGAGCAGGGAACGCACGCCGAACTGCTCGCAAAATCGGGCCGCTACGCGTCACTATGGACGCGCCAGATGGCTGAAGAGACCGACGCGGCCTGATCTGAAAAGCCTAATCAGCATCTTGGCGGACGTTCGGCCAAAAAAAATGGCCGAGACGAAGCTCGGCCGAAGTCCAACAGGGAGGTATAAAGAAGCATCGCTGCTTCGTTATGCATTTGAGGTAGTCCGTGCCTAAGAATCGTTCAAGAAAGAAAAACACTTTTCGCCCGCATTCCCGTTATGCGGTAGGCGCATGCCTCAAGCGACTTCGTTGCGCCGGGCGCGCCGATAGGCAATCACCTCGTCGCTGACAAAGTCGCGGAATGCTTCAATGCGGCGCGAGTGGCGCAATTCTTCAGGATAGGCGAGAAAAACCGGCACATCGTTCGACTCAAGATCGGGCAATACCTGCACAAGATTGGGAAAGTCGTGTGTAAGATAATCCGGGAGAACTCCGATCCCCAGATCGGAGATAACCGCCTGAAGAACCCCGAAATAGTTGTTCACCATAAGGGAATGGGTGACTTCATGGCTGAAAATCTCCTGAACAAGCAGTTGCCCTGCGGAGACTTGAGCACTGTCTGAATTCTGGCAAATCACCCGGTGCTGGTTGAGCTCCGAAGGTGAGTCCGGTGTGCCGTTCTGGGCGAGATAGCTTGGCGAAGCGTAGAGCCGCATCCGGATGGTCATCAGCTTCTTACGGATCAGGTCTGCCTGACTTGGCTCCTTCATTCGGATGGCGACGTCGGCCTCTCTCATTGGCAGGTCCAAGACGCGTTCCTCAAGCATCAGGTCGACGTTGAGATCGGGATATTTCTCGTACAGAGCCGAAAGGCGCGGAGCCAGCCAGAGCGACCCAAATCCGATGGTCGTTGTCACGCGCAGTTGCCCGAAGACTTCTTCTTCGCTGTCTCTGATCCGAGCCGATGCAGCATCAAGACGTTTAGACATCGAGCTGGTGGCATCAAAGAGCAGCTCACCCTGTTCGGTGAGTATCAGACCGCGTGCGTGGCGATGAAAAAGGGTTGTGTTGAGGCTTTCCTCCAGCGCGCGAATTTGCCGGCTTACGGCAGATTGGCTCAGGTGCAGCGAGTCACCGGCATGGGTCAGGCTGCCTGCATCGGCCACAGCGTGAAAGATTCGCAATTTGTCCCAGTCCATAGTCAGATCGTGTCCCTGAACCCATGTATTACGACATGTAGTTACTGCTATCAGGGGCCATCACGCAATCAAGTCGGTTACAATAAAATGATTTTGTAGGTCAGGATTTTTGACCTAAACTGAATTTGCTCATCCAAGCTCGGGAGGTGTGGCGTGAGTTTGCAGAACATCTCACTCAGCGACCGGTTTGATTTGTCCAAAACGCCGGTTCTTTTGAACGGCACGCAGGCGCTGGTCCGACTTTGCCTGATGCAAGCGGCGCGCGACAGAGCAGCGGGCCTGAACACAGCAGGCTATGTCACTGGTTATCGTGGGTCGCCCCTGGGCGCTGTGGATATGCAGATGAGCCGGGCACAGGATCTGCTGAAACGCGCTCAGGTAACGTTCGAGCCGGGGCTGAATGAAGACCTAGCGGCCACTGCGCTCTGGGGTACGCAGCAGGCAGAATTGCGCGGCGAGGGCCGCCATGACGGTGTCTACGGGCTTTGGTACGGCAAGGGCCCCGGCGTCGACCGGACCGGCGATGTCATGAAGCATGCCAATCTTGCAGGTACATCGTCCCACGGGGGTGTGCTGTTCGTCATGGGGGATGATCACACCGGTGAAAGCTCCACAACCTGTCACCAGTCGGACACTGCATTGCTCGACGCCTACATGCCGGTTTTATCGCCTGCGGGGGTTCAGGAAATACTGGACTATGGTCTGTTTGGCTGGGCTCTGAGCCGGTTTGCGGGAGTTTGGGTCGGATTGAAGGCCATGAAAGACACCGTGGAGGCCACCGCGGTCGTTGATGGTCACCCGGATCGCATGCGGTTTTTCACGCCAGCGTTCGAGATGCCCGAAGGAGGGCTAAATATTCGTTTGGTGGATCACTGGACGCCGCAGGAAGAGCGCCTCATCCGTTACAAGCGATATGCAGCTGAAGCATTTGGAAACGCAAATAAAATAGACAGGCGTGTTTGGGGAAAGCCCGGCGCCAAGATCGGGTTTCTGGCAGCGGGTAAGAACTGGCTGGACCTGACCCACGCGCTTGAACTTCTGGGACTCGATGAAGCGGCTGCGGATCGCCTTGGCGTGACCACATACAAGGTGGGCATGACCTGGCCGCTGGACACAAACGGTTTCAACGCCTGGGCGGACGGCCTTGATCTGGTCGTCGTGGTCGAAGAAAAGCGAAAGCTGCTCGAGGTGCAGGTTAAGGAGGCCATCTTTAACAATCGCCAGGGACGTCGCGTCGTTGGCGGTTCAAATGACCGTGGAGACATGGTGTTTCCGGCCTGGGGGGCTCTTGATCCGGTTATGATCGCCGAGAAGATCGGGAACATCCTGATCGAAGAAGGTCGGGATTCAGAGGAGCTAAGGGAGGCCCTTGCCCGCCTTCACGACGCCCGACGTGCGGACAATGCGCCTGAAATCGCCAAGCGCACTCCATACTTCTGTTCGGGCTGCCCTCACAATACCTCTACCAAAGTGCCCGACGGCGCGCATGCCTTTGCTGGCATAGGGTGTCACTACATGGCGCTCTGGATGGACCGGGATACGGCCGGATTTACGCATATGGGGGGTGAGGGCGCCAACTGGATCGGAGAAGGTAAGTTCTCGACCCGTCCGCACGTTTTTCAGAACCTCGGCGACGGCACCTACAATCATTCCGGAATTCAGGCGATCCGCGCCGCGCATCAGTCCGGCGCTAACATCACCTACAAGATCCTTTTCAATGATGCTGTTGCCATGACCGGTGGACAGAAGAACGACGGGGACCTGACCGCGGACCGCATCGCGTGGGAACTGAAAGGGATCGGAATCGAGCATATACATCTTGTCTACGACGAGAAGGAAGAGATTGATTTTTCATCGTTTCCGTCGGACTTGCCCCGAAGCGAGCGCACCAGCCTCATGGAGGTTCAGCAAGCCTTGGAAAAGGTTCAGGGGGTGTCGGTAATTCTCTACATCCAGACCTGCGCTGCCGAAAAACGCCGCCGGCGAAAACGGGGGTCTTTCCCGGATCCGGACAAGCGGGTGTTTATCAACACAGACGTTTGCGAAGGTTGTGGAGATTGCGGGGTGCAATCGAATTGTGTGTCATTGGTTCCGGTGGAGACCGAGCTGGGCAGAAAGCGCGCGGTTGACCAGTCTTCCTGCAATAAGGACTTCTCGTGCCTGAATGGGTTTTGTCCATCCTTTGTGACGGTAAAGGGCGCTTCTCTGCGAAAGGCGGCAACCGCTCAGATTGATCTGCCAAACCTCCCTCAACCCCGTTTCGCCGCGATCAAGGGCACGCGAAATGTGGTGATCACCGGGGTCGGTGGCACCGGCGTGGTAACCGTCGGCGCGATCCTGACCATGGCGGCGCATCTGGACGGTAAAGCTGCCGCTATGATCGAAATGGCGGGGCTCGCGCAGAAAGGCGGCGCGGTCCATATCCATTGCCGGCTTGCGGACCGGGCCGAAGATATCAGCGCAATCCGTGTTTCGGTTGGAGAGGCCGATACCGTGATCGGCGGAGATCTCGTCGTCAGTGCAGGCGCAAAAACACTTGGTCTTATGACGCAGGGGCGCACCGGGGCGGTCATCAATAGCCATGAGATTATTACCGGAGACTTTGCCCGCGATAGAAATTTTCGGATACCTGGCAATGATCTGGAGGTCGCGCTTCAAGCCCGCGTTGGTGCAGGATTAGATCTGTTTGATGCGACCGAGTTGTCGCGGGCTCTTATGGGCGACTCGATCTTCTCCAACATGATGGTGTTCGGCGCGGCTTGGCAGCGCGGATTGATCCCGATCTCTGAGGACGCGATCCGGCGCGCGATCGAGCTCAACGGCGCCGCGCCGGAACGCAATAAAGAGGCGTTTCAGTTCGGCAGGTGGGCTGTCATCCATCCCGAAGCTGCACGGCGCGCAAGTAGCGCGACACTTGCCAAGAAGCCCAAAACGCTCGAAGAGATGATTTCTTTTCGCGAAAACCACCTGGTCGCCTACCAATCGCGCAGACTGGCCAGACGCTATCGCGCACTCGTTGAAGGCGTGGCAGATCCCGAGTTGCGCGAGGTTGTCGCCAAAAATTACTTCAGAGTTTTGGCGTACAAGGACGAATACGAGGTCGCACGCCTGTTGCGCAAAACTGCAGAACAAGCGCGTGCTGAGTTCGACGGCGAGTTGAAGCTGACCTATCATCTGGCGCCGCCGCTCTTTTCCAGAGTTGGCCCGGATGGGCGTCCGCAAAAAAGACCTTTTGGGATGGGTATCGAGCGGCTTTATGGGCCATTATCGAAACTGAAGGTTTTGCGCGGGACACCCTTTGATCCTTTCGGGTATACCGGGGAGCGCAAGATCGAGCGTCAGCTGATCAAGCTCTATGAAGATGATGTGGCGCGCGTGCTTCAGGATCTGACGCCTGATCGCAGCGAAAGCGCCGCCGCGCTCCTGGCATGGCCAGACATGGTACGGGGCTTCGGTCCAGTGAAGGCCGCATCCGTGGAAACAATGTACACGCGTCGCGAAGAGATGTGGCAAGCATTCCGCACGAGACCCGGGGCTTTGGCTCAGGCAGCGGAATAGGCTTGGAACCCGAGACCTAGATGCGCTAGTTCCCCCTGAAGGTCATTGGAGATCGTCTGCATGCAGACCAAGAGCGGTGTCGCACGCGATATCAGCTACGCGTCCTCAGCGCGCTCCCGCGCGGGACGCGCCCTGATCCGGGTAACGGAGAACGTTACCGGGCGTATGCGGCTGATCAGACAGGCTGCCGGCTATGAGGTCGAGGTCGCGAAGGGCCGCAACTTCTGGGATGTGATGGCAGACCGGTATGGTCTGAGCCTGGATGTCACCGGCGGAGCCTTGGACAACATTCCCGTCGACGGCCCGCTGATCGTGATCGCAAACCACCCTTTTGGAATTCTCGACGGTCTGATGATAGGAAAAATCCTGAGCCATCGGCGCGACGAGTACAGAATTCTGGCCAATCAGGTGTTTCGCAAGGCGAAGGATCTGGAGAAGATCATCCTTCCGGTTTCTTTCGAAGGAGACAAAGACGCCGTTGCCCTGAACGTCGCCACACGCCGCGAGTCACTGCGGTTTCTTGGTGAGGGCGGAGCCATCGGGATTTTCCCGGGTGGAACCGTCAGCACCGCCGCGCGGCCTTTTGGCTATCCGATGGATCCGGGCTGGAGAAGTTTCACCGCGCGGATGATTGCCAAAAGCCAAGCGACCATCGTTCCTGTCTTCTTCGAGGGGCACAACTCGCGGCTGTTCCAGATCGCGAGCCACGTGCATGCGACCTTGCGCATGGCGCTCCTGATCAAGGAGTTCAAATCGAAAGTGGGAGAGCCGGTGCCTGTCGTGATCGGCGCTCCTATCCAGCGCTCTGAACTGGACCCTTATGTCGGCGATCCCAAAGCGATGATGGACTTTCTGCGCGAGGCGACCTATCGCTTGTCACCACGGCCTTTGCCCGATTACGGCTACGGCTATGAATTCGAACAGAAGCATAAATCCTGATGGCAGTTGGCGTTTTCGATAGTGGGTTGGGCGGATTGACCGTACTTGATGCCGTGTCCAAGCGTCTGCCTGAGGTGCCTTTCGTCTATTTTGGCGACAACAAGCATACGCCATACGGCGTGCGCGATGCCGACGATGTTTATGCGCTTACCACTGCAGCGGTAGAGCGTTTATGGGATGAAGGTTGCGATCTGGTCATTCTGGCCTGCAACACGGCCTCAGCAGCGGCGCTGAAGCGGATGCAGGAAAGCTGGATCCCGCCGGAAAAGCGGGTATTGGGCGTTTTCGTGCCGCTGATCGAAGCGCTGACAGAACGGCAATGGGGCGACAACTCTCCCCCCCGCGAAGTCGAAACCAAGCACGTTGCGCTCTTTGCGACCCCTGCAACCGTTTCAAGCCGCGCCTTTCAACGTGAATTGGCGTTTCGGGCAATTGGTGTTGATGTGGAAGCGCAGCCCTGTGGGGGCGTTGTCGATGCGATCGAAGACGGGGACATGATCCTCGCCGAAGCGCTGGTACGGTCTCATGTGGAGGCGCTCAAGCGGCGAATGCCGCATCCCGAAGCCGCCATCCTTGGCTGCACTCATTACCCCCTTATGGAGGATGTGTTTCAGGACGCGCTTGGGTCAGATGTAAAGGTCTTCAGCCAGGCAAACCTTGTGGCGGCCAGCCTCGAGGACTATCTGCAACGGCATCCGGATATGCTGGGCCTGGGAGCAGAACCGGCATTTCTGACAACTGGCGATCCGAAATCTGTATCTAACAAGGCCACACAGTTTCTGCGACGAAAGATCGAGTTCCGCGAAGCGGACGTAGAATAAGTCGATCTATCAAGTCACTAGAAGGTAAATCTTATGTATAATGTCGCCATTCTCGGGGCCTCTGGCTATACCGGCGCAGAATTGGTGCGTCTTATCGCAACCCATCCGCAAATCCGCATTACTGCCCTGTCTGCTGACCGAAAAGCCGGACAGAGCATGGCCAGTGTATTCCCGCATTTGCGCCATCTTGATTTGCCGGTTCTGCAAAAAATAGATGAGCTCGACCTGAGCGCCGTTGATCTGGTGTTCTGCGCCTTGCCGCATGCAACCAGCCAGGCGGTCATTGCCAATCTGCCGCGCAGTTTAAAGGTGGTTGATTTGTCCGCCGACTTCCGGTTGCGGGACGCCAGCGAATACACCAAGTGGTATGGCGGCAGCCATGATGCGCCCGATCTTCAGAAAGACGCAGTCTATGGGCTGACGGAGTTCTATCGAGAGGAGATCCGCGACGCGCGCTTGGTCGCTGGCACCGGGTGCAATGCGGCGACAGGTCAGTATGCTCTGCGGCCTTTGATCGCGGCAGGTGTTATCGATCTGGACCAGATCATCATAGATCTCAAAACCGGCGTGTCGGGCGCAGGGCGGTCCTTGAAAGAGAACCTGCTACATGCCGAATTGTCAGAAGGCGGACACGCTTATGCGGCAGGCGGGACGCACAGACATCTCGGGGAGTTCGATCAGGAATTCTCCGCTATTGCAGGTCGGCCTGTACAAGTGCAATTCACGCCGCATTTATTGCCTGCAAACAGAGGTATACTTGCCACAGTTTATGTTCAGGGTGAAGCAGGTGAGATCTATGATGCCCTGGCGGACGCCTATGAGGATGAGGCATTTATTCATGTTTTGCCGGAAGGCGAGCATCCGTCTACCCGGCATGTCCGGGGCTCTAACTTTGTGCATATTGGTGTTGTGCGCGATCGGATCGATGGCCGTGCGATTGTGATTGCTGCGCTCGACAATCTCACCAAAGGCAGCTCTGGCCAGGCGTTGCAGAACGCCAACCTGATGTTAGGTATTGAGGAGACGACGGGATTAATGCTGGCCCCTGTATTCCCATGATCTGCGTGCAAGATTTGATCGGAGAAGCGCAATGCGCGGGCTGAAGAAGAAGCGCAGGATTCAAGTCATTGGCGCGGCGCTCGTCTGCCTTGCAGCGGCGACAGCGTTGATCGGCTATGCAATGCGGGATGGGATCAACTTCTTTCGGTCGCCAAGCCAGGTGGCGGAATCCATGCCTCCGGAGACCGAGGTGTTCCGCATTGGGGGGCTGGTTGAAGAGGGCACTTTGGTCCGGGGTGAATCCGAGACGATCACGTTCATGGTGACAGATGGTGGCGCTTCTATTCCGGTGAGCTACACTGGCGTTTTGCCTGATTTGTTTGGAGAAAATGAAGGCACGGTCGCCACTGGCTCGATGCGCGATGGCATCTTTGTGGCCACCGAGGTTCTGGCGCGCCATGACGAGACCTATATGCCGAAAGAGGTTGTAGATGCTCTGAAAGAACAGGGCGTCTATCGTGATCCGGATAATCCCGACGCCGGTCATAGCGGCGTCGGCAGCGAGTCTTGATCAGGCAACGGGCAGCGCACGGTGGGCTGCCGTTTTCTTAATATGGTTTCCGCACTCTTTCTGCATGTTTAACTATGCGGAAAGGGTGCCCCGTGCGCTCCGTACATGATCTTGCACGAGAAATCGTCGCCCGCGAAGGCGGCTTTGTGGACGACCCGGATGATCCAGGCGGTGCCACCAAGTTTGGCGTGACACTGAAGACACTCAGGCGTCTCGGGCTGGATTTGGACGGCGATGACAAGATCACCGTTGCTGACGTTCATGCCGTAAGCCGCGCTGACGCGATCGCACTCTTTCTGCGCCACTACTTTCATGCGCCCCGTCTGGCCTCCCTGCCAGATGGTTTGCAGCCAAGCGTTTTTGACATGTATGTGAATGCGGGCAGCAACGCGGTAAGAATACTCCAACGCCTTTTGAACGAGATGGGGTTCGATCTGGCCGTGGACGGCGTTATCGGGCCACAGACGATTGCCTCTGCGCAGAAGGGGCAAGCAAGGGCCCCTGATCACCTGACGGACGCCTACGGCATCGCGCGACGCAATTACTACTATGCTTTGGCGGATGGTCGGCCAGCGTCGCGAAAGTTCGCGCGGCGTCGGGACGGCGGAAAAGGTGGTTGGATCCGTCGTGCTGAAGAGTTCATTTCATCCCGCTATCATCTGACGGAGGCCGAGCATCGCGCCCGGACAGCGGCATGGGATTGATTCAGCGCTTGATGGACTTAGTCTTTGGGGCCGGTGCAAAAGACACATTAGAGATTTTTCGAGAAAACGCCGAAGCCCGTGCCGAACGCCATCATGAACTCACCCGGGGCGCTCTGTCACAATTCGGCGGAGAGTTTCAATACGCAGGTCTGTCTCTGTTTGACCGGGTGATCAACGGTCTGAACCGTTTGCCCCGCCCGGCACTTGCTTTCGGCACACTGGGTCTCTTCGTACTGGCGATGATGGACCCGGTCTGGTTTGCCGACCGTATGGCCGGTCTGTCTCTCGTGCCTGAGCCGATGTGGTGGTTGCTTGGTGCGATTGTGTCATTTTATTTTGGCGCTCGCCATCAAACAAAAAGCCAGGAATTTCAGAATAGTCTGTTGCAAAGCTATCATCGGGCCGAAGGGTTTCGCGAACGCCGCGTGGCTGAGAAGCGCACGAACGCAGGTGCTGCAAATCCAGTCGCGCCGAATGCGGCGCTTGATGACTGGAGGACCGGTCGATGACCGAAGAGTGGCAACGCGCGATTGAGGCGCGCCTGATTGTGGTCGAAACCCGCAATGCGGTTGAAGAAGTGCATCGCATCAATGTCGAAAACCGGCTGAATTCCATTGAGGACTCGCTGAAGTGGCTTGTTCGGCTGATCCTTGGCGCGTTTGTTCTGGCCCTTGTCGCATACGCCCTGAAAGGGGGCTTCGGCAGCGTCTGACCGCCGGGCCGAAGAGAGCCACTGCTCGCTTGTAGTTGGTCTCTCCCCAGGTCGCGCGATTTCGGGCGCCCGAATTATCTTTTGGCTTCGCTGGATGAAAAAAATGACCCTGCGTCTCCCTTAACACGGTGTATTAACCTGCTAAGAGTTTCAGAAGACCAACAGCAGGAGCGGTGCGGGATGGACTATCAGACCATCATTTACGAAGTTACCGAAGGACAGGCCATCATAACGCTGAACCGGCCGGACCTGATGAATGCGCTGAACGCGCAGATGCGGGCCGAGCTGCTCGACGCGCTCCGGCGGGCAGGGCGGGAGGCAAGGGTCGCGGTACTGATCGGTGCAGGTCGCGCCTTTTGTTCCGGCCAGGACCTTGGTGACCGTGCCAATGCCGACAACCTCGATCTGGAACGGACCCTGCGCGACGAGTATGAACCAATGCTGCGCGCGATTTTCGACTGCCCGATACCGACGATCTCAGCTGTGAACGGCGCAGCGGCAGGGGCCGGCGCAAACCTTGCTCTCGCGTCAGATGTTGTGATTGCGACCGAAAGTGCTGTTTTTCTTCAGGCGTTTACCAGGATAGGTCTTCTGCCTGATGCGGGCGGCACCTATTGGCTTCCGCGCCAGATGGGGTTTGCAAAGGCAATGGGGGCTGCGCTTTTTGCCGAACCGATCTCTGCCCGGCAGGCCGATGACTGGGGCATGATCTGGCAGGCTGTCTCGGATGAACACTTCGCTGAGACATGGAAGGCGCGCGCGGCACAGCTGGCGGCTGGGCCCACAGCAGCCTATGGCGGGGTCAAACGGGCCCTGCGCGAAAGCTACAACAACGACTTGGACTCTCAACTCGCACTCGAAGCAAAGTTGCAAGGCAGGTGCGGTCAGACCCGCGACTTTAAGGAAGGCGTTTTGGCGTTCCTTGAAAAACGGCCTCCTCATTTCGAAGGCCGCTAGGACGTACTGATCTTTCGAGCAAGCCGAGGCTGCGCGCCATATGCCGACTGGGCAACGCCGCTTCTTTTGTGTCAGCTGGCCCGGCTACGCCTTTCGAACCGCGGCAGCATCGCCGAGAAGTCTTTTTCGGCCTGTCCCTCGGTTTCCGCAAATTCCTCATAAAGTGCCGTGGCGCTGGCGCCCATTGGGGTGTCAGCATCGACGGCTTCGGCCGCTTGCTGGCTAAGGCGCAAGTCTTTCAGCATCAGGCCCGCCGCGAAACCGGGCTGATAGTCATTGTCGGCCGGGCTATGCGGTCCAATGCCGGGCGCGGGGCAATAGGCGTTCATCGACCAGCTGTAACCTGACGATGTCGAGACCACGTCAAACATCGCATCCCGCGAGAGGCCCAGTTTATCCGCCAGCGCAAAGGCCTCGCAGGTGGCAATCATGGTGACGCCGAGGATCATATTATTACAGATCTTTGCAGCCTGTCCGTTGCCTGCAGCCCCGCAATGAACGGCCTTCTGGCCCATGATTTCAAAGACCGGCTTGGCTGTTGCAAACGCATCCTCCGTGCCGCCAACCATAAAGGTGAGCGTTCCCGCCGTTGCGCCTCCGGTGCCACCCGAGACCGGCGCATCAAGAAACCCAAGCCCTGCATCGCTGGCGTGCGCCGCAACCGCGCGCGCACTTTCAACATCGACTGTCGAGCAGTCGAGTAAAATCGCGCCTTGCGCCATTGCGGGCACAACCTCGTCTGCAACCGCACGCAGGATCGCGCCGTTTGGAAGCATGGTGATCACAATCTCGGCGCCCTGTGCCGCAGCACCAGCGTTTTCGGCCGCTGTGACGCCGGCGGGGCAGGGCGCTGCCGTATCAAACCCCAAAACCGTATGTCCGGCCTTTGCGAGGTTCGCGGCCATGGGCGCGCCCATGTTCCCGAGACCAATAAATCCGATCTTCATTTGTCCTCTCCCCCAAATGTCAGTTCGTTCGGCCCCAGTGGTGCCAGAATACCGGTGATGTCTGCCGCGCTCACTTCGCGCACCGACGCGTGGCGCCACTGCGGGTTGCGATCCTTATCGATGATCTGCGCGCGTATGCCCTCAATGAAGTCTGCTTTTTCGGCTGCGCGCGCGGTGAAACGGTATTCCTGCCGCAGCGCATCCTCGATACTTGGGGCTGGTCCGAGCGTGTTCAGCATCCGCAAGGTGGCCGCTACCGACAAGGGCGCCGCACGTTGAAAGGCTTTCATCGACGTCTCAGCAAGCGGAGTCTGCGCGGTTTCAAGCCTGTCCAGGATCGCCGCGGCGTCGGCCCCAGCGAACAAGCGATCAATTTCGTTTTGGTGTTTTGCAATCGAGGCAGGTGGAGGCGCGTTGGCTGCCTCTTTCACAGACCCGGCATCTCCGTTTTCAATCAGGTCCGTCTTGAGATCCGCCCAAACGCCTTCCGGTATAAAGGTGTCGCCGAACCCGGTCAGGATCGCATCGCCGGGCCCCATTCGCGCACCCGTGGTCCCGAAATAGGCTCCCAGACGACCCGGGGCGCGTGCCAGAATTGCTGTACCGCCGACATCCGGCACGAGGCCGATCCCGCATTCCGGCATGGCGATCTGGCTGCTCTCCCCCACGATCCGGTGGGAGGCATGGCAACCGACACCCACGCCACCGCCCATGGTGAAGCCCTGTAGAAAACTCACAATTGGCTTAGGATACTTCGCGAGTGCCGCGTTCATCCTGTATTCATCTGCCCAAAACTTCTGGCCATAGGCAAAATTGCCAGCCTTGCCGGTTTCGTACATCTCCACAATGTCGCCACCTGCGCAAAACGCGCGATCCCCGGTCGCATCGAAAATCAGGATCGCGATATCCGCGTCTGTGCGCCAATCTTCCAGCGCTGCCTTTATTTCAAGACACATATCGTAGGTCAGCGCGTTCAGCGCTTCAGGCCGGTTAAGCGTAATACAACCTGCCTTGCCTTCGCGTCGAACAATGATGTCGGCCATTCTCAGGCGCGCTCTGCAAGCATGTGGCGGCTGACGATCAGGCGCATGATTTCATTTGTCCCCTCAAGGATCTGATGCACGCGCAGGTCGCGCACCAGTTTTTCGATCCCGTAATCGACCAGATACCCGTAGCCGCCGTGCAACTGAAGGCACTGATCGACAATCCGGCTGCCTGCTTCGGTGACAAATTTTTTCGCCATAGCGCAATGCTTGGTGGCATCGGGTGCGCCAGAGTCGAGCTTCCATGCCGCCTGGCGGAGGAAGACGCGCGCAGCCTGAAGCTCGATCTCCATATCGGCAAGCCTGAACTGCAACGCTTGAAACTGGTCAATCGATTTCCCAAAGGCCTTCCGTTCTCCCATATATGCCAACGTCTGATTGAGTGCGGCCTGCGCCGCGCCGAGGGAGCACGCGGCGATGTTCAGCCGTCCTCCATCAAGCCCTTCCATGGCATATCGAAAGCCGTGGCCTTCCTCACCGAGAAGGTTTTCGGCAGGTATCTTGCAGGCATCGAACTGCACCTGGCGGGTCGGTTGCGCACGCCAACCCATCTTGTCTTCCAGACCTCCGAAACTCAGCCCTTCGGCACCGTCTACGACGATGACGGCGCTCACGCCACCGGGGCCATCATCTCCGGTACGGGCCATGACGATATAGGCGTCTGAATACCCCCCGCCCGAGATAAAGGCCTTGGTCCCATCCAATGCGTAGCCCTCATTCGTGCGCGCAGCGCGGGTCTTCAGGGCTGCCGCGTCCGAACCGGAGCCTGGCTCGGTCAGGCAATAGCTGAAGAAGCACTCCATTGAGATGGCCCGCGCGAGAAATCTCTGCTTCAGCGCGTCTGAGCCGAATTTATCGAGCATTGCGGCGCACATATTGTGGATCGACAGAAACGCCGCAACAGAGGGGCAGGCACGGGAAAGAGCCTCAAATACCAAAGTTGCCTCAAGCCGGCTCAGACCGGAACCACCGGACGCCTCGGACACGTAGAGCCCTCCGAACCCAAGTTGGGCAAGCTCTGACCAAAGCTCTTTCGGGATCGTGCCGGACTTTTCCCAAGCCAGCGCGTGAGGCGCGATATGATCTGCGCCGAAAGCAACCGCCATATCCTCGATGGCTGACTGCTCCTCGGTCAGTGCGAAATCCATGGGCCCCTCCAACCGTGAATTGAACACTTGTTCACTTAACGGTAGCCGCGAGATGGTTGCAAGCCTGCAGTTACAAATCGGTATGAAACTCTTCAATCAGATGTCGGACCACAGCGTCCATCGCGGCGGACTCGTCTTGGCCAGCCTCTAGTGCGTCCGCGCGGACCCTGCGCTGCCTGTCGGCGCTGGAGCCGTCCCGCGCAATACTGCACAGACGT
Organism: Pseudomonadota bacterium; assembly: GCA_039192165.1. Taxonomy (GTDB): domain Bacteria; phylum Pseudomonadota; class Alphaproteobacteria; order Rhodobacterales; family Rhodobacteraceae; genus Dinoroseobacter. Next base: position 220,217 of record JBCCXD010000001.1, on the reverse strand, counting down.
TCGATTTCCTGCGCAGTTCCGAACACCTCGGCATCCTGACCAATCAACTCCTGGAGTTCGCACGTCAGGTCCGTCATAGATTTCACTTTGCCTGCTCCGAAGTCGATCAGATCCCCGGTGGCGCCGTAGCGTTGGGCCCGCCAGCGGTTTTCAGCGATCAGGAAGCGCTCATAGATGCGCCAACGGGTGTTTTCCGATCGCATCCGCCAGAGCATCCGCATCAATGCCTGCGCCAAGGCAGCAAGGCTCAGCGCGTCCTCCATACGCGGACTCACGTCGCAGATGCGGCTCTCGAGTGTTGGGAAGCGGTGGGACGGACGCAGGTCCCACCAGATTTTTGTTGTGTCCTCGATGAGTCCCAGATCGATCAGGATATGCGTGGCCCGCTGGTATTCCGGCCAGGACGCGAAATTGGGCGGAAGGCCGGTTCTGGGCAGGTTGTCGAATACCGTCAGCCTGTACGACGCAAGGCCGGTATCCTGACCCTTCCAAAACGGCGATGAGGTCGAGAGCGCCAGAAGATGAGGGAGAAAGTAGGAAAACTGCGGCATCAGATCGATCCGCAGGCTGTCATCCTCCAGCCCGATATGGGTGTGCATGCCACAGATCAGCAACCGCCGCGCGACCCCGCCAAGGTCTTTCTCAAGGGCGTTGTAGCGATCCCGGTCGGTATGATGCTGTTTGGCCCAGTCCGCAGATGGATGACAGGACACTGCGATCGGTGCCATGTTAAATCGGCGCGCTTCCTCGGCCACGACCGCGCGCAGGCGGCGGAGGTCCTCGCGCGCCTCGGCGATCGTGGCGCATACGCCTGTCCCAATTTCAATCTGGCACTGCAGAAACTCTGGGCTGACTTGACCCGCAAGCCGCGCCTTGCAGGCGTCCATCAGTCTTTGCGGCGCTTCGGCAAGCTGTAGGTTGTCGAGATCGACAAGCAGGTACTCTTCTTCAATGCCAAGTGTGAAGCTGGGCGGTGTCATGAGCTCAGTCTAGAAAAGGGGGCGCGCAAGGCCAAGTGTCGCGCATTTCAGCGTGCTTTCTAAAAGGCTTGTCCGGTGTTTTCAAATGCGAGGAATATGTCGCACGAATTTTTTCAAAAAAGGCGTGAAAGCCGGGTCCGACTCAGCTACGGTTTAAGGCAGTGCGCAGCGTACGTTCCGCGCCTCCGTGTGACCATTTTTTGAGTTAAGGAAAGCATGAAACTCACAAATCTTCTGGCTGTTGCGGCTGCAGCGGCATTTCTGTCTGCCGGTTCAGCTTCTGCTGCTGTACAAACACTTGATCTTACCGGGGCACAGGTCTCCGGGGTTGGTACAGCTTTCGGGTCATTCGACAATGGCACCGGTCTGTCAGGTACCATCGATCTTACGCCGAGCGTCTGCGGGCCCTTCTGCACAACGACGCTCACACAGACCAGTGACGGTCTCGGCTTCAATCGTGGTGCCGACCTGACCGAAGGGCTCGACTCCGCGTTCTTTATTTCGGAGAGCCTGACCTTCAACTTCGCGACCACGGTGATCTTTGATTCGGTCTCGTTCACCGCGCTCGGGGCTTTCGGCGGCGCGTTCGACGACTGGGATATCTCGGTGAACGGCGCGACAGTTGCGTCCGCCAGCAAAGACAATCCGTATATCTTTAACGGAGAAACCGGCGAATCCCTTACGATTTCAGCCATTTACACCGGGGCTGATTTCGCGAATGGCGGGGAGTTCTTCTTTTTCGACAATTTTCGCGTCAAGTCGATTGACGCGACGGTGGTCCCGCTTCCAGCAGCAGGTTGGTTGTTGTTGGCGGGCGTTGGCGGTCTTGCGGCTCTGAAGCGCCGCAAGAAGGCCTAAAATACTTCAAGTATGTACTCAGCACACTTGAGAAGGGCGGCTCCCGGAGCCGCCCTTTGTCTTATTGCATTACCGGGATGGTAAACTCGCCACCTTCCTTGATCCCCGAGGGCCAACGGGCGGTAACCGTTTTGGTTCGTGTGTAGAACTTGAATGCATCCGGTCCGTGCTGGTTCAGGTCCCCGAACCCCGATTTTTTCCAGCCTCCAAAAGTGTGGTAAGCCAGCGGTACCGGGATCGGGACATTTACTCCGACCATGCCGATATTGATCCGGTTTGCGAAGTCGCGCGCGGTATCGCCATCCCGGGTAAAGATCGCTGTGCCATTGCCATATTCATGGTCCATCGCCAGCCCCAGGGCTTCCTGGTAGCTTTGCGCCCGAACGGTCGACAGAACCGGGCCGAAGATCTCTTTTTGATAGATTTCCATGTCCCGGGTCACGTTGTCGAACAGGTGTGGCCCAACAAAAAAGCCGTTCTCGTATCCCTGCAGGTTGAAGTTGCGGCCATCGACAACAAGTTTCGCGCCGGCATCTATGCCAGACTGAACAAGGCGTTGGATATTCTCCTTGGCGGCTGCGGTGACCACTGGGCCGTAATCCACGTCACCGCCGGCGGTGTAGGGCCCGACTTTCAGCGCTTCGATGCGCGGCACAAGCTTATCAATCAACCGGTCCGCAGTCTCGTCTCCCACGGGCACGGCCACCGAGATTGCCATGCAGCGCTCGCCAGCCGCACCGTAGCCCGCGCCGACAAGCGCATCGGCGGCCTGATCCATGTCTGCATCCGGCATGATGATCATGTGGTTCTTGGCGCCACCAAAGCACTGAACCCGTTTGCCATTCGCGCAGCCACGGGAGTAAATGTACTCTGCAATCGGGGTTGAACCGACAAAACCCACGGCCTGAATGGTCGGATTATCGAGGATCGCATCGACCGCTTCTTTGTCGCCGTTCGCGACCTGGAGGAGATTATCCGGCAGGCCTGCCTCGCTCATAAGCTCCGCGAGCATGAGAGGGACCGACGGATCGCGCTCAGACGGTTTGAGAATAAACGCGTTACCGCAGGCAAGGGCGGGGGCGAACTTCCACATCGGGATCATTGCGGGGAAGTTAAACGGCGTAATGCCTGCGACCACGCCCAACGCCTGTCGCATCGAATACATGTCGATGCCGGGGCCAGCGCTGTCGGTGTATTCGCCCTTAAGAAGGTGCGGCGCGCCGATACAGAACTCCACCACTTCCAGCCCGCGGATCACGTCGCCCTTTGCATCGGGCAGGGTTTTGCCATGCTCGCGGCTGAGTGCTTCGGCCAGTTTGTCCATGTCGCGATGCAGCAGACGCACAAATTCCATCAGAACGCGGGCGCGCCGCTGCGGGTTTGTTGCGGCCCAGGCGGGCTGCGCTTCGGCTGCGGCAGCCACGGCGGCGTCGAGTTCCTGCTGTGACGCAAGCGGCACCTTCGCCTGAACTTCCCCGGTGGCCGGGTTCATTACGTCGGCAAAGCGACCAGAGTTGCCGGACGTGCGCTTTCCGCCGATGTAGTGGCTGAGCTCTTCCATGGGCTTCTCCCCCCTTGGTGCAAAAGATGACCGCACCATAGAGTTGCAAAATTGCGCGGAACAGAGGCAATATACCAAAAAGGCTTTGCAAAAATGCAAGAGGCACAATGGACGGAAACTGGGATGATTTGCGTGTCTTCCTGGCGGTCGCCCGCGCGGAAGGTCTGACGCCGGCAGCACGGACACTGCGGATGGATCCGGCAACCGTCGGACGACGCATCGCGCGACTTGAGGCCGACTGCGCCCAGCCGCTCTTTTCCAAATCTCCAATGGGTTACAACATCACCGAGGCTGGCGCGAGGCTGCTGCCCCATGCCGAAGCGCTCGAGCGCGCTGTTCGCGCAGGCGCAGGGGCTTTGGCCGGTTCAGAGGGGCTGCGCGGTACAATCCGGATTGGGGCACCGGACGGGTGCGCTAATTTTCTGTTGCCACAGGTTTGTGCTGCCCTTGCGAAAACGCACCCTGATCTTGAAATACAGATCGTCGCCTTGCCTCGCGTGGTCAATCTGACCAAGCGCGAAGCGGACATGGCGATTACGGTTTCGCCGCCTGAAACTGGCCGCTTGACGGTTCAGAAGTTGAGCGACTACGCGCTGCACCTCGCCGGACATCGGGAGCTTCTGGCGTCTCACCCGGTTGCGGGGCTTGAAGATCTGCAGGCGCATCGCATCGTTGGCTATATCCCTGATATGATCTTTGATCGCGAGCTGGACTATCTTGCTGAACTTGGTCTCGGTCCTGCGCGTCTGACGTCCAATTCCGTGGCCGTTCAACTGAACCTATTGCGCGCGCAAGCGGGCCTCGGTGTCGTGCATGATTTCGCTTTGCCCGTGGCTTCGGACCTGCAACTTGTGCTGCCGGATTTGGTTGCGCTTCGGCGCAGCTTCTATCTGGTTCGGCATGCAGATGACCAAAAAGTCGTAGGACTGCAGCAATTTTCGAGTGAGTTCAGCGCGGTTTTTCGAGCTACACTTGCCCAAGCGGAGCGGATCGCTTGACACAAGCGGCGCCCCGGCGCGACGCTTTGGTTCTGCGAGCAAGGGAGGAGTTATGCTTGTACATCATATTCTGAAAGCCAAGGCGACCGAAGGAGTGGTGACGATTGCGCCGGGATCGACCGTCACAGAGGCCGCAAAGATCCTGTCAGAAAAGCGGATCGGGACGCTGGTCGTCTCATCGGACGGAAAAAGCGCGGACGGTGTACTGTCCGAACGCGACATCGTGCGAGAGGTGGGGCGGCGTGGGCCCACCTGCCTGGGGGATACTGTGGGGTCAATGATGACTGCAAACCCCGTTACCTGCACTCTGGACGACAGTGCTGATACGGTTCTGCGTAAGATGACGGAAGGCCGGTTCCGGCATATGCCGGTGTTGGAAAGCGGCGCCATGGTCGGCATTGTCACTTTGGGGGATGCAGTAAAAGCCCGGCTTCAGGAAGTCAGCATGGAGAAAGAAGCGCTTGAGGGAATGATCATGGGCTTTTGAGCCCGCGATGGAACGCCACGCCTGGTGCGAAATTCCTTGATATCCGACGGGTCTTCGGGCTTTCTGCCGGCGCAGCACAGGAGACGCCAATGCGTATTGGTCTTTATCCCGGAACCTTCGATCCGGTAACGCTTGGTCATTTGGATATTATTCGCAGGGCGGCGCGGTTGGTGGACCGTCTTGTGATCGGAGTTGCCATTAACCGCGACAAGGGACCTTTGTTTTCGCTCGATGAGCGGGTCAACATGTTGCGTGCAGAATGCGTTTCAATCGAGCGCCAAACGGGTATCGAGATCGTAGCCCACCCGTTTGAGAACCTGTTGATCGACTGCGCACGGGATGTCGGCGCGGGAGTGATCATTCGGGGCCTGCGGGCCGTGGCCGACTTCGAGTACGAGTTCCAGATGGTCGGGATGAACCGGCGTCTCGATGACGCGATAGAGACGGTGTTTCTGATGGCAGAAGCGGAACATCAGGCGATTGCTTCGAAACTCGTCAAAGAAATCGCGCGCCTTGGAGGCGATGTTGGGCCTTTTGTTACGCCGGCGGTCGAGGCCGCACTGCAAAAGCAGTTCGGCCCGCCGCATCGCTCCAAAGCGGCGCAGTAGCTGCCGGCTCTAGTAGCCGTAAACAGCGATGTGTGCGTTCTTGCGCGCTTCACGCGGGTCAAGGTTCACGTCGCGTGCCAGGTCCCGCGGCATACGTGCCAGTTCGCTGTAGGTTTGCTCATAGGCGATGCGTTTGCGAACTGCAGTGCGGAGTGTGGAAAAGATATCGGTCATGTCGGGTTCCTTCGGTTTGGGCGCCCCTTTTAGAGGGGGCGTCTGTATCATTCGTTGATCCGGATATGGGGCATGCTGCGGCGCAGCACAACTGACGGTTTTCGAAGGCGGTATTGCATTTTTTGCAAGGCTCGAGCAGGGCTTGCGCAACACACATAGGGGGACCTCATGCGGCAAGCGGACGGATTTACGGATGTGCCATTGGGCAAGATCGCAACAGTGGTCACGCATCTGGAGATGACAGAACGCCCCGCGGAGCGCGCAGCGCCTGACCTGCCCGGACTGGTCCTTGAAAAGGTGACAGAGCCTGACCCCGAGGCCTATCGGGCTTTGTACCTTGCTGTCGGCGGTTTGCCTTGGATGTGGTTCTCACGCATGGCGCTTTCCACCGACGCGCTGATGACAATTCTACGCGACCAGCATGTCGAGATACTTGTACTGCGCGACGGTGACCGGGCCGTTGGCCTGCTGGAGCTTGACTACCGCGAGAGTGCTGTTTGCGAAATCGCATTTCTTGGTCTTGTACCGGACGCGGTCGGGCAGGGGGCAGGCCGGTATCTGATGAACATCGCGCTCACCCGGGCATGGGCCAAGGAAGGTATCTCCCGGGTTTGGGTGCACACCTGCACGCTAGATCATCCAAGCGCGCTCGGATTTTACATCCGCTCCGGGTTCACGCCCATCCGCCAGCAGATCGAGGTTGCAGATGATCCGCGCCTTTCCGGGGTTTTGCCGCGACACGCGGCGCCCCATGTCCCGATTTTTTGCCCCTAGATGAACTTTCCCATCTCAACCGCTGTATCGGCCATCCGGTTTGAGAAGCCCCATTCGTTGTCATACCAGCTAAGTACGCGGCACATCGTGCCTTCCAGGACCTTGGTTTGGTCGGTGGCAAAGATCGAGGAATGCGCGTCGTGGTTGAAGTCCATAGAAACGAGCTTGTGGTCAGTGACGCCGAGAATTCCTTTGAGTGGGCCGGCGGCGGCCGCGTGAATGGCTGCGTTGATTTCCTCTGCGGTGGTGTCCCGTGCAGCTTCGAAAGTCAGGTCAACGACCGAAACATTCGGGGTTGGAACGCGAATGGCCACACCGTCAAGCTTGCCTGCCAGATCGGGCAGCACCAGTCCGACAGCTTTGGCGGCGCCGGTCGACGTCGGGATCATGTTCATCGCCGCCGCTCGGGCGCGGTAGAGGTCTTTGTGCATGGTATCCAGCGTAGGCTGGTCGCCGGTATAGCTGTGTATCGTTGTCATGAAACCTTTGACGATACCAACGCTGTCGTGAAGCACTTTGGCCACCGGGCTGAGGCAGTTCGTTGTACAGGATGCGTTGGAGACGACAATATCAGCGCCCGAAAGAGTGTCGTGGTTAACGCCGTAAACGATTGTGTTGTCGGCCCCCGATGCCGGGGCGGATACAAGCACGCGTTTGGCGCCATTTTCCAGATGTAGCGCTGCTTTGTCCCGTGCAGTGAAGATGCCTGTGCATTCCATTACGACATCTACATGCGCCCAGGGCAGGTCTTTTGGCTCGCGTATTGCGGTGACCTCGATTGGACCACGCCCGACATCAAGCGATGCACCGAAAACCTTAACTTCGGCCGGGAAACGGCCATGCACACTATCAAATTTCAGAAGATGTGCGTTGGTTTCAACGGGCCCGAGATCGTTGATCGCGACCACTTCGATATCTGTACGTCCACTTTCGATGATCGCGCGCAAAACATTGCGCCCGATCCGGCCAAATCCGTTGATCGCAACCTTAAGTGTCATAGTTGGGCCCCGCATCGCAGTTCTGATAGTCTTGATAGCGCTAACAAGGCGGGCATACGGCTTTTGAGGACTGCGCGTCAAGCATCCTGTATGCGCCCGCCGATGTTGCAGCAGGACTGCGCGTCATCTGGACGGAAAAAGGGCCGCCTGTTTTGCGGCGACCCTTTGAGACGCGAGCGCTTGGGATCCGGCCTCAGATCAGTCGTCCGATCGCGGCTGCTGTATCTGCCATCCGACAGGAGAAACCCCATTCATTGTCGTACCAGGCCAGCACACGCACCGTCCGCCCGACGACTTTGGTCTGATCCGGCGCGAAGATTGAGGAATGCGTGGTGTGGTTGAAGTCGATCGACACCTTAGGTTCAGGATCATAGGCAAGAACGGCGCCCATATGGCCGTTTGCAGCCTCCCGGATGATCTCATTCACGTCCTGCGCAGTTACATCGCGGCCGGCTTCGAAGGTCAGATCCACGGCCGAGACATTCGGGGTCGGCACCCGCAATGCTGTTCCATCCAGCTTGCCAGCCAGATCCGGGATAACCTCACCAATGGCCTTGGCCGCTCCGGTCGATGTCGGGATCATCGCCATTGCCGCTGCACGCGCGCGATAGAGATCGCTGTGGCGCCGGTCGAGCGTCGGCTGATCCCCGGTATAGCTGTGGATCGTGGTCATGATGCCGCGCTCGATACCAATCGCCTCGTTCAAAACCTTGGCCAGCGGCGCCAGCGCATTTGTCGTGCAGGACGCATTTGATACAACATGGTCATCCGTGCTCAGGGCGCGGTGGTTCACCCCGTAAACGATGGTCTTGTCGGCGTTTTTTGCAGGTGCTGAAACAAGAACGCGCTTGGCACCATGATCCAGGTGCACCGCGGCTTTGTCACGTTCATTGAACTTGCCCGAGCATTCCATGACGACATCGACGCCGCTCCAGTCTAGTTCGGTCGGATCATAGCTTGAAAACACCTTCATCGGTCCGCGGCCGATGTCCATGGTGTCGCCTTCAACCTTGATGTCGTTGCCAAACCGTCCGTGTATGCTGTCGTACTTCAACAAATGCGCGTTGGTTTCGATTGGCCCGGTGGCGTTAATCTTAATCACCTGCACGTCGTTGCGGGCGCTTTCAGCGATGTGCGCCAGGGTACAGCGCCCGATCCGGCCGAACCCATTGATCCCCACGGTGACTGTCATCTTGCGCGCTCCTGCAGTGTTGGGACCGGCCTAGAACGGTATCCCATTGTATTCCGTTGTCGATCACCTAACCCGTGTCAGACATATTTGAAAGTCAGAAAATAGCGCACTTCCAACATGTTAGCGAAAACATCGCATGTTGGCGCTAACGGGTTGCTCTAACATCCGGACGACGTATCCTGAACATGCGAAATTGTTGCAAATGTCGGGAAAATGCGATGTCGGGTTTGCTGGCGCTTTTGGATGATGTGGCCGGGATAGCAAAGGTCGCTGCGGCCTCGTTGGACGATGTTGCCGCACAGGCAGCCAAAGCTGGGGCAAAGGCGGCTGGCGCTGCGATTGATGATGCTGCAGTGACCCCGAAATATGTTCAGGGATTCTCCCCAGAGCGAGAGCTGCCCATTGTCTGGAAGATTGCGCGCGGCTCAATTTTCAACAAGCTTGTGATCCTGCTGCCGCTGGCGCTGTTATTGTCGACATTCGCCCCCTGGATGATCCCGCCGCTGCTGATGCTGGGAGGCATCTATCTTTGCTTCGAGGGGGCAGAAAAAATCCTGCATGCGCTTGGTCATGGAGGCCACCATGCAGAAAGTGACAACGCAGAGCTTGAAGTCAGTGCAGCGCGGCTGGAGGAGGCGAAAGTCGCTGGCGCGATCAAGACGGACTTCATTCTGTCGGCCGAGATTATGACGATTGCGCTTTCGGCGCTGCCGCCTTCCAACATCTATTTCCAGATCGGAGCGCTTTTCATGGTTGCCGTGGGGATCACGGTGTTGGTCTACGGGTCCGTGGCGCTGATCGTAAAAGGAGATGACATCGGGCTGCATATGGCGCGCGAAGGGGCGACCTCGTTCGGACGCGCCTTGGGTCGCGGCATTGTCGCTGGCATGCCCGTCTTCATGAAACTTCTGGTTATCGTTGGCACTGCGGCAATGCTCTGGGTCGGTGGCTCAATCGTGTTGCATGCCCTGGAGCAGATGGGCTGGGGCACGCTTTCGCACACTGTTCACGACATTGCTCACGGGGTCGGGCAGGGGAACGCATTTCTCGAATGGGTGGTGACGGCTGTGCTCGATGGGATTCTCGGACTGGCTATTGGCCTTGTGACTGTGCCTGTCGTCGAAAGGGTAGTGACCCCTGTCTTCGACATGGTGCGCAGGACATGAGCGGGAAACCGGCATGTTATTTATAGAAAAAAGGCAGGCGCGCAGCCTGCCTTTTCGATGATTGAGGGGTGAGCGGGACGATCCGCACCCAAGATGATCAGCGTTGGCCAAGCATGGCTTTGACCTTTGCGGCCACAGCCTGCGGTGTAATCTCGAAGTGTTCGTAGAGATCTCCGGCCGGGGCCGAGCCGCCAAAATCATGCATGCCGACAAACTCGCCCTTTTCACGCTTGCCGCGCTCGCCATAGAGCCAGCGGTCCCAGCCAAAACGTATCCCGGCCTCCACCGCAACGCGCACCGGCCCGCCGGGCAGTACGCGTCGGCGATACGCGTCGGGTTGCTCTTCGAAGATTTCCCAGCATGGCATTGACACAACGCGCGTTCCGATGCCCTCGGCCTGCAGCAGATCCCGGGCAGCCATCGCTATCGAAACCTCGGAGCCAGTGGCGAGCAGAATTGCCTGGCGCTTGCCCTCTGCGTCGGCCAGAACATAGCCGCCTTGGGCGGTCAGGTTTTTGGTCTTGTGCTCGGTGCGCACCGTTGGCAGCCCCTGACGGGACAGCGCCAGAACAGACGGCATGTGCTTTTGTTCAAGAGCAATTTCCCACGCCTCGGCGGTTTCCACCGCGTCTGCCGGGCGGAACACCAGCGTGTTCGGCGTGGCGCGCAGCATAGCCACATGCTCAACCGGCTGATGGGTCGGACCATCTTCGCCCAGTCCGATCGAGTCATGCGTCATAACATAGACCACAGGTTGCTTCATAAGTGCAGAAAGCCGCATCGCGCCGCGCGCATAATCGGTGAAGCAAAGGAACGTTCCGCCATAGGGACGCAGCCCGCCATGCAGGCTCATACCGTTCATTGCAGCGGCCATGCCGTGTTCGCGAATCCCGTAGTAGACGTAGCGCCCTCCACGGTTTTCGGGCTCAAAAACGCCCATATCATCGGTCTTGGTATTGTTTGACCCGGTCAGATCTGCTGAGCCGCCAATGGTTTCGGCCATAAGCGGGTTTATGACCGACAGCGCCATTTCCGAGGCTTTGCGGGTCGCAACCTTGGGGCGCTCTTCAGCGACCTTTTTCTTCAGCGCTTTGATCGCGGCAGACAGCTTTTTGGGAAGATCGCGCGACAGGCCACGCTCGAACTCCGCCTGCTTTGCGCCGGAGAGCTTGGCAAACCGGGCCTCCCAGTCAGAGCGGGCGGTTCCGCCTCGGGCGCCAATGGCTTCCCAGGCTGTTTTCAGATCTGACGGGACCTCGAACGGTGCAGCGCTCCAGCCCCAACTTTGCTTGGCGGCGGCATTCTGGTCTGCGTCCGTCAGTGCGCCGTGTCCCTTGGAGGTGTCCTGCGCCGCATGGCCAAGTGCGATATGGGTTTTACAGGCAATCATTGCGGGACGCGGGGACTTCTTGGCCGCAATAAGTGCCGTGTCGATCTCCACCGGGTCATGTCCGTCGCACTCGAAAACATCCCAGCCTGCAGCTGCGAAGCGTGCTTTCTGATCCGTGCGATCGGAAAGCGCGACCTTGCCGTCAATCGTAATCCCGTTGTCGTCCCAAAGCACGATCAGTTTCGAAAGCTCATGGCGCCCTGCAAGACCTATGGCTTCGTGGCTGACGCCTTCCATCAGGCAGCCGTCGCCCGCAATGCAATAGGTGTAGTGATCGACGATCTTCGCACCCCACCGCGCGCGCAGCGCTTCCTCTGCCATGGCAAAACCAACAGCGTTTGAGATGCCCTGACCGAGCGGTCCGGTGGTTGTCTCGATTCCCTTGGCGTGACCGTACTCCGGATGACCTGCGGTGATCGCGCCCAGTTGGCGGAAATTCTTGATCTGATCCAGGGTCATGTCCTCATACCCTGTCAGATGAAGAAGCGCATAGAGCAGCATCGAGCCATGTCCGGCGGACAGGATAAAGCGGTCTCGGTCCGGCCAGTCCGGTGCAGTGGCGTCAAACGCAAGGTGTTTTTCGAACAAAACCGTGGCGACATCGGCCATGCCAATCGGCATACCGGAATGGCCTGAATTCGCGTTTGCAACGGCATCCAGTGCAAGGGCGCGAATGGCTGTTGCTTTCATCCAGTGCTCAGGGTGCGCGGCGCGCAGATCGGACAGGGTCAAGAGAACTTCCTCTGATCGCAGGGGCGTAAGTGCCCGCGCTCTTTATCAGCACTGGGGCCGAAGGCAAGAACCTCCCGCGTTGCGCGAGGTCTCCTCTTTCTTCGAAAAAGGGAATTTCCGGGCGAAATCGAAGGCTCTGCTTGTTAAAGTACGCGGGCAGGGCCGGCTATCGATTCGATCAAACGGCGATAGAGCGGGATGTAACGGGTACAGGCATCACTGTTGACCCCTCCGGCCGACTTTGGAAGGACAGCTCCTCTCGAGCAGGGGAGACGAACAGAAAGAGGCGGTATGAGCGAAATTTCAGAACTCGAGGAACGTCTGGTTTCCGCAATGGCACGGATCAAAGCCGCGCTTGAGACGCGGGCATCCGAAGGCGGCGGTGACAGTGCTGCCTTGGAAGCCAAGATCAGTGTTTTAGAAGCAGAACGCGAGGCGGCCCGCGTGGCGGCAGAGGCAACTCAGGAAGCCTTAGACAGCACAAAGGCCCAACTGGCAGCCTCCGACGCGGCGACGGCAGAGCTGCGCGCGACAGTTGAAGAACTGCAATCGGCCAATGCCGATCTGCGACTCGCAGCCAGCGAAGGCCTGACCGACGCGAACGCGATCAACAAGGCGCTGGCAGCGGATCTGGCTGCACTTCAGATGGCACGTGCCACGGACTTGCGTGATGTGGAGGCGTTGCTGTCCCAAATCGCTCCAGCAGAGGAGGCGCCTCATGCCTGAAGTCAATATTCACATTGGTGGTCGTGATTTTGTGGTCGCCTGCCAGGCTGGCGAGGAGCAGTATCTTAAGTCAGCTGCGGCTCTTCTGAATGCTGAGGCCTCCATATTGGCCGACCAGGCGGGGCGCATGACAGAGGCACGGCTGTTGCTGATGTCGGGCTTGATGCTGGCGGACAAGACAGCTGGTATGGAAGACCGCATGCGCGATGCGGAAACGCGGCTTGCCGAGGTTATGGCAGAACTTGACGCGGCCCAAAGCGCGCCGCGACCGACGCCGGAACGGATTGAGGTGCCGATGGTGCCGCCAAGCGTGACGGAAACGCTAACGGAACTTGTCGCAGAAGCCGAGCGTTTGGCCGACGCCCTTGAGACTGGCGCCGCCGCTCAGTGACGCTGCGACGACAGGGGGTCCTTTCATGAGCTGGACCGGCACGATCATCGTTGTCGCCATGATGGCGTTTGTCGGCCTGTTTGCGGCCATTCGACTTGCGCCGTCGAACCCGGATGTCTGGCACATAGACCCCTCGGATCCGGCCCTGAGCGAAGGCCCGGGCCAAACGCTGGTGCGGTCAGACGGCACTGTGAAATCGCCGGTCTTCGAAAAGACGCCCGATGATTTGCTTGCAGCCTTCGATGACATCGCGGATGCGACGCCGCGCACGCAGGTTGTTGCCGGCAGCGTAGCCGAGGGGCGAGTGACGTACCTCACACGTTCACTGATCTGGGGCTTTCCGGATTACACAACCGTGGCCGCGATTCCGGTCGACGGTGGCGCAGAGATTGTGGCCTACGGTCGGCTGCGCTTTGGCAAGTCCGATATGGGTGTGAACGCGGAGCGGCTCCAGGGCTGGCTGGACGCGCTTGCTGCCGGGTCTTGACCTTCTCGGGGCGATAGGAAACACCCGGCGTCATGCTTCCACAGGATAAACTGGCGCAGATCAAGGATCGCTTTGGCTTTGTCGAAGCACGCATGAACGCGGGCGCTGTAGGCGATGAGATCGCTGCGCTCGCCAAGGAATACGCAGATCTGAAGCCCGTTGTGGAACAGATAGTGGCCTGGGAAGGCGCGCAGGTGGATCTGCGTGAAGCCGAAGCGATGCTCGATGATCCTGAGATGCGGGCGCTGGCGGAAGAGGAAATTCCGACCCTTAAGGCACGACTCCCTGAGATGGAGCATGCGCTGAAACTGGCACTTCTGCCGCGTGATGCAGCAGACGCAAGGCCAGCTGTGATTGAGATCCGGCCCGGCACCGGCGGCGATGAAGCCGCGCTTTTCGCGGGCGATCTGCTGCGCATGTACCAGCGTCATGCCGAGACGCAAGGGTGGCAGTTTGAGGTGATCGAACTTGCCGAGAGCGAACTTGGCGGCATCAGAGAGGTGACTGCGCGCGTGTCCGGCGATGGCGTGTTTGCCCGGCTCAAATTCGAAAGCGGTGTACACCGGGTGCAGCGTGTACCGGCAACCGAAAGCGGCGGGCGTATCCATACGTCTGCTGCGACCGTTGCGGTTCTGCCCGAGGCCGAAGAGGTCGATATCGACATCCCTGCGAGCGACATCCGCATTGATACCATGCGCGCCTCCGGAGCAGGCGGTCAGCATGTCAACACCACCGACTCTGCCGTCCGAATTACGCATTTGCCGACCGGTGTGGTGGTGACCAGTTCAGAAAAGTCTCAACACCAGAACCGCGCTATTGCTATGCAGGTGCTGCGCGCCCGGCTCTACGATTTGGAACGCCGGCGCGCCGAAGAGGAACGCGCCGCTGATCGAAAGGGGCAGGTCGGGTCGGGCGATCGGTCCGAGCGCATTCGGACCTACAATTTCCCGCAAGGACGGATGACCGATCACAGAATCAATCTGACCCTCTACAAGCTCGACCAGATCTTGCAGGGCGATCTGAGCGAAGTGATCGATGCGCTGATTGCCGACAACCAGGCGCGGCTTCTGGCAGAGGTCGACGGGTGAGCGTTCGGCCTTCGGTCGCTTCTGTGTCCGAGGCGATAGCTCTGGGGCGCAGGCGTCTTTCAGGCGCTGAGGGCGCGCGCGATGTAAAGCTACTTCTGGCGCTGGCGGCGCAGGTCCCGGTCGACAAGCTTTCCCAGCTTGGACCGATGGATCTGACTCTGGCTGTGATGGACAGGTTTGATGGGTTTCTTGCGCGCCGCGCCACAGGAGAGCCTGTTTCGCAAATCAGGGGCGTGCGTGCCTTTTGGCGCCACGACTTCGAAATTACCTCAGATGTGCTCGATCCCAGGCCAGAAACCGAAACACTTGTCGAGATCGGCCTGGAGGCCTCTTTTGAAACGGTGCTCGATCTGGGCACAGGCAGTGGATGCATCCTGTTGAGCCTTCTGGCCGAGCGACCCGGGGCGACGGGACTTGGTATCGACCTGTCTGAGCGCGCGTTACTGGTTGCAATGCGCAATCGAAAAAAACTTGATCTGGAGTCGCGCGCCAGCTTCTGCGCATCCGATTGGTACAGCGCCGTGCAGGGCAGATTTGACCTGATCGTCGCAAACCCGCCTTATGTTGATGCCGCAGTCTATCGCACCCTGTCGCGCGAAGTGCAGAATTTTGAGCCAAGGCTCGCCCTGACACCGGGTGAGGATGGAACACGTGCCTATTTTGATATCGTAGACGGGGCCGCTGATCATCTTAATCCAGGCGGGCGCATTCTGGTCGAAATCGGCTATGACCAAGGGGCTGCGGTTGCCGGAATTTTTTCGAGAGCGGGGTTTCGACGGGTTTCGGTACGGCAGGACCTGGGAGGGAGAGACCGGGTTGTATCGGCGCAGCTTACTTAGATAAAACCAGCCATTTTCGGCATGATTGTCTCTCAAACCGGGATTTTACCGTTTTTTTGCTTGTCTCGGTCAGCCTGGCATGCATATTCAGGCGCACAGGATAAATTCCTCCGAGATGGAGGTTATCCTTTGTTTAAATCAAAAATTCCTGCGAGCGTCGTCCGATAAATCGGCCTCGACAAGGTCCCAGGCCACAGCGCTATTTGCGCCGGCCCTCACTGCCTCAAGGCGGAAATAAGCGAATATGAGATCATCCAACAAGCGATCGCGGAACAAGAATAACCGGCGTTCAGTCGGCAACATCGTGAACCGTGTTTTTGACAGCTCCGGTCCCGAGGGCAAAGTGCGCGGCACGCCGCAGCAGATCATCGAAAAGTACCAGACGCTTGCGCGCGACGCACAGCTCGCCAGCGACCGCGTTGCGGTTGAGAACTTTCAGCAGCATGCGGAGCATTACACGCGTATGCTGGCCGAGGCGATGCGCGAACAGGAAGCCCGTCGCGAAGCACAGGAACAACAGCAGCAAAACCGGAACCGTGAGCGTCAGCAGCAGCAGGCCAGCCGTCAGGATCAGGGCGAATCTGATCAGCCTGACGTTGCGACCGAGCAGCCCGAAGCCCCCGCCGTTGCAGCCGATGCCGCCAGTGGCAGCGCTGAGGTAATCGATCTTGACGGTACGGAGGGTGACAGCGGCCTGGTCGACACACCGGAAAGCAAGTCTGCGCGCAAGCCACGTCGCCCGCGGCGCAAGAAAGCAGACGCACCGGACAGCGCACTTCCGGACGGGGAAGCTGCCGACTCGCCGGCAGAATAGCAAATCCCAAAGGTATTGAGACTTCAGAAACCCCGGGCCCAGGCGCGGGGTTTTTTACATTGAGAAGCTGGTGCCACAGCCGCAGCTGGAGCTTGCATTGGGGTTCTCGATCGTAAACCGCGCGCCAATCAGTTCTTCTGTGAAGTCGATCACCGCGTTCTCCAGAAACGGCAGCGAGACCGCATCGACCACCACTTTTTGTCCATTGCCTTCAAGGACAAGGTCGTCCGTTGCGGGTTCATCGAGGCTGATGTCATACTGAAACCCGGAACAGCCTCCGCCCTCGACGGCCACGCGCAGGGCCTTGGCTTCGCCGGCTGCAGCATTGATTTCTGCCAGACGCGTAAACGCACGCTCGGTTACGGTCGGAGGAAGGGTCAGCGTCATCTAAGTGCCATCACTGTCAATTCGGGTCTGTTGCCAATATAAGGGCTGAAAAAACGGGCGACAAGAACGGGCAACGGAATGAGAGCGGTTTACGCATGTGATCCCTCGGCCTCTCGCGGGCGGCTTTTCCCTGAACAGGAAAGCGATTTCCGATCTTGTTTTCAGCGCGACCGGGACAGGATTATCCACTCAAGTGCGTTTCGCAGGCTGAAGCACAAGACACAGGTTTTTGTCGAACATGAGGGCGATTACTTCCGGACCCGTCTCACTCACTCGATCGAGGTTGCGCAAGTTGCACGGACCATTGCTGGCGCTCTGGGCCTGAACGCCGAGCTGACGGAAGCGGTCGCATTGGCTCACGATCTTGGCCACACCCCGTTCGGCCATACCGGTGAGGACGCACTTGACGAACTTATGGCCCCCTTTGGCGGCTTTGACCACAATGCGCAGGCCATTCGGATTGTCACATGGCTGGAGCGTCATTACGCCGATTTTGACGGGCTCAATTTAACCTGGGAAACGCTGGAAGGGATCGCCAAACACAACGGGCCGGTGACCGGCGATCTTCCCTACGGTCTGGCAGCGGCGAACGCGCAGTTCGATCTGGAATTGTCGAGCTTCGCGAGTGCCGAAGCGCAGGTTGCGGCGCTGTCGGACGATATAGCGTATAACAATCACGATCTGCTTGACGGGCTTCGGGCCGGTCTCTTTACTGAAGCTGATTTAACTGAACTGCCGATTGTTGGCGCTGCCTTTGCGGAGGTGGACGCAAAGTTTCCCGGCCTCGAGGCCACACGTCGGCGCCACGAAGCGCTTCGCAGGGTATTCGGCGTCATGGTAAGCGACGTGATTGGAACCTCGCGCGCGCAGCTTGATGACGCCGCGCCGAAAAGCGCAGAGGACGTCCGGCACCTGGGCTATCCGGTTGTAAAGTTTTCGCCGCGTCTTTCGGCTGATCTCGAGAAAATCCGCGCCTTCCTCTTTGCGCATATGTACCGCGCTCCCACTGTGATGCAAAAGCGGTCGGAAGTGACGGGCGTTGTTCGCGCTCTTTTCCCGGCCTATATGGCCGATCCTGTCCTGTTGCCCGCCAGATGGCAGCCGCAGATATCGGCCGCAGCCGAGAACACTGCGCTGGCCCGGATCGTTGCCGATTATATTGCCGGTATGACGGATCGCTTCGCGCTACAGGAATATGGGCGGCTCTGCGATCCCGGAACCGCGCCACCGCCCTTATGATGCGCCTCCTTCTTCTTTGCAAAAATACTCAGATTCCTGCCTTGCGCGTCCCGAGTGCCGTCTTTCAGTTTGACTGCACGCGCCCGGTTTGCCAAACCCGCCGGGCAGTTTGAGCAGGACAGAGCATGAACCTTTTTGCCGAAATGCGGACCGTGGTGATCGCCGCGCTGAATGAGATGGCCGCCGAAGGCGCGCTGCCTGACGGGTTGGATTTTGCACATGTCGCGGTTGAGCCGCCGCGCGACGCCGCGCATGGGGACATGGCAACAAATGCCGCGATGGTGCTTGCCAAACCGGCAAAGTCAAAGCCGCGCGATATCGCGGAGGTGTTGGCAAAAAAGCTTGCTGATGATCCCCGGGTTGCAGCCGCCGACGTTGCCGGTCCCGGGTTTCTCAATTTGAAGCTGGAAGGCGACGTGTGGCAGCAACTGGTCACCGATATCCTGTTGGCTGGCAAAGGGTATGGACGATCCCTGCTTGGGGCGGGCCAGAAAGTGAATGTCGAATATGTCTCGGCCAACCCAACCGGCCCCTTGCATGTCGGACATACGCGCGGTGCTGTCTTCGGCGATGCACTGGCCGCATTGCTGGCGTTCGCCGGCTACGACGTGACGCGGGAATACTACATCAACGACGGTGGCGCGCAGGTCGATGTGCTCGCGCGTTCGGTCTATCTGCGCTATCTTGAGGCGCACGGGCGGGACGTTGCTTTCGAGGACGGAAGCTACCCGGGCGACTATCTTATTGCGGTGGGTCAGTCTCTGAAAGAAAAGGTCGGCGCCGCCTATGTCGATCAGCCTGAAGAGGTCTGGCTGCGCGATGTTCGCGATTTCGCAACAGATGCGATGATGGATCTTATCCGTGCTGATCTTGCGACGCTCAATATCACGATGGACGTGTTCTTCAGCGAGAAGTCGCTTTACGGGACCGGTCGCATCGAAGCCGCAATTGCGGCGCTCGACGCGAAAGGGCTGATCTATGAGGGTGTCCTGGAGCCGCCCAAGGGCAAGGTTCCCGAGGATTGGGAGCCGCGCCAGCAGACGCTCTTCCGATCGACCGAACACGGCGATGATGTGGACCGGCCGATCAAGAAGTCCGATGGCAGCTGGACCTACTTTGCGCCCGACATCGCCTATCACTACGATAAAATCCAACGGGGTTATGACGCGCTGATTGATGTCTTTGGCGCGGACCACGGTGGTTATGTCAAACGGATGAAAGCCGCTGTCAGCGCGCTCTCGGATGGGCAGGTGCCAATTGACATCAAGCTCACGCAGCTGGTGCGTCTGTTCAAGGATGGGGCGCCGTTCAAGATGTCGAAACGGGCAGGGACCTTTGTGACCTTGCGCGACGTGGTCGAACAGGTGGGCCCTGATGTGACCCGCTTCGTGATGCTGACCCGCAAAAACGATGCGCCGCTCGATTTTGACTTCGACAAGGTTCTCGAGCAATCAAAAGACAATCCTGTTTTTTACGTGCAGTACGCCCATGCACGGGTATGCTCAGTGCTGCGCAAAGCGCGCGAGCAGGGGGTGTCGGTAGACGATGCGACCCTGAGTGCGCGCGGCCTGCCTGTTCTGGCAGACAGCGCTGAAGTGGCCCTTGCACGCAAGCTGGCCGATTGGCCGCGCCTTGTGGAAATTGCGGCCAGAGGGCACGAACCTCATCGCGTTGCATTCGCGCTCTACGACATTGCATCGGATCTCCATGCACTCTGGAACAAAGGCAACGATCACCCCGATTTACGCTTCGTTCAGGAGGGTGACTCAAACGCAACACAAGCGAAAATCGCGCTCGCGCGCGCCACGGCTGTTGTGCTTTCAAACGGTCTTGGTATCCTCGGCGTCACCCCAGTGGAAGAGTTGCGCTAGGCCGAAAGAGCCAAAAAAACTGCGCGCCGCTGCTGAGGGATTGAGCAGTCAAGACGCCTTCGGGAATTCAGGCCGGGGGTGAGCGCAGAGGCAGGATAATGACCTTTTATGATCAGCACGCCCATGCGGCGGGTGGGGGCCATCCGGGCGCCGGATATGACGAGTCGCATATTCAGACATCCGAAGATATTGCACCAACAAGCGGTGCCCTGACCTTTGTGGGCGGGCTTGCGTCGCTTGTTCTGATGGCGGGCCTTGGCATGTGGTCGTACGATCTGGTGCTGCGCGATGTGGCCGGTGTCCCGGTCGTGAGGGCGCTTGACGGCCCGATGCGGATCCAACCCGAAAACCCTGGCGGAAGCCAGGCGGATTACCAGGGACTTGCGGTCAACCAGGTGCAAGCTGCTGGTGTTGCAGCGGATGCGCCGGCGCAGATTATGTTGGCGCCACGTCCGCTGGATCTTAGCGACGCCACTCCGCCATCTGCGCAGATGGCCGAGGCACCCGCGACAGCGTCCGATGCGCCGTCCCAGATAAATCCGGCTATGACCGAAGCGCAGGTGATGAAGGCTGTCTACCAGCCTGAGCCGGCGCAAGATCCGATCCGCGACACTGGCCTTGCGGTGGAAGCGCTTCTGACCGAGATCGTGGCCGAAGAAGAAGCCACCGCCGATATCGTGCCGACAACGGTGCCGGGTGTCGCCCGTTCCCCCAGACCTAGCGCGCGTCCTTCTGAACTGCGCTTGGCCAGTCTGAAAGCGCCCTCGCAGGATGAGGCGTCTGTCTCCCCGCAAAGCGCTTTTGTAGACCCCAGCACACTGTCGCCAGGAACCCGCATGGTTCAGTTTCGTGCCTATGATAACGAAGAAGACGCCCGGTCCGCCTGGGAAGGTCTGAACAAGGATTTCGGGCCCTATATGACAGGAAAATCTCCGGTCATTCTCCCGTCAAGTGACGGCGCGTCCGCGTTCTATCGCCTGCGTATGACCGGATTTGCAGATATGGCAGAGGCGCAGCGTTTCTGCTCGGTCTTCCTGGCCGCAAACCGGGATTGCGTACCGGTTCAGTTTTGACTCCGGGATGAGCCAGTCCTGTATTTTTGGGTGCAGCGGCCCGGTTCTGACCCGCGACGAAACGGAGTTCTTTCGGAAAACCCAACCCTGGGGCTTCATTCTTTTTGCCAGGAATGTCGAGACGCCAGATCAGCTGCGGGGTCTTTGTGCGTCTTTGCGCGATGCCGTGGGCCGTGACGCCCCCATCCTCATTGATCAGGAAGGGGGGCGCGTCGCGCGGATGCAGCCGCCGCGTTGGCGGCGCTATCTTCCTCCTCTTGAACTTGCGCGCAGCAGAGACCCGGTCCGCGCCTTCTGGCTGCGTGGACGGCTGATTGCAGCCGAACTCAGGGATGTCGGGATCGATGTGAACTGTACCCCGATGGTCGATGTGGCGACCCCGCAGACGCATCCCTTTCTGCGCAATCGCTGCTACGGCCCGGACCCTACGACGGTGGCCCAGCTCGGTCGAACGCTCGCCGAAGCGCAGATGGCGGGCGGTGTTTTGCCGGTGCTTAAACACATACCCGGCCATGGGCGCGCGCAGGTCGACAGCCATCTGGAGCTTCCGCGCACCGACGCGTCTGCGAACGATCTCCGCGCGGTCGACTTTGCGCCCTTCAAGGCGCTGAACGATCTGCCAATAGCCATGAGCGCTCACGTGCTCTACGAGGCATTTGACGCAGAGCGTCCTGCGACGCAATCCACTGTTATCATTGAACTCATCCGGAACGAGATCGGGTTCAAAGGTCTTCTGATGACCGATGACATCTCGATGGAGGCACTAAGCGGAGACGTAGCCACACGTGGGCAGGCTGCTTTAGCCGCCGGTTGCGATCTTGTCCTGCATTGTAATGGCAAGATGCCTGAGATGCTGGCCCTCGCAGAGGCTCTTGGGCCAATGTCCGAACCATCGCTTAAGCGCGCCGAGGCAGCGCTGAAAGCTCGCCTACCGCAGGGCTCTGATCCTGTACCCGTTGACATCGCGGCCTGCGCGGCAGAACTTGAGGCATTGGAACGTGGGATCTGAACCCGCGTCGCAGAGCAGCCTTCGGATCGCCAAAGGACCACATGAACGACGAGCAATGGGACCAGCCCGCCCGCGTCAGCGTGGAAGAGCGCCTCGCCGCTGAGGCCCTGATCGTCGATGTTGACGGGTTCGAAGGGCCGCTCGATCTGTTGTTACAGCTATCGCGAACCCAAAAGGTTGATCTGCGCAAGGTCTCGATTTTGGCACTGGCAGAGCAATATCTCGCGTTCGTCGAGCAAGCCAAGAAGTTGCGCATCGAACTTGCGGCGGATTATCTGGTTATGGCGGCATGGCTTGCCTTCCTGAAGTCTCGATTGCTGCTGCCGCCGGATCCCACGGATGACGGCCCCACAGGGGAAGAACTTGCCGCGCACCTGGCTTTTCAGCTCGAACGGCTGGAGGCGATGCGCAATTCTGCCGCGCAACTGATGGCCCGCGACCGTTTGGGGCGGGATTTTTTCAAGCGTGGCATCCCTGAGGATGTCACGCGATCGCGCAAGGTGACGTATACGGCGACCTTGATTGATCTGATGCAAGCCTATGCCCGCACCCGGACAAAGGACGAGTTCCGCCCGTTCACGATGGACCGCGACAGTGTCATGACGCTGGAGCAGGCGCTGGACCGAATGTCGGGCCTCATCCGCTTTGCCGGAGACTGGACAGAGCTTGCTTCATACCTGCCGGACGGTTGGGCGCTGGATCCCAAGCGCCGCCGTTCAGCCACGGCCGCGACCTTTGCAGCCTCGCTTGAATTGGCCAAGGCCGGCAAGATCGAATTACGACAAGGGGAAACCTTCTCCCCGATCCAGATCAAAAGAAGACCCGACGCGATATGACTGATCCGACCGATACCCAGCCCGAAACCGACAGCCTGTTTGAGGCTCCGCCGATGGGCGAGCAGGAGCGGATGGTGGAAGCTATCCTGTTCGCGACGGCCGAGCCGATCTCAGTGCGCGAGCTGCACACACGGCTGCCGCACGGTTGTGATGCGCCCGAGGCACTGGAGCGATTGCGCAAGCGCTATGAGGGTCGCGGTGTGGCTGTTGTCCGGGTGGGCGACGCCTGGGCGATCCGCACGGCGCCCGACCTTGGCTTTCTGATGCAGAAAGAAACAGTCGAGACCCGTAAACTCAGCCGTGCGGCAATCGAAACGTTGGCAATCATTGCGTATCACCAACCCGTCACACGCGCCGAGATTGAAGAGATCCGGGGCGTGTCTGTCAGCAGGGGCACGCTTGATCTTTTGATTGAGCTTGAATGGGTCAAGTTCGGTCGTCGCCGCATGACCCCTGGACGCCCGGTGACGTTCGTTGCAACGCAGAGCTTTCTCGATCATTTCGGGCTGGAATCCGCGCGCGATTTGCCCGGCCTCTCTGACCTGCGCGCCGCGGGACTGCTGGAAAGTCGCCCCCCTCCAGGCGGTGTAGATCCAAACAGCGCTGACGCAGAGAGCGACGGCGAAGAAGACCAGTCGGATATGTTTGAAGAAGAGTAGCTCGGGATCAGTGAGCGTGTTGTCGCCATGCGCTTGGTGTGCCTGCCTCGAGCGCCATATATGCCAGCAACAGGGCTGAGAAGAGCGGAAGCGCCGGAAACCCCAACTGCGAGAAGAAAACGCCGCCAATGGCGGCACCGATAAACACCATTGTATACGTCACGCAGCTGTTGAGGCCGAGGATCGCACCCCGCTGGGCTGGGTCAAGTGCGGTCAGGCGCCCGACAGCCAGATTAAGCCCCAGATGCTGGGTGAAGCCCCAGACGAACGCCAGAAACAAAAGCGCGCCGAAATTTGGTGCGGCCATCGCCATCGCGATATAAAGAACCACGTTAAAGGCAAAGAGCGGACGCGCTGTCCGGGCTGGTCCGATCCGGTCGATATAGCGATCAAGAAGCGTGGTCGCGCCAAAGCCCAATCCATATATCAGCGGCACAAGGCCGGCCTCGGCGGTGGAACGTCCCAGTGTCTGCGTCACGTGAGTGCCGATATAGGTGTAGGTGAAATAGAACCCCAGCATCAGCGCGCCCATCATCGCCAAAGCGCGGCCGATGCCTGGCACACGCAACCCGGTCAGGGGGGAGGTGGCACGCCCACGCGGGGCCTCGAACCCGGTGCGCAGAACGCCAACCAGAACGGCGGCCGCCATCAGCGCGAGCGCGAAGAACATTGTGCGCCATCCCAGAAACTCTGCGCCGAAAGCCGCCAGACTGACACC
Source organism: Pseudomonadota bacterium (assembly GCA_039192165.1). Lineage (GTDB taxonomy): Bacteria > Pseudomonadota > Alphaproteobacteria > Rhodobacterales > Rhodobacteraceae > Dinoroseobacter. The sequence goes on along the minus strand of JBCCXD010000001.1, from coordinate 196,162 downwards.
TGCTACAAGGCTGAGCGTCCAGCCGCTCAGAACAAGCCCCATCGTTTGCGCCTCTCGTCCCGCAGGCGCGGCATGTGCCGCGAGCGCGTAGGCCGAGGGCAGGGCGAGGCCTGTGGCGAGTCCGAGCAGCGCCTGAGCGAGCACAAAAACCGTCAGAGAAGGAGAGATAGCCGCACCGGCAAACCCGAGCGCGAGCACGCAAAGCGCCGCTTGCAGCGACCTGTCAGCGCCAAAGCGATCAGCCTGTGGCGCAAACAGCAACGCTGAAAGGGCTGTCGCCGCTCCGTAGACAGCCGCGCCCAGCAGCACGCCTTCCGCGGTTGCTCCTGGTAAGCCCTCGGCCACAGCTGATGCAATCGGTGAGAGCATCAACGCTGTCACGCCGACGATCCCCACAGACAGGAGCAGCAGAAGAATAGGGCGGCTCATCTCGGTTCAGCTGCGGAAGTGCTTAGAAAGCTTTAGACCCTGGCCCTGATAATTCGACGCGATTTCAGCACCATAAAGTACCTCGGGTTGGGCGCTCATGCGTTCGTAGACCAAACGCCCGACGATCTGACCGTGTTCGAGAACGAACGGGGCCTCGTGGCAGCGCACTTCCAGCACGCCGCGCGATCCGGACCCACCAGCCCGCGCATGGCCAAAGCCAGGATCGAAAAACCCCGCGTAGTGCACGCGAAACTCGCCAACCATGGCCAGATATGGGGCCATTTCGGCTGCATATTCCGGAGGAATATGTACCGCTTCCCGGCTGACAAGGATGTAAAACGCCCCAGGATCGAGGATGATCTGACCCGTGGAACTGTGCACCTCTTCCCAGTACTCTGACGGGTCATAGTATCCGATATTGTCCAGATCGATCACCCCGGTATGGGGTTTGGCGCGGTAGCCCACCAGCGTATCGGATTGGGGTTTCAAATCGACCGAGAACCCCAATCCGTCGTCAATATGTGCAGTGCCCGAGACAAGGCCATCTTCGGCGTGCAGCTGACGCAACGTGTCGTCGTCAAGCCGGGCCTCGCCCTTGCGAAACCGGATCTGGTTCAGACGCATGCCAGGCCGAACCAAAACGGAAAAAGAGCGAGGACAGATTTCCGCATAAAGCGGCCCGGTATAGCCGGGGGCAATACGATCAAACTCGACCCCATTATCGGTGATCGTACGGGTCAGAAGGTCGAGCCGTCCGGTGGAACTTTTGGCGTTCGCAACAGCCTGGACACCCTCCGGCAGCGCGAGACGTTCCATGAGCGGTACAAGGTAGACGCAACCTTTCTCCAGAACGGCTCCGTTCGACAGATCAACGCGATGCATTTCGAAGTCAGCGAGCCGGTCAGCGACGGTCTGACCGTGTCCTGCAAGGAACGAGGCGCGCACGCGATACGCTATTGATCCAAGGCGTAGATCAAGGCTCGCAGGTTGAATTTGCGCGTCTGTAATCGGTATATCAGCCGCCAGCGCCCCGGTCTCGATCAGGGCCCGCAGCGCGGTATCCGGCAGAACGCCCGGAGGGGTGATGCTGAGATCAAGTGCCATGCCAGCCCCCGTCAGACCTGCCCGCAGGAACGCGGGATACAGCGGAAGCGGGAGGTGGAATGATTGTGTCTGGTCGGGCTAGCAGGACTTGAACCTGCGACCTTCCGTCCCCCAGACGGACGCGCTACCAGGCTGCGCCATAGCCCGACACTGGGGTTTACATACCGGTTTCTGCAGCAGGGGCAAGACGATTTCTGCATCAGGTGTCGGTGTCCGACTCCGATCTATCTGACCCATCCCGGAGCCGGTCACGCAGCGCTTCCAGCTTATCTTTATGCGCCGACACAACGCGGCGCATTTCTCTCGCAACCTCCGGACTGGCGGAGTTTATCTGTTCCAGCAATGGACCCAGTGAGGGCCCGCCCACCGGGCTTGGGCCCGGCAAATCAGGCAGGCCGGCGCTGTTTTCGCCAGAGCTTTCCGAAACGCTCTCAGGCGCGTCTTTCGCGGCAGGCTCTTCTGTGCGAGCTGCCTCGCTCTGGGTGGCGTCCTCTGGCGCGGCCGGCTCGAACAAGGCCATCTGATCGGCATCGGCCTCAATTTTCGCGCTGTCAGGTTCAGCGCTGTCTTCTTGCTCCGGCATCAGGGGAGTCGGTGCGCTGGCAGCCGTTCCGGGGACCGTCGGTGTCTCTTCAGAGATCGGCGCGGTTTCTTCGGCCTTTGCGTCCGCGATATCTGCTATAGCGGTCTCACTCTCGGTCGCGGAGCCCGGTGCGGTCGTCGCCGCGGGATCCGGGGCATCTCCCGCCACCTGGCGGTCCGAAAGCGCAACGACGTGTTTGACACCCTTTTCACGGAGGATCTTTTGGACGCCGCGAATAGTCATCCCGTCGTCATGGAGCAGTACGCGAATTCCTCCGAGCAGCAACATATCATTCGGTCGGTAGTAGCGCCGCCCGCCTGCACGCTTTACCGGCTTAACCTGCGGAAACTTGCTTTCCCAGAACCGCAGCACGTGTGTTGGGACGCCGAGCCAGTCGGCAACCTCGCTGATCGTGCGAAATGCGTCCGCAGACTTCGCCATTCTGGCCTCTCTAGCCCTGCTCCGCTCAAGTCCTGCCCCCGTTTGCTGGAAGGGAGCAGTTGTTTTTCTTAGCCGCGATTGCCGGTTGCAACGCGATCTTTCATCAGATGCGACGGACGGAATGTCAGCACGCGTCTTGGGTGGATCGGAACCTCTTCACCGGTCTTCGGGTTGCGCCCGATACGTGCGGACTTGTCTCTTACGCTGAAGGTGCCGAACGAAGACACTTTCACGCTCTCGCCGCGTACAAGTGCGTCCGACATGTGTTGAAGAATGCTTTCTACGATCTGCGCGCTTTCGTTCCGTGACAGTCCCACCTCCCGAAACACCGCATCGCTCAAATCCATGCGTGTCAAAGTCTTATTACCCATGTCGCCTCCGTCAAATCGTAGGCAACGTTACGCCTGTCGCGATTTCCGAGTCAATATCAAGGGCTTGTCGGGGGAGGCTCAGAAAGCAGGAAAACGCCCAAAAACGGCTTTACCAGCGCAAAACGACAGAACCCCACGACAAACCACCGCCGATCGCCTCGGTAACGATCACATCTCCGGTGTTGATTTTGCCCGCTGCCTCGGCAACCGACAGGGCAAGGGGAATCGACGCGGCGGAGGTATTTCCGTGGTTTTGAACTGTGACAACCACGCGGTCCATGCCGATACCCATCTTTTGCGCGGTGCGCTTGATGATCCGCAAGTTCGCCTGGTGCGGTACGACCCAGTTCACGTCCTCCGGTGTCAGGCCCGCTTTTTCGAGCGATGTGTGTGCGGTTTCGGCAAGCTTTTCGACGGCATGGCGGAACACTTCGCGCCCTTCCATTCGCAAAACGCCGGTGGTTTGGGTCGCGGAAACGCCGCCATCAACGAAGAGAATGTCTTTGTACCGGCCATCAGAATTCAGATCGCTGGCCAAAACACCGCGATCCTTCGGACTGCCGGTACCCTCTGCTGCCTCCAGCACCAGCGCGCCGGCGCCATCGCCGAAAAGCACGCAGGTGCCCCGGTCGGTCCAGTCCATAATCCGGCTGAAGGTTTCGGCACCTATCACCAGAACACGGTTTGCTTGCCCCGAGACAATGAGGGCTGTCGCGTTTGCCAGTGCAAATACAAACCCCGCACAAACAGCCTGTACATCAAAGGCAAAGCCGCGGGTGATGCCAAGTCGCGCCTGCACCATTGTGGCAACCGAGGGGAACGTCAGGTCCGGTGTCGAGGTGGCGACAACAATGCCGTCGATGCCGTCGGCGGAAATACCACCTTGAGCAAGCGCTCGTTCTGCCGCGAAGGTTGCAAGATCCGAGGTGCGTTGGTCTTCGGCGGCGAAGTGGCGGTTTTCAATCCCTGAGCGCGTTCTGATCCACTCGTCCGACGTCTCCAGGGTTTTTTCAAATTCCGAATTCGGCACAATGCGTTCCGGCAGATAATGCCCAACCCCACAAACAACGGCCCGTTTCGTCATACTACTCGCTCGATTTCGTCTCGGTTGTTTTGGGTGCAGTGTTGCGCGGCATGGGAGTGGAGGCAACCCGCGCCGCGAGACGCTCGGTAAAGCCTGTCTTCGCGAGTTCGAAAGCCAGCTTGATCGCTGCGGAAACGCTCGTTGCGTCAGCCGAGCCATGGGATTTCACAACTGTGCCGTTAAGGCCCAGAAACACTCCACCATTGACGCGGCGTGGATCGGTGCGTTTGCCCAGACGCCTTAGAGAAGTGTAGGCCAACAGCGCCGCGATTCGGGACAGTGGCGTCTTCTTGAAAGCGTCGGTCAGCAATTCTCGTATAAGCGCAGCCGTGCCTTCGGCGGTTTTTAAGGCAATATTCCCGGTATATCCGTCGGTTACAATCACATCGACACGGTCTGAGGGGATGTCACCGCCTTCGACAAAGCCTACGAAGTCGTAGTTGGCCTGCGGTGCTGTCTCCGCAATCAGGTCGTGCGCTTCTTTCTGCTCGGCGCGGCCCTTGTGCTCCTCTGTGCCGACATTTAACAGCCCGACCCGCGGATTTTTCAAGCCAAGCCCGTTGCGCGCGTAGGAGGCTCCCATCAGCGAATACTGCAGCAGGTCCTGGGCATCGGCACGGATGTCGGCACCCACGTCGAGCATCACATTAAAGCCGCCTTCGCTGCGTGAGGGCCATAAACATGCAATGGCCGGGCGGTTGACCCCGGGCGCTTTGCGTAACCGCACCATGGACAGCGCCATAAGCGCGCCGGTGTTCCCGCAAGATACGCAAACAGAGGCCTCGCCATTGCGCACACTGTCAATTGCCGACCACATGGAGGTGTTCTTGCCCGAGCGCATCACCTGACTGGGCTTGTCGCTCATCTGAACGACTTCATCGGCATTGCGCACAATTACGCGGCCTTTCAGGGACTTACGCCGCGATATCAGGCGATCGATCTCGCGCTTGTCTCCATGCACGATGAACGCGATGTCTGGGTTCTTGGCAGCCGATTTGGCCATGCCTGCTACAACAGGTGCCGGGCCCCGGTCGCCTCCCATGGCATCCACAGAAATAACAAACCCGTCGAGCCGTAAGGCTTCTGACGAGGTTTCGGAAGCCGCAGGGGCTCCTGTGGGACGGTCCGGCATGGCTATCGGGGTCGCCGCGTCGGCCATGCAAACCTTCCTAGTTTAGTCCTGACAAATAACGCCGCTTAGGCCGCGTCTTCGTCCAGGTCGATCTCGTCGGCCTGGGCGATGACTTCGCGGTCAGCGTAGTACCCGCAGGCACCACATACGTGATGCGGCAGCTTCAGCTCACCACAATTGGGGCACTCATTCGGGTTGCCCGCCACGAGCGCGTCGTGGGACCGGCGCATGTTTCGGCGCGACTTTGTAATTTTATTCTGAGGGACTGCCATGTCTCAACCTCGGGTCTGGAGGGGTTTCCCCCGATATGTTCGTGTAACGGCTGCGCCGATAGCGGATTGCGCAGTACCTCAGCCTGCGTGGAAACGAGGCCGGGAACATACTGCGATTCTACCAGGGCGCAAGTGTTTTTCTGCGCCGCGTTTATCGCGGTCCCCCTTATCTCGCAAGTGTTTATCGAAAACCGCGCAGGTCATGTCTCGTCCGATTGGTCATTGTCCACGAGTTTCAACTTCGCGAGCCCCGCGAAAGGTCTGGCATCCTCATCGCTCATTGGTGTTTTTCCTGGCTCAGTGAACTGGCCAGATTGAAGTTCTGCACCCGGCGCGCGCGGAAAAGGCGGCAGCGCCAGCGAGAGCGCCTCGGTAAAAAGAGCTATCAGGTCAAGCTCGGCAGGCAATGCTTCTGAATTTGTATCTTCGGGTATCTCCGTCTCGACAGCTTCCGGCGCCTGCCAGTCTGCAAGAAAAACCCGTTTTACTTCTTCATCTATTCGAGTCGTTACGGGGGCCAGTGTAATACCGCAGCGCTGATCCACCGTTGCGCCCAATGATGCGGATAGAATCCAGTCAGCCTTGCCGCTTGGCGCAACTTCGCCAACAAGACGCGCTTTGCGCAGATCAAGAAGATCGAGGTCTTTCCCGACGTTGGCGCGCTCGGCGTCGCTCAGGTCAAGTTTGAACCTTGTGGGCTTGCGCTTGCTCAGGTCGGAGAAACCAAGACGGCGTGGCGCGTTCGATGGCTCGGCAGTAGATGGAGGCACGATCACAGCTCCTTTGCGGGTATCTGCAGGACGGGGTAAATCCCCCGCGACGAGGAGGCCTTCTTGATCCCTCGGATGTGTTCCGATACTTGGGCTAAGACAACTTGGATCGCAACAGCAAGGAAGGCGCAGTCGCGATGTATTTGTGTGCTTGGCGGGGCCTGAGATTTGGTCTGGTGGCTTTGGTGCTGCTCGGTCTCGCAGCTTGTGCATCCACCTACCGCAATTCGGGATATGTTCCCAGCGAGTCCGAGTTGTCCGGTCTGGAAGTTGGCATCGACGATCGGGCCTCTGTCGAAGAAACCGTTGGACTGCCGGCAACACAAGGCGTCGTGTCCGAGGATGTTTGGTATTACGTGGGGTCGCGGTGGGAAAGCTATGCCTATCGCGAGCGGCGCGAGATTGAGCGTCAGGTCGTTGCGATTTCGTTTAACGACAATGGGACGATCCGCAACATCGAACGGTTCACACTTGAAGACGGGGAGGTCATCGCGCTGAACCGCCGTGTCACCGACAGTAACATCGAAGGCGTGTCGTTCCTGGCGCAGATCCTGTCGAACTTCGGTAATCTGACGGCAGATACCTTTATCAACTGATCCGGCTTGAAAGGCGCTTGGGCTAAATCCGAGCTGCGAAATCCGCGCCGAACTCGTCCGCGATAAAGCGCGTTTGGTCTGCGAAGGTCTCTTCGAAATAGGCGCGCACGCTGTCGGGCACCTCCAGAGTCCCGCCTTTGTGGACCACCCGCGTTAGTCCCCAAGGATCCTCCCGGTCGAGCCCGGCAAAGGCTTCGAATGTGCGCATCACGTCACGAGGACGCGCCCGAACGTCGCCATAGGCCAAAAACAGCAGGTTGAGATCCGAGAACCGGGCCCGCCACCGCGGCACATAGGTTTTGTAATCGCCACGATTGGCGATCACGGGATCTTTGGCATATTTCATCCATGCCTGGGGCGTTTTTGGTTCGATCTTGCGCCGGGTGAGGTTCATGCGCAGCTGTGATACGGCCCGATCTGCGGGATCGCGCAGGATGTAGATGAACCGGCTTTCTTTCAGGAACTGCGCCAGAAAATCCACGCCGTCCTCGGGCAGGGTGGAGTATTCCGGGGTTACATCGAGGCACATGAGGCGGTTCGGTGCGCGCGAAAACACACGTTTGTACCATGTTCCGTTGAAAGCTGGTTGTTCCAGCAAGCTGTCGAGATAAGCCAGATAGTCCGGATCAGGCGGCTCTTTTCGTTTTTCTTTTGCGTTCTTTCGATGGCGCGCCGCAGCGCGTTCTACGCCCCGCACGAGGCCCGCCTCTATCCATCGACGGTTCTCGGGGCAGAACTTATGGTCGAAAAAATGTACTTCTTTGAATGGTGGCACCCAGATGTCCGAACGCGCCTGACAGACCCGGTGAAACCACGTGGTTGCTGCTTTCTGGGCGCCGATACAGACGAGCTCAGGTTTCCGACCGATCATGGTCTGACCCTACGTATTGCATCATGACGAACAAGGCCTACGACGCACTTGCGGCTTTTTCTTCCAGCATCAGCCAGTCTTCTTCTGCGGCGCCTAAAGCGCTCTGCCGTTCGACCAGCGCAGCGCTGGCTTTCTGGAACTTCAAAGGGTCCTTGGCAAAAAGCTCAGGGTCGGAGAGAAACTGCTCAAGTTTTGCGATCTCCGCCTCCAGACGCTCGATTTGCTCTGGCAGTGTTTTCAGGCGATGAGCTTCGGTGAAACTCAGACCGCCACGCGCGTTTGCCAGGTTGGGTGACTTCGACGGCTTTGATGACGCTTTTGTATTGGACTTCGGCTCTTTGACGGGAGCCTCAATCTGCGGTCGCTGCGCCTGATAGTCGCTCCAACCACCAGCATAGATCACCGCGCGCCCGTCGCCCTCCAGCCCGACAGTGCTGGTGGCGACCCGGTCGATGAAGTCCCGGTCGTGGCTGACCAGCAGGACAGTGCCGGGATAGTCCGCGAGGACCTCCTGCAGAAGATCGAGCGTTTCGATATCAAGATCGTTGGTTGGCTCGTCAAGGACCAGCAGGTTTGACTGACGCGCCATGATCCGAGCAAGCATCAGCCGCGCGCGTTCGCCACCGGAAAGGGATCGTACCGGGCTGCGGGCTTGATTTTCGTCGAACAGATAGTCCTTCAAATAGCCGACGACATGGCGCGGCGCACCGCGGACCATGACCTGATCCGCCCGTCCGGATACTCGCATACTTGGATCTCCGGTCAGGCTCTCCCAAAGGCTTAGATCTGGGTCCAGTTGGGCACGGTTCTGATCGAACACTGCCAGTTCGAGATTGGTTCCATGCGCAATACTTCCGCTGTCCGGCGGAAGCTCACCGGTCAGCATCTTGAGCACCGTCGTCTTGCCGACCCCGTTTGGTCCGACGAAGGCCACGCGATCCCCGCGCAAAATTCGGATATCGAACGGCTTTAGGATTGTCTTGCCTGTGAATGCCTTGGAGATCCCCTTGGCCTCGATCACGCGCTTTCCCGATTTTTGTCCAGCATCGAGGCTCATCGCGGCGGTATCCGGACGCCGGATCATTTCTGCGCGGGTCTTTCGCAACTCCCCAAGAGCTCGGACCCTGCCCATATTGCGCTTGCGACGTGCAGAGATCCCTTCAACCGCCCAACGCGCCTCAGCCTTAATCTTGCGGTCGAGCTTGTGGCGCTTGATATCCTCTTCCTCCCAGACCTTGTCGCGCCAGGCCTCAAAATCCTGAAAGCCTCGGTTTTGACGGCGCACTTCGCCGCGGTCGATCCAGAGGGTCGCGCGTGTCAGGCGCCTCAGAAAAGTCCGGTCATGAGAAATCAGGATATAGGCCGCTTGGGTCTCGGTCAGGTGTGTTTCGAGCCAGGCAATGGCCTCGATATCAAGGTGATTGGTCGGCTCATCAAGAAGCATAAGGTCCGGCGCTTCGGCGAGCAGCTTGACCAGAGCTGCGCGGCGTCTCTCGCCACCAGAAGCCTTGTCGGTCGGTGTATTGGTCGGAAGCTTCAGCCCTTCGGCCGCCATTTCAATCCGCCAGGCCTCCGCAACAGGAAGATCCGAAGCCGCGAACTCTCCGAGTGTGGCAAACCCAGAAAGGTCGGGTTCCTGCTGCATATACCCGACGGATGTCGAGGGCGCGGTGGTGCGGTGGCCATCGTCCGGCTCTACGAGCCCGGCCATCACTTTCATCAACGTTGATTTGCCGGATCCATTGCGCCCGACAAGCGCCACGCGATCACCGGGCTGAATCACAAGGTCCAGATTTTCGAACACGGGACTGCCGCCGAACCCAAGGCGAATTCCGGACAGTTGCAGAAGCGGGGGACGTGCCATGCCCGTCAGCTATTGGCCTGCGCCGGTCTGGTCAATGGCTGGTCTATGGCTTTGTCCTCTTTTCCCCCGCGCAGGCTTGGCTTAAGACAGCGCCCAAAGAGTGCCAGAGGGATCCCCCGCCATATGACCTCCACGCAGACCGAGCCTGCCATCACGCCCGAGTTGATCGACGCCCATGGGCTCAAGCCCGATGAATACGCGCGCATTCTTGACATCATCGGTCGTGAGCCGTCCTTCACCGAACTCGGGATCTTCTCGGCCATGTGGAACGAGCACTGTTCCTATAAGTCTTCGAAAATTCACCTGCGGAAATTGCCCACGGAAGGTCCACAGGTGATCTGCGGCCCCGGCGAAAATGCGGGCGTTGTGGATATCGGGGACGGGCAGGCGGTGGTCTTCAAGATGGAGAGCCACAATCATCCTTCCTACATCGAGCCCTATCAGGGTGCGGCCACAGGGGTTGGCGGCATTCTGCGCGATGTCTTTACCATGGGCGCGCGGCCGGTCGCCGCGATGAACGCATTGTCCTTCGGGGAGCCGTCCCATCCCAAGACCCGCCAGCTTGTGTCCGGCGTGGTTGAGGGCATCGGTGGCTATGGGAATTGCTTTGGCGTGCCTACGGTGGGGGGCGAGGTCCGGTTTCACCCAGCCTACAATGGCAACTGCCTTGTGAATGCCTTTGCCGCAGGTTTGGCCGACACGGACAAGATTTTTTATTCTGCGGCATCCGGCGTTGGTCGCCCGGTGGTTTATCTTGGCGCAAAAACCGGCCGGGACGGGGTCGGCGGTGCCACGATGGCATCGGCGGAATTTGACGATACGATCGAAGAGAAACGACCTACGGTACAGGTTGGGGATCCGTTTACCGAGAAGCGACTTATGGAGGCCTGCCTCGAACTAATGAAGACGGGAGCGGTGGTGTCGATTCAGGATATGGGCGCGGCGGGTTTGACGTGCTCGGCGGTCGAGATGGGCGATAAAGGCGGGCTTGGCGTCAAACTGCAGCTCGACGATGTCCCTCAGCGCGAGGACGCGATGACAGCCTACGAGATGATGCTCTCGGAGAGTCAGGAACGCATGCTGATGGTGCTCGATCCCAGCAAGGAGACCGAAGCCCGGGCCGTCTTCGAAAAATGGGACCTCGATTTCGCAATCGTCGGAGAAACCATCGCCGAAGACCGTTTTCTCATCCTCCACGGCAATGAGGTGAAAGCGGATTTGCCGCTCTCGAAACTGTCGTCATCTGCGCCGGAATACGACCGTCCGTGGGAGCCGACCACAGCCGCAGAGCCGCTTGGACCAGTTGTGGCGGTCGATCCGATCGATGGGCTCAAAGCACTTCTTGGGTCAGCCAACTATGCGCGCAAGCAGTGGGTCTGGGAGCAATATGACACACAGGTTATGGCCGACACGCTGCGGACGCCGGGGCTTGGAGCAGGTGTTATCCGTGTCCACGGGACCGATAAAGCACTGGCCTTCACCGCCGACGTGACGCCACGCTATGTTCGAGCCAATCCCGTAGAAGGCGGAAAGCAAGCGGTGGCTGAAGCATATCGCAACCTGACGTCCGTTGGGGCACGTCCTTTGGCCACGACAGACAATCTGAACTTCGGAAACCCGGAAAAGCCTGAGATTATGGGCCAATTTGTCGGCGCACTCGATGGAATTGGACAAGCCTGCGCCGCGCTGGATGTGCCGATCGTGTCGGGCAATGTCAGCCTGTACAACGAAACTGACGGGCAAGCCATCTTGCCGACGCCGACGATCGGGGCGGTGGGCCTGATCGCGCATATCGACGACATGATCACGGGTCTGCCCGGTGAGGGCGATATGGCACTGCTGATCGGCGAAACGCGCGGTCATCTCGGTCAGTCCGCACTTCTCGCAGAGGTCTTTAACCGGGAAGAGGGCGACGCGCCTCCGGTCGATCTGGGAGCTGAGGCGCGCAATGGAGCATTCATTCGAGAAAATCGCAGTTTGATCCGGGCTTGCTGTGACCTTGGGGATGGCGGCCTCGCACTCGCGGCTTTCGAAATGGCGGAGGCTGCCGGGGTCGGTGTCGCGCTGGACGCAAAGGACATGGAAACGCTCTTCGGAGAAGATCAGGCGCGCTATCTTGTGGCTTGTTCTTTCGATCAGGCCGAGGCTCTCATGGCCGCCGCGGCGCAGGTGGGCGTTCCGATTGCGCATATGGGTCGGTTTGGCGGTACCGACATTCGGTTTGGAAGTTCCTGCGCGTCTCTGGCCGAGTTGTCATTGCTCTTTCGCGAAGGATTTGCGGCCGCTCTTTCCCTCTGAGCCAACTGCCCAGGCCCCTTGAAGCCCCGCAGTCACAAGCCTACTATCACACCGAGCCTTAACAGGAATACTTTCATGCCTATGCATGCTGACGAGATCGAAGCGCTGCTGCGCGAGTCCTTTCCCAATGCTGAGATTGTCGTGCAGGGGGATGACGGCGTTCATATGTCCGCGATGGTCGTTGATGAAAGTTTCCGGGGATTGAACCGCGTCCAGCAACAGCGCGCGGTTTACGCCGCTCTCAAAGGAAAGATGGACGGACCGAGCGGTGCCTTGCATGCGCTGGCGTTGACCACCAAGGCGCCGGCATGAGCTTTTTTTCCTCCATCGCGCTGATTTCGGGGGCAATTCTCGTAATTCTTCTGGTGCGCGCGGTGTGGGTGGTACGGCACGAAATGCGCAACCCGCCGGATCGTGGCGCGGCCCCTGGGCCGGGCGAGACCGTCATCGACGTGAGCTACCACTCCGGCGGCGCAGGTGGAGGGCACTCCGCCGAAATCCGTTTGACGCGCGACCCTCAGGCGCAAGCGAAACTACTTATGCCACTGTCGGCGAGACAGCCGCAGGCGAGACAGCCTAAAGAAGGACAAATCGATGACTGACGTTACAGATCGCATCAAGGATACGGTGACGAATTCCGATGTCGTGCTTTTCATGAAGGGCACCAAGACCATGCCGCAATGCGGCTTCTCCAGCCGCGTGGCCGGGGTGCTGAATTTCATGGGCGTCGACTATTCTGATGTGAATGTTTTGGCGGACGACGAAATCCGGCAGGGAATTAAGGACTTTTCGGATTGGCCGACGATCCCACAGCTTTACGTGAAAGGTGAGTTCGTGGGCGGTTGCGATATCATCACGGAGATGACCTTGTCTGGCGAGCTTGATGAGCTCTTCGATCAGAACGCAGTGGGCTACAACAAGGAAGCCGCGGACAAGATTCGCGAAGCCAACGCCTGATCGTCACTTTAGAAAGAGGCAATAAGCCCAAGACTACAGGGTCTTATCTTTCTGCAGCCATGCGGCTAAGCCGCTCAAAAGCGATGTCATTTTTAGAGTCATGGGTGGCTGGCGTCTCTGGCAGTTCAAAGCCATAACGCCAGCGCGGTGGCAGGATTTGCACAATCATCGCTACAAACCGCAGCATCTGGTCGGCGCGCTCGGGCGCGCGGACCTGCAACCGCTGATGCAGCCGCAATAGGACCGGTCCCAGGCGTTCGGGGCCCAAAGCGGCACAAAGCGCCACTGCCAGACATATCGTCAGAACGAGCAAGCTCAGCATCAATCCCGGTCGCAAGATCAATGCTGCAAGGAAAACACCCAGCCCCGCGATCCAGACACCGCGCTTGGATGGCCGCTTGGGCCGCGGAAATCTCAGGTTTGGAACCCTCAGAGCTGGCAGTCTGATCCTGCGTTTCGCAGCGGAAGCTGGGTCCGGCTCGGGCTCCGGCACAGGCGGTGGTTGCTCTGGAGACTGGGCAAACGAGGTCGAGGCTTCTGCCGCCGCAGCCTCAAGGTCTTCGGATTTCTGTATAAGGTCGCGCACCAGCGCCCAGTCTTGATCGATGGATGTCCGCAGGTCGACCGCGGCAGAAGCGGAGTGCGGAGGTTTGTCTGTATCTTCGGGCATCGGCCTCTCCGTTGCACATCAAAGGGACAGCGGCGCCACAAATGAAAGTGGCAGACACGCCCCGGAATCGCCGGATCAGCGCCATGTTTGCCGTGGAAACCGGCAGAAAGGCGGCAGTTTTATGTCTAAAAACAGGCGGTTCAGCTGGTGAGTTCACGTAGAATGCGAGCGCGGGCAGGGGGGATTGCCCCGATTTCAAGCCCGGTAAAGACATGCAAGGTGTTCAGGTCTTGGTCGACGACCGCATGGTCACTCACCCATCCGCCCATAAGGAGATAGGTCCGCAAAAGCGGCGGCATGCCTTGTTGCGCGCGCTTCATATCCGGCCGTCGACGTTTGAGCCGCTGCGCAAAGGGAAAAACCGATGGGGCCTTTACGCGGGGGAGCCAGCGTTTCGGAGCGATATGGCGCTGCTTCAAAAGGGCGAAGGCATCCATATAGGCCTCGGACTCCGTGCCCTTGAATGAGGAGCAGCCAAACAGCATCTCCACACCTTCCCGGTCGACGTAATCTGTCATCGCGCCCCAGGCCACCCGTAGAATGTCGGGATCTTTCCAGGCAGGATGAATGCAGAAGCGCCCCATCTCAACCATACGACCGGTGTAAGCTTCCAGTGCGGAAAGCTCGTAATACTGCGCGGCGTAGCTTGAGCCGATCTCAGCGCCGTCGGCGAGCGTCAAAAGGCGAAAACAGCACACGAGTTTGCCCGAGCGTGCGTCTTCGACCATGATGTGGCGGCATTTCAGGTCGAAGGCATCGCTGTCGATCCCGTTTTCGCGCGACCGGGCGCCGCTTCCATTGATAAAGGCGAGGTAGCGCAAACGCTGGCAGGCCGAAAGATCCTCGGCCGTTTGGGCAAATCGGGCGCTGTAGCGGCCCTTTCTCAATCGCAACATCGTCAACCTCCCGGGGCTTGGCGGCGGCGCGTTAGACCATATGTAGGGGAATAGACCCGGATCTGCCCCTCATGACGTCGCGGTAGGCTCCGGACGTAACCGGACCGTAACAGCAAGGGCCCTGATATGGAAAAAATCGTCAAGACCGATGAGGAGTGGCGCAAAAACCTCGATCCTCTGGCGTACAAGGTTTTGCGGCAGCACGGCACTGAGCGCGCTGGCACCCATGATGATTTTCCAAAGGCAGCAGGTACATTTCGGTGCAGAGGCTGCAGCGCCCCGCTGTTCGACGCGTCCACAAAATTCGAAAGCGGGACCGGTTGGCCGTCTTTTTATGCGCCGATTGACGGGGACATGGTCGGCGAAAGCGTCGACAAAAGCTGGTTCATGACCCGCACCGAGGTGCATTGCAACCGGTGCGACGGGCATTTGGGACATGTTTTTCCCGACGGGCCGCAGCCGACAGGTCTGCGCTACTGCATCAATGGCGTGGCGCTTGAGTTTGACTCCGAGGACTAGGGGGCGCTGCCCCCGGCCTGCGCGATCTTTTGATCCCGCAGACCTCCCCCGGAGTATTGTCGCAAAGAAGAAAGGCGCTTGTCCTGTCATGGCATGCGCAGGGCGCCGTCGAGACGTATCGTCGTGCCGTTGAGATAGCCGCACTCCACGATAAATGCGGCCAGGCGGGCAAATTCCTCTGGATCTCCGAGGCGTTTGGGGAAGGTCACATCCGCCGCAAGAGATTGCAATATTTCGTCGCCCAGGCTCTCGAGCATAGGGGTGCGGAAGATGCCAGGCGCGATGGCGACGGTCCGGATGCCTTCGCGCGCCAGATCCCGCGCCATCGGCAAGGCCAGACCGGCCACACCCGCCTTGGAGGCGGCGTAGGCAGCCTGGCCCTTCTGGCCGTCATAGGCCGCAATGGAGGCTGTGGTGACGATCACGCCGCGCACGCCGTCGGCACCGGTGGGATTTTCAGCCATCACGGCGGCCGCCAGCCGCGCAATGTTGAAGGTGCCGACAAGATTGACGTCAATCGTCTTTTGAAACGCTGGCAGAGGATGCGGTCCGTCGCGCCCTAGTGTTTTGAGGCTGGTTGCAATACCGGCGCAGGTGATGGCGACGTTCAACCCGCCCATTGCCTGCGCTGATGCGCGGATTGAGGCGCCCGCACTTTGTTCGTCAGTCACGTCGGTTTCGGCAAAATATGCGCCGGTTTCGCGGGCCAGCGCCGTGCCCCGATCCGTATCGCGGTCGAGGATAGTGGCTTGCGCGCCCTGTGCACGCAGGTGCCGGATGCAGGCGGCGCCGAGGCCAGAGGCGCCCCCGGTGACGATCGCGCGCGCGGTTTCGAGTTTCATGCCTGGTGTTCCTCCAAGATCTGCCGCGCAATGCTTGGAACTGTGCAAGGGGATTGTCCAGTCCCGGCACCGCAGCTATAAGTCTTGCCATGACCAAACTGATCAGCATTTGCATTATTTGCGCCTGAGCGTTCTGCGCGGGCTGGTCTTTTTGTTTCCTCTTCAGGTTCAACTTGCTAAAGCCCGCCGCGGGACAGCCCTGCGCCGAAAGACCGTGCCATGACCGACATTCGCCTGACCAATACCAAGACGCGCAAGAAAGAGCGGTTTGAGCCGCTCGATCCGAAAAATGTGCGGATGTATGTCTGTGGGCCAACGGTTTATGACCGCGCGCATCTGGGCAACGCCCGTCCTGTGGTGGTGTTCGATGTGCTTTACCGTCTGCTGCGTGAGGTCTACGGCGCAGAGCACGTGAGCTATGTGCGCAACTTCACCGACGTCGATGACAAGATAAATGCGCGCGCTGCAGAGACCGGCCGAGTGATCAGCGATATCACCGATGAAACCATTGGCTGGTTTCTGGAGGATATGGCCGCGCTTGGCGCGTTGGAGCCCAATGCTGCGCCGCGCGCCACTGAGTATATTCCGCAAATGGTCACGATGATCGAGACTCTGATCGGCGGCGGCCATGCATATGCGGCAGAAGGCCATGTGCTGTTCGATGTGCGGTCTTATGCAGAATATGGCAAGCTTTCGGGCCGGTCGGTCGATGACATGATCGCAGGCGCGCGGGTAGAGGTCGCGCCCTACAAGCGCGATCCGATGGATTTCGTGCTCTGGAAACCCTCAACCGAGGATCTGCCGGGCTGGGACAGCCCATGGGGCCGCGGGCGACCCGGTTGGCATATTGAATGCTCGGCCATGAGTCATGAGCTGCTGGGCCCGAGTTTTGACATTCATGGTGGCGGCAATGATCTGATGTTTCCACACCACGAAAATGAGATTGCTCAAAGCTGCTGCGCGCATCCCGGAGCAGGGTTTGCGCGGGTGTGGATGCACAACGAGATGCTGCAGGTCGAAGGCAAGAAGATGTCCAAATCGCTCGGCAACTTCTTTACGGTGCGGGATCTGCTCGACAAAGGTGTGCCGGGCGAGGTGATCCGCTTTGTGTTCCTGAGCACGCATTATGGCAAGCCGATGGACTGGACCGAGAAGAAGGCACAGGAAGCTGAGGCAGTCTTGCGCAAGTGGCGGCTTGCTACAGCGGATGTTGCCCCTGCGCCCGCGGCCGCGCCCGGCGTCATCGACGTGCTTGCGGACGATCTGAATACGCCTGGCGTGATTTCCGAGCTGCACGCGCTGGCCCGTGCTGGCGACTGGCCGGCACTTCTGGCGTCTGCGCGCTTGATTGGGCTTCTGACCGATGGTCTTGGGGGGTGGGATAGAGTTGAGACCGACCTCGGAATGTATGCAACAGCGCTGACCACGGCGCGCGAAGCCGCCATGGCGAGCAAGGATTTCGCAGAAGTAGACCGCCTGAAGGCGGCACTTCTGGCTGCCGGTGTGGAGGTGCGGATGTCTAAAGCCGGCGTTGAGCTTGTTCCGGGCCCTGCTTTTGATGCCAGTAAACTGGAGGCCGTAGAATGACCAAAGAACGGCTTTATCTCTATGACACGACGCTCCGCGATGGGCAGCAGACGCAGGGCGTGCAGTTTTCCACCGATGAGAAAGCTCAGATTGCCGACGCGCTCGACGAGCTGGGCATCGATTACATCGAGGGTGGCTGGCCCGGTGCGAACCCCACCGACTCGGAATTTTTCAACACCAAGCCGAAATTCGACACTGCGGTCTTTACCGCCTTTGGGATGACAAAACGGGCAGGGCGGTCGGCAGAGAATGATGAGGTGCTGGCCGCGGTTTTGAATGCGGGCACGTCCTCTGTCTGTCTGGTGGGGAAGACGCATGACTACCACGTGACCGATGCGCTCGGGATCTCGTTGGAAGAGAACACAGACAACATCCGCCGATCGGTCGCGCATGTTGTCGCGCAGGGGCGCGAAGCGATTTTTGATGCCGAGCACTTTTTTGACGGCTATGCCGCAAACCCTGGCTATGCAGTTGAAGCCGTGCTGGCGGCGTACGAGGCCGGCGCGCGTTGGGTCGTGCTGTGTGATACAAATGGCGGGAGGCTTCCGTCCGAAGTCGGGACCATAACGTCTGCGGTAATTTCAGCGGGGATTCCCGGCGACCGGCTGGGCATACACACCCATAATGATACCGGAAACGCGGTTGCAAACTCGCTTGCTGCAATCGATGCGGGTGCGCGCCAGGTGCAGGGCACGCTGAACGGCCTTGGAGAGCGCTGCGGCAACGCCAATCTTGTGACTTTGATCCCGACCCTGCTTTTGAAAGAGCCCTATCGCTCGGCCTACGAAACACAGGTCACTGAGGATGCTTTGGAGGGGCTTTTGAGGGTCTCACGCCTGCTCGACGATATCCTCAACCGCGTGCCGTCCAAGTCCGCGCCCTATGTCGGGGCCTCTGCCTTTGCGCATAAGGCAGGGCTGCATGCTTCGGCCATCCTTAAGGATCCCTCGACCTACGAGCATATTCCGCCTGAGGCCGTGGGCAATGCACGCGTCATTCCGATGTCGAATCAGGCCGGGCAGTCGAACCTGCGCAAGCGGCTCGGCGATGCCGGTCTGAAGGTTGCGCGCGATGACCCGCGGCTTGCCAGCCTGCTGGACGAAGTTAAACGGCGCGAAGATCTGGGATATTCCTATGACAGTGCCCAGGCCTCGTTTGAGCTATTGGCACGGCATCACTTCAGCGAACTGCCCAGCTTTTTTGAGGTCAAGCGCTACCGCGTGACAGTGGAAAGACGCAAAAACAAGTACAACCGTATGATCAGCCTGTCTGAAGCTGTGGTCGTCGTTAAGATCGGCAATGATAAGAAGCTGTCCGTGAGCGAGTCCATGGATGAAGCCGGCTCCGACCGTGGCCCTGTTAATGCTCTGGCAAAAGCGCTGGCCAAGGATTTGGGCCCATATACCGAACTGCTGGAAGACATGCGGCTGGTAGACTTCAAAGTCCGGATCACCAACGGAGGCACCGAGGCTGTAACCCGGGTGCTGATCGATAGCGAAGATGCGCAGGGGCGGCGCTGGTCTACTGTAGGTGTGTCAGCCAATATAGTTGATGCGAGCTTTGAGGCACTTGTGGACGCGATCAACTGGAAGCTGCTGCGTGACGGCGCAATCGCTCAGGGCGTTGCCGCCCAATGAGCCTTGCCGCCTGTGCGGAACTTGTTCAACGCTCGGACCCGGATCGGTTTCTGGCAGCAATGGCTGCGCCGGTGCCGGTCAGGGAAATTCTCTTTCCAATTTATGCTCTGAATGTGGAGGTCAGCCGCGCGCCGTGGGTAACGCAGGAGCCGATGATTGCAGAGATGCGACTGCAATGGTGGCGGGATGCCCTTGAAGAGCTGTCGCAGGGAAAGCCCCCGCGCGCGCATGAGGTTGTTGCGCCTTTGGCCAAAGCGCTTGGGGGCTCAGCAGATTGGGAAGCGCTGGACCGCTTTGTCGCCGCCCGGCGCTGGGATATCTACGGCGACCCCTTCGAAGATCCGGCGCATTTCGAAGCCTACCTTGATGACACGGCTGGTGGCCTGATGTGGTTTACAACAAAAGCGCTCGGCGCTGAGCCTGGCCTGGAGGCATCCGTCCGTGGCTATGGCTGGGCGTCGGGTCTTGCCGGATTTCTGCGCGCGGCGCCCGAGCTGACAGCGCGGGGCCGGGTGCCGCTTCTTGACGAACGTCCAACAGCGCTCGCCGCTCTTGCGGCTACCGGACTGGCGCGGTGTGCGGAAGCCCGGCGCGTGGCAAAGTCTGTCCCGAAGACCGTGCGTCCCGCCCTGCGCGCTGGGTGGTTGACCGAACCAATTCTGCGGCAGGTGGTGAAGGATCCGACCCGTGTGTCTGCCGGGGCTCTGGGCATTCCGGAATTTGCACGACGGACCCGATTGCTCAGGCTGAGCGCAACCGGGCGCTGGTGAAGCCCTCAGGCGGCCGGGCGTGGACGCAGAACCATCCAGATCAGCGTGCCACCTGCAAGCATGATAAACGGCGCCATTGCCAGATTAACGGCGTTCCAGCCGGTAACCACGTCCCCTCCCGAACAGTTCAAGAGCCCGCCGGACGCCAGGGAAGCCACGGTCACGCACCCATAGATAATTGCGTCGTTCAGACCCTGAATACGGCCACGCTCGGCTTCTGAATGCGCGGAAGTCAGCATCGATGTTGATCCGATCAATGCAAAATTCCAGCCCACGCCTAAAAGCATCAAGGCGCCGAAGAAGTTGAACAACTCCACTCCCGAAAGCGCAACGCCGCCAGCAGCAGAAAGAACAACGAGACCCAGCGCAACTATCCGCTCTGCACCGTAGCGGGCGATCAGGTGACCTGTGAAGAAGCTCGGAGCGAACATTGCGATGACATGGGCGCTGACCACATCGGCCGCATTGCCGGTGGTGAAGCCGCAGCCAACAACCGCCAGCGGGGCAGAGGTCATCACGAGGTTCATCAGCGCGTAGGAGACCGCTCCGCAGACGACTGCAGTCAAAACGACCGGATTGCGCAGCATCTCCATACGGCTGCGGCCTTCGGTCGGGGCTTTTGGCGCCACCGGTTTCGGTTTGGGAATATCAAGCAAAAAGAAGAGCGCAATGCCCAGCACATTCAGCATCCCGGCCACAAGATAGGTCCCGACAAACGGCACAACAAAGAGATCGTTTGTGACCTTCACCAACTGCGGTCCGATCAAAGCTGATGCCAGTCCGCCCGCCATGACATAGGAAATGGCCTTGGGCCTGAACGCATCGGACGCGGTATCTGCGGCAGCAAACCGGTAAAACCCTTGTGCCGACAGATAGATGCCTGTGATCCAGGACCCCAGCAGGAAAATCCCGAAACTTCCCGTAAGCAGCCCGTACATGCCCACGAGAGAGCCGATTGCGCCGCCAGCCGACCCAACGATGAACCCCGTACGACGCCCGTGGCGCTGCATTATGGTGCTCAGCCAAGGCGCTGTCGTCATCGAACCGAAAACGATCAGCGATATGGGCAGCGTCGCAAGGCAGGGATTGGGCGCGAGCATTTGCCCCGCAAGTCCGCCGATCACAAAAATCATAGTGATCTGGCTTCCGGGGATTGCTTGCGCCGCCACCAACACCGCCACATTGCGCCTCGCACGCGAGTCGTTCGGAGTGTCGAGGGGTGGGGTCATCTCAGCCATGTGAAACCGCTACTCCGAAGCGAAGAGCAAGTCCATATGACAGAAGCGACCTAGGAGAGTGCATCGATAATATGGGCAAACGAGCCCATGACCCGCCCGTCCTGCAAACCCATCGCAGGCAGGGCGTTGCCCTCTGCATCCTCGGCCTCAAATAGCGGATGACCCTCGGCAGAAAGTGTGGTGGCGTAGTGGAACTCATGGCCGGCGTAACGCCCGGTGAGCAAAGTCGACCGGCTGGTCAGCGTTCGGTAGCCGAGATGCAGTTTGCGCGTCGCAAAACTGCTGCGCAATCCGAGCAGCCCCGCCATGCGGTGTTCCACCCCGTCGGAATCCGTGAGCGTCTCTCCAAGCACCATGTACCCGCCACACTCCCCGTAGATCAGGCTGGTGGCTGCGGCACTGCGAAGACTGTCGAAGAATTGGTCAGCCGCAGCCAGCTGTTTGGCGTGCAGCTCGGGGTAGCCGCCCGGCAGGAAGACCATATCAGCCTCCGGCACCGGCTCGTTGGCGAGCGGGGAGAAAAACGCGATACGCGTTCCGCTTTGTCGCCAGCCGCGTTCCTGATGCGCATAAAGGAAGGTGAAAGCCGCATCGCGGGCAACGGCCACTTTTCGCGGAAACACGGCCCGTGGCGGGGGCGACCGCGGCGGCGCGGGCAGGGGCGCTGCAAGCCGTCTGAGCGCCTCGAGGTCGACCTGCGCAGCCACAGCGTCTGCGGCGTGTGTCAGAAACTGTTCCAGATCGTTATGCTCGGACGCTTGCACCAGGCCCAGATGCCGGCTGGGCAGGGACAGCGCCGGGCTGCGCCGCACGGCGCCCAGAACCGGCAGGCCCAGCGGTCCCAGCGCATCCCGAAGAATGCGCTCGTGCCGGTCGCTGCCGACCCGGTTAAGCAGGACGGCCGCGATCCTTGTGCTGGCGTCATGCCGCACAAACCCGGTCACGAGCGGTGCAATAGACTGGCTCATCCGCGCAGCGTCGACAATCAGCACGACCGGCAGCCGCAGGCGTTTGGCAAGATCTGCGGTTGCCCCACGACCGGCAGGGGGCGCTCCATCAAAAAGGCCCATGGCCCCCTCGATCAGCAAAAGACCGTCTCCTGCAGCAAGCTCATCAAGCCGATCCTGACGCATGCCCCAGGCATCGAGGTTGAGCGATCCTGTGCCACACGCGGCGGCATGGAAAGCAGGGTCGATATAGTCGGGACCAGATTTTGCGCCACGCACCGCGACGTTCGCGCGCTTCAGAGCCCGCAAAAGGCCAAGCGTGATCGTCGTTTTGCCGCTTCCAGAACTTGGCGCAGCGAGAATCAGACCGCGGCCCGGGTTCACGCGCTTTCCGCCGGACGACCTCTGTTCAGAGGGTCCGTGTCGCGCGGTGGTCTCCCATGCAGCATCGCCTGCCAGTCGAGCGCCTGCCGCATAAGGACCGCGCGGCCAATGCAGATAATCGCAGGGGGTTCCAACTCTGCCTCATCGATCTCGCCGGCAACGCGGGCGAGGGTGGTTTCCAATACGCGCTGATTGTCCGTAGTTGCAGTGGTTACGACTGCAACCGGATCGTCAGGGTCGCGCCCACCGTGTATAAGCTGGGAGGCTATATGGGCGATATTCTTCATGCCCATATAGATGACGATGACCTGGCTGCCCCTGGCGATTGCGCTCCAATCGAGACCGCCAGGCGCCTGGCCGGACTGGTCATGGCCGGTGACGAAGGTCACCGACTGGTTCACGTCGCGATGTGTTACAGGAACACCCGCATAAGCCAGACCCCCAATCCCTGCAGTGACGCCCGGGA
The DNA here is from genome assembly GCA_039192165.1 of Pseudomonadota bacterium. Taxonomy (GTDB): domain Bacteria; phylum Pseudomonadota; class Alphaproteobacteria; order Rhodobacterales; family Rhodobacteraceae; genus Dinoroseobacter. Next base: position 173,434 of record JBCCXD010000001.1, on the reverse strand, counting down.
TCACCCGGATGGGGATGCCGTGCTGTACCAGGGTCTGCGCTTCCTCGCCGCCACGCCCGAAGACGAAGGGATCGCCTCCCTTCAGTCGCAACACGCGTTTGCCGGCACGGGCCAGCTCCACCAGACGAAGCGAGATATCGCGCTGCAAGGCTGACGGTTTGCCGCCGCGTTTGCCGGCATAGATGCACTCCGCGCCATGTCCGGCCCAGGCGAGGATGCGCTTGTCGACAAGAGCGTCATAAATGATCACATCAGCCTGCCGCACTGCGTTGAGGGCGTGCAGTGTCAGCAGCCCCGGATCACCGGGGCCGGCGCCGCAAAGCCAGACCCAGCCGGGCTCCATTTTTGGCAGATCCTTGAGGGGCGAGTCGTCCATGCGCGTGTTATGGCGTATGCGGAGCGCTGAATGAAAGCCCGTCTGCGACGCAAATCTTGGAATTGGCGGCAGATTTCCCGCAGCCTATAGTCGCAGACAATGAGCAGGAAACCCGATCAGGAGCTAAGGCGCGGCTGGACCACCGGCGCGTGTGCGACCGCCGCGACCAAGGCCGCGTTGGAGCGGCTCTGGGGCGGGGCGTTTCCAGAAACCGTTTCGATAACACTGCCAAAAGGGGAAACGCCCGAATTTGCCCTGGCACATAGTGATGCTGGGGCGGATTGGGCAGAAGCGGGGATCACAAAGGATGCCGGCGATGATCCGGATGTTACCCATGGCGCCTTGATCATCGCACGCGTTGCGGCCTCCGCTGGGGGTGTAGAGTTCCGGGCAGGGGCTGGGGTTGGTCACGTTAGCAAGCCCGGCTTGCCGATCGCGCCGGGCGAGCCTGCAATCAATCCTGTGCCCCGGCAGATGATGCAGTCCGTTGTCGCGGAAATGGCCAGGGCGCATGGGCGCAGTGAAGACATCGAAATCACAATCTCGATCCCGGGCGGTGAAGCTCTGGCCGCAAAGACCTGGAACCCGCGACTTGGCATTGTGGGCGGCCTTTCGGTACTGGGCACGACGGGAGTTGTGCGCCCCTTTTCATGTGCGGCCTGGATTGCTTCGATCCATCGCGGGATCGACGTGGCGCGGGCAGATGGGCTGGCTCATGTTGCGGGCTGCACAGGTGCGCAGTCAGAGCGCGCGGTTCAGGACCATCACACTCTGCCGGACCACGCCATGCTCGATATGGGGGACTTTGCAGGAGGGCTGATGAAATATCTTGCAAAGCATCCGGTGCCGCGTCTGACCATCGGCGGCGGTATCGCCAAGATGACGAAGCTCTCTCAAGGGGCGCTCGATCTGCATTCTAGCCGCTCTCAGGTCGACCTCAGGGCCCTTGCATCTGACCTCGATGCGCCTGAAATTGCCGGGATGAACACGGCCCTTGAAGCTTATCAGACCGTTGGGGCGCCTATGGCGGACCATGTGGCTGGCACTGCGCAGTTGCGTGCCCGCTCTGTGTTGGGCCGTGGCATCTCGGTTGACGTCATTGTGACGAACCGCCGGGGGGAAATTATTGCGCAGGCTGGCCCATGAAGCTTCTGATGCTGGGCGGGACCGCAGAGGCACGCAGCCTCGCCGAGACACTGTCGGCCCGCCGAGACATTGATTTGACGGTCTCACTTTCTGGTGCCACTCGCGCGCCTGAGATCGGACCTGCGCCGACCCGTGTCGGCGGGTTCGGCGGCGCAGCGGGGTTCGAAGCCTATTTGGATGACGAACAGCCTGACGCAGTCCTTGACGCCACGCATCCCTTCGCTGCCCGGATCACCAATCGTACCGCCCGCATCTGCATCTCTCGAAAGTTGCCTTACCGTCTTTTGCTCCGCCCGGCCTGGACCCCGCAGGTCGGAGACCGCTGGCGTGAGGTGGTGGATGAAGCGGCGGCAGTTGCGCTTGTTGCCCCCACAGATCGCGTGTTTCTGGCGACGGGGCGGCAAACACTGCCACGGTTCGCCGGGATGCGCGCCAGCTACACGTGGTGCCGTCAGATCGACCCGCCAGACGGACCGTATCCCTTTGACAACGGCGAATTCCTTGTCGGACGCCCGCCATTCTCGGTTGGCGATGAAAAAAGGCTTTTTCAACGGCTTGAGATCACTTTGTTGATCGTCAAGCAAGCGGGAGGGCACGCATCCAGCTCCAAACTTGAGGCAGCGCGGCAGCTGGGAATTCCTGTTTTGCTGATACGGCGTCCGGATTACGGCGCCCTGCCGCAGGTCAAGTCGCGCGCCGAGGCGCTAAAGTGGATCGAAGAGCTCACCCATGCGCATCATCCAATCTGACGCCTGCGTTGCAGAGGGCGCTGCCCATCTCGCTGCCTGCGAGCCTCGGTTTGCCGTCGCGCTTGCGCAAACCGGCCCGTTGCCTTTGCGGCGGCGAAAGGACGGGTTCGAGGCCTTGCTGGGCGCGGTTGTCAGCCAGCAAGTTTCTGTCGCGGCTGCAAATGCGATTTGGGGACGACTTAAGTCCGCCAAACTTACAGGCCCGCGCAAGGTGGTTTGGGCCAACGAAGACGAGCTGCGCGCTGCCGGACTGTCGCGGCAGAAGATCCGCTACGCCAAGGCGCTGGCAGAAGCGCGATTGCCCTACGAGGCGCTGCGCAGCGCGCCGACAGAGGAAGTCGTGGCGCGGTTGATCGAAGTGCCGGGCATTGGGCGCTGGACCGCCGAGATCTATGCGATGTTTTCGCTCGGGCATGCAGACGTGTTTGCTCCGGGTGATTTGGCGCTCCAGGAATCTGCACGGCTGTTGTTCGAACTGGACGAGCGCCCCTCCGAAGCAGCGCTGCGCGACATGGCGGAGGACTGGAGCCCATGGCGTTCGGTTGCCGCCCGTACGCTTTGGGCTTACTACCACGTCGCCAAGAACCGGGAAGGAATTCGATGACTCGCACGCTTGACTATGGGCGCAAGGGCCCCGGCGAAGGGGCCGCCAAAAGGGGTGTTGTGCTGCTGCATGGCTATGGTGCGGACGGAAACGACCTGCTCGGGCTATCCGATCCTCTGATGCCGCACATGCCTGACACCGCGTTCTTTGCGCCGAACGCGCCCGAACGCTGCGTGAACAATCCTTTTGGCTTTCAGTGGTTTCCCATTCCATGGCTCGATGGTTCCAGCGAGGAGGACGCCACCAAAGGAATGCTCGCTGCCTCCGATGATCTGAACGCCTTTCTTGATCAGGTGCTTGAAGATGAGGGTCTAACGCCGTCTGATCTTGTGCTTCTTGGGTTTTCTCAGGGTACCATGATTAGCCTGCAGGTGGCCCCGCGCCGGACAGAACCCGTGGCGGGGGTTGTCGGGTTCTCCGGGCGCTTGTTGGGCCCGGACCTTCTGGCAGATGAAGCACGTGTGAAACCTCCGGTAATGCTGATCCACGGCGATGCCGATGATGTCGTGCCGCCAAGCTCACTTCCAGAAGCTGCGACCGCGCTCACTGAGGCGGGATTTGAGACCTATGCGCATGTATCTGAAGGCACAGCACATGGTATTGCGCCCGATGGGCTTTCGGTTGCGCTGGCCTTCATGAAAGACAAGCTGAAAATCTAGGCGCATTGCGCCCGTCATGTGCGCGTCACAATCCACCGCTAACGCTTGCGCCAACCACCGCATGTCGTAGGGGTTGTCAGGGCGGACACGCCATATATAGTTTCAGATAAGAGATCGGGGTGGGGCGTCCCGCCTTGGTGCCATAAACGAGCAGGCAAGGCGTAGACGGAGTCATGATGCTGGATAGCAAGACGACCGAGTTCAGGACCAATTTTGTACGGGAGCCGCAAAACCTGCGGCACAATCCGGCATTGGTTCTTAACGCAGACTACAGGCCACTCAGCTATTACCCCCTGTCCCTTTGGCCCTGGCAGGACGCCGTCAAAGCCGCGTTTCTGGATCGGGTTACCATCGTCGCAGAATATGATGACGTGGTCCGAAGTCCTACGACCGAAATACGAATACCTTCGGTAGTTGTGTTGAAAGAGTTCGTAAAACCGCAAAAGCGCGTGGCATTCACGCGCTTTAATTTATTCTTGAGGGACGAATTTTCCTGCCAGTACTGCGGCGCCAAGGGAGATTTGACATTTGACCATGTGACCCCCCGCGCCCGGGGCGGCATTACGAGCTGGGAAAATGTCGTGGCGGCCTGCTCGAGGTGCAATCTGAAGAAAGGGTCGAAAACACTCGCGCAGTCCGGGCTGAGCCTTCGCAAGAAACCTCTGCAGCCGAATGCCTCATACCTGCAGAATATGGGGCGAAAATTTCCACCGAATTTCCTGCATGAGAGCTGGATGGACTTCCTCTATTGGGATGCCGAGCTTGACGCCTGAGGACGACGGTTTTTTCACACCCGTTTCCGGTTTCGACCTGCCGCGCTTTGCCGGCGTGCCCACGTTCATGCGGCTTCCCCATGTGCCGCCGGGCCATCCGCGTTTTTCTGATGTCGAGATTGGAATTATCGGCATTCCCTGGGACGCTGGCACCACCAATCGTCCCGGGCCGCGCCATGGTCCTCGGCAGTTGCGCGATAACTCCACTATGATCCGCGCCCAGCATCCGGTTACAGGACATTCGCCCTTTGCAGGGGCAAGCTGCGCAGATCTGGGGGATGTTGGCCCGAATCCCACATCGATCGAGGATACGCTTGCGCGTGTTACTGCCTTCTATGAGACGGTTGTCGCGTCGGGTATTCGTCCGCTCACCGCCGGGGGAGACCACCTGTCGACTTTGCCGGTCCTGCGCGCGCTCGGCAAAGAGAAGCCGCTTGGACTGGTCCTTTTCGACAGCCATACGGACCTGTTCGACAGTTACTTTGGGGATCAGATCTATACCCACGGGACCCCGTTCCGCAGAGCGGTTGAAGAAGGACTTCTCGACCCAAAAAGGATGGTGCAGATCGGCATCCGTGGAACGAACTACGGGACCGAAGACATTGAATTTGCGAATGATGTGGGGATCAGGATCATCCGCATCGAAGAGGTTTTCGAGCGCGGTATTCCTGCCGTAATGGAGGAGGTGCGCGAGATCGTGGGCAATGCGCCGACCTATGTCTCTTTCGATATCGACTTTCTGGATCCAGCGTACGCGCCCGGGACCGGAACCCCGGAAATCGGTGGACCTACGTCCTTTCAGGGGCAGCAAGCCGTGCGGGCGCTGCGGGGAATGAATATCGTCGGTGCCGATCTCGTTGAGGTGTCGCCACCGTTCGACGCGGCGGGGCTGACAGCCTATGTCGGCGCATCTTTGATGTTCGAACTACTTTGCGTGATGACCTGAAAATTCAGGCAGAACAGCTTGCGCCACCCAGCACGCAAAATTTCGCACAATGCGGGTGGTTGAGCTGCACGGCTTTTTCCGCTTCTTCGAGCGTCGTGCCCAATTCAAACTGCGCATCATAGGGCAAGAGCGTACAGGCGAGAACGGTTGGGGTGTCGGCCCCTTTGCGCTTGACCACCATACGGGAAGACGCGCACATAACGCTGTCCGGAGACTTGTTGAGGATGCCCCAGCAGTCTGTCGTAATTTCAGGTACTTCGATGGTTTCATCCATCTCGGGGAAGAGCACAGTTTCGCCCGGGTTATATGCGTCGATTACATAGCCGTGCTTTTCAAACAATGCCGCGTAGCCTGCGCGGCTCTGCGCGTCAGTCTCGCCCCATACGGTGCGGCCTGCGACGGCCATACGGATACCCTCATCGCGCAGCCAGTCCATTCCTTCCAGGGTCCGCAAGAAGCTGCCGGTGCCGCGTTCTTCGTCATGGTTGGTTTCGGACCAATGATCTACTGAAATCCGTAGCGTCAGCTTTCCCGGATAGGTCGTGTGGAGCCGTACGAGACCTTCCTGTATGCGTCTGCGCATCATTGGCCGCATTGCGTTGGTCAGAATCAAAACCTCGTATCCGCGGACCAGGCAGGCTTCTGTCATCGCGATCATTTCTGGGTTCATGAACGGCTCGCCGCCAGTAAAACCAATCTCCCGAACGTTCCAACGCCGTTCATCCAGCTGGTCCAGATATGTCTCAACCTCTTCTGCCGTGATGTACACAAGGCGGTCGTTCTGAGGCGAGCTTTCGATGTAGCAATTCACGCAAGCGATGTTGCACAGCGTGCCTGTATTGAACCAAAGCGTCTCAGGATTTTTCAGGTCAACCGACGCCCGCGTGTCGCCTTTGGCAGTGATAAAGGGGTCTTCGAACTTACCCAGCGCAGCGAGGTCTTTCATGGTCTTCTCCTGTTCGTCCCACTGACGTAACCCGCCGCCGTGGCATTGAAAAGCCACGCAACGACCAGTGACGGGCTTGTGAATAGAGGTTATGCTCACGCCAGTCTTTACACAGCGGTTTTTGCCGCATAAACGGGCTGTGTTAGCGCTAACTACAGCGCATTTGAGAGAAATGGACTAGCCTATGGTTGCGCGCGTCATTCCCGTTGATCCTTTCGAGCTTGTGGTGTTCGGAGCCACAGGTGATCTGGCGCGCCGCAAGATTTTCCCAAGTCTGTTCCGCAGATATCTGGCCGGGCAATTCCCGCCAACAGCCAAGATCATCGGAGCGGCTCGCTCGGAGATGGATGGCGCGGCTTTTCAGGACTTTATGAAAGCGGCCATTCAGGAATTCTCGCCGCGGGCCGCTGAGAACACCAGCGAGCTTTCCGCGTTTCTTAAGTTGCTGGACTACGTTGCAATCGACGCCCGCGGTGACGGCGGCTGGTCCACGCTCAAGGACATGCTCGAAGGTGGCTGCGTACGGGCGTTTTATTTCTCCGTCGGGCCTGGCTTGTTCGGCGATCTTGCAGAACGGCTGTATAAGCATGAAATCGCAACGTCAAGTTGCCGCGTGGTGGTGGAAAAGCCTTTCGGGCGCGATCTTGACACAGCGCAGGCGCTTAACCGTGGCCTCGCGCGGTATTTCTCCGAAGATCAGGTGTATCGAATTGATCATTACCTTGGGAAGGAAACCGTCCAGAACTTGATGGCGGTCCGGTTCGGCAACCTGCTGTTCGAGCCTTTATGGAATGCCCAGTTTGTCGATCACATTCAGATCACGGTGGCCGAAACAGTCGGCGTTGGCGGGCGCGGGGAGTACTACGACAAATCAGGTGCCATGCGGGACATGGTGCAAAACCATCTCATGCAGCTTTTGTGCCTTATTGCGATGGAACCCCCAAGTAAGTTTGACCCTGACGCTGTCCGCGACGAAAAGCTCAAAGTGATCCGGGCATTAGAGCCGGTCGAGCCGGAAGACATTGTCAGAGGTCAGTACCGCGAGGGCGAGGGCGGCGCATCCTATCGCGACGAAGTTGACAACCCGCAAAGCACCACCGAGAGCTTTATTGCCCTGAAGACGCACATCGCGAACTGGCGCTGGAACGGCATTCCGTTCTACTTGCGCACCGGGAAGCGGCTGCGAGCCAGGATGTCTGAGATCGTGGTTGTATTCAAAGAACCTCCTCATTCGATTTTTGGAGTGGACGCGGGGCGTTCGGCAAATATCCTCACTATTCGCCTTCAGCCGGATGAAGGCATGACACTGCAGGTCACCATCAAAGAACCTGGCCCCGGTGGTATGCGCCTCATCGATGTGCCGCTCGATATGTCCTTTGCAGAGGCCCTGGGGGAGACTGGTACCGAAATGCCGGACGCCTATGAGCGGCTGATTATGGATGTGATGCGCGGAAATCAGACCCTCTTTATGCGCGGCGACGAGGTCGAGGCAGCCTGGGCCTGGAGCGACCCGATTATAGCGGGCTGGGAGAAGCGTCGCGATGTGCCCAAGTTGTATCACCCGGCAACCAATGGCCCCGAAGATAGCCTGATGTTGCTGCATCGGGATGGGCGGCGCTGGCGCGATCTGGAGGCTTGAGCCATGGAGCTGCGCGAATACCCCGACCGCGAGCTGCTGTTTATGCAATTGGCAGACCGATTGGCTGGCGATCTCCGTGAAACACTTCTGACCCATGACCGCGCGAGTTTTTCTGTGCCCGGCGGCACCACGCCGGGTCCGGTATTCGACATCCTCAGTGCAGTCGATTTGAACTGGGGACAGGTCGACGTGCTTCTTAACGATGAACGTTGGGTGCCGGAAACTTCCGAGCGATCGAACACGGCATTGCTGCGGCGGCGTCTTTTAACGGGTCGCGCAGCGGAGGCGCGTCTCGTTCCGCTTTATGCACCGGCAGATCAGCCCGAAGGCGTTCTTGATGAGCTCGCCGCAACCGTCGAGACCGTCTTACCTCTTTCTGTTCTGCTGTTAGGAATGGGCGCGGATATGCATACAGCGTCGCTGTTTCCCGGTGCGGACAGGCTGTCTGATGCGCTTAGCCCGGACGCACCCGTGCTTATGCCTATGCGGGCACCTGGGGCCCCAGAGCCGCGGATCACGTTAACGGCGCCAGTGCTGCGCGCGGCCCTCAAAACCCATGTGCTGATCGTCGGCGATGAGAAACGCGAGGCGCTGGAGAAGAGCCGGACCATGTCGGCCGAAGACGCACCAGTCACAGCGGTTCTGGGAGACGCTGTTGTGCATTGGGCCCCCTAGGGAAGGCCCCTGAAGGAATGAAGAGGCGTCAATGAGCTATTGGGAACGGTTGAGTTATCACCATACGCAAACACGGGCGCGGGGAATACGGGAGCTGATGAAGGATCCCGGTCGTGCCTCGGAATTCGCGGTCATTCTGGATGATATGCTGTTTGACTACTCGAAAACATCTATTGACCTCGTGGCGCGGGACCTGTTGGTGGATTTGGCGCGCGATGCAGGTCTCGAAGCGCATCGAGACGCCATGTTCTCAGGCGCGGCTATTAATGAAACCGAAGGCCGAGCGGTGCTGCACAGCGCCTTGCGCAATCTTGACGACAGCGTGCTGGTCGATGGCACGGACGTCATGCCGGAAGTGCGAGGTGCGTTCGCAAGAATGTGCGCGTTCGCTGATGCGCTGCGCGCGGGACAGGTGCGCGGGACCGGAGGCGCGATTGCCGATGTAATCAACATTGGCATAGGGGGCTCCGATCTTGGTCCCGCAATGGCCGTGCAAGCGCTGTCGCCTTACGCGGACGGGCCGCGTGTTCATTTTGTTTCAAATATCGATGGCGCGCAGATTGCAGACACTCTGCGCGACTGTGATCCGACCCGCACGCTTGTGATCGTTGCCTCTAAAACCTTCACCACGATCGAAACCATGACCAATGCAGACACAGCAAAGCAGTGGATGCATGCCGGCGGCGGCGATATAGCGGCCCAGTTCGCAGCGGTTTCGACGGCTGCCGATAAGACAGAGGCTTTCGGAATTTCAGCCGAACGCGTCTTCGGTTTTGCCGACTGGGTCGGCGGACGCTATTCGATGTGGGGACCGATCGGCTTGAGCCTTATGATCGCCATCGGTCCAGAAGACTTCCGCGCATTTCTCGCCGGGGGCGCGGCTATGGATGCCCATTTTCGCGCGGCGCCGCTTGATCAGAATATGCCGGTCATGCTGGCGCTTGTTGGTATTTGGCATCACCAGATTTGCGGCCACGGCACGCGTGCGGTTCTGCCCTATGATCAGCGGCTCGCCCGGCTGCCCGCTTATCTTCAGCAGCTGGAGATGGAAAGCAACGGCAAGTCCGTGTCGATGGATGGCCAGGCCCTCGCGCGCGTGGCAGGTCCGGTGGTTTGGGGGGAGCCGGGCACCAACGGCCAGCACGCGTTCTACCAGCTTATCCATCAAGGAAAACAAGTTGTCCCCTGCGAGTTCATGGTGGCGGCCCGGGGGCATGAGCCGCATTTGTCCCACCAGCATCAGCTGCTGGTGGCCAACTGCCTCGCACAATCTGAAGCCCTTATGATCGGCCGATCGCTCGACACGGCGCGCAGCCGGATGGCTGCCACAGGCCTGAGCGGCGCTGAGCTGGAGCGCCAGGCCCGCCACCGCGTCTTTGACGGTAACCGCCCCTCTACCACGCTGATTTATCCCCGCCTGACGCCCGAAATGCTCGGTCGCATTATCGCGCTTTACGAGCATCGCGTATTCGTTGAAGGAGTTGTTCTGGGAATAAACAGTTTCGACCAATGGGGCGTAGAGCTTGGTAAAGAGCTTGCATCGGCCCTGGGTCCGGTTCTGGACGGCAGCCAAAGCACGTCGGGCAAGGACCCATCCACCTCCCAGCTTGTGGCCTACGTTCAGAACCCCGCTCTGGATTGACAGGCTCTGTTTCTACTCAGGTGCTCTGGTTCAGAAAGTTTCAGCCCGCGCGCGGCTTGGCAGCATCGCGCTCAGACATGATGGCGCGCATTTTTTCGGTCAGTGGCCAGCCGGTCTTGCCGTCTTGTTCGAGCAGGACGATGACGGCGTGCCCTTCAATCGCAAGTTGGCCGTCTGCAAACACGCCATAGTCCATTGTGAAAGAGGTTCGACCAAATTCTCGCGTGCGGGCGGTGACGATGTAGTCCTGCTTCAGAAACAGCGGTGCGTGATAGCTCGCACCGACAGCCCGCATCACCAGCATCGGGTCCTGCGGCGTGTAATAATACAACCCATAGTCGCGCAGATAGTGCACGCGCAAATTCTCAAACCAGCTGAAACAAACGGCATTATTGACGTGGTTAAGAGCGTCAATTTCATGAAATCGGACCCGATCGGCCATGCCGTAATTCCACGGCGCGGGCACCCCGGCGGCACGCAGGGCGTCGGGTCCAAGAGGCGTCAGGGCAGGGAGGTCAGCAGATCGGGTCATAGGCCTGGAGCGGGTAACGGGAATCGAACCCGTAACTTAAGCTTGGGAAGCTCGCGTGATACCTTTTCACCATACCCGCATCGTCCGCGGGGTGTAGCCAAGCCGGGCTGGGAGGTCAATCGCACCGTGGCGGCAGTCATGCGCCGCGCCGGCGTCGCCGTATCCGCGTGCCCCCTGCGCCGGCACCTGCGTTGAACATGGTATCCGGCAAACTGACCACGGACCGCAGATGCGGGAACGGCGCAGACGCGTGGGGAAGCGCGTTTGCGGCCACGAAATGCTCCTGAAAGCGCGGTTCGATCGCAGTCTCAACTTTGGTGATCTCTCGCACCATGCCTTCAATCCGTCGGCGTGCCGCGCGCGAACAAAGCGCCATGCGCGCGCCGGTGCCCGCTGCATTGCCCGCAGAGCTGACTTTTTCGAGCGGCGCATCCGGGATCATGCCAAGGATCATCGCGTGCCGGGGAGAGATATGCGCCCCAAAGGCTCCGGCCAGGGTGACCCTGTCCACCGTCTCAGTCCCGAATTCATCCATCAACAGGCGCGCGCCGGCATACAGCGCGGATTTGGCCAACTGGATGGCGCGAATATCGCCTTGGGTGACGCAGATCAGAGACCCGCCGTCTGCCCGACCATCGTACAGGACGTAAGAGAAGGTTCTGCCGTCGGGGACTGAACGCCCACTGCCGGTCGCTTCGGGTCCTCCGATCAGGCCGGAAGCATCCACAAGACCGGCTATGCGCATCTCGGCGACAGCTTCAATGATGCCGGACCCGCAAATGCCGGTTACACCCAGGTCTGCGCTGACGAGTTCAAAGCCAGGTTCATCTGACCATAGCGCAGACCCGATGACGCGAAACCGCGGCTCCTTGGTGACGGGGTTGATTTCTACGCGTTCGATCGCGCCGGGTGCTGCCCGCTGACCAGCGCTGATCTGCGCCCCCTCGAACGCTGGTCCTGTGGGCGAGGAGCAGGCGAGGACCCTTTCACGGTTGCCGAGCAGGATTTCTGCGTTGGTGCCAACATCCACGATAAGGGTCAGCTCCTCGGATTGCTCTGGCGCTTCTGAAAGTGCTACCGCCGCAGCATCCGCGCCGACATGTCCTGCGATACAGGGCAGCACATAGGTCTGCGCCCCCGCAGCCACCCCGTCTATGTCCAGATCCCGTGCCGCAATGTGCAGGGCGTCCGAAACAGTCAGAGCAAACGGTGCTTGTCCCAGCTCGGTCGGATCAAGGCCGAGCAGCAAATGATGCATCACCGGATTGCAGACGAAAGTGGCCTCCACAATCTGATCGGCAGAAATTTCCGCTTCTTCTGCCGCAGCTCGTGCAAGCTGGGACAGCGCCAGACGAACCTCGCGGGTCATCTCTGCGGCGCCACCCTCATTCAGCATAGCATAAGACACACGCGACATCAGATCTTCGCCAAACCGGATCTGAGGGTTCATCAGCCCGGTTGCGGCCACAACTTCGCCGCTGGAAAGATCGCACAAATGCCCTGCAATCGTCGTGGACCCAAGATCAACCGCAAGCCCGTAGAGAGGGCGCTCAAAAAAGCCCGGCCAGTATCCGGTGATCCGGTATGGGCCGTCTGCAATGGGTTGGTGAATGGCGAGCGTAATTTGCCATGCACCCTTGCGCAACGCGTACTGCAGACCTTCAAGTAGCACCAGATCAATCTGTGGCGCGGGCAGATCCCATTGCGTGGCAAGTGCCGCAACAACGCGTTCGAAATCCCCGGAGGGATGGTGCATGTCAGGTTCCGCCACCGTCACAAAAAAGAGACGCGTCGCCGGATCGAGTGTGATGTCTCGCGCCTCGGCCCGTTTGCGTATGACCTGCTTGTGAACCTGGCTTTCCGCAGGCACGTCAATGACAATATCGCTTTGAACGGTGGCCTGACACCCAAGCCGACGCCCGTCGATGAGGCCGCGCTTTGACTTGTATCTTTCCTCGACCGCGTTCCAGGGCGACAAAGCACTGGGCGCGACATCCACGCCATGCTTTGGAAAGGCTCCGAAAGCAGGTGTGATCTGGCAGCGCGAACAGATACCGCGACCGCCGCAGACCGAGTCCAGATCGACGCCGAGCTGGCGCGCCGCTGTCAGAACAGGGGTCCCAGCCGGAAACCGCCCCCGTTTACCGGAGGGGGTAAAAATGACCAAAGGATCAGTGTCGTGCGCCATGAAAATCCGAAATCGGCTTGCTCGCTAATTGCCAAGATAAAGCCTGCGCCCGCGTCCCACAGCAAAAAGGCGACCCGTGGATCGCCTTTTTCGTCACCTAAATTATGAATGCGGCTCAATCATGCGACTGAGCTTAGCGGCCGAAGCGCCGGAATGTGCCGCGGTTGTCGGGTCCGGTTCCCAGAAACCCGGCGATCGATGCAGCCACGTGGTCTGTGATCCGGACGCGCTGTGTAATGCCCTGCGCAAGCGCATCGATTGATTCCTGTCCTGCAAAGGCGATCAGGTCAGTTCGCATCTCGCTTTCCGGCACCAGAACCTCACCGGTTCGAGAGTCGACCACTTCCATCAGAAAGGTGATGTCATGTACGCCCTCGTCGACCAACCGAACCCGCGCGTAATCCGACAGGGCATGAAACCGCGTAACCTCGACGTTCAGATCAACCGGGCGGCTTCCGTTTAAGCCTGATGCCCCGCGTGTAATCGCCTCCGTCATGATCTCGTCAACCTGCGTATGGCGGATTTCGCCGGGCTCCAGGAGCTCTTCCTGCCACACGATGTCGCTTGACGGCGCAAACACATTCGCCTCACCCGCAGAAAGCGTGAGCGGTACATCGACATTGACGCTGCCTAGCGCCCAGTTCTGCGACACTTCCGAGGGTACGGGTTCATAGGATGTTGCCCAATTCACGCCGCACCCGACTAAGACCGTCAGAACCACGGCCAGCAAGCCGTTTCTTCCTGTAAGCATCGAACACTCCCGCTCTGTCCCAACAACTGATACGCGCTGCCTTGTGAAAAAAATGGTAACGCGCCGAGGCATAGACACACAATCTGCCTGCCCCTTATGGGCTCTGTTTTCGACTGAGAGGACCAAATCTTCAAGAAATTTCGCGCCAAACACACGAAAAGCCGTTCGACAGCTGGGTCCTGCCGATCAAAGAGCACGCTTGAGACTTGTCGCACGTCAAGCAGCGCCCTAACGTCCCGCCATGTCACAGCCCGGCCCCACAATCGCAATGCTCTCTCAGTTCGCGCGCCGGGCGCGGTATCTTTACCCGCACTATTCGTTTGCGGAAGCGATGGAAGGCCTCGCACTTCCTGATCCGTTCTCAACGCCTGAAAACACCACGATAGACCCCGCAGACGAAGCGATCTTTATTCAGCGGGTTTGCGATCAGTCGGGCGATATTGATTTGGCCTTTGATGTTGGCTTGAGCCAGCACGATCCTTACAATCTTCCGGGCTACATTGCCCGTCATTCCCCGACGTTGCGGGAAGGCATCGTCGCCGCGCGCAAGTATGTCAGTACAGTTCGCCCCGGGCTCGAATTTTCTCTCGACGAACGCGGGAATATCGCGCGGTTGGTGCTTGACGTGCAGGATCCGGCACTCCTGAACTATCCGCGGTACTTCGAGCTCATGTTTTCCGGGATCACCGCGCAAATTCGGTCTTTCACCGGTCGCGCCATTTATCCGGAGGTTTTGTCTTTCACACATCACCGGGACGCGATTGGCGCAAAACTCCGCGCGCGACTGGGCTGCCGCGTGGAGTTCGGTGCGACAGGCTTCGAAATGCTGATAAGCCACGGTGCGCTCGACGCTCCCTTCCTGTCCCGGGATGACATTCTGCGCCAGTTTCTGATTTCCGAAGCGGAAAGAACGCTTGCAGAACAATCGATACCGGCACTGTCTGCGGCTGAGACAGTCGAGCTGCTGCTGGAGCGGAGTTTTCCTGAAAGGATACCTACACTGGCCGAAACTGCGCGGGAAATGGGTCTGTCACCGCGCAGCCTGTCACGGCGGCTGCAGGCCGAGGAAACCAGTTTCAAAGAAATTCTTGGTCACGTCCGTCTGCGCATCGCTGCCAGAGAACTGTGCGATACACGGGCCAGTATTGGCGAGATCGCGCATCACCTCGGCTATGCCAACCAAAGTGCCTTCGCCACAGCGTTTCGTCGCGAAACAGGGGTTAGCCCAAGAAACTTCCGAAAGAGCCGACTGACGACCCTTGAGGCTGCAGGTTAGCGATAGCCCGCTTTACCCGCGCCGTCGGCGGCGTCCGCTACGCCCGCCACCGCCGCCTCCGGCTGCTGCCGCCTTGGACGCTTCCGCGAAGGATGTTCCTGTCTTGTGGGCTTCGATCACGCGCGCGAAGCTGATCCACGCACTCCCGTTGGGATCGTTGTTCATCAGAAGGTTTGCAGCGCGTATGGCTTCCATTTCCTGTGGGCGGATGGGGTTCATGATTGCGCTGGTCATGCCTGCGGTAATCGCCATGGGAAGGAAAGCTGCGCCGAGCCCGTGACGGTTCGGAAGCCCAAAACTGACATTTGATGCGCCGCAGGTGGTGTTGACGCCCAGCTCCTCGCGCAGGCGGCGCACGAGCGCGAAAACCTGCTGGCCTGCTGTGGCCATTGCCCCGATCGGCATCACCAGCGGATCCACAACGATGTCATGGGCTGGAATTCCGTGATCCGCGGCCCGCTCTACGATCTTCTTGGCGACGTCAAAGCGAACATCCGGATCTTCTGAAATCCCTGTGTCGTCATTAGAGATAGCGACAACGGGCACGTTGTACTTTTTTACCAGGGGCAGGATTGCTTCCAGACGCTCCTCCTCGCCGGTCACTGAGTTTACGAGCGGGCGCCCTTCCGCAACTTCCAGACCCGCCTCCAGCGCTCCGGGGACGGAGCTGTCTATGACCAGAGGCACTTCAACCAACCCCTGAACAAGCTCAATCATCTGACGCATCAAGGGCGGTTCGGTTTCATTGGGATCGGGGTTCGAGTTATAAACCACACCGGCGTTCACATCGAGAACCATTGCGCCGCACGCAACTTGTTCGAGCGCGTCTTTTTCCACCGTGGAAAAATCACCCGCCTCAAGCTCTGCAGCCAGTTTTTTGCGGCCTGTGGGATTAATCCGTTCACCGATCACGCAAAAGGGCTGATCGAACCCGATTGTGACGGTTTGAGTTTTGGATTCGAGAATGGTGCGGGTCATTATGCCTCTCGGAATTTTGGTCGTATGCGGTCAAGCCCAGCCATCGCGCGCGATGAGCGATTGCAGGGCTTCTCGGTCGTATTGCGCTTCCAGGCGATCCCTCTCAGCGTCTGCGATCTCGGCCGGATCGCCCTCCAGCGTGACCGGATCTGCTTTGCGCCACTCTGCAAGATAGGCATCGCTGTCACGGGCTCCGACTTTCATGGCACACCGGTCGATGGCCTGTTCAAACCGCTCGGACAACTGTCGTTTGGCTGCGCGTCGGCCCTTGCCGACAATCACCTGCGCCGGAATATCGCGCCAGTAAACTATAGTGACTTCTGGCATGTGGTGCCTTTCGATTGCTTCGGTATTGGTGCCGCAGCTTTTGTAGTCAGACCGGTCCGTTTTCGACACTCGGTCATGCGCGACCGACGTCTCCACGCGTTCTAAGCCAGCGGTGGCGCGACGGCCAGATTGCGCCGGCTGAAAAATACTCACGATCTTTATGAGGCATCGCAAGGAAGACACGCATTCAAACTGTGTGTCGGGACAGCTTGTGGGCGTCCATGCAGCGGATTACATTGATCGGGAAGGAGTTCTTCCATGTCGAAGCGCCCCCGCCGCCGGGGAAACCCCAAGCTCAAATCTGTCCCGGATACGGGCGCGCTGCTGGCGCAGCGCGACTTGCCTGTTCCGTCGCTTCCCGCGGCGAAAGTTGACGCTCCGGACAGAGGGCCCGACCCAGCCGATCTTTATGCGGCACTCGATCTTGGAACAAACTCTTGCCGGATGTTGATCGCGCAGCCCAAGGGCAGCCAGTTTCACGTCATCGACAGTTTCTCCAAGTCAGTGCAGCTCGGCCTCGGCTTGGAAGCCTCAGGCAGGCTCAGCCGCGGCTCGATGGCGCGCACGGTCGGGGCCTTGAAAATCTGCCAGCGTAAACTTGCCGAGCACCAAGTCAAACGGATGCGGCTGGTTGCAACCGAGGCTTGCCGGCGTGCGAGCAATGCGCGCGACTTTATTTCGCTGGTCCGACGCGACACTGGCCTGGCGCTGGAGATAATCGAGCCAGAAGAGGAGGCGCGCCTTGCTGTGGTGTCCTGCGCGCCGCTGGTGTCGACAAAAACTGAGCAACTGCTGGTGGTTGATATCGGGGGCGGATCTACGGAGCTGGTCTGGATCGATCTGTCCGATGTGCCGCGGGTGGAGCGTCCAGCCGCCATAATGCGGCTGCATGAGGGGTTTGAAGGGAAGCAAAGCGATGAAATCGCTGCGCGCGTCGTGGACTGGATCTCGGTCCCGCTCGGTGTAGCCACGCTCAAGGACCAGTTTTCCGACGTGGCGGACGATGCCGCCCGGTTCGCGCTTATGAGCTGGTTTTTTGAGGAGAATCTCGCAGAGTTTTCGCCCTACAACGAACCTGATCAGGTCCGGGAAGGGTTCCAGATCATTGGCACGTCCGGCACGGTCACAACCGTTGCCGCGAGCCATCTGAACCTGCGTCGGTATGACCGCAACAAGGTTGACGGGTTGCGGATGACGTCCGCTCAGATAGACACGGTTATCCAGAACTACCTCGCCATGGGCCCGGATGGTCGCCGCAGGGACGCACGGATCGGGCGTGATCGGCAGTCATTGATCATGTCCGGAGCTGCAATCCTGCAGGCGCTTCTTCGCGTCTGGCCCACGGACCGGCTGTCAGTCGCAGATCGCGGATTGCGCGAAGGCTTGCTCTACGCGCAAATGAGCGCCGACGGGGTTCTGGAGGAAGGGCCCTTCTGATGCCCAAAAAGGCCGGAAACTCGGGGCGCGGGCAACGGGACCTGCGCGTGAAGGTAAAGACGGCGCGGGGCCGAAAGCTGAGCTCAACCAGGTGGCTTGAGCGCCAGCTCAACGATCCTTATGTCCAGCGTGCACGCCGCGAAGGCTATCGTGGAAGAGCGGCCTATAAGATACTGGAAATAGATGATAAAGTTCGATTTCTTGTGCCCGGCGCACGGGTTGTTGACCTCGGGTGCGCGCCTGGTGGCTGGTGCCAGATTGCCGTCGAACGTGTGAACGCTCTGGGGGAAAAGGCCGGCAAAGCGAAGGGCCGGGTCCTGGGCATCGATTTGAAGGAGATTGATCCCGTTCCAGGTGCAGAAACCCATGTTCTGGACTTTATGGCCGAGGGTGCCGACGATCACGTTAAAGCATGGCTTGGGGGCAAGGCCGATGTTGTTATGTCCGACATGGCAGCTGCCAGTTCCGGACACAAACAGACTGATCATTTGCGCATCGTGGCGCTGTGTGAGGCGGCGGCCTATCTGGCCTTTGATGTCCTGGAGACTGGCGGCACATTTGTTGCCAAGGTCCTGGCCGGTGGCGCGGAAGCCGAGCTGCAGACGCTGTTGAAGCGCGCATTCACCAAAGTCGTCAATGTAAAGCCGGACGCCAGCCGTTCGGACAGTTCCGAAAAATTTGTGGTCGCAACCGGATTTCGGGGGCTTCCAAATCCATGAACCGCGCGCGCAGTGGAGCGCATTGAAATGAGTATTTATGCAAAGAAGAAACGGATTAGGCTTTCTTCTTTATCCAAATACTCAAATCGTGCGTTACCCCACAGCGCGGAGCTTCTGCGGCAGTGCGGCTTGGTCTGATTTTGGGTGGCGGATCATCAGAACCGCCGGGTTCGAAATTCCGGCCTCGGCCATATCCTCGACAAGGCAGCCCAGGGATGTATGAAGCGTCTTTTCGTGCGGATGACCTGCAGAAGCAACCACCGACACCGCCCGGTCTGCGGAATGGCCCTGAGAGATCAGACTGTCGCGGATGTCGCCGGCATTGGCCACGCCCATGTAAATCGCAAGAGCGCCCCCTGGAACCAGTTGCCCGCCCCAGTCCGGCGCGCCATCGCCCGGTTTCAGGTGTCCGGTGGTCAACGTCACGCTTTCGATCTCGCCGCGCTGCGTCAGACCCTGTTTCAGGGTTGCGGCGGCGGCTGAAGCGGCGGTAATGCCGGGTACGATCTCGACGCTCAGCCCTGCGGATTCCAATGCCGCGACCTCTTCCTCGAGCCGGGCAAACACGGCCGGGTCGCCGCATTTCAGGCGCACGACCTTTTGACCTGTCCGTGCGGCCTTCACCAGAACTGCATTGATACGGTCTTGTGGCCAGTTTGCGGTCCCGGGGGCCTTGCCCACAAAGACCCGTTCGGCGTCGCGGCGCGCCAGCTCCAGGACGGCCGGGTCCACCAAACGGTCATAGAAGATGATGTCGGCTTCTTGCAGACGCTGAACCCCGCGCAGCGTCATGAGATCGGCCCCTCCCGGGCCCGCCCCGACGATGGACACCGCTGTAGTGTCCTGTTTCGGGGCGCCTCCGGCCAAAATTGCTGCCTTGATCTGTTGCGCGGCTTCGCGCTCGGCACCTGCCTTGTGGCGCGCGCGCGGACTCCCGGAAAAAACCCAGCGCCACAGGTTGCGCCGCTCCTTGGGCTGAAGCCGTGCTGCAGCAGGCCGCAGGCGGCCCGCAAGGCTGGCAAGATCTCCCAATCCCGGCTCCAGTAGAGTCTCCAGCCTGGATTTGATCTGGCGCGCCAGAACCGGGGCTGTGCCCTCGGTGCCGATCGCCACGACGACCGGGTCGCGATCAACGATCGATGGGGTCAGTGCGTCGCAAAGTGCCGGTTGATCGACCACATTTGCCAGCGCACCGGCGTCTTCGGCGAGCGCGTGAAGCGCATGCGCGGACCCCGGGCAGTCGGTTGCCACAAAGACCAAGGCCGCACCTGAAAGCCGCGCAGCGCAGGGCACGCGTGCCTCCCAGGCTATTCGGCCGTCCTGCGCAAGACCCTCAAGTTCAGGATCAAGCTCTGGCCAGACAACGGTGATGCGCGCATCGGTCTTAAGCATAAGCCGGCATTTCTGAGCAGCTTGCTCGCCACCGCCGAGGATCACCACCTCGCGGTCTTTCATACGCAGGAACATCGGAAAGGTCTGCATCGTTTCGATCCTTCTCAGGCGGCTAGCGCGCTGTGGCGGTTGGTCCAAAGCTGGCAGGCGTGGGCATGTGCAGCGGCGTGTGTTTCGTCGGCGCCCAGCGCCATAAGCGCCAGAGCGGCGGTCCCCGTCACAGTTGCGCGCGCGGTCGGGTGGTCCCAGCTGCCCGCCCAGAGCGCCGGCAAATGTGTCGGGTCATCCGGTAAATCCGCAAGCCGCTGCAGATGTCCGTCGAGGGCCGGGGCAGGGTCTATTGAGGTGCCGTCCCGAAGAAAGCCGTAACAGGCCACAGATTTGCCGACGAAGCGCTCGAACTCCCCGCCACCGCCTTTGATCACCATCATTGCGCGGTCGCCAAGATCTGCGCATGCAGCCTCCTGCAACTCGCGGTAGGGGGGATGGAATACTCCTTGCACTGTCACTGGTGCAGCGGCGGGATTCGCCACGCGGCACAGTGTATTGATGCAGGACCGCAGGCCGAGATCGGTTCGCAGTGCCAAAAGAGCTTCGATGCGCGGGCTCAGGGCTTCGAGCGGGGCATAAGCAATCCCATCCGACGCCAGTGCGCGGCCGGCATCCTCCGGGGTGTGCGTTGTGGTGATCCCAAGTGGCTCTAGGTGCGCACGCACGGCTGACTCTGTCCCGTTTCTGCCGTGAATGAACACCGGATAGCCCGCTCCGGCGAGGAGCTTGGCGCTGAGCAGAAACCAGGGCAGACCTCGGGTGCGGCCCGCGGCATAGGACGGCCAGTCGAGCGTGGCGCCAATCCCGGCCCAGCTGCTGAGATGCGCGCGGACCGCCGCTGTGAAACCGGTTATTTCGCCGGCTGTCTCACCGCGCAATCGCAGAACCATGAGCAGCGCTCCCACAGCTTCCGGTGCCGCCCGGTCTGCCAGGATCTCCGTCATCGCCTCTTCAGCTTCAGCGCGCGTCAGAGGGCGGCTTCGTCCCGGGCCGCGGGCGACAGTGCGAATATGCGCGGCAATGCTCACTATTCAGCTGCCAGCTTAACCGGGAGCGCGGCGTCAATCAGCGCTTGCAGCTCCGGCTTGCAAGATCCGCAATTGGTGCCGGCGTTCAGACAACGGCCCAAAGCAGGCACGCTGCGGTGTCCGGCGTCGATCGCCCGGCGCAGGTCGTTGATGCCGACATCGAAACAGGCGCAGACCGTCGCGCCCGGATCATGCCGGTCTGCGCCGGGGATGCCTGCAAGCGCCTGAAGCGGTGAAACCTCGGTGCCGACAAGCGCGACTGCATGGCTGCGCGACAGGGCAACCGGTTCGGGGGCCGCAAAGAAGACCCCGGCAACAACATCGTTTTCAATAATCGCGACGCGGGCGACACCGCGGGCCCGGTCTTCGGTCATTGAGGCCGTGCCACCGCTCAGGTTCAGCACTGAGCGGGCCTCGGCCTCCCAGTTCGCGGGCACTTTCACGCCCGCGACTTCGGCGCGCCAGCCGGTCTTTGAACGGGCAATCGCGGCATAGGGCCGGGTAGGCTCCATGTGCGCGGCGGAGGCCGCAAATCCATACCAGCCCGCGTCAAAGCGTTCGACCCGAACCTGTGCGCCTTTGAGAGCAGGCTGGCCGGAAAAAGGATCGGTGTGCGGCGCGACGAGCGTATTGACGCGGCCTTTGGAGGAGACGATATCCGTCCAGTGCATAGGTGCAAAAACGACCCCTTTCTGCGCGCGCCCGGTGATCATAACGCGCAGCCGGGCCTCGCCTTCAGGAGAGACGAGCCGCGCGATCTCAGCGTCCATCAGCCCTGCCTCTTCGGCGTCAGAGGGGTGAATTTCCAGATAAGGCTCGGCCATATGCGCGCCCAGCTTCGGTGCGCGGCCCGTGCGCGTCATCGTGTGCCAGTGGTCTCGGACCCGGCCCGTGTTCAGACGCAGCGGGAAGGCGTCCGGCACGACGGCAAGCGGAGCAGGCGGCGTGATGGGCAGCATCTTGGCTTTGCCGCCCGCATGATAGAACTCTCCGCTGCCAAAGAAACGGGTCGACGCTGTGCCTTTTGCCGGAGCGGGCCACAGCGTCGGTTCCAGTGCGTCGTAGGCGGCATCGGTCAGATCCGCGAGCCCGGTGATGTCAAAATCGCGGTCAAACTGCGCAGCAAGACCGGACATAGCGGCGTATTCCCGGAACACTTCGGCCTCCGAGCGGTAGTCAAAGGCCCGTCGCCAGCCCATGCGGCGACCCACATCTGAAATGATGTCCCAGTCCGCGCGCGCATGTCCCGGCGCGGCCAGGAACGGGCGCTGCCGAGAAATGCGCCGCTCGGAATTGGTTACTGTGCCAGACTTCTCACCCCATCCGGTGGCGGGCAGCAAGACATTGGCAAGGCGTCCGGTGTCGGTGTCTTCGAGAATGTCGGAAACCGCCACAAACGGGACAGATCTGATCGCCTCTGCGACGCCATCGGCATCTGGCAAGCTTACTGCCGGGTTCGTCGACATTACCCAAAGCGCCTTGATCTGCCCGTCCGCGCAGGCCTTGAACATGTCCACAGCTTTCAGGCCGGGGGCGCTTGGCATTTCCGGCGCGTCCCAGAAGTCCTGCACAGCATCCCGGTGGTCCGCGTTTTCCAGATCAAGGTGGCATGCCAACATATTCGCCAACCCACCGACTTCGCGTCCGCCCATCGCATTGGGCTGCCCGGTCATTGAAAACGGTCCCATTCCGGGGCGACCGATCCGGCCTGTCGCCAGATGGCAATTGATGATCGCGTTGACCTTGTCTGTGCCGCAAACCGACTGGTTCACGCCCTGTGAGTAGAGCGTGACGACCTTCTCGGTGCCACACCACAGATCGTAAAACGCCTCTAGCTCAGACTGGCTCAATCCGCTGTCCAGCGGGTTGGTTTTAACCGCGGCCTCAAGGGCGTATTTATACCCGTCGACATGGGCGCCCAGATAGGCGCGATCCTCCAGGCCGCGCGCGGCAATCTCCGCAAGCAACCCGTTGAACACGGCGGCATCGCCATCGGGGCGCAGTGTGAGGTGCAGGTCCGCAAGCTTTGATGTGGCGGTCCGGCGCGGATCAATCACCACAACCTTCATGCCTGGTCGCGCGCTTTTGGCTGCCTGAAGCCTTTGGAAAAGGACGGGGTGACACCAGGCCAGGTTCGACCCCACCAACACCACGAGCTCCGCCTGCTCGATGTCTTCGTAAAGCCCGGGAACCGTATCTGTGCCGAATGCCCTGCGATGACCTGCAACGGACGACGCCATGCAGAGCCGCGAGTTTGTATCGATATTGGCCGAGCCGATATAGCCCTTCATCAGCTTGTTGGCGACGTAATAGTCTTCGGTCAGCAATTGGCCGGAGACGTAGAAAGCGACACTGTCTGGTCCGTACTCTGCGACAGCGCTGCGAAACTTTTGAGCCACAAGGTCAAGCGCTTCGTCCCACTGCGCAGTGCGCCCGTCGATCTGCGGTGCAAGCAGGCGCCCTTCAAGACCGATTGTGTCCCCAAGAGCAGATCCCTTGGAGCAGAGACGTCCGTAATTTGCCGGGTGCTCTGGATCCCCTTTGATGGAGCCGTCCGCGCCTGCCAGAACCCCGCAGCCGACACCGCAATAGGGGCAGGTGGTGCATGTCGTTACGGCAGGCAAGTCCTTCATTCGGCCGCCATCCGGGATTGCAGGAAACTGTGCTCCAGCAAAATTCGCCCGTTCTCAACCCGTGCAGGATAGGTCGGCACTGTGCCCTCGTCAGCACCCTGTGCTGCACCCGTCTCCAGGCTGAATACCCAGTTGTGAAGCGGGCAGGTCACTTTGTTGCCGTGCACAATGCCTTCGGACAAAGGGCCGCCTTTGTGGGGGCAGCGGTTTTCCAAGGCAAAGACCTCGTCCGCGCCCGTGCGAAAGACCGCAACGCATCCCATTGCGGTCTTTACAACACGGGCGCCGCGGGGCGCGATCTCCTCAAGCGCGCCGATATCGATCCAGTCGCTCATTCTGCGGCCTCCAGCTTGAAGTCCGCCAGTGGCTGGTACTTTTCTTCTGACTTTTGCGCCTCTTCTGCCCAAGGGTCTTTTTGATAGATGCTTTGGGACAGCTCGAACCGCTCGATCAGGCCGTTACGTGTCGTCTCGTCGAAGACCTGTTCCTTCACCCAGTCGAGACCCACTTTCGCCACCCATTTATAAGGCCGGTCCAGATACTTGGCGTTCTCGCGATAAAGCTGCATGAACGCGGTGATGTAATCGAGCGCCTCTTCTTCAGTGGCCACATCGGCAAGGCGTTCGGTTTCCTTCACGTCCATGCCGGCTGCGCCTGCGACACCAACCTGATAGCCGCTGTCAACGCACACAACGCCGATGTCCTTGCAGGTCGCCTCGGCGCAGTTGCGCGGACATCCCGAGACCGCCAGCTTAACTTTGTGCGGTGTCCAGGAGCCCCAGAGCTTCTTTTCGATCTTGATCCCAAGCCCGGTGCTGTCCTGTGTCCCAAACCGGCAATGATCCTTGCCCACACAGGTTTTGACCGTGCGCAAACCCTTAGCATAGGCGTGTCCCGAGACCATGCCAGCCGCGTTCAGGTCGCGCCAGATATCGGGAAGGTCCTCGCCTCGAACGCCCAGCAGGTCGATCCGCTGACCACCGGTCACGTGAACGGTAGGAACGTTGTATTTCTCTGCTGCATCGGCAATCGCACGCAACTCGTTTGGTGTGGTCATGCCACCCCACATGCGCGGCACGACAGAATAGGTGCCGTCCTTCTGGATGTTGGCGTGCTTGCGTTCGTTGATAAACCGGCTTTGCGGGTCGTCCTTGTACTCGACCGGCCAGTCGGCCAGAAGGTAGAAGTTCAGGGCAGGGCGGCAGACATGGCAGCCGCAGGAGGTTTTCCAGCCAAGTTCCTGCCAGACAGCCGCCATGGATTTGAGCTCCTGGCTTTTAATCATGCGCCGCACGTCTTCGTGGGACATATCGGTGCAACCGCACATGGAGGCTGCTGCGGGTATAACGAAATCGTCGCCGAGCGTGACGCCCAGAACCTGCTCGACAAGTCCTGTGCACGTGCCGCAAGAGCCGCTCGCCTTGGTGACGGCCCGCACAGCCGCCAGATCCGTTGCGCCGCCGGTGATGGCAGCTACGATATCGCCTTTGGAAACGCCGTTGCAGCCGCAGATCTCTGCGTCATCCGGTAAGGCTGCAACGGCCGCCATAGGGTCCAGGGTGGCCCCCCCTTGGTAGGCCGGTCCAAAGATCAGAGTGTCGCGCATGTCCGACACGTCTTCGCCGGACTGGATCAGCCCGAAGAACCAATTGCTGTCGCTGGTGTCGCCATAAAATACAGCGCCCACGACCCTGTTTTCTTCAAGCACCAGGCGTTTGTAGACACCTCGTGCCGGGTCTCTGAAAACGATGTCTTCGCGCCCTTCACCATCTGCGAAATCCCCCGCGGAGAAGAGGTCACATCCCGTAACTTTCAGCTTGGTCGAAAGTGACTTCTGCACGAAGGCCGCCTCTTCGCCGAGCAAGGTTTTGGCGGCAACTTTCGCCTGATCGTAAAGCGGGGCCACAAGGCCAAAGATCGCACCGTTGTGTTCAACGCATTCACCGACGGCCAGAACGTCTTCATCCGAGGTGATCATCTGGTCGTCCACATGGATGCCCTTGCCCACGGCGAGCCCTGCATCCTGGGCCAGTTTCACGTTGGGCCGGATGCCGACCGCCATGACAAGCAGATCACAGGGCAGTTCCGTGCCGTCGTCGAGCAAGAGCGCTTTGACACGACCGTTTTCGCCAAGGATCTCCTTGGAGTTGGCAGAGCATTTGACCGTAATGCTTTTGTCCATCAGCGCTTTGCGCAGCAGGTAGCCGGCGGCCTCGTCCAACTGGCGCTCCATCAGGTGGCCCATGATGTGCACGACAGTCACGTCCACCCCGCGCGCAGCCATACCCGCGGCGGCTTCGAGGCCCAAAAGACCGCCTCCAATAACGACGACTTTGTTGTCGGGACCCATCGACATCATAAGCTCAGTGTCCTCGAGATCGCGGTAGGCGATCACCCCGTTTAGATCGTGGCCCGGAAGCGGGATCATGAACGGGTTAGAGCCTGTGCCAAAGAGCAACTTGTCGTAAGAAAGGACATCACCGTTTTCGGCCGTGACAGTTTTGGCCTCACGATCAATTCTGGTGATTTTTTCGCCAAACCGGCAGGTTACGCCGTTGTCTTCATACCACGCATCATCATGCGTGACGATCTCATCATAGGTTTTCTCGCCCGACAGGACCGGACTGAGCATAATGCGGTTGTAGTTCCCACGGGGCTCCGCGTTGAACAAGGTGACGTCGTAGGCTTCGGGGTCGCTATCGAACAGATGTTCGAGCGCGCGACCCGAGGCCATTCCGGCGCCGATCACAATGAGTTTCTTGGTCATTCAGCTTACTCCGCCGCGATAGGCTTCGAGAGAGTTGTTTGCGCAGTCGCGGGCTTTTTAGGCTTTGCTCCGTGTTCGTATTCCTCAAGGAAATCGAGCACTTCCTGACGGTAAGTGTAGTAGTCCGGATGCTCGAGCAGTGCTTTCCGGCTCCGTGGGCGTGGCAGGTCTACATCGGTGATTTTGCCGATCGTCGCCTGCGGACCGTTGGTCATCATGACCACGCGGTCCGCCAGAAGGATCGCTTCGTCCACATCGTGGGTCACGCAGATCGCGGTCACCTTGGTGCGAGACCACACTTCCATCAGCACTTCCTGAAGTTCCCAACGTGTGAGGCTGTCCAGCATTCCGAAAGGCTCGTCGAGCAGCAGCAATTTGGGCGACAGCGCAAAGGCGCGGGCAATGCCCACACGCTGCTTCATTCCGTTGGAGAGCTCCGCCGCGGGCTTATCCATACTGTTAGCAAGCCCGACCCTTTCGAGATAATACTCAACGACATCCTGGCGTTCAGCCTGAGAGGCACGGGGGTAGACGCGGTCGACTCCGACACTGACGTTCTCCTTTGCGGTGAGCCACGGAAACAAAGAAGGGGACTGGAATACAACGGCTCGTTCCGGATCGGCCCCCTCCACATGGCGGCCATCGAGTTTGATGGCCCCCTTAGAGATTTCGTTCAGCCCCGCAGCCATGGTCAAAACCGTTGACTTGCCACAGCCCGAGTGACCGATCAGTGAGATGAACTCGCCCTTGTTGAGCTTGAGATTAAAGTCTTCGACAACGGTTAGCGGACCCTTTGGGGTCGGATAGACCTTGTGGAGCTGGCTGAAGTCGAGGAAGCGCTCCTCGATCATACCTTCTGTCGCCTTTTTCACCGCCGCCGGGACGCCGTGAATGGGGGTGACTTCCGGCAGGATCTTGGAGCCTTCGACTTTCGCCTCAATGCCCACATCCATCAGATACTTGGTCACATCGGCGCGCAGCTTCTTGAACCCTTCATGGTGGTTCATTTCCACCCGGTCGCGGGGACGGGCGATATCCACTTTAAATTCCTTGCCGAGCGTCCCGTCCGGGTTCAGCGCAATAATCCGGTCTGCCAGAACAATAGCTTCGTCCACATCGTTCGTGATCAGAACACAGGTCTTTTTTTCGCGTGCCCAGATGCGCTCTATCTCATCTGCAAGATTTCCGCGGGTCAGTGCGTCCAGCGCCGATAGCGGCTCATCGAGCAGCAACATGTCGGGGTTCATTGCAAGCGCGCGTGCCACATTTACACGCTGCCGCATGCCGCCTGACAGCTCCGCCGGGCGCCGGCTCGTTGCGTGGCTGAGGCCCACCATTTTCACGTAGTGGGCAACCTTTTCAGCGCGCTCCTTTTTGCTGAGGTTCGGGAACATCGTGTCCACGGCAAGGCCGACATTTCCATTTACGGTCAGCCAGGGCATCAACGAGTAGCTCTGGAAAATCACGCCGCGTTCCGGGCTGGGCTCTGTGATCGGCTTGCCTTTGAACGCGACGCTGCCTTTGGAGGGCATTTCAAGTCCGGCCATCAGGTTGATCAGCGTGGTCTTACCGGTGCCGGAGAACCCGAGGAGGACGAGAAATTCGCCGTCCTCCACGGTCAGATTTATATCCTTCAGCACATCGGTGCGTGATGCACCCTCGCCGAAGCTTTTGTAAACGTTCTTGAATTCAAGGACGGACATCTGTTGCCTCAGCGATTGTTGGTGAAGGTGAAGAGCGACTGGATGGTGAACATCAGGCGATCGAGCAAGAAGCCGATGACGCCGATGGTCAGAACCGCCACCATGATGCGTGCCAGGCTGTCGGAAGAGCCGTTTTGAAACTCATCCCAGACAAACTTGCCGAGGCCTGGGTTCTGAGCGAGCATTTCAGCCGCAATCAGAACCATCCAGCCAACACCGAGCGACAGGCGCAGACCGGTGAAGATCAGGGGCAGGGCGGAGGGCAATACCAGCTTGGTGATCTTGGTATAGGTGTTCATTTTCAGAACTTTGGAGACGTTTACCAGATCCTTGTCGATGGAGCTGACACCAAGGGCCGTATTGATCAGCGTCGGCCAGAGCGAGCAGAGCGTCACAGTGATGGCGGAGACAAGGAATGACTTGGCAAAGAGCCCGTCATTTGTGGTGTAGACCGCCGAGACGACCATGGTGACAATCGGCAGCCATGCCAGTGGGGATACTGGCTTGAAAATCTGAATGATCGGGTTGAGCGCGGCGTTGGCTGTGACCGAAAGGCCGGCTGAAATCCCCAATGGGACCGCGATGATGGTGGCGATCAAAAAGCCGAAAAAGACTGTTTGGATCGAAGTCCAGATCTGGTCGTAATAGGAGGGTGCGCCAGTGTAGGCGATTTCTTTGACCTCGTCCGCGCGCCCGGCATCGATCAAACGCTGGTTGCGCTGATCGACGCGCTCGTTGAACACGCGCTCGCTTTCGGCTTTCGCGGCGGCATCCTGATGCAAGGCGACAGCCTGTTCCCAAACCTGTGCCGGACCAGGGACGGCCCCAAGCGAGGTGACGACCTTTGGCGCCAGTGTGCCCCAGGCCACCAGGAACAAAACGATTGCCAGAATTGGCACAACAAAAAGTTGCCAGATGTCTTTCATCTGGGCTTTAGGGTTGTCGCCGGCGGCGGCCTTCACCATCGGGGTGATCCAGCCGAGGCCCAGCACACGCAAGTAGCTGTCTGCCTTATTGATGCGGGTAAACAGGCGCTCGCGACGGGCTTCCTTGGCTTCCTTTTCAGCGAAATCTGGATCGACGGTTGTCATCGGTACTGCTCCGGGTAAGGGGCGCGCCGGTCAGGACGCGCAAAGAATGAGGGCTCGATTGCTGGCTTTGGTATCGCCCCTCCCGCGGCATGGGCTTGTCCGCGGGAGGGGCGCACCCCCGTTCCTCCAGGGGTGCGTTGCTTGGGCTTAGCCCTGGACCTCGCTGCCAACGACAACTTGCTCGCCCTTCAGACCTATTTCGAGGCTTTCGAGATAGGCGTTTGGCTGCTTTCCGTCGTAGCCGATGTTGTCAATAATATCTGAGGCCGGGGTGGGCTCTTTGTAGCCGTCGCTGTCCCATGGGAAGTCAGCTTCGTTGGCAAGACCCTCGTCCACCAGAAGACGTGCCGCCTCGAGGTAAATCTCAGGTTTGTACACCATTTTGGCCACTTCATCGAACCAGCTGTCGGGCTTGGGTTCTGCAATCTGGCCCCAGCGACGCATTTGGGTCAGATACCAGACCGCGTCGGAGTAGAAGGGGTAAGTCGCGTTGTAGCGGAAAAACACGTTGAAGTCCGGAATGTCGCGCTTGTCACCTTTCTCGAACTCGAAAAAGCCCGTCATGGAGTTTGCGATCACGTCATAATCCGCACCCACGTAGTTCGGACGGGACAGCATCTCCACCGCTGCGGGACGGTTGGCGTTGTCATTTTCATCCAGCCAGATGGCTGCGCGGATCAGCGCTTTGGTGATCGCCAGTGTCGTGTTCGGGTTCTGCTCGGTGAACTCGTTTGTCAGGCCGAAGACCTTTTCCGGGTTGTTCTTCCAGATCTGGTAATCTGTGATGACCGGAACGCCGATGCCTTTGAACACGGCCTGCTGGTTCCACGGCTCACCCACGCAATAGCCGTAGATCGTGCCGGCTTCGAGCGTTGCGGGCATCTGTGGCGGAGGCGTGACCGACAGGAACGCTTCGGCGTTGATCTGCCCCGAGACGTCTTCAGGCGAGTAGAAACCGGGATGAATGCCACCGGCTGCCAGCCAGTAGCGCAGCTCGTAATTGTGGGTGGAGACCGGGAATACCATTCCCATGTTGAATGGGCGGCCGGAGGAGTTGTACTCATCCACAATCGGTTTAAGTGCGGAAGCCGAGATCGGGTGCTGCGGACGGCCATCATCCATTTTTGGGATGTTGGGCTTCATCTGTTCCCAGATCTCGTTGGATACGGTGATGCCGTTCCCGTTAAGGTCCATTGAGAATGGGGTGACGATGTGTGCCTCAGTGCCGTAGCCGATGGTTGCGGCCAAGGGCTGTCCGGCGAGCATATGCGCGCCGTCGAGTTGGCCGGAGATTACACCGTCCAGCAAGACTTTCCAGTTCGCCTGCGCCTCGAGCGTGACAAAGAGACCCTCGTCGAAGAAATAACCGTTCTCATAGGCCACTGCGAGCGGCGCCATATCTGTCAGCTTGATGAAGCCAAATTTCAGTTCGTCTTTTTCAACAGGAAGCATTTCCGCCATCGCCGGCGACATCATCGCGGAGGTGGTCAGAAGGGCAGCAACGAGTTTCTTCATATCGTTTCCTCTGGTTGGGCTCCTGGGGAGGATCAGGAGCGAAACAAAAAAGCCGCGCGTCCAATCCACGACTTGCGTCGTGAACGGTCGAGCGGCTTTGCTCCGGGAGCCCTCAGTCAACGGGGGCGAGTTTTAAGCGCGGACACCCTTGTCCTGCGCGGCTGGCCTACACATGCGGCGGGTGTTGCGAGTCGGCAAATAGATTTTTTCGATCTCTCCCGACAATCTGAGCATTCAGCCGAACAGCTGGGTGCTTGTTGCACAACAATTAATCAAGCAGAGTCACTTGGATCAAAAATCGTGCCATCAAAGAACGCATCTGGTCCGAGGATAATCGATCCCTTGGAGGACGCCACGGCGGTCGGATGGGTGAGAGCTCCCTCGATTTTCTCGGATGCGCCCGGCATGTCGAGGCCGAGGCCATCGAGATTCTCTCGATAGAGATCACTTCGAAAACAGGATTTCGCGACGCGCATTGCTTCACTGCGATCAAGGCCAATCCGGGCTGCAATGTTACTGGCGATCCAGGCGGCCTGACTGCGCCAGGGAAACGTCGCAGCAGAGGCGTGAAAAGTAAGGAAGCGTTCCGTAGTCTGACCAAGGGCTCTTTTCCGGGTCACGAGGCGTCCGCTGAGAGCGCGGTCGATGACCGTTGCCGGAACGTTCACGTAGTCGCCGCGGCTCAGGAGTTCCGAGGCAACAAGTCTGTTCTCTTCCGATCCAAGCCACTTGCACGCGCCAAAGATCGCGCGCATCAGACCGCGCACCGTATCTTGGTTTTCCTCGACCCAATCATGCCGGGCCCCGAGAACCTTCTCTGGCGAAAACGACCAGATCGCACTGCACGGCAAGATCAGTTCGCCGACGCCTTGTTCAACGGCGATCGAGCCCCAGGGCTCTCCGACGCAAAACGCGTCGATCTCGTCCGCAGCGATGGCATCCGCCATATGGGGGGGCGGGACAGTGCGCACATCGAGCTCTCCGGGTGTTTTGAGACCCAGTGCACTCAGCCAGTGGAACACAAGCTCGGCATGCATAGAGAACGGGAAGGGCACGCCGATCCGCAGACGCCGGTCGGTCGCGCGGATCAGATGCTCGCCGGTGCCACGCGGATCCCGAAAGCTGGCCGGCCAGCCGTCGGCGCGCATCTTGCGTGCAATTTCATTCGAAACACCGATGACATCGCCATTGACCGACATGACCATCAGCGCGTCAACACGGCTCGGCAGCCCGCCCAAACCAAGCGACATCGCGACGGGCAGCGGGCTTAACATATGGGCTGCATCCAAGCTGCCCAAGGCCACGCCATCGCGCAGAGCTGACCACGAGGGTTGCTTGTGCAGCGTAAACGACAGGCCTTCCGCGTCTGCGAAGCCAAGGTGCTTGGCCACAACCAACGCGGCACAGTCCACCAGCGGCACGAAACCGATATTTAACTCTGTCGCCATCAGCGCAGCAGATCCGATGCTGTCACCAGAGCCTCGGCAACTTCCGAGACCTTGCGTCCCTGATCCATCGCCGTTTTCCGGAGCATGGCATAGGCCTCGTCCTCCGAGATGCCCTTGGCAGTCATCAACAGACCCTTGGCGCGCTCGATCGTTTTGCGTTCAGCCAGCGCGACTTTGGCCGCTGCCAGTTCGTTGCGCAGCTTTTTGAACATATTGAAGCGGGTGATTGCCGCATCCAGCACAGGCCGGATGCGATCCTTCGCCAAACCGTCCACGACATAGGCGCTTACTCCGGCCTCGATAGCTGCGCGCGTCGTGCTGTCGTCGGAGCGGTCAACAAACATCGCGACAGGCCGCTCGTTGAACCCCGAGGCAACGCTTAGGGCCTCAAGCGTGTCTCGGCTTGGATCTGACATGGCGATCAGGACGACATCCGGCTCAATTTCGGCCATGCGGCGCGCGAGTCCGGTAGAGCTGCCCAGAACCGTGATCTCCGGATCGCCGGTTTCGGCCAGACCGTCGATAATCATACGCGCTCGGGACTCGTCGGGCTCAACAACAAGTATTTTCAGACGACCTGTCATGGAGGACCTTCTAGAGGGTTCGCGCGGCGCGACAAGCGTATCCAAGGTGTGTACTCGCCTTTCTTTTGGCACTTGCCCGGAATTTAGGCACTCGCAGTCAATTGTCCCCCGAGTAAACCCATATTACGGGTTTGTCCGATATGGCGCCGCCATAATTGGATCCGAGACAATGGTCGACTTGATTCAGGTCAACGACCTGCGCAAAAGTCATATTGTCAATTCATCATTAGCCAAGCTCCGGTAGAAGGCCCCTCATATGCGTTTGACCACCCGCACAAATCTGGCGATGCGTACTTTAATGTACTGTGCCGTCAACACCGGCAGGAATATCCGCACGTCAGATGTCGCTCTTGCCACCAATGCCTCTGAAAATCATTTGGGCCAGGTCATAAACATGCTGGGCCAGAAGGGGTTTATCGAGACTGTGCGAGGCCGTGGCGGCGGCATCCGGCTTGCGCGCGATGCAAAAGATATCACCGTCGGCGGCGTGTTCCGTGTGTTTGAGGCGGGCGTTCCCTTTGCCGAGTGTTTTGTCGAGACAGACTGTACGTGCCCATTGGTTTCCGCCTGTCGTCTGAAAGGCGCACTTGGAGAAGCACTGATGGCTTTTTACCGCAGTCTCGACAAAAT
Source organism: Pseudomonadota bacterium (assembly GCA_039192165.1). Lineage (GTDB taxonomy): Bacteria > Pseudomonadota > Alphaproteobacteria > Rhodobacterales > Rhodobacteraceae > Dinoroseobacter. Next base: position 140,229 of record JBCCXD010000001.1, on the reverse strand, counting down.
TACCCTGGAGAGCCTGGTGCGTGACAACTCCGGCCTCAGAGAGCTGCTGTCTGACGAGCGGGTGCTGGCCTAGGAGCTCTGGAAGTCTCTAAGTATGACGTCAGCTGGTGACTGCGCGGCTTAACTCACTGCGCGGTCTCATGGCGCTGTAGTTCGAGAATACATGGCATAGAAACCGAAATGTGTGTGTCTGAAGCAGCGGCGACAAGACAGGATTTATCAGTCTGTCGTCAAAGCGAAAATGCAATATTAAACAGTACTTTAAGACTATAAATGCTTCGTAAACCTGAAGAATAATCTGCTTTTGGATGTCGGCTACGGCGGAATAAAACACCTACTTGTCGATTGCGAGAAACCACTGCTGCTCTCGGCTGAACAGGCTCTGTTTGTGGTTCAGGGTAGGGTGTGTAGAAATCAGGCAGGTCATTCCAGGAGGAGCAGGTCAATGAGCCAGATTTATGGATTTCGCAGCATCAAAGGGCTTGCCCTTTGGCTGGCATTGGCGGTGACGGCCCATGCTGACGGGTTTGATCTCGAAGGAGCGAGCACTCACGAGCGTATGACCTACCATCGCGCAGTGGACGCCGCCATATGGGCCATGCCGCTGATGAATTTTAAGTTCTACCGCGATGCGCTTGCTAAGGTTGGTGTCGGTCCGAACGATGTCGGTTACTTCTCGCAGCTCCAGGATTGGCGCTTTCAGACCGCCACACCAAACAACACGACACCCTACATTATGACGTATTGGACCATCGAGGACGGTCCTGTCGTTGTGGATATGCCACCTTCTGCGGATGGGATTGGGATTTTCGGAACGCTGATGGACGCGTGGCAGCGTCCATTGGACGATGTCGGCGCCAACGGCCGCGATCGAGGATTGGGGGCCAAGTATATCCTCGTCCCGCCAGGATATGATGGCCCGCTTTTGCCCAATGCGCTCGTTTACGAGCAAGAAACCAACTTTGGCTTTGCGGTGCTGCGGCCGATCCTTGCAGGCGGCGCGACGGAAGAAAACCTCGCCAAGGCAGCGGAGCTCACCAAAAAACTCAAAGTCTATCCGCTGTCCGAGGCGGGTGATCCGCAAACAAAATATGTCGATCTCTATGGCGAACTTCTGGAAATGACGCCCAGGCTCGATGGAGGCATTTACGCCGAAATCCACGAGATGATCGGTGAAGAAGTTGTTCTCGACCGTGACCTTGCGATGATGGGGTTGCTTGCACGGCTGGGGATTAAGCGGAACGAACCATTTGCACCTGACCCGGATATGCGAGCTGTTTTTAATGCCGCGGGTCCCGAAGCCTTGGAATATATGATCGACCAGTATCACCGTGTCCTGAATCCGTTTGTGTTCGAGGGCAAACGCTGGTCGGCTCTTGTGCCGGATGGATCACGGGAAACCGAATGGTCTTACGAATATCCGTCCTACTATGACTACCATGCGCGCGGGGCACTCTTTTACGCGATCATCACCAGTGTGAAGAACTATGGGACATCGACCTATTACCTGGACTTGGCCGAAACACCCGACGGCGAGTGGCTCGATGGAAGCCGGAACTACAAGCTGACAATGCCGCCCAACGTGCCGGTTCGAGATTTTTGGGCGATCACCACATACGACCTTGAGACAGCGTCCTATCTGCGCGAAATCGTGCCAAGCAGCATAGACTCTACGATGCCAGACGTCGTGGCGAATGAGGATGGATCGGTAGACATCTATTTCGGCCCCGAGGCGCCTGAGGGGAAAGAAAGCAACTGGCTGCCAACTGACCCGGAGCGTCGGTTTTTTCTGCTGGCTCGTTTTTATGGACCCGAACCCAGCCTTCTGGAAAGCCGCTTCGAGCTCAACGACATGGAACGTATGGACTAGAGCCGTAGCGTATTCGCGCATCGCTTGTTTGTGTGGCGTCCGATGATCTCCGGGGCCGCACCGACGGCTCTGGCGGTCCCATCATGCGGAGCGCAGTGGGCACGCGTGTCATCTCGGCGAAGCAATCAAGCGGGCTGTAGTGCTTCGCTACTCCAAGCGATACAAAAACATCCTGAAAAGTAGGCAAAGCCTTTAATTTTTGCATGCAAAAATTGCGGGAAAATGTCCGGCATCTTTACGGTAAAGCAAAAAAGTGATTTATTTATAGCCGTTTGCGCATTGTCTGGTCGAGAGCTCCGAGGGTTACGCGCTGCCAGTTATAATTTTTTGTATACACTTACTTGTCCTTTGGCGCGGTTGAAGTACATTTTGTCGCACATGGTGCGGTTGGGGAGCTTTGCCTTAAGCAGTTGAGAGGTGCGCTGACGCTTTCCAAACGTTTGCCCAATTCACCAAAAACGAGCGCCTTACATGGACCGAAGTCCGGACAAACCGGGCGACCCAGGCGCAATGACCACGGGAGAAAGACCAATGACCATCCATGGCAAGTTCTTGGCGGCTGCGACGGCAATGATTGTCGCGACACCGTCCCTTGCAGAAGAAGCGCGACTGAGTGCCGTCTATTCACTGCCGGCTACGAACGATTTGATGCAGAGCTATTTTGCATTTGTGGACGACGTGAATGCCAACGGGGCTGGCATCCTTCAGATCGACCTGAGAGGCGGTACCGAAGCCTTGCCGCGCAATGAACAAATGAACGCGGTGTCGCGCGGTATTATCGATCTTTATTTTGGGCCTGCAGGCTACTACCAGCGTCAAATCCCCGAGCTGACGCCGCTGGACGCGGCCTCTGTCCCGGCTGATAAATTGCGTGCCGCCGGGCTGCATGACGCGATTGATGCCGGAACCCGCGAGCGCGCAGGCGTTGCGTTCCTCGGCGCGATGGGTACCGGATACAACTTCCAGTTTTACACCATCACCGAGCCTAAAATAGACGATGACGGCACTATGGACATGACGGATCTCAAGATCCGCGGTGGTGCGTCCTACGATCCTATGTACCAGGCCCTTGGTATCGCACGCGTCGATGTTCCCGCCGGAGACATCTATACCGCGCTGGAACGCGGTTTGGTTGAAGGGATCGGGTTCACGACAATTGGCGTGAGTTCGGCTGGCTGGCAGGATTTCCTCAAGTACAGGATTTTCCCCACCTGGCGTCAGGGCAATACGATTGTCGCTGCTAATGCTGCAAAATTTGACGGTCTGACGGACGAACAACGCAGCTATCTCATGGAGATGATAGAGAAGCACGAAATGCTGGCCTATGATGCTGCGAAAGCGTTGGAGGCAGAGAATACTGAGGTTCTCGCAGAAGCGGGTGTTCAGGATGTCGTGCTGACCGGCGCCGGCGAGGCGGAAATCACAGCGGCGTTCCAGGATACATTCTGGGTCAACGTTGCGTCTAACCTTGGCGAAGAAGAGGCCGCCAAATACCGCGCCATCGTCGATAAGGCGAACGGCAGCTAAATCTGGCAAGAAGACTGAAAGGCCTGCAGGATGGTCAGGTTCTGGCACGGTTTCGACCGTCTGCTGAACGTGCTTGCGATCGCAGCAGCGATCATCATCCCGTTCATGTTCGTTTCCATTGTTTACGATGTAACGACACGAACCCTGCGGGTCTTTCAGGTCAACTGGGTGGTGGCCATCACCGAATACGCCCTGCTGTACTCGACGGCCTTGGCAGCACCCTGGTTGCTGCGCGAAAAAGGCCATGTCTCGATGGAAGCTTTGCGCACGCTGGTTCCCAAAAGCGTAGCCCGTCCTATTGAGAAGATTGTCGTTTTGTTATGCGCGGTCGCCTGCGCGATTGTGACGGTTTTTGCCGTACCGATCACGATCCAGAACATTGGAGTTGGCGATATGCGCGCCAATTTCTTCGACCGGTGGCTTCTGTTTGTCCCTGTTGTGATCTGCTTTGCGCTGTGCACAGTGCAGTTTGTCCGCCTCCTGATAACCGGCGAAAGTCTCTACAAGGGCGTCACCTCCGATCAGGAGGGCCTCTGACCCATGCTGATGGAATGGTGGGAAGCGGCGCTTCTGATGCTGGGTATGGTGATCGGGCTGATGGCGCTGTGCGTGCCTGTGGCTTTCGCCTTTCTCATCGCAAACCTCATTGGCGCATTTATCTTCATGGGCGGCCTGGTCGGAGTGGAGCAACTGGTGGCCAATACCGGCGAGGCTGTGTCGAGCTTCGTTCTGGTCACGGTCCCGATGTTCGTCCTGATGGGGAACTTGTTTTTTCATTCGGGGATCGCTCTGAAGATTATCGAGACCCTCGACCGCTCCATGGGCAAGTCGACAGGGCGCCTGAGCTATATCTCGGTCCTTTGCGGGACGATCTTTGCCGCTCTGTCGGGGTCCAATATGGCCAATACCGCGATGATGGGCGGCCTGCTGTTGCCGCAGATGGAGGAGCGGAAGTACCAGCGTCACATGTCCATTGGCCCGATCATCGGGTCAGGCGGACTGGCGCTGTTGATACCGCCCTCAACCCTGGCTGTTTTGCTTGGCTCGATTGCGCAGATCAGCATAGCAGATTTGTTGCTCGCAGGCGTGCTTCCCGGCCTCGTTTTGGCGCTGCTCTACACGGCAACCATCTGGCTACAGCTCAAGCGCAATCCTGATGCTGCTCCGGCTTATGATGTTGAAACGGCAGCCTTTTGGGAGAAGATCCGACTCATCTGCACTTATATCTTACCGATGTCGCTGGTGGTCTTCTGCGTTGTGGGTCTCATCCTGCTCGGCATCACCACACCATCCGAGGCTGCGGCATTCGGTGTGCTCTCGGTTCTAGTGCTGTCGATCCTCTACGGTCGGTTCAGCTGGGACATGGTTGCAAAGTCCCTGGAAGGAACGCTGCGCGTCACTGTGATGGTGTTCTTCATTATCATTGCATCGAAGACCTTCAGCCAGGTTTTGGCTTTCTCTGGCGCAACCTCAGGCATGATCCGCTGGGCAACGTCCTATGAATTCGAGCCGATTACGATGCTTCTGATTATGTTCGTGGTCTTGTTGATCCTTGGGATGTTTGTCGATGCGATCTCGATGATGTTGCTTACGATTCCGATCTTCTTTCCAATCGCACAGGCCATAGGTTTCGACCCAATCTGGTTCGGGCTTGTCATGCTTCTTGCGATTGAGATGAGCGGGACGACGCCACCGTTTGGTTTGCTTCTTTTCGTTATGCAGGGTGTTGCGCCGAGAGGCACAACCTATTGGACCATCGTACGTGCTGCCGCGCCTTACTTAATCTGCGACCTTATTCTGCTTTTGGCTCTCATTGCTGTGCCGGCACTGGCTCTTTGGTTGCCGGAGTTGAGATTTTAGCGATGCGAATGGAGCGAAACACAACGCGCTTCGGCCGCGCGCAAACCCGGGATGAAGATGGGCGTCTTGTGCGCGGGCAGGGGTGTTTTGTCGCTGACGTGGCGGCTGAGTCCGCTGTTTGGATGGAAGTCGTACGAAGCCCATATCCAGCGGGGAAGATAACCAGCCTCGACCTTGAGGCTGCGCGGGACATGCCCGGCGTGCTAGCAGTTCTGGGGGGCGAAGATCAGTCGGATCTGAATTCCTTTCCGATGCGTTACCTTCCGAATGGATGCGAGGTACGGCCCACACCCTTTTTTGCAATGGCCAAAGAGCGCGTGACCTGGGTGGGCGAACCCGTGGCTATTGTTGTGGCAGAGACGAAAGAGCAGTCTCTCGACGCCGCAGAAGCCGTCTCGCTGACAGTTGAGGGGGGCGCTGTCGTGACCGATGCACGCCACGGCGCTTTGGCTGGTTCCCCGAAGGTCTGGCCCGACCGGGACAGTAATGTCGCCTTCGCCTATGAACTTGGCTCACGCGATGCATTTGATGCGGCGTCGTTGCACGCCGATCACGTTGTTCGTGCGCGACTAGAAATCAGCCGGGTCGCTGCGGTCACGTTGGAACCCAGAGGAGGCTTGGCCATTTGTGATGCGGAAGGCCAGATGACGCTCTTTACGGGCACTCAAGCGCCGCACCGTGTTCAGAGCGAACTGGCGCATGTACTGGGTGTCGAAGCGGACAGGATCAGGGTTCGCAAAACCGATACAGGCGGCTCCTTCGGCATGCGCAACGGTGCTTTTCCCGAGGACGCGCTTGCACTTCTGGCTGCGCGCAGTGTCGGGCGCCCCATTCGGTGGCAGGCCACCCGAAGCGATGCTTTTTTGTCGGACACAGCGTCACGTCAACAGTCGGTGGACGTTGCTCTAGCGCTTGACCAAACTGGGACGTTTCTGGCGCTCCAGGTGGATGGCTACGCGCCAGTCGGCGCTCAATTTGGACAGATGGCCGCCCATCCGATGACAGCAAACCTGCCGGGACTGGCCGGAGTTTACCGCACACCGGTTATCCACGCGATCATGCGGGGCGTGCATGTGAACAGTGTCCACATGGCGCCCTATCGCGGCGCAGGACGGCCAGAGGCGATCTATGTCATGGAGCGCATGGTCGATATTGCGGCTGATACTCTGGGGCATGATCGGATTGATCTAAGGCTTCACAATATGATCTCGCCGGAGACCTTGCCGTGGGACACGCCGCTCGGATTTACCTATGACAGCGGTGATTTTCCTCGAGCTCTCAAAACTGCGCTGAGCGCGGCGGATATAGACGGTTTTCAGATGCGCAAAGAGGCCTCCGCTGCTCGGGGTATGCTGCGTGGTCTAGGGATCGCCTGTGCGATTGAGCCAGCCGGAGGCGGGCCCAAAGGGGCCCAATTGCCAGAGTTTGCTCAAGTCACCGTGGCGCCCAAGGGACTAGAATTGCGTGTGGGATCCGGAGATGCGGGCCAGGGACACTCAACCGCTTTCAAGCAAGTGGCCGATCACTGTCTGGGTTGGCAAGGTCCGGTTTCGGTTGTCGCCGGAGACACGGCAGAGGTGAGCAAGGGCGTCGGTACCTTTGGGTCTCGCACGATGGGAGCGATCGGTGCGGCTATGCAGGTTGCTAGCACAGAAATTCTGTCCAAGGCACAAGAGGACGCGGCGGATCTCCTCGAAGTGAGCGCAGTCGATGTGACCTTTGATCGGGGTGTATTTTGCGTTGCTGGCACAGACAGGCAGGTAACACTGGAAGAGGTCTCACGTCGCACCGGAAAAACCTATGTAGCGGAGGCTTTCGTGCCGACCCAAGCAGGCACATTCCCAAACGGGGCCCATATCTCGGAGGTCGAGGTTGATCCGGAAACCGGGGTTGTGAGCCTGCTGGCATACACGGTCGCCGACGACGTTGGAACGGTGATTAACCCTCTTCTGGTCGAAGGCCAGGTGCATGGTGGCGTTGCGCAGGGCCTGGGACAAGCATTCATGGAGCGTATCGTCTACGATGAACACGGCGCTCTGCTGTCTGGATCTCTGATGGATTATGCGGTGCCGCGAGCAAGCGATCTGTGTGGGATCAATGTTGTGCATTGTCCGACATCAACGAAGGCGAACCCGCTGGGTGTAAAGGGGGCAGGGGAAAGCGGGACCGTTGGTGCCCTGCCGTCCTGCATGAATGCGGTCTGTGATGCCATAGGCGCAGCGGCTGCACAGCACTTACAGATGCCCGCAAGCCCGCACCGCGTATGGTCCGCATTGCAGGCGGCAAAATCACAGGAGGCAGAATGACACATGTCGCTGTAACGGGTGCAGGCCCGGTTGGAACATCGCTGGCGCTCGCCTTACTCAAGGCCGGGATCGATGTCACTCTCTTTGAGCAAGCCGAAACGCTCCCTGAGGATCCGCGAGCAGCCACTCTGCAACCGCCAACTCTGGAAATGCTGGATGCGCTTGGCACAGGGCCAGACATTATTGCAAAGGGCCTTGAAGCGCCGGTCTTCCAGTTTCGTGATCGGGCCTCGGACAGCGTGATTGCCGAATTTGAGTATGAGCGATTGCGGGGCGAAACCCCGCACCCTTTCGCTCTGCAATGCGAGCAGTTCAAAGTCGCTGACACGAATGCTGCGGCGATTGAGAGGCTTCGGGCAGGCACATTGCGCCTTGGAACAGAAGTCGTTGGTTTTGAGCAAGACGAGACGGGTGTTGAGCTCCACTACACGACGCCGGAAGGAGAAGGCCGCTTACGTGCCGATTACCTGGTTGGGTGTGATGGTGGTCGGAGCGCAACCCGCAAGGGCCTCGGCATTGCTTTTGAAGGCTTTACCTACGAGGAGCGCTTCCTGGTGCTGACGACCCCGCATGACTTCTTTCGGCGCGGGTTTCAGGTGCGCAACTACGTTCTTGATCCGAGCCAGTGGTGCGCATTATTCAAGGTTCCGCATAACGGGCCGCCCGGCTTGTGGCGTACGGTGTTCCCCGCGCCCGCCTCGGAGAGCGGGATTGATGCGCTTTCAGACACTTATGTTGCGGAACAGATTGGAGGGCTTGAGCCGGGCCTTGGCCTGTCTGACATATCCCATCGCAACATCTACGCTGTAAATCAGCGGGTCGCAGCCGCGTTTCGCAAGGGGCGCGTCTTTCTGGCAGGCGATGCGGCGCATGTGAACAATCCGCTTGGTGGTCTTGGCATGAACTCAGGTATTCATGATGCTGTAAACCTTGCGGAAAAGCTGGTTCAGGCCGTTGCGGACCCCGGTCATGCAGAAGCACTTTTTGGCGCCTATGACGCAGAGCGACGCCAGATCGCCAAGGACTATGTGCAAGCCCAAACCATTCAAAACAAGAAACGCCTGGAGGCCAGGACGCCCGAACAACGGGCGGCCGCGCGTTCCGAGCTTCAAGGGACCTGTGACGACCCGATCCGACACAAAGCCTGGGTGATGAATGCTTCGCTTCTGACAGGGCTGCGACAGTTGCAAGAGACGCAAAGGAAAGCTTCATGACACAGCAAACGCCCCCAGATGCACTTGGCGCGCGCCAGAAGATCGGTGTCGTTGTTCCGTCAACCAACACCATTGTTCAGCCGGAAACGGATGCGGTGCGGGTTCCAGGGGTTACGTTCCATCTCGGGCGCATACCGATCTCGAACAAAAAGATTTCGACAGACAATTTCCTCGACCACGTCGCTGCAATGCGAGAGGGAATCCAGGTAGCTACGGACCAGGTGATGACGGCCGGCGTCGACAGCCTGATCATGGGTGTGGCGCTTGAAGCGTTCTGGGGGGGGCTGGAAGGCTCTGAGGATCTCAAGAAAAAGCTCTCGGACCACGCAGGTGTTCCGGTCATTCTTGGATCGGATGCCATTGCATCCGGGCTCAGGGCCTTCGGTGCCACGCGCATCGCGGTGCTCACGCCGCATATGCCTAAAGGGGATGAGCAGGTGCGCAACTGGCTCACAGAAGCTGGTTTCGAAGTTCTTGCACTGAAGGGGCTGGAATGCGCAAGCCCACGCGCAATCGCGCAAGTGCCAGAAGCCCGGATACGTGCTGAATTCGAGGCGATGAACGCACCTGAGGTCGAGGCATTTGTGCAGGTTGGCACCAACCTGGCGGGGGCTGCTGTATGCGCAGAGGCTGAGCGATGGTTGAACAAGCCGGCATTGGCGATCAACACAGTGAGCGCTTGGGCCGCCCTTCGTGCAGCCGGCGTCCAAGACCAGATCACCGGGCGAGGGCGGATTCTCGAAGAGCATTAACTGAGAACCAGAATACCTGGTGCGGTCCGATCTTCGATTTGAAACATGCAGAACTCACAGCAAATACTTGGAAGGATTGGGGATTTAGGCCGAGGTCCGTATCGTCTACAGTTGGAAGGTAGTATGGTGGCGGGCGCAGGGCAAAGAGCATTTCGACGTTCTTCCGCAGCTTCGCTGAGACCTTGAACTGGCCCGTCTTTGCGATGGCGCGCGCAGCATCGCCGGTCTCTCCCTACAGGCAGAATTGAATCAGCGAGTTACACGGCAACCAAGGAGGAGTTTTTTAGCGAAATACGCCCAAACCTCCCAATGCTGCACTTTGCCCCAATAGCAGCGACGCGCCAAAAACCAATACTGGCAGACAAGCGGTCGGCCCCAACCGTTCGGTCGCTGCGACGCAATTCACTTTAGTGCACAGCATCACAACGGTCGCTCCCTCCGTGAACAAAGCGAGTAGTGACCGGTGCACGCATTACACACCTCTGACAGGAAAAAAGCAGATGTCAGATAGCACACCGTATTTTACCGTGAGGGCGGGAAACATATGCGTGCGAACATAGTCTCGCAAAGTAAGTTGAGGCTCCATGACCAAGAAGACCATCGACAGCACCCCCTACAAATGGCCCTATAACGGCGATCTCCGCCCGGAAAACACAGCGCTGATCATCATCGATATGCAAACGGATTTCTGCGGCAAGGGCGGATATGTCGATGCCATGGGGTATGACCTGTCCTTAACGCGCGCACCCATCGAACCCATCAAAGCCGTGCTGCATGCCATGCGTGAGAAAGGCTATCATATCCTGCATACCCGAGAAGGCCATCGCCCAGACCTGAGCGACCTGCCAGCAAACAAACGCTGGCGTAGCCAACAAATTGGCGCTGGAATTGGCGATCCAGGGCCTTGCGGCAAGATATTGGTGCGCGGGGAACCCGGCTGGGACATTATCGAAGAGCTCTATCCAGAAGACGGCGAGACGATTATCGACAAACCGGGTAAAGGAAGCTTTTGCGCAACTGACCTTGAAATGGTTCTGAGGATGCGAGGGATCGAAAACCTTGTGATCTGCGGGATCACGACAGACGTCTGTGTCTCGACCACGATGCGTGAAGCGAACGATCGCGGGTTCGAATGTGTGGTGCTCGAAGACTGCTGCGGCGCGACGGACAAGGGCAACCACGATGCGGCGATCAAGATGGTCACCATGCAAGGCGGCGTGTTTGGCGCGGTGGCCAACAGCAAGACACTGATCGAAGGGCTCATTTGATGAGCTCTTGGTGTGTGACTGCCGGTCGAGCCAATGCAGATCAACGCTGATCCGTTTCCATTTGTATGCCGCCGCGAGGCACTCGCGCTGGTTGTGATTGACATGCAGCGCGACTTTATCGAGCCCGGCGGATTTGGCGAAACCCTTGGAAATGACGTGTCTAGGGTTGGAGCAATTGTTCCCGTTGTTGCTCGGTTGCTGGCAGGATTTCGGCAGGCTGGTTTGCCGGTTTATCACACACGCGAATGCCACAAGTCTGACCTTTCGGACCTTCCGGCTGCCAAGCGGGATCGCGGGACGCCCAAGTTCAGAATTGGCGATGCTGGGCCTATGGGGCGCATTCTGGTGGCTGGTGAACCGGGGGCCGAGATCATCCCGGAGCTTGAGCCTGATCCGGGAGAGATCGTCTTGAACAAGCCCGGCAAGGGCGCGTTTTGTCGGACAGATTTTGAAGACAGGCTGACCAAAAGCAACGTGCAGAGCCTGATCCTGGCCGGCGTCACAACCGAGGTTTGCGTACAAACAACCATGCGCGAAGCGAATGATCGCGGCTTTGATTGTCTGTTGGCAAGCGACGCTACGGAAAGTTACTTCCCCGAGTTCAAATCGGCGACGCTTCAGATGATCACAGCACAGGGCGGAATTGTTGGGTGGACAGCCCGAACAGATGATATCCTGAACGCTCTCGATGACTGAAATGGTGTGTATTCCGGGCTTGCTGGGCGACGGCTGGCGAGACTTAGAGTTCGGACACTTTCGCGAAGGGATCGAAGTCGCCTGGCTGCGTGAAGGCACGCCTGGCATTGCTGTTCTCCGGTATCAACCGGGCGCATCGGTCCCAATTCACATGCATCCCGATGTTGAGATGATCCTGGTTCTGGACGGCACTCAAACAGACGAAACAGGGACGTACTGCCCGGGCGATATCGTGATCAATCCACCTGGCAGCCAGCACAGCGTTGTAAGCGAGGGGGGGTGCGTTGTGCTGCTGATGTGGTCGAAACCCGTCGTCTTTATGGATCAGACGTAATGACTCAAACCGTCTCCCAGTGAACGATCCGTTTGCTCGCGAACACAAAAAAGGCATCCAGCGCAGCACCCAAAAGACCAAGTTGTATGAGGCCCACGAACATGCGGTCCACCTGAAAATACTGGCGGGCCTCTTCTAAGCGATAGCCGATACCCGCAGATGAGCCGGTGAGTTCAGCGGCCACAAGGCTTAGAAATGCAAGGGCCGCGCCGAACCGAAGCCCGGCAAAAATATGCGGCGCAGCTGCCGGCACAACAACTTCGAAGAATTCGCGCCACCACGGCGCTCCTAGCGAACGAGACGCGCGGATGTATGTCTCTGGCACGTGCTCCATTCCGTGATGGGTGGCCAGCCAAACCGCGAGGAATACGGTGTAGGCAATCACGAAGTACTTCGATTCCTCACCAATTCCGAACCACACAATGGCAATTGGAACCAAAGCGATTGCGGGAATTGGGCGCAAGATGTTGAAGAAAGGGTAGACAGCCAACCGCACCAAGGGGACGCGGGCTGTCAGAATGCCCGCCAAAATGCCGAGACTGGCCCCGAGAGAGAACCCGACCACGGCTCGAGATACCGAAGTCTTGAGATCCTTCATCATAACGCCATCCGTGAAGAGCTTTACGGACGCGGTTGCGACATCCCACGGCCCCGGGAACAGGTTTCGGTTTGTCAGGCCAAAGCTATGGGCAAACTGCCAAACAGCGATGACGAAGAGAATCGAAAAAAGCGGTTTTGCAAATTCGATATTTTTCGTCGTCATGATCAAGCTCCATAGTCCCTTCAAAGATAGCAAACGACAGGATCGCCAAAATTTTTGTCTGTCAATTTATTGTCGTCCCGAGGCAGCGTCATGCAATTGCCCAATTCCAGTGCAACGCTGACCCGCTGTTGCGGGGATTATAATCTCGCGCCGTATCCATCGATTTATCTGTGCAATTTGAGAACCGCTGTGTCGTTTTTTTAGCAGCGGAATGCACCGGTGAGTTCTGTCTAAGGTTCTGATGGACCTTTGGATTGCCACGCGATGCTGCCTGTTGAAATCGATGAAAACTGCGAAGTTGAAACGCTACCGCAAACCAATGCTGGCCGCGTCCGCATTGCAGGTCTGACCGTTGTTTTTGGCAAAGCTGACGCCCAGACCACCGCGCTCGCCCCCACTGATTTAATTCTAGAGCCAGGCACATTTACAGCGTTGATCGGACCGTCAGGCTGCGGAAAGTCGACCCTGCTGAATGCCGTTGCGGGCTTTACACCGCCGACGGAAGGCAGCGTGCAGGTGGACGGTCGACTGGTGACTGTGCCGCATCCAAGCGTTGGAGTTATCTTCCAGAACTTTGCGCTGTTCCCATGGTTCACCGCGCGTGGAAATGTCGATTTCGCGCTCAAGCGCTTCGGGCTGTCGAAGGCAGAACGCCGCGAACGTGCCATGGCCGCTTTGGGCGAAGTGGGTCTTTCGGAACACGCAACCAAGTTCCCAGGCCAATTGTCAGGGGGCATGAAACAGCGCGTTGCCATTGCACGCACTCTGGCGGCCGACCCCGACGTTTTGCTTATGGACGAACCCTTCGGTGCGTTGGACGCACAGACAAGACTTAGAATGCACGAACTTCTGACCGGCATTTGGATGAAGCGGCGCAAGACGGTTCTTTTCGTCACCCATGATGTCGACGAGGCACTGCGCCTCGCAGACGTGATTTACGTCATGTCCGCCGGGCCGGGCCGGATCATTGAAAAAGTCCCCGTTTTGCTACAGCGACCACGTCCCGTCGACCGCATGGGCGAGGCGTTCCTGTCATTGCGCAGTCAGCTGCTTGGGTTGCTGCGCCATGAAGATTGAAGACAGAACCGAAACCAATAAGGAGTGAAAGATGTTCTTGAAATCCATAACAGGTGCGCTCGGCGCGCTCGTTTTAAGCGCTGGTCTTGCGGGCGCCGGTCAGATCACAATCGGCACAGCGCCAAACCTGCAGACCCTGCCGATCGTGGTGGCGATGTCCGAGGGCTACTTCGAGGAAGAAGGGATCGAACTGGAAACCGTAAAGTTCACGTCAGGCCGCCGTGCTCTTGAAGCCTTAATCGGTGGGCAGCTTGACGTAGCGTTCATGGCTGAATACCCGGTTTCTATCGCCTCGCTGCGCGAACAGCCGTTTGGCACATTCACAACGCTCTCGCGCTACACCGCGAACCGGATGATCTCAAAAGGGTCTATCGGTTTTGAAGACCCAAGCAGCCTCAGTGGCAAGAAGATCGGCACCACCAAGGGCTCGAACACCGAATTTTTTACCGAAGCCTTGATCGAGAAGTTTGGCGTTGACGCCGAAGTGATCAACGTCGCACCGCCCGACATCGTGCCCGCACTTGCCCGCGGGGATATTGACGCTGGCATCATGTTCCCAGACTTTTACCCTGCCGCCGAGGAAGCTTTGGGCGATGACTATCGCGAGTATCGCAGCGATGCTTATATTGCGTGGTTTGTTCTCTCAGCGACACCGGAAATGCTGAATGAACGTCCCGATGAACTGGCGGCATTCACGCGCGCTTTGGTGAAGGCGGAAACTTTCATCAAAGAGAACCCGCAAGGCGCAATGGAAGCTCTGGAAGCCGCGACCGAAGGCCTACTGTCGATGGAAACGATCAAAACAAAGTTTTCGGAAGCCGAATACGAGATTGGCCTTGCGAACGGGCTTCTCGATATTCTCGAAGTGCAAGCCAACTGGGTTGTCGGTAAGGGCATGGTCGAAGCCGAGCCATCGCGTGAGCTGATCAAAGCCTACCTCGCGACCGGACCGCTCGAAGCTGTCGATCCGTCACGCATCACTCTGGAATGAACAACTAAATGGACGGACGGCCCATGGGGCCCGTCCGACACGATTATGATCTTTGACGACGCGCTCATTTCGGATCAAGCCACTCTAGCGCCTGACGTTCTTCTCACTCCAGACGGGGTCAGGCGCGACTGGGCAATTCAATTCAAAGGCAAACGGATTACCGCTGTTGGTCCCGCGCCCAGTTTTCCGGACGCCATCGCCCTGCCAGGACGTGCCATCGTTCCCGGCTTCGTCGATGCACACACCCATGTTGGTCAGATATTTGGCAAAGCGCTGATTGGTGGAGAGCCAGCCCAAATTTGGCGCCGTATCTGGCACCCAATGGAGCGGGATATGGATGAAGAACAGTCCTATCTCTCGGCGAAATGGGCGTTTTGGGAGGCACTGCGGGGCGGGTTTACCAAGGTCGCGAACTACGGCCTAAACGGTCCGGAAAAGAACGCAGGCGTGCATCGCGCGGCGCATGAGACGGGCATTCGGTTGGTCTCGGCGTGTGGTTTGGATGAGTTCTCAGGTGAGATCGGCACCGGCCATGGCAACAAAAGCTGGGCTGAAATCGAAGACGTCATCCTCGCCCATATCGAAGACTGTGCCGATCACGAGATGATTGCGCCGTCGGTGTGTTGCAGCTCCTTCATGGGCAACACTCCCGAGACGCTGGCCAGGCTATCAGTGCTTTGCGCGGAAAAAGGCATTCTGTTGCAAATCCACTCGAACGAACATTTTCCCGAGGTGCATGAGTGTATTCTGCGGCACGGTCAGCGGCCGACCGAGCTGCTGCACAAGCACGGTGTCCTTGGCTCGCACGTCTTGCTACATCATACGACGCTGGTGTCCGAGCCTGAGATCGAGCTGATTGTCGAGACCGACACGGCCACCTCGTACAACCCACTTGCCAGCATCTGGAAAGGCAACGCGGTCGCACCCGCCTTGCGGTTTGCTCAGCGCGGTGTGCGCTTTGGGATGGGCTCTGACACAACATCGGCAGATGGGTTCAAGAACCTGATGGCGGCCGAAGCATGCCAGCGGATTGAACATGCGTTGCCTGTCGCAGACTTCTCCTGTGGTGCGGCTTGGACTTGGGTGGACGCGGCCACATCGCAGGGTGCGGCTGCAACAGGGGGTGCGGGGGACCATGGGGCGCTGGCAGTTGGACAGGCAGCCGATTTTCTGGTGTTGGACATGATGGCGCCGGAATGCATGCCCAGTCATGATTTCGAGTGGGAACTGGTCCGCTATTACAACCGCGATCAGGTGGACGCCGTCGTGATCAACGGTCGCTTGTGCATGTCTGGTGGGAAGCCGGTTGGGTGGGGTACCGAGGACCTACGTCATGCGGGGATGGCCGCGGCGCAAAAGATTACCAGCGCTCCGGACATTGTCCGGTGTCACGGACCGTCGGATCTGTATCGCCCAACCCGGGTCTGAAACATGCAGCGCGCCCGTATACACGTTATTCCAACTGCGGCACCCGATGACCTGTCGGGGCTGGATCAA
Organism: Pseudomonadota bacterium; assembly: GCA_039192165.1. Taxonomy (GTDB): domain Bacteria; phylum Pseudomonadota; class Alphaproteobacteria; order Rhodobacterales; family Rhodobacteraceae; genus Dinoroseobacter. The sequence continues at coordinate 124,074 of JBCCXD010000001.1, read as the reverse complement.
CTTATCCAGACGGGAGCGCTGGACCCGGATCGCCTTGTCGCCATCCTTGGCAAGACGGAAGGAAACGGGTGCGTCAACGACTTTACCCGCGCTTTTGCGGTGTCAGCACTTCGACAGCGTTTGGGACCTTCGGCCCACGCCGTGACCATGGTCATGTCTGGCGGAACCGAGGGTGGTCTTGCGCCACATCTCGTGACCTTTGAGGTATTGGAGGATGCCGGGAAGGGGCCGTCCATGGCTGTCGGCGCGGCGATAACACGGGACCTCGCACCGCACGAGATTGGAACCTTTGCGCAAGTGGAATGCGTCGCGGATGTTGTGCGCGCTTCCATCAAGGCGGCTGAAATTGCGTCGGCGGATGATGTGCATTTCGTGCAAATCAAGTGCCCATTGCTGACCAGCGACCGAATTGCCTCCGCCGAGCAGCCAACACTTACACGTGATACATTAAAATCCATGGGGCTTTCGCGTGGCGCATCGGCGTTAGGCATTGCGTTGGCGTTGAATGAGATTGACGCCGCCACAGCGGAACGTGCTCAGGTCGAGGGTGACAGAAGTATCTGGTCCAGTCGCGCCAGCACATCTGCAGGTGTGGAGTTGATGGGACATGAGGTCCTGGTTCTGGGAATGAGTGACGCTTGGTCCGGCCCCTTGATTGTGGATCATGCAGTGATGAAAGATGCCATTGATACCGCTTCTGTACGCGCTGCCATGGATCGCCTGCATATCGGTTCGGGAAGTGTTCTAAAGGCCCTCTTTGCAAAGGCCGAAGCCTCGTCCAACGGTCAAATCAGGGGCGCGCGCCATACCATGCTGAACGACAGCGACATTTCTTCAACCCGTCATGCACGGGCCATTGTGGGCGGCGCGCTTAGCGGGTTGGTTGGCAGAACAGATCTTTTCGTATCGGGTGGTGCGGAACATCAGGGCCCGGATGGGGGCGGACCGGTTGCCCTGATTGCTGAACTCTCAGCCTAGGACGGTGTACACTTTCGTCAGCTGTCCAAATCACTCAGCGCAGTGGCCAGTTCACGCATGAAGCGAGCGGACGCGACGGGAAGCGTCCGGCCCTTTAACTGACCCAAAAACAGGTTCCCGGGCGCCACATCACGCTCTGACAACGGGCGCGAAATCAGTCCGGTATCCTCTCCGGTCTTTAGCCCTATGGGAAACTGAAAGCAGATTGCATCTTCCCAGTTTCCGTAGTGTCGCATGAAATCAAAACTCTCGGATTCAATGATTGGACTGACCTCAGCTGAGGAAAGTCGTTTTGCTCCAGCCTCCAGTAAAATTCTGACAGCAAATTTCTCGGATGGAGCAATATGCGGAAACCGCAACGCGTTACTCAGGCGAACCACGGCATCTTCAGCCAGCGGGTGGTTCGCGCGCATGACAATGTGGATCGGCTGTACGCTTGCATGAACAATTTCAAAATCCACGATCGCCAATGGCTCGAAAACAAGAGCAATGTCGCTGGCGAACTCTAACAACTCGCGTTCGGCAGCAACACGATCACGCGCGTTCACGGAAAACGTGACACCCGGATGGTGATCCCGATAGCGCGAAATTTCGCGCGGAAGGAAATACGGAAGAAGGGCTTGCGAACACGCGACAGAAACATGCCCGCGTCGCACCCCGGAAAGGTCTGCAACTTGCGACTTCAGGCGCGCAAAATCAGAACTTTGTGTCCGGATATGTTGCAACAGCAACTCGCCAGCCGGATTAAGCCTGACCCCGCGCGGCAGGCGCTCGAAGATTTCGTACCCGAACTCGTCCTCGAACTTGTTGATCCGCCTGTTGAGCGCAGAGGCGGTGATATTCATGTCTTCCGACGCTTTCCGGATCGAGCCGGCGCGGATCACACCTTCGATAAATTCAAAGTCTTTAAGGTGACGCATCCTTCCTCCAATAAGCGGTGCGTTTTGCGCATCACTTTTGTGACTTTATAGCATTTGATTTCGCACCCGCGTCGCAGGACGCTAAGTCGATTGACCTCGGATCGACGAATTCAAAGAAACGATTGGAAAACAGGCATGACGGATGAAATCCCGCTCACTTTTTTATCTTTGCGTCGGGCGTATCTTGAAGGCACTCGGCCATCGCAGGTTATTGAGCAAGTTTATGCGCGGATTGAAGAAGTCGCCGACCCTCATATTTTTCTGTGTCTTTGTCCGAAAGAAGACGTCCTGACCGAAGCGGAGGCTTTGGGGGCTTATGATGAAACTCGGCCACTTTGGGGTGTGCCATTTGTCATTAAGGACAACATCGACGTCGCGGGCAAGCCAACCACAGCCGCCTGTCCCGAGTTTGCCTATGTCCCAAAGGAGACAGCGTTTGTGGTGCGTCGCCTGCAAGCGGCCGGAGCACTGCTGATTGGCAAAACCAATCTTGATCAATTTGCAACCGGATTGGTCGGCGTGCGAACGCCTTACGGCGCCCCGAAAAACGCGTTGGACCCCGCTATCGTTCCGGGCGGTTCCTCATGCGGATCGGGTGTCGCGGTCGCGCATGGAATAGCAAGCTTTTCACTGGGAACGGATACGGCAGGCTCGGGCCGCGTGCCTGCCGCTTTGAACAATATCGTCGGCCTCAAACCATCCTTGGGTGCCTTGTCTGCGTCCGGTGTGGTTCCAGCCTGCCGAACACTCGATACCATTTCCGTTTTCGCCCTCACGGTCGCGGATGCCTATGATGCCTACGGCGTCGCCGCTGCGCACGACCCGAGCGACTGCTATTCGCGCCACATTGACACGCCCGCACTTGTCGCGCCGCACGCGGCGCTAAAGATCGGTATTCCATCCAAGGACAGCATTCAATTTGAAGGAGACGCCGCCCAGGCCAAGTCGTTTGCCGCAGTCATTGCGGCGTTGAAATCCTCGGGTGCGCAGATTGTCGAGATCGATTTTGCACCGCTCTATGAGATCGCCGAGTTGCTCTATTTCGGACCCTGGGTGGCGGAGCGGTATGTCGCAACGGAGGCCATCGTAACCAGAATGCCCGATGCGCTGTTTCCAGTGACGCGCAAGATCATCGGTTCTGGGAAAGGAATGACGGCCGCCGACGCCTTTAAGGGCTTCTACAAAATGAAAGAACTGGTCAACACGGTTGCGCCAACGCTTTCGGCCTGTGACGCTCTTTGCGTCCCAAGCATACCCACCTTTGCGACTGTCGCCGAGTTGGAAGCCGATCCACTTGGCCCAAACAACATGCTTGGGACCTACACGAACTTTGTGAACCTCATGGACCTGTGCGCGATAACGGTGCCGACGCCCGGCCGTGAAGATGGGCTGCCTGGAAGTGTGACGTTTATTGCCGAGGCGGGTGCCGATGCCAAAGTCGCCGCGATTGCTACCCGGGTCGAGGCCTTGGGTCAGCGTCGGCTTGGTGCAACGCGTTGGAGTTTGACCTCTCAGCCTTTGCCAAATGCCGCGTTACCCGATTTCATACGCATAGCAGTCTGCGGCGCGCACATGAGTGGATTGCCGTTGAACCACACAATGACAGAGCGCGGCGCACGTCTGGTCCGTACCGACGAAACCGCAGCAGACTACAAATTCTATGCACTCCCGGGCAGCGGAGTGGCCCGACCTGGATTAGTTCGCACGTCGCCAGGCAAGGGTGCGCGCATCGCTGTTGAACTCTGGGACATGCCGGTCGGTGCGTTCGGTGATTTCATGAAGACCATCCCTGCACCCTTGGGAATAGGCACATTGACGCTCTCAAACGGCACCCTGGTTCAGGGCTTCCTCTGCGAGGCGATAGCAACGCAGAACGCAGAAGACATCACCAGCCTTGCGGATTGGCGAAAATACGTCGCCAAAGAAACGGCCTGAAACGTAGCAACAACTGCGGCTGCTCAGCTAAGCGATGAAGGGATCCGGTTCATGAATGTCTGCACTTTGCAGAAGGGCTGGAAAAAGATGCTATTGCTAAGCAACATCGCTTTCCGCCCATGCAGGTCTTCGTTCCAGTCGCGAAGCGCACAAAGCGAAACCTGCAGCACGGAAAGTGAAGGTTAGCTTAGTCCGCAATTCAGGCATTCGTTGGTAATCGGCTAACTGCCGCTCCGCGAACGAAGCGGTCCTTTGCAACCGCAGCTACCGCCCACACAACATGAGCTTGCAGTTGCGGCGCGCCGTTCGCTGAATTGCAGCCGGTGTTACTGAACCAATCATTCGCGGAGGTCGGCTTTCCTGGATACCAAGACCACACTATCGCTATTTGAAGTACCAATCATCGAAACGCGAGACAAAGCTTTTCATCGAACTGGCGAAGACGAAGACAATGGCTGCAATTGGGGATCTGCGCGATCGAACGGTCCATCAGAAATACTATCTCATCCCAGACGTCGAGGGTTTTTGAACGTGGCCCTTTGCCAACATTAGCTGTCGTTGATTGCGGATGATCCTCCGAGGCTGAGACTTGTACTGCAAGCCGTAGGCTAACCGTGCGGACTTTCTCGAGTTGACCATCTGCAGGAATATGTTGTCCGCATGTCGTCGAACGGCTCTCTAGGAAATGTCGTTTCTTTCGATTGCCCCAGCGAGGCGTATGGCGGCACTACTGTGTTCGGCTTTTGTGTAGAGCGTTATGCCCCACGGCACACCAGCGGAGGATGTGTCAAAAGGTATGGCCAGCCCAAAAAGCCCCATAGGATTGGCAAAGTTTGTGTAAGTACCATTTTGGAAATTTGGCCCCAGTGGGTCTGCTTCGCAAGTTTCGCGTGTCACCAGCGCGCCCACGGTTGGCAATGCCAAAACATCAGTGCAGGACCAAAATGTTTCCGTCTTAGCCTTGGCCTCCGCCACCTGGTACAGTGCCCGGTAGGCGTCTGAGGCAGAGAATTTGCGGCTGGCTTGGATCATGGGCCCCACGACCGGGTGGCATTGGTCTGGGTTGGCTTCGATGAAGGCGCCAACCGAGACATCTCGTTCGGCGAGCATAGGTCCAAAGAACATCAGATCATTAATAGATTGAAACGGCGTCAAATCCGCTTCGGATACCGTCGTTTCGCTCAAAAACCAGCGATGCGCCTCCTTGTACAGTGCAGCCACATCAGCATCACCGAAAGTGTCAATCTCGTCAGGTAGGGGCATGGCCACCCGAGGGTGATTGACCTCTGTTCGGCTGATTTCCGCGCTAAAGGGATCATCTGCGTCTCTTCCACGGACCACCGCGTCAACCGCTTGCGCACTGGCCAAATCAGCCGTGAAAACTGTGGCGGTATCAAAGCTGCGGCACGCGTAGACCAAGCCCTGACGGCTCCATTCGCCCGGTGCCGGTTTCCATCCGTATATACCATTGTAACTAGCGGGCACGCGCCCCGAGCCGCCTGTATCGGTACCAAATGCAAATGCGACCATGCCGGTGGAAACAGAAACCCCCGCGCCGGAAGAGGAGCCTCCAGGTATGTAGTCGCGGTTATAGGGGTTCCGAGGCACTCCGTAGGGCGATCGCATACCAACCAAACCTGTCGCGAACTGGTCCAAGTTGGTTTTGCCCATACAGATCGCGCCCGCCGCCTCGGCGCGCGCCACCACCGTCGCTGAGTGTTGCGGTCGATAGGCAAAGGCCGGACAGGCCGCCGTGGTACTGAACCCCGCGGCGTCGATGTTGTCTTTGACTGAAAACGGAATCCCGTAAAGCGGCAAGTCCTTGTTCCGAGGGTCCGCTTCGAGTGCTGCGCAGCTCTCAGCCAGTCGCTCAGGCGAAATTGTCGAAATCCAGACCGCCTTCTGGTCACCGTCGTCAAAACGTGCCGCGAGGTCTGACAGCAGCTTGGAGGGCGTTGTGTCGCCCGCCAGATAGGCACGCCTAAGGGCTCCGATGGTCAGTTTGCGCATCACTGCATCTCGACGACGCTTTGTCGCCAGTCGGAGACAAGGAAAGTTTCAAAGGTCTCATGGCTTGGGGCTTCGGGTAATCCACCTTGGCTGACCAAGAAGTCGGAAGCGGCTGGCAAGGTTACGACAAAGCCCCGAGCCGCTTCTTCGGTACCCAGGTAGTCCGGGCCAATCTGTGCTGCACAGCGCACCATGTCGCTGCCCCCGCCCACTTTGATGTAGTTGATTTTCACGTCAGGCATGTATTTGTGTATCGGCCAAGGTTTTGGGGACAAGTTGAGCATTCACGAGGTTCAGGTAGCCGATCGTGATTTCTTCGGGACTTTCCGATTGCGCAGCCGCAGCCATCGTGACGCCTGAAGCCAGACCGAGTAGAAGCTTCTTCATTTCTTGTCTCCCTTGTTGGCCCCAGAGCGCGTTGCACAGCGAGTGTCCTGGAAGACTTTCTCACCGGAGCTCTTTCGCTTTCCGGGCTTCTGTTTCATCTCCACTCCTTGGCGGGCACCACGTGCCAGCAACCCTCCCTTATCAGAGCGACATAAACTGTCCCATCGGCGCTGATGTCAAACAGTTGTTAAAGGAACAAACAGCTGCTGCTATATTTGCTAACTGCCCAGAAATAAACGTCTTCGGCGCGTTTCTAGGCAAAGCCAAGCATCGCTCTCGTTGAGCCTGTTCTCAATCGGGATTTGTTTTGGCGGAGCACTGTCTGAAGTCCATGATAACGGCACGAGGCGGGGGAGTCTGCTGAGCGAGACCTGGCCTATCCGGAGCTATCATGTGCCTTCGTTAATCATGTGCTTTCATTAAATCAGGATGGTGCCATTCGTCGCTTGGTTCGCTTTAGAAACACAATTTGAACAATGGAGTACGCTGATGTCTATTCGAAAGATAACGAGCCTCGCGGTCATCGCCGCATCCTTTTCGCTGGGCACGATGCTGCCAGCCTCCGCGGAGGTGCTGAAAGCCCGTCTCGCACAAAGCATCTCACCGCTAGCGGGGGTTGCAACGGTTGCAAACGCGAAGGGATTTTACGACAAGCATGGGCTCGATATCGAGGTGAGCTACTTTACCAGCGGCAAGCGCAGCCTTGCTGCCGTGATGGGGGGTGCAGCCGACATTGCGACCAACGCCGAATCTCCGACCACGGCAGCAGCGATGGCGAAGCAGCCGATCGCTTTTCTGGCGCGGATCAACTACGCTGGTGTGAAGACCCTGGTCGGCGAAGACTCTGGCATCGAAAGCATTGACGACCTCAAGGGCAAGACAATTGGCTACACTGTCGGCACTGGTGGCGAGGTCTACACCAACTATTTGCTCAAGCAAGCCGGCCTGACGGAAGATGACGTGACACTAGTGAACATGCGCCCGCAGGAGCTGCTGCCGGCCATGGCAGCGGGCAGCGTTGATGCTATCAACAGCTGGGAGCCGAACATCACCAACACAATGCGCGCGGTTGAGGGCACGTCTATCATCGACACGTCCGGGATCTATGCTGAGAGCTTCAATGTTTTGACCTTGAGGCCCTTCCTGGAGGAAACACCCGAGCTGTTCGAGAAGCTGATGGCGGCTTACATCGACGCCGAGGAATGGATGAAAGCAAATCCAGAAGAAGCGATTTCGATCGTGGCCGAGGTCGCTGGCATGGAAGATGAAGATCTCGCTGCGATTTGGGACGACTATGCGTTTTCCGTCGTCCTTGACGACCAAACGGTAGACGTGCTCAAGGCCCATGCCACATGGCGTCTAGAGACCGGCAATCATCCAGAAGGCGCTGAAATGCCCGACTTTATGACTGTTATCGAGCCAGGTCCGCTCGCGGCCATCGACCCCAGCCGCATCAAGATCTCCGGTCTGGTAATAAACTGAAGACAGTGCGCGCGCCTCGGCGCGCGCCTATAGTATTATGGCAAAGTCTAAAAGGGACCCGCAGGCGCGGCTCAATCTCTGGGTATCTATTTTCTCGATACCGCTTTTCCTGATCATTTGGGAGATTGCAGCCCGGGCCGAAGGGTCAAACATGGTTCTCTTTCCTCCGCCGACTATCGTTGCGCGCGGGATGATGCGATGGGTCGAAAGCGGCGATTTTCTGCTGGATCTTTGGACCAGCCTCCGCCGTGTTGTCGTGGGCTTTCTCTTGGGCGCGAGTGTCGGCGTGATCATGGGCGTCTTGACAGGACGCGTACAGCTCGTCTCAAGTCTCTTGTCCCCCGTTTTTCATATCCTGAGGCCGATCCCTCCGATCGCCTTTATCCCTATCGTCATCCTCTGGTTTGGTCTTTCGGAGACCGGTAAGCTCTTTCTCATTTTTTGGGGCGTGTTCTTTATGGTGTGGATCTCTACCCATCTCGCTGTCCAGAACGTTGACAAGGGGCTGATAAAGGCGGCTCTTGCGCTCGGCACGCCGGAGCGGTTGATGCTGCGGGAAGTGATTTTTCTGGGTGCCCTTCCAGTGATTATGGTGGGGCTGCGGACCTCGGTGGGGATCTCGTTTTACACGTTGGTGGCAGCCGAGCTTGCAGGCACAGTGGCGGGCGTTTTCTTCCGCATCGATATTGCGCAGCAGAACCTCCAGACGGGGCAGGTTCTGGGCGGCCTGCTGGTGTTGGGACTGTTGTCATTCCTCGCGGATCGCGCCTTTGGTGCGTTCGCCAAGCGCGCGGTGTGGTGGCGATGACTGCGATGCCTCCTGCCGCCAACACAGCCACCGGTCAAGCCGTGGCCGATATCGATGTCCACAATCTCAGTATTGTCTTCGACACGCCCGAAGGTGAATTCACAGCCGTTGATCGTGTCTCTTTTCAGGCCCGGCCCGGTGAATTTTTGTGCCTGCTCGGTCCCTCGGGCTGCGGCAAGTCTACGGTTCTGAACGCCATCGCTGGATTTGAGACCCCCGCTTCAGGGCAGGTTAATGTGTTGGGACGCGAGGTGCGCGGCCCCGGTCCCGAACGTGGCATGGTGTTTCAGCAGCCCAATCTTTTTCCTTGGCGTACCGTACGTGGGAATATTGGGCATGGGCCGCGTATGGCGGGAAAGTCACGCCAAGAAATCAAGGAGACGACAGACCGGCTGATCGAGATGGTCGGCCTGACGCGCTTTGCCGAAGCCTATCCACACGTGCTGTCGGGCGGCATGCAGCAGCGCGTCGCTCTTGCCCGCGCCCTGGCCAACCAGCCGCGGATCCTCTTGATGGACGAACCCTTTGGCGCTCTCGATGCCCAGACGCGGGCAATGATGCAAGAGCATCTGCTGGCGCTTTGGGCCCAATTCGGCGCGACCATCGTCTTCGTAACCCATGACGTGGACGAGGCGGTCTTCCTGGCGGACCGGGTCCTGATCATGACGGCCAGCCCTGGCCAAATTCGCTCTGATCTGACTGTGGATCTTGCGAGGCCGCGCGATGTGTCTATTCTGAGCGAGCCTGCGTTTCTAGAACTGCGGCGCACCTGCTTGGAAGTGATCCGTGAAGAGAGCGCCCGGGCCTTTGCGCAGCAGGGCGTGGCCTGGACACCAACAAGCTGAGTGGAGAAGGAAGCGATATGAGCGACGGCCATAGCCATGCGATGCCCTCTGATGCGGCGTTGCGCATCAAAGCGCTGGAGAGCACTTTGGTCGAAAAAGGGCTTGTAGACCCCGCGGCACTTGATGCGTTGGTCGACTATTACTCAAATGACGTAGGCCCACGGAACGGCGCGCGCGTTGTCGCTCGAGCTTGGGTCGATCCTGAGTATCGCGCGTGGCTTTTTGAGGATGCGACCGCGGCCATTGCAGAGTTGGGGTACAGTGGGCGTCAAGGCGAGGACATGCAGGCATTGGCGAACACCCCGGAGGAACACAACCTTGTCGTTTGCACGCTGTGTTCGTGTTACCCGATCCCGGTCCTTGGCTTGCCACCGGTTTGGTACAAATCAGCGCCCTACCGCTCTCGCGCGGTGATCGACCCGCGTGGCGTTTTGGCGGAATTTGGGCTCGTGTTGCCGGATGCGACGCGTATCCGGGTTTGGGATTCCACGGCGGAGTTGCGCTATTTGGTCGTGCCCATGCGCCCCGAAGGCACTGAGAGCTTCACGGAAGAGGATCTCGCAGCCCTGGTCACCCGCGACGCGATGATCGGAACGGCCGAAGCGCTTAGTCCGACGGAGGCAGAGCTTTGAACAGCGCACATGATCTTGGTGGCAGTCACGGAATGGGGCCAATTGCGCCCGAGCCAAACGAACCTTTTCTGCACCACGCTTGGGAGGGTCGCGTGCTTGCCTGTCAGATCGCAATGAACGCCTGGGGGGCCTGGCCTTTGGACCGGGTGCGCTGGTTTCGCGAGCGCGTACCTGGTCCGCGCTATTTGACCAGCAGCTACTATGAGATCTGGCTAGAGGCTCTCGAAGGCTTGCTCGCCGAAACTGATCTGATGGAAGACGCACAGAGGCCCGATGCAGAGAGTGTCCACAAGGTTCCGGCCCTGGCGCCCGAGGCGGTGGTTCCGATGATGCTGAAAGGGCGTTCGGCACGCCGGCGCGAGGCAGAGCTGGCCACGCGCTTTGCCGTGGGCGATACGGTGAGGGTGCGCAACCTACATCCCACCGGGCATACCCGGCTGCCGCGCTATGTCCGCGGACGGATCGGCACAGTAGAGGCTGTGCGTGGTGTCTTCGTATTTCCCGACAGCAATGCCGCAACCGGCGAAGAGCGTCCGCACACGGTCTATAGCGTTCGCTTCACAGCGCGCGATCTCTGGGGACCGGACGCGCCGCATCCCGAAGATACCGTCAACCTTGATCTCTGGGACACCTATCTTGACCCAGCCTGAGTATCCTTTTCAAAAAGATGCCTCTAACCCGGCATTTGAGGAAGCGTGGCAGGCGCAAGCCTTTGTCATTGTGTGCCATTTGCACGAGCAAGGGTGCTTTACCTGGCAAGAGTGGGCGGCGACGCTCTCGAAGGTAATCAAGCAAGCCGATATCGAAAATCCCGACAACACAGGAGCTTCGTATTATCATCATTGGCTCACGGCCCTTGAGCAGATGATTATTGCGAAAGATATCGCTGCGGCCGCAGATCTTGACTGTTGGGAAGAGGCGTGGCGGAAGGCATATGCGACCACACCGCATGGCGCGCCGGTCGCGCTCTAAGTCTGGTGTCCGAGAAGTCCATCGCGCCTGCATCCAAAAAAAAGCAGTCACCTCTCGCGGCTCCGTGCTGCGGGATAAAGGTGGGCTGAGATCTTTGTGATATATGCCTTCGACCTTGTTGGTTTCACGGACTGAGATCGATCCCAATGGGCAGAGGCGTATTCCAGGTCGGTGCGTCGGGCCATGATGACGTAAGATGCCTTATGCCAATAGTCACGCTAAAGCTACAGAAGGACGGGGGACAGCATCACCTTGCGGTCCTTGCAGCCTTTGCTGCAGTCGACATGAATGAGCATCCGGTGCTGTCGACATCGGTGACCTTCTGAGCATTGGATCGGGCGCACCGCTAAATCTGCTTTGAAAACCGGTCTCTGAGACTTCTGCCAAAATTGGCCGAAATGGTGCTATCCCGCAAAATATAAAGATGAAAAACGAGTCCTAGATATCTGAAATAAATTATAAAACAGGGTTTTGGAAAAGAAGGCTGTCGAGACTTGAGTGGCTGGCGGAGAGACAGGGATTCGAACCCTGGGTGGACTTGCGCCCACAACGGTTTTCGAGACCGCCCCGTTCGACCACTCCGGCACCTCTCCGCGGGGGTCCCGGCGGTCTTTAGCGGGCCGGTTGCAGGGGTGCAAGAGGCATTCGGGGCACTGACCCTGTATCGATCACAGAAATCTTCAACGCTTTGCATTGGAATTCGCGCTGTCGCCACTTATTCATTTAAAAAGGGCATGCAGGAGGGTTGCAGGTGAAGCACTTGGTTTTGTCAGCAGTATTGGGACTCGCGATCGCTTCTTCGGCTGCAGCGACCCCGCGCGCCGAGGCGGTGCTGTCCGCGCTCGGGGCAGAGCGAATGATAGAATTGATGCGTCTCGAAGGGTTGGAATACGGCGCAGGTCTTTCGGAAGATATGTTTCCCGGGCGCGGCGGTGCGCGGTGGGAGGCCATGGTCAGCGATATCTACGATGCAGATCGGATGCTGGAGACATTTATTGACGGGTTTGCAAAGAATTTCAGCGAAGAGTTTTATGAACCCGTAGAGCGCTTTTATGCGTCCGAGATTGGCCGGGAGGTTGTGGCGCTGGAGCTTGCAACCCGTGAGGCTTTTCTGGAGGACGGCGTTGAAGACTCAGCGCGCGATGCAATCCCGGAATTCGAGGACAATCGCCCTGAGACATTTGAGCTCATTTCCGAGTTCATCGAGGTCAACAATCTGATCGACGAGAACGTCATCGGAGCGCTGAATGCAAACTATGCGTTCATGACCGGGCTGTCCGATGGGGGAGGTTTCCCGACAGAGCTGACGCAAAATCAAATCCTGAATGATGTCTGGGCTCAGGAGGCGGAAATCAGGGAAAACTCGACTGAGTGGCTTTATGCCTATCTCTTGATGGCCTATTCCTCGTTGCCGTCAGAGGACATGGAGGAATACCTCAATCTGTCCCGCTCCGATGCCGGGCAGGCCCTGACGCGGGCGCTTTTTGAGGGATTTGATGACGTTTTCGTAGAGATCTCGCGCGATCTGGGCCTTGCCGCATCGAAATTCATGGCGGGTCAGGAGCTTTAGGTCCACGGCGCACAAGCTCCGGATTTTGCCATGCGCGACCTCGGTGAGACGTGCCCGCTTCTAGGGCCGCTTTATGCTTGACTTGCAAAGGCTTCTCGCCGATAAGCCACCGTCTCGACGCCCGTGGGCGTTCGGGTCTAACCAGATACGCCATACAAAGGCGCGCTGTTCGCGGCGGTACCGATTTTAGATTGGGCCAGAAACACCGGGGGTCCGGGGCCACAGGACGCGGTAGAAACGAAGGAAGATCAGATGTTTGCGGTCCTGAAGACCGGCGGCAAGCAATACAAGGTTTCCAGCGGGGATGTGCTCCGCGTTGAGAAACTGGCCGCCCAAGCTGGTGACAAAGTCCAGTTCAACGAGATTCTCATGGTCGACGGTACTGTCGGAACCCCGTTTGTCGAAGGCGCGGGCGTGCAGGCTGAAGTTATTGACCAGATCAAAGGCGAAAAGCTTATTCATTTCGTCAAGCGCCGCCGGAAGCACAGTTCAAAACGCACCAAAGGGCATCGTCAGAAACTGACGCTGGTCCGGGTTACCGACATTCTTTCTAAAGGCGCGGATAAGTCCGGTGTGATGGCCGCAGTAGGAGCGGGTTCAGTATCTGCCGCTGCTGTGGAGGCGGCGAGCCCCAAGAAAGCCCCGGCCAAGAAAGCGGCCCCGAAAAAAGCCGAGGCCGCAACGGCGGCGCCCGTGGAGGCGCCAGCAGCTGAAGCTGCCGCGGATAATCTCAAGAAGCTGTCCGGTGTTGGTCCGGCGCTTGAGAAGAAGCTGCTCGAAGCGGGCGTGACGACCTTTGCTCAGATCGCGGCTTGGACCGAAGAAGATGTTGCAGCTTTCGACGAAAAGCTGAACTTCAAAGGCCGGATTGAGCGTGAAGGCTGGATCGAACAGGCCAAAGAACTGGCTAAAGGCTAAGGAGAAACGCAATGGCACATAAAAAAGCAGGCGGTTCCTCCCGTAACGGGCGCGACTCCGCGGGCCGCCGTCTGGGCGTCAAGAAGTTTGGTGGCGAAGTTGTCATCCCCGGCAACATCATCCTGCGCCAGCGCGGCACGCGTTGGTATCCGGGTGAAAATGTTGGCATGGGCAAGGACCACACCCTGTTTGCACTGACCGAAGGCCACGTCTCCTTCCGCAAGGGTTTTAAGGGCCGCACCTTCGTCTCCGTGCTTCCAGCACCGGAGGCCGCCGAGTAGCGCGTCGCGTTCCAGAGGAAAGATCCTAAGGACCGGCGCACCCCGCCGGTCCTTTTCAGTTTTTAGATCGGTGATTGTTTGAAACGGGCGTTGCAGACGGCGCAAAGACTGCCCACGTAATGCCACGCAGCAAAGAGTTTACGTTTGTTTGCGAGATGCTGTTCGGAGGAGGAATAGCATGAATATGGAACTGACAATGCAAGGCGAGACCATCCCCGCCACGCGATTTAGCTTGCGCCCTTTGCGCCCTTCAGATGCAGGGCTGATCCGGCTCTATGCCTCTGATGAGCGGGTTGCGCGCTTCACGACCTCTATTCCTCATCCGCTGCCTCCGGGCGCTGCGGAGGCTTTTGTCGCGCGCAGCCTGTCCGAAGACAGCACCGAAGTGGTTTGGGCACTGGATGCGACGGCTCAGGGGGGCTCTGAGGTTTTGGGTCTGATCTCCCTGAAGACCATTGACGCTGATCAGTCCGAAATCGGTTACTGGGTTGCGCCGGTGGTCTGGAATGCCGGCTTTGCCTCCGAGGCTGTTTCGGCCCTTCTGACGGCCAACCCACTGGGAAACCGCACCGTGTTTGCTTCGGTCTTTCAGGACAACCCGGGTTCGGCGCGTGTGTTGACGAATGCCGGTTTTGAGTACCTGGGCGATGCCGAGACATTTTCCGTGGCGCGCAACGCCAAGGTGCCAACCTGGACCTACTTAAAGAAGCTCGCGTTATGATCCGCGCGGGCGCCGGAACCCGGTTGCCCGATTTGCGGACTGACCGGTTGAGGATGCGGTCCCTTTTACCGGGGGATGCAGGCGACCTTGCGCGTGTTGCGGGGGACGCAAGGGTTGCGCCGAATATCTTTATGGCCACCGTTGGTTGGTCAAAACCGGAAGCGCGGGCTGTGATCGAGAAGGATCTCTGGCGCGGCCGACTGATGTTCCGGCTGGCAATTTGCCTTCCGGATGGCCCCTTTATCGGCTCCATCGGAGCAAGTGCCGAACCGCATATCTTTTACTTCTTCGACCCAGACCATTGGGGGCGGGGGTACGCGCGCGAGGTTGTGTCTGCGTTTGTGCCTGCCGTAATGGATCACTTTGATCTTGATTGGATCGGAGCGGAGGTCTTCACCGACAACCCGACCTCGGGGAAAGTACTGGCCGCTTGCGGGTTTTCGCAGACCGGGCAGGGGATGGCTGTCTCCCGCGCGCGGCTTGAGCCCGCGCCGGTGTTGATCTATGAGCGGCGACGAGCTGGAAAGGCCGCGACATGAAATTCCTCGATCTGACCAAGGTTTACCTCCGCTCTGGCGGCGGCGGCTCGGGCGCTGTCAGCTTTCGGCGTGAGAAGTACATTGAATATGGTGGCCCTGACGGGGGCGATGGCGGACGCGGCGGCGATGTCTGGGCTGAAGCGGTTGAGGGGCTGAACACGCTGATCGACTTTCGCTACCAGCAGCATTTCTTCGCCAAGTCCGGTCAGGGGGGCATGGGGAAGCAGCGCACCGGCAAGGATGGCGCGTCGGTAACCTTGCGCGTTCCTGTGGGCACAGAAATCCTTGAAGAGGATGAAGACACCGTGATTGCGGATCTGACCGAAGTGGGCCAGCGCGTTTTGCTTGCAAAAGGCGGCAATGGCGGTTTTGGCAACCTCCATTTCAAATCCGCCACCAACCAAGCACCGCGCCGCGCCAATCCTGGTCAGCCTGGGGTGGAGCGCACAATCTGGCTGCGCCTTAAGCTGATAGCGGACGCCGGCCTTCTGGGTTTGCCGAACGCTGGAAAATCAACCTTTCTGGCGGCAACATCCAACGCCCGGCCTAAGATCGCGGATTACCCGTTTACCACGCTGCATCCAAATCTTGGTGTGGTCGGCATCGACAATTGGGAATTCGTGATGGCCGATATCCCTGGCCTGATTGAGGGCGCACATGAAGGACGGGGCATCGGCGACAGGTTCCTAGGCCATGTGGAGCGCTGTGAGGTTCTTTTGCACCTCGTGGACGGCACCTCCGAGGATGTGGTGGGCGACTACCGCACAATCATCAACGAGCTTGAAGCCTATGGTGGTGCACTGGCGGACAAACCGCGCGTGACCGCGATCAACAAAACCGATGCGCTGAGTTCCGAGGAAATCGCCGGTCGGAAAGCCGCGCTCGAGTCGGAAACGCAGGGCCCGGTCTTCGCAATGTCCGGGGTTAGTAAAGAGGGTGTGCAGGACGTCCTGAGGATGCTCAGGCGCCGGATTGAGGGCGCGCGCCAGGCGGAGGCCGCGCAGGACAAGGACGACGCACCATGGCAGCCTTAACCGATGCACGTTGTCTGGTTGTCAAAATCGGGTCTGCATTGCTTGTGGACCGAACCACTGACGATCTACGCAATACCTGGCTGACTGGTCTGGCGCAGGACCTTGCAGATCTTCGCGGGCAGGGGACCGAGGTCATTGTTGTGTCTTCAGGCTCGATTGCGCTGGGACGGCAGGTTTTGGGGCTTGGGCTCGAAACCCTGCCCTTGGAACGGGCACAGGCTGCCGCCGCCGTGGGGCAAATCCGTCTTGCCCGCGCCTATGAAGAGGTTCTGGCTCCGCACGGTTTGAAAACTGCACAAATCCTGCTGACGCTGGAAGACAGTGCAGATCGCCGCAGATACCTGAACACCCGCGCCACCCTGAAGACACTCCTCAGCCTTGGGGTCACGCCGATTGTGAATGAAAACGACACCATCGCGACAGATGAAATCCGATACGGCGACAATGACCGCCTGGCCGCTCAGGTTGCAGCCATGGCCGGCGCTGACCAGTTGGTGCTGCTGTCTGATGTGGACGGATTCTATACTGCGAACCCTGCGACCGACCCGGCCGCGCGCAGATATGACACCATTGAGGAAATCACGCCAGAGATCGAAGCGATGGCGGGCGATGCAGGTTCGGGGCTCTCCAAGGGGGGGATGAAAACCAAACTGATGGCGGCGCGTACAGCAACGGATGCCGGTTGCGCTATGGCCATTACCGATGGATTTGTGGACCGCCCGCTGAAGGCCCTGGCGGACGGGGCACCGGCGACGTGGTTTCTCGCAAAAACCGACCCGAAAGCAGCTCGAAAGCACTGGATCGCGGCGATGAAGCCACGCGGAGAAATCACGGTTGATTCCGGCGCTGCGCGTGCTCTGGCGTCTGGAAAATCCCTGTTGCCCGCCGGAATTACCGCCGTTGCGGGCCGCTTCGGTCGAGGCGAACCAGTGGCGATCCTGAACGCTGAGGGCGCGACGCTTGGGTTGGGCTTGACGCGCTATACCTCGGCAGAGGCGCAGGCGATCAAAGGCCACCAGAGCGGTGACATTCAAACGATTTTGGGCTATCCCGGCCGGGCTGTCCTGATCCACAGAGACGACATGGTGCTATGAAAGACTTTGCAGATATTCCCGCCCTCATGGCCGAAATTGGCACGAAAGCCCGTAGAGCAAGCGCCGAACTCGCCTTCGCCCCGGCAAAAGCCAAGGAACATGCGCTGACAGCCGCGGCAGACGCGATCTGGTCTGGGCGGGCGGACATCCTGGCCGCCAATGCACTGGATCTGGAGTTTGGCCGCTCCAAGGGGTTGTCTCGCGCGATGATGGACCGGCTCATGCTGGACGAGGCGCGCATTCAGGGCATCTGCGAGGGTCTGCGCGCGATTGCGGCGCAAAATGACCCGGTCGGGGAGGTTATCTCCGAATGGGACCGTCCCACTGGCCTCCATATCCGCCGTGTCCGCACTCCGCTTGGGGTGATCGGGGTCATTTATGAAAGCCGCCCTAATGTAACGGCCGACGCAGGCGCGCTTTGTCTGAAGTCAGGCAACGCGGTGATATTGCGCGGGGGCTCCGAGAGCTTCCACTCTTCTGGCGCGATACATGCCTGTCTGGTTGAAGGTTTGCGCGCGGCGGACCTGCCGGAGGACGCGATACAGCTTGTTCCGACACGCGACCGGGACGCAGTGGGCGAAATGCTGACGATGACTGACTCGATCGATGTGATCATCCCACGGGGCGGTAAAGGCCTTGTAGGCCGTGTGCAGGCGGATGCGCGCGTGCCCGTTTTCGCGCATCTGGAGGGTATCTGCCACATCTACGTGGACGCGGATGCGGATGCTGACAAGGCGTCCAGGGTCATCTTGAATGCCAAAACGCGGCGCACGGGCATTTGTGGTGCCGCTGAGTGTATTCTTGTGGATCGTGACTGGTTTGATATGCACGGGGCGACATTCTTGACAGAGCTTATGGGTGCAGGCGTCGAAGTCCGCGCGGACGGAGATCTTTTGCAAATCGACGGGACTGTTGCCGCGGAGCCCGACGATTTCGGACGCGAGTTTCTGGACATGATCATTGCCGCCAAGATCGTCGAGGGTGTAGACGGCGCAATCGACCACATCCGCCGGTTCGGCTCACAGCACACCGATTGTATTCTGACCGAAAATGATGCAACTGCGGATCGCTTCTTCACCCGGCTCGACAGCGCGATCCTGATGCGCAACGCCTCGACGCAATTCGCGGATGGGGGCGAGTTCGGCATGGGAGCGGAAATCGGTATTGCGACCGGTAAGATGCATGCGCGTGGGCCTGTTGGAGCAGAGCAACTGACCTCGTTCAAATACCTCGTCGATGGCAATGGAACAATCCGCGCCTAGCAGCTGTCGTCGTCTCACACCGTCAAGCTGAGAGTGGTTGTGGTGTTTGAGAGCCGGATGGATCGCCCCGCCTGCAGCGCGTGATCTCTCAGCAGGGCGAAGTGCACCTGCGCGGGCCTCAACTCGTAGCTCTGCATGGCGGACGTGAGATAATCCCAGACAGCGTCCTCGCGCGCAAATCTGTCCGCTGTTCCAGTGAGAGTGATCTTGTCCTCGGTGAATTCGGCCGAGATCTGGCCCCCATAGGCCATAGCGGTTTCTAAGCACTGCAAGGATAAAAACAGAAAGCGCGCTGTCTGCCGCTGCATATCTCTTGCGTCGATCTGGAGGTCGAGGCGCGTATTTTTGAAGGCAAAGCGCAAAGCGCTTTCCACTTCGTGTCCCGAGATGATCTGTCCTGGGCGAGCGTCCCCGAAGGCGATCCGGAAAAACCTGATGCGCGCTGTCGCACTTTCGAGGCTGTTCGAAATCAGTTCGACTTCGGCCGACTCCGGCCCTCCGGACATCTGCAAGAGCTCAAGCCCATTGCCGATTGCGCTAAGCGGGCTAATAAGATCGTGACATATGCGCGATCCGACAAGGGCGGTCAGGTCCTGATCATCCATGGAATGGTGCTTTTGCCTTTGCTAGAACGGAGCCTTCAATGAGCGAAGTAAATGCGTTGCTCGAGCCCGGCATGCTTGTCCGACATCCGGACCGACCGGATTGGGGTTTGGGGCAAGTGCAGTCGAACATCGAGTCTCGCATTACCGTTAACTTTGAACACGAAGGCAAAGTCGTGCTGGATGGACGTCGTGTGACCCTGGATCGAGTATTCGACGCGAGCTAATACACTTTTGCGTACATCGCCAGATCATATAACAACCTAAGGTAGAGTCAAGTCGGGAGCTGTTGCATTTCAACAAGGGCGTTTTTAAGAGAAAGAAAAAACGGACCAGATGCCGCGCGCCGATCCCATATTCCAGACACGCCTCGCAAGCACTGAAGCCGATTTGCGCGCAGCCCAACGGCTGCGATACGACGTCTTTGTGCGCGAACTTGGAGGGGGCGGCGCAGGAGTAGATCACGAAGCCGGCTTGGAAGCAGATATCTTCGACCCGGTCTATGATCATCTGTTGCTCGAAGACCAATCGCGCCCTGACGACCCCGTTGTGGGCGTTTACCGCCTGATGCCGGGGAGTCGTGTCGCAGAGATCGGCACTTTTTACACCGAGGGCGAGTACGATATCGCACCGCTGCGCAAAGGGGGGCGCGAGCTTTTAGAACTTGGACGCTCCTGCCTGCATCGCGACTACCGCGGAGGCACAGCACTGGCCGAGATGTGGCGTGCTCTGGCGGCTTATGTGGTGGAGCGCAACATTGAGATCCTCTTCGGTGTTGCAAGCTTCCACGGCACTGATGTCGAAAAACTGGGGCAACCGCTCAGCCATCTTTATGATCGGCATCTTGCACCGGAAGACCTGCGCGTTACTGCACTATCCGAAAACGCACGGCGGATGGACATCATTGCGCCCGACCAGATTGACCGTCTGGCGGCTGTGAAAGCGATCCCTGCACTGATAAAGGGCTACCTGCGGCTGGGTGGGTTTGTAGGAGACGGGGCCTTCATTGACCACGCCTTTAATACCACCGACGTTTGTTTGGTCATCGACGTGAACCGCATGTCTGAAAAGCACCGCGGTTTCTATACCAAAAGTGGTTCTAAGTGAGCACCTGGACCTCTGACAGCGTTCCCGACATGCCGCCGATCACCGCAGCAGGCTGGCTGCGCGTATTGGTGCGCGGCACGCTTGTTGGCGGCATCACATACGGGTGCCTTTTGCTTTTGCTTTTGGTGCGTCTGGTCGAGCGCCCGCTATGCGGGGTCAACCGTCCTGTTACGCCGTGGATTACCCAGTTTGTATGCCGCAGTGCCCTGTTTTTCATGGGCTTTAGTGTGGAGTCTAAAGGTCGCCCTATGACTGAACACGGCGCCGTTGTGGCCAATCATGCCAGCTGGCTCGACATTTTCAGCCTGAACGCGTTCCAGAGGATATACTTCGTGTCCAAATCAGAGGTGGCGAAGTGGCCTGGTATTGGATGGCTGGCACGTGCCACCGGCACTGTGTTCATCGCGCGCGATCGCAGCGAGGCAAAGGCGCAGGCGGATTTGTTCGAAGGCCGGTTGAAGGCCGGGCATAAGCTTCTTTTCTTCCCGGAAGGAACCAGTTCTGATGGGCGGCGCGTTTTGCCATTTAAACCAACACTCTTTGCCGCGTTTTTTTCAGATGAGTTGAAGAGTTTTCTGCATATTCAACCGGTCTCAGTTCTCTACAGAGCGCCAGAGGGTCAGGAGCCACGGTTTTATGGCTGGTGGGGAGACATGGAGTTTGGAAGCCACCTGCTGCATGTACTGGCCGCACGCCGCAATGGGCGAGTGAGCCTTACCTTTCATCCCCCACTGGCCGTGAAAGACTATCCCGACCGCAAGGCACTGGCGCAAGCCTGCGAGACGATCGTGCGCAGTGCCTATGCCGACTGGGGCGGCTCTAGCTGAAACCGACCATGTTGCGGATATCCGCCGGGCTTTTGCCCGCATCCCGGAACAGATGAAGCGCCCGTGCATTGTCGCGCTTGGCTAGCCGCTTTCCGGTCTCGTCGCGGATCAGACGATGGTGATGATATGCAGGGGTGGGAAAATCAAGCAGGCGCTGCAGCGCGATATGGATCGGTGTGGCCTCGAACAGGTCGGCGCCGCGCACCACTTCCGAGATGTCCTGCGCGGCATCGTCAACCACGACAGCAAGGTGGTATGAGGTGCCCATATCCCGTCGTGCCAGAACAACGTCCCCGACCTGCGAGATCAGGTCCTTCACCGCAATGTCGATCATACCCGTCTCACCCGAAGGCCCTGCGCCGGTTTCGGTAAAGGCAAGGGCCTGAATGTCCGAAAGCGCGGCCTCCATATCAAGCCGAAGGGCCACATCACGTGGTCGCGCGCCGGTACGGCTGTGTTTGTTGCGGCAGGTGCCTGGATACACCACACCATCGGGCCCCGTGAGCGGTGCGCCGTCCTGGGGCGCTGATGCAGCTGCGAGAATATCACGGCGATTGCAAGTGCATGGGTAAAGCAAGCCTTCCGCCCACAGACGGTCTAGTGCCAAGGAGTACGCGGTCATGCGGTCTGATTGCCGCATGACGGGCTTGGGCCAGTCGAGACCAAGCCAATTCAGATCCCGGAAAATCAGCTCCTCCCATTCCGGGCGGGCGCGACTCTGGTCGATATCCTCGATCCGCAAGAGACACGATCCGTGCGCGTCCCGTGCCCGCCGCCACGCGGTCAGTGCTGAAAAGGCATGCCCGAGATGAAGCGGACCCGTTGGCGAGGGAGCAAAACGCGTGCGCACCGCTCAGGCGGCGTCCGGCGCTGCGTCTTGTTCCAAGAGCCAGTCGTTGAACGCGACCTTTGCGCGGTCCGTATAGGCTTTGTAGCGCTCTTTGCGGCCGCGGCGGCCGCCTCGCGCGTCAATCGGCGGGAAAAGACCGAAGTTGACATTCATTGGCTGGAAAGTCTTGGCTTCGGCGCCGCCGGAGATGTGATGGACAAGTGCCCCCATCGCGGTGGCTCCGGGCGGGGCCGGCAGTGTGCGCCCTTGCGCTTCTGCCGCGGCCATTCGCCCGGCAAGAAGCCCCATCGCGGCACTTTCCACATAGCCTTCAACCCCGGTGATCTGTCCGGCAAACCGGAGGTTTGGCCGCGCGCGCATGCGCATCTGGTCATCGAGCAGAGAAGGGGAGTTGATGAACGTGTTGCGATGAATGCCGCCGAGCCGGGCAAAGCGCGCGTCTTGTAGCCCGGGGATCATCCGAAAGACCTCGGTCTGCGCGCCGTATTTCATTTTCGTTTGGAAGCCCACGATGTTGTAAAGCGTGCCAAGCGCATTGTCCCGGCGCAATTGAACGACGGCATGCGCTTTGGTTTCAGGATCGTGCGGATTGGTCAGCCCCACAGGCTTCATCGGCCCATGACGCAGAGTTTCGCGTCCACGCTCTGCCATGACTTCAATGGGCAGGCACCCGTCGAAGTATCCTGCGGTTTCTCCGGGTTTGAACTGCGTCTTTTCGGCGGCCAGAAGCGCGTCAATGAAAGCCTCGTACTGATCGCGGCTCATCGGGCAGTTGATATAGGCCTGACGTTCCTCCAGGGTCTCGCCTTTGTCGTAGCGAGACTGGCGCCAAGCTTTGTCCATGTCGATGCTCTCAGCATAGACAATCGGGGCAATCGCATCGAAGAAGGCGAGACTCTCCTGTCCCGCCGCTTCTGCGATCGCCGCAGCCAGATCCGAGCCTGTGAGCGGCCCAGTGGCCACGATCCAGCGCCCGTCTTGTGGAAGAGCGGTAACCTCCCGCTCGACGATTTCGATCAACTGGTGGGCACGGAGATGTTCCGTCACCTCGGCTGCAAACGCGTCGCGATCAACAGCCAACGCGCCCCCGGCCGGCAAGCTGTGCTTGTCCGCCATCTTCATGATCAGGCCACCGGCCGCGCGCATTTCCCAATGCAGCAAACCGACCGCGTTCTGCTCGTCATCGTCCGAACGGAAAGAATTAGAACATACCATCTCGGCCAGATAGCCGGTCTTGTGGGCGAAGGTTTCGACGGTCGGGCGCATTTCAAAAAGCCGTACCGGCACGCCAGCGTTCGCAGCCTGCCACGCGGCTTCCGACCCGGCCATCCCGCCGCCGACGATATTCACTGTTTCGGTCATGGGGCGGGATGTAACCTGTCGGCGCGCCGTTGGGAAGAGGCGGCTAAAGAAGCCCGCGGCGGAACAGTGGCCCCAGGGGATCTGCGGTCCTGAACATCCGGTTTTTCGGAGCAAATCCGGTGCCGCGCCCGAGGTTAAACGTGATCCCAAAGCGGAAGGTTGTTTCTCTGTCTCCGTCAAAATCGTCGTAACGTGCTTCTGCAAAGGCGCCCCAGTTTGCTGCAGAGGGCGCATAGCGCAGACCGAACCGAGCCTGGGCGCCGATTGTACTCAGGGCACTCTCGTCGATCTCAGTCAATGTCAGGCCATACTCCAGGCGAAACCCGTGACCAATCGCATGGTTTAACCCGGCATCGACAAACACAAAATCCCAGCCACCCGGATCCGCCAGTGCAATACCGCCACTGATATCTAGTGCGGTGTCTGACCGTAGCTTAAACTGACCCTCAAGCCCGAGGGCGCCATAGGTGCGGGACCGCCCGTCGACATCTCCCAGGAAGGAAAAGAGCCCGTATTTCTGGCCGTCAACCGGTGTCATGTAGAGATGTGCTGCGACTTCACCCACAGCACCTTCAGCATAGTCCGTGAGGCTCAGATCCAGTTGGAGACCATGCGCGGGCGTGATGGCGGTATCGAGTTGCGCAAGACCCGCACCATTGCCGTCATCGACGCCGAGTTCCGCAACAAACCCGGCAACGCCAAGACTGGATTGAGCCAAAAGAGGTGTCGCGGCGAACAAGAGCGATGCGAACACAGAAACAAAGGGCGCCAAAAGGCGCGCAGAAAGAAACATCGGAGGCTCCCGGATTAGGTGGTAGACACTGTTCAGCCGCCAGCCCCCAAGCGGTGCTCCCGTTCTTTCAAATTATACGAGCTTCGAAAAGGCAAAGCTTACCGGTTGGTTAAGACATCACCTTAAGGTTAATTTTCATAAACCGATAAACAGGTCTGCGTCCGGATGGCAGCAAGGCTCAATTATCGCCGACAGGGTGCTCCGCATCGTCACTTTCGTCACCTTCTTCACCCTGGTCGGCGATATAAGCAACCGAAACAACCTTCTCATCCGGAGCTGTATCGAAGACTTTCACGCCACCTGCTGCGCGCGAACGGAAGCTGATGCCGTCCACGGGGCAACGGATCGACTGTCCGGTGGATGTTACCAGCATGATCTGATCGTCCATCTCAACCGGGAAACACGCGATCAGAGGGCCACCGCGCAAGCCTTTGTCCATCGCCGCCACGCCCTGACCGCCACGCCCGCGCACCGGATAGTCGTGGCTTGAACTGATCTTGCCTGTACCGCCGGTTGTGATCGTCAGGATCAGATCTTCAGATGCAGACATCTCAGCATAACGTTCCGGGCTCAGAGCGGTATCGCTTACTTCTTCTTCATCATCTGCTTCAGGTTCGTCCGTCAAACCTGCCACAGCACGTCGCATTTTCAGATAGGCTGCACGCTCTTCCGGCGTTGCGATAAAATGGCGAATGACGGCCATAGACACCAACGTGTCCTCTTTGGCCAGTTTCACGCCGCGCACGCCTGTGCTGTCGCGGCCTTTGAAGACCCGCACATCGGTCGATCTAAATCGGATTGCGCGACCCAGCGCCGTAACAAGCATTACGTCGTCATCTTCGGAACAGATGCGTGCTTTGACGAGGCTCACACCTTCCGGGAGCTTCATGGCAATTTTGCCGTTGCGCATGACATTGGTGAAATCGCTGAGCGCGTTGCGTCGCACATCGCCGGCGGACGTCGCAAAAACGATCTGCAAGTCGTCCCAATCCTCTTCGTCGCGGTCGACGGGCATAATCGCTGCGATGGACGTTCCCGGATCAATCGGCAGAACATTCACCAATGCCTTGCCGCGCGCATTTCTGCCGCCCGAAGGCAGTCGCCATGTCTTAAGCTTGTATACCATCCCGTTGGTTGTAAACACTAAAAGGGGCGTATGCGTGTTGGCAACAAACAGTGTTGTAACGACATCGTCTTCTTTCGTTGCCATGCCGGCAAGGCCTTTGCCGCCGCGCCGTTGCGCGCGGAATTCCACCAGCGGTGTACGCTTGATGTATCCGCCAGAGGTAACAGTTACGACCATGTCTTCGCGCTCGATCAGGTCCTCGTCTTCCATATCGCCTGACCACTCGGTGATCTCCGTGCGGCGCGGCACGGCAAACTGCTCGCGCACCTCGCGCAACTCGTCCGAAATGATCGACATGATCCGCGCGCGCGACCGCAGGATATCGAGGTAGTCCTTGATCTTGGCGGCCAGCTCCTGCAGCTCGTCGGTAACTTCCTTAACGCCAAGCTGCGTGAGGCGCTGCAGGCGCAGGTCAAGGATTGCGCGCGCTTGCGTCTCAGACAGGTTGTAGGTCCCATCGTCGTTCATGGTGTGCGTCGGATCGTCGATCAGGCGAATGTAGTCGGCGATGTCAGACGCCGGCCACCGACGCGCCATCAGTTTTTCTCTGGCTTCTGCAGCATCAGCGGAGGCGCGGATTGTTGCGACAACCTCGTCCACATTCGACACCGCCACAGCAAGACCGCAAAGAATGTGCGAGCGTTCCCGCGCTTTGCGCAGATCAAACGCGGTTCGACGCGCGACAACTTCCTCACGAAACTGTATGAAATACTTCAGAAAATCACGCAAAGTAAGCTGTTCTGGCCGTCCGCCGTTGAGCGCCAGCATGTTACACCCAAACGAGGTTTGCATGGGCGTAAACCGGAAGAGCTGGTTGAGGACGACCTCCGCGGTCGCATCCCGCTTCAGTTCGATT
Organism: Pseudomonadota bacterium; assembly: GCA_039192165.1. Lineage (GTDB taxonomy): Bacteria > Pseudomonadota > Alphaproteobacteria > Rhodobacterales > Rhodobacteraceae > Dinoroseobacter. Next base: position 98,163 of record JBCCXD010000001.1, on the reverse strand, counting down.
ACGACACGCACGCCGATGCGGTCGGATTCATCCTGCACATGCGAGATGCCTTCGAGCTTCTTCTCACGCACCAGATCGGCGATCTTTTCGATCATCGCAGCTTTGTTTACCTGATAGGGAATCTCATCCAGAACGATTGCGTACCGATCCTTGCGGATTTCTTCGATCCGCGTCTTTGCACGGATGATGACCGAGCCGCGCCCCTCCAAGTACGCTTTACGCGCCCCGCCACGGCCCAGAATCAGACCTCCGGTTGGGAAATCCGGGGCAGGGACGTATTGCATCAAGTCCTCAGTGCTGAGGTCCGGTTCATCGATCAATGCCAGGGTTGCATCGACCACTTCGCCGAGATTGTGCGGCGGGATATTGGTGGCCATTCCCACGGCGATACCACCCGCTCCATTGACCAGCATGTTCGGGAAACGCGCCGGCAGAACGGTCGGTTCCTGGTCTTTGCCGTCGTAATTGTCCTGAAAATCGACGGTGTCCTTTTCGATGTCCGCCAGCAGGCTGGCCGCCGGTTTGTCCATCCGCACTTCGGTGTAGCGCATCGCCGCCGGATTATCGCCATCCATCGAGCCAAAATTGCCCTGACCATCGAGCAGCGGCAGCGACATCGAAAAATCCTGCGCCATCCGCACCAGCGCATCATAAATCGCGCTGTCGCCATGGGGGTGGTATTTTCCCATGACATCACCCACGGGACGTGCGGACTTGCGATACGCTTTGTCGTGACTGTTTCCGGTTTCATGCATCGCATAAAGGATACGGCGGTGCACCGGCTTCAGGCCGTCGCGCAGATCGGGGATCGCACGGCTCACGATCACGCTCATCGCGTAGTCGAGATAAGAGGATTTCATCTCCTCTTCTATGGCGATCGAGGGCCCGTCGTATTCAGAGCGTTCGGGGCCGGTTTCGTCTGTATTTTCAGGAGGTTCCGGGGTGTCGGTCACGTGGGCCTGTGTCCTCTGCAGGGTGCACAATATTTTGTCCCCAAAAGTATACCACTACCTGCATCTAGATCACAAGTTATGCATGCCGCTTTTCAGCAGCCACCATTGCAGACTGCCAATATTCTGTTTTTATTGATTTATTACTGAATCTGTGGCGAAATAGAACGCGGGAGGCAAAAAATGAGGTGAACATGGCGCGAGCCGAGACCGAATTGATGCTCAAAGGCTATGGCCTGACGACCGCGGAAATGTACTATCATATGCCCGACCATCCGCACGTTCTGAATACGTTCATCTGGCAGGAATACGACTTGGCGCCGGACTACCCGCAGCTGTTTAAATTCATTGAGTTCTGGCAGGACGAGATCGATGGCCCGCTCCATTCGGTCCGCTTCTCGCACCGAAAGATGATCTCACCCGGTGAGTGGCGCAGCGTCGTCGCGGAATTTCCTTTACACTGACCGCGCCCCGCGTTGTGCATATCATTTGTCATGCTCAATCGGAGAGACGATTGTCAAAAACCTAAATAAGGTTCAGGTGCCCGACGGCCGCCGCATCTTGATGATTGCCAGCAGCCAAAGCACGGCAAAACCGAGACTGAGAAGCATATTCCAACTGGCCATCGACAGGCCCAATAAATCCCAGGGCACCTCGTCACACCGCACGACGGGGGCAGCCATAATCTGGTTGAGCAGTTCCTCGGTGGTCAAACCTTCAATTGAGCCGGATGTGCAGCTGGTTGGACCTTCCCACCAGCCCCGCTCTACGCCGGTGTGAAAGCCGCCGATAGCTGCAGTGCCGAGCGCTCCTCCCAGGCCCAGCCACGCAGCGAGTGGCGTGACCAGCGCCAAACCGCCCGAAACGACCGCCAGTGCATGCGGCCAGCGCTGCCAAATGCACATTGCGCACGGGGCGAGGCCGCCCAGATACTGAAACCCCCAGGCTGCCAACAACATCGCGGCGGAGCCGGCTGCTGCAATCAGCGCCAGATTGCGCGGGGTCATCAAGATGGTCATCACAAATACCGTATTGCAACGAAGCCGCCGATCAGCAGCACCATGAACAGGGTAAACATAAGCCCCAGACGTCGTTCAATAAAGTCACGGATCGGCGGTCCAAATTTCCAAAGCAACCCAGCGACAAGAAAGAAGCGCAATCCGCGCGCAACCACCGAGGCGAGCATAAATACCGGCAGCGACAGGCCCGTAGTGCCTGACAGGATCGTAATCACCTTATAGGGGAAGGGCGTGACACCTGCGATCAATACCGCCCATGCACCCCATTCGTTGTAACGGTCTGCGAAGTCGCCAAAATACGCGTCCTTGCCGTAGAATTCCAGGACAGGGCGCCCGACCTCCTCAAACAATGCTGCGCCGATCCAGTAGCCAAAAAGACCGCCCAGCACCGAAAAGACTGTTGCTATTCCGGCAATCAGAAAGGCCCGATGCGGAGCTGCGATGATCATTGGGATCATCAGAACGTCCGGAGGGATCGGAAAGACCGAGCTTTCGACAAAGGCAATGAATGCCAGCGCCCAGAGTGCGTTCGGGTGCTCAGCCAGCCCGATCACCCAGTCATACAGCTTGCGGATCATACGCCTCTCCGTTGGGGTTGGGTTCATGCATCATGGCGCGCGGGACGGGTCAATGCTGTGTCGGCATTCGCGCAACCCATTGGGGCTGAATGGACACAGAACGCCTCGTTCGCACACAGCCTGTAACGGTTATCGACATTTGAAAAACAGCCGTTACGATCTTGTGCATATAGACCTGGTCGCACGAACGACTGGAGCGACCGAATTGGTGTACTGGGAGGACACTATGACGACATTCTTGAAAGCCGCGCTTGCGGGAGCCGTAACCATTGGTCTGAGCGCAGGGGCCGTGTTCGCACAAGAAGTGACGCTGCGCTGTCAGCATTTTATCAGCCCGCAGGGCTCGATTCCGAAGTTCTTTATCGAGCCGTGGGCCGAAAAGGTTGAGGCGGACTCCGGCGGTCGCATCAATGTAGAAATCTACCCGGCAATGCAGCTTGGTGGCAAACCACCTGCGCTTTATGACCAGATCCGGGATGGCGTGATCGATTGTGGCTGGGCGTTGCCTGCCTATACGCCCGGGCGGTTTCCTGAATCCGAGGCCTTTGAGCTGCCGTTCATGACGTCGATGTCGGCCGAGGATTCCAGCAAAGCGGCATGGGAGTTTTCGGAGAAGTACCTGATGGAGCGGTTCGGCGATATCCGCGTTCTGGCGGTGCACGTCCACGGCCCCGGTGTCATCCACAAAAAGGGCGATCCTGTTACCTCGACCTCCGATTTCGATGGGCTGAAGTTGCGCGGTCCGTCGCGTCAGGCCAACAAGTTGCTTGAAACACTTGGCGCAACCCCGGTTGGGATGCCGGTGCCTGCGTTCCCTGAGGCGTTGTCGAAAGGGGTTGTTGATGGGGGCGTGATCCCGTGGGAGATTGTGCCGCCGTTGAAGGTAGATGAACTGGCGGATAGCCACACGCAAATTGGTGGAGACAGAGCGCTTTATAATACCTTCTTTATCTGGGGGATGAATAAGGCTGCTTATGAAAAGCTGCCCGATGATCTGAAGGCTGTGATTGACGCAAACTCTGGCTTGGACACATCTGCCTGGGCCGGTCGCGCCATGGATCAAGGCGACGATCTGGGTGAACAGGTTGTCTCGGCGCGGGGCAATACGATTCACACCATGGATGATGCGACCGTGGCAGAGCTGCGCAAGATCGGGGATGATCTGACCTCTGCCTGGGCCGCTGAGATGGAGAGCAAAGGCTTGCCGGGCGAAGCGATGGTAGATGACGCCATGGCGCTGGTGGCCAAGCACGCAGCCGGCAGCTGATATTCAGGAAAACACCTGCCCGCCTCGCGTGATCGGGGCGGGTGACCGATCAGTGGTGCAGGGAGGTGCGCCATGACCGTAATGATTGCGGGGGCTGGGATTGGAGGCCTCTCTCTGGCCTTGTCGCTGCAGCAGGTCGGGATCGAGTGCGTGATTTACGAGGCTGTGCGCGAAGTGCGCCCGCTCGGCGTGGGCATAAACCTTCAACCGCATGCAGTGCGGGAACTCTTCGAGCTCGGACTGGAAGACGACCTGGACAGGATCGGTCTGCGCACCGAGGAAGTTGCTTACTTTTCGCAACAGGGAAAGCTTGTATGGGATGAGCCGCGCGGGCTCTCGGCAGGGTACCGCTGGCCTCAATTTTCGGTGCATCGGGGCCAGTTGCAGATGGCGCTCTACTGGGCGTTCCTTGAGCGCGGTGGCAGTGTTCTGGCCGGGTATGCGCTTCAGGACTGGGAGGAGGACAGCGCCGGGGTCATTGCACGTTTTGCAGACCGACGCACCGGGCGCATTGTCGGCCGAGAGTGCGGCGCAATCCTGGTCGGGGCCGATGGCATAAACTCCACTGTGCGTGAACAGCTTTACCCGGACGAGGGGCCAGCACGTTGGGGTGGCACTATGATGTGGCGCGGTGTCTCCCGGGCGCCGCGCTTTCGAACCGGGCGCTCAATTGCCATGTCCGGCGAAAAGGCGGTTAAGTTTGTCTGCTATCCTATTGCGGATTGCGGCGAAGACGACAGCCTATTGAACTGGATTGCTGATATCCACGATCCGAACCGGGCGGGCTTTGCTCCGCAGGACTGGAACCGCGCTGGAAGGATCGAGGATTTTCTTCCGATGTTTGCCGGTATGTCCTTTGATTGGCTCGACGTTCCGCGCGTTATTCAGGATGCGCAAGCAATTTACGAATATCCGATGGTGGATCGGGATCCGCTGCCGCGCTGGTCACATGGCCGGATCACGCTTTTGGGGGACGCCGCTCATCCAATGTACCCAATAGGCTCCAACGGCGCGAGCCAGGCGATCCTTGATGGGCGCTATCTGACGCGTGCACTGAAAGAGGCGCAAGATGTGGTCTCAGCGCTGGACCGCTACGATTCAGAGCGGCGCGATGAGGTCAATGCGGTTGTGATGGCAAACCGCGGGGATGGTCCCGATAAGATCCTGGATGTGGTTGCGGAGCGTGCGCCCCAGGGATTTGAGCATGTCGAAGAGGTGATTTCCCGGCAAGAGCTTGAATCACAGGCTGCAAGCTATAAAGCGGTGGCAGGTATGGATATTGCCAAGTTGAACGCGCGGCCGTCGATCCTGTCGGCAGCCCACAGGAACTGAGGACGAGCAGGGATGATTGCGCCGGCTGCGGAAGCGCGGATAGGCCGCGTGTTAGAGGTACTTGCGCGCGGTTTTGCCTATGCGGGTGGCCTGATCCTTGTCACCCTCGCCATCGTGACGGTTCTTTCGATCACCGGGCGGGCGCTGATATTCGCCGGGCTCGGGCCGATCAAAGGTGATTTCGAGATGGTCGAGATCGGCTGCGCAATTGCCGTTTTTTTCTTCCTCCCGTGGTGCCAGTTGAAGCGGGGGCACGTAACCGTCGATATTCTCGTGGATCGCATGCCGCGGCGTGCTCATGCCGGGTTTGGCCTGATCGGGGATATCTGCGTACTGATTGCGGCCTGCGTTATCGCATGGCGGCTTTATCTCGGGTTTGGAGAGAAGTTTCCGTATGGCTCCGAAGGGCTGCGCGAGACCCTGTCGATGGGCTACAAACCATTTTTCGCCGAAACAACCTATGAGCTGGAACTCCCGATCTGGATTCCCTACGGGCTTGCGCTGATTGGTGCTCTGATGTTCGTTCTGATCTCGTTGTATTCGGTATGGCGCAGTGTCAACTGGACGCTCGCGGGCCGGGAAGGGCAGCCATGAGCGGGATTGAGCTGGCTCTTATTGCCTTCGCGATTATGCTGGGCGCCATCTTCCTGCGGGTGCCAATTGCCGTGGCCATGGGAGCAACGGGCTTTATCGGGACTTGGATTGTGCTCGGCCATCCCAACGCGACGCTGAGCCAGCTCAAGACCCTGAGTTTCGACACCTTTTCCAGCTATTCGCTGTCGATCGTGCCGCTTTTTCTGCTTATGGGTCAGTTTGCAACCCGTTCCGGAATGTCTGCGGCGCTGTTCGAGGCTGCGTCGGACTGGCTCGGGCACCGCAAGGGGGGGGTGGCTATGGCGGCCGTTGGCGCCTGCGCGGGTTTCGGCGCGGTATGTGGTTCATCGCTGGCCACAGCGTCGACCATGGGGCAGGTCGCGCTGCCGGAGATGCGAAAGCGCGGGTACTCCGACAGCCTGAGTACGGGGGTCCTGGCTGCAGGGGGGACCCTTGGGATTCTGATTCCGCCCTCAGTGATCCTCGTGATTTATGCCATCCTCACCCAGCAGAATATTGTGAAGATGTTCATCGCAGCGCTGGTTCCCGGGATCATCGCGGCGCTTGGCTATATCCTGACCGTGGCAATCTATGTGCGGGTGAAACCTGACGCAGCAAGCACGGCGGATCGTGTGCCGCTCGGGCAACGCATGCGCACGCTTGTGAGGGTTTGGCCTGTCGTTGTCATTTTCGGTCTCGTCATGGGCGGCATTGCCGGTGACTGGAACTGGGCTCAGGACGGCGTGCAGGCGCTTTTCACGCCGACGGAAGGGGCTGCTGTTGGTGCAGTCGCCACCGGGCTTTATGGAGCGCTGACAGGTGGTCTAACCTGGAAAGGTCTGATGGAGTCGATCCTCGGGACGGCATCGGCTACAGCGATGATCTTTTTCATTCTGTTGGGCGCCCAACTGTTCAACTCGTTTCTGGCGTTTACCCAGGCGCCACAACTCCTTGCCGAGTGGGTCACCACTCAGGGCTTTGCGCCCTTAATTGTTCTGGCAGCGATGCTGCTTTGCTACCTGATCTTCGGATGCGTCATGGACAGCCTGTCTATGATCTTGCTGACCATCCCGATCTTCTTTCCGATCATCCAGGTGCTTGATTTCGGTCTAACACCGGAAGAGGCCGCGATCTGGTTCGGTATTCTTGCTCTGATTGTGGTGGAGGTCGGTCTGATCACGCCGCCCGTGGGTATGAACCTGTTTATTATCAATCAAGTCGCCAAGGATATCCCCATCGGGCGCACCTATCGCGGCGTAACACCCTTCGTGGCCTCCGATCTGGCGCGCGTGGTGATCCTTGTTGCGTTTCCGGGGCTTTCGCTGTGGCTGGTGGGCGTGATGTTTTAGGGGCGTGTTTGGGAATTTTCAGGCGGCCGCGCGCGACCGGACACCCCGACGCCTATCGACGTTGCGTTTCAGACAGAACGAATACCCGGATCGCTGACGCTAGCCCACGGTCAGTGCCGCGCGCGGCGTCGATTTCTGCCGCAAGCGCGTTAATTGGCTGACCTCGTTCTGCGGCTATTGCGCGAAATGCGTCCCAGAACTCGGGCTCCAGTGACACAGATGTACGGTGCCCCTGAAGCGTGAGCGAGTGCTTGACAGGACGCAACGACACGCGGCTTATTCTTCTTCGACCTGGTGGGCGTCGAGCTTGCGGCGGCGGGTTTCTTCCAGCGCGGCGACGCGAACGCGCTCGGATTTGGTTATCCCGTATTTAACGGCGTTTTCTGAATGCGTTGCGCGCTTTTCTTCACGCGCTTTCTGCTTTCGGGCAGTCCGGAGATTCGTGATATTGCTCATGCGCGATGCTTGCGCTCACAGGCACGGGAACTCAAGCAGAAAGCGCCCAGTTGAGCGCATCTTCCAGTCTGTCATCGCCCCAGAAAAGTTCGTTGCCCACAGTAAAACTTGGCGCACCGAACAGTCCCATGCTGATGCTGTCCGCGCTGGCGGTTTTAAGTGCCTCCTTATACACCGGATCGTCGGCTGCAGACGCAAGATCCGCAGGCAAGCCCGCAGTCGTGAGCGCTGTGCCTATCGTCGCCGGAGCGGCGATATCCTGTCCTTCGGTGAATTGGGCAAGGTACAGCGCACGGACAAAGTCGCGTCCATGCGGTGTTTCGAGCGCGGCCAGAGCAACCCGCGCGGCGCGGATAGAGTTTTGAGGAAATGGATCCGGCTTTCGGAACCCAAGACCCCGCGCGGAGCATAAGCGTTCCATGTCCCGCCACATGTAGGCGCCTTTCGCTTCGTAAATGTTGAAGGGGGAGGTGGTCCAACCCTGCGCCCCGAAAATTGGCCCAAGCGGCACCGGTCTCCATATCACCTCCACCCCAGCCAGATCCGCGAGCGCATCGATGCGCATTGCTGAGAGGTAGGAGTAAGTCGAGGCAAGCTCGAACCAGAAGGTCAGCTTACCTCCGCGATATGCGGTGCTCATTTCGGGCCGATCATATCCTCGGGGCGGACGACCTTGTCGAAGGTTTCCGCGTCCACGAAACCAAGCGCAATCGCTTCTTCCTTCAGAGTTGTCCCGTTTTTGTGGGCGGTTTTGGCAACTTTCGTTGCATTGTCATAGCCAATGGTGGGCGCCAGCGCTGTGACAAGCATCAGGCTTTCTTTCATCAACTTGTCGATCCGCTCTTCATTGGCTTTTGTGCCCACAAGCATCCGCTCTGTAAAACTTGCAGCCGCGTCACCAAGGAGTGTCATCGATTGGAGCAGATTGTAGCTCATCATCGGATTATAGACGTTCAGCTCGAAATGGCCCTGCGATCCGGCGAAAGAGATCGCCGCATCATTGCCGAGGATATGCGCGCAGACCTGCGTCATAGCTTCGGCCTGCGTGGGGTTCACCTTGCCCGGCATGATCGAAGAGCCGGGTTCGTTCTCTGGCAGGACAAGCTCCCCCAGACCTGAGCGCGGCCCTGACCCCAGAAAGCGCATGTCGTTGGCAATTTTGTAGCAAGCCATTGCCGTGGTTTTGATCGCACCGGACATAAAGACCATCGCATCATGGGCGGCGAGTGCTTCGAACTTGTTGGGAGCGGTGACGAAGGGCAAGCCAGTGATTTCTGCCATATTCGCCGCAACCGTTTCGCTCCAACCGGGGGAGGTGTTGAGCCCGGTGCCCACGGCCGTGCCGCCCTGAGCAAGTTCATAGATGCCCGGCAGCGCAAGCTCGATCCTTGCGATGCCGTTGCGGACCTGCTTGGCATAGCCGGAGAACTCCTGTCCCAGCGTCAGCGGTGTTGCGTCTTGGGTGTGGGTGCGTCCAATTTTGATGATGTCTCTGAACTCGTCTGCCTTGGCTTCAAGACCGGCTGCGAGGGTCTCCAGCCCGGGCAGCAGAACGTCACGGACGGTGGTGGCAGCCGCGATATGCATTGCTGTCGGGAAAGTGTCGTTCGATGACTGGCCCATGTTGCAGTGGTCGTTGGGGTGGACCGGATCTTTGGAGCCGATCTCTCCGCCCAGAAGTTCGATTGCCCGATTTGCGATCACCTCGTTCGAGTTCATGTTCGACTGGGTGCCCGAACCGGTCTGCCACACCACAAGCGGGAAGTTGTCGTCGAACTTCCCGTCAATCACCTCTCCAGCAGCCTGAATGATTGCATCGGCCAGTCTGGTATCGAGTTTGCCGCTTTCCTTGTTGGCCATGGCACAGGCTTTTTTTATCACGCCGAGCGCACGCACAATGGCGACAGGCTGCTTCTCCCAGCCAATGGGAAAGTTCATGATCGAGCGCTGGGTCTGCGCGCCCCAATACTTGTCGGCTGGAACTTCGAGCGGGCCAAAGCTGTCGGTTTCGGTGCGGGTGTCGGTCATGGTCTGCTCCCGGGTAGTATACGTTCGCATACCCTCTATCGGGGCTGGTGGAAGGGGGCAATCAAAAGCAGACGGGCTTATTGGCGCAGGGACGCGCGAGCCTCTATATCCCGGGCAGCTTGTTCGGCGGCAGCGGAGGCAAGAGCTGCATCGCGTTCAGCGCGCTCGACAGCTGGTTCTACAATGAACACTTCGCAATCGTAGCGGACTTCGAGATCGCCATATGTCAGCTTGGATACGCGTCGCAGCATTTCTTTCCACGTTTTGTCACCGCCGAAGCGCACGTTAGGGGTCGTGAACCCTGGCTGCTTGTTTGACAGCGTTGTGAAAACCATGCGTGAAACGCAGCCTTTGAGCGACAGATCTTCGCGATGGTTTGCAGAAACCGTATTCTCCATCAGGTTGGCCTGTACTTCCATCCGGTAGATATCTTCGTCCCGCCGCTCAAAGCCGTTCGGGCGCCCGGTATAGGCCTTGATGCCGGTCACATTCCCCGAGAAGTAGTTATGCGCAACGATCAGGTCTTGCGAGTTGCGAATCCGCAGACCTGTTTTGCCGTTCTCCACACCGGTGTTGTGCGCAATCAGGTTCCCGGAGCTTTCGTAGATTGCGATCCCGTCATATCCGTTGCGCCAGTTATGGTTGTAAATGACTGTATTGTTTGATGAATGTCGATCGAGCATGATCCCGGCCCGCGCATTGTCGTGGCTGCGGTTCATCGCAATGACGGTGTCGTGCACGCCGCGTGAAATAATGATTCCGTGCTTTTTCTTGGTGCCATAGGCGCGATTGCCAAGGATCCAGAGATTGTAGGAATAATCGTGTGGGTCGATCCCGTAGATAATGTTGTCTCGGTACAGGTTATCGACGATGGGAACGTTCTTGGCGTGGTGCGAATAAAAGCCGTAATAAAGCCCGTCAAACACATTTCCCACGAGCACGCCGGTCGGCTCCGCTTCGCCGGTTCGAGCATCTATAGAAACGCCGTAGCTCGAGGGGCGATTATAGCCCAGATCCTTAAAGACCGAGCCAATGAGATGCGTGTCAGAGCCTTCTTGTCCGGACAGGAAGGGACGGAACTCCCGCGCGTCTTTCCCGAAAGAGAACCCGACTGGCATGCGCGCCTGAAGGTAACTGTTGCGCACGGTCATATGGCCATAGTTGACGATCATTGCGCCGCTTTGCTGGATCAGATCGATATGAGTGTTGTCGATCAGCAATTCGGCGCCCTTTGCCACCAAGAGCGCTGAGGACAGTGTGCAATGATCAGCTTCGCATTTCAGGTGCGGCGCTACCCCTGATTGTTTTGCAAGCGTCTGCAGGTCCACCCGACCCCGTTTTACGACAATTGCGGGGATAGTGTCGTAGCTGCCGTTAAAAGCCGGCAATGTCGCCGAGCGCTGCAGCAGACGGTGCGTTGGAGATCCTTTAGGGCGCCCAACCGTTACTTCGACGCGAAAGGATGCGGACGTTGCAACCGGTTTTGCGCGCAGGGCGCGGCTAATCTCAGGTACATAGATCGGTGCAGTGACCGGGACCGCGACGTCAAAGGGTTGTGCAGGCCAGATCGAAAACGGGCGCATGGGATCGCCAATCGCCGGCGCCGCGCAAGACGCCGCAACCGCTGTCAGAACCGCCAATAGGTGCCTCGGTGCCCGCAACATGGCGAAACTGTGCCAAAAGAACCCGGCAGCATCTTGGCAGAGCCGCGGCACTCAGGTGTAAAATCGCCGTTTTTGAATGAAATCCGAGGACTATTTTCGGAAACTGTCCAGGCTTACGACCTCGGCGTCGCCAGAGGATGCCTCTCTCTCTGCCGCTGGCTTAGGCTCCGGAACCATCGGGGTGACCTCCTGTGCCAGCTCGGCCGGCGCCTCGGGAGGCTCTGCATCTTCCAGATCTTCTATCTCAGCTTCTTGTGTTTCAAAGCGCAGACCAAACTCGACGGATGGGTCCACGAAGGTGCGGATTGCGTCAAAAGGTACTGTCAGGGCTTCAGGCTGATCGCCGAAATTCAGTGTCACCGAGAAACCATCTGCGCGGACCTCCAGCGCGTCGAACCAGTGCTGAAGTACAATTGTCATTTCCTCAGGGTAGCGTTCGCGCAGCCAATCGCTCAGATCCACCTGCGGGTGCGTCGTATCGAACGTTATGAAGAAATGGTGCTCACCGGGGAGGCCTTCATCGCTCACAAGCCGCAAGACATCCTGAATAAGGGTGCGCATCGCCGCGTGCATCATATTTCCATAGTCGAGACGCTTGGGCATTTTTGTGGGACCTTTCGCGAGTCACGTGCAGGTTAGAACCTCCACCAGATGAAAGAAAGGGGGCGTTCGAAATACCGTAGCCAGATTGCCTAAACTTTCGATAATGCCAATGCGGCTAAGGCACAGATCCCCAGAATCGCAGGAAAGCCGAACCGGTTTGCCCACAAAAGCGCCGCTGCCAGAAGTGTCAGCGGCAGCGCAACGGGGTCCAGGCTAGCGAGCTGCGGGAGTTCGACCGCGCCAATCCCGGCTGGAAGAGAAACCTCGGTTTGTGACTTGAAAAGAACATGCAATGCGAACCAGAGCGCGAGCGCACCTATCACGCCTACAACGGCGGCCATAACGCCCGAAAGTGCACCTGACAGACGTGGCTGTTTGGACAACCAGTCGATATAGGGGCCAAGTGCAAAAATCCAAAGAAAACAGGGCACAAACGTCACCCACAGTGTGACCAGAGCTGCTGCGATACCCAGCCATAGCCCCCCGTCGCCAAACCCGGCCAGAAAGCCGACAAACTCAGTGACCAGGATCAGAGGACCGGGGGTGGTTTCGGCCAGTCCGAGAGCGTCGATCATCTGCTCCGGCCGGAGCCAGCCGTGCCGGTCGACGACTTCCTGTGTCATATAAGCAAGCACAGCATACGCGCCGCCAAAGGTGACCACGGCGAGCTTGGAGAAAAAGAGTGCGATTTGCGTCAATAGCGTCGCGCCGGACAGCCAAAGCATCACGACCGGTACCCACCAGATCGCTATGAACCCTCCGATAATGCGGAAATTGGGCGCAGGAAAACGCGCATCTGAAACGCCTGGAGGTCCAGAGGCGCGCGCGGCGCCATACAGCGCTGCCGCCAAAAGAACCAAGGGAAAAGGAAGATCAAAGATATAAAGCGCCAGGAAGCTGAGACCGGCCACCATGACATCCGACGCACCGCCAAGGGCGCGTTTTGATAGCCGAAACAGAGCTTGAACGACGATGGCGACAACGGCCGCCTGCACCCCCAGAAACAGTGTCTGAACGAAGGGCACATCGCCCAGATAGGCGTAGATCAGCGCCAGCGCGAGGATCACAAGCGCGCCAGGTGCTACAAATAGCGTTCCTGCGATCAAACCTCCGGTCAGACCGCTCAAGCGCCATCCGCACCATGTCGCAAGCTGCATGGCTTCGGGTCCGGGAAGCAACATGCAAAAGGACAGACCATTTGCGAAACTCTGAGCGCTTAGCCATGGTCGATGTTCCACAGTTTCTGTTTGCAGCATGGCAATCTGCGCTGCAGGGCCACCAAAGGACAGCAGACCAATGCGACCGAACACGCGGGCAATCTCGGTTAAGGATGGGGGCTCGCTCATGCGTCCTGCCTAATGCCGCGTGACGACATTTGCACGACGGTTTTTCCTGCAGTCAGAACATGATCTGAGCGGTTTCGCGGGCAATCTTCGCCCGGATGGCGCGCGCATAGTCCCGGTATCCGCGTGCGGTTTCAACAAACCCTCCGCGTGTTATGACCAGCGAGCGATAATAGTTCGTGATCGACAGGCCGAGCGACTCCACCGCCAGCCCGTTGATTGTCACACCGTTGCGTTCTGCCCGGTGTCGCGCGGTGAGAGGTGCAGAGCCTGCATTGTCGGGCCCATCTCCCGATATATCGATCACCCGGCGGGCACAGCTCGGAGCAGTCTCCAGATAGCTCAGGCCCGCAAAGATAGCGTCGCCCACGGCTGTGTTGGACATTAAAAAAGCCCTGGGCATTGCGCGCACATCCGCGACCATTGTGTCGAGATCCGCCGCGCTCCGCATTTGTCGCCACGGGATGGAGAGGCTTTGCGCGCCTGTCCCGGACCACTGCATCACCGCAAGTGCAATTTCGCCCCGCTGCATGGTGTCCCGGATTTCTCCATCCTCGAGGGCGCGGGCGAGCCCTTCGGTTTGCAAACGGTATTCTCCCGCATCAACCGATTGAGACACATCCATCATAAGCAGAAGCGCGACGGTGCAGGCCAAGGCTGGCCTGGCGGCGAAAAAGACTCCCAGAGACAGCAGAAGAGCAGCGCGCATGCATGAACTCTGGCGCGTTGTGCAGAGAAGGCAAGAGTACTCGGAGCGCTGTGCATCCTATTGCCTGCAGAGCGGGCGGCCCGGTGGGGCACCTGTCAGAGATTCGGGCAGAAGATGCCGGATTCTGTTGCCAGGCTCCGGCGGGCCCCGCCTTACGCTGCTAGGCGCAAGGGCTTAAATTTCGGTTTTAGGCACTGCTTACGCAGCGACTGCCACCGGAGCACGGTTGTCGTTTGCAACTGTACGTTTCGGACCGATAACGGTGGTACCTCACCGGGACAAAGCTAACACCTTTAGACGTTCGTCGATCCTGTTTCGGCCCCCTTTGCCCGCAAACGACGGGGATTTGGTGGAGCCGCCGGGTACCGCCCCCGGGTCCTATCCGCTTATTACGAGCGCGTTTATGTCCATAGTCCCGAAGGACAACCCGAATATAAGGGGCAGGGCGCGCCGATGCAATCACAGGCGTTTTCGATCTAGACGCCCGTTCGTCCGGACGCTAGACCACGCATCTGAGGCCCGAGTGGCGGAATTGGTAGACGCAGGGGATTCAAAATCCCCCGATGGCAACATCTTGTCGGTTCGAGTCCGACCTCGGGTACCAGCCTCCAGACCCATTTTGACCTGCTGCCGAAAAAGCTTGGCGGCTGCGCGTAAAAAAATCCGCTGAGGGGCGCTTACCTAGCCGTATGTCAAAAGAGCCATAAGGCCAAAGACCGCGATACGGTCGCACGCCCGCCTGTGCGAGACTGGACTCGCGATCGGGGGCGCCGGAAACTGTTAAGAGTACCCGCAGAAATGCGGACAAGTGTGCACCTTCCGCGCCCCCAAACACCGCTCCGGCCGGATGGCTGCCCCTGTCCGGCCCGCGGCACCTTTGCCGCCGAGAGCCGCGCTCCGCCTTCGGGACCTCCCTCCCAAGAAGTTGTAGCGCGGGGCAGATCCGGCGCGCGACCGGGGGGCACCGCGCGCCTCCTTTTGCCCATGACCCAGCCAGGATATCTGACCAAGCAAGGTCGCTCTATTGCTGAGCCTGTCGGGCAGCACGCCAACGCTGCCAGTCTTCCGGGGTGTCGAGATCGCGACGTGCGCGGTCTTCGGGCAAAGGTACAAGGTGCACCCTGTCCGCGAATTCGGCGATGATCGTCTTGCCGCCGTCATCTCCTGCCAGGTTTCCAAACGCTGGCAGCGTTTCGGCACGAAAGAGGATAGGATGACCAGGGGCACCCGCAGAGGTTGCTCCTCGCACGATCGCTGCCGCGGGATGCGCGTCGCGTGCAGCGGCGATCCGGGTAAGATCTTCGCTGGTGATATCCGGAAGATCTGCAAGCAGAACAAGCACCGCGTCTGTGTCTTCGGGCAGAACCTTCACTGAATCGCGGAGTGTCCCCCCCATACCCTCAGTTGCGCTTTTCACTGAAAGAAGCTCAACTCCCAGATCCTCCAGCACTGCGTATCTGGGATGGGGCCGCGGCGGCAGCGCCACATACACCGGCCAGCCGAGGCTCTGGGCCATCACGACCTGCCGGCGCAGAAGAGGGATGTGATCCACAAGTTCAAGCAACTTATCAGCCCCGCGCATACGCGAGGAGCTGCCAGCGGCAAGAAGAAGAACCCGGTCTGTCATGGCGAAACCATCGCAACTGCGGCGCGCGAGCGCTATCGGTTTCTTCGCCCACGATCACACGCCCGCTTCATTGGGAAGCATTCAGCCGCGCATCCGGTCCCCCTCAGGATCGAAAACAGGATGCGACAGAAGCCGCGCAGGGCGCTTAACGCCGAGGATCTCGATCTCGGCAGTCAGGTCTTTGGCGATTTCATTGCGCGGCAGAAAGCCCAGTGCGATGGATTTCTGCGTGTGATGGGCAAACCCGCCTGACGTGCAAAAGCCTGCAACCGTGTCCCCGAGCCAGATCGGTTCATCGGCGATGACGTCAGCGTCCTCTGCCGCGACTTCGAAAGCGCAGAGCTTTCGGCGTGGTGGTTTGGCCCGGGCGGCTTCGGCTGCCGCGCGGCCAATAAAGTCGGTATTTTTCTGGAAGGCGACGAAGCGATCCAGCCCGGTTTCCGCGGGAGTGTAGTCCGGGCGGTAGTCGCGCCCCCAGCCGCCAAAGAATTTTTCGAGCCGCAGGCTCATCATGGCCCGCATGCCGAAAGGGCGAAGGCCGAGCGGTTCTCCGGCGGCCCACAATGTGTGAAAGAGGTGCCGTTGCGCAGAGGCGTCACAATAGATCTCGAACCCGAGATCTCCGGTGTAGCTGACCCGCTGCACAAGGCAATCCGCCATGCCAATTGTTGTGCGCTGGACATCAAAGAACCGGAATGCGCCTGCATCCACCGGCATGCGGGTACAGGCCGCGAGAAGCTCCCGGGCTTTAGGACCCGCGATCTGGAAGCCCAGAAGGCTGTCCGACACATTCTCGATATGTACGCCCGGCTCCAGATGCGCCTGGAACCAGCGCATGTGAAAGGCCTGTGCGCCATAGGATGCAATCAGTTGAAATTCGCTTTCCGACAGGCAGGCAATGGTGAAATCTCCGTAGAGTCTCCCGGTCGTGGCAAGCATTGGTGACAGCGACAAACGACCGGGGGTTGGGATGCGCCCGGCCATAATGCGGTCCAGCCAGGCGCGGGCATTTGGTCCCACCACGCGGTACTTTCCGAAATTCGAAAGCTCGTTAATCCCGACCGCGGTGCGGACAGCGGCCACTTCACGCGCGGTGGCTGCGAAGGCATTTGAGCGTCGGAAACTCGGAGTTTCAAGCCTGGCCTCGCCGGCTTCAGCGAAGTAGTTCGCAACCTCCAGCCCATAAGCTTGTCCCCAGACTGCGCCTTTTGCGTCAAGAAGGTCATAGACTGGTGAGGTGCGAAACGGCCGCGCCGCCGGAAGCTCTTCGTTCGGGTAGGAAACCGAGAACCGGTTCTGATAGTTCTCAATAACCTTCGGCACCGTGTAACCCGGGGATGTCCAATCACCGAAGCGCGCGACATCAAGCGCCGCGGGATCGCGCTCGGTTTCGCCTGTCGTCATCCACTGCGCGAGCGTCAGGCCGACCCCGCCGCCCTGGCTGAAGCCAGCCATTACCGCGCATGCGGCCCAATAGTTGCGCAATCCCGGGACCGGACCAACAAGGGGATTTCCGTCCGGGGCGAAGGTAAAGGGGCCATGGATGACCGATTTTACGCCCGCAGTCTCCAGCACAGGAAACCGGCGATAGGCGAAAGCGATGCTGTCCTCGATCTTGTCAAACTGGTCGTTAAGAAGCTCATGCCCGAAGTCCCATGGTGTGCCGTCAACCGCCCAGGGCTCGCATTTCTGCTCGTAAAACCCGATGCAGAGCCCGCGACCTTCCTGTCTCAGATAACTTTCACCGCCCGGGTCAATCACATGTGGGAACTCTGTCTCGCGTTCGTAGATCTGCGGGATATCGTCCGTGACAATGTATTGGTGCGCCATTGGCAGAAGCGGGTGATAGACCCCAGCCATAGCCCCCACTTCGCGCGCCCAGAGCCCGGCCGCATTGACCACATGCTCGGCGATCAATGTACCTTTGTCCGTGATAACCTCCCAGCCGTCCTTGTGTGGCACAAGGCGTTCCACCTTGGTGTGAAGTTCAATCTCGGCCCCGCCCATCCGAGCGGCTTTTGCATATGCGTGCGTGGTGCCGGATGGATCGAGATGCCCGTCGAGCGGATCGTAGAGCCCGCCCACTATGCCGTCGATATTCACGAGCTCGGCCCGCGCCTTGATGTCTTCCGGGCTTAACAGTTCGGTATCAAGCCCCATATAGCGATGCTTGGCGCGCTCCGCCTTTAGCATGTCAAAGCGTTCTTCTGTGTCAGCGAGTGTTATCCCGCCCACATGGTGCAGGCCGCAGGACGTGCCGGTCATCTCTTCAAGCTCACGATAGAGCCCGATCGTGTAGCCCTGAAGTGCTGCCATGTTGGTGTCGCCGTTCAGAGTGTGAAACCCACCCGCCGCGTGCCATGTGGAGCCCGAGGTGAGTTCGGCCCGCTCCAAAAGGACCACGTCGCGCCACCCAAGCTTGGTCAGGTGAAAAGCGACCGAGCACCCGACCACGCCGCCACCGATGATGCACACACGGGAATGAGTCTTCATGGCAAACCTCCGTCCAGGTCAGGGTCTCCGGAGGGCGGGTGTCCGGGCAAGTCTGGAACCGACACGGGGAGGTCGGTTTCCGCCGTTGGTCTGTGGGCAAGGCGCCCCAAAAAAAAGGGCGGGATGATCCCGCCCTTCGTTTTGGTGTGTAAGACCGAAGCTTACTCGGCTGGCGTGTCCGCTTCCACATGCGTGGTCGGCGAGCCTTCCTTCATGCGTTGACCGTCGCGATAGATCGCTTTGATCAACGACAATCCCATCAGAACCATAACCAGACTGAACGGAAGTGCGCCAATCACCATTGCGGTCTGGATTGCGCCAAGCCCGCCTGCCAAGATCAATCCACCGACCACGAGCGCCAGGGCCGCACCCCAGAACAGGATGTGCGGACGGGCCTTTGGGCCTTCGTCGCCAGCGGCGTTGATCGTGTTGATAATCAGCACCGCACTGTCGGCTGACGTAACGAGGTAGGTCAGAAGCAGGATCACCACGATGATCGACATGATATATGCCAGTCCTTCGGACAGGATCACCGCGAGCATCGCAAAGAGCTGATCTGCCTGACCTGCGTCTGTGATCGCCCCTTCGGCCACACCGGACAACTCAAGGTCAATTGCCGTGCCGCCGACCATCGCAAACCAGATAAAGCACATGATCGCGGGAATGATCATAGCGCCCAGGACATACTCCCGGATTGTGCGGCCCTTTGAGATGCGCGCAAGGAACACGCCGACAAAGGGGGCAAATGCGATCCACCACGCCCAGTAGAAAATCGTCCAGGCGCCTTGCCAGCCCGACAGACGGCTGTCTGTACCGGCTGCATAGGCGGCAGCGATATCGGCCTCGGACAAGGCCGCCGCCGACGCTGGCAACCCTTCGGTGAAGGAGGCAAGCGTGCCCCAGGGGCTTGTGGCGGAGTCGTAAACCGCTGCGAGGTCCTCGGCCGGAAGTGCCTGGACTGCGGCTGGCACGGTCGCGGTGAACGCATCCATAGGCGTCTCGACCCAGACCGCAAAGAGGTTGCCGGGAATTGAAAGCAAATAGTCCCACATGCCCAAGAAGAGCGCCTGCAAACCAAAGAAGGTGGATCCGAAAATCAGGAAGAACGCCAACAGAAAGAAGCTTAGCCCCATATTGAGGTTCGACAGCCACTTGATGCCTTTGCCCACACCCGAAAGCGCCGAGAGCGTCGATGCCCCCATAATCACCAGCAAGGCGACGATAATTCCGATCGTTGACGGCGACTTCGAGTTGTCTTCGGCAATATTGAACATCCAGTCGCCGAACCCAATCCGGGACAATCCGGACAGGAACTGTTCAACCCCGAACCCGAGGGTTTGGGACACGCCAAGCACAGTGGCGACCACCGCAACAACGTCAACCGTATGGCCAATCGGGCCGGAAAGCTTTTCGCCGAAGATAGGCGTCAAAGCGGACCGTATGGTCAGTGGAAGCCCGCGCCGGTAGCAGAAATAGCCAAGCGCCAGACCAACAATGGCATAGGAGGCCCAGGCGGCCAGCCCCCAGTGGGTAAAGGACCATATATAGGCGTCCCTTACATTTCCGGCACTGGAGCCCACGGTATCGCCCACGATCGTCGACGGGTTTGTGCCCCAGTGGTACATTGGCTCCGCCGTGGCAAAGGTCAGCATGCCGATACCGATGCCTGCCCCGAACATCATCGAGAACCATGAAAAGTTCGAAAACTCTGGTCGGTCGTTGTCATGCCCAAGACGCAGGGATCCGGCTGTCGGCCAAATCGCCAGCACAAAGCACAAGATCACAAAGAAGGCCATCACGTAGACGTACCAGAAGTTGAACGTCGCGAGGATAATCGTATTCAGCGAGCCAAGAACGCTTGCCGCTTGATCAGGAAAGGCGATGGCCCAGATGATCAGACCGCCGACAAGCAGCTTGGCTGTGATGGCAACATCCTTGGTGAACCCGCGATAAAATCCGGACTCGGCCGTCTTGATCGGCAGGTCAGTCACCGGTGGTTTGACTGGCATTGGTTTTTCTCCCTCTTCGGACCGCTCCTCCGGTCCTGGCTCCGGTACCATGTCCGGCTTCTGTGTCCGGACACTCTGTTTATTCAGAAGACGTTAAGCGACAAGTTGCAAGAAAGCGAAACTTTTTGCGACCAATCGAGGGTCATTTACGGTCTGTCGAAGGCCGTGATCTTCTTTATTCAGCTGCGATTTTGATAACCGGAGTCATTTCCGCCAGAACCTCTTCACTCAGATGACACTTGATCTGGTGTCCACTTGCAGACCGTTGGATCGGCGGAACTTCTTTCTCGCAAAGCCCGCCGGCGACGCGGTCTTTCCAGCGGCAGCGTGTCTGAAACGGGCATCCTTTGGGCGGGTTCATAGCTGAAGGAATATCGCCCTCAAGAACGATGTGTTCTTTCTCCACTGAAGTGTCGGCAATTGGCACCGCAGAGAGCAGCGCCTCCGTATAGGGGTGATAGGGCGGGGCGAAAACCTCGTCCGTGGTGCCAAGCTCGACCACATGTCCCAGATACATGACCATCACCCGGTCGCTGAGATAGCGCACAATCGACAAATCATGAGAGATAAACAGAAGAGTGGTCTTATTTTCGCGCTGAATCTCCATCAACAGATCGGTGACTGCGGCCTGAACCGACACATCAAGTGCACTGACCGGTTCGTCTGCAACCACAATCTTGGCCTCACCGGCGAAAGCGCGGGCGATTCCAACCCGCTGTTTCTGCCCTCCGGACAGCTGACGAGGCATTCGCTCGGCAAAGGCGCGCGGCAGTTTCACCAGATCCAGCAGCTTCAACATCCGCTCCTGGCGCTCTTCCTGAGAGTCGCCGACACCGAAAATCTCCAGAGCGCGGATGATCTGGCTGCCGACAGTCATCGACGGGTTCAACGTATCGAAAGGGTTCTGGAACACCATTTGCACGTTCGAAACAGTGTTGGTTTCCCGGGCCTGAATTTCAGTGGACTGAACTTCGCGATTGTCGATCAACACTGTGCCATCTGTTGCGGTCTCAAGACCCATCAGCACTTTGGCGAGTGTGGACTTGCCACACCCGGACTCTCCGACAATGGCAAGCGTTTCGCTTTCGCGCGCCTCGAATGTCAGGGATTCATTGGCCTTCACCACTTTCTTGCTGCCGCCGAAAAGCGCGCTCGCCGCGACCTCGTAGTATTTCTTGAGATTGTCGATCTTGAGGACAACATCGCCAGGCTGTGAGTTAAGCTGAGTGGCAGCCACTTTCGGCGGGGCGTCCCAGTCAATTTCCTGAAAACGCAAACAGCGGCTGGCATGGCGGTCATCGCCCGCGATCTCAAACATCGAGATGTCTTGCGCGTTGCAGCGGTCCTTCTCGAAATAGCCGCAACGGGGGCCGAAATTGCACCCCGGCGGACGTTCATGCGGCAAAGGAAAGTTGCCGGGGATGGCGATAAGCGGGCGCGCGTTCTTGTCCGCACCGGGCAGCGGGATGGAGCGGAACAGCGCCTGCGTATACGGGTGCTGCATCTTGTCGAATACATCCTGAATCGACCCTGTCTCGACCGCTTCACCTGAATACATCACGCACAGCCTGTCACAGGTTTCCAGCACCAGCCCGAGATTGTGCGAAATAAACAGCATCGATGTGCCGTATTTCCGGCCCAGGTCCTTAACCAGATTGACCACTGCGGCCTCCACGGTCACGTCAAGCGCGGTGGTGGGTTCGTCAAGGATCAGCAGCGATGGTTTGGACATCAAAGCCATGGCGATGACGATCCGCTGTTGCTGGCCACCCGACAGCTGATGCGGGAACGACCGGAGCATGCGTTCGGGATCCGGAAGGCGCACATCGGTGACGACTTCCAGCGCGCGCTGATACGCCTCCTCTTCCGACACACCCTCATGGATCATCGGAACTTCCATAAGCTGCTTGCCGATCTTCATCGCCGGGTTCAGCGAGGCCATTGGCTCCTGATAAATCATCGCGATGTCTTTGCCGCGGATCTTGCGCAGCTCCTCGGGGCTCATTGTGTTCAGATCACGCCCTTTGAACTTGATAGAGCCCCCCACAATACGGCCGTTGACGCCAAGATCCTGCATCACGCCAAGCGCCACTGTGGATTTGCCGCACCCGGATTCACCCACAAGACCCATCGCCTCACCCGGTTGCACCGCGCAGGAAAAATCCATCACCGCCGGGATCTCGCGCAGCCGCGTGAAAAAGGAGATTGAGAGATTTTCGATCTCCAGGATCGGGCCATTTTGGCTCTCTGACATCTGGCGTCCTTCTTCTTTGTCCAAATACTCCGGGGGGTGCGGGGGGCTGCCCCCCCGCACTGGGTCAGTCCGTCATGCTTTCTTCGCGCAGACCGTCGGCCAGCAGGTTGAGGCCCAGAACAAGGCTCATCAATGCAAATGCAGGAGGCAGGGCAGGGTGTACGTATACCGACAACAACCGCCGGCCCTGGTTGATCGTGGAGCCCCAGTCGGGGCTTTCGGGGCTTACACCCAGACCGAAGAAGCCAAGTGTCCCCAACAGGATGGTCGTGTAACCGATGCGCAGGCAGAAATCGACGATCAGCGGTCCGCGGGCATTCGGCAGGATTTCCCACAGCATGATATACCAGGGTCCCTCTCCGCGGGTCTGGGCCGCAGCCACATAGTCGCGGGTCTGAATGTCGAGCACGATCCCGCGTACGATCCGGAACACTGTCGGCGAATTCACGAATACCACCGATACAAAGACGATCAGAACATTTGACGGCATAGAAACCAGGCCAAGCGGATCGGCATCGAATGCGAGCCCGATATATAGCCAGCCCCCCAACAACAGCGTCAGGGCCACATAAAGGTTGCGCTTCTGCGGCTGCGTGAAGAAGCGCGAATTCCACAGCACCACCAAAAACAGGATGGGGAACAAAAACAGCACCGCTGCCATATAGACCGGGATGCCGGTGGCCACGATTTCGGGCGTAACCAGCAGGTAGAAAAGCAGGATCACCGGAAAGGCCAGGACCAGATTTGCAAGAAAACTTAAGACGGTATCGAGCCGCCCTCCAAAATAGCCCGCAGGCAGGCCGAGCACGATCCCGACCATGAAGGCAAACATCGTCGCTGCAGGGGCGATCTTCAGTACTTCACGTGCGCCCATCACCATGCGCGAAAACACGTCGCGAGCCAGGTTGTCGCCCCCAAACAGGTAATGCGTGAAACCTTCGGTGCCCGTGGGCACCGGCGTTCCGGGCACCTTGTTTTTCATACCGGACACAACCTGTATCGGGTCATGTGTGATGATCAGATCTGCGAAGATCGCGGTGAAAACCCAGAACATCACCAGTGCAAAGCCGATCATGCCAATCGTGCTGTCAAAGAGCTTTCCGTAAAGTCCCAGCTTGCGCTTGTAGACGATCGAGAGTGTGAACGTTGCGATCAGCGCGCCCCAGACAGGCAGGAACTGGATCAGGACCTTGGCAGTGATTTCGAATGTGGTCATCGGTTCCATGTCCTGTCTGCCTCACGCGATCCGGATGCGGGGGTTCAGAAAGACATAGCCGATATCCGATATCAGCTGCGTCACGAGGACAACCGCGACGGCCACGATGGAGCAGGCCAGCAGCAGTTCGATGTCGTTGTTTGACGCTGCCTGCACCAGGGTCCAGCCGAAGCCTTTGTAGTTGAACAGTGTCTCAACGATCACCACGCCGGTCAGAAGCCAAGGGAATTGCAGCATGATGACAGTGAAGGGGGCGATCAGCGCGTTGCGAAGCGCATGCTTGAGCACGATGTTGCGAAAGCTTACGCCTTTCAGGCGCGCGGTCCGGATGTATTGCGCGGTCATAACCTCGGCCATAGAGGCGCGCGTCATGCGTGCGATGTATCCCATGCCGTAAAGTGCCATTGTCATCACCGGCAGGGTAAAATTCGAGAGTGTCGCATCCTCAGCCGCAGACGCGGCCGAACCCTTAAGGATCGTGCGTCCCTCAATCAGGCCCCATTCCTTGAAAATCGGCGACAGGCCGGCCGTTGAAGACGCAAAGAGCACGACAAGCACGACACCGGAGACATATTCCGGCGTGGCAGTCGTCGCGATGGAAAATGTGGACAGGCTGCGGTCAAGGCGGGATCCTTCTCGCATCCCGGCCAGCACGCCAACCATCAGCGCGGTGGGCACCATGACCACCATCACCCAGAACATCAGCTTGCCCGACAGGGCCAGCCGCTCGGTGATCACGCCACCAACATCGGCCTTAAAGACGGTGCTCTCGCCAAAATCGCCCTGCAAGACGCCGCAATACCGCGGCGGATTTGGGTCACCCTCGTTCCAGAAGCCGTCGATGCAGCGGCCCCTCAGACCATTGTCTTCCTGCCGCGTCCAACCGGGAACAAACCCAAGCCACTCGCCATAGCGCAGCAGCATTGGACGGTCATAGCCATTGCGCTCCAGCCAACTTGCGACCTCTGCGTCTGTCATCCGCACCGAGCCTTCAGACTTCGCCACTTTCTCAAGGTTTGGGCCCAGATTGGTCAGGAAGAAGACGATGAAGGTCACACAAAGCGCTGTGAGCAGCATCACGCCCGTGCGGCGCAGTATGAAGAGAAACATGGGTTATGATCCGATAAGGTGACGCGCTGGGTGGGGGTCCGGATGCTGCCAGACCCCCGGTCTTGCCGGTCAGGTTCCGGATCAGGCGGAGAAGCCGATCTTGTAGACGTGGATCTCGTGGCTTGGGTGCTTCTCCGCGTTCAGCACGTCGCCCCGGTGGTGGTTATACAGAGACCGCCAGTAGGGCTGAATGATCACGGCATCATCGCGCATGATCTGCTGCACCTTCGTCATCACTTCGCGGCGCGCATCGGCGTCCGAGATGCCGAGGGCTTCAGCCAGAGCCGCGTCGAACTCGGCGCTGGAATAGGCGCTTTCATTCCACGCTTCGCCGGACCGATACGCCAGCGCCAGGATCTGCACGCCCAGCGGTCTGTGGTTCCATGTGGTTGCGGAGAAGGCGTGCTTTGTCCAGTCGCCCCAGAATGTTGCGCCCGGCTGAATCCGGTGTTCCGCCGTGAAGCCCGCGTCGCGCAGTTGCGCCACCAGTGATGCCCCCGTGTTGACGAGAAATTCTTCGTCAGGCGTGATGAATACATGGTTCACGTCCATCATGCCGGCCGCTTCCATGAGCTCTTTTGCCTTTGCCGGATCACTTTCTGCCGGACCAATGTCGGCGTATTCGGGATGGATCGGACAGACATGGTGGTTTTCTGCAACCGAACCCTGATTGTTGTAGCCAAGCTCAAGGACGACTGAGTTGTCCACCGCAAGCGACAATGCGCGCCGTACGTTCACGTCAGCATAGGGCTGCACGCCATCGACGTCAGCGACCTGGTTCGGCCGACACACCGTCGTCGCGCCGGTGACGGTTTCAGTGCCGGTCCAGCCAATGGCCTCAAACAGGTCTACAAACTCGCCGGTGGTTTCGTAGGTGAGGTCGAATTCTTCTGCCTCGGCGCCGGCCATCCATGTTGCAGGGTCAGTGCCAAAGTCGACAAACTCGATCCGGTCCACATACGGGCCGCCGTAAACCTCTGTGCCCCACCATGTATGATCGGTGTTAAGTTCCAGCACGGCTTTGACATTGGCCTCGAAGCTGACCGGTCTGTATGGCCCTGTTCCGATCCCATGATCGAACGGATTGCCTCCAGGGAAACTTGCATGAGTAATGGCCGATGGGTAATCGGACATAGTTGCGATCAGGGTGATATCGGGGGCTGACAGATTCAGCTGCACGGTCAGATCGTCCACAATCACAATCGCGCCGTCGCGGGCCTGGCCGCTGTTGGCGTCGACCAGTCCGGCAACACGCGCGGACATGGAATTGCCTTCGAGCGTTGTGTCGCACCAGCCGGTGATGTTGCGGGCCACGTCCTCGGCCGTGAAAGCATCGCCGTTGTTCCAGGTGACCCCGGGGCGGACATTCAGCGTGTAAACCGTGGCGTCTTCATTTACTTCCCAGCTCTCAAGCAGCATGCCGCGAAAGCTTCCGTCGCGGTTGTATTCGACCAGATACTCAAGGAACCCGCGCGAGTGATTTCCAAGCTCCGACCAGTCATAAGTCCGCGGCTCTTTCATCGCTTTTACGAGATGCTGCACACGAAGCGTACCGCCCTTAGCCGGCTCAGCACCGTGGCTGGCCGCAATCGCCGGTTTCGCGCCAATGAGGGTGTAGGCTGTCGCTGCGGTTGCGCCCAAAGCGGTTGCGTAGGACAGAAATTCCCGGCGGCTGAGTTTGCCTGACTGACAGTCTGCGGCATACATGGCGATCTTGGTGTGCAACGGTTTACCGTTGATTGTGTCTTTGGTCATGTCGTTCTCCCTGGGACATTTTTTGTCTTTTCCGTACATAAAATCAGCCGAGCCATCGCCAGAAGACGAGGGCTATGAGCAATATTTTTACGCAGGAGCTGTCATTGTTGGCCTCAACTCACCGGATAATCCGACGATGGTCAACAGCCAGAGCCGACCTTTAGGGGTATATTTTCGACATGCCGTTGTCGCAAACAGGCATTTTCGCGTTTCAAACCGCTGTGAACGGCCAATAGAGCAGGGTGATCAGTGTGGATGCGTGGTTTTGCGCACTTCAGCAATCCGGGTTGCACTGGGCGTTTGACCGATCCGCGCGCCGTAGGCACGTGTGAAGTAGGCGGCCGACCGGTACCCAAGATCGCGTGCAATGGACTGCACGGGCAAACCAGTCTCCTTGAGGCGACGCTGGGCTTCCGACAGCAGTCTGTCCTGAAGATAGGAGGATGCGCCCTGGCCAAGCTCCGCCTGACAGACACGGGTAAGATGTGTGGAGGTGATCCCGAGGCGCTCGGCATATTCTGCAACGGACGGACCATTGAGTGTGCCGTCTGCAATATCTGTCTCGATCAGCGCCATGAACCGCGCGGTCAACTTCTGGCCCTTTGTCTCGCACCAGGGCAGGGCGCCCGCGGCGCTGTGGGCGCGTTCGAGCGCCACGGCCAGAAGATTGGCATGCGCGGCGATCGCGCGCCGTGCTGCGGGCCGGTTGCTGCCGCGTTCCTCTTCGATCTGAGCGAGGTGATGGGCAATCGTCCGCTGATCTTGTGCGCCAATACCCCGGAGCAGGATTGGTTCTGTTGGCAGAGAAGCCACCAAAGCGGGGTCAATCTTCAGTTTTGTTCCCGAAATTGAACCAGAAAACTCGAATCTCAGGGCGGTTCCTGCGGGAATGTAAAGATAGCAAGGAGCGTTCAGACCCCGGGTCCGCCCTGCAACCACAACACGGCCCTGTCCGCGCGTCAGCGCATAAAACGCAGGCGAACGCTCAGCCTGCAAAGACGTCAGACGCCATTTGCCGACCGATTGCATTGCGGCCAGAGAAGCCACCTGGAAGTGATGTCCGTGTTCCATAACAAAAGGTTAATGGGTGCAATTTCGTTCGCCTAGAGGGTCTGTGCATCAATCTGCGTCCATGTGGACATTCGGGCACGGAACCATGTGCGCTGCCGCTTGGCATATTGCCGTGTGGCGATCACGGCGCGGGTGGTGGCCTCCTCAAGCGTGGCAGCCCCGGCGAGGTGCTCCATAAGCTCTGCTGCCCCGATTGCCCGGGTCCAGGGCGCGCCCGGCACCCAGTGCTGAGCGTTGCGGCGCACCTCTTCAAGCGCCCCTTTCTGCATCATTTGATCAAAGCGGCTTTGGATGCGCGGGGTGAGCCAGTCTTTTGGAGCCTCAAGCACCAGCGCCGCGGCTTCGGCACGCGGGATCAGCGGCCCTTCCTTGCGGGCTTGCCACACAGAGAGTGGCACTCCTGTCGCCTCAAAAACCTCCCATCCTCTCTGCACACGCATGGGATTCTGCGCGTCTATCTTCGCCATCAGATCCGGATCATGTGTCGCCAGCTCCATCTTCATCTGTGCGAAGTCCTGGTTGCGCAAAGCATTTCCTCGGGCCCGAACATCGTCAGGAACGTGCGGAATCTTGCTGATGCCTTCAGTGAGACTCGACAGATAAAGCCCTGTTCCTCCGACTATAATCGGGCGAACGCCTGTTTGAATGAGGGCCGCGATTTCCGCCAGCCAATCTCCTACCGAGTACGCTTTTGTCCGGGCGACATGCCCGTAAAGTGCATGCGGCGCGCGCGCCAGATCGGACGGGTCTGGACGGGCACTGAGAATCTGCCAGCACGCATAGACCTGCAGCGCATCGGCATTGACAATCACGCCGCCTTGCGCGTCTGCCACGGCCAGAGCCAGTGCAGATTTGCCCGAGGCTGTCGGTCCTGCGATGAGGACCGGTTGATCAGGTGCGATGCGGCTTAGGTTGATCATGCAGCCGGCGTGGTCCCTTCGCTCTGGCAGGTTGCGGGGTATTCACGATTGATCCCGGCGCGTGTTCGGCGCATCTTGCGCCCGGCGGCAGGCAGGGACAAGACGGAAGGCCCGGGTATGAGCGACACAATAAAAGCCAGCGAAAGCGCAACCAAATACAAACGAGTTCTTCTGAAAATCTCGGGCGAGGCGTTGATGGGACCGCAAGGCTTTGGTCTGCATCCGCCCACCGTTGAGCGGATCGCGCAAGAGGTTAAGTCAGTCCATGATCTGGGCGTTGAGATCTGTATGGTGATCGGAGGTGGCAACATCTTCAGAGGGTTACAAGGCTCGGCGCAGGGAATGGAGCGCACCACTGCAGACTATATGGGCATGCTCGCCACCGTCATGAACGCGCTCGGCATGCAGGCGGCACTTGAGGGTCTGGGCGTGCACACGCGGGTGATAAGCGCCATTCCTATGGATCAGGTCTGCGAGCCGTATATTCGCCGCCGCGCCGTGCGACATCTGGAAAAGGGCCGCGTTTGTATTTTCGCGGCCGGGACCGGAAACCCCTATTTCACAACCGATACGGCCGCGACCCTGCGGGCCTCTGAAATGTCGTGCGAGGCGATCTTCAAAGGCACCAAGGTTGACGGGGTGTACGACAAGGATCCGGTCAAGCACGAGGACGCCGTGCGCTATCACCAGATCTCTTATGACGACTGCCTTGCGCAGCATCTCGGGGTTATGGATGCCTCGGCGATTGCGCTGGCGCGGGACAACAAGTTGCCGATTATTGTATTCTCGCTGGACGAGCCGGGTGGGTTCCGGGGGATACTGGCGGGCGACGGCACCTATACAACGGTGACGGATCTCTGAGCCAACCTTCGGGTGAGGCGCCACAAACCTGCCGCGATCCAATGCTATACATCAGGACAGTATTGAGTGTATCTATGCGCAGATACGGGGCGCGTTGCAGCTTCGAAGAACAACAAACGAAGACGCGAGCATAGATATGGCAGACGAGTTAGAGATCGATACCGGTGACCTCGAGCGGCGCATGGAAGGGGCTTTGTCGTCTTTGAGAACCGAATTTGCATCTTTGCGTACCGGACGGGCGTCCGCATCAATGCTGGAGCCAGTCATGGTCGATGCCTATGGCAGTCCGACGCCAATTAACCAGGTGGGCACGGTCAATGTACCTGAGTCTCGCATGGTGACCGTGAACGTGTGGGACAAGTCACTCGTGGGCAAAGTAGAAAAAGCAATCCGGGAAAGCGGCCTGGGTATTAATCCGCAGCTGAACGGAACCATCATTATGCTGCCGATCCCGGAACTGAACGAGGAACGGCGTCGCGAACTGACCAAAGTGGCGGGCAACTACGCCGAAGGCGCGCGCATTGCTATTCGCAATGTACGCCGCGATGGGATGGATCAGCTTAAAAAATTGAAAGCCGAGGGGATGAGCGAGGACGATCACAAGCTTTGGTCGGATGAGGTTCAGGAACTGACCGACACCTTTATCGCAAAGGTTGATGCGTCGCTGGAGACAAAGCAAGACGAAATCATGCAGGTGTGACACCCTTTATTCATTTGAAGCCATCACTTTCACCCTGGGGGGACAAAGAGTAGGCGAGGCCATGGAACAGGCAGAACAGATTAGACCGGACACCCCGGGCAGCGGCCCCAAGCATGTCGCGATTATTATGGACGGAAACGGCCGTTGGGCGCAGATGCGCGGGAAGCCACGGCTGATCGGCCATCAGGCCGGCGCCCGCCGGGTTCGCGCTGTCGTTGAGGCTTGTCCCGGTCTTGGCGTCAAATACCTCACCATCTTCGCGTTCTCGACAGAGAATTGGAAGCGGACGCAAACGGAAGTTGCAGGGCTGATGGGACTTTTCCGGCGCTACATCACGAAAGAGATGGAGAATTTCATCAAGAATGGCGTTCGGGTTCATTTCATCGGCGACCGGGTCCGTCTGGAACCCAAGCTGCGGGAGCTGATGGACGAAGTCGAAGTTCTCACGAAAGAGAACACCGCGCTTCATCTGACAATTGCCCTGAATTACGGCGGTCGGGACGAAGTTGCGCGCGCCACCAAGCGCCTTGCGCGGGAAGTTGCTGAGGGCAGGATCAATCCCGACACGGTCGATGAAACCACACTGGCAAGCTTTCTGGACACGTGCGTTTTACCCGATCCGGATCTGGTGATCCGCACAAGTGGTGAGGCGCGTATTTCAAACTTCCTGCTCTGGCAGTCAGCCTATGCGGAGTACGAGTTTATCGACACGCTTTGGCCTGACTTCACACCAGAGGTTTTTGCCGAAATCGTTGGCCGCTATGGTGGTCGTGCGCGGCGGTTTGGGGCTGCGGGCTGACCGCGCGACCGCCAATGTCACCCAAGTCCAGTTTTGACGATCTTACGACCCGGTTTGGTTCCGGGTTTGTGATGGTCACCGTCGGGCTTGGGGCGGTCTGGATGGGCGGCTACGTCTTTCTGGCACTGATCACCGTCATCGTTGGTGTTATGGTCTGGGAGTTGGCGCGCATGTGCGCGCCCGAAGATCCTTCTGGCGCCAAGCTGCTCGCAGGTATAGCGGCTGGCGCTGTTGCCTGTGCGAGCATCGTGCCGCTTGGGTTTGCGCTTCCGGTTTTGCTGGTTCCCGCGTTGATCTCACTGGGCAGGTTTGAGGACTCGCGGCTGGTCTTTGCCTTATTCTCTGCGCTTATCGGCATTGCAGGGCTCGGGCTCTGGGTGCTGCGCGATGATTTTGGCTTTATCTGGATGCTTTGGCTCGCGCTCTTGGTCGTCGCAACCGATGTACTGGGATATTTTGCGGGCAGACTTATCGGCGGGCCCAAGATTTGGCCGCGCGTGAGCCCCAAAAAAACATGGTCAGGAACCGTCGCTGGCTGGATCGGCGCCGCGGTTGTTGGCGCTGTTTTTATGCTCAACACGATTGCAGGGTCTGAGTTGATCGGGATTTCTGTGGCGTTGTCCATGGCCTCCCAGATCGGCGATGTGTCCGTCAGCGCTGTAAAGCGCAAAGCAGGCGTCAAGGATGCCTCGAACCTGATCCCGGGCCATGGGGGCTTGCTTGATCGTTTTGACGGGATGCTTGGCGCGTCGGTTCTGCTTCTGCTGGTCGAGCAGATCATCGACTTTCCGCCGCTTCCCCTCTGAAGCTGCATCTGTCAGAACGGGACTATGACGCGGCGCATCTCTATTTTTGGCTCAACAGGGTCGATCGGACAGAATACCGTCGACCTGATAGCCCGGGACCGGACAGCCTATGATGTAATCGCACTGACAGGTGGCGCCAATATTGCCTTGCTTGCACAGCAGGCGCGCGATCTGAACGCTGGGCTTGCGGTTACGGCCTATGACGATCGCCTCGATGATTTGCGCGCCGCGCTGTCGGGCACGAATATCGAGGTTGCCGCAGGTGCTCAGGCATTATGCGATGCGGCGGACCGGCCCGCGGATTGGGTGATGAGCGCGATTGTCGGAGCAGCCGGGCTCTATCCCGGGTTCGCAGCGCTCCGGCACGGTGGATCTCTGGCGTTGGCCAATAAAGAAAGCCTGGTCACGGCGGGTCAGCTTCTGATGGCCGAGGCCGACGCGCATGACGCAAAAATCCTGCCAGTGGACAGCGAGCATTCAGCTGTCTTTCAGGCTTTGATTGGCGAGGACATGGCCTCGGTCGAACGGATTGTGATCACCGCCTCAGGCGGGCCGTTCCGCGACTGGCCGCTGGAGGCGATTTCTAAAGCAACCCTGGCCGAGGCCGTGGCGCATCCGAACTGGGACATGGGCCAACGCATTTCGATCGATAGCGCATCGATGTTTAATAAAGCACTGGAGCTTATTGAAACGCGTGAGTTTTTTGGAATCGATCCCGAGCGGATAGAAGCGGTGGTCCATCCGGGATCCATCGTACATGCGCTGGTCGGGTTCAAAGATGGCGCGCTTATGGCCCATCTTGGCGCCCCGGACATGCGCCACGCGATTGGCTATGCGCTCCATTGGCCGGAGCGGCGCGAGTTGCCCGTGGCGCGGCTGGACCTCGCTGCGATCGGAACTTTAAGTTTCGAGCACCCGGACGAACGTCGTTTCCCGGCATTGCGGCTTGCGCGCGAAGTCATGGCAATTGGGGGCAGGGCTGGGGCTGTGTTTAACGCCGCCAAGGAAGCTGCATTGGATGCTTTCATTGCCGGACAGATCGGGTTTTTGGATATGGCAGCTGTGGTGGAAGCGACACTGGGCAGCGTGGATGCGGAGATGTCCTTGTCAATTCCTCCGCAAAGCCTTGATTGCGTCGCAAAAGTGGACCATCTCGCAAGGCAGACCGCGCAGGTGCATGCAGCAGCGTTCACCCGCTGACCAGGCGCACCCGACCTTGAACGAGGAAATCAATTGGAACTCTTTGGCCTGATCCCGACCTTCGGCAACCTGATCTGGACCTTGCTGGCTTTTGTGGTCGCGCTGAGCGTTATCGTCGCCATCCACGAATACGGCCACTACATCGTCGGCCGTTGGTGCGGTATTCACGCGGAGGTCTTTTCGCTCGGCTTTGGACCGGTGCTGTTCAAGCGCACAGACAAATACGGCACGCAGTGGCAGATTGCGGCTTTGCCATTCGGCGGTTTTGTGAAGTTCCTTGGCGATTCCGATGCCGCGAGCGGGAAAGACGGGGACGGGCTTTCGGCAATGTCCGACGAAGATCGCGCCCGAACGATGCATGGGGCAAAGCTCTGGAAACGTGCCGCGACCGTTGCCGCAGGCCCCGTCTTTAACTTTATCCTGTCGATCATCGTTTTCGGCGGCATGATCTTCGTTCAGGGCACCGCAACGGAGCGCCCGACAGTTGGCGCGCTTGCCGCGCTTCCGATGACCGTAGAAGGCGTGCAGACCGGTGATGTCATCTTGTCGGTTGGGGGGATCGAAACTCCGGATTATGAAACGCTCAATGCAGCGCGGGAAACCCTTCCTCGGACAGGTGTGCTTGCCTACACCGTGGATCGGGCAGGACAGTCGATTGAGGTTGACGGGCCCTTTTTGATGCCGCCGTTGGTGTCGGGCGTCCAGCCGCGGTCTGCGGCAATGGATGCGGGTTTCGAAGAAGGCGATGTGATCACGGCTGTAGACGGCGTGCCCATCTTTGCCTTTGAAGAATTGCGCGATGTGGTTTCGGCCTCGGAAGGACGGACCCTGGACCTTACGGTGTGGCGCGCCGGCTCCGAAGACAACTTTGAACTGGCGCCGCGCCGTGTGGATCTGCCCGTGCCGGACGGGGGGTTTGAGACTCGTTGGCTAATCGGCATTACCGGCGGCATGTTCTTTGAGCCTGAGACTGTTATGCCCGGACCGGTCGATGCGCTGCGCAGCGGTGTCGCGCAAACCGGGTTCATCATCCAGTCTTCCCTGTCCGGACTTTGGCATATGATTACAGGCGCGATCAGCACCTGCAATATTTCTGGACCGATCGGAATTGCGGAGACTTCGGGGGCAGTTGCCTCGCAGGGGCTTGATCAGTTCATCTGGTTTATTGCTGTATTATCGACGGCTGTCGGCCTGCTGAACCTTTTCCCAATTCCAGTTCTTGATGGCGGCCATCTGGTGTTCCACGCCTATGAGGCTGTTGCCGGCCGCCCGCCAAGCGATCGGGCGCTGCGGGTCATGATGACCGCAGGACTAACTATGCTTTTGAGCCTGATGGTCTTTGCCCTTACCAACGATCTCTTTTGCCCGTGACCACCCGATGACGCGGGCGCGATGCCACGATCAATCGCATTGCTGCCCCATTCGTGCCGCAATCGGAGCCTAGATCCTCGACAGTGTCATGGAGGATGCAATGGAACTGGTTCAAAATAGCTGGAAGGGCGTTCGTACGGTCGTAAGTGTGTTCGGCGACAGCTTTCTTGTTGCTGTTGCGATCAGTGGTGCGGTAACGGCGGCTGTGACAGTGGTAACACTGCTTCATCACTCGCTTTAATCCTGTACATTTTTGGGTAGCTGCAAGGTCCGCGCGCTCCGCCGCACGGGCCTTTCCTCGTTTTGACAAAACGTCCCATTCTCGGTAGGGAGGCTTACAGGCAAATACCGGGGCAGATTCTATGGGTAGGCGGGCATTCAGCGGGTGGCGTGTATGCGCCCGGATCGCAGCAATCGCAATACTTAGCGGTTTGATATTCACCTCACAGCCAAATGTGGCCCATGCTCAGGATTTTCGGTTTTCGCAGGTCGACGTGAACGGAAACCTCCGTATCGACGATGCGACGATCCTCAGCTTCGCCCGAATTCCGACCAATGAGCCTGTCTCCTCCGGTCAATTGAACGATGCATTTCAACGCATTCAAAGCTCCGGGTTGTTTGAGGATGTAGAGATCTTACCGCGCGGCAACACTCTGTTGATCAATGTCCGCGAATTTCCGACGATCAACCGGGTGAACATCGAAGGCAATCGCAGCCTCGACGATGAAATCCTTCTGGAGCTGGTCTCCAGCAGCCCGCGCGAGGTCTATACGCCCGCGCAAGCAATTGAAGATGCCGAAACCCTCACCGATGCCTATCGTCAGGCCGGCCGTATTGCCGCGACAGTGACCCCGAAGATTATCCGCCAAAGCGACAATCGCGTCGATCTTGTTTTTGAGGTCACAGAGGCAAGCGTCGTCGAAAATGAGCGGATTAGCTTTGTGGGCAACCAGGCCTACTCTGACCGACGGCTTCGCCGCGTATTGGATACCAAGCAGGCCGGTTTGTTCAGGCAGTTCGTTCAGGGTGATACGTTTATCGAGGATCGCGTTGAATTTGACCGCCAGCTTCTGACAGATTTTTATCAGGCGCGCGGGTACACCGATTTTGAAGTATTGTCTGTTTCCCCACAGTTGAGCCAGGAGCGTGATGCAGTCTTTCTGACGTTCAATGTACGAGAGGGGCAGCAGTTTTCCTTTGGTGATGTTACGGCGTCGACCACGGTTGGCGGCATTGATATCGCGGACTATGCAAGTGCGCTCGATATCGAGGTTGGCGAAGTCTATTCGCCATTGATCGTTGATCGGAATATCGACCGGATGGAGCGGGTTGCTCTGGACGCGGGCGAAAATTTTCTGCGGGTGACCCCCCGCGTCACGCGCAATGATGCTGAAGGCACACTGGATGTGGAATTTGTGGTCGAGGAAGGTCCACGTATCTTCGTCGAGCGTATCGATATTGAGGGCAATGCAACCACTATCGACAGAGTGATCCGCCGTGAGTTTCTGATCGCAGAAGGAGACCCCTTCAATCCGCGGGAAATCCAGCGGTCGGCCGAACGTATCCGGGCCCTTGGGTTGTTTGAAGACGTGGAGGTAGATACCCGCCCGGGATCAAGCGAAAACTCCGTTATCGTCGATGTTGATGTCGAAGAGGGCTCTACCGGATCGCTCAACCTTGGCGGCAGCTACTCGGTTGATGACGGGATTGGTCTGCTGATTTCGCTCGTCGAACGCAACTTCTTGGGCCGTGGTCAGACAGTTGCCCTCAACTGGAACGGCACGGACGGCGACCAAACGCTGACCTTCGCGTTTATTGAGCCGTCCTTTCTGGAGCGCGATCTGGCGTTCAGTTTCGACATCGGCTTTACGCAATCCGACAGCTCCAACCGAGACTTCGACGTGCGCGATACCGGCATTAATTTCGGGCTTACTTTCCCGGTCAGCGAAAACGGAACTCTGAACACACGTGTTGGTTATTCGAGCATTGAGCTTTCAGACCTGAGTAATGAAGACTCCTCACCTATTCTGATCCGAGAACAGGGAACTGACGAAGGCCTGATCCTTGGCTACACCTACACCTACAGCACGCGTGGTCGCGGACTAGACCCCACAGCCGGCGTGCGCTTGCGCTTTGGCCAGTCGATTGAAGGGATCGGCGGGGATAATACATTTCTGCGCACCGAGGCGAGTGCTCTTGGCGAGCGCTCGTTTCTAAGCGAAGACATTATCCTGCGCGGCGTCATCGAAGGCGGAATCATCAATCCCATTTCCGGGGATGGTGCGCGCACACCGTCGCGGTTCTTTCTTGGATCATCCCAGTTGCGCGGCTTCTCATCTTTCGGTGTTGGTCCACGGGATCTTGCTGCACCGAACGAAGACGCGCTTGGCGGCAACAAGTATTTTGCGGTCCGTGTCGAGACGCGGTTCCCGGTCGGTCTTCCGGAGGAATACGGGATCGATTTCGGCCTGTTCTGGGACACAGGCTCGGTGTGGGACCTGGAGGATACCGACGGATTTAACGGCGTGCCCGTTGATGACGACCTGATCGTCCGATCGTCTGTTGGTATTTCTGTCTTCTGGGATACGGCTCTTGGCCCGCTGAGGTTCAACTTCGCCAACGCGATCCAAGCGGAAGACTACGACCTTACCCGAACATTCGACCTGACCTTGTCCACAAACTTCTAGAGCCATGAGCCTGCGCCTTTGCTCCCTGCTGCTGATCCTGACGTCTTTCGCGGCCGGGCAGATTGTGTCAGCGCAGGACCGCGCAACAGTGCAGTCGCACGTGATTGTGGTCGACCAGGAGCGGCTTTTTTCCGAGACCGTTTTTGGTCTGAGGCTCAGCAACGATCTTGAGTCTGCGTCCATCGCGCTGGCCGAGGAAAATCGCCGTATCGAGCAAATGCTGATCAATGAGGAACGCACGCTGACCGAGCAGCGCCCAGCCATGACCCCTGAAGCCTTCCGCGAAGCCGCAGATGCGTTTGACGCGCGCGTCACTGAGGTGAGAACGGCGCAGGACCGCAAGGCGCGCATCATCGTTGAGCGCAGAGATGCAGAGCGACGGGCATTTCTCGACGCAGCGTTGCCAGTCCTTGGCAGCCTTATGGGAGAATATGGGGCTTATGTCATCCTGGATCAGCGGCAGGTTTTTCTGTCGGATGACCGGGTCAATGTAACCGATGAGGCAATTGCCCTTATCGATGCGGCTCTTGGAGAGCGCGTAACACCTGCGCCGCGTCCGATTTTTCCAGTGAATCCAGATGCAAATCCAGGCGCAGAACAACAGGACACAGAAAGCGAAACAGGGTTGCCGGAGTTGCCGTCCCCCGAGAATTAAGACTTGGCGGTAGGGATCTAAACATGGCGTGCCGGCTTGCCAGCCAGAAGTCCGCTTGCTAGCCAAGCAACACCGAAAAAAGACGAAACCGACAAGGAACCTCATGTCCGACACCGCCGCGCCCGCCAAAGCTCTTGCCGCAGATATCGGCTTGATCCAGCGGATTATCCCACATCGGTATCCGTTCCTGTTGGTCGACAAGGTTCTTGAGATCGAACCCTATACGTCCGCGCACGGGGTAAAAAACGTCACAATGAATGAACCGCATTTTAACGGTCACTTCCCGGGCCAACCGGTTATGCCGGGTGTCTTGATGATCGAGGCACTTGCGCAGACCGCGGCGATCATGGTGGGCCATTCAGCGGATCTGGCCGATAAGGATATGCTGGTCTACTTCATGGCGATCGACGGCTGTAAA
This sequence comes from Pseudomonadota bacterium, assembly GCA_039192165.1. Lineage (GTDB taxonomy): Bacteria > Pseudomonadota > Alphaproteobacteria > Rhodobacterales > Rhodobacteraceae > Dinoroseobacter. The sequence continues at coordinate 60,319 of JBCCXD010000001.1, read as the reverse complement.
TTCCGCCGGAAGGTCGGGCCAGGAGATGTTCTTGACCTGAACGTCACCACCACCCGCGGCAAGCCCGGTGTAAAGGTCTGGAAATTCCGGGGCGTTGCGTCAGTTGACGGCGAAATGGCCGCAGAATGCGAATTCACCGCAATGATGGAATTGCCAAAGGACACCGCATGAGCGGGATCGATCCAACAGCAACCATTCATCCCAGTGCGGTGGTTGAAGATGGGGCGCGCATCGGTCCTGACTGCGAGATCGGACCGCTTTGTATCATCGGGCCGGATGTTGTGCTGGGGCGCGGGGTGGTCGTGAAAAGCCACGCGGTCATCTCAGGCTGGACTGAGATCGGCGACGAAACGGTTATTTTCCCCTTTGCGTCGATCGGAGAGATTCCGCAGGATCTTAAATTCGCCGGTGAACGGACGCGGCTGATTGTCGGGAAACGCAACCGGATCCGGGAATACGTTACTATGAACACCGGCACCGAGGGGGGGGGAGGCGTAACGCGCGTGGGCGATGATGGGCTGTTTATGGCGGGTTGCCATGTGGCGCATGATGCCCAGATCGGAAACAAGGTAATCCTTGTGAATAACGCCGCTGTGGCGGGACACTGTGTCTTGGGCGACGAGGTGATCGTCGGCGGACAATCCGGAATTCACCAATGGGTCAGGATCGGCCGCGGCGCCATCATCGGAGCTGTAACGATGGTCACAAACGACGTAATGCCGTACGGCCTCGTGCAGGCACCGCGCGGCGAGTTGGATGGTCTGAACCTGGTGGGTTTGAAGCGGCGAGGTGTGTCGCGTGAGGATATTACCGCGCTGCGCGCTGGGTTTCAGATGCTCGCGCAGGGCGAGGGGACGTTCATGGATCGTGCGCAGCGGCTTGGGGACGAGACTGACAGCGCCTATGTCAAAGAGATCGTCGCTTTCATACTCGCCGAGAGCGACCGGTCCTTCTTGACGCCCAGCTGATGCTCGCTTTGATCGCAGGCCAGGGCGCTTTGCCTCTTCATCTCTCCGAGGCTCTTCACGCTGCGGGCACGCCCCACACTGTGTTTTCGCTCGAGGGGTTCGAGCCTGACTTGCCCGATGTTACAAGTTTCCGTGTCGAAGATCTGGGACAAGTGCTGAAAGATCTTTCGGACGCAGGCGTAAGCGAGGTGTGTTTTGCCGGTGCTATGCAGCGGCCGCCGATCGATCCGGCCCGCCTTCATCCGCTGAGCCTGCCCCTGGTGCCGCGCCTCATGAGCGTTCTGCAGCAGGGCGATGATCGGTTGCTGCGCGAGGTAATCGCAATTTTTGAAGAGGCTGGGCTAAAGGTGCGTGGCGCGGCCGAGATCGCGCCGGAGCTGACTGCTCCAGATGGCGCCATTTGCGGCACGCCGGGGCCTCAGCATCTGGCCGACGCCGAGAAGGGACGCTCGTTACTCGCGTCGTTGTCCCCCCATGATGTGTCGCAAGGTTGTGTGTTTGCGAACGGCCATTGCCTGGGCATCGAAACGCTGCAGGGCACAGATGCCATGCTTGGCTTTGTGGCCGAAACTCGCGCGCCGGTGGCTCCGCAGGCTGGAGGGGTATTCACCAAGCGCGCGAAGCTTGGACAGGATTTGCGGATCGATATGCCCGCCATAGGTCCGGAAACTGTTCGAATAGCGGCAGCTGCGGGTTTGAGCGGTATCTGCGTAGAAGCCGGTCATGTACTTCTTCTCGACCGCATGCGTTTGATACGCGATGCTCAGGCGCACGATATTGTCGTGTGGGGCGCCGCCTGATGCGGGTTTTTTTGATCGCCGGAGAGCCTTCCGGCGACAGACTTGGCGGGCAGCTGATGCATTGGCTGCAACGTATCGCACCCGAGGTCAGCTTCATGGGGATCGGCGGGCCCGCGATGAGCGCTCAAGGGCTCCAGAGCCGGTTCGCGATGGAAGAGTTGTCGGTTATGGGTATCGCCGAAGTGCTGCCGAAGTACCGCCACCTCATGCGGCGGATCAACGAGACCGCCGATGCTGTTGTCTCCGCACAGCCGGACGTTCTTTTGACCATAGACAGCCCCGATTTTTCGCTCCGGGTGGCCAAGCGGGTCAAAGCACGGACCACCATCCGCACCGTTCACTATGTGGCGCCGACGGTCTGGGCCTGGAGACCCGGTCGCGCCGAGAAGATGGCGCGTATGATCGATGAGGTGCTCTGTCTCTTCCCCTTTGAGCCGCCTTATATGGAAGCGGCGGGCATGCGCGCCCATTTCGTCGGCCATCCGGTGGTCACTGAGCCGCAAGCTGATGCAGCTCAGGCCGCCGCGTTCCGGGCCGAGATGGATCTGTCGGAAAATACACCGCTGGTCCTTGCGCTGCCGGGCTCCAGGAAGGGTGAAATTTCACGTCTGGCGCCGATTTTCGGAAAGAGCCTTTCGAGGATTTCAGATGTGCACCCGAGCCTGCGGGTTGTAGTCCCGACCGTGCGCCATACTGAAGCTTTGGTCCGGGAACTTGTGGGCTCCTGGCCGGGCGAACCATTGGTGCTGACATCGACAGCCGCAGAGGCCAAGCGCGCAGCGTTTCGGGCCGCAGATGTCGCTTTGGCCGCATCAGGCACCGTATCATTGGAATTGGCAGCTGCAGGCACACCGATGGTGATCGCCTATGACATGAATGTTCTGTCGCGTTGGCTGATTGGAGCGATGTTGAAAGTGGACACCGTTACGCTGGTCAATCTTGTTTCCGAGACGCGGGTTGTCCCGGAGTTTCTGGGAGGCCAATGCGACCCTGTACAAATCGCGCCAGCGGTGTTGGACGCTCTCTCTAAGCAGACGGCGCGCGACGCACAAAGTGCCGCCATGCACGAGACCATGAAGCGTCTTGGGCAGGGCGGCGATCCTCCGGGTCTGCGGGCGGCGCGCGCCGTGTTGGGGGAATAACGTGCCGCCTAGTGCCCGCGCCAGATCCAGCCACCGCCATAGATCCGGCTGTTGTTGCGGTCATAAAACACGCAAGCCTGACCGGGTGAGACACCCTCTTCGGAGGCGATCAGGTCCACCTCAGCTTCGGTGGCAGAGATGGGTCGGATCACCGCGTCCCGTGGTGGTCGCGTGGAACGGACCTTGACCGCAACATGCCATTCTTTCTGGCTCTCCAGAGGCGCATCACCGAGCCAGTTGATCTCGCGCACGGGCACGGTTCGTGTCGACAGCGCCTCCTTGGGCCCAACGATCACACGCCGGGTATCCGGGTCGAGCCTGACAACGTACAGCGGTGTTGCGAGCCCGCCGATCCCAAGACCGCGTCGCTGCCCGATTGTGTAATGGATAACGCCGTTATGTTGGCCCAGAACTGTGCCGTCCATATCGACGATCTCGCCAGGGTCAGCCGCACCAGGACGCAGTTTTTCGATGACCGAGGCATAGTCGCCGTTTGGAACGAAACAAATATCCTGGCTGTCTGGCTTGTCCGCAACGCCTAGTCCGTACCTGGTTGCCAGCACGCGGGTTTCAGCCTTTGACGCGAGATGTCCGAGCGGAAAACGCAAGAAGTCGAGCTGTTCCTGCGAGGTGGAGAACAGAAAGTACGACTGGTCGCGGTTTGCATCCGCTGCGCTGTGCAGCTCGGCGCCGCGGGGGCCCATTTTGCGTTGGATATAGTGACCGGTTGCCATGCAATCAGCATCAAGATCGCGTGCCGTTTCCAGGAGATCTTTGAACTTGACCCGTTCGTTGCAGCGGATGCAGGGCACAGGGGTTGCGCCGGCAAGATAGCTGTCTGCAAATTCGTCAATCACCGCCTCGCGGAACGTGTTTTCGTAGTCGAGCACGTAATGAGGAAAGCCCATTTCCTCCGCAACGCGACGCGCGTCATGGATGTCACGGCCCGCGCAGCAGGCGCCTTTCTTAGCAAGTGCTGCGCCGTGATCATAAAGCTGCAACGTAACGCCCACCACGTCGTAGCCTTCAGAGGCCAACTGGGCGGCCACAACCGAGCTGTCCACACCACCTGACATCGCCACAACAACCCGCGTTTCTGCAGGCGGCTTGGCAAAACCAAGAGAGTTGAGCGCGTCGCTCCGCACGGGAGCGACGGACATGGAAGGGGCGGTCATAGCGGTCTCCTGAAAGTCGGTCGAAATATAGGAAAATGTGCTGTGTTCTCAACCCCGCGATTTCACCGATGATTAAGAGGCTTTCGCGACACTGTCGCTATGTGGGGTTTGAAAGGGTGTGGACCATGTACTTGAAGCGGGAAAAAGGCCCGGTTGCCGTGAAGTTGCCGGATGGATCGATGATGACGCGGTCCGATCTGCCCGAACCAGAAACGTCTCGTTGGGTCGCCAGTCGCAAGGCCGCTGTGGTGAAAGGAGTCGCAAGTGGTCTTATCTCCCGGGAAAACGCCTGTGAGTTGTATGGCATCTCGGAAGAGGAGCTGGCATCCTGGATAGAAGCGATTGATAAATATGGATTAAAAGCGCTGAAGACAACCCATCTGCAAGAGTATAGACAACCATAGGTTGTTTTTGCTATTCTCCTCATACGGTAACTGATGATTAACCATTGTTCTGCAAAGTCGCGGTCAATGCCAGCGCCAAGCGGAGAGTTTAAATGCGCATCCTTTTGATTGAGGACGACCCGACAACCGCAAAGAGCATCGAGATGATGCTCATTCACGCCAACCTCAACGTGTATGTCACCGCTATGGGGGAAGAGGGCGTCGATCTGGCTAAGATTTACGACTACGATCTGATCCTTTTGGACCTCGGGTTGCCTGACATGACCGGGCACGAGGTCTTGCGTCAGATTCGTCTGGCCAGGATTGAAACGCCAATCCTGATCCTCTCGGGTGCCGACACAACGGAAAGCAAGATCAAAGGGTTTGGCTCCGGCGCAGACGACTATCTGACCAAACCCTTTCACCGGGAGGAGCTGATCGCGCGCATTCACGCGATTATACGCCGCTCAAAAGGACACTCTCAGTCGATCATCCAGACTGGCAGCATTGCGGTTAATCTCGATGCCAAAACGGTCGAAACCGAAGGCGCGCAAGTACATCTGACCGGCAAGGAATACCAGATCCTGGAGCTTCTTTCGCTGCGCAAGGGCACCACTCTGACAAAAGAAATGTTTCTCAACCATCTTTACGGCGGCATGGACGAGCCGGAGCTAAAGATCATCGATGTGTTCATCTGCAAGCTGCGCAAGAAACTGAGCCAGGCGACAGGCGGAGATAACTATATCGAGACAGTTTGGGGCCGCGGCTATGTTTTGCGTGACCCCGAAACATCCAGCCTTTCGGCTGTACAAAGCGCGGCAAGCTGACCGCATACGTTCCCCTACGACGACAAACACTCGCCACCATCACAACCGGGCCCTGACTTCAGGGCCCGGTTTTTTGCGCGTTGGGCGTATGGACCTTGGCTAGCGGCCTGCTAAACCTGTCGAGGAAGATGGGGGGCCGATGACAGCGCGCGCAGATACTGACACGACATCGATCGAGGTAGAGGCTCTGAATGCACAGCAGGCCGCCAGCGAACTGGCGCGGCTTGCGGATCTTCTGGCGGCCGCCAACGCAGACTATCATACGGCAGACGCTCCCCGGATGTCTGACGCAGACTTCGACGCCCTGAAACGACGCAACGCGGCCATTGAGGCGCGATTTCCTGATCTGAAACGTTCAGACAGCCCCTCAGAACAGGTTGGGGCGCCGGTGTCAGAGGCCTTTGCGAAGGTCACCCACGCGCAGCGCATGATGTCGCTCTCGAATGCGTTCGATGACGCAGATATTCACGACTTCGATGCAGGCGTCCGGCGCTTTCTTGCGCTCGATGGCACCGCGTCGCTCAATTATACGGTTGAGCCGAAGATCGACGGTCTATCCCTGTCGCTGCGTTATGAAAACGGGGTTCTGGTCCAAGCCGCCACCCGTGGGGACGGTACGACCGGCGAGAATGTTACTGCAAATGCCCGGACCATTTCCGACATACCGGAACGGCTGGAGGGCGCGCAGGAACTGCTCGAAGTTCGCGGTGAAGTTTACATGAGCCATGAAGACTTCGAAGCTCTGAACGCAGGGCAGGCCCGCGATGGCAGCAAAACCTTCGCCAACCCCCGAAATGCCGCGGCGGGTTCGCTCCGCCAGCTGGATGCCGGAATTACAAAGGCGCGCCCGCTGCGTTTTTTCGCCTATGCCTGGGGTGAATTGTCAGAGCCCCTTGCAGCCACACAATACGAAGCGATCGCAAAGCTTAAAGAACTCGGGTTCCAGGTGAACCCGCTGACAAAACGCTGCGCCGCGCCGGACGAGATGATTGCCGAGTACCGCGAGATTGAGCGGCAGCGCGCCGGTCTGGGCTATGATATCGACGGTGTTGTTTACAAAGTAGATGCGCTCGATCTTCAGCGTCGCCTTGGGTTTCGCTCCACCACGCCGCGATGGGCCGTCGCGCATAAATTCCCGGCCGAAACGGCCTGGACCACACTGGAAGCCATCGACATACAGGTCGGGCGGACCGGAGCGCTGAGCCCTGTGGCCCGCCTGACTCCGGTGACAGTCGGCGGTGTCGTTGTCTCTAACGCTACCCTGCATAACGAGGACTATATCGAAGGCCGCGACAGCAAGGGCGCGCCCATTCGGGAGGGTCGCGATATTCGTGTCGGCGACAGGGTGCAGGTGTACCGGGCCGGAGACGTGATCCCCAAGATCAAGGACGTGGATCTTTCTGCGCGCACAGCGTCGGCTGTTGCGTTTACCTTTCCCGAGACATGCCCCGAATGCGGGTCTGCAGCGATCCGGGAGGAGGGCGATGCCGTCCGACGCTGTACCGGCGGGTTGATTTGCCCTGCACAAGCCGTTGAGAAAATGAAACATTTTGTCTCGCGCGCAGCCTTTGACATAGAAGGTCTCGGCGCCAAACAGGTGGAGGCATTTTACCTCGACGGGTGGATCGCTGAACCGGCGGATATCTTCACGTTGAGAGCGCGCTACAGCGGCGGCCTGCAACACCTCAAAAACCGCGAAGGCTGGGGCGATAAGAGTGCCGAAAACCTTTTCGCCGCGATCGACCAGAAGCGCGACATCGCATTGTCGCGCTTTCTTTTCGCACTTGGTATCCGCCATGTGGGCGAGGGGGCCTCAAACCTTATTGCCACGCATTTCGGAACGATTGAGGCGTTGCTGTCGGCGGCAGATCAAGCCGCAGACTTCGAAGGTGAGGCTTGGGAAGAGCTGTTGAACATTGACGGTGTTGGCGAGGTGATGGCGCGCTCGCTTGTCACAACGCTCTCGCAGAGCGCAGAGCGCGCCTCAATCGACCGTTTGTTGCAAGAAGTGTCGCCGGCGCCCGCCGAAAAGCCGAAGGTCTCGGACAATCCGATCTCTGGCAAGACTTTGGTGTTCACCGGTACGCTAGAAACTATGTCCCGCGCCGAGGCGAAGGCCACGGCAGAGGCACTTGGCGCAAAGGTCGCCGGTTCCGTTTCCAAGAAAACCAATCTGGTTATTGCCGGCCCAGGGGCCGGGTCGAAAGCGGCAAAGGCCGAGGCACTGGGGATTGAGACGATTGACGAGGATGGCTGGCGCGCGTTGGCGGGTTTGAACGGGTCATGAGCACCCGGCCCTCTGCGCTGTTCCCACTTTTTGCAGACCTTGAGAGTTTGCCAGGCATCGGCCCGAAGACGGCGCAGCTGTTGGATGGGGCCGGCATTCAGCGACCGCGCGATCTTGCTTTTACACTGCCCCAATCCGGGATTGAGCGCCGGTCGGTAAAAACTGTGCAAGAGGGCCCGTTTCCGTCGGTTATGACCGTTGAGGTTGAAGTGCTGCGTCATTCGCCGCCTCGCACCAAAGGCCGCCCGTACAGGGTTGAAGTACGCGATGCACAAACTGTGTTTCCTTTGATTTTCTTTCATGCGCGCAAGGACTTCCTGGAAAAAATTCTTCCACCAGGTGAACGGCGTTTGGTGTCTGGCAAGGTGGAGCTCTATGACGGTATCGGCCAAATGGTGCACCCGGATCATGTTCTGGAACTGACGGAGGCCGCATCCCTTGGATCCTTTGAGCCGGTGTACCCCCTCACGGCCGGGGTTGCGCAAAAAACCATGCAAAAGGCGGTCGCTGGCACTCTGACGTTGGTGCCAGAGTTTGCGGAATGGGCTGATCCCGAGCTGGTTGCGCGTGAAAAATGGCCCGTGTTCAACGCCGCGCTCACTCAGGCGCATGCGCCAAAAGCGCAAACCGATCTGACGCCCGAAAGCCGCGCGCGACAACGCTTGGCTTACGACGAGCTTTTTGCGCATCAAATTACACTTGCATTGGCGCGGGCGCATCGACGCCGGGCGCCAGGGCGTCCTCTGCGCGGCACGGGCATGCTGATACGCCCGGTGCTGGACGCGCTTCCGTATACCCCGACGCAGGCACAGCAGCGGGTCATCGCCGAGATCACAGATGATCTGGCGGCGCCGCACAGGATGAACCGGCTCTTGCAAGGCGACGTGGGTGCCGGAAAAACACTTGTGGCTCTGGTCGCTATGCTTCTTGCGGTAGAGGCGGGGTGTCAGGCCGCTTTGATGGCACCGACCGAAATTCTGGCCCGACAACACCTGGAAAGTCTTCGACCGCTGGCGGATCAGGCGGGTGTCGTCCTTGAAGTTCTGACAGGGCGGGACAAAGGCCGGGAGCGGCAGGCAAAGTTGAGGGCGCTCAAGGCAGGCGATATCCAGATTCTTCTTGGAACCCACGCCCTTTTTCAGAAAGACGTTGAATTCCGAGATCTTGGGTTGGCGGTCATTGACGAACAACACCGTTTTGGTGTTCGGGAACGGATGGAGCTGGGCGCAAAGGGGGCCAGCGTCGACGTTCTGGTTATGACGGCAACGCCGATTCCGCGCAGCCTGGCACTTGCGCAATATGGCGATATGGACGTCTCGTTGCTCGATGAAAAGCCGCCAGGGCGATCTCCCGTTAAAACAGCGCTTGCAGCCGCGAACCGGTTGGAAGACGTGCTGTCGCATCTCGACCGTGCGCTGGCAGAGGGACGACAGGCCTATTGGGTGTGCCCTCTGGTGGAGGAAAGCGAGACAAAGACCGCTACAGCTGCGGTGGAGCGGTTCAAGTCGCTGCGCACGCGCTTCGGAGACAGTGTCGTAGCGCTTGTGCACGGACAGATGCCGCCTGCGGAGAAAGACGCGGCCATGGCACGTTTCGTGTCTGGCGAGGCGCGATTGCTGGTCGCCACAACTGTCATTGAGGTCGGAGTGAATGTACCCGATGCCTCGATCATGCTGATCGAAGGTGCAGAAAACTTCGGGTTGGCGCAGCTCCATCAGCTGCGAGGCCGCGTTGGGCGCGGCGCGGCACAATCGACCTGCCTTCTGATGTACCGCGCGCCTTTGGGGGAAAGTGCCAGGAAACGCTTGAGCCTTCTGAGGGAAACCGAAGACGGATTCAAACTGGCGGAAGCTGATCTGGCCATGCGCGGGTCGGGGGATCTGATCGGAACCGCGCAATCGGGATTGCCGAAGTTCCGTATCGCTGATCCGGAACGGCAAGCGGGGTTGATGGCAACGGCGCAGCGCGACGCCCGCACAGCCCTTGAACGCGACCCGAAACTTGAGACCCCGCGGGGCGCTGCGATCAGGTCGCTTCTGTGGCTCCTGAGCCAGGACGAAGCCATTCGTTTGATTTCAGTGGGTTAAGCCAGAAATCCGCTTTTGTTCACTTTTGTTCTCAAAAAGTTCTTTACTTTGCGGGGCTAAAATGAGAACAAAAGGTCAACAACCGATGAATGGAGCCGTCCATGTTGACCCGCATCAAGACAATCGTATCCCGCTCTCCTGGTACTCTGGTGCTGGACGCAACCGGAGCACTGATAATCGTCCTGGTGTTTGCCGGCATGCTCCAAATACCCGGTTTGATGTGATTTCTGCCTGCGGACTTTGACGACGTTCCCTCCCGGTCCCCACCGGATCGCTGTCCCCGCTTGCCCTGCGGACAGACAGCCTGAGACATCTGTCTCCCGTACGTCTGCCCTTTAGCGTCCGCGCCTTGCCGCCGCCCAGCTTGCCCGCTGGTGCGGCGGTTTTTTTACAGCTCGTACAGGTCGGTGAATTTTGCTTCAAGATAGGACAAAAGCGGTTCTGCCGAGGGCGGAGCACCAGTAGCTGCTTCGATCGTGTCGGCGGGCAAACGTAACGCCCCGTAGCGTTGCAGAGCCTCGCGCAACCACTTGGTTGCCGGCGTTGCATCGCCCTGCGCGAGCGCGTCGTCCCAGTCTGGAACAGCGGTTTTCAGAGCTTCGAACAGACACCCCGCATAGAGATTGCCGAGCGTATAGGTCGGGAAGTACCCAAACAGGCCGACCGACCAGTGTACATCCTGCAACACGCCGTTGGACGCAGCGTCGACGGCGACACCAAAATCAGCCTCAAACCGCGTGTTCCATGCCAGAGGCAGGTCAGCAACCCGCAACTCACCCGATATAAGAGCGCGTTCCAGATCAAAACGAAGCATGACATGGAGGTTGTATTGCACCTCGTCGGCTTCGGTCCGGATGAACCCAGGATTGACACGGTTTACCGCGCGATAGAAGGCGTCCGGACCATCCAGCCCAAGGTCGCCGAAGCTGTCCTGCATCGCCGTGTAAAGCCAACCTGTGAAAGCGCGGGAGCGTCCAAGTTGGTTTTCATAAATACGACTTTGGCTTTCATGCACGCCCATTGAAGCCCCGCGCCCGATGGACGACAGTCGGTAGCTTTCGTCGACCGCTTGTTCGTACGTGGCGTGGCCGACCTCATGGATCGTGGAGTAAAAGCAATTGAACGGGTCCTTTGGTGCGACGCGCGTTGTGATGCGCACATCGGAACCAGAACCCGAACTAAACGGGTGCACGGCCAGATCGATGCGACCTGTCTCCAGGCTGTACCCGAATGCCTGAGCGAGTTTCTTTGACAGCGCGAGCTGGCCGGACTCCTCAAAGCTTCCAGAAAGTTCCGGGGCAGGGCGCGCGCTTAGGATCTTGTCACGAAGCGCCACAAGACGCGGGCGCATTTCGTCAAACATGGCTGACAGACCGTCCTCGGTCGCACCAGGCTCGTAGTCCTGCAACAGCGCGTCGTAGAAGGCATCGCCGTCTGCCAGACATGCAGCTTCCTCGCGCTTGAGGGCAACCACCTGTTCAAGCGTCGGCGCAAACGCCGCGAAGTCATCGGTTGCCCGGGCTTCTGCCCAAATGCCCTGCGCGCGAGAGGTCAGCGCTGCAAGCTCTGTGGCCAGGCGAGATGGTATGCGGGCATTGCGTGCATAGGACCGCGCAATCTCGCGGAGTTGTGCCTCCTCAGCCTCCGTTTCGGTTTCCGCCGTCGACAGCCAATCCCCGATACGCGGATCGGTGCGGCGGGCATGCAGGACGGCCTCAAGCGCAGCCATCTCTTCAGCCCTTTGCTCGGCAGCGCCACGGGGCATCATAGTCTCCTGATCCCAGCCAAGGCGGCCCATGACCTGTCCCAACGCTTCGGTTTCGCGCTGATATGCAAGAAGCTCCGTCAACGCGGTCATGCTGTTGCCCCCCGGATCGAAACTGTTTGTGGATATCTTGCAAGAAAACGTGCGCGGAGGATCAGCGCCACCAAGACAACCGCGCCAAACTGGTGCGCAATAGCCCAAGTCCACGGCGCGGCGTTAAGGACAGTCACAATCCCAAGCACAATCTGCCCGAACAGCATAACGCCAACCCAGTCATAGGCACGTTTGGTCAGAACATTCGGCGACCGACGCGAAACCACCCAAACACCGATTGCAAACAGCACCAGCAGGTAACCGACGATACGGTGGATAAACTGAACGGTCCCCGCGTTTTCAAAGAGGTTCCGCCAGACCGGCTCGATGTACCACATGTCTATGGGAAAAAACCCTCCGCCCATCAGGGGCCAGTCGGTGAAGGAACGGCCCGCATCGATCCCGGCCACCAGAGCGCCGATAAGGATCTGAACAAAACTCAGGTGCAAAAGCCCTGTGGTCATTCCGAAGAGTTTTTGTTCCCCGGAGCGGCGTGCCTGAAGCAAATCGGCCTCGGAGCGCCCCAGTTGGAGGATGTACCAGGCCAGAAGGGCAAGAATGAAAAATGCCAGCCCAAGATGTGTCGCAAGCCGGTAAGAAGCCACGTCGAGCATTGTGCCGGTCAGGCCAGAAGACACCATCCACCAGCCTATCGCGCCTTGCAGCCCGCCAAGCGCGCCCAGGAGCACCAGTTTTCCCGTCCATCCGGGCGGAATCTGCCGTGACACAAGAAACCCAAAGAACCCAAGCGCCCAGACAAGCCCGATCACACGGCCCAGCTGACGATGACCCCATTCCCACCAATAGATGAACTGAAACTCTGCAAGGGTCATGCCTTTGTTTTGCAACTGGTACTCGGGGATCTGGCGGTAAAGATCGAACTCTGCCTGCCAGTCTTCAGCCGTCAACGGCGGGATCGCACCGGTAACCGGTGCCCAGACCGTAATCGACAGTCCGCTATCGGTCAGACGTGTAAGCCCGCCAACAGCAATCATGATGACCACGAGTGCAAACAGCAACATCAGCCAAACCCGGACTGCGCTGCGCGCCCCGGTACGCTTGGCGCGATCAATCACGCCGGGCGCCGGGGCAGCAGGTTGCGGATTGTTGCTGTCAACCTCTTCGAAAATGCTGCGTTTCTTGCTCATTTCTCGCTCGTCGCAGTGTCAGTGTCTTTGGGAGAAGATGCCGCTGATCCACCCGGCATCCAGCGGGCGAACTGACGCAGCATCCCATGCATCATCTGCACATCCGCCAGCGTCATCGGCAACCGCCCGATCATGTTGCGTAAGTTGGTTTTCATATGCGGGACCTTCTCGGGTGGATGAAAGAATCCCGCTGCGTCCAATCGGTCTTCGAAATGATCGCCCAGCTTTTCTTTCTCCAGACCGCTCGCAAAACGGGTTTTGGCAAGCGCCATGATCTCAGCTGGTGTCCCGTCCGTCTGCCGGCGCCACTCATAGGCAACCAGCAGCACACATTGCGCCAGGTTAAGTGACGGAAAGTCCGGATTTACCGGGACCGAAATGATGGCGTTTGCCGGCGCGATATCATCATTTTCAAGACCTGCGCGCTCGGGCCCGAACAGAACCGCCACGCGCTGACCAGACGCAATCAGCGCCCTTGCCTCGGTCATCGCGCGTTCCGGCGTGACCACGGGTTTGGTCAGTTCGCGCGGCCGGGCTGTCGTGGCAAAGACATAGTCAGCCTCCCGCACAGCCTCCGCCGTGGTTGCGTAGATACCAGCATTGTCCAGCAGGCGTCCCGCGCCCGAGGCCAGCGCAACGGCGCGTTCGTTGGGCCAACCATCGCGCGGGGCGGTCACGCGCATTTGGTTAAGGCCAAAATTGAACATGGCCCGGGCCGAGGCTCCGATATTCTCGCCCATCTGGGGTCTGACCAGCACAAAGCTGGGCTGATCTGGAGGTGCCGCGTGCATGGTCTGTCTGATACGCCCGGCGCAGCGGCGCTGCAAGCGTCCGTGCAGCAAGGCATTTTCAAGCAGGGGCGAGGGCGCTATAGCAGGCCAAAGACGAACGGAGCCCAAAATGGCCGACACCCCCGAGCAGCCGCAGCTTTACCTGATCACACCGCCTGAGTTCGACCTGCTGGACTTTCCGGTACGTCTGGCCCGCGTTTTGGATGCGCGTGCAATCGCCTGTTTGCGCCTGAGTCTGGCCACACGGGATGAAGACAGAATTGCCCGCGCGGCGGACGCCTGCCGTGAAGTGGCTCATGCGCGAGATGTTCCGATCGTGATTGATAGTCACTGGATGATGGTGGCACGCCACGGGCTTGACGGAGTGCACCTTGGCGACGGCGCGCGCTCTGTCCGCAAGATAAGAAAAGAGGTGGGATCCGACCCGATAGTGGGCGCCTATTGCAGCGCCTCGCGGCACGATGGTTTGACCGCCGGTGAAGCCGGCGCAGACTATGTGGCCTTCGGACCGGTCGCAGCCGGGCTGATCGGCTCGGGTGAGATCGCCGACGCAGAGCTTTTCCATTGGTGGTCGGAGATGATCGAAGTTCCGGTGGTGGCCGAAGGCGGGCTGACCACAGCTCTGGTCGACACCCTGAGAGACAGGACCGACTTTTTTGGGATCGGCGAAGAGATCTGGGCCGCTGAAGATCCCGTTGCTGCTCTTTGGGATTTGCTTGCTCCGCTCGCTTAAGGGTCGGGCGCCATCAGCTCAATCTCTTCTCCGTCCCGAATTGCAGTGTAGAAACAGACACGCCTGTTCGTGTGGCAGGCCGCGCCGGTCTGGTTGACCAACACCAAAAGGCAGTCCCTGTCGCAGTCGACCCTCAGATCGACAAGCTCTTGCGTGTGGCCCGAGGTTTCGCCTTTGATCCAGAACGCCTGACGCGACCGCGACCAGTAGGTCACCCGACGGGTTTCAAGCGTTTTTCCAATCGATGCGGCATTCATCCAGGCCATCATCAGAACCTCACCTGTCTCGGCCTCCTGCGCGATAGCCGGAATCAGGCCTTGGTCATTGAACCGAAGGGTTGCAGGATCAAACGCCATGTGGAACTCCTATGGACAAGCGATGGCGCGGCCTATCTAAGGCAGGACCGGAGGAAATACCATGTCTGACACCGACCTGATCAAGCTCTATTCGCAGCGCATTCTGGCCCTGGCGGCCGCTATTCCGCATACAGAGCGGCTTGAAGCGCCGGACGCGACGGCCAAGAAGCGCTCGCCACTGTGCGGATCGACGGTAACGGTGGATGTAAAGCTTGAAGATGGCCGGATCACCGACTTTGGCCAGGATGTAAAAGCCTGCGCACTGGGACAGGCGGCAGCCTCTGTTCTCGGGCAGGCTGCAATCGGTCGGTCGCAAAGCGAAATCGATACCGCGCGCGATCAGCTCAAAGCAATGCTGAAAGCGGGCGGGCCTGTACCTGACGCGCCCTTTGACGGGCTCGAAGTGCTATTGCCTGCAAAAGACTACAAGAACCGGCATGCCTCGATCCTGCTGGCGCTGGAAGCCACATCCGCCGCGATGCAGGAGGCCGAAGCCGCCCGCTGCGCGTAACCGTCAAATCAGGTCTTTATATTTCCCGGAGCACACGAGAGCCTGGCCACGCGCATGTTCACCGCGCGGACCGCTCCGGAATAAGACCTCGCGGACTGAACCTGAGCACCAGCAACAGCACGATCCCCATAACCAGAAAGCGCATGTAGATTGCATTGTCGATCAGGTGCTGTTTCAGGGCGCTGCCGTCCTGCAACCCGGCCGTCAGCACGCCCATGAGCCAGGTACCCATCGGTTCCACTTGGACATAAAGGAACCACACAAGCATGCCGCCCAGAACAGCGCCCCAATTATTGCCAGACCCGCCGACGATCACCATCACCCAGATCAGGAACGTGTAGCGCAGCGGTTGATAGGCGCCCGGGTTCAAAAGCCCGTCCATCGTGGTCATCATGGCACCTGCAAGACCACAGACGGCTGAGCCGATCACGAAGATATGCAAGTGCCGCTTTTTGACGTCCTTGCCCATGGCCTCGGCGGCGGTTTCATTGTCGCGGATCGCCCGCATCATGCGGCCCCATGGGGATTTCAGGGCCTTTTGTGCGAGCCACATCAGGATCAGCACCACCGTCAGAAACAGCCCGGCATAGGCCAGCTTGACAGTCAGCGTGCTGAGACCGACCGGATCCACGCCCCAGGCCTCGGCCCGGGCAAGAAATCCCGGATCTTCCTGGAGTTCTATCTCATAGGGCACAGGCCAAGGCCGGGGCAGGCCATTCACGTTCTTGACCCCGCGCGTCAACCAGTCCTCGTTGCGGATCACGGCAAGAATGATCTCAGAAATGCCCAGTGTCGCGATAGCCAGGTAATCGGACCGCAGCCCAAGCGCGGTTTTGCCCACTATCCAGGCGGCCCCCGCCGCAAAAAGCGCGCCCACCGGCCAGGCGATCAGAATCGGCAGGCCAAGGCCACCGAGATAGCCTTCACCGGCGGGATTGACCGCTTCAATCGCATCGCGGGCCGGCCCGAAGAGCGCGCGAAAAGCGAGGGCACCGATCACGAGGATCGCCAAGACGATCAGCCCTCGGAAGCGCTGGCCCTTAAGACGCCGGAAGGCCATGATCGCTGCGATGATGGCGCCTATGCCGACCGTCAGGGCCAAGATCATGCGCAGACCGCCCTGTGCCCAGGCGTCGTTCACCGGGGGCATGGCAACCAGAACGGCCGCGACACCACCCAGGGCAACAAAACCCATGATCCCGACGTTAAAGAGGCCGGCATACCCCCACTGCATGTTCACGCCGAGGGCCATAACAGCCGCAATCAGGCCGAAATTCAGCAGGTTCAACGCCGAATCCCAGCTTTGCAGGATGCCTGTCGCAGCGATCAACAGCGCCATACAGGCAAAGTAGAGCGGTGTCCGGGTTGCGTTGCTCATACCGCTTTCCCCCTGAAAATGCCGGTGGGCCGGACCAGAAGAACAATGATCAGAATGACGAAACTGACCGCAAACTTGTATTCGGTTCCCAATAGCTGGACGAGCCCGTCAGGCGCCATGGCCTCCGGCAGCAGATATGTAGCCACCTTCTTCCATGCATAGGTCACCATGACTTCGGAAAAAGCGATGATAAAACCGCCCGCGATGGCGCCAAGCGGGCTTCCCAAACCGCCAACAATAGCCGCCGCGAAGATCGGCAGCAGCAGCTGGAAATACGTGAAGGGACGGTAGGACTTGTCGAGACCATAGAGCGTGCCGGCAATGACCGTCAGCGCGGCAACAATGATCCAGGTAACCTGAACCACCCGCTCGGGGTTTATGCCGGACAGAAGCGCAAGATCCTCGTTGTCGGAGAATGCGCGCATGGATTTGCCCGTGCGTGTCTTGTTGAGGAACCAAAAGAGCGCGGCAACCACGATGACCGCAGTAACTATCGTTATCCCTTGCGAGGTTCGGAAAGCGAGCCCTTCTGCCAGTCCGGTCGCGTCGCGGAACTCGCGTGCCGAGATGATGAACCGCTCCCCGTCGGCAAATCGCTGATCATCAGGACCGATGATGAACCGCGTCAGGGCGTTATAGACAAACATCACGCCAAGCGAGGCGATCACGAAGGTCACCGGTGGTGCTTTGGACTTGCGATAAAAGCGATAAACGACCCTGTCCGTGCCAATAAAAAGGATCGCTGTCAGCAGAATGCCGATGGGCAGGGCCAGCAACGCAGTGGGCAATGGGCCGAAGGTGAGGCCGGCCGCCTGCAACCCCCAGGTGGTCAGGATCACAAACATCGTGCCAAGCGCCATCCCGTCGCCGTGACCAAAGTTCGAGAACCTCAGAATGCCATAGATCAGCGTCACCCCAAGCGCGCCAAGCGCCAGCTGGCTGCCATAGGCGGTCGCCGGTATAATGACGAAGTTCAGAAGTGCGACAAGGGCGTTGAGGAAGTCCATTATTCTACAATCTCGCAAGTTCCGATGTATGAATGAACCGCGAGTTTTCCTTCGATACGATAGGTTTCAGTTCTCGTACTGAGACCGTTTTCATAGACGGTAACAAACATACCGGCCAGCGCTCCCCCGATGTCTTTAACTACAAAGTGCCTTGTTCCACCTACAGCTTTGATTTCAATAATGGGCCCGCCCAATTCCATGTCTGAGTTGACTGTGGACGGCTTGCTTGAGGATGAAAAAGCAATGCCATCTGGGAACTCGGGTGCAGGATCATTCTGGTCCACACTCCCGATATGCGCCCATTCGCATTGGATCTGAAAAACCGCGTTAAGCAATGAGTCTGCTTGTGCAAACGTTGCTGGTGTCATCAGCAAGAATGAAAACAACCACCTCAAGCTCCCAGTACCTTTTTTACTTCTTCCGGATCGGCCAGCAGGGCCCTTCCGGTGAAGCGGTTTCGGTAAGGTCGCAAGGCGCGCAGGAAGTCCATCACTCTAGTCCGCAATCCGCATCATAGGAGCCGCGAAGCTCGCCTTCATTGTAGACTTCGATCGTGGCGCGAAAGGCACGCGCCCTGATCTTGTAAACAAGGCCAAAACTGTCGGGTTCGGTCGTGTAGTTTTCAGAACTTTCATCTGTGTTTGGTGGGTCTCGTTCCGCTTGAATCATCCGCCCTTCAAAGCTCAAGACATTGCCCGGCTCGAGCGAGATCGGGAATGCACGCGTGCGCTGGCACTGACTGAAGTCCGGATTGAAGTACATGCACATATAGGTGACTTCGCATTTATAGGGCAGTGTGAGTTCGGACGCCGAAGCCGGCGCCACCGTTACCCCCAACACCGCTCCAAGGAACAATATGCGAACAAGTCCGCCGGATTTGTCTGGAACCATGTTACCCCCCCAAAAAGCTCTTTCGGACCTCCGGATCGCCCAGCAGGGCCTTTCCGGTGTCGGTGTAGCGGTTGCGGCCCTGAACAAGGACGTAGCCCTTGTCGGCGATCTCCAGCGCCTGGCGGGCGTTTTGTTCGACCATGAGGATCGAGATCCCGGTGCGGGCGACCTCGATGATCCGGTCAAAGAGCTCATCCATCACGATCGGACTGACCCCGGCGGTGGGCTCGTCGAGCATGAGCACCTGCGGTTGTGTCATCAGCGCGCGGCCCACGGCGACCTGTTGACGTTGGCCGCCTGACAGCTCTCCTGCGGGTTGGCGGCGCTTATCACGAAGGATCGGGAAGAGCTCGTAAACCTGCGCCATCGTTTGGGAAATATCGTCGCGGCGGATGAAGGCGCCCATCTCGAGATTCTCCTCCACTGTCATGGACGTGAAGATGTTGTTGGTCTGCGGCACGAAACCCATGCCTTTGTTCACCCGGGCCTGCGGGGACAACGCTGTGATATCTTCGCCATTGAGCCGCACGGCGCCGGTATGAATGTCGAGCATCCCGAAAACCGCCTTCATAGCCGTGGACTTGCCCGCGCCATTAGGTCCGACAATTACGGCGATTTCGCCCCTGTCGACCGAAATGGTGCAGTCATGGAGGATATCCGCTCCGCCATAGCCGCCCGTCATGCCATCCCCGATCAGAAAAGGCCCGCCATCGCCAACAAAATGGCTCGGTCCGCTGTCGGGATGGGCGGCCGATAGTGTCGGTGGATTGGAGATCTTAGTGATCGAGGCGTCTTTATTGCCCCGGTCGGAATAGTCGCTCATGGCCTGCCTCTGGCATGGAATTTGGAGAGGATCATGCAGAGGCTCAATCCGCACCTACTTTAGCTTTGTTTTTCAAACCTGTGCCAAGATAGGCCTCAATCACCTGATCGTTGGCTTTGATCTCGCCCATGGTGCCTTCGGCGAGTTTCTTGCCCTCGGCCATCACGATGACCGGGTCACAAAGCTTGCCGATGAAATCCATGTCGTGCTCGATGACGCAAAACGTATAACCCCGCTCCTTGTTGAGGCGAATGATCGCGTCGGCGATGGTCATCAACAGAGTTCGGTTCACGCCTGCGCCAACCTCGTCCAGAAACACAATTCTGGCGTCCACCATCATGGTGCGCCCAAGCTCCAGCAGCTTTTTCTGACCGCCGGACAAATTGCCCGCAAGTTCGTCTTTCAGGTGATCAATCGTCAGGAATTCAAGAACCTCGTCGGCCTTGCGCAGCAAGGCTGCTTCCTCTTGCGCGATGCGTCCCTGCCCAAACCACGCATTCCACAGCCTTTCTCCGGACTGGCCCCCGGGAACCATCATTAAATTCTCACGCACGGTCATGGATGAAAATTCATGCGCGATCTGGAAGGTGCGCAGTAAGCCCTTTTCAAAAAGCTCATGGGGTTCCAGCCCCGTGATGTCCTCGTCACCCATATAGACACTGCCGGACGTTGGTTTAAGATTTCCTGCGATCACATTGAAAAGGGTGGTTTTTCCGGCTCCATTTGGGCCAACAAGACCAGTGATCGACCCCTCGGCGATCTCCAGCGTCGCGCCATCGACGGCGCGAAAGCCACCAAAGTGCTTATGCAGGTTTTGCACCCGGATCATGTCTGCCCCCTGGCAAAACAGCCCCGGATCACACCGGGGCTGTTTCTTGATTTCAGTGGCCGCTCAGCGGATTTGCACGGTTTTGAACTCGCCGCCTTCGACTATGACCTCGCGGTAGGTGCCGCCGGACTCGCCCGGACCGATCAACTCCACGCCGGTTGCACCGCTGTAATCGATATCGCCACCGTCCTTCAGGATCTGAAGTGCTTTCTCAAGATCACCCGGACCTATCGGCTCACCCGGCGCATTCGCAACCTCGAGGATCTTTGGCAGATAGTCAGCAGGTGCACTTGAGCCCGCAGCCTGCATAGCCAGAAGCAAAACAGCCGCGGCGTCGAAGCTCTCACCCGCATAAGCGGAGGTTGCGTCGAACGCATCTCCGACCATCTCGGCAAAGGTGCCTGCGCCATCACCCGCCGGGGCGGGGATCTGCCCGAAAGAACCATCGAGGTCCGCACCGAACGCGTCTGTCAGGGTGTCCGATATCATGCCATCCGGCAGGATAAACTGCTCGAAGGACCCGGTGTCGAGCGCAGCCTGGATGATGCCTGCGCCGCCACCATCTGCGTAACCGGCCACAACGAGTGCGTCACCGCCTGCAGAGGCCAGTGCACCGATTTCGGCAGAATAATCGCCCTTGGCTTCATCATGGGGCGCGTTGATGGTCACCGTTCCACCGGCGGCTTCAAACGCGGCGGCAAAGCTGTCTGCAAGGCCCTTGCCGTAGTCGTTGTTGGTGTAAGTCAGCGCGACGGTTTTCACGCCTTGTTCCATGATAACCTCCGTCATGACTTCGCCCTGACGTGCGTCAGACGGTGCCATGCGGAAAAACAAACCATTGTCTTCGATGGTCGACAGCGCAGGTGACGTGGCGGAAGGCGATATCTGCACCATGCCGTTCGGCACCGAGACGTTCGACACGATTGCGCCGGTCGCTCCGGAGCACATCGCTCCGACCAGACCGTTGATGCCTTCGGCGGTGATCAGTCGTTCCGCCGTTGCGGTTGCAGCACCGGCATCAACACAGGTCGAGTCCCCAGACACAGACGTGATGTTAGCTCCATCAAGGAACATACCGGTTTCATTGATTTTTTCGATCGCGAATTTCGCGCCGGCTTCCATAGGCGGGGCAAGGCTATCGAGCGGACCGGAGAAGCCGAGCGCGATGCCGAGTTTGACGTCGTTGCCATGGCCGGCTGCAAGTGCAGCGGAGGCAACCCCAAGCGTCGCCACGGACGCCAGAAGCATCTTTTTCATTTTTTACTCCCTATTTGGATCTTGTGTCCGCCGGGAACGCTAGTGCGCAAATCAAGGAAAGAAAAGAGCTTGCTCACAAGTCTTGATGGATTGACCGATGTTGCACGCGCAAAGTGCGCGACGCGCCGCTCACGTCTGCGTGGTGGTTCTGGGATCGGGCGCCTGAACCCCTATCTTGTAAGAGCATAATCAAATCAGGAGGCAGGTCGCGATGCGCTTGCAAACCCTTGCAGCAATTTTCACCCTTTCTGCGCTCATCCCGTTGAGTGCTCATGCTGAGCGCGCTCAGACGTCAGCAGGGCCTGTGCAGCTCGACGCGGTCGTCAGTGGACTGGACGAGCCCTGGGGATTTGGATTTCTACCTGGCGGTGGGCTGTTGATTACTGAACGGGACGGTCGGCTTCTGCATATCCGCTCAGATGGGACCAGTGGCAGCGTGTCCGGACTTCCGGAAATTGAAGTCGGCGGACAGGGCGGCCTTCTTGATGTTATGATTCCGGCAGACTTCCAGCGGAGCCGTGAAGTTTTCCTGAGCTTCTCGATCCCACAGGGGCGAGGCGCCGGAACCGGGCTGGCGGTTGGCCGATTGACCTCGGATGGCTCACGGCTTGAAACCACGCGTGTGATTTTTGAAAGCGAAGCGGGCAGTCGGGGGGGCCGGCATTTCGGGTCTCGGATTGTCGAAGGGCGCGACGGCAAGATTTACCTGACCATTGGCGACCGGGGCGACGATGAAAGCGCCCAAAATCTCGCCAACCAGAACGGCACTGTCGTGCGGCTCAACCGCGACGGTTCTGTGCCATCCGACAATCCCTTCTTAGGGCAGGAGGGCGCACAGCCGGAGATCTGGTCTTACGGCCATCGAAACCCGCAAGGCGCGGCGCTGGATTTAAATGGTAATCTCTGGGTGGTGGAACACGGCGCACGTGGAGGGGACGAGGTAAATCGCGTCCAGAAAGGCGCCAATTATGGCTGGCCCACCATCTCCTATGGTCGCCACTATTCGGGCCTCAAGATCGGTGAAGGCACTGAGAAAGCAGGGATGGAACAACCCGAACACTATTGGGACCCATCCATCGCGCCGTCTGGAATGATGATCTATTCCGGCGCGATGTGGCCGGAGTGGCGCGGGGATGTTTTTGTTGGCTCTCTGAAATTCGGGTATCTGTCCCGGCTCGACGGCGGCAGCTTCGCAGAAGAAGAAATCGAGGCAGACGCAACCGCGCGAACCCGTGACGTCCGCGAAGGCCCTGACGGGGCGATCTGGTTTCTGAGCGTGGGCAACGGCGCGCTTTATCGCATGACGCCGGGTGACGGCGCCTAAACGCTCAACCGTGTCGCATGGCTGCCGCGCTCGCGGTAGGGTGTGGTCTGGTATTGCGAGCGGTAGCATTTCGAAAAATGCGAGGGCGAGGTGAAGCCGCAGGCAAGCGCCACGTTGATGATGCTCATATCGGTCTGCATCAGCAGGTTGCGCGCCTTCTGAAGCCGCAGTTCCATGTAATACCGCTTCGGGCTGCGGTTGAGGTAGCGGCGGAAGAGGCGTTCCAGTTGACGCGTGCTCATGCCAATGTCCGTGGCCAGGATCGAGGGGCTGATCGGCTCCTCGAGGTTTGCTTCCATCGTCTGGATCACCTGTGCGAGCTTCGGGTGCCTTACGCCGATGCGAGTGGGCACCGACAGGCGCTGTGTGTCCTGATCGGTGCGGATCGTGGTGTAAATGAGCTGATCGGCCACAGCGTTGGCCAATTCCTCCCCATGGTCATTGGCGATGATCGCCAGCATCAGATCGATAGAGGAGGTGCCGCCAGCCGTGGTGTAGCGGTTCCCGTCCATCACAAACACCGACTTTGTCAGATCGACTTCATCGAAGGCCTCCAGAAAACTGTCCTGATTTTCCCAATGGATCGTGGCACGCTTGCCATCCAGCAAACCCGCCTGCGCCATCGTGTGGCTTGCGGTGCAAAGACCTGCGGTTACGATACCCCGTCTGGCCTCCTTGCGCAGCCAGTTGAGCAGGGGACGTGTGGTCGCCTCGGCAATGTCGAGCCCGCCACAGAGCATAAGCGTGTCATCCCGGTTCAGGTCCTGCAGCCCCATATCGAGTTTGTATCCGACACCCGCGGAACAATATGCGATTTGTCCGCCTTCTCCTGCGAGTGTCCAGCTGTACAACTCCCGCCCGGACATCCGGTTTGCGATGCGCAAAGCTTCGACCGCGGACGAGAAGCAAAGCATCGTAAAATTATGCATTAAAACAAAGACAAAGCGCCGGGGCTTGGCGATCTCACGCGTGTCTATCCGGACTGGGTGCGCTTCGTTCATCGGTTTGTTCATCTGGGTCAGAGTCGGCCTGGTCAGCGACCTGATGCGGCCACCGTGACCGGGAGCTTTGCCGATTGGGCTTATTTGCGCAATCATAGATCTCCGCGGAACGCGCGAAACCGCATTGGCAATAGCCTTTGGGTCGCGTAGAAAGCCCTGTATTTTGGCTGATTGAAGAAGCGGAGAGACCCAAATGACGCGGCCCTGGAGCAAATCTGACTGGCGCACGAAGCCCCGGATTCAGATGCCTGACTATGTCGATGCATCGGCCCTTGCCGAAGTAGAGGCGCGGCTCACACAGTATCCTCCGCTGGTCTTTGCAGGCGAAGCGCGCGCGCTGAAAGCACAGCTGGGCGCTGTGTCGCGCGGCGAGGCGTTTTTACTTCAAGGCGGCGACTGCGCCGAGAGCTTCGGCGAATTCGGGGCCGATCTGATCCGGGACACCTTCAAGGTTATGTTGCAGATGGCCACGGTCCTGACCTATGGCGCGAAAGTGCCGGTAGTGAAGGTCGGGCGCATGGCAGGCCAGTTCGCCAAACCCCGCTCGGCACCGACTGAGACCAAAGATGGTCTGGAGCTCCCCAGCTACCGCGGCGACATCATCAATGAACTGGACTTCACCCCGGAAGCCCGCGTCCCGAACCCCGAGAACATGTTGCGTGCCTATACGCAGGCGGCCGCGACGCTGAACCTGCTGCGGGCCTTTTCGAAAGGTGGTTTTGCAGACATTCACCAGGTCCACTCTTGGACGCTCGGCTTCACCGATCAGGAAGAGTCGGAGAAGTACCGCGCCATGGCCGCTAGGATTGCCGACGCGCTTGATTTCATGAACGCAGCCGGCCTTACGTCCGAGCAGAATATCGAGCTTGCCACAGTCGATTTCTATACCAGCCACGAAGCGCTGCTGCTCGAGTATGAAGAAGCGCTTTGCCGCGTGGATTCAACCTCCGGCAAATGGCTTGCGGGTTCAGGACACATGATCTGGATCGGCGATCGCACCCGTCAGCCGGATGGAGCGCATGTTGCGTTCTGTGAAGGCGTACAGAACCCGATTGGTCTGAAATGCGGGCCTTCCATCACCAATGACGATCTCAAAGTCCTGATCGACAAACTCAACCCGGAGAACGAGGCGGGCCGACTCACACTGATCGCGCGCTTCGGAGCGGGCAATGTCGGCGAGCACTTGCCCCGCCTTATCCGCACGGTTCAGGAGATGGGCGCAAACGTTGTCTGGTCCTGCGACCCCATGCACGGCAACACGATCAAATCGGCATCGGGTTACAAAACCCGGCCCTTTGAAAGTGTCCTGCGCGAGGTGCAGGAGTTTTTTGCAGTACACGCCGCGGAAGGCAGTCATCCCGGAGGCGTCCATTTTGAGATGACTGGCAAGGATGTGACCGAGTGCACCGGGGGTGTCCGCGCTGTTACGGACGAGGATTTGTCCAGCCGGTATCACACAGCATGCGATCCGCGTCTGAACGCATCTCAGGCACTCGAGCTTGCTTTCCTTGTTACCGAAGAGATTGAGCGCCACCGGGCGGGAACGAGTTCAGCAAAGGCAGCAAGCTCCTGAAGAAGGTCACTTCACCACGCGCAGGAACGGCGCTGTAATCCTTGATCGGGTGGGCGTCGTTGCTTTTTCTCTACCACTGCTTTTGGAAGCAAAGGGCGCGCGGTCTTCGGCAAATTCGGCATGGTACGCAGCTGGCGCGCCATTTAGCAACTCTCCGCGCGGCACATGCGGCTTTGGTGTTTTGGTCTGCACCGAGTATCTCACCTGTTTTAGATCCACCTCGATATCCGTTTCGCGCGCGGCATCGATCTGAAAGCGGTAGGGCGGGTTCGGCAGGGCTCCGCGGGCAACAAGACACCCCAAGGCCCGCGTTACGCCGCCAGTGTCATCCAGAAGCGGCAACACCATCATCTCGGCCCGCAACGACTTCCGCGTCCCGGTTCCGCGTGCCGACAACTCCAGCTCCAGCGCCCGGGGCCCGGTAAAGAGCGTGCTCATAAGCCCCATGAGCTTGTTTCTGTCACGGTGCTGAAAAAGGGCCGACAGCGGCATGCCTCGCATATCCATACCCATCAGATCGGCAAGATGTCCGCCGGCGACCCGCAGGCGGACAACGCCCGGTGTCAGCCGCTCCAGAACGAAAGCATAAGGCAAGGCGCCCTCAATCCGACGCGGATCGACATCCGCGCGCGCGGGCAGAGCGCCCTCAGGCCGCAAATCCTGCCAGTAGTCGAGCATATCAACGAGCACTTTGCTGCGCAGTGTTGTCGTGCGCTTTTCCAAAGACACTACCTTGTTGTCAGTTCCAACTGTTTTGCGTGTCATGTCGTCCACCACTCATGCCCCCAAGTCCCGGAAATCGGGCAGAAAAGCCCAAGAGTTCGAGTTCACGATGCGATCAAACGATGTTAACCGTTAGGCGTGAATTCCTTACTCGGACGTTAACATGTCAGACTTAGCGAAAATTGCATCTGGAAATGTAGCCAATGGTTAACCCCGCTTTGCGCTCGATGACGGGCTATGCGACCCGCACAGGACACCATGAGAGCTGGCAATGGACGTGGGAACTTCGATCCGTAAATGCCCGTGGTTTAGACATAAAAATCCGAGTGCCAGACTGGGTGACCGGGCTTGAACCCGATGCGCGCAAACTGCTATCGGGCGCGCTCGAGCGGGGAAATGTGAGCGGAGGTTTGCGCCTGGGCCGGGCTGGCGATGCTGCCGGTATGGTTAACGAGAGCACGCTCGCAGCCCTACTTGAAAGCGTGGCGCATATAACAAACGCGGCAAAAGCCGCCGGGGTCGCACTGAGCGCACCGTCCGCGCTTGATCTGCTGGGCGCGCGCGGTGTGGCCGATGCCGACCAGGCCAGCGCGGATGAGATCGCTGTTCTGAAGAAAGTCCTGTTGAAGGATCTGGAGGCGACGCTCTCGGCGTTTCTTGAAAGCCGGAACACCGAAGGCACAGCGTTGCAAACTATCGTGTCCGAGCAAGTGGAGCGCATTGCAGAGCTCGTGAACCGCGCTGAAACGCTGGCCGTTCAACGGGCAGAAACTGGCGCGGCACGGCTCAAAACTCAGATCACCGCGCTGTTGGAGGCTGCGCATGACGCGGCGCCTGACGCGCAGAGACTTGCGCAAGAACTTGCGATACTTGCGGTGAAAGGAGACGTGACCGAAGAAATCGACCGGTTGCGGGCCCATATCACGGCCGCGGGTGATTTGTTGGCCAAGGGTGGCCCGGTCGGTCGCCGTCTCGATTTCCTATGCCAGGAGTTCAATCGCGAGGCGAACACTCTGTGCTCCAAGTCGCAGGACACCGATCTGACAGCCGTAGGTCTTGAGATCAAAGTCACCATCGACCAGATGCGGGAACAGGTGCAAAACCTCGAATAGGTGGCTTGTTGGCAGTGGTTGCCCTTTGACAGCTCAACCCCTAAGCCTGTGCCGGAGCGAGGAGAGCGGACCCATGACAAATACGACCGGCCAGCGGCGTGGCCTCTTGATTATCCTGTCATCGCCCTCTGGTGCCGGGAAATCAACGTTGGCGCAGCGACTTATGCAGTGGGACCCGACACTGTCTTTTTCGGTCTCTGCGACAACGCGGGCCCCTCGGCCGGGTGAGGTGGATGGCCAGCACTACCATTTTATCTCGGAGACGTCCTTCAAACAGTTGGTTGCTGAAAACGGGATGCTTGAACACGCCCACGTGTTTGGCAATTTCTATGGCAGTCCGCTCAAACCTGTAAAAAACGCCATCGATAGTGGTCGGGATGTTCTCTTTGATATCGACTGGCAGGGCGCTCAGCAGATCAGAAATTCCGACCTCGGCAAGCACACTCTCTCGGTCTTCATCCTGCCTCCCTCAATCGCGGAGCTCAAACGCCGCCTCGTGTCCAGAGGTCAGGACACTGAGGAGACCATTTCGAAACGAATGCAAAAAAGCTGGGACGAAATCAGCCATTGGGATGGGTATGACTATGTGTTGGTCAACGACGATATCGAAGCCACCGAGGCGCTTCTGAAGACAATCGTCGGGGCCGAGCGTATGCGGCGCGCACAACAGCCGGGCCTGCAGGCGCATGTGCGTGGTTTGCAAATGGAATTTGAGAGAGGTGGCACATGATTTACGCACTGGATGGCATTGCGCCGGTCTTTCCCGACAACGGGGATTACTGGGTTGCGCCGGACGCAAATCTGATCGGGAAAATCCGTCTCGCGGAGGGTGCTTCGGTTTGGTTTGGCAGCACCTTAAGAGGGGACAACGAAGAAATCCGTGTGGGCGCCGGTAGCAATATTCAAGAGAATTGCGTGCTGCACACCGATATGGGTTTTCCTCTGAAAATCGGTACAAACTGCACGATCGGGCACAAAGCAATGCTGCATGGCTGCAGTATTGGGAACGGCTCCTTAATTGGGATGGGTGCGACGGTTCTGAACGGCGCAAAAATTGGCGATGGATGTCTGATTGGCGCAGGTGCTCTGATTACGGAAGGAAAAGAAATACCTGACGGAAGCCTTGTGATGGGTGCACCAGGAAAAGTTGTTCGCGCGCTGGATGATGCTGCTAAAGCGGGTCTGCTTAAGTCTGCGGAAGGGTATCAGGCCAACATGCGACGTTTTCGGGCCGGGCTCGCGCCGGTTTAGGCTTCAATGCGGGGCGTTGCCGCGGTCCGGAACACTGAGCGTTATGCAAAGGCCAGGCGCGGTATCGCGCAGCTCACGCTCAACCACTTTGGGCGAAGGCAAATTCGATGCCATGACCACCAGTTCTCCGGTATAGCCCGCGCAATAAAGTGCTTCTGCAACATCCAGCGCATCAAAGCCCCAGGACACAAGGGGCGTGACGATCACAGCGGGCCGCACCTTATCAAGCAGCGTGTCGTCAACCTCAGACAGGTTTACGGAGGGCACCTCAGCGTCCATTCTGGCGTCCGCAACAACAAGAACGTTGCCTGCGGAAAGGTTTTCGCTGCGGATGGTGTGGGCGAAATGGGCTACGGATCGCAGTTCCAATGGCCGCATAGTCTTCTACCCCAATCAGTGCCGGGTTTTTATATCCCGGTCACGCTCCTTGAATTCCCACGATACCTGAGTTTTGTACGGTATTATCGAGTTGTCTACCCGTGTAGATCGAAAAATGACATCTATTATACACTTTTTACGTGCTTTTTCGCCTCCTCTGTGCGGTTTTTGATGCAATGATCGACAACGACCTGATCGAAATCATCGCCGCCCTGCCGATTGCCGCCTTCGCCGTTGACGCCGAAGCCCGCATTCGCGCTCCGAATGCAGCGGCTTTGGCTTTGCTTGGAGCCGATTTCGTAAACAGAAACTACATTTCGGTGCTGCGGCAGCCGTCGCTGGTCAATGCCATTGAAACCTGCGCGCGAGACGGGAAACCCCGAAAAGCAAAGTACACGGTTTCGCGCGACATGTCGGAACGTATTTTCGAAGCGACCGTGACCCGTTTGCGCGAAAACGATCATGTTTTGATCTGCCTGGAAGACAAAACGCCGATGCTGGAGGCAGGCATGATGAGGCGGGATTTCGTGGCAAATGTCAGCCACGAATTACGCACACCGCTCACCGCACTTCTGGGGTTCATCGAGACATTGCGCGGACCAGCGCGCGAGGACCCGGAGGCCATGGAGCGCTTTACCGGCATGATGGCCCGAGAAGCACTTCGTATGAACCGGCTGGTTGCAGATCTGCTTTCGCTGAGCCGTGTCGAGTTTTCCGAGCGTCAGGTTCCCGACAGCCGCGTACGCTTGGCGGATATCCTGAGCGCTGCGCAAAGCTCTGTGGCCGACGCCGAGGAGCGCGCCCGCATCCGCCTTAGATTTGAACCAGCTGAGCTTACGGATGCAGAAGTTATCGGGGATCAGGATCAACTGCGTCAGGTGTTCAACAACCTCGTTGAAAACGCCCTCAAATACGGCCACGCCGACACCCCCGTGGATGTGGAGCTGTCCGGAGGGGACAACGATATTTATCTCAGATGTCCGTTTTACCGGGTCGAGGTCCGCGACAAAGGCGAGGGAATTGCCCAACACCAAATTCCACGACTCACCGAACGGTTTTACCGCGTTGATGATCACCGATCACGGGAACTGGGCGGGACCGGGCTGGGTCTCGCCATCGTTAAGCACATTGTTCAACGGCATCGGGGACGTTTGGACGTCACAAGCAAAAAAGGTGTAGGGTCTTGTTTTGCGGTCGTTTTACGGAAACCGTGAGCAAGCAAAGCGCGTCCGTTTCAGTCCCTGACGCAAAGTCATGGTCGACCGTCATAAAAGCGTTACAAAACTTTAACAAAAGCATCGCATCCGATCTCTAGTGAACGCGTGAGCGCCACCATAAGGCGCCACCAAACTGAACTCTTCAGGAGAGACCTCATATGTCTGTTGCCAAGCTTGCCGCCACTGCGGCTGCTCTTGCCCTCGTTTCCGCTTCCGCTGCCAGCGCGCGTGACCAGGTTCAGGTCGCCGGTTCTTCAACCGTTCTGCCCTATGCCTCCATCGTCGCCGAAGCGTTTGGCGAGAACTTCGATTTCCCAACCCCGGTTGTTGAATCTGGCGGCTCTTCGGCTGGCCTTAAGCGTTTTTGCGAAGGCGTTGGAGAAACCACTATCGATATCGCGAATGCATCCCGCGCTATCCGCGACCGTGAAATTGCGGCCTGCGCAGAAGCTGGCGTGACCGACATCATCGAAGTGCGCATTGGTTATGACGGTATCGTCTTCGCGTCTGACATCAACGGCAACTCCTTCGAGTTTACCCCGGTTGATTGGTACAAAGCGCTGGCCAACGAACACTTCATCGACGGCGAGCTCGTTGCAAACACCTTCGAGACCTGGAACGAAGTCGATCCGAAGTTCCCGGCACAGGAAATACAAGCCTTTGTCCCGGGCACCAAGCACGGCACCCGTGAGGTATTCGAAGAAAAAGTGATTTTGCAGGGCTGCGAAGACGGTGGCTTCTTGCAGGCAATGCTGGACTCGGGTGTTGATGAAGATACGGCGGAAGAAAAGTGCATGGCGCTGCGCACCGATGGTCGCTCCGTCGACATCGACGGCGACTACACTGAAACCTTGGCGCGGATCGATGCCGACACCGACGGGATCGGCGTGTTCGGCCTGGCGTTCTACGAGAACAACACCGACAAACTGCAGGTTGCGACCATGAACGGTATTGTTCCGACAACCGAGGCGATCTCCACCGGTGAATACCCCGTGTCGCGCCCGCTCTTTTTCTACATCAAGAAGGCGCATATCGGAGTGATCCCGGGTCTTCAGGAGTTTGCGGAGTTCTTCGTCGCCGACGAAATTGCCGGTCCCGATGGCCCGCTCGCAGCGTACGGCCTCGTCTCCGACCCGGCTCTGGCAGATACCCAGTCCAAGGTCGCTTCCGGCGAAGCGATGTAATCCTTCAAAAGATCGGAGAGGGCTTTTGAGCCCTCTCCGTCTGTAACGTCTACTTCTCAGGGACACGGGGGTGTCATGCCAGTTTTGTGGCTAATGATCGCGGTATTGTTGTTGGCGACCGCGGGATATGTGGCCGGACGTCACCGCGCTTTGGCATCAGCGGGGAATGACCCGCGAGACCTGCACTCCCTTCCGTCCTACTACGGCAGCCACGTCTTCATAATGACGGCAGTGCCGGCGTTTATTTTCATGATGATCTGGCTGCTGACGCAGCCTTTGGTGATCGAAAATCGCATCAGCGGTGTGATCCCTGAAACAGCGATATCGGAAGATACGACCCGCAGCCTTGTCATGGCCGATGTGCGTCGCGTCGCAGAGGGGCTAAATCTTGCTGTGGAACAGGGCGCCATGACGCAGGAGGAAGCCTCAACTGTCCGGGCGGAATTCACAGACATCCGCCAACGCCTGGGTGAGGTCGGCGTTGCTTTGGGAACCAATGTTGAGCCATTCGTACTGAGGGCCGCTCAACAATACCGAGAGCTTAGTGCATCGCTAAGCACATGGATGACACTCACAGTCGCGGGGCTGGCCATTGTTGGGTGCGGGATTGGCCTCGTGCGCAGCAGGAAGGACTTCCGCGCGCGCAACGTGGTCGAGGCCGCAATTCTTGCGCTTTTGATGCTGGCGTCCACCATTGCGATCCTGACGACACTTGGCATCATCCTGTCGATGCTGTTCGAAACGCGAAACTTCTTTCAGCAGTATCCCTGGCATGACTTCTTTTTCGGGCTGACATGGTCACCGAGTTTCTCTGGCCGTGGGGGCGCGTCGCAGCTCGGTATTGTACCTCTGCTTTGGGGGACGCTCTATATCAGCTTCATTGCACTTCTGGTCGCGGTTCCGATCGGGCTGTTCGCCGCAATCTATATGTCCGAATACGCAAGCCCGAGCGTTCGCGCCGTTGCAAAGCCTCTGATTGAGATCCTCGCCGGCATCCCCACGATCGTCTATGGCCTCTTCGCGCTGATTACCGTTGGTCCCTTGCTGCGGGATTACTTCGCACAGCCAATGGGGCTTGGAGAAAGCGCCTCCTCTGTGATGACCGCCGGGATCGTTATGGGGATTATGCTTATCCCGTTTGTCAGTTCACTTTCCGACGACATTATTAACGCCGTTCCTCAAGCAATGCGCGACGGTTCCCTCGGGCTCGGTGCGACCCAATCTGAAACAATCAAACAGGTGATTGTACCTGCAGCTTTGCCCGGAATCGTCGGCGCCATTCTGCTGGCGGCGTCGCGCGCGATCGGAGAGACAATGATCGTGGTGCTGGGGGCAGGGGCCGCAGCCAAGCTGGACCTTAACCCGTTTGAAGCAATGACCACGGTGACCGTAAAAATCGTCAGCCAGCTGACCGGTGATACCGATTTTGCCAGCGCTGAGACTCTCGTCGCTTTCGCGCTTGGACTGACGCTCTTTGTCATAACACTGGGGCTAAACGTTCTCGCCCTCTACATCGTTCGGAAATACCGGGAGCAGTACGAATGACCGACGCGAGCATTCCTGGCGCTGCACCCGAAGCGCAAAAGTCGTCGCTTCTCGTCAAAGACGCGCACACGAAGAAACGCAACGCGGCTGAGGCCCGGTTTCGAATGTATGGTCTCGCTGCGGTATGCACAGGCATTCTCGCACTTGTGCTCCTTTTGACATCGATCCTGTCGAATGGCCTGAGTTCGTTCCAGCAGACCTTTATTGTGCTGGAGGTCGAGCTTCCATCCGAAAAGCTCGACAAGACCGGAAATCGCGACCGCGCAGAGATGGCGAAGGTATCGACGTTTGGCTACCAACCTCTGATTGCGGATGCGATGGAACGCAAAATGTCCGAACGCGGGATTGCGTTGGAAGGATTGAGCGCCAAGGATGCAGCGGGCCTGATTTCTAAGGAGGCGCCGGCGCAACTGCGTAATTTTGTGCTCGCAAATCCGGATGTTCTCGACACCACACAGACTTTCGAGTTTCTCGCCAGTGGTCGCGTTGACGGCTACTACAAGGGTCGTGTGACAATGCAAACGGCGGAACTCGACAAGAACATTTCGCCTGACCAGTTGCAGCTTGCCGACCTACTTCTGGAAGAAGGGACTCTGGAGACGCGTTTCAACTGGCGCTTTTTCACCGCACCTGATGCCTCTGGCCAGCGCCCAGAGGCGGCCGGGCTGGGCGTCGCGATTCTGGGCTCGTTCTATATGATGCTTGTCGTCCTGTGTCTTGCGCTGCCGATCGGCGTGGCAACCTCGATATACCTGGAAGAATTTGCGCCCAAGAACCGGCTCACGGACCTGATTGAAGTGAATATCTCAAACCTTGCCGCGGTTCCCTCGATTGTCTTCGGGATCCTGGGTCTGGCGATCTTCATCAACTTTGCAGGTCTTCCGCAATCAGCGCCAATCGTGGGCGGGCTTGTGCTGACGCTGATGACCTTGCCGACGATTATCATCTCGACACGGGCATCGTTGAAGTCGGTCCCACCCTCCATCCGTGACGCGGCGCTCGGTATTGGCGCTTCGAAGATGCAGTCGGTCTTCCACCATGTTCTTCCGCTTGCCGCGCCGGGTATTCTGACGGGCACGATTATCGGTCTGGCACAGGCCCTTGGTGAAACCGCACCGCTGTTGCTGATCGGCATGGTGGCCTTCGTGCGCGAGTATCCATCTGCGCCGCCGGAAGGTTTTTTTGATCCGGCATCGGCGCTGCCGGTTCAGATCTACAATTGGACCCAACGATCTGATCCTGCATTCGTTGAGCGGGCTTCCGGGGCGATCATCGTTTTGCTTGCTTTCCTTTTGGTCATGAACGCCATCGCCATCCTGCTGCGCCGCAAGTTTGAGCGCCGCTGGTAAACCGGGTAGGGAGTGTAACAATGAACGATATGCGTTTGACGGAGAGAGCCGTGGCAGAAGACTCGAAAATTGCGGCCAAAGGCGTGCAGGTTTACTACGGTGATACCCATGCCATTAAAGACGTCGACGTCGACATTCTCGACAAGACCGTCACGGCCTTCATCGGTCCGTCTGGATGTGGCAAGTCGACCTTTCTGCGCTGCATCAACCGCATGAACGACACGATCGATGTCGCACGGGTCGAGGGCGATATCTTGCTCGACGGCGAAGACATCTATGACGCAAAAGTCGACCCGGTACAGTTACGCGCGAAGGTCGGGATGGTCTTTCAGAAGCCCAATCCGTTCCCGAAGTCGATCTATGACAATGTGGCTTACGGGCCTCGCATTCATGGTCTCGCGCGAAGCAAGACGGATCTGGACGAAATTGTTGAGAAGTCTCTGCGCCGTGCGGCGCTCTGGGACGAAGCAAAGGATCGGCTTGATCAACCCGGCACGGGTCTGTCGGGAGGTCAGCAGCAACGGCTGTGCATTGCACGCGCCGTGGCCACAAGCCCGGAAGTCCTGCTGATGGACGAGCCGTGCTCGGCGCTTGACCCGATTGCCACTGCACAGGTGGAAGAACTTATCGACGAGCTGCGAAAGCGGTTCTCGGTCGTTATTGTGACCCACTCCATGCAGCAGGCGGCGCGCGTCAGTCAGCGGACTGCCTTCTTCCACCTCGGAGAGTTGGTTGAATACGGAGAAACCGGGCAGATTTTCACCAACCCCGAAGACCCACGCACCGAAAGCTATATAACGGGACGCATAGGTTAATGGTTATAGACAACGCACATATCGCATCAGCCTTCGACCGTGATCTTGAAGCGATCCAGGCGCTTATCATGAAGATGGGCGGCATCGTCGAAGAACAGATCGCAGACGCTGCCAGGGCGCTTGAAAACCGCGACGAGGCGCTGGCCGAGACAGTCCGGCTGCGCGATCAGCAGGTTGATGACCTTGAAGCCAAGATCAACGAGGAAGCCGCGCGCGTGATTGCGCTCCGAGCGCCTACGGCCAGTGATTTGCGTGTTGTATTGACCGTCATCAAGATGAGCAGCAACCTTGAACGCATTGGCGACTATGCGAAAAATATGGCCAAGCGATCCTCGGTGCTCTTGCAGCTGCAGGAAGTGGATAACGCCTTTGCCGCGCTGCGCCGGATGTCGCGCGACGTGGAGGGCATGCTGCGCGATGCGCTGGACGCTTACATGAAGCTCGATATCGAGATGTCCGAAAGCGTTATCTTGCGCGATCGGGAAGTGGACCAGATGTACAATGCCCTGTTCCGCGAGTTCCTGACCCATATGATGGAAGACCCGCGCAACATAACGGCCTGCATGCATTTGCATTTCATAGCCAAGAACATTGAACGGATGGGGGATCACGTCACCTCGGTGTCCGAACAGGTCATTTACATGGTGACCGGGGAAATGCCGGACGAAGACCGACCCAAGAGCGACCGGACGAGTGTCGCCGTCGGGGAATGATGAAATGACGCGAACTGAACAGCCTTCGGTGCTTTTGGTCGAGGATGAACCGGCGCAGCGTGAGGTTCTGTCCTACAACCTGGAGGCCGAAGGCTTTCGGGTGGCGCAGGCTGAAAACGGCGACGAAGCGCTGGTTCTGGTCAAAGAGGAAGCGCCGGATATCATCGTGCTCGACTGGATGTTGCCTGCGGTATCCGGGATCGAGGTTTGCCGACGGCTGAAAACCAAACCTGAGACCCGCAGCATCCCGATTATCATGCTCTCTGCACGCTCCGAAGAAGTCGACCGTGTGCGCGGCCTGGAAACCGGCGCCGATGACTACGTGGTCAAGCCCTACTCAATCATAGAGCTGATGGCCCGGGTGCGGGCGCAGCTGCGCAGGGTGCGCCCGTCAACGGTCGGACAACAGCTCGTTTATGATGACATTTTGCTCGACGCCGAAAGCCACCGGGTTTTCCGCGACGAGCATGCATTGAAACTTGGGCCAACTGAATTCAGGCTTCTGGCGACGTTTATGGAGAAGCCGGGCCGCGTGTGGACGCGCGAGCAACTTCTTGATCGTGTTTGGGGCCGCGACATCTATGTCGATACCCGAACCGTGGACGTTCATATCGGCCGATTGCGCAAGGCGCTGTGCCAGCATGGCGGCGAGGATCCTGTGCGTACCGTGCGCGGGGCAGGGTACGCACTGGGTTAAAGCGCGGGCCGCTGGGTTGCGAGCGGCATCAGCCCGTTTTCCGACTGAGTTGGACGCGTCACAGGTCCCAGGCAGTTGAAGCCTGCTTCCGCTCTCCCGACGGATTTTGGTTGCAAAAAAGGCTTGCGACGGAACTTTTGCTTCACACCAATCGAAAATGGCGTCCCGGAAATGAAACAGCTTTTTGCTGCAAGTGTCCTTGCCTTAAGCGTCGCTGGGTCTCTCCACGCCAGCGAGGAAAGCAAGTCCTGGGGGGCATCGAACGCAGCCAAGACGTTTGTGAAAGAAACTTATTGTTCTTGGCATGCTTGCCAGCCCGTATGGCACGGGCTGGACGGCGTATGAACAGCTGCACACCTATTTTGGACGCGCACTCGACAATGGCATCACTGGGCATGAGATGACCCTGGCAGCCGCGGATATGTCCTTCGAGACGCTTCTGGAACAGCACTACCAATTCCGTGCTGCGATGGCACAGCAACCGGAAAACTATCTTATTGTGAACGAGACCCGTGATATCGAAGCAGCGCATTTACAGGGAAAGACCGCGGTAATTTGGAACAGCCAGACCGCGACGATCTTGAACGGGGATCTCAAGAAAATGGCCGTTCTGAAGGACATGGGCATCAAGAGTATGATCCTGGCCTACAATGATATCTTTCGCACCGGCTCGGGCCAGCTTGCCGCTTACAATGGCCGCGACATCGGACTGACGCCATGGGGCAGGTCGGTGATTGATGAAATGGTGCGCTTCGGCATTTTGCTGGACCTCAGCCATACGGGCTCCAAAACAGCAAACGACGCTATGGACTATATGGACGAAAATTATCCTGGCGTGCCCTACGTTTATACCCATTCCGTTCCTGCGGGACTTTATGCAAACGAACCTGAGCGCACTGCGCGCGGGTGCTACAGGGCAATTCCCGACGGAGAAGCGATCCGAGCGGCGAAATCAGGTGGCTATGTGTCACCAACCTTCACGGAATGGATGATGGATGGCATCTGGCCCGAAGACATCTCGCCCGAACAAGCCGCCGATATGATCGACTACTACGTGCAGTTGGTGGGCGTAGATCACGTCGGAATTGCCACTGACGACATGTTCTCAACCGAGCTGGTGGTGGACTTCGCAACCAAGAATGCGGCGATGTATGACGATGGCGGCTACATGATAGAGGCCTTCAATCGCGGCGCGACCGGTAATGGGGAGCTGGCCAAAATCCTTGCCGCCATTACCGACGATCTTTGGGCGCGGGGTTATTCCAACGAAGACTTGGCCAAGATCTATGGCGGCAACAAGATGCGGGTGTTTGCTCAAGTCTGGGAAGGTAAACCGCCCGAGGTCTTCCTTCGGGAATATCCGGAACGCATCCGTATGCGCCGCGAACTGGAAGACTTCTTCTTCTCGCGGTAGGGTCCTTTTGTCGGGTTCATAGAGCCGGGCAGGGTGGACCCTCGTCACGCTCCGATGGCAACGACACCTTATGCGTTTCAGCGGTTTCTCAACTCGGACCCGTGTCGCGAGTTGGCCGCCTTACAGCTCCGGAACGGCGCCCTGGTTGGCATTCGCATCAAGAACTTTCTGAACTTCCTGTTGGACCGGACGCGCGTTGGCAGCAAAGCTGTCGGCAACGACCATTGGGTCATCAACCAAAGAAAATTCGGCAAGGATAACCTGTCCGCTGTTATCCGTGGAGACACCAAAATACATACTTGGTCCACAGTCGGACCAACCCCGCTTGCCGGACAGGCTTTGAACCCTGGCAGAATCGTTAAAGTCGCGTTTTCGCGATCTGTCGACGCATGCTCGCGTGTTGATTGTGGACGAGGCAGGATTGAATGATCCGTCAAGATTGTAGTCGCGGGTCTGGGAAAACGCATCCACACTCTGATCGAATGCCCCATATTTCTGCGCAACAGCATCAGCAATGGCCTGTACCGAAAGGCTGCGCTCATTTGCGCGATAATCGCTGCGGCGATACACAAAAATAGCAACTGCATCCGGAGCTTCTGCACCTTCTTTCGTCGCAGCAGACGCGAAGGTTACCTCAATCAGGTCCGGAAAAACCTCAAGGCCACTACTGTTGGTCAGAGGCGTGTCGACAGACCGGTAGCTTGCGACATGCGCATGGCTCAGCCCATCGCTTGTCGACAAAGTTTGCGTTTTGTAACGTCCGTCGGTCACAAGTGACCAGCCTCGCTCGCCGATCAGATTGGCCTCGATCTGCGCTTTTGTTTGACGCGTTGAGACGCCGAGAACGTCATAATTTGCGGGCAGGGTTCCAAGAGCAGAGGGAGGGCGCCGCTGTGCCGTAAGGCTTAGAGGTGCGGGATCGAAGAAGGGAAAGGTGACATCCATCTTCTCCTCAAGAGGCACCTTAAAAGTGACACCGTCAGGCGCGGGGCACTCCACAGAATTATTGCCAAGGGCGACTATCTGATCAGCGGTTTCATTGCCGCTCGGGATCTGAAAGGCATACCGGCATTTGTACCGAGGCTTGTCCAAGCCAAAAGGATCGTGATCGATGGTCAGCATTCCCAAACCAAAGGTCATATCGACAGTGTACGAAAGCTCACGGGTTTCGCCATTTGCGCTCTGTCTGAAGCCGGCAAACCAAAGACCGTCGCGCTCTGCGAATTCAAACGCGACAGAGGGCGTGGCCAGTGCGATAAGAAGACTTGCGGCGAGAAGTGTTTTCATCTGTGAAACCTTGTCCTGGACTGGAGCGAGCAAATACTGAAATCCTGAGTGAGCGATCGAGCGTTTTCAAGCAATTAAATGCCGGAATATGTTGAGAAACATGAATTTTTTGTGAGCAGAGAACTTGTTGCGTTCGCCTGAGTTTGGCAGGTTGGGCGCACCGCTGAATACCCTGCGACCTAGCCAAACATCTGCCTGAGATCGACCGTACCGCGGTGCCCGATGTCATCTATGTGGTCGGTAAGAAATGCTGAGGCCGCTTTTCGTCCCGCGGATTTGAGCTGCGAAAGAACCGCTGGGTTGGGTACGTTTTTTGTCGCCACAGAAAGCTGGGTCATCAGTTCGTTATCTGCGATCATGTGGATGTGCACATCTTTCATACTGCCTTTGGTCAACGCGCCGTCTTCCAAAAGCCGTCTTACGAAGTCGATGGCCCGAAGTTCCCGCAAGAGAGAGCTGTTAAAACTGATCTCATTAATCCGGTTCTGGATATCCCGACTTCGTGTTGGCAGTTCTTCGCGATGCAACGGGTTTATGTTGATCACAACAATATCGTCAGGCAGGCCGGGGTCATAGAGCGGGAAGAGCGCCGGGTTGCCGGTATAGCCCCCATCCCAATAGGCTTCAGTCCGATTGGTGTCCGGATCGTA
Source organism: Pseudomonadota bacterium (assembly GCA_039192165.1). Lineage (GTDB taxonomy): Bacteria > Pseudomonadota > Alphaproteobacteria > Rhodobacterales > Rhodobacteraceae > Dinoroseobacter. The sequence continues at coordinate 20,835 of JBCCXD010000001.1, read as the reverse complement.
GATTTCGATCGCTCTAAAGAGCGTAGGCAGGCAGGCGGACGCCATAATGGCCTCAACCGATATTTCGTCGCGCGTGAAAACCCGAATTTTCCCGGAGCGCACATTGGTGGCGCAGATATGGAACTCCGGACCACTGTCGCAGCAAATGTTGTCGAACTCGAACTTGCGAATGATCCACTCTAGTGGGTTTTTCTCTGAAAGCGGGGTGTCATAGGGACTGACAATCTGGCTGAAGCTTTCACTCATCGCATAGAGCGGCGAGTACTCGATGCTCTTAGAGATCAGGGCAGGGGGGAAAATACTCAACCATGGCTCAAGCCGCGGGTCGGTGAGGGCGCCCACCTGCTCCCACAGCCGTTCCAGCTGGTCGCGTGCTTTTTCTGGCGATCCACCTTTAGACAGACCGGACTTTACCGCAGCACCGTTCAGGGCGCCGGCCGAAGTTCCTGACATGCCGGAAATTTCAAGATCGGTCTCTTCCAGCAGACGATCCAGAACGCCCCACGTATAGGCGCCATGCGCACCGCCACCCTGCAAAGCGACATTAATCTGTTTCTTCTTGGCCATCAGATCTCCTCAGAGCGCCGTCCAACCACCATCGACACTGATCGTCGTGCCGGTGATCTGCGCGGCTGAATCCGAACACAGGAAAACGCAGGTTCCGCCTAGTTGTTCGACGGTGGCGAACTCTTTCGAAGGTTGGCGCTCAAGCATCACTTTTTTGATCACCTCTTCTCGGCCCATGTTGTATTTTTCCATTGTGTCGGGGATCTGCGCCTCTACCAATGGCGTCAGCACGTAACCCGGGCAAACGGCATTGCAGGTGATCGGTTCCTCCGCCGTTTCAAGTGCAACGGTCTTTGTCATGCCCACGACGCCATGCTTGGCGGCGACATAGGCCGCCTTGTAGGGTGACGCCGTCAGCCCGTGCGCGGACGCGATGTTCACGACACGACCCCAGCCTGCCTTGCGCATCATCGGCAGCGCTGCAGCTGTGGTGTGGAAGGCAGAGTTCATGTTGATCGCAATTATCGCGTCCCATTTATCGATGGGAAACTCGTCGATGGGCGACACATGCTGGATCCCGGCATTGTTGATAAGGATATCGCAGGCGCCGGCCTGCTCCACAAGCGCGCGACACTCGTCACCTTTGGACATATCGGCTTTGATATAGCGTGCGTGGACACCAGTTTCGGCCCCAATGCCGGAGGCGAGGGCGTGGTCTTCCTCCGTGTCGGTAAAACTGTTCAGCACCACATCTGCGCCCGCGCGCGCCATCTCCCACGCGACACCCAGCCCGATGCCAGAATTTGAACCGGTGATGATTGCGGTTTTGCCCTTCAAGCTCATGGATCTGCTCCCTCCGTTACGCGCTCGCAGAGAGGGTAGATGCCGCAACTGCGAAAGGCACGGAGAAAAACCAAAAAACTCAGGAAATTCGTGCTGTGCCGACAGTGACCAAAAAAAACGCCCGCACAAGGCGGGCGTTAAGTCATTGAGGCAGGTTTCATACAGGCAAGAAACCTATCGAGCAGTAAGTCCTTTATAAGCAATCATTCTCCGGCTTCCAAGGGAAAAGTTTGCCGCATCGATCGCGGGGCGGTAGTCTAATCGACAAAGAACATAGAATCCTGAGGATCTGAGCGGAAATGACACCAATCCTCGCAACAGCCGGGCGCTGCTTTGCGGCCCTTTTGTTTCTCGCAATACATGCGGCAGCGGCGTCTGCTGAGCCCAAACATGGCATCGCTATGTATGGAGAACCTGCACTACCACCGGATTTTGTGTCTTTGCCCTACGCAAACCCTGACGCGCCGAAAGGCGGGCGGCTGGTTTTGGGCGAGGTCGGAGGCTTCGACAGCTTAAATCCGCACATTTTGAAAGGACGTGTTCCCTGGCAACTCAGGTTCCTTGCCTATGAGAGCCTCATGGGGCGCTCCTACGACGAACCCTTCACTCTTTACGGGCTGTTGGCCGAATCGGTCGAGGTGGATCCGGACGGAACTTGGGTGGAATTTACGCTCCGGCCTGAGGCGCGATTCTCCGACGGGAGCCAGGTTACCGCCGAGGATGTGCTATGGACCTACGAGACCCTCGGCACGCAGGGGCACCCGCGCTATCGCGGAAGCTGGGCCCAGGTCGCTTCCGCAGAAAGCCCAGGTCCCAGACGCGTCCGGTTTACCTTCAATGAGCCCAATCGGGAACTGGCGTTAATCATGGGGATGCGCCCTATCCTCAAGAAGGCACAATGGGACGGGCGGGATTTCGAGGCGTCCGGTCTCGATGTCATACCTATATCCTCTGCGCCCTACATCATCTCCGAATTTGAAGCAGGTCGGTTTTTAACGCTGACACGCAACCCCGAATACTGGGGCGCAGATCTGCCGTTCCGGCGTGGCACCCAAAACCTTGATGAAATTCGAATGGAGTTCTTTGCCGATGGCGGCGTTATGTTCGAAGCCTTCAAAAGCGGCATCCTGACATCTCTGCGCGAAACCAATGCTGCAAAATGGGACACTCAATATGATTACCCTGCGACCCGGGATGGACGCGTGGTAAAATCAATCATACCCCACCAGCGGCCCTCAGGGATAAAGGGTCTTGCGATGAACACACGGCGCTCCGATTTTGCGGACTGGCGCGTGCGCGACGCATTGATTCACGCGTTTAATTTCGAGTTCGTGAACGAGACGCTGAACGGCGGGACCCAACCCAGGATCACGTCCTATTATTCAAATTCGCCTTTGGCCATGACGTCCGGTCCTGCCGAGGGTGAAGTTGCGGCCCTGCTGACACCGTTCGCCGCCGATTTGCTTCCCGGAACGCTGGAGGGCTATGCCCTGCCACAATCCGATGGGCGCGCCTCCAACCGCCGCAATATCCGGACCGCACTCAGTCAGTTGGAAGCGGCAGGCTACACTATAGATAACGGGCAGATGATGCGTCCCGACGGCACCCCTTTCACCTTTGAAATCCTGTTGCCACAAGGCTCAAGCGAGGTGCAGTCGATCGTTAACATGTACCTGCAAGCGTTGGAGCGACTTGGGATCAAAGCCAGCATTGCGACCGTCGATAGCGCTCAGTACCGAGAGCGCACTGACGCCTATGACTTTGACCTCACCTGGTACACCCGGGCGCTTTCGCTAAGTCCGGGGAACGAGCAGTATCTTTACTGGGGCTCAGACGGCGTCACTGAACCCGGCTCACGCAATCTTCCGGGCATCAACCAACCCGCCGTTGAGGCGATGATTGACGCCATGCTTGTCGCGGAGGACCGTGAAGGGTTTGTAGCCGCTGTGCGCGCACTTGACCGGGTGCTGACGGCAGGGCGCTATGTGATCCCGATCTGGCACGCTCCGATCGCTCGCATCGCGCACGACGCGCGTCTGAAGTATCCCGAAACCCTGCCACTTTACGGCGACTGGATCGGCTTCCAGCCCGATGTTTGGTGGTATGAAGACAGTTCTGGATAGGAGGCCACGATGTTCATTGCAGCGCAGGACTGGCTGTCGGACCAGTGGGTCTGGGTTGTTTTGCTTGCAATGTTCATCCTTGGGGTAGGGGTCATCTGGCCCATGTCAGACGCATCATTTCGCAACCGTGCGCGACCCTTGCGTCGCGCGCGTCTTGGCCATTGGCGGCATTGCGAAAGCTACACGCATCCACAGGCTGCGTTTCTCTGGTTCGGACACGAACCTCCCAGAAGACCGGCAGAGATCGAAGCCTGGCTGCGGCGAAACGCAAGTCTTCGGGTGATCTACATGCAACTCTGTCAGGCGCTCGGCCCGGACAGCGGCGAGCCTGATCTTTCGCGCAAGGACCTGAAAGCCTATGCCAGTCAGCGCCTGCATGTGCGCGGGGAGCGCATTCCGGCCTTTCTGCGGGACGATGATGTGGCGGATTCCGCGATTTCTAAAGTGCCGGTCCATTTCCCCGAAGACTGACGGGTGGCAGCTCAGTCCATAAGTTTCACATTGCGGATTTTCTTGTTGGGCACCTCGCCAGACGGATAGACAAGGCCAGCCGAGATCACGAGCTTCGCCGCGTCTTCAACCGTCATGTCCAGGATGCGCACATCCTTGCGGGGCAAAAACAACAAAAACCCAGAGGTCGGGTTTGGCGTTGTCGGCAGGAAAATCGACAACATATCATCTTCGCCCTTCTGAGAAATCTCGCCTTTGGCATTGGTCGAAATGAAGGCGATCGCCCACATGCCCTTGCGCGGATACTCAACCAGACAGGCTTTCTCAAACGACGTACTGGACGAAGACAGGACGGTCTCTACGATCTGTTTCAGTCCGCCATACACCGAGCGCACGACCGGCATCTGTGTGACGAGCTGTTCGGTCCACCGGATGAACGAACGTCCGAGCAATCCTTTCGCAAGCCAACCAACGATCACCGTAAAGAAGAGGAAAAAGATAACGCCGAAGCCGCGGACCGACACATCGATCCCGAACCTCTCTTTCAGAACAACGGATGGATTGTATGCATCGGGGATGAAGGGAAGTACCCAGCTGTCGATCATCCCAACGACCGTCCAGATCAGCCATAGCGTCACTGCGATCGGCGCAATGACAACCAATCCGGTCAGGAAATTGGCGCGCAGAGTTCCTAGCGGCCCGCGTCGGGGCGTTTCCGGAAGGTTCGGTTCGAGGTTCACAGGCGGTGTCTATTCCAGGACGGCTTGCTCTGTATCTAAGTGGCAGCGCGGTTTGGTACAAGCGGCAAAGGCTTACGCGTCACTCAACCGCGCTCAGTGCCACCGCAATCTCCGCACCGACCCGTGCATTGTTTAAGACAAGGGCAATATTTGCTTCAAGCGACCGCCCCTGGGTGGCGTGATAAATGCGATCGAGCAGGAATGGCGTGACTTCCTTTGCTGCGACACCCTGCAAGTCGGCCTCTGCCAGCGCTGCGTCGATGACAGGCAGGATGTCGGCGGGGGCAATCTCTGCATCCACGGGGATTGGATTTGCGATCAGGTGGCCTCCATCAAGGCCAAGCGCTTGCCGCGCGCGAATGGCCGCTGCGATTTCGGAGGCACTATCAAGGCGCAGCGGCGCAGGCAAACCGCTGTCGCGCATCCAGAACGCCGGAAACGCATCACTTCGGTATGCGATAACCGGAACGCCTGATGTTTCCAGAAATTCGAGCGTTTTGGGCAGATCGAGGATTGCCTTTGCACCAGCTGCAACAACCGTGACTGGCGTCTGTGCCAGCTCTCGTAAATCTGCGGAGATATCAAAACTCGTTGCTGCGCCCCGGTGCACCCCGCCAACGCCACCAGTTGCAAATACCGCAATTCCCGCCAAATGAGCGGCAATCATGGTTGCCGCGACCGTTGTTGCGCCGGTGCGCCCGGTCGCAATCGCCACCGCCAGATCCGCGCGGCTGAGCTTGGCCACATCCGGCGCTTGCGCGAGTGTTTCAAGTTCAAGCGCAGACAGTCCGATATGCAACCGACCGCTCAGCACAGCAATGGTTGCCGGAACCGCGCCGTAGTGTCGAACTGTCTCTTCCACCTCACGCGCGGTTTCGAGATTTCGCGGCCACGGCATGCCATGCGTTATTATCGTCGACTCGAGCGCCACGATCGGGTCTCCGTTGGTGCGCGCGGCAGCAACTTCCGGGCTGAAACCAAGTTCCATAAAGACCTCCGTCAGGTCGAAATATGAGTCGCAGCAGCCTGAACAGCGGCCTCCAACGCGTCTCGTGGACCAGCCCCTTGGGTCAAGGCAGCAATATGCGCGGCCATAAACGTGTCGCCGGCACCTGTGACCCGCGTCACGCGCACCGGAGGTGGCGCCAGCGTATGGTCATGATCGGCGCTCGCATCGGTTGCTGGGTTTGCCCCATCAGTGACGACGACACGGGAAGCCCCAAGACCCAGCAGGATTTGCGCCGCAGCCTGAGTGGTCTGACTGGGTTGATCGGCGATCAGATTGGCCTCGATCAGATTGACGTAGAGCGTCGCCCGAGAGGCTTTCAGAAACGGCAAAAGACGTCGCACCTTACCGGGTGAAGCCGGGACAACGCAAAGCGCTGCGCGGGCGAAAAGGGGGCTTGCTGCGATTTCTGCGAGAAGATCATCGGTCAGATTGCCATCTATTGCCACAGGGCCGGCCCATGGTTTGGCGGCACTCCCAAGGCGGCCATCTGAAAGAGGTTTGAGGATCGCATCGCCTGCAGTTTCAAGGGTGTGGGCATCGGCAATGGCAGCGATTAGTCCATTCGAACCTTCGACCGCCATATAGCGATCTGTGGGTCCGTCGATGCGATGGATATGGTCCGTCACGAGACCAAGCGATGACGCACGGTCTATCAACTCGTCGCCCTCCGGGTCTCTCCCAATCGCCGTTAGAAGAGCTGGCGCTAACCCGATCCTCCGCAAGGTCATCGCAACATTCATTGCCACGCCGCCTGGCAGTCGAGTGATCCGGCCAGGGACATCAAAGCCTGCTTTCATCGGACGCTCAGACCTGCCGATGACATCCCACAGAACAGAGCCGATACATAGTATATCTGGTGCCATAGGCTTGGTGTGTCACAGCACGGCAGAGGGGTCCAGAGCACTCAGTTTCGAAGCGGATACCGGTCAGGCTCCTCAAAGACATCAAAAACGATCGTCCCGGCAGGAAGAAACGCAGCATGTTCAACACCTGCCGGAATGTCGTAGCTTTCACCGGGCTGAAACGTTCGCGTTTGACCGTGCATGTTCAGACTAATCGAGCCTTCGATGACAGTACCCCATTGGCCCTTGTGACTATGCGGCGGCAATTCAAGATCCGTGTGGATCATGAAAAACGCTGCAAGCGCTGTATCCGAGCGGATGACCCGAGTCGTTACAGTCTCATCGCCAATAGGCATATCCAGGCGAGGAAAAGCGTCAAAAAAAGCGGGCAGGGGCATTTAATCGGCTCCAGGTCTATCGTTTTGGCCACTCCAGCATGGTGCAGACACCTTGGGGCTTGCAATCCTATGCCGCAGCGCGTAAACGGCGCGCACTTCACAGGAGGGGCTTGGGCCCTTGGGGGAGACATCCTCAAGACGTCCGCCGGTTGAGCGTTTGCTCTGTGGCCCCTCTCAGGCGCAAACCGGAAAGGATATGACAGGCATGGCGCTTCCTGATTTTAACATCCGCCAGCTCTTGGAAGCTGGCGTACACTTCGGTCACCAAACACAGCGTTGGAACCCACGTATGGGCCCGTACATCTACGGTGACCGCAACGGCATACATATTCTGGATCTGACCCAGACTGTTCCCATGCTGGATCAGGCCCTTCAGGCAGTACGGGACACCGTCGCCAAGGGGGGAAGAATTCTGTTCGTTGGGACCAAACGTCAGGCGCAAAAACCGATCGCGGAAGCCGCAGAACGTTGTGCCCAGTATTACATGAACCATCGCTGGCTCGGCGGAACGCTCACCAACTGGCAGACAGTTTCGAACTCGATCAACCGTCTCAAGGAGATCGACGAAGCTATGGCGCAGGGCGCCGAGGGCCTTACCAAGAAAGAACGTCTTGGCATGGAGCGTGACCAGGCCAAACTTCAGGCGTCCCTTGGCGGGATTCGTGAAATGGGTGGCGTGCCCGATCTTCTCTTCGTGATTGACGTGAAAAAGGAAGATCTCGCCATCGCAGAGGCCAACAAGCTGGGCATCCCGGTTGTTGCGGTTGTGGATACCAACTGTTCACCCGATGGCGTTGACTATGTGATTCCCGGCAACGACGACGCCGCGCGAGCGATTGCGCTTTTCTGCGATCTTGTAGCGCGCTCTGCTCTCGACGGTATGTCCGCCCAACTGGGCGCCGCCGGTGTCGACCTTGGCGCTCTCGAAGAAGGTAGCGTCGAAGAGGCCGTTGCCGAAGCCGCCCCCGAGGCAGCCGCCGCAGAAAGCTGATAGGGCAGATACGGAACTGAAATATGGACCGGCACAGTTTCCGGTCCATCCGACCACATATTTCCAGGAGAGACCAACATGGCGATTACCGCTGCATTGGTGAAAGAGCTGCGCGACAAAACCGGCGCAGGTATGATGGATGCAAAGAAGGCACTGACCGAGACCGACGGCGATATGGAATCAGCCGTTGATTGGCTGCGCACCAAAGGCCTCGCGAAGGCTGCAAAAAAATCTGGCAGAACAGCTGCAGAGGGCTTGGTCTCTGTTGCAGTTGACGGTGGTAACGCTGTGGCAGTTGAGGTGAACTCGGAAACTGACTTTGTTGCCAAAAACAGCGAATTTCAGGGAATGGTGAAGTCCTTCGCCAACGCCGCCCTGAATGTCGCGGATGTCGAAGCCTTGAAAGCCGCGGATGTCGACGGAAAAACCGTAGAAGCCACGCTGACCGACAAGATCGCTACGATCGGCGAGAATATGACGCTGCGCCGGATGGAAAAACTCTCGGGGGAGAGCGTGATCAGCTACACCCACAATGCTGCAGCGCCGGATATGGGCAAGATCGGGGTGCTGGTGGCTCTCTCTGGCACAGACAACGGTATCGGCAAGCAGATCGCGATGCATATCGCTGCTGCAAACCCGGCCTCGTTGTCCGAAGCAGATCTTGATCCGTCTGTGGTCGAAAAAGAGCGTCAGGTGCAGATCGACATCGCACGTGAGTCGGGCAAGCCCGAACAGGTGATCGAGAAAATGATCATTGGCCGCATGAAGAAATTCTTGTCGGAAGTCACCCTTCTGGGGCAGGCCTTTGTGGTTAACCCGGATTTGACTGTCGCAGATGCGGCCAAAGAGGCGGGCGTTGAGGTCACGGGTTTTGTCCGCATGGAAGTCGGTGAAGGTATCGAGAAGGTCGAAGAAGACTTTGCCGCAGAAGTCGCCAAGACTATGAATGCATGATCGCGCCTCGCACTAAGAAGAGATCGTAAGTGGCTGTTTACAAGCTATTCTACGTCCTCTCATAGGCGCGAATTCCTGCGCAAACGGAGAGCGGCGTCCGCTTTATGCGAACGCCGCTTCCGAACAATCCGGGCTCATTGGGGATGAAAAACCCGCGGTTCGAGGTGCCGGCTACGCCCGGTTAAAATACCCGATTGCAGCCGGCGTGTCTTCAGTGGTCACAAGAAATACGTAGTGCCCCACTTACGACTGGTTCCATGGCCAAAGCCACCACTCACGGAACTTCACGAATTTGCCACCTTCCCATGCGTAAGGAAAGTGCGGATTTCCTTACCAGCCAATTATTTTTTGAGTCAGCGAAGCGTATCCATGAAAATTTGGTTTTGAACAGAAGCCTTTAGGACAGCTTGTGCAGTCGTTTCTGCGTTCAAAGCTGCGCGCGCAAGTCGCAGATGCTTCTCAACTGTTGCCGGTTTGCGGTCAATCAACGCGCCCACTTCAGAAACTGTTTTTCCATTGGCAGTCCATTCCAGTACTTCGCGCTGCCTGTCGGTTAAACGGTTGCGGTTTGGCGAGGGCAGGGTGAGCGCCCGAAGATGCATCGCGTTGTTGCATAAGAGGATCTCGTCGCCATGACGAGCCCAGATCCGGTCAACGTCATCTTGGGAAAGCTCCGTCGCTCCGGTCAGTCCAATTGCGCCAAAACCGCCTGGCGCAAGATCCTTAAAACTTATTGTTATACCGCAGTTTACGCCAAATTCCTCATTCAGCTGCAACACACGCTTCGCATTCTCGGTCAGCTCCCCGTTTTGCGCAAGTCTTTCGCGTACTGACCAGCTGCACGCGCCGGCGTTATGTTCTGCCCAGCGGGTCATGGGCGCGTCCCGGAACCGATCGTCGGCGAAGTAGATCTCCAGATAGGCAGGATCATGGTTGCTGAGGATCAACGCATCCTGGCGATCACCGAAAGAGTTTTCGGTCTTAAAGCGTGTGAAGCCATAAAGGAGCCTGTCAAAGCCGAAGGATCGCATATATCTGCAATGCAGAGCCCAAACCTCTTCGATGGACTTTTTATCCATCAATTCAGAGAGATGTTGGCCGTTCATGAAGCGGTCGGCAACATCCCAGCGACAGCGTCGAGTGCCATGGCATACCCCAAGGCACCGAAGCCACAGATCAACCCGGTCGCCACCGGTGTCACATAGGAACGATGGCGGAAAGGTTCTCTGGCGTGGATGTTCGATAAATGGACTTCAATACAAGGGAGTTCCACCGAAGCTAAAGCGTCGTGGATTGCAATCGATGTATGGGTATACGCGCCGGCATTCAGAATGATCCCGTCGGCTGTCCCGCGCGCTTTGTGAATCAAGTCCACGAGTTCGCCTTCGTGATTTGTTTGGGCGAAGCGGATGTCCAAGCCTAGGATCTGAGCCTTTTCGGCGCACAGCGCTTCTATATCCTGAAGGGTTGTGGATCCGTATACTTCAGGCTGGCGAATGCCCAGCAGATTGAGGTTAGGACCGTTTAAAATATCAATGATCACAAGGCGCTCCGTTGCGTCTGGGCGCCAAAGTTAGCCATAGGCATATAAATGTCAAAAGTTACATAATACTGATTATGAGATAATCATTGGTACGGCCGCACAGACGAAATTCCCGTTTTTTACCGTTCAGAGATGCCGCTCTCCCCTCAAACGATCCATGACAGTAAACAAAGCGAAAGTGAATGAAGGCAGAAAAGCCGACCGCGGGTTTCACGAGGAAAGAAGAAAGCTGTACACGCAATAGAGATGCTTACACAGTGCACAGCATTAACGTTCTCACCAATCAGGCGGACAGTTGGAACATTGGCGCGATGCAATCCTCGCAAGGCTGGAGAGCTACACAGGCTACAAGGTCGATGTCGGCGATGCTCATGTCATCGTCACATGCCAAAATAATGAGAGCTTTGATGTCTCGATCTCTGCCAACGGTGGTGAGTTTCAGGTCGGCTTTGCTGGATGGCACGAGCATTTCGCTTCCCAAGAAGACGCCCTTAGGTGCTTTGCATTTGGCCTCTCAGAAGAGTGCCGGCTGAAAGTTGTCAAACGCGGCAACATGGAGTGCAGTTGGACAGTTCAGGCCAGGCAAGGAGATACATGGGTTGATGACACCACAACTGGGTTGATGTTGGTCCCGTTCTGGCGCGCCAAAACCATCGAGTATCGCCACAATCTCATCAGCAAAGTGAATCCTTGACCCCTTTCCTCGCGAAGCTTTTCAGCAATGCGCTAACCGAGGTCTCCGGTCCCGGCAGCCTGTCCATATCCCACATTCTGGCCGCCATAGCGCCGGACCCGCAAATTGCATTGCTCAGCGTGCCCGACGAACCCCTCCAGCATACACAGACGTGATCCATAAGCGCCGATCTCGGCTGCAGCCGCATCGGAAACGACTTTCTGGTAGCTGTGCGTCTTTAGGAATTTGCCTACCCACAGCCCCCCGGTGTAGCGACCCGCTTTCTTCGTCGGCAGCGTGTGGTTTGTACCGATCACCTTGTCACCGTTGGCAACATTGGTGCGCGGGCCAAGGAACAAGGCTCCGTAGCTGTGCATTTTCTCGAGAAACCAGTCATCCCGGTCCGTCATGACCTGGACGTGCTCGGAGGCTATCTCATTGGCAAAAGACAACATCTCGTCGTAACTCTCGCACAGTACAATCTCTCCATAGTCGCGCCAGCTCACCGATGCGGTTTCCGAGGTCGGAAGAATTTTCAGTAGGCGCTCAATCTCGAGCAGCGTCTCTTTGGCCAGCTTTCGGGAATTCGTCACAAGAACCGCCGGCGAGTTATAGCCGTGCTCCGCCTGCCCCAACAAATCGGTTGCGCACATCTCTGCATCGACTGTTTCGTCCGCAATCACCATCGTTTCAGTTGGTCCTGCAAACAAATCGATTCCAACGCGTCCAAACAGCTGCCGCTTGGCTTCCGCGACAAAGGCATTTCCCGGACCAACAAGCATGTCCACAGGTCGAATTGTTTCGGTGCCAATCGCCATGGCGCCCACGGCCTGAATGCCGCCCATGACGTAAATCTCATGTGCACCGCCCAGATGCATCGCTGACACAATCGCCGGATGCGGAGCACCGTTTACCGGAGGTGCGGAAGCGATAATGCGCGGCACACCTGCGACGGACGCTGTCAGCACTGACATATGTGCCGACGCGACCATTGGAAACTTTCCGCCCGGGACGTAACAGCCCACAGATTGAACAGGAATGTTCTTGTGGCCAAGGATTACACCGGGAAGGGTCTCAATCTCTATATCGGTCATGGACGCACGCTGCGCTTCGGCAAAGCCTCGAATCTGGTCCTGCGCAAACCTGATATCGGCCATATCCTGATCCGAGACGCGCGCCATCGCGGCTTCAATCTCTGAAGCGCTCAGCCGAAAACTCTGAGGCGTGTAGTTGTCGAACTTCTGGCTCAGCTCAAGAACTGCAGCGTCCCCGCGCGTCTCGATGTCCGATAGCGTAGCTTCCACGGTTGCCCGTACTTTCGCATCATCCTCGGCTCGTTCCGCTTCAGGCTTTCCACGCTTGATGTATTCGATGGTCATAACGCATCTTTCCCTTGTGTTTTCAGCGCGCTGACGGCTGCAATATCACCCGCGGCGGCGCGTTTAAGGCAGGTATGGTCCGAGCCAATAACGAAGACAGATGCTCCGGCTGATTTCAGCGGTGCAATATCTTCGCCTGGCGCACAGTACAAACCGGTCGCCGCACCTGCGGCACCCAGAATATTGAGTGTCTTCTGTCCGATATCAGGATCAAAAAAGTCCGACTTCCCATAGCCTACTGCGAGGTCCGCGCGGCCCACAAAAAGCGCATCAACACCGTCAACATTCGCAATCGCTTCGAAATCCTCGGCACCCGGGGGATCTTCAATCTGGCAAATCAGGGTCACTTCCCCGGGGGTTTTTCCGAAATGCTCAGATAGGCTGCGTTGGGCATAGTCTGCCGCCCTTGTAGTGCCGGCAAACCCGCGTCCGCCCTGCCCCCAGGCGCCATACCGGGTCGCGCGCACAAGCTCAGACGCAAAGGCTGCGTCGTTCACATGGGGCACCATGATCCCGGCAGCGCCCGCATCAAGCACTGCCATGATCCAGTCCGGCCCTGCGGAAGGAACGCGCACGATGAGCGGAATATTGGCAGCCCGACCTGCAATCATCAGCGTGTCGATTGTTCCCCGATCAAAGGGCGCGTGTTCGGCATCCAGTACGAGAAAATCGTAACCGGCCTGCCCCATGATCTCGATCATAATTGGATGCGGGGTCTTGAGGAAGGTTCCGCAAACCGGGGTGCGGGACGTAATCTTTTGCTTGATCGCAGCACCGGGTGTCATGTGCCTATCTCCTCCGGGGGGCTCGAAACAAAGCCCCTGCCCCCAAAGAGCACAGTCTTGCATACGTATGCAACCATGTTGAAAACTCGAGGAAGGTTCAAACCTTGTGACAGATCGAAATCAGGAGATTCGAAGTTCAGTCCGCGCTCAGCGAGGTTACCCAAAGGATCATGGCGTCTTCCTGGCTCACCGAAATCACGTTATGGCCCATAGAGGCGTCATAATATGCGCTGTCGCCGCGCCGCATTTCCACGGGTTCATAGAACTCTGTGATCAGCTTGATGGCGCCGGTTAGGACGTACAGAAACTCTTCGCCGTCGTGGCGAACCCACCCGTTGAACTCTTCGAACGCACGTGCGCGAACACGTGCGCGATAAGGCAGCATCGTTTTCTTGGTCAGAGATGCAGCCAGCAACTCGTGTTCGTAAGTCGCTGTTGGGTGTTCTTCGCCTTCGCCGGATTTTGTGACCACCATGCGCCCGTTCACCTGCGCCTTCCTGGGAGCCGTGAACAGTTGCGGAATCGTAATCTCCAGCCCCTCGGCAAGTTTTTTGAGGGCTTCGTATGTTGGCGACATCTGCCCGTTTTCGATCTTGGACAAGGTCGAGCGCGCCAGACCTGCCTGCCCGGCGGCCTGTTCCAGCGTCCAGCTGCGCGCTTTGCGAAGGTCGCGCACGCGCTGGCCGAGATTCAAAGGCTCCACTGGTGAAGTGTCGCCGCTTTCGCGCGCCAGACGGATCAGGCTTGGTTCTTTACTCGGATCGGACATGCGCTGCATTTAGGGGAAAACCACAGGGCCTTGCAATGGTCTGTCGTGCGGCCTAGCAGAGCCCAATGACCGGCATATTTGATAGCGGCGCACCAGAACCGGCCCCCAGCTCGTTCAACCTTGCAGATTATGTCCTGCGACAGGTCGGAAGCTGCGCCGACAAACCAGCGCTGGAAGTCCATGGCCCGGAGAAGGTCGAGGTCTGGCTATATAGGGATATTGCGGAAGCCGTCTGCCGCACCGCGGGCGGGCTCCGCGCCGCCGGGCTGAACACCGGGGACAGAGTTTTACTGCGGCTCGGAAATACCGTTGATTTCCCGATCGTGTATCTGGGAGCGCTTTGGGCAGGCCTTGTGCCGGTGCCGACATCTGCAGCCCTGACACAGCGGGAGGTTGATTGGATTGCCCGTGACCTTGCCCCTCTGCTTTGCATTGCTGAGCCGGGGTTGCCCCGACCAGAAAATGTCACGTGCGTTTCACCGGAAGCACTCAGAAGTTCGACCGCTCAAAGCGCACCGCACATGGGTGACCCAAACCGGCCGGGCTATATCATATACACCTCCGGCTCCTCCGGAACTCCGCGCGCTGTTCTTCACGCGCATCGTGCGATTTGGGCGCGCCGTATGATGTATGAGGGCTGGTATGGGCTGTCTGGCGCAGACCGAGTGTTTCACGTAGGAGCATTTAACTGGACATACACTCTGGGTGTCGGGCTCCTGGACCCTTGGGCGCACGGCGCAACAGCTCTGATCAGAACCGCCGAGGTTACGAACCCCGAGCTGCCCGAGCTGCTGGCGCGATCCCGCGCCACAATCCTTGCCGCAGCCCCTGGTGTTTTAAGACAGATGCTGAAATCGCGAGACCGCATCTCCCTGCCAGATCTGCGTCACGTGTTAAGCGCCGGGGAGGCTCTGTCACCGCGTCTGCGCGCTGCGTGGAAATCGGCAACAAACACCGAGATTTACGAGGCGCTCGGGATGTCGGAATGCTCCACCTACATCTCAGCACACCCAGGCAGACAGGCGCCCGACGGATACGCCGGTTACGTTCAGCAAGGCCGACGTGTCGCTGTATTGGATCCGGCAGGAAGGCCCCTGCCCTTTGGGAGCCCTGGTACGCTTGGCATACACCGCCGGGACCCGGGCCTGATGCTGGGGTACCTTACGTCGCCCGACACCGAAACGCCCCGTCATCAGGACGCGTGGTTCGACACGGGCGATCGGGCAATTATGCGGGCCGACGGCGCCGTACAGTATCTGGGACGCGATGACGATATGATGAATGCCGGCGGCTACCGTGTTGCGCCCTTGGAAGTGGAAGCCGCCTTTGCAACCCTGCCCGGTCTCGGCGAATGCGCTGCGACCTCGGTGGAAATCAAAGCAGATGCACAGGTGATTGCGCTTTTTTACACTGGCTTTTCCCTTGACGACGCGCGCCTGCGGGCGCACGCGGAAGCCAATCTGGCACGCTACAAACAACCGCGTGTTTTCATCCATTGTGAAAGTCTGCCGCACAACGCCAACGGCAAACTGAACCGCAAAGCGCTGCGCCGCACATTCGAGGCCCTTTGATGATCAAGCTCGACATTCTTTCTGATCCGATCTGCCCGTGGTGCTATATCGGCAAAACCTATGTCGACCGCGCTCTGGAACAGCGTCCCAACCACCCGTTTGAAATCGAGTGGCATCCGTTTCAATTGAACCCCGATATGCCCGCAGACGGTATGGACCGCGTGGATTACCTGGAGACAAAGTTTGGCGGTCAGACTGGTGCAGCGCGGGCCTATGCCCCAATCGTCGAGCGCGCGCAAAGACTAAAGCTCGGGATCGATTTTCCAGCGATTGAACGCACACCGAACACGCTCGACGCGCACCGTCTTATCCATTGGGCCGGACTAGAAGGAAAACAAACCGCAATGGTTTCGAGGCTTTTCAAAGCTTATTTCAACGAAGGTCGCGATATCGGACACCCCTCGGTTTTGTCGCGTCTTGCCGGCGAGATTGGGATGGAGCGCGACATGGTAGACCGTCTGCTCGCATCCGACGGGGATCGCCATGACATTCGCGCGCGCGATCAGCATGCCCGAGATCGCGGTGTGACAGGTGTGCCGTGCTTCATAATTGCCAATCAGCATGTGGTCCCGGGCGCACAGGACACGGAGTTTTGGGTTCAGGTCATCGATGAACTGTCCGCGCAAGAAAAATCTGAAGAATGACCCCCGTCAAACGCCTTTCCACATCCGAGTTTATCGCTCTGATTGCGATGCTGTTCGCGACCATCGCTTTCTCTATCGACGCAATGCTGCCCGCGATGCCAGAGATTGCCGAGACGCTGACGCCCGATGACCCCAATCGCGCCGCTTTGATCATTACGAGCTTCGTTTTTGGCATGGGTGTGGGCACCCTGTTTACCGGGCCTCTGTCTGATGCATATGGGCGGCGCCCCATTATCCTCTGGGGCGCCTTGCTTTATTGCGCCGGTGCGGCGCTGGCATGGGCGGCGCAGTCACTGGAGCTGGCGCTGCTGGGGCGCGCAGTGCAGGGCCTCGGAAGTTCCGGGCCCCGCACGGCGGCGGTTGCAATCGTCCGGGACCTTTATTCTGGGCGACAAATGGCACGGATCATGTCGTTCGTGTTCATAGTCTTCTCAATTGTTCCGGCACTGGCCCCAACGCTCGGAGCGGGCATCATCGCATTAAGTGGCTGGCGCGGTATATTTGCCGCATTCATCCTGTTCTCGTTCATTTCGGCGGGATGGCTCTGGCTGCGTCAACCCGAAACACTGCCCCCCTCCGCACGGCGGCCCTTTACACTCAACCTGCTGTGGCAGGGATTGCAAGAGGTGCTGTCAAACCGTGTAGTTTACCTTACAATCGCAGCACAAACCCTTGCAATGGCGTGCCTTTTTTCGGTGCTCTCCTCAACGCAGCAGATCTTTGATCAGACTTTCGGACAGGGGGCGGTCTTCCATCTCTGGTTTGCGCTTATCGCGTTCTTTGCAGCCGCCTCAAGCGCCGTGAATGCGCAGGTTGTCGTTCGTTTTGGTATGCGCAAGGTCGTGCGCGGCGCGTTGGCAATGCAAATAGCTATGGCCAGTGCCTTCTTTATTTCCACGCAGCTTCCTTTATCAGCAGGGCCCTACCTCGCCGCCTATGTGGTCTGGACAATGAGCATTTTTTTCATGCTGGGTCTAACGCTTGGCAACCTCAATGCAATCGCGTTAGAGCCAATGGGCCATATCGCGGGCCTTACCGCTTCTGTTGTCGGTTCGGTCTCAACCGTCGGCTCTGTCATATTTGCAATCCCGCTCGCCATGCAGTTCAACGGCACCCCTACTCCGATCGCTGCCGGGATCGTCCTGCTCACGCTCACGGCCTACGCAATCATGCGCGTGCTCGGCAGCCGGGATGAGGCGCCAGCCTAGGCTGAGGCGCTGCTTTTGTTGTTCGCCTGATGCGCCAAGTCGCGCGCGATCGCAAAGGCTCCTTTGATCCGGTCACTGTCCCGCGTCCAGTCCCGGCGCACCACGATTTTGTTGTCTTTCACCTTGGCTTGACCGCGCTGGTCCTGGATGAAGGCCACAAGGCCCGCTGGATTTGCGAACTTGTCATTGTGAAACTGGACCGTAGCGCCCTTCGGTCCGCCATCAAGCTTGGCAATTCCAGCCTTTTTACATTCCGCTTTGATACGCACCACGAGCAGAAGGGTATTGACCTCCTTGGGCAGTTTTCCGAAGCGATCGATCAGCTCAGCAGCAAATCCCTCAAGCTCCACCTTGGAAGTCAGCTGCGACAGCCTGCGGTAGAGCCCAAGCCGAACGTCAAGGTCCGGGACATAATCCGCAGGGATAAGAACCGGGACACCAAGGTTGATCTGTGGCGCCCATTGCCCGTCGCTTTCCGTCAGCCCCTCCATTTGGCCGGCTTTGATCTTGGCAATCGCCTCCTCCAGCATGGATTGGTAGAGTTCAAACCCAACATCGCGAAATTGGCCGGACTGTTCCTCGCCCAGTATATTGCCAGCGCCTCGGATATCGAGATCTTGCGACGCGAGTGTGAACCCTGCCCCAAGACTCTCCAGCGCGCCCAGAACCCGAAGCCTTTTTTCCGCCTGAGGCGTCATTGGGGCGCGCGGCTTGGTTGTCAGATATGCATAGGCGCGCGTTTTCGAGCGCCCGACACGCCCCCGGATCTGATAAAGCTGCGACAGCCCAAACATATCTGCGCGATGGATGATCATCGTGTTCGCTGTTGGAATATCGAGCCCTGACTCGACGATAGTTGTCGCCAGAAGCACATCGAATTTGCCGTCGTAGAACGCGTTCATGCGGTCATCGAGCTCACCCGCAGCCATCTGGCCATGTGCAACGACGACACTGACTTCAGGAACCTGATCGCGCAGAAACTCCTCTATATCCGGGATGTCCTTGATGCGAGGAACTACAAAAAAAGACTGTCCCCCCCGGTAGTGTTCGCGCAGCAATGCTTCTCGGATCGTGACGCCATCGAACTCCTGCACATATGTTCGGATCGACAATCGATCGACCGGAGGCGTGCCGATGATCGACAGGTCCCGCACTCCGGACAAGCTGAGCTGTAGCGTGCGCGGGATCGGAGTGGCCGTCAGCGTAAGCACGTGAATGTCCGAGCGCAGCTCCTTCAGACGTTCTTTGTGGGTGACGCCAAATTTCTGCTCCTCATCTATGACAAGCAGGCCAAGATTGTGGAATTTCACCTGTTTGGCGAGAAGCGCGTGAGTCCCCACCACAATATCCACCGTGCCCGCTGCCAATCCGCTACGGGTATCAGCAGCTTCCTTAGCAGACACAAAACGCGACAGCGCGCGCACCTCCAGCGGGAAGCCCCGGAAACGCTCAGAAAAGCTCTTGAAATGCTGACGTGCCAGAAGCGTGGTGGGCGCGATTACAGCTACCTGAACCCCCGAAAGCGCGGCAACGAAAGCAGCCCGCATCGCCACTTCGGTTTTGCCGAAGCCCACATCTCCGCATATCAGCCGGTCCATGGGTGTTCCCGCGTTCAGGTCGCGCAACACGTCTTCGATGGCGTTCAGCTGGTCATCGGTTTCCTGGTACGGGAAACGCGCTGCAAACGCCTCCCACATATCGGGGGGCGGCTCCAACATCGGCGCGCGCCGCATAGCGCGTTCCGCTGCAATCCGGATGAGCTTGTCCGCCATCTCACGGATGCGTTCTTTCAGCTTTGCCTTCTTGGCTTGCCAGGCACCGCCACCGAGCTTGTCAAGCAAACCGGTTTCCTGCCCGTATCGGCTCAGAAGTTCGATGTTCTCCACGGGGAGGAACAGCCGGTCTCCACCCGCGTATTCGAGTGCCAGACACTCGTGCGGGGCGCCCATGGCTTTCACAGTTTCCAGCCCCTTGTAGAGCCCGATGCCGTGATCAACATGCACCACCAGATCTCCGGCGCTGAGGCTGGTCGCTTCCTGAAGGAAATTCTCTGCACGCCGCTTGCGTTTTGCCTTACGGATCAGCCGGTCTCCGAGCAGGTCCTGTTCAGAGATCACAACCAGCCGTGTGCCATCCGCACGCTGGCCTTCAAACCCCTGGTCGAGTGGCCAGACCAGCAAAAAGACCCCTTGGGTTCCGGACGGCACATCTGACAGCCGTGCGATCGGCCGCGCATCTGCAATCTCCTGATCCTCAAGCAACCCGGACAAACGCTCGCGCGCCCCGTCGGACCAGCTTGCAACCACAACCTGCGCCGAGCTGCGTTTCTCGCGGATATGCGCCGCAAGCGCTTCGAAGAGGTTGATATCGCCGCTTTGCCGTTCGGGCGCAAAGGATCTTCCAATACGCCCCCCCGCATCCACCACTCCCTGCCCGATTGCTTGGGGCAGAACAGCAAGCCGTACCACGCGCCGCCCGTCCAGCTGCGCCGCAGACGCATCCGGAGAGAGGTAAAGCGCATCCGGGGGCACGGGTTTATACACCGTGTCCATGCGCCCTTTCTGATCAAGCGCGCTGCGGCGAGTTTCGAATTGATCAGCAATACCCTCCCAACGGGAGATTTCCGCGGCCTGGCTTTGGTCGTCGAACACGACAGACGCGGTTGGCAGATAGTCGTGCAGGGTTTCCAAAGTCTCGTGAAAGTACGGCAGCCAATGCTCCATCCCGGCATGTTTGCGCCCCGCGCTCACCGCCTCATAGAGCGGGTCATCGGTGCCTGCTGCCCCGAACTCGATCCGGTAGTTTTGACGGAAGCGGCGAATTGCTGCCTCGTCCAGGATCACCTCGGAAACCGGCGACAATTCCACCTTGTCGAGTTTTTCTGTTGTCCTTTGACTGATCGGGTCGAAGCGTCTCGCGCCATCGAGAACGTCCCCGAACAGATCGAGGCGCACGGGCCCCGTATCCCCTGGTGGATAGACGTCGATTATCCCGCCGCGCACAGCGTAATCGCCGGGCTCGGTGACCGTCGGCGCCTGGACGAACCCCATTCGCACAAGGAAAGCACGCAAGGCCCCTTCATCCACACGCCCGCCAACCTGCGCCGTGAAACTGGCCTCGCGCAAAACACGACGCGCGGGTATTTTCTGCAAGAACGCGTTCAAAGTGGTGAGCAGCACAAAGGGCCCGGGCAGTGCGCCCTGAGCAAGTGTTGCCAGCGTTGCCATTCGTGCTGCGGAAAGATCCGGGTTGGGTGAAGACCTGTCATAGGGCAGACAATCCCAGGCAGGAAATGCCAGACGAGGCAGTTCCGGGCGCGTCACCTCAAGGGCCTGCGCCATGGCCGCCAGACGCTTGTCATCCCGCGCCACAAAAATAACAGGCGCTTCCGCGCGGTCCAGTTCTT